>NZ_JAPKNJ010000001.1:1385465-2770930 GCF_026343945.1 Kaistia algarum
CAACGCCGTCTCGATCCGCAAGTTCTTTGCCAAGACAGCCGGCGTCGAGACGACGACGAAGACCGCCGAGGCGACGATCATCCAGACCCGCCACCGCATTCCGGAACACAAGCTCACCAGCGGTCAGGTCCTCGTCTACCAAGTGCCGATCCCCGAGCCGCTGCGCTTCCTGGAGCCGCGCGAGACCGAAACGCGCAAGCTGCATGCGCTCGCCGACTACGGCCTCATGCATGTGAAGCTCTATGAGGACATTTCGCGGCACGGGCATATCGCGACAACCTATGATTATCCGGTCGAAATCGCCGGGCGCTATGTGATGAACCCGTCGCCGATTCCGAAATTCGACAATCCCAAGATGGATTTCTGCGAGGCGCTGCAGCTCTTCGGCGCCGGCCGCGAAAAGCGCATCTATGCGGTCCCGCCGCACACCCGGGTCCGCAGCCTCGATTTCGAGGATCATCCCTTCGCGGTGCAGCGCTTCGACAAGCCCTGCGCGCTCTGCGCGGCAACGGGCGTCTATCTCGACGAGGTCGTGCTCGACGATGAAGGCGGGCGGATGTTCGTCTGCTCGGACAGCGACTATTGCGAGGAACGGCGGGCGCAAGGGCATGTCGGCGAGATGCTGGGGACCAACAGCGGCGATCCCCCTTCCTTCACCCTCTCCCGCGGCGCGGGAGAGGGGGCACCGCCGTCATCCTCCGTCGACGGGAGCGGATCATGATGGATCTCGTGCTCCGCCCTATCACCGAGGCCGATCTCCCCGCCCTGCTCGCGCTCTATGCCCAGCCGAGCTTCAACAAGGGCCACGTGATTTCCCTTGATGCGGCGAAGGCGATCTTCGCCCGCTTCGCCGCCTATCCCGACTACGCCATCTATTTCGCGGAAGCGGACGGGGAGGTGCTCGGCACCTTCGCGCTGATGATCATCGACAATATTGCCCATTGGGGCACGCCGACGGCCATGATCGAGAATGTCGTGGTGCGCGAGGATCGCCAGGGCGGCGGCATCGGCCGCGCCATGATGAACGCCGCCTGCGCCCTGGCCCAGACCAAGGGCGCCTACAAGGTGGCGCTGTCTTCGAACCTCGCCAACGAGCGCGGCCATGCCTTCTATGAAGGCTTGGGCTTTGAGAAGCACGGCTTCAGCTTCCGGCTGGAGCTGGCTCCCTCTTCCTTCTCCCTCTGCCGCGAGGCGGGAGAGGGAAGAACTGCCGTGCCTTTCGTAGAGGAAAGCGCATCATGACCCAGAACGATCTCCCCCTTCTCTCTGCCCGCGATCTGACCAAACATTATGGTCCCAGGATCGGCTGCGCCGAGGTCTCGTTCGATATCTATGAGGGCGAGGTGCTGGCGGTGGTCGGCGAGTCCGGTTCGGGCAAGTCGACGCTCCTCTCGTTGCTCTCGACCGAACTGCCGCCAACTTCCGGCAGTGTCCACTACAGCATGCGCGACGGCGTCAGCCGCAATCTGTTCGACCTGTCGGAGGCCGAGCGGCGCTTCCTGCTGCGGACCGATTGGGGTTTCGTGCGGCAGGATGCGCGCGACGGCCTGCGCATGGGCGTCTCGGCCGGCGGCAATGTCGGCGAGCGGCTGATGGCGGTGGGCGCGCGCCATTATGGCAAGATCCGCGATACGGCGTCGGACTGGCTCGGCCGCGTCGAGATCGATCCGACCCGCATCGACGATCTGCCGAAGAGCTTCTCCGGCGGCATGCGCCAGCGCCTGCAGATCGCCCGCAATCTGGTGACCCATCCGCGCCTCGTCTTCATGGACGAGCCGACTTCCGGCCTCGACGTCTCGGTACAGGCGCGTCTGCTCGATCTCATCCGCGGCCTCGTCACCGAACTCGGTCTCGCGGTGATCATCGTCACGCACGACCTCGCCGTGGCACGGCTGCTCTCCCACCGCATCATGGTGATGCGGCACGGCCACGTCATCGAGACCGGCCTCACCGACCAGGTGCTCGACGATCCGCGCGAGGCCTATACGCAGCTTCTCGTCTCCTCCGTGCTGGCGGCATGATCATGACCGACAACCTCGTCACTCTCGGCGGCGTCTCCAAGGCGTTCACGCTGCATCTGCGGGACGGACTGCGGATCGGCGTCGTCGACAATGTCAGCTTCGCGGCATCGCCCGGCGAGTGCGTCGTGCTCGGCGGGCCGTCCGGAGCCGGCAAATCATCGATCCTGAAGATGATCTACGGCAATTACCGCTGCGACGTCGGTCGCATCTTCGTTCGCGACGGCGAGGAAGCGGTTGACGTGGCCAGCGCCGAGCCGCGGCGCATCCTGAAGCTGCGCGCCTCGGTCATGGGCTATGTCAGCCAGTTCCTGCGCGTCATCCCGCGAGTCTCGACACTCGACATCGTCGCCGGAGCCGCCATGTCGGACGGGATCGGCGAGTGCGAGGCCTGGGCCCGCGCTGAGCGGCTGCTGACGCTGCTGAACGTTCCCGAACGCCTCTGGGCGCTGCCGCCGGCCACCTTTTCCGGCGGCGAGCAGCAGCGCGTCAATATTGCACGCGGCCTTGCCTCCGAACGGCCGATACTGCTGCTCGACGAGCCGACTGCCTCGCTGGACGCGGCCAACCGCGCCGTGGTGGTGCGCCTGATCGAAGAAAAGAAGCGCGCCGGCGCGGCGATTATCGGCATCTTCCACGACGAGGATGTGCGCGACCGCGTCGCCGACCGCATCGTGGATGTGACGCGCTTCGCCACGGAAAAGGCGGCGTAGTGAGCGCGGGAGGGTGACGCTCTCCTTGAGCCTCCCCCGAGGGGAGGCCGAAAACGCCTCGACGTTTTCGGGAGGGGGTCATGGTCTCGCCATGGCTGTGAGATTAGAAGAGCAGACGCGACCCCTCCCCAAAACCGCTTCGCGGTTTTGACCCTCCCTCAAGGGGAGGGTTCAAGGGGAGAGTCCCGTCGGCACACGCTGAACTGGAAAGACCTGATTCGATGATCGACCCGCGCGACTATGTCCTCACCAACGCCACGCTCGTCCTGCCCGACCGAGTCGTCCCGGCGGGATGGGTTGCCGTTTCCGACGGCGTGATCGCCGAGATCGGCGAGGGCAAGGCGCCCGAGAGCGGCATCGATCTGGAGGACGACCATCTGATTCCCGGCCTGGTCGAGTTGCATACCGACCATCTCGAGAGCCATTTCGCGCCGCGCCCGCATGTGCGCTGGCATCCGCTCGCCTCGGTCATGGCTTATGACGCGCAGATCGCGGCGGCCGGCATCACCACCGTGTTCGATTCGCTGCGCGCCGGCTCCGATGCCGATTCGACCTCCGTTGGCGAGGATCTGGTCAAACTCGCCGAAGCGATCGACGAGGCCAGGGCCTCCGGTCACCTGCGCGTCGATCATCGCACGCATCTGCGCTGCGAGATCGCCTGCGAGGACGTGATCGAGCAGGTCGAGGATTTCTCCCACCGCTTCCCGATCCACATGATGTCGCTGATGGACCACACGCCGGGCCAGCGCCAGTTCACCGACATGGCGACGTGGCGGCGCTTCTATATGCGGCGCAAGCCAATGACCGAGGCCGAGGCCGATTTCTTCATCGCCCAGCGGCTCGAACTGCACGAGAAGAATGCGCGGCCGAACCGCGGCCGCCTGATCGAGATCGCCGGCGACGTCGGCGCGGTACTGGCAAGCCATGACGACGCGACCGCCGCCCATGCCGAAGAGGCCGTGACGAACGGCGTTTCGATCGGCGAATTCCCGACGACGCTGGAAGCGGCCGCGGCGCTGCATGCCGCCGGCATTGGCGTGATGATGGGCGGGCCGAATGTCGTGCGCGGCGGCTCGCATTCCGGCAACATCGCCGCCGAGGAACTGGCTCGCGCGGGCGTGCTCGACATCCTCTCGTCCGACTATGTGCCGGCAAGCCTGCTGATGTCGGCCTTCGAGCTGCCGCAGCGCGTCCCGAACATCGACCTTGCGAGCGCGATCCGCACCGTGACGTTGACGCCAGCCGAGGCAACCGGCCTTGGCGACCGCGGCGCCATCGAGCCCGGCCGTCGCGCCGATCTCGTGCGCGTCAACCTCGCCGGCTCGACGCCGATTGTACGTCATGTCTGGCGCCAAGGCCGCCGCGTCTCGTGAGGAGATCGTTATGGCCGGAGCCTTCGTCGCCATCGTCGGGCCCAGCGGGGCCGGCAAGGACACGCTGATCGCCCATGCCCGCACGGCGCTGGCTGCCGATGCGGATTTCATCTTCGTTCGGCGGCTGGTGACGCGCGCCGCCAACGCCTTCGAGGATCACGACACGATCGACCCGGCGAGTTTCGAGGCGGGCCACGCGGCCGGGAGCTTCGCGCTCTCCTGGCGTGCGCATGGCCTCGGTTATGCCCTTCCGGCCGAGACACTGGCGGCGGTACAGGCAGGCTCGGTCGCAGTGTGCAACCTTTCTCGAAGCGTGCTCGCCGAGGCGCGGCATCGCTTTCCTCGCGTCGCCGTGGTCCTCGTCACGGCGCCGCCCGAGGTGCTGGCCGTGCGGCTGACGGCGCGCGGGCGCGAAAGCGCCGTGGCCGTGGCCGAGCGCCTCCGTCGCGAGGCGGCCTGCGACGAGGTGCCCAGCCCCGACCTAGTGGTCATGAACGACCGACCGATCGAAATTACGGGCGGCGAGTTGCTGGACTTCCTGAGCCGGCTGAAGGAAACGCAGCCGGCCTGATTGGCAGAGCCTCGCTCAGACGTCCTTGAAGCTCTTCTCGAACAGGGCGTTCAGGTCCTCGATGAGGCTAGTGCCGTCCTCGCCCGACTTCAGCGCCAGGTTGATGCGCTGCGAGGCTTCCTCCTGGAACGGCATGTAGCCGTCATGACGCGGGCGGACGAAAGCCTCTTCCAGAGTCGCGCGCGTGCCGCGGTAGAAGTCGTGGGTGCGGGCGTTGACGGCGTCGTCGTTCCACGCCGCGGCATGACCTGGCTGGCCGCCATTCGCTGCATAGGCACCGCGCTGGACCTCGCCGCTTGCCAGCCAATAGGCGAAGTCGATCGCCGCGTCCTTGTGCTTCGAATGCGCCGAGACGGCGATGCCGGTGCCGCCAAGCGCCGAGCCACGCGGCGCCGTACCCGCCTCGATCACCGGCATATCGGTGAAGGCGAGTCGATGCGGGCGGAAGCCGTCCGTCGCATAGGAGACATAGCCATAGAGCAGCGGCGCGAGGGCAAGCGTCGAGCCCGCCTCCGCCATGCGCTCGAACACTTCGATCGGATCGATGTCATAGGCGACGTCGGGAACCAGCCGCGCGATTTTGTGCATCCACTGATAGGCGCGGATGCCAGCGTCGCGGCCGATCAGCTCCGGCCCCAGTACGTTGCAGGGCGTGCCGAGATGGGCGGCGAAGGTGAAGAATGCCATCAGCGAATGCGGTGGGCGCAACGGCAGCAGCACATGGCCCTTCTCGGCCTGCGCGATGACCTCATCCCAGGTCGTGGGCGGCGACGCGATCAGGTCCGGCCGATAGGCCATGACCGGGCTCGCGGCGTCGATCGGGAACGCCCATTGCTTGCCGCGCCAGAAATAGCTCGGATAGGACGGCCCGACGGAGCCGGCGATGAGGCCGTCACGCTCATCCTCGCGCCCCGGCACATCGAGCGGCGCCAGGCAGCCTTCATGGGTGACCTGACCGACGTGGGGGTGGTCGATGACGATGAGGTCATAGGCCTTGGCCAGTTCGTCGACCGGAAAGCTCTCGAAATCCTGCAGAGAGCGCTTGTTCCATTCGACGGCGACGCCTTTCTCGCGCGCATAGATTTCGGCGCAGGCGACGACCGGGTCATAGCCGCGCGGATGGCTCCAGGTCATGCCCTTGAGCGTGATCGGTGGGGTGGTCATCGGCTCTGTCTCTTCAGGTCAAGGGAAGGGCGAGGTGGTTTCAGCCCATCATTCATAGGCCGAACTCCGCCCGGATGGCCTCGGTGTTCTCGCCGATGCGCGGCGCGGCGACCGTGCTCACCGGACGGATGCCATCGACGCGGATCGGCGAGCGGGTCGTGCGGATCGAGACATTGTCGGCGCGCTCCACCGTCTGCAGCATGTCGAGGGCGGTGAAACCCGGATTGACCAGCAGTTCCGGCCAGTCGAGCACCTTGGCGCACCATATGTCGGCCGGCTCCAGGATCGACAGCCAATGCTCGGTCGTCTGGGTCGAGAGACGCGCCGCGATCAAGTGCTTGATCTCGTCGCGCGCCGTGAACCAACTCTTCGGATCGTCGCGCCAGGGGCTGAGTTCCGGCATGCCGAGAAGGTCGGCCAGGCGCGGGATCGGCGTCATCGCGATGGCGAGATAGCCGTCCTGCGTCGGATAGATGCCATAGGGCGCCGAGAGATAGGCATGGGCGTTGCGGAAGGCCGAGCGGCGGGGCTGGCGGTTGCCGTCATTCATATAGGTGGTGAGCACCTCGAACTGGAAATCGACCAGCGCTTCCATCAGGCTGGTCTCGACATGGCTGCCCTTGCCGGAAATGCCGCGACGGACCAGCGCCGCCAGCACGCCCTGGCAGAGCGCCGCGCCGGCCAGCATGTCGGCAATGGCGAGGCCGAAGGGCACCGGCCCCTGGTGCTCGTCGCCGTTCAGCCAGGTGACGCCAGAGCGAGCCTGCGCCAAGAGGTCCTGTCCTGGCCGCGACACCCACGGCCCCTCGTCGCCATAGCCGGTGATCGAGCCATAGACGACATCCGGATTGATCGCCTTCACCGCCTCATAGCCAAGGCCGAGGCGATCGATGACGCCGGGGCGGAAATTCTGCATGACGACGTCGGCTCGGGCGAGCAGCTTCTTCAGGCTCTCAAGCTCGGCCGGGTTCTTCATGTCGACGGCGAAGCTCTCCTTGCCGCGATTGATCGCGTGGAAAAGCGTCGAATCGCCGCCGATCTCGGTATCGGTCAGATAGAGCCGTCGGCAGAGATCGCCGCCATCCGGCCGCTCTACCTTGATGACGCGCGCACCGAGATCCATGAGGCGCAACGCGCAATAGGGCCCTGACAGAAATTGCGAGAGATCGACGACGACCAGCCCGCTGAGCGGCATTTCGGAATTCGACATCAGTGAGGCCTGTTACTTCTCTGTATCGCCGGCAAAGGCCGAGGCGTCGCGATATTTGACCGTCTGGAGATGCTCGCAATAGAGCACCAGCTCGCCCTCGCCCTTGAAGATCTCATAGGAGGCGCGGATGAGGCCCATCGCCTTGTATTTCGGCCGTTTTTCCAGATTGGTGCGGATCGCGTAGATCGTGTCGCCGATGAAGACCGGCTTGATGAAGCGCAGCCGGTCATAGCCATAGGAGAAGGCATTGACGCAATTGGTCGCAACGAGGCCGAGCCCGGCGGAGAAGACGAAGGCGCCAGCGACCAGGCGGCGGCCGAAGACGCCCTCGCTCGCGGCGAACATCTGGTCCTGCACATAGGGGTGGATGTCGGTGACCAGCAGGTTGAAGAGATGCGAATCGCCTTCGGCCATAGTGCGGCGCAGCGAGCGGATCTTCTGGCCGACGGGCCAGTCCTCATAGAACCAGTTCTCGGCATTCCAGACCGGCAGGTCGGAATGTTCCTTCGGCATGTCCTTGGGATGCGTCGACGATACGCCCACCGTCGGCGCGCCCGGCTCAGTCGTCATGGTTTCCTCCCGCATGCCGACATTTCTTGTTCTTCATATATCAATCGACAACTCATCGGCAAATCAATGGGAAAGTGTGGTGCCGCAGAAAGTACGCTCTTTCCTTCACCTCCCCATGAGGGGGAGGTCGACGGCCGAAGGCCGGCGGGAGAGGGTTTAGGGAACCATCCGGAGATGGCCGTAAACCCGCCCCCGCGATTCGCGCCGACCTCTCCCTCGAGCAGAGGTGAAGAAAATCAAGCCCTCCTAAGGTGCCGTCCTCACGGCCGTCGCCGGCGCCGCCGCCGATTCGAATGCGGCCTCGACCATCGCCATGGTGTGCCAGGCATCCTCCACCGACGTTACCAGCGTCTCGTCCTCGCCAGTCGCATAACGCTGGAGGTTCGACATCACGCCGATAAAGGCATGCGGGAACCAGCCGCCCGAGAGCTTGACGCTCTTCCATTTGGCGTCGGGGCCGCGGTCGGCGGTGATCCAGAGTTCGTCCGGCTCGCCCTTGGGATAGTTGAGCAGCAGACCGAGTTTGACGAGGGCGGCGCCGTCGCGGCCCTCGAAACGGAAGCTCGCATCCTGGAAGCGGCGCCCGAAATCATGATTGTGGTTGATCGACAAAGTGCAGCGCCGGTCGCCGCCGAAATCGAGCAGCGCCGAGGTGCGCGTCTGCGCCAGATCGGTCGAGGGGTGGCCGAGCGTGCGGGCATGGATTCCGGTCGGATTGCCGAGGAAGGCGCGGATCAGGTCGAGATAGTGGATCGAATGGACCGCGATCTCGACGCGCGGCATGCCCTTCAGGAACGGGAAGAGGTGCCAGGGCGTCACGAGGTTCAAATGCACCTCGACATCGACCAGCGGCCCGAGCAGCCCGCGACCGACCGCATCGGCAAGCGCCAGCATCATCGGCGAGAAGCGGAGCTGGAAGTTCACCGCCGCCTTGAAGCCGCGTGTGCGGGCCAGCGCCAGAATGGCGCTCGCCTCGGCCAGGTCGCGGCCCATCGGCTTCTGGATCAGGACAGCCGCGCCTTTCGGGAGGCGCTTCAGCACGTCGAGATGGGCGGCGGGCGGCGTTGCGAGATCGAAGACCGCATCGCGTACCGCGACCGTTTCGTCGACCGTGCGAAAGGCGGGCACGCTCCAGCGCTCGGCCAGCGCCCGCGCCTTGACCACATCGCGGTCATAGATGCCAGCCACGGGAAACCCAGCCATCGCATAGGCCGGCAGATGCGCGTCGCCGACGATCCCACCCGCGCCAATAATGACGATCGGCCGGGGCGCCGAGGGCCGCGGCCAGGACTGCGAGAGGGAGGAAGGTTCGAAATCGGCCATAAGAGTCTCGCTGCGCTCTCCCCTCTCCCGTTTGCGGGAGAGGGTTGGGGTGAGGGTCTTGCTGGGGTGTCGGCGACGAAGGGAAGGAGAAAGTCTCTCACCCTAGCCCTCTCCCGGAAGGCAGGAGAGGGGATCAAGTCGTGCGCGCCGAAAGTCGCTTCCCCCTCAATCGGTATGAAATACCTCTTCCATCTCCGCCCACCACTCGCCCTCTTTTCGACTTCCGAGCGGGGCCTGCAGCGGCATGCAGATCTTCCACCAATCCTGCGTCACCGGATCGGCGGCCATCAGCAGGCTGTCGGCGGCGTAGTCCGCGCCGTGATATTCGAAAGTGGCGAAGAGCAGGTTCTCCGGTTCGCGGAGATAGATCGAATAGTTCTTGATGTTGCAGAGCGCGATGCGCTCGAGGACGCCCGGCCAGACGGCGGCGTGCAGGCGCTTATATTCCGCGATCGCCTCGGGCTTGATGCCGAGGATGAATCCCATTCGCTGCATTTTCTGCCTCCCTTTTGGCGCTAAACCGCCAGCCTATAGATCCGTTCTGCATTGGCGTGCAGCAATTTTGCCTTCTCCGGCTCGCTGGCGCCGGCGATGATTTCATGCGTCGCCTCGACCCAGCGTGTCAGATTGGCCGTCAGCGTGCAGACCGGAAAGTCAGACCCCCAGACGACGCGATCCCAGCCAAAGGCTTCGATGGTGTGCTCTACGAAAGGGCGCAGATCCGCAACTTTCCAGTGCTCCGGATCGCCATAGGCGATGACGCCGGAGATCTTGGCCGCGACATTGGGCAGTTCGGCGAGCGCGGTCATGTCGGCGCGCCAGGGATCGAGCGCTTGGTCCTTGACGTTGGGCACGCCGCAATGATCGAGGATGAACTGGACATCGGGCGCGGCGCGCGCGATTTCGACCGCGATCGGAAGCTGCCGCGCCAGCACGCAGAGGTCGAAGGTCAGCCCAAGCGGCGCCAGGCGACGGATGTTGTCCTGGAAGATCGGACGGCGACCGAGTTCGTCCGGCGATTCGTGCAGGATGCGGCGAAGCCCCTTCACCCTGGGATTGGCCGCATAACGCTCGGCGAGTTCCGGGAAATCGGCGTGTTCCGGCCGGCAGGCGGCAATGGCGCCGACAACGCCCTCGCCCAGCGACGTGACGAAGGCGGTCTCCGCCTCCATATCCGGCTCGGCGACGTCCACCTCCATATGCAGCATCGCTTCGATACCGAGCGGCTTCGCTTCGGCAAGGTAGTCCGCAAGCGTAAAGTTGCGGTTGAGCGACGGGGCGCCCGCGAGCCAGGGGTAGCGAAAGCGTTCCTGGTAGACGAGGTGGAGATGGGTGTCGACGATCCGCACGCGGTCCTCCCTGCCGGGCTTCAGGCCGGCTCGTTTTCATTCATGGGTGATGATATCATTCACGACGATGGACTGCCGAGCAAGCGGCAGCCTCAACCCTCGCTGTCCCCGCCGCGGCCGAGCGCCGCCGACAGATCGCGCACGGTCTCCAGCAGGATGTCGAGTACCGCATCCCGGCCCGGAACATTCGGCCGGTCGATACGCGAGAGGAACGGGCAGGTGAGCGCGGCGATCGCCGTGTCGTTGGGGCCGAGGATCGGCGCGGAGAGATTGTAGACCGCCTCCGACTGGACCGACGGCATCACCTCATAGCCCTGGCGGCGGATTTCGACCAACCGTCTGTCGAGTCCCTCGGGACGGTGCGCGTCCTCGGCCTGGTCCTCGCGCTCCGACTCCATCATCGCCCGCTCCTGCGAGGTCGCGAAGGCGAGAAGGACATGGCCGGAGCCGGTATTGTAGAGGCTGACGCGAGCGCCGACGCGAATCGAATAGCTCCAATAGGATGGCGCGTCCATCTGGCCGACAACGACGACGCGGCCACGGTCATAGACCGCGAGATGGCAGGCCTGCTCGGCCCGCTTGCAGAATTCACGCATCACCGGCAGCGCCTGGCTCACCAGCCTTCGCACCGGCGGATGCTGGTGAGCGAGCGAGAACAGGCGGAGCGTCAATTCGTAGCGATCACCCAGGATGCGGGCGACATAGGAGCGCCGCACAAGGCGGTCGAGCATACGGTAAATCTCGTTCGGAGATCGATTGAGCGCCTTGGCGATCTCCGCCTGCGTCATGCTCTCATCGGTCGAGGCCAGCAGCTCAAGGATGTCCAGGCCCTTGTCGAGCGCGGGCGCGCGGTAGCGGTCATTGGCGTCGTCCAGCATTTCCTGTCCCCATTCCGCCCACGGTCCAAGCCTCTTTTGAGCCAAGTTAGACATTGACTCGGTTCCGTCAATTTCGCTTATATACGAATACTCCATTCAATAGTGGAGGAAGTGCCGGTCGGAATCGTGAGGATGATCCGATGGCGCCGTCGGGAGGAGATCACACATGACCGTTTTTCGCGGCCTCAAGGCCGTTCTGTTTTCGTGCGCCGCCTTGGGCGCGCTCGCCATGCCCGCGCATGCGGAAGACACGCAATATGACTGGGGCAAGTTCCCCGGCTACACGCTGAAGGTGAAGCTCATCGGCGGCACCCAGTACGAGAAGCTCTATACGCGCATCGCCGAATGGGAAAAGGCGACGGGCGCCAAGGTCGAGATCGTCTCGTCCAAGAACCATTTCGAACTCGACCGCGAGATCAAGCAGGACATCGCTTCCGGCTCGATCACCTGGTGCGTCGGCTCGAACCACACCTCATTCGCCCCGCAATATGGCGATCTCTATATCGACCTGAAGGAAGTGATCCCCGAGACGACGCTGGCCGAATTCGTGCCGGGTACGCTCGCCTCTTCCATGGTCGACGGCCGCCTCGTGCAGCTGCCGCGCGTCACCGATGTGTCGAACCTCTACTACCAGAAGGAATTGTACGAGAACGCCGACAACAAGGCGAAGTACAAGGCGAAGTTCGGCACCGATCTTGCCCCGCCGAAAACCTTCGACGAGTTCAAGCAGCAGATCATCTTCTTCGCCAATCCGCCGAACCTCTACGGCACCGCCTTCGCCGGCAAGGACGAGGGCATGACGGGCCGGTTCATGGAGATCGTGCGCGCCAATGGCGGCGACATGTTCGATGCCAACTGGAACCCGACCTTCAACTCGCAGGCCGGCCTCGACGCGCTGCAATGGTTCATCGACATCTACAACGCCAAGGCGGTTCCCGCCGGCACGGTGAACTACACCTGGGACGATATCGGCCAGGCCATGGCCGCCGGCACGCTCGCCGTCGATCTCGACTGGCCGGGCTGGGCCGCCTTCTTCAATGATCCGAAGTCGTCGAAGATCGCCGGCAAGATCGGCCTCGCGGTCGCTCCGGTCGGCACGGCCGGCAAGCGCGGCGGCTGGTCGGGCTCGCACTCCTTCTCGGTGACGAAGGATTGCGACAACAAGCCGGCAGCGGTCTCCTTCGTTACTTTCCTGACCGACTACCAGTCGGAAATGATGGAAGCGCGCGCCGGCAATCTGCCGACCCGGACGAAGGCGTTCGCCGATGTGGTGGATGAGTTCAAGAAGGACAACAATACCTACATGGCTGACATGTTCGCCACATGGGAGCAGTCGCTCGCCGACGCGCGCACGCCGCCGCTCGTCCCGCAATGGATCGAGGTCTCGAACGTGATCTGGCCGGAACTTCAGGCCGCGATCGTCGGCCAGAAGACGCCGAAGGACGCGCTCGACACGGCGGCCGAGAAGGCCAAGCAGATCATGGAAGATGCCGGCGTCCTGAAATAGGCAGCCTTCACCTCCCCCTAAGGGGGAGGTCGGACCGCAGGTCCGGGAGCGGGTTTTCGCCCTCCCCCGGATAGTCCGTAAACCCTCTCCCCGTCGGCTTCGCCGCCGACCTCTCCCTTAGGAAGAGGTGAAGAAACGGCGGCGTCGCTTTCGGCCCTGATCCAGTGGCTCACCGGACTCCATTGATGCGCTTCTTCACCAGCCGTCTTTCCGCGCCGTTCGTGCTGTTGCTGCCGGCGTTCCTGATCATCGCGGCGGTCATCCTGATCCCGCTGATCTTCTCGCTCTATACGAGCTTCACCGCCTATCGCCTCGTCCAGCCGGCCTCGCTCTGGCAGTGGGTGGGGCTGCGCAACTACATACGCATCTTTTCCGATGTGGACTTCTGGTGGGCGTTCGGGCGCACGCTGGTGTTCCTCACCGTAGCGCTCAACCTCGAGCTCGTGCTCGGCCTTTGCATCGCCCTGCTGATCGACAAGATCACCACCGGACAGCGCGTCATCCGGACCATCATGATGTTCCCGATGATGTTCTCGCCGATCCTGGTCGGCTTTCAGTTCAAATACATCTTCAACGACAATGTCGGCCTCATCAACAACGCCATCCAGTCGCTGGGCTGGACCGACGTCACGATCCCCTGGCTGGTGAATGCGTGGACGGCGAACCTCGCCATCCTCGTCGCCGAGGTGTGGATGTCGACGCCGGTCTTCGCGATCTTGCTGCTCGCCGGGCTGATGGCGATGCCGCGCGATCCGGTCGAGGCGGCAAAGGTCGATGGCTGCAATCCATGGCAGGTATTCCGCCATATCACGCTGCCCTTCCTGATGCCCTTCGTCTACATCGCCATGGCGATCCGCTCGCTCGATGTCGCGCGCGCCTATGACATGGTCAAGATCATGACGAATGGCGGGCCCGCCGGTCGCACCGAACTGCTTTGGACGCTGATCGCCCGGGTCGGCTACCAGGATGCGCGCATGGGCGTCGCCAACGCCATGTCCTACGCCTCGATCCTGCTCTCCATCTACTTCACCTATTATTTCTTCCGGAAGCTGGCATCGGCCCGCGCCAGCCTGGGGAGCATGGCCTGATGGAAACCTCGTTCCAGCGCTTCATGATCCGCCTTGGCGTTTTCGTCGTCATGGTGGTGATCTGCCTGCCCGGCCTCTGGGTGGTGATGACGGCGTTCCGCGACAATGTCGAGGTGATGGCCCGGCCCCCTGTCTGGCTGCCGCAGCAATGGACGCTCGACAATTTCCGTTCGATCTTCGGCCTATCGGCGACGCAGCAAGGCATTCCGGTCGCGAGCTATTTCCTGAACTCGCTGGTGATCTCGGTGACGAGCACCATCCTCGCCGTGCTGATCGGCATGGCTGGCGGCTATGCCTTCGCGCGCTACAATTTCCGCTTCAAGAAGGCGTCCTTCCTGACGCTGATGCTGTCGCGCACCGTGCCAGGCATCTCGCTGTCGCTACCGGTCTTCATCATCTGGAGCCGCATCGGCCTGATCGACACCCATTTCGGAGTCATCCTGGTCTATCTGGCGCTCAACATCCCGTTCACGATCTGGCTGATCGATGGTTTCTTCCGCCAAATCCCGCAGGAACTCTCGGAAGCGGCCAAGATCGACGGCTGCTCGCCCTGGCAGGCCTTCTGGAAGATCGAGTTCCCGCTGGCGAAATCCGGCGTCGCCTCGGCCGGCATCTTCGCCTTCCTGACCTCGTGGAACGAGTTCGCGCTCGCCTCGCAGCTTACCCGCACGACGGCGTCGAAGACGCTGCCGGTGGGGCTGATGGACTTCACCGCGCAGTTCACGGTCGACTGGACGGGCATGTGCGCCATGGCTGTGATCATTATCGTGCCGGCGCTGCTCTTGACCTTCATCGTGCAGAAGCACCTGATCGCCGGACTGACCTTCGGCGGCGTCAAAGGATAGGCCCGGACAACAGGGCGAAGGGAGGCACTCATGGCAAGAATAGTCCGCGTCGAAGGCTTGATGGTCGACCTGAAGCCGAAGGTGAAACGGGTCGATGCGATCCAGTCCTTCGTCAGCCAGGAAACGCCGATCATCCGCATCACCGATTCCGACGGCGCCGTCGGGACGGGCTACAGCTACACGATCGGCACCGGCGGACCGGCGATCATGTCGCTGATCGAGCGGACGCTCGGCCCGGCTCTGATCGGCCGCGAGGCCGGCATGATCGAGCAGATCTGGCGCGACCTCCTGTTCATGACACATGCAACGAGCGTCGGTGCGATCACCTCGCTGGCGCTCGCGGCGATCGATACCGCACTTTGGGATTTGAAGGCCCGCAGGGCCTCGCTCCCTATCCATGTCCTTGCCGGCGGCGCGCAGGAGAAGATCCGCCTCTACACGACCGAGGGTGGCTGGCTGCATCTGGAAACCTCCGCCATCGTCGACGACACGCTGCGCGCAAAGGAATCGGGCTTTGGCGGCGCCAAGATGAAAGTCGGACGGCCGATCCATGAGGATGTGGCGCGGCTCATAGCCGTGCGCGAGGCGGTTGGCGGCGGCTTCGAGATCTTCACCGACGCCAACCAGGCCTTCACGGTCGACGAGGCCATCCGCCGAGCCCGCCACTACGAGGCGGCCGATATCGGCTGGCTCGAGGAGCCGTTGACGGCCGACGATGTCGACGGCCATGTGCGCCTTTCGGCCTCGACCTCGATCCCGATCGCAGTGGGCGAGAGCCTCTATTCCGCGCTGCATTTCCGCGACTACCTGCAACGCCGCGCCTGCTCCGTCGTGCAGGTCGATGTCGCGCGCATCGGCGGCATCACGCCCTGGCTCAAGGTCGCGCATCTGGCCGAGACCTTCAATGTCGCCGTCTGTCCGCATTTCCTCATGGAACTGCATGTCGCGCTCTGTTCGGCCGTTCCCAATGCGCGCTGGGTGGAATACATCCCGCAACTGGACAGCCTGACCACGAAGGGCATGACCATCGACAAGGGCTATGCGGTCCCGAGCGCGGAACCGGGACTTGGCATCGCCTGGGATTTCGACGCGATCGACCGGCAGACCGTCGAGGGATCGCGATTCACGATTGCGAACTGAAGGAACGGAATTCATGGGCGGGAAGCTCGAAGGCAAGGTCGCGCTGGTCACGGCGGCGGCACAGGGTATCGGCCGGGCGATCGCGGAGAGCGCGGCGGCCGAGGGTGCCACCGTATGGGCGACCGACGTCAATGCGGAGAAGCTGGCGGAGCTGGAAGGCGCCCCCGGCATCACGACCCGCCTGCTGAATGTGCTGAAGGGCGCCGATGTCGACGCTCTCGTCGCCGAGATCGGCACGGTTGACGTGCTGTTCAACGCGGCGGGCATTGTCCATGCCGGCACGATCGAGCAGGCAACGGAAGCCGATCTCGACTTCGCCTATGACCTCAACGTCAAGTCCATGTGGCGCACGATCAAGGCGGTGCTGCCGGGCATGCTGGCGCAGGCCGACGGCTCAATCGTCAACATCTGTTCCGTCGCCGGATCGATCAAGGGCGTGCCGAACCGCTTTGCCTATGGCGTCACCAAGGCAGCGACGGTCGGCCTGACCAAGTCAGTGGCGGCGGATTTCGTCGCCAGGGGCATTCGCTGCAACGGTATCTGCCCCGGCACGGTCGAGAGCCCTTCGCTGCAGGATCGCCTGCGCGCCCAGGGCGACTACGAAGCGGCCCGCGCCGCTTTCATCGCCCGCCAGCCGATCGGCCGCATCGGCACCCCGCAGGAGATCGCCGACCTCGCCATCTATCTGGCGACTGCGACCTACACCACCGGCCAGATGCACATCATCGACGGCGGCTGGGTGAACTGAACGAGCGCGGAAGCGCCCAGCCCTCCCCCTGAGGGAGGGCCAAATCCGCCTTGGCGGATTTGGGGAGGGGTCGCTTGAGCGTGGCGGACGAGGATGTGCGGAGAACGCTTCGGCTTTGCCGAAGCTAGCCCCTCCCCAAAAGCGCGCCGCGCTTTTGACCCTCCCTCAAGGGGAGGGTTCGCGGAGTTTCTTTCGGAGAGGGCGTATCATGATCGTCGAGCAATATTTCGAAGACTACGCCATCGGCTTCAGCCGCCGGACGATGGGGCGGACGATCACCGAGGCCGACATCGTCATCCATGCCGGTCAGACGGGCGATTTCTTCCCGCACCACATGGACGCCGAATGGTGCGCGACCCAGGACTTCAAGCAGCGTGTCGCCCATGGCACGTTGATCCTATCGATCGGCGTCGGCATGACGGCAACGACGATCAACCCGCACGCCATGTCCTATGGCTATGACAAGGTCCGCTTCGTCAGGCCCGTATTCATCGGCGACACGATCACGGTCGAGGCAATGATCACCGAAAAGCGGGACCACCCCAAGCGTTCCAGCCATGGGATCGTCGTCGAGCAGGTCACCGTGACAAAGCAAACCGGCGAGACCGCGCTCGTCTGCGAGCATATCTATCTCGTGGCGCGGCGGGCGGACACAATCTCCGCTTAACGCCGGCGATTTCGACAACCAAGACAATATGTCATTGTCGCCTCGAGCAAATTCGGGTCGATTCAATTTACAGCTGGCGTCGTCGCGATACGGTAACCAGCCTGTAGAACTGCGTCTTACGTCTCATTTTTTTGCAGTGCAGCATCTATTGTGCTATACGGAAAAATGTGTTGTGATGATTTTGGGTCATTTGGCAGTTGTTATTCTTGGGGCAGAGGAATCTAGGGTTCGGTCGGCACGACGCTCGCGAACGGGGTATCCTTATGAATATTTCACGTAAATTCTTTCTCGCTTTGGCTTTGAGCGTTTCGGTCGCTGCGCCGATGACTTTTGCGCCTGTCGCAGCCTATGCGCAGGAAATTTCGCAGGACATTGCCGATCAGCTGGCGGCGGTCGCGAACGATCCTGAGGCGCTGGCGGCGCTGGCAGCGAAACTCGCAGCCGCAAATCCAGGCTTGGCAGCCAAGATCGCGGCGGCAGCGGCCGCGGCGAATCCGGCGGCGGCAGCGGCGGTCGCTCAGGCCGTTGCGGCGGCGGCGCCATCTGCGGCGGCGGCGATCGCGGCAGCGGTCGCGGGCGCTCCCGGCGTTTCGGCCGCGGCGGCATCTGCGATCAGCGCAGCAGCCACAGCCGGCGCTGCTGCTGGCAGCAGCGCTGGAGCAGGTGCGGGAGCTGGCGGTAGTGTCGCCGGCACCGGTGCCGGCTCTTCCGGCGGCTCAAGTGGTTCGAGCGGCTCGAGCGGCTCGAGCGGCGGATCCAATAGCGACAGTTCCTCCACCGACAACAGCTCGGGTCCGGATGTCGTTGGCGGCGACCAGTGCAACGCCGCTAGCTGCAACTGAGAGCTCTCCCTCTATCCTCCTCTCTCTCTCCTCTTACTTCCTCCCAAGCCTTCGAAACCCCGCTCCGGCGGGGTTTCTTTTGTGTTGCTGCCAATGACGGGGCGGAACGATCGCTTCGCCGAGGCGTTTCTCCTTCATCCAGCAATCGAAGGAGGACGACATGGAAGCCATCCACCAGCCCGTCAATTCGCTGATTGGCGCCGACAAGGTCGACGGTACGGCCGTCTACGATCCGAGCGGCGAGCGGCTCGGCACCATTCACGATATCATGATCGACAAGGTTTCCGGCCGGGTCGCCTATGCCGTGCTGTCATTCGGCGGCTTTCTCGGCCTCGGCGAGAAGTACCATCCGCTGCCGTGGAACGCGCTGAAATACGACACTTCGCTTGGCGGCTATGTCACCGGCCTTTCGAAGGAGCAGCTCGAAGGCGCGCCTGCCTATGACGAGGGCGATGATCCCGCCTGGGGGGACCGCGCCTATGAAAAGAGCGTTCACGACTATTACGGCGTGCCACCCTATTGGATGGTTTGATTGCCCGCCTTATAAACGTTCTCCCCCGGCCGAATTCTTGGCCGGGGGTTCGCCGCAAGGAATTTTCATGTTCAATTGGTGGCAACTGGCCTTCGAGACGTCGCGCATGGCGTTCGAAGCCCAGGAAGTCGTTGCTATGCGCCTGACAAAGATCGGCCGCGGCGACGCAGCCGCCTCCGTTGAAGCCCAGCAGATGGTGATGGAGAAGACGCTCGTCATCGGCGAGGCCTGGATGGCGGCCGCTGGCGTCGCCATGCGCAATGGCAGCCCCCAATCCGTTGCCGCGGCGTTTCTCGGATCCTATCGCAAGCGCGTGCGCGCCAATCGGCGGCGCCTTTCGCGCTGAGCGCTATTCCATAAGGATCTGCAGCTTGACGTCATTCGGGTTGGCAGAGGCGGCGCGCTCGAAGGCGGCAATCGATTCCGCAAACGGATAGACGCCGGTCACGAGCGGCTTCAGATCAACCTTGCCCGAGGCGATCAGCGCCAGCGCCCGATCGAAGACATTGGCGTAGCGGAAGATCGTCTCGATGCGAACTTCCTTGGCCTGCGCGCCGACCACGTCGAAATGAACCGGCTCGACCGGCATGCCAACCAGCACAAGCGCGCCGCCCGGCCGCACCAGGCCGAAGATCCCCTCATAGGCGCGCGGCGAGCCCGACGCCTCGAACACGATGTCGACGCCCCAGCCTTCTGTCTCATTGGCGATCACGTCCGCGATCTTCTTCTCGCGAACATTGACGGGGATGATGCCGTCATAACGGCCGGCAATGTCCAGCTTCTCCGCCACCAGATCCGACACATAGACGCGCGAGCAGCCGCCGGCGAGCGCGGCCAGCGCCACCATGATGCCGATCGGGCCGGCGCCGATGACCAGCGCCGTGTCACCCGGCACGATCTTCGCCTTGGCCGCAGCCTGCATGCCGACGGCGAAGGGCTCGACCATCGCCCCTTCCGCGAAGGAGACATTGTCGGGAAGCTTGAAGGTAAAGGCTTCCGGGAAAACGACGAAGGGCGTCAGGCAGCCATGAACCGGCGGCGTCGCCCAGAAAACGACGCTCGGATCGACATTGTAGAGGCCGAGCTTGGAGGCCCTGGAGTTCAGGTCCGGAATGCCCGGCTCCATGCAGACGCGGTCGCCGACCTTGAGGCTCTTCACGGCCGAACCGATCTCGACGACGGTTCCCGCCGCCTCGTGCCCCAGCACCATCGGCGCGTTGACGACGAAGGGTCCGATGCGGCCATGCGTGTAATAATGCACGTCCGAACCGCAGACGCCGACCGTATGGATGGCGATCTTGACGTCGCGCGGCCCGACTTCGAGCGGCAGATCGATGTCACGGAGGGAGAGCTTCAGTCGTTCTTCAAGGACGAGGGCGCGCATGGCAAGGCTTCCGGATTGGCGTCGAGGAAGCCAAGTCTTAGAGCATTGGGCCGGGCGGTGAAAGCAGCAGGACGAAGGCCCCTACGCCTCGCCGTCGACCACCTGGAAGCCGGCCCAGAACGGATCGCGATCATCGACAAAGATGGTGTTGAGGCCGGTGACGCGGGCCCAGCCTTCGATGGTTGGGATGATCGCGGGCAGGTCGCCGACGCTCGTGGTGTCGGCAACACGGCCGGTAAAGGTTGAGCCGATGATGCTCTCGTGCACGAAAGCCTCGCCCTGCTCCAGCCGGCCGGTGGCGAAAAGCTGCGCGAGGCGCGCCGACGTTCCCGTCCCGCAGGGCGAGCGGTCGATCGCCTTGTCGCCATAGAAGACGGCGTTGCGGCCCGACGAACCCTGGTTCTTCGGCTTGCCGGTCCATTGCACATGGGTGAGCTGGTTCAGCGCCGGATTGGTCGGATGGGCGATTTTATGGCGCGCATTGAAGGCCGCGCGTAGCTTCGGCGACAGACGGAGGATATCGGACGGATCGAGATCCGAAAGGTCAGCATAGTTCGCCTGCGGCTCGACGATCGCATAGAAATTGCCGCCATAGGCGATATCGACCTTGAGCGTACCGAGCCCGTCGACCTCGACCTCATAGTCGCGCCCGAGCAGGAAGGACGGCACATTGGTCAGCGTGACGCTGTCGACATAGGGACCATTCTGGACATAGCGCGCCTCGACGAGGCCGGCCGGCGTCTCCAGCCGCAGCAGGCCCGGCGTCTTCGGTGTGACGAGGCCATGCTCGATGATCGTCGTCACCGTGCCGATCGTGCCATGGCCGCACATGGGCAGGCAGCCCGACGTTTCGATGAACAGGATCGCGACGTCGTAAGCCTCGCTCGACGGCGGATAAAGGATCGAGCCAGACATCATGTCGTGGCCCCGCGGCTCGAAACACAGGCTCTTCCGGATCCAGTCGAACTCGGCGAGGAAATGCTGGCGCTTCTCGAACATCGTGGCGCCCTTCAGCACCGGGATCGAACCGCCGGTGACGACGCGCACCGGATTGCCGCAGGTATGGCCGTCGATGCAGAAGAAGGAATGGCGCGCCATTTCGTAAAGGCCTCTCGTCAGAAGCGCTCGGCAAAGCGCCGAGGCGAATAAAGAGCGATCGATATCGCCGGCTGACGGCCAGCGAGAAGGTCCGCAACGATCTCTGCCGTTGCCGCGGCCTGGGTCAAGCCGTAATGGCCATGGCCGAAGGCATAGAGGATGCGCGGCTCGTCCGGCGCCGCGCCGATGACGGGCAGCGAATCCGGCATGGACGGACGGAAACCCATCCAGCGCGTGCCGCCGGAAAGCTCGGCCTGCGGCAGGAAGCGCTGCAGCCGCGTCAGGATCGCGTCGACGCGGGCATAATTGGGCGACGCTTCGAGACCGGCGAATTCGACACTGCCACCCACCCGGTCGCCCGTATCGAGCGGGCTCACCACGAAACCCTCGCCCTCGAACATCACCGGCCGCGACAGGCCGAGCCGGCCCGACGGCAGCGTCACGTTGTAGCCGCGCTCGGTATCGAGCGGGACGTGATCGCCGATCGAGGCGGCGAGCGGCTTCGACCAGGCGCCGGCGGCGACGATGACGGCGTCATAGAGCGCGGTGCCGAGCGAATGGTGGAAGCCGACATCCTCGCCCCGGCGCAGCGACACCGCTTCCATCGGCAGCAGCCGGGCACCACGCTGCAGCGCCGACCGGCCAAGATCGAGCGTCAGGTTGCGCGGATCGGAGACGTGGCAGCCCGAAGGATAGAGCGCGCCAAACCGGGCACGCGGCCCCAGCGCCGGCTCGAGCGCCTGCAGCGCCGTGGCATCCAGCGCCTCGACCGGGGCGCCAAGCGCCCGCTGGCGCTCGATCAGCGGTCCGGCAGCGCGCCATCCCGCCTCGCTCGACCAGACGGAGAGAAGGCCGTGACGGCGAAGGTGATGGCCGAGGCCGAGCGCCTCCAGCCGCCGTTCCCAGGCGGGCAAGGCACGGCTATTCAGGGCGGAGATAGCCAGCGTCGAGGCCTCGATGCGGGCTGGTCGGCTCGCCGAGGCGAAGCGGGCGAACCAGGGCAGGAGCTTCGGCAGATAGGCGGCCCGGATCGAGAGCGGCCCCAGCGGATCGAGCGCCCAGCGCGGCAGGTTGCGCCAGGCCTTGCCGGAAGCGAGCGGCAGGATGTCGACATGGGCGATCCAGCCGGCATTGCCGGCCGACGCGCCGGCCGCGATGCCGTCGCGATCGACGAGATCGACCGCATGGCCCTGGTCTAGCAGCGCATGGGCGATCGCAACGCCGACAATGCCCGCTCCGATGACCGCTACGCGCATGCCCGTGACTGCCTTCCCGCATGAATTGGGGGCGCGGTGGCGCGCCCCTCGTCACTCCACCTGGGGAGCGGAAGGATCGCGTCAAGCCGCGAGCGGCAGACCGACTTCCGGCAGCGCCGGCCGCGTCGCTTCGGCCTGCTTCATGACGGCCTCCAGCTCGACCTTCTCGGCGGCGTCGAGCGCCAGGCGCGGCGGGCGGGTCAATTCGCTACCTCGGCCGATCAGCTTCTCGCAATATTTGATCGCCTGGACGAGGTCCGAACGGGCATCCAGATGCAGGATCGGCATGAACCAGTCGTAAAGCGGCATCGCTTCGTCGAAGCGGCGATCGCGGATCAGACGGAACAGCGTCTCGCCTTCGCGCGGGAACACGTTGGACATGCCCGAGACCCAGCCGACGCAGCCAAGCGCGACGCTTTCCAGCACGACGTCATCGAGACCGCAGAAGGGAATGAAGCGATCGCCGGTCATGTTGCGCACATCGACGATGCGGCGCGTATCACCCGACGAGTCCTTGAAGGCGACGATCGTGTCGATCTCGGACAGCGCCGCCAGCATCGCCGGCGTCACGTCCGTGCGGTAGGATGGCGGGTTGTTGTAGATCATGATCGGCGTATCGCTCGCCCGCGCGATCGTTGCGAAATGATCCAGCGTCTCGCGCGGCTTGGCCGGGTAGACCATGGCCGGCATCACCATCAGCCCGTCGACGCCGATACGACTGGCCTCGCGCGCATAGGTGGAGCCGAGAACGCTCGTGTATTCGGCGAGACCGGAAATCACCGGCAGGCGACCGCCCACGGTCCCGACTGCCATTTCCAGCAGAGAGAATTTCTCCGGCTGAGACAGCGAGCAGTTCTCGCCGACCGTGCCGCACATGACGAGACCGGAAACACCGTCGGCGATCAACGCCTCGACAACCTTTTTCGTCGCGTCCAGATCGACGGAAAAATCATCGCGGAACTGCGTCGTTACCGCCGGAAACACACCCTTCCAGCTCGTCCTCGGATCCATGTTATCTCGCCCTTTTGTTCTGTCGACAGTTTGTATTTAACATCAATTCCGTTAGAGGGCAATGCCCGCAGGGGCGGCAGTGCGGCAAAGAAAAGCCCGCCATGCGGGCATGGCGGGCTGGATCGGGCAGGCGCCTTCACCTCCCCAGCGGAGAGGCGAGGAGAAGGTCTACGCCGGGACGGCCTCAAGCCTGGCGGCGACCAGGCCACGGAGGGTGCGCAGATCCTTGGCGAACTGGCGGATGCCTTCCGAGAGCTTCTCGGTCGCCATCTGGTCCTCGTTCATTTCCCAGCGGAAGCTCTTCTCGTCGGAGGCGACGGTCGCGGGCGATTCGCCGGGATGGGCCGGGTCGAGCTTGCGGGCGAGAGCGCCCTCGTCGGCGGCGAGCTTTTCCAAAAGGGCCGGGGCGATCGTCAGGCGGTCACAGCCGGCAAGGGCCTCGATCTCGCCGGTCGAGCGGAACGAGGCGCCCATGACGACGGTCTGGATGCCGCGGGTCTTGTAATAGGCGTAGATCGAGCGGACCGAGAGGACGCCCGGATCCTGCTCCGGCTCGAAGGTCTTTCCGCTCGCCTTGACGTGCCAGTCGAGGATGCGGCCGACGAAGGGCGAGATCAGGAACACGCCGGCCTCGGCGCAGGCGGCGGCCTGGGCGAGCGAGAACAGCAGCGTCAGATTGCAGTCGATGCCTTCCTTCTGCAGCACTTCGGCGGCGCGGATGCCTTCCCAGGTCGAGGCGAGCTTGATCAGGATCTTCTCGCGCGGCACGCCGAGATCCTTGTAGTCGGCGATGATGGCGCGCGCCCGGGCCAACGAGGCTTCGGTATCGAAGGAGAGGTCGGCATTGACCTCGGTCGACACGCGGCCGGGCACCAGCTTCGACACTTCGGCGCCAAAGGCGACGGCGAGCCGATCGGCGACGGCGGCGGCCACCGCCTCCTTGGTTCCGCCCTGCTTCGAGCCCCAGGCGACGGCGGCGTCGATCACGTCCTTGTACAAGGGCAGGTCGAACGCCTTCAGCACAAGCGAAGGATTGGTGGTGCAGTCGACCGGACGGAACGCCTTGATCGCCTCGAGGTCGCCCGTGTCGGCGACAACAACCGTCATGGCTTTGAGCTGGTCGAGTTTCGAGGTCATCCGTCGTTCCTCCAGGAAAGAGACACGCTTATAGCGCGCGCATATGGAGGGCATATGATCATCTTGGTCCCCAAATGGAAGCCGAAAAATGCCCGTCCGGAGCAAAAGGCCAGCGCGCCGGCCTTCCCCTTCGCACGGTGTTCCATGCTAGGGCTCTCTCCCTGGGAGCGAGGGAGAAGCGCCGCCATGACCGATATTCATTTATCCGGAAACTGGGCCCTCGCGGACGCCTCGGGCGAGCGCCTCGGCGCTATTCCCATCCCCGGCGACGTCCATTCCGCGCTTCAGGCGCTCGGGCGGATTGCCGATCCGCACCGGGGCACCAACGAGGCCGACATGCAGTGGGTCGGCGAGCGCGAATGGGAGATCGCGCGCCATTTCACGCTCGATAGGGCCGGACTTGACCACGGCTGGCCGGTGCTGGAACTCGAATTCGTCGATACTTTCGCCGATGTCTTCGTCAATGGCAGCCTCGCGGCACGGCTCGGATCGAGCTTCATCCGCCATCGCATCGACCTCACCGGCCTGCTGGTCGAGGGCGAGAACGAATTGCGCATCCGCTTCTATCCCCCCGGCGCGGAAGCGAGCCGCCTCGCCGCGCTGCAGCCCTTTCCGATTCCGTGGAGCGTATCCAACAATCGCGTCCCGGATTTGAACATGATCCGCAAGGCGCAGTGCCATGGCGGCTGGGACTGGGGGCCCTGCCTTCTGGTCAGCGGCATCTATGCGCGGCCGGTGCTGCATCTCTATGAGACGGCCCGGATCGAGAGCGTCCAGATCCGCCAACGGCATCAAGCGGATGGCCGGATCCTCGCCATTGCCGAGATCGAGCTGGCAGCGAATGGCGAAGCGAGCCTTCCCGTCAGCTTCGAACTCTGCGGCCGCCGCATGGAAGCCGTCGTCGCGGTCATGGCCGGCGTCACCAAGACCAGCCTCGAACTCGATGTCGGGACGCCGGCACTCTGGTGGCCGGCCGGCCATGGTGAGCAGCCGCTCCATGAGGCGGTCGTCACCATCCCCGGCGACCGCGCCGTTCGCCGCATCGGCTTCCGGACGCTGGAGGTGGTGACGGAGAAGGACGAGGCCGGTGCCTCGATGATCTTCCGCGTCAACGGCATCGACATCTTCGCCAAGGGCGCCAACTGGATCCCGGCCGACGCCCTGCCCTCTGCGATCACCGAAGACCGCGTCCGTGCGCTGCTTTCCGCCGCCGTCGAAGCCAATATGAACATGATCCGCGTCTGGGGCGGCGGCTTCTACGAGTTCGATCTGTTCTACGATCTTTGCGACGAACTCGGCCTCCTGGTCTGGCAGGACATGATGTTCTCCTGCTCGCAATATCCCTCGACGCCGGAATTCCTCGAAACCGTCGATGCGGAACTCCGCTACCAGATCCAGCGCCTCTCCAGCCGGCCGTCGATCGCGATCTGGTGCGGCGACAATGAGGTGATCGGCTCGCTCACCTGGTATGAACTCTCGATCAACAATCGCGACCGCTATCTCGTCAATTATGACCGCTTGAACCGCGTCATCGAGAAGGCGGTGCTCGATACCGATCCCGGCCGGCGCTTCTGGCCGTCAAGCCCATGCAATGGCGATCTCGATTATGGCGATGCCTGGCATGATGACGGCTCGGGCGACATCCATTTCTGGGACGTGTGGCACTCGAACAAGAATTTCGAACACTATTACACCGTGAAGCCGCGCTTCTGCTCCGAGTTTGGCTTCCAGTCCTTTCCATCGATGACGGCGATCCGCGCCTTTGCCGAACCGAAGGACTGGAACGCCACGTCACCGGTGATGGAGTTCCACCAGCGCGACCGCGCCGGCAACTCGCGCATCATCGACACCATGGCGCGCTATTTCCGCATGCCCACGGGCTTCGGCGAATTCGTCTATTTGTCGCAATTGCAGCAGGCGCTGGCGATCGAGACGGCGGTTCGCTACTGGCGCAGCCTGAAGCCCCATTCGATGGGCGCGCTCTACTGGCAATTGAACGATGTCTGGCCGGCGGTGTCGTGGTCGTCGATCGACCACACGCTCGCCTGGAAGACGCTGCACTATCACGCCAAGCGCTTCTTCGCGCCGGTGGCGCTCGCCGCCCGCATCGTCGACGGCCGGCTGGCAGTGCGCGGCGTCAATGACCGTCATGAGGCCGTGCCGATCGAAATCCGGCTCCGAACGCTCGACCTCGCCGGCCAGTGGCTCGACGAGCGGCGCGTGAATGCCTCGCTGCCGCCCGACCGCGCGATCGATCTGCTCTCGGTCGCCGCCGGGCCGGCGAATGACCGGTTCTATGTCGTGGATGGGCGCATCGACGGCGAGTTCGATCCCGCCTTGCAGATTACCGTCTTCCCGGATGTGCCGAAGCGCTTCGAACTGCCCGAGGCCCAGATCTCGATCGGGTCGGATGGCGGCGGGAGATTCGTGCTCTCGACCGACGCACCCGCCTTCCATGTCCGCGCCGAGGCGGAGGGATGGCCCGGTCATTTCGACGATACGAGCTTTCTGCTGCTGCCCGGCGAGGATCGCGTCGTGACGTTCCGCGCCGAAGCAGGAACGGCGATGCCGGCGGCCGGTGACATCACGATCCATCATCTCGCCGCCAGCTATCGCTGAAGAAAGCGAGGCGCCGCTCCCGCGGCGCCTCCCGCAATCCTACCAGCGCACCCAGCCGCCCGGCACGAACACCCAGCGTCCGCCGCGGCGGACCCAGCGAGGCTGCACATAGCGCCAGCCTGGACGGGCGGCGACCCAACGGCCCGGGATCCAGACATAGGCGCCGCGGCGCCAGCCCCAGTGCCCGGGGACCCATACCTGACCACGCCGGGGCGGGGGTACCCGTTCGCGGCGCACGGGCGGCGGTGCCATCCACATCGTCTGGGCTTCGGCATCGGCGACCGGCAGGGTAGCAAGCGGAGCGACGACGCCGGCCGCGAACAGGCCGCGCAGAAGATTTCGTCTGGATATCATTGTCGTTTCTCTCCTCTAGCCGGCATGTTTCGCCGGAACAGCCCGCATCGCTTAAACGTCGAGGACGCCGTGTTCCGTCGCCCTGCCCGCGAAACGACGCCCATCGACCCTCCGTCAGAGACTATAACCGTGCCGATCCAGAAACAGTTTCAGCCGGTCGGGGAAGTTGAGCACCTTCCTGTCGCTCGGTGGGCAAGCATCAATATCGCCGCCGGTCAGGCAGGTCTCCTCGCCCTCGTCCTTGGCGAGATTCCAGTGTTGCTGAAGCGCCGCGAAGGCGGCCTTGCCACTTCCCGCCCGCGCGCTTTGGGCAACCCAGCCGGCGAGGAAGCCCGGCGAGGTCCAGCGCGTCGCCGGATCGGCGTCATCTTCCAATTGCTTCAGCCAGTCGCGATGGTTCTTCGCAAAGCGCGGCTCCGTAGTGAGGTCGACCAGTTTGCCGTCCCGCACCGTCTGGATCACGAGTGGCGCGGCGCTGCAGGCGTAGCAATCGAACGCATAGAGGAAGGCATTGTCGACGGTGACGATCTCCGCGACGCCGTCATTGTCGAGGTCCTGGAGATAGAAGCCATCGCCATCGAACGAGCCGACCTCGACCGTGACCCAGCCCTTCGCGGTCTTGTCGGCGATGACGATCTGCGAGCAACAATGGGCGCCGCCCGTATAGCTCGAGAAATAGACTTCCTTGGCATCATTGGCCGGGTCGATCTCGACGATCGACGCGCTCGCCGCCGGCACGTCCATGCCGGAGGCGACCCCGACATATTCGAGCACCTGCTGCCCGCCGACGCTGACCTGCAGCACGGGAACGTCGAGATTGGGATCGACCTTGGGGCGCCGTTCCTCGAAGACGCGGGCGGTTATGCCCGAATCCGTCACCGAGGCGTCCGTTGCACCGTCGGCAAATTCGGTCGTTGGATAGGCGGGCGCATCCTCCTCGTCCTCGGCTCTAGCCGGCGTGCCGAGCAGGAGGGCATAAACAGAGGCGAAAAGCACCAGCGTCCGGATCGCGGCAAGGCCGGCGGTCGGTTTGAGGATCACCGGAAGTCTCCCGAATCGAACGTTCCTGAATCTAGGCGCGGATTCCACGCCGGGAAAGCGGCATCAAAGCGGCGCGACTTGATGATGGCTGGTAGCTGCGCCTATGAACATGGGGACCGACCCGCTCTCCGAGGCCAACCCATGACATCTGCGAAACTGCTCCGTACCGGTGGCCAGCTCATCGTCGACATGCTGGCGGCGAACGGCGTCGAGCGGCTGTTCACCGTGCCCGGCGAGAGCTTCCTCGCTGTCCTCGACGCGCTGTACGAATCGCCGATCGGGGTCACCAATGCGCGGCATGAGGGCGGCGCGGCGATGATGGCGGAGGCCTGGGGCAAGCTCACCGGCCGGCCCGGCGTCGCGATCGTGACCCGCGGCCCCGGCGCGACGAACGCAGCGAGCGGCCTTCATGTCGCGATGCAGGATTCGACGCCCATGATCCTGTTGGTCGGCCAGATCGCGCGCGGCCATCGCGACCGCGAGGCGTTCCAGGAACTCGACTATCGCCGCGTCTTCTCCGGCGTGGTGAAATGGGTTGCCGAGATCGACGAGGCGGCGCGCATTCCGGAAATGCTGTCGCGGGCCTTCCATGTCGCCATGTCCGGCCGCCCCGGCCCCGTGGTGCTCGCCTTGCCGGAGGACATGCTGCGCGATCCGGTCGAGGTGACGTTGCCGGCCCCCTTCGAGCCGACCGAGACCTATCCGGGCCTGACGCAGACCGCGCAATTGCAGAAGCTGCTCTGGGCCGCGGAAAGGCCGTTCGTCATCGCCGGCGGCTCGCGCTGGAGCGACAAGGCCATCGCCTCGCTGCAGCGCTTCGCCGAGCGCTTCGACCTGCCCGTCGGCGTCTCCTTCCGCCGGCAGGGACTGTTTGACCATGAACACCCCAACTATGCGGGCGATGTTGGCATCGGCATCAATCCGGCGCTCGCGCGGCGGATCCGCGAGGCCGACCTGCTGCTGCTCCTCGGCGGCCGGTTCGGAGAGGTGCCGTCCTCATCCTATTCGCTGATCGACGTGCCCGAGCCGCGTCAGGCGCTGGTTCATGTCCATGCTAGTGCCGAGGAACTCGGCCGGATCTATCGTCCGACGCTGGCCATCCATGCGAGCCCGAACGGCTTCGCCTCGCAGCTGGAAGTCGTGCATCCGCCCGTTACCATCGGCTGGAGCGAGGCGACCCGCGCGGCCAATGCCGAATATCGTGCCTGGTCGGAACCGGCGCCGCGCTCGGTCGGCGGCGTCGAGCTGGGCGCGGTGATGGCCCATCTGCGCGCAAGCCTTCCGGCCGACGCGATCCTCACCAATGGCGCCGGCAATTATGCCGGCTGGCTGCATCGCTATTACCGCTTCCGCCGGCCCGGCACGCAGCTGGCGCCGACCTCGGGCTCGATGGGCTATGGCGTGCCCGCGGCCATCGCGGCGAAGCTGCGTCATCCGGAGCGAACTGTGATCGCGCTGGCCGGCGACGGCTGCTTCCAGATGACCGGCCAGGAACTCGCCACCGCCGTGCAGGAAGGCGCCGCGATCGTCGTGATCGTCGCCGACAACCAGATGTACGGCACCATCCGGGCCCATCAGGAGCGGAGCTATCCCGGCCGGGTCGAAGCCACCGCCCTCGTCAATCCTGATTTCGCCGCGCTGGCAAAGGCCTATGGCGGACATGGCGAGACGGTGCGAACCACGGAGGAGTTCGCGCCAGCCCTCGAACGGGCGCTGGCCAGCGGCAAGCCGGCGCTCCTGCATCTCCATACCGATCCGGAGGCGATATCCCCATCCGCGACGCTGAGCGGGCTGGGGGCGAAGCGCGGATCGAAGGCCTAGAACAGGCTCTCCTGCGACGCCGCCTTCGGTTTCGTCCGGCTCTTTGGCTTCGGCGGCACGGGCGAGCCGACGGCCACGGCGCTCAGCTTGCCGTCCTGCAACTCGATCGTCAGCGCGTCACCGGGCGCAACCGTGGCGGCAAGGCGAACCGGGGCTCCGGCGGCATCGGTCACCAGCGCATAGCCACGCGCAAGCACGCTTTTATAAGAGAGCGTATCCACGAGGCGCGAGGCGCGATCGAAGCGGTCTCGGCTTCTCTCGACGATCCGCGCGAAGGCACGCCCGCCGCGCTCGTCGGCCTGGCGGAGGCGCTCGCGGCCTCGCGCCACGCGCTCGCCGAGCGGCTCGATCCGCAGCCGGCCAGCCAGACGGGCAAAGGCCGCGCGCTTGCGTTCGGCATGGACAACCAGCGCCCTGCCCTGCCGCGCCGAAAGCGCGTCCAGCCGCTCCTCCGCGCGGGCAACGAGACGGCCGAGTGAAGCGGGATTCAGTCGTCCCGCCGAGCGCTCCAGCCGGGCGCGATGGGCGAGCGTATTGGCGGAAAGGCTGCGCCCGAGGCGCGCCGACACCTCGTCGAACGAGCGGCGCGGCACGGCGAGCAGATCGTCGAGCCTCGGCAGCGCGCGGACGGCGGCGCGCAGATCGCGCCTGCGACCCTCGACATGGCGCAGCATGGCGCCGTCGAGGCGGCGCGCGAGATCGGCGACCGTGCCGACCAGTTCCGAGCGCACCGGCACCGCCATCTCGGCCGCGCCGGTCGGCGTCGGTGCACGCAGATCGGCGGCGAAATCGATCAAGGTCGTATCGGTCTCGTGGCCGACGGCCGAGATCAGCGGGATATCGGAGGCGGCCGCGGCGCGAACGACGATTTCCTCGTTGAAGCCCCAGAGATCTTCAAGGCTGCCGCCGCCGCGCGCGACGATCAGCACGTCCGGCCGTGGGATCGGCCCACCGGGCGCGATCGCATTGAAGCCGGCGATCACCGCCGCGACCTCAGCGGCCGAGGTCTCGCCCTGGACGCGCACCGGCCAGACCAGAACCTTGACCGGGAAGCGATCGGCAAGGCGGTGCAGGATATCGCGGATGACAGCGCCGGTCGGCGAGGTGACCACGCCGATCACGCGCGGCAGATAGGGGATGGGGCGCTTGCGGGCGCTCTCGAACAGACCCTCGGCGGCGAGCCTTCGGCGGCGCTCTTCCAGCAGCGCCATCAGCGCGCCGACGCCGGCCGGTTCCAACTGTTCGATGACGATCTGGTATTTCGACGAGCCCGGGAAGGTGGTGAGCTTGCCGGTCGCGATCACCTCCATGCCCTCTTCGGGACGGAAGCGGATGCGGCCGAAATTGCCCTTCCAGATCACCGCCTCGATCTTGGCGCGGTCGTCTTTGAGCGCGAAATAGGCATGGCCGGAGGAATGCGGCCCGCGATAGCCGGAAATCTCGCCGCGCACGCGGACATAGCCATAGGCCTCCTCGACGGTGCGCTTCAGCGCCAGCGAGATTTCGGAGACGGAATATTCGGTGGCGTTGGACGGGGATTCGGGCATGGGGTCCTCCACTCCTGAATGCCCGCCGTCTCCGCGCCGGTCAAGCCAGGCGTTGCCAGCAATGGGACTTGCGGCCCGGACGCGGCTTGCGTATCGCTCGCTTATGTCCCGCTACGATTTCACCTCACAAAGGCTGTTCCTCGACGCCGACCTCGGTGCCAGTGAGACCGTGCCGCTCGATCGCGACCAGGCGAATTATCTGGTCAATGTCCTGCGCCTGAGCCCCGGCGCCGGGGTCCTCGTCTTCAACGGGCGCGACGGCGAATGGCGCGCCGCGCTGGAGGGCGATCGCAAGCGTGCCGCGCTCCGCATCGAGGACCAGACGCGCGAACAGACGCGGCCGCCGGACCTGCACTATCTCTTCGCGCCGCTGAAGCAGGCGCGGCTCGACTACATGGTGCAGAAGGCGGTCGAGATGGGCGCCGGAAGGCTGCGGCCGGTGATCACGCGGCATACCCAGGTGCATCGGCTGAATGGCGAAAGGCTGCGCGCCAACGCCATCGAGGCGGCCGAGCAATGCGGCATCCTGACGATTCCCGCGATCGACGAGCCGGTGGCGCTCGGCGATGTGCTGGCGCGCTGGACTGCCGAATCCGGCGAGCGGCGGATCCTGTTCTGCGACGAGGACGAGACCGGCGCCGATCCAGCGGCGCGGCTCCGGGCCCTGCCACCCGCCCCGATCGCCGTTCTGATCGGACCCGAAGGCGGCTTCTCGGCGGAGGAGCGGGCGCTGCTGGCGAGCCTGCCCTTCGTCACGCCGATCGCGCTCGGACCGCGCATCCTCAGAGCCGACACGGCGGCGGTAGCGGCCCTGGCGCTGGTTCAAGCCGCGATCGGCGACTGGCGGAGTTGAAGGCCTATTTCGACAGGCGGAGCTTGTTCATGTCCTCGGCAATCTGAGAGAAGGCGGCGAGAAGGGCCGCTGAATCGGCGGCGTCGTAGAAATTTCCGTCGTTGGACGCACAGTTCTTCAGCATTGTCTTCGCCTCGGTCGCGCCCGAGATCGAACTGTCGAGCGCGTAGGCAACCGTGAAGACCTCGATGTTCTTCGCCTTGATATTGTTGCAGAGCTCGGTCGTCCAAGTGTTGGTCTGCGTCGCGATCTTGGTCGAGCCGTCGGAATTCGTGCCGGGGCTCTTATCGTGACGTCCGAAGCTGGTGCTGGTCTTGTTGGTGGTCGTGTTGCGCAGAACGGTGTTGAAACCGTCCGTCATCAGAACGAGCGCCTTGCTTGGATTGATGTTGCGACCGGAGCTGTCATAGGCAGCCGCCTCGGTGAGCGGGACGGCGGAGGATAAGGCGTTGAAGCCCCAAGCAAGTCCCGAAGGGATATAGGTGTTGTCCTTGGCCGTCAGACCGGAAATCGTGCTCTTGACCGTCGCAACATTGGTAGTCAGCGGGATCATCTGGCTGTTGCAGGTCAGATCGATATAGCCCGGATAGACGCGGGATGAATTGTCGTCCGTGACGTTGTCCGGATAATTGGGCGAGCCAACGCAGCCTGAGAAGACGTGCGGAGTCGTCTTGGCTGCATAGCAGGTTCCCTTCTTTGGCGGATCATAGGTGACGGTGTGCGAAGCCGTGCAGGTCGTCGTCGAGCAGGTCGTGGTATAGGGAACGCCGTCGCTATATTTGGTGCAGCTCGTCTTGGTCGTAGTCGACTTGTCGCAGACCGTGGCGCTGGTGACATCGGGATCGCAATAGGCATCCTTGGTCGTATTGTAGTCGTCGGGAACACTGACCCAAGGCTGCGTGCGGTTGGCGACACCGATATTGACGTATTGTCCGTATGGGATCACGGCGATCTTGACGTCGGCCTTGGGGTCGGCGGTGATCTTGGTAACCAGATCGGTCGCCGCCTGCTTGAGGCTCGACATCTTCGTTGCCGGCTGGTTCATCGACGCCGTCGTATCCAGCACCAGCGCCACTTCGAGCTTGTTGATGCTACGCACCGCCTGGCTGGCGACCGCGATCGGCAGGCTTGAGACGCCAAGGATGCTGGCGACCGTCGTCGGGACGGTGCCGGACACGGTGACGTCGATCTTGCCGCCCGCCTGCGAGAAGCTGGCGATCTTCCAGCTACCGATCGTCTGGTCCTTGAGCTGGGTATTGACCCAGTCCGTTATCATCGCCTTGGCGGCATCGTCGGACATGGACGATTTGGAGCCCACCGCGATCAGGGCCGAGTCGAGCGCATCGGCCATGCGTGACCTGGCGACGCTCGCCCGCCCATAGTCAACCGCTGCGCCCGTGGCGCCGAGAAGCGGTATGGCGGCAAGCGCAAAGGCAACCGCCACATTGCCCCGGCGATCCCGGCGAAAGAAATCGAAAAACCACATGGTCCAGCCCGCGCATCCAACCCGAATGCGGTCGATATGCGAGCTGAACCAGTAAACGAGACCTTAACAAATAATATTGGATTTAAACTTGATAAAGACCTCATTTAATCCAATTGCGATAATCCTTACTATCGATTCATAGATCGATAACCATACGCTCCTCGCTCATTCGCGCAGCGATGGAACGTCTCTGAAGAAGGCGAGCGCTTCCGGATTGGCGAGGGCTTCCTGGTTCTTGACCGGGCGGCCATGCACCACCTCGCGAACGGCCAGTTCGACGATCTTGCCGGACTTGGTGCGCGGGATGTCGGGAACCGCGACGATGCGGGCCGGCACGTGGCGCGGTGTGCAGCCGGTGCGGATGCGGGTGCGGATCACCGCCTGCAGCGCGTCGTCGAGGTCGATACCTTCGCGCAGGCGCACGAACAGCACGACGCGGACATCATGGTCCCAGTCCTGGCCGATTGCCAAGGCTTCCAGGACTTCCGGAATCTGCTCGACCTGGTTGTAGATCTCGGCGGTGCCGATGCGGACGCCGCCGGGATTGAGCGTCGCATCGGAACGGCCATGGATAACCAGGCCGCCATGCTCCGTCCATTCGGCGAAATCGCCATGACACCAGACATTGTCGAAGCGCTCGAAATAGGCGGCGTGATAGCGCGCGCCGTCCGGATCGTTCCAGAAGCCGACCGGCATGGACGGAAACGCCTTACGGCAGACGAGTTCGCCCTTGCCGGCATCCATATGCCGTCCGTCATCGTCCCAGACATCGACGGCGAGGCCGAGACCCGGCCCCTGGATCTCGCCCTTCCAGGCCGGCTTGCCCGGAATGCCGAGCACGAAGCAGGAGACGATGTCGGTGCCGCCCGAGATTGAGGCCAGATGAATGTCGTGCCTGATGCCCTCATAGACGAAGGCGAAGCTCTCCGGCGAGAGCGGTGAGCCGGTCGACGTCATCATGGCCAGCGACGAGAGGTCATGCGTCTCGATGGGGCGCAGGCCCGCCTTGGCGACGCTGTCGATGAACTTCGCCGAAGTGCCGAAAAGCGTCATGCGCTCGGCGTCAGCATAGTCGAACAGGATGTTGCCGCTCGGATGGAAGGGCGAGCCGTCATAGAGCAGCAGCGTCGCGCCGGTGGCGAGGCCCGAGGCAAGCCAGTTCCACATCATCCAGCCGCAGGTCGTGAAATAGAACAGCCGGTCGCCCTCGCCGATGCCGCAATGGAGATGGATCTCCTTCAGATGCTGCAGCAATGTCCCACCGGCGGAATGGACGATGCATTTCGGCACGCCCGTCGTTCCGGACGAGAACATGATGTAGAGCGGATGCGAAAACGGCATCGACACGGTCTCGACCGGCTTCGCCAAGTAAGGCTCCAACGCCACACGGAACGTGACCGCATGAGGCAAGCCGGCGGCGACGGCATCCGCCGTGCCGATATAGGGAACGATCAGCACCTGCGCCGCTGTCGGCAGTTGCGGCACGATCTCGGCCAGCTTCGGGGCGAGGTCGATCGTCTTGCCGGCGTAATAATAGCCATCGCAGGCAACGAACACCTTGGGCTCGATCTGGCCGAAACGGTCGAGCACGCCGCGCGGGCCGAAATCCGGCGAGCAGGAGGAGAACACCGCGCCGATCGAGGCGGTCGCCAGCATCAGCGCGATCGTCTCCGGCCGGTTGGGCATCATGGCGGCGACGCGGTCTCCCGGCTCGACACCGGACGCGCGAAGCCATTGCTGCAGGCGCGAGACGAGATCATGCAGCTCGTTCCAGGAGAGCCGACGTCGCACGCGGTCCTCACCCCAGAACACCAGCGCGTCGTCTGTGCCGTGCCGGCGCAGCAGATTGGCGGCGAAATTCAGCTTGGCATCGGGAAAGAAGCGGGCGCCCGGCATCTGGTCGCCAGCGACGAGGCGTCGCTCGCCCTTGTCGCCGGAAACGCCGCAGAAATCCCAGACGAGGTCCCAGAACGCGGCTCGGTCCTCGATGGACCAGGCATGGAGCGCGTCGTGATCGGGCAACGCACGTCCGGCCCGCGTCGCGGCAGCCGCGCGGAATCGCGTCATCGGATGGCGGCGCATGCGCTCTTCGGACGGCGTCCACAGGGGCGAGGATTCCATAAGCATCTCACACGGTCCGAGGCGCCGGAAACCTCCGGCAGGAATGCATTGCGGTGCGGCACAAATGCGCCACAGAACCATTGGATAACCGGATCATACGTGCGAGTCACGTGCCGCAAGCCGTTCGGTTTTCGGCGGAATCGTTGCGTCGCGGCCGGATTGTGCCTATCCCCTTGGCCGTTGCGCGCAGCACCAATTGCCATCGGGTAGAATGAAAAGGCTCGCTTCCCTCTCCATCGCACTCGTCGTGCTCGTCGGCGCCTTCATCATCACTGCGCCGAGCCTCGTCTCGATCGAGGTGGTGCGCCGCTCGCTCGCCTATGAGATCGCCGGCTGGGGCGGCAGCGCCCTGACGTTCGAAGGCACGCCGACGGTCGCGTTCCGCCCGTATCTCACCGTCACGTTCCCGAAGGCTCGCATCGCATCCAGCCGGAACGGCGAAACGCTCGTTTCCATGGACCAGCTCTCCGCGCAGGTTCCGCTGCTGCCGCTCCTCTTCCAGGGACGGATCGAGCCTTCCGCCTTCGATTTCCGCAAGCCGGAGTTTCATTTCGAGAGCGACGCTGCCGGCCGACCGAACTGGACGCTGCCCTACGGCCTCGATTCCACCAGCCGCGTCAGCCGCCTCACCGTGACGGGTGGTTCGATCCACTATCGCGCCGCCGACGGCCGTGTCGTCGATATCGGCGACGTCGACGCGGTGCTGCGCTGGCCAAGCGTAGCCGGGGCCGCCAGCTTCGAGGGCAGCGCCAGTTGGAGAGGACAGTCCGGCGACTTTTCGGCCTCGATCGGATCGCTGCGCGATTTCTTCGGCGGCCAGCCGACGGCGCTGCAATTCGCGCTCGCCTCGACGCCGCTGCGCACGACGTTCAACGGCCAGGTCCAGTCGGTGGACGGCCTCACCGCCAATGGCGAAATTTCGGCCGAGACTCCTTCGATCCGGCAGCTCGGCGACATATTCGGCTGGAAGCTGTCGGAACATACCGCCTATGGCGCGGCGTCGCTGCGCACTTCGCTTTCCTTTGCCCGGGGTGTCGCGACGATGGCCGATGCCGCGCTCTCCATCGATGGCAGCGACGGCGAAGGCGCGCTCGCGCTCGACCTGACCGGTCCGCGGCCTTCGCTGCAGGCGACTTTGGCATTCGACGATTTCGAGGCAGCGCCACTGGTGGAGCTTGCATCCAGTTTCGTCCGGGACGTTCGTGCCACGCCGGATGCGCCGATCGATCCCGCCCCGATGCGCTGGGTCGATTTCGATATGCGCCTTTCCACCGAACGTCTTCTCTATAGCGGAAGCAATATCGGCCGGGTCGCCGGTTCGGCCGCGCTGCGGGACGGGCGGCTCGATATTGCCCTTGCCGACATGCGGCTGTTCGACGGGCGCCTGTCAGGAAACGTGACGGCGGATGCCAGTGGACCGCGCCCATCGGCCGCGCTTCGCCTGCGCCTCGACAGCCTGCCGCTGAAGTCCCTTCCCAATGACTGGCTGCCGCTGCTCTCCGCTCGCGGAACGGCCGAAGGCACGCTCAACCTCGAAGCGGCAGGCAACCACTGGAGCGAGTTCTCCGCATCGCTCTCCGGCGATGGCGATCTCGTAATTACCGACGGCGGTCTTGACGGCGTCGACTTGACGGCACTGCGCAACGGCTGGGGCAGCGCCGATACGACCGCCCGGGCCGCTATATCGGGATCGACCCGCTTCAGCACGGCAAGTTGCGCCGTGACGATACGAGGCGATGTCGCCCGGGTCGATCAGGCCGAGGCAACCGGCAGCGATTTCAAGGTGAGCCTGGCAGGCGCCGCCGCGCTCGCCGATTCCGGCTATGACCTGCGCGGCGAAATCCGCTTTGGCACCGCGACGGGTTCGGCGGCGGAGCCGGTTCCCTTTACCGTACATGGCGACGGCAAGGGCGCACCGATCTTCGCGCCGGATCCGGCGCCGATGCGGCGAAGCGAGCAGGGCTCGGCCGGAGACGTCGCTCCGGTCCGCCTCACCGATCGGATCGTGCCGGCGGAATTCTTCGCGCGCTGACGTAGGAACACGGTCCCTGGTGCGTGAAGAGATCAGGAGCGGCACTCGCCGGTCCGATCGTACCCGGAGTTCCGATGAAAAAGCTGATCATTTCCGCTGGCCTCGCCATGATGGCCGCCTCGCTCGCCCTGCCGGCCGCGGCAGACGAGCCGGCGCCGCCGCGCGCCAAGATGATGTTCTGGTTCCTCGACAGGAATGGCGACGGCTTCATCGATGCCAGCGAGATCGAGGCGTTCCGCACCGCGCAGTTCCGCTCGATCGACCAAGATGGCAGTGGCACGCTCACCAAGGCCGAAGCGACCACGATGATCGAGACGGCGCGGCGTCCCGGACATGGCGGCAAGATGGATGGGGCCAAGCCGGACAAGGTGAAGCTCGACAAGGACGAGGCGCGAGGCGAGCGCTTCGCCAAGCGCGAGGCGGCCATGCTTCGCCGGCTGGGCTTCACGGGCGATGTCGAAACGATCACGCTGGCCGAATTCGTCGCCAAGGAGCCGGGCTGGTTCAAGCGCGCCGACAAGAACGCCGATGGCAAGATCGATCAGGCCGAGTTCCTCGCCTCTTGGGGTAGCAAGGCGCATCGGGCAATGCCAGACTGAGGAAAATGCCGTGCGGGCAGCGTTCGGCGACTGGGGGAGGACGGGTGGTATTCACCCCGCCCGAGAGCCTTATCGGAAGGTGAGCTTGCCCCCAGCGACGCCGTCGGACGATCCTGACGCCTTGCTCGCCGTCCGCCTCCAGGCCGGCGACGAGCAGGCCCTTGGTCTGCTCATGGCAAGGCATGGCGGAAGATTGCGGCAGCTCGCCCGGCGCATGACCGGGCGGGCCGACGAGGCCGAGGACATCGTGCAGGAGGCGTTCGTCGCAATATGGCGCCGCGCGGCCCGGATCGAAGTCGGTCAGGTCTCCATCGGCGCCTATCTCACCCGCACGGTGATCAACCGGTGCATCGATCGATCCCGGCGGGAGCGGATACGCCGATGGATCGGCCTCGACGTCGTTCCCGAAGTTGAGGACGAGGCTCCGGCGGCGGATGATGTCATCGAGGCCCGGTCGGAGATGCGGGCGGTCGCCCGTGACCTGACAACGCTGCCGCCGCGACAGCGCGCGGCCATCCTGCTGGTCTCAAGCGGCGATCATTCGATCGCCGAGATCGCCGAGACGATGGCGCTCTCCGTGGGGGCGGTGGAGCAATTACTGGTTCGAGCCCGCCGCACGCTGAGGGCGAGGGCGCTCGAACGGTTGAGGGCCGAAGGAAGTGAGGGGCAATGAACCAGTTTGACGAGGAGGACGGCATCCGGCGGCTGGAGCATGGTCTCGACCGCTGGGGCTCCGAGCTTGGCCGCTGGCCGGAGGCGGAGCGCATCACCGCCGAGCGGCTGCTCATCTCCAGCCAACCGGCCCGGCGCATTCATGAGGCGGCAAGGCGGGTGGACGGCGCACTTTTCGACCTCATGCGCGAAGATACACTCTCCGTTCGACGGTTTGCGCCCCGCGCCGCGATCGTGCAACGGCCATCTTTCCGGCGCATCGCTACCTGGGGTTCGGTCGGGCTCGCAGCTTCGCTGGTCGCCGGCTTCGTGATGGGCAGCGTGGTACCGCCGCCGGACGAGGAGATCGGCCCGGTCTATATAGCCGTCCAGGATGTCGATGCCGGCGACGGAGGCCTGCTGTGACCTTGACCGGCCGATGGGCGGCGCTCGTCCTCACAGCACTGGGCCTGTCGCTCTGCGCCAATTTCGTCTGGCTCGGCTTTCAGGTCTCCCGTTCCGTCGGACCGGGTCCGCAGCCACCCTCCGCCGAAAGGCTGATTTCGCTCGGGGGTGCCGCGTTGCCCAAGCCGTTGCGCGCCGAGATCGCTGCGGCGCTGGCGCCGCGACGCGACGATCTCAAGACCGCGTTCCGCCAGATGCGCGACGCGCGGCTTGCGGTCCTGCAGGCGATGCGGGCCGATCCGCTCGATCCGGCGGACCTGGAAGCCGCGTTCGCCGATCTCCGGCGCCGGCTCGACGAGGTCGCGGCGATCGGCGAGGCGGCGGTCGTCCAGGGACTCCAGCATGTCTCGCCGGAGATCCGCAGCCAGATCGAAGCATCAGGCAAGCCGAAGGCCACGGTTCGGAAGGACAATTGATCGAGGCGAAAAGTCAGACCGCGGCGAAGGCGGCGGCGGCCAATCCGCGGCTGTGATCGCGGATGTCCGCCGGCCAGAGTTCGGTCAGCGCGTCGAACGCTTCGGCGTCGCTCGCGAACAGTGCCCGGCTCGCGTCCTCGAAGCGCGGCTGGTCTCCGGCCATCGCCATCATGAAGCGATTGGCGGCTTCCTGGGCATCGCGCTTCCGGTCCCGCTCGCCATGGACGCGCCGGGCCTCATCGACGAGCTTCCGCAGCGCGACCGACGCGCCGCCCGGCTGGCGGCCCAGCCACTCCCAATGCCGCGGCAGCAGCGTGACCTCGCGAGCGACGACACCGAGCTTCGGCCGCCCGCGTCCCCTCGCTGCCGGGATGTCCATGTCGGCCGGCTCCGTTTTAGCGACCGCCTCGACCGTTTCCGGTTCGGTATCGATGCGGGCCCGCACCTCCTCCGCCGTGCCGCGAAAGTCGATCTCGATCGGACGGCTGGTGGCATCATCGAAAATCGCGACGGTTTCGCCGCGGTCGACCAGTCCCTTGACAGCGACCGCCACATCGCCGGCAAGCCCCGAGGCGACCCGCTTCAGCCCGCAAAAGGCCGTGCAATAGAGCGTACTGACAACTTTCATCGCGGCATCCTCAGCTTTCCGACCAATGGACAATTTATACCCGGATAAAATATCCGTGTCCATGACGGAAGCAGTGTGCTTGGTATCAGCCCTGTTGGGCCGCCAGCCGCTCGGCCTTCTGCCGCTCGACTTCGCGCCGCTTGCCAAACAGCGAGGCGACGAGCACGCCGACGGCAATAATGGCGATCAAGATCGTGGAGATCGCGTTGATTTCCGGCGTCACGCCGAACTTCACCTGGCTGAAGATCTTCATCGGCAGCGTCGTCGCGCCGGGACCGGTGGTGAAGCTCGCGATCACCAGATCGTCGAGCGAGAGCGTGAAAGCCAGCATCCAGCCGGCAATGACGCCCGGAAGGATCAGCGGCAGCGTGATGACGAAGAAGGTCTTGAAGGGCGGGCAACCGAGATCCAGCGCCGCTTCCTCCAGGCTGCGATCGAAGACGACGAGGCGCGACTGCACGACCACGGCGACGAAGCACATGGTCAGCGTCACATGGGCGAGCGTCACCGTCCAGAAGCCGCGGTCGAGGTCGAGCGAGACGAAGAGGAGCAGCAGTGACAGGCCGGTGATCACATCCGGCATGACGAGAGGCGCATAGATCATGCCGGAAAAGACAGTCCGGCCGAGAAAGCGGCCGAACCGCACCATGGTGATCGCGGCCAGCGTTCCGAGCACGGTCGCGATTGTCGCCGAGACGAAGGCGAGGCGCAGCGTGATCCACGCCGCATCCAGCATGGCCTGGTCCTGAAGCAGCGCGGAATACCAGCGCGTCGAGAAGCCGCCCCAGACCGTTACGAGCTTTGAATCATTGAAGGAATAGATGACGAGGATGACGATCGGCGCATAGAGGAACGCAAAACCGAGCGCGACCGAGGTCGTGTTGAACCAGCTTTGGCCGTATCTCATTTTCCGGCCTCCGCCGCCTGCTGATGATTCTGGAACAGGACAATCGGCACGACGAGGATCAGCAGCAGCACCACCGCCACGGCGGATGCCAGCGGCCAGTTCCGGTTGTTGAAGAACTCGTACCAGAGCTGCTTGCCGATCATCATCGTCCCGGAACCGCCGAGCAGCTCCGGAATGACAAATTCACCGGTGATCGGGATGAAGACCAAGAAGCAGCCGGCGACGACGCCCGGCAGCGACAGCGGGAAGGTGATCTTCCAGAAGGCCTGCGTCGGCGGGCAGCCGAGATCGGCAGCGGCCTCCAGCAGCGTCTCGTCCATCTTCTCCAGCGTCGCGTAAAGCGGCAGCACCATGAAGGGCAGGTAGGAATAGACGATGCCGATATAGACGGCCCAATTCGTCGTCAGGATGGTCAGCGGCTGGTCGATCAGCCCGGTCCAGAGCAGGAAGCCGTTGAGCAGGCCCTCATTGCCGAGAATGCCGATCCAGGCATAGACGCGGATCAGGAACGACGTCCAGAACGGCAGGATCACCAGCATCACCAGGATCGACCTCCACTGTCGCGGCGCCCGCGCCATGCCATAGGCGATCGGATAGGCGACGATGAGGATCAGCACCGTTGAGATGAGCGCGATCTGGACGCTGGAGAGATAGGACTGCCAATATTTGGACTGGCTGATCAGCGTCCAATAATTGGCAGGCGTGAAAAGCTGGAGCTGCGCCCACAGTCCCGCGATTCCATCGGCGAAATCGAGCACGGGCTTATAGGGCGGCATCGCCCTCGCCCGGGTCGAAAACGACATCTTGAAGACGTTGAAGAACGGGATGAGGAAGAAGACCAGCAGCCAGGCGAAGGGGATCGCGACCAGCAGCCATTTGAGCCAGCCGCGCTTTTCCTTGGGAGCGATCGTTTCCGTCACCGCCATGTCGTTCCCGCCCCTCATTGCCTCGTCACCGATGGCCGCTGCTAGCTCGTCAGCACCACGCCGGCATCGTTCGACCAGGTGAGCCAGACCTTGTCTTCCCAGGTGATTGGCCGCGCGACGAGCCGGGTCGCGTTGGTGATCGTCGCCTTCATGGTGGCGCCGGTTGGAAGCCGCACATGATAGATCGACACGTCACCCAGATAGCCGATATCCCAGACTTCGCCGGAAACGGCATTGACCGTCGGATCGGCTGGCGGCTCCAGCGAGATGCGCACCTTCTCCGGGCGGATCGAAAACCAGGCCTGCGAGCCGACCGGCGCCGACAGCGATTGCGCGATCTGGACCGTTGCGCCAGTGCCGACGCATTCGAGCCGCGCCTCGCCGGCCCCGCTCGCCCCGACGCGGCCTTCGAGCAGATTGATGTCGCCGATGAAATCCGCGACGTAGCGGGAATTCGGCTGCTCATAGATCTCGGCCGGCGTCGCCACCTGGACGATGCGGCCCTGGTCCATCACGGCGATACGATCGGCGACGGTCATCGCCTCTTCCTGGTCATGCGTGACGATCAGGAAGGTCATGCCGAGATTGACCTGCAGATCGGTCAGCTCGAACTGCGTCTGTTCGCGCAGCTTCTTGTCGAGCGCGCCGAGCGGCTCGTCGAGCAACAGCACCTTCGGCTTCTTGGCGAGCGACCTTGCCAGCGCCACGCGCTGGCGCTGGCCGCCGGAGAGCTGGTGCGGTTTGCGGCGGGCGAATTTCTCCAGCTTGACGAGGGCGAGCATCTCCTCGACACGCTGCGCCATCTCGGCCTTCGGCATGCCAGCCTGTTTCAGGCCGAAGGCGATATTGTCCCAGACGCTCATATGCGGAAACAACGCATAGGACTGGAACATCATGTTCGTCGGGCGCCGGTAAGGGGGAATGCCGACCATATCCTGCCCGTCAAGCAGCACCTGGCCTTCGGTCGGATTGTCGAAGCCCCCAAGCATGCGCATCAAGGTCGTCTTGCCGCAGCCAGACGGGCCAAGCAGGGCGAAGAACTCACGCTCGTAGATCTTGAGGCTCAGATTGTCGACGGCGACGAAATCGCCAAAGCGTTTGGTGACGTTGCGAAATTCGATGAAGGGCTTGGAGCTGGGGTCATTCCAGGGCGCAAAGGAGCGCCGAACCGGACCGATCGCAAGACCCACCATGCTCTAACCCCCATTTCGCCGGAAGAAGCCGCCCGCAGCGAGATGCAGCGGGCGGCCGATGATGCGCACGGGCCGACTAGTTGCCGGCGAGGATCTTCTGCCAGGTGTCCGTCAGAGCATCCTGCACATCCTCGCTGTTCGGCGTAGTCGTGTAGAGATGCGCGAAAGTATCCGGCAGCGGGTAGATCGACGGATCCTTCAGGATCGCCGGGTCGACATATTTCTGGGACTCGAGATTGCCGTTGGGATATTTCACGAAATTCGTCGCCTTGGCGATGACTTCCGGCTTCTGGATGTAGTTGATGAAAGCGAGAGCCGCCTCGGGGTTAGGCGCATCCTTGGGGATCACCATCGAATCCATCCAGAGCAGCGCGCCTTCCTTCGGGATCGAATAATGCACGTCGATGCCGGCCTTGGCGCCGTCCTTGGCCTGCAGAATGTCACCGGAGAAGGAGAAGACGAGGCAGGCCTCGCCCGTCGCCAGCGGGTTGATCAGCGAGGAGTCGAACTTGCGGATATAGGGGCGGACCTTCATGAGGAGGTCGGCGGCCTTCTGCAGATCTTCCGGGCTCTTGGAATCGGCAGGAAGGCCGAGATAGTTGAGCGCCGCGGGCATCACGTCTTCGGCCGAGTTCAGCAGATAGATGCCGCAATCGGCAAACTTTGCCGCCACTTCCGGCTTGAAGATCATGTCCATGGAATCGACCGGCGCGTTCGGCATGCGCTGGTCGATCTTGACCTTGTCATAGCCGAGGCCCGTGGTGCCCCACATATAGTTCACGGCGTATTTGTTGTCCGGATCATAGGTCGCGAGGCGCTTGTAAATGTCCGGCCAGGCATATTGGAGGTTCGGGATCTTGGCCTTGTCGAGTGGCTGGAAGGCGCCGGCCTCGATCAGGATCTGCATGTTGCGATCAGTCGGGACGACGATGTCGTAGCCCGAGCGGCCGGCATACATCTTGGCTTCGAGCGTCTCCATCGCGTCATAGACGTCATAGACGACCTTGATGCCGGTTTCCTTGGTGAAATCCTTGAGGATGGAATCGTCGATATAGTTCGACCAGTTGTAGATGTGAACTTCCTGGTTCGCAGCCGAGGCAACCAGGGTGCTGCCAGCAACCAGCATTGTCGACAAGGCCAGCCGGCCCAGCAATTCCTTCATTCGCACTACCTCCGGAACGGCGCCCGCGGAGATCGATGCGCCCCCGTCAAGCCTGCCTGATGTTCAGGACGTTATGAGGCTTTTTGCGTCAGCTCAACCGTTTCCTTTTGCGCTGCGACAACTCCGTCCCGCAAGGCGCGGCAGTTGACTTCATCGGCTGGCTGGCGTCACTTCCGAGGTAAAGGCTAGAGGCCCAGGAGACGCTGTGACGAAGCGGAAGAAACCGTTGAAGCCGTTGAAGCCGCTCGAAGATGCGCGGCGCGGCGCCACTTCGCTTGAGGAGGCGCGCGACTGGCTGAAGCAACGAGGCATCGAGGATATCGAGTGCGTCGTTCCGGATCAGGCCGGCGTCGCCCGCGGCAAGATGATGCCGGTATCGAAGTTTCTGGCCGGCGCGACCATGTCGATGCCGGGCTCGATCCTGACCCAGACGATCACCGGCGACTATCCGCCTGACGATGACGACTACAAGAGTGATGAGGCCGACCAGGACATCTTGTTCGAGCCGGACTTTTCGACGCTCGCCGTCGTGCCATGGGAAACGGACCCGACGGCGCAGCTGATCCATGACGGCTATCACCGCGACGGGCGGCCGGTGGAAACGGCGCCGCGCCAGGTGCTGCGCCGCATGGTCGAGCTCTATCACCATCAGGGCTGGAACCCGGTGGTGGCGCCGGAAATCGAGTTCTATCTCGTCAAGCCCAACCACGACCCGGACTATCAGCTTGAACCGCCGACGGGGCGCTCGGGCCGGCCGGAAGCCGCGCGCCAGTCCTATTCGATCGCCGCGATCAACGAGTTCGACGATCTATTCGACGACATCTATGATTTCTCCGAGCAACAGGGCCTCGAGATCGACACGCTGATCCACGAGGAAGGCGCGGCGCAGATGGAGATCAACCTCCTGCACGGTGATCCGCTGGCGCTCGCCGATCAGGTGTTCCTGTTCAAGCGCACCATCCGCGAGGCGGCGCTGCGGCACGATATGTATGCGACCTTCATGGCCAAGCCGATGTCGCGCGAGCCGGGTTCGGCCATGCATATCCACCAGTCGGTCACCGACCGCGACACGGGCAAGAACATCTTCTCCGATGCCGATGGCGACCCGACGCCGGAGTTCTTCGCCTTCATTGGCGGCTCGCAGAAATATTTGCCGGCCGTCATGTGCATGCTGGCGCCCTATGTGAACTCCTATCGCCGGCTGGTCCGCTCTTCCTCGGCGCCGGTGAACACACAATGGGGTTACGACAACCGCACGGTCGGCCTGCGCGTGCCAAATTCGAGTCCGTCCGGCCGTCGGCTGGAAAACCGTCTGCCGTCATCCGACGCCAATCCCTATCTGGCAATCGCCGCCTCGCTGGCCTGCGGCTATCTCGGCCTGATGGAAGGTCTGAAGCCCGGCGAGCCGGTGACCGGATCGGCCAATTCCGACGAGATCGACCTGCCACGTTCGATCCTCGAAGCGGTGTCGCTGTTTCAGGAGTGCGAGGAACTGGTCGAGATCTTCGGTCAGCGCTTCGTGTCGACCTACCGCGCGATCAAGCAGGCCGAATACGAGACGTTCATGCAGGTGATCAGCCCGTGGGAGCGGGAATTCCTGCTTCTGAACGTCTAGGGCGCTATCGGCTCGGTGTGCGAGCTTTCGGCCTGCGCTTTCGTCGCCGCGTCGAACGGCGATGACGGCGATCATCTTCGCTACCGCGACACAGGGCAGTCGGTACCTTGACCCAGCTTTCCAACATCACGGCCGATTATCGCGCTCGCGACGCCGCCCATCACATCCATCCCTTCTCGGACATGAAGGCGCTCAATGCCGAGGGCAGCCGCGTGATCGTGCGCGGCGAGGGCTCCTGGATCTGGGACAGCGACGGCAACCGCATTCTCGATGGCATGTCGGGGCTCTGGTGCGTCAATATCGGCCATGGCCGCCCGGAAATCGCCGCGGCGGTCCAGCGCCAGATGGCGGATATTTCCTACTACAACACCTTCTTCAAGACGACGCATCCGCCGGCGGTGGCGCTCGCCGAGACGCTCGCCCGTCTGGCGCCGCCGCAGTTCAACCACGTCTTCTTCTGCGGTTCCGGCTCGGAGGCGAACGACACCGTCATCCGCATGGCTCGGCATTATTGGGCGAGCCTCGGCAAGCCGAACAAGAATGTGCTGATCGCGCGCAAGAACGGCTATCACGGCTCGACCATGGGCGGCGGCAGTCTTGGCGGCATGTCCTCAATCCATTCGCAGGGCGGCTTGCCGATCCCCGGAATCCACCACATCGCCCAGCCCTACTGGTTCGGCGAAGGCGGCGAGGCGAGCCCCGAGGAATTCGGCATCCTCGCCGCGCGCGAGCTTGAGAAGGCGATCGAGGCGATCGGCGAGGAGAACATCGCAGCCTTCGTGGCCGAGCCGATCCAGGGCGCGGGAGGCGTCATCATCCCGCCCTCCACCTATTGGCCGGAAATCGCGCGCATATTGAAAGATCGCGAGATCCTGCTGGTCGCCGACGAGGTCATCACCGGCTTCGGCCGCACCGGCAACTGGTTCGGATGCGAGACCTTCGGCATCGAGGCCGACCTGATGCCGATCGCCAAGGGCCTTTCCTCCGGCTATCTGCCGATCGGCGGCGTCATGGTTTCGGACAAGGTGGCCGATGTGCTGATCGGGCCGGGCGGCGAATTCAATCACGGCTTCACCTATTCCGCCCATCCGGTGACGGCAGCGGCTGCGATCGAGAATTTGCGGATCCTTGAGGCCGAGAATCTGGTCGAGCGGGTGCGGGGCGATATCGGGCCCTATCTGCAGAAGCTCTGGCTGGCGCTCGGTGACCATCCGCTCGTCGGCGAAGCGCGAATGACCGGATTGATGGGCGCGCTGGAACTGGTGCCGAGCAAGCCCTCACGCGCGAAGCACTTTCCCGATACGGGCAAGGTCGGCACGATCGCGCGCGATTTCTCGTTCAAGAACGGCCTGGTGATGCGCGCGGTGCGTGACTCGCTGATCATCGCCCCCCCGCTGACGCTCAGCCATGACGAGGCGGATATCCTGGCCGCGACGGCGCGCAAGACGCTCGACGATACGTGGGCCGAGGTGAAGCGGCTGGGGCTGGTTTGATGCCGGGCCGGGTCTCCGTCGCATTCCCGCCCCCCTTGTGGGGGAGAGGTCCCGCCGCCTTCATCGACATCGCCCCATGACCGACCGACCGCCTTCCTGGTATGAGGCGACGGCCGACGGGAAGCTCGCCTTCCCGCCGCTCGACGGCGACACCAAGGCCCATGTCGCGATCATCGGCGGCGGCTTTACGGGCTTGTCGGCCGCGCTGCATCTGGCAGAAGCTGGCATCGACACGATCCTGATCGAAGCGAACACCATCGGCTGGGGCGCTTCGGGGCGCAATGGCGGCCAGCTTCACACCGGCCAACGCCGCGACCAGGACTGGCTGGAGCGCCATGTCGGGCGGCTGGCGGCGCATGAGCTATGGAACCTTGCCGAGGAGGCCAAGGCGCTGGTCATGGCGCTGATCGACAGGCACGGCATCGACGCCGAATGGCGCCCCGGCCTGATCGAGGCGGTCCACAAGCCGCGCCTCGTCGACGAAGAGCGGCACTATGTGGACAAGCTTCGCGACGACTACGCCTATCCGCATGCGGAGTGGATAGAGCGCGACCGCCTGGCCGCGAGGATCGGCACGGGCGACTATTATGGCGGGCGGTTCGACCGCACAGCCGGCCATCTCCATCCGCTCAAATTCGCACAGGGCCTCGCCCGCGCCGCATCCAGGGCCGGGGCGCGGCTCCATGAGCAAACGCCGGCGATCCGTCTCCTCGACGGGGCGACGCCGACGATCGAGACGGCACGCGGGCGCATTCGCGCCGACATCATCGTCCTCGCCGGCAACGGCCTCCTCGACGGCATCGATGCAGAGACCGAGACGCGGGCGATGCCGATCAAGAACTACATCCTGACGACGGCGCCGATCGGCGCCGGTGCACCCGGCGGGCTTATTCCCGGTGGCGAGGCGGTGTCGGATTCGCGCTTCGTCGTCTATTACTGGCGCCCGACGGCGGATGGCCGCATCCTGTTTGGCGGCGGCGAAACCTATTCGCGCCGCGACCCCTCCGACATCACCGCGTTCGTGCGCAGGCATCTCCTGAAGATCTATCCGCAACTGGCGGGCGCCCGCATCGACCACGCCTGGGGCGGCACGCTCGCCGTCACCGTCAATCGGCTGCCGTTCTTGCGCCGGCTAAGTACCGGAGTCTATGCGGCTTCCGGCTATTCGGGTCAGGGCGTCGCGCTGGCGCCGTTCGGGGGCAAGATCATCGCCGATGCGATCCTCGGTGATCCGGGCCGCCTCGACGCCTTCGCCGCTCTGCCCTGCCCGCGCTTTCCCGGCGGCAAGCTGCTGCGCTGGCCGGCGCTGGTTGCGGGCATGAGCTGGTACGCGCTCCGGGACCGGATCTGAAGAAGCTCTACCGCTCCCCGATTGCCGACAGCGCCACGATCGCGGCTGAGGCGCGGTTTTCGACGCCGAGCTTCTGGTAGATCGTTTCCAGATGCTTGTTCACGGTGCGCGGCGAGAGGCCGAGGATTTCGCCGATGTCGCGGTTGGATTTTCCGCGCGTGATCCAGAGCAGTACCTCCGCCTCGCGCTGCGTGACGGCGAACTGGCGGCGCAGCGCCGCCTCCTGGCCGCTGTCATTGTCGCCGGTCAGACGGAACAGGAACTCGTCTTCCCCGGTATTGCCGAGGAAGGAGAGTTGAAGCTGGCGCCCACCCTCGACGATGATCGGCGTCGGCGGGGAGACGGCGCCGCGCTGACCGGCCGCGACCTTGAGCCAGACGCGAACCGTCTCGGGCAGATGGATGGTACCGCCGCGACTCGGCAGCGCCGCCTCAAGCAGCTTCGCGGCCTGCGGCGTGCACCAGAGGATCTCGCCGTTGCGATTGGCCGCCAGGAGGAAGCGGCCCGCAGTATCGAGTGCCAATCGGGCGCTCTGCGCGGTGCGCGCATTGGCGAGGTGGACGCGGATGCGGGCGAGGAGCACGTCGAGCACGATCGGCTTCGTCACATAGTCGACGCCGCCGGCTTCCAGCCCTTCAAGGATGTGCTCGGTCTCGGAAAGCCCGGTCATGAAGATGATCGGCACATGGCTGAGCGCGGCGTTGGCTTTCAGACGGCGGCAGGTCTCGAAACCGTCCATGCCCGGCATGAGCGCATCCATGAGGACGATGTCGGGGGTGATCCGCTCGACGAGAGCCAGCGCCCGCGCCCCCTCGGTCGCGACCAGAACCGTGGCGCCGGAATGCTCCAGCGCGTCCGTCAGGAAGGAGAGCGTCTCGGGTGAATCGTCAACGACCAGGACGATGTCGCGCGCGCGCGATACTTCAGTCATGGCTCGCCATCGCCTCCAGGACGGAATGGTACTGCGCGAAATCGAAATTGCGGATGTGGACCCGCATCGCCGCGACGAAGGCCTGATTATCCGCATCCGTCTCGAGCCGGGCGAGTTTCGCCTCGATCCCCCGGACATAGCCGATATGGCCGAGGTCTAGAAGTTCGCGCACATGGCCGGCGCCCGGACTGCGCAGCGTCGCGTCCGATTCCGCCTTGGGCGGTACAGACGCCTCGTCGATCCAATCTATGCGCAGCAGAGCCTGAATGCGGTCCAGCAGTTGTCGAACATCGAAAGGCTTCGGCAGCGCCCCGTCATGAACCGCGTCCTCGGCCTTCTGCGGCTGCATCTCGCCAAGATTGGCGGACAGCATCACGATCGGCGCCCCATGGCCGCTTTCGCGCAGCCGCGCCGCCAATTCCCATCCCGTCATGCCGGGCATGGATATGTCGAGCAGGAAGATATCCGGCCTTATGTCACCGGTGAGCGCTAGGCAGGAAGGCCCATCCGGCACGGCGAGCACGATGAAGCCCAGCGGCTCCAGGATCTGGCGCACCAGGTCGCGGTGATCCTCGTCGTCGTCGGCGACGAGGACGGTGCGCCGCGGCCCCTCATAGCCGAAGATGCGCCGAGGCGGCGCGGGCGAAGGCAGAGGCCGGTCGATGGCGGCGAGCATCAGCCTTACGGTGAAGCGGCTGCCGATGCCGGGCTCGCTCATGACCGCCAGATCGCCGCCCATGAGCTGCGCCAGCATCTTGGTGATGGTCAGGCCGAGGCCGGTACCGGGCACCAGCTTCGCCACGGAGCTGGTGCCGCGCTCGAAGGGCTCGAAGATGCGCTCGATATCCTCGGCCGGAATGCCGGGCCCGGTATCCTCGACCGTGATGGTCGCGATCTGGCTGCGATAGGCGATCTTCAGCACGACGATGCCGCTCTCGGTGAACTTGATCGCGTTGGACAGCAGGTTGACCAGGATCTGACGCAGCCGTTTCTCGTCGGTCGCGATCACCTCCGGCAGCCGATCGGGGCGATCGAAGCGGAAGGTGAGCCCCTTCGCTTCTGCCTGGAAGCGGAACATGTCGACGATCTGGTCGAGGAAATCGCCAAGCCGCACCTCGTCGCGCTGCAATTGCAGCCGACCCGCCTCGATCCGCGAAATTTCGAGCAGCCCGTCGATCAGGCCGGAGAGATGCTCGGCGCTGCGGCGAATGACGGAAATGTTGCCGCGGCGGACACGCGGGATCGCCTCGTCGCGCTCCAGGATCTGCGCATAGCCGAAGACCGCGTTGAGAGGCGTGCGAAGCTCGTGCGAGAGGCCGACGAGATAACGGCTCTTGGCGAGGTTCGCGGCCTCCGCCACCTCCTTGGCGCGCTGCAATTCGGCGTCGGTGCGCTGGTGCGCGCTGATCTCGCGCAGCAGCAGCGTCGTCTGCCGCGCCGATTCCTCCTGCGCGACATGGCGGCTCTCATTGGCGAGGACGAGGAACCAGGAGGCAATACCGGAGACGATCAGGAGGATGAAGAAGGCGGCCCAGAGCGTCTGGCCGATGATGGCGCTATGCGCGCCGCCATAGGAGGTCGCCTGGACGTGGATCAGCATAAGGACAAGGCTGATCACGGCCATGAACAAGGTCAATATGCCAAAATACTGGACGATGCGCGGGCTGATCCGGGCGGCGACGCTTCGGGGCAGCACCGCCGAAACCGCCTCGCTGACCTGGGTCTGCAGCCGTGCATGCGGCTTGCAGAGATCGTGGCAGCGGGCGTCGAGCGAGCAGCAGAGCGAGCAGATCGGCCCCGAATAGGCCGGGCAATAGGCGCTGTCTTCCGGCTCGAAGAAATGCTCGCAGACCGTGCATTGGATCTCCTTCAGGAGGTGCCAGTGAGCCCGAGGCTTCCTTGCCAAATAGAAGCGACCGCCCGTCAGCCAGGCGATGGCGGGCGCGGCGACAAGCGAAATGCCGAGCGCGATGAAGGGGGCGAACGCCTTCGCCGTCTCGCCGAAGAGGCCCACCGCGGCGATCAGCGAGATCGAAGCAGCAATGCCCATACTGCCGACGCCGACCGGGTTGATGTCGTAGAGATGGGCGCGCTTGAACTCGATGCCTGGAGGAGAGAGGCCGAGCGGCTTGTTGATGGCAAGGTCGGCAACGATCGTGCCGAGCCAGGCGACGGCGACGACCGAGAACAGGCCGAGCGTCTGCTCAAGCGCGCGATAGATGCCGAGTTCCATCAAGAGCAGCGCGATCGCGACGTTGAACACGAGCCAGACGACGCGGCCCGGATGGCTGTGCGTCAGGCGCGAGAAGAAGTTCGACCAGGCGAGCGAGCCCGCATAGGCGTTCATCACGTTGATCTTCAATTGCGAGACCACGACGAAGGCGGCGGTGAGGAAGAGTGCCGCGTCCTGCCAGGGCAACACATAGCCGAAGGCGACGACATACATGCGTGCCGGCTCGGCCGCATGCTCGGCCGGGACGCCATGGCGCAGTGCCAGCACCGCGAGGAAGGAGCCGAAGAGAAGCTTCGGCGCGCCGACGATGATCCAGCCGGCGCCGGCGAGCAGCATGGCGAGGCGGCCACGCCAGCCTCCGGGGCCGGAAGGGGGCACGAAGCGCAGTATATCGACCTGCTCGCCGATCTGCGGCATCAACCCGAGGATGACGGAACAAGAAGCGCCGAAGGCGACGAGGTCGAAGCTCGACCCACGCGCCGAGGCGAGGCCGGGAAAGGATAGCCATTCCGAGACCGAGCCCCAGTCCTGCCACAGTATGAACCCGACCGGCAGGATGTTGAGGACGATCCAGAGCGGCTGTGTCCAGATCTGGAAACGGCTGATCCAGGTGATGCCGTGGGTGACAAGCGGAATGACGGCGGCGGCGGAGAGGATGTAGCCAAGCCAGATCGGTATACCGAAGGCAAGCTGCAGCGCCGTCGTCATGATCGACGCTTCGATGGCGAAGAGGATGAAGGTGAAGGTGGCGTAGATCAGCGAGGTGATCGTCGAGCCGATATAGCCGAAGCCGGCGCCGCGGGTCAGCAGGTCGATGTCGACGCCGTAGCGCGCGGCATAGCGGGCGATCGGCAGGCCGGTGAGCAGCAGCACGACGCCGACGACCAGCGTCGCGGCGATGACGTTGACCGTGCCGTGCGACAGGGTGATCGTGCCGCCGATCGCCTCCAATGCCAGGAAGGAGATGGCGCCGATCGCCGTCTGCGCGACGCGCGGCGACGACCAGCGGCGGGCGCTCTTCGCGGTGAAGCGGAGCGCGTAATCCTCCAGCGTCTGGTTGGCGACCCAGCGATTATATTCCCGGCGGACCGGAAGAATACGCTGCCGGCCCGCTATGCTGCCTCTGCTCACTCGATAAGCCTGCCTAGGAATTCAGCGAAAACTGTAGCGATCCGGCGCGCCAGCGCAAGGAAAGACCGGCCCTTCGATGCGTTTTGCCGGATCGGCCCGGCGGCAGTGGGAGCGACCCTACGTCGTTCGACGTATATGCTGCGTTGCGAAAACCATCGGACATTCCCCCCGAGCGTCACGGAGTCCCGGCCTCCAATGAGGTCTCCGCGCCGTTTCGATCCGTGAACCAACCGCAATCGCCGACCCGCTTCCGGGGCGGCGAGAAGCAACAGGGGGAATTCCAGATGTTGAACAAGGTGAGCCGTACCATCGGCGCCCTTGCGACGGCGGCCATGATCGGCGCCGGCGTAACGAGCGCGATGGCCGCGGAAGACACAATCAAGGTCGGCGTGCTGCATTCGCTCTCGGGCACGATGGCGATTTCCGAGACGACGCTGAAGGACACCGTTCTCTTCCTCATCGACGAGCAGAACAAGAAGGGCGGCCTTCTCGGCAAGAAGCTCGAGGCCGTCGTCGTCGACCCGGCGTCGAACTGGCCGCTCTTCGCGGAAAAGGCCCGCGAACTGATCAGCCAGGACAAGGTTGCCGTCGTGTTCGGCTGCTGGACCTCCGTGTCCCGCAAGTCGGTCCTGCCGGTCTTCAAGGAGTTGAACTCGATCCTGTTCTATCCGGTCCAATATGAGGGACAGGAATCCGAGCGGAACGTGTTCTACACGGGCGCTGCCCCGAACCAGCAGGCCATTCCCGCCGTCGACTACCTGATGAGCGCCGATGGCGGCTCGGTGAAGCGTTGGGTCCTCGAAGGCACCGACTACGTCTATCCGCGCACGACCAACAAGATTCTCGAGGCGTACCTGAAGTCGAAGGGTGTCGCCGAAGAAGATATCATGGTCAACTACACGCCGTTCGGCTTCTCCGACTGGCAGACGGAAGTCGCGGCGATCAAGAAGTTCGGCTCCGCCGGCAAGAAGACGGCGGTGGTTTCAACCGTTAACGGCGACGCCAACGTTCCCTTCTACAAGGAACTCGGCAACCAGGGCATCAAGGCGACCGACATTCCGGTCGTGGCCTTCTCGGTCGGCGAAGAAGAACTGGCCGGCATCGACACCAAGCCGCTGGTCGGCCATCTCGCCGCCTGGAACTACTTCGAATCGATCGATACGCCCGCGAACAAGGCGTTCATCAAGAAGTGGCATGCGTTCATCAAGAACGACAAGCGCACCACCAATGACCCGATGGAAGCCACCTATATCGGCTTCAACGCCTGGATCAAGGCCGTGCAGGCTGCCGGCACGACCGATACCGATCCGGTCATCAATGCGCTCATCGGCACCGCCGTGCCGAACCTCACGGGTGGATACTCGGCCGTCATGCCGAACCACCACATCACCAAGCCGGTCTATATCGGCGAGATCCAGGGCAACGGCCAGCTCGACGTGGTGTGGCAGACCAAGGGTCTTCTTCCGGGCGATGCCTGGTCGCCCTACCTGCCGGAATCCAAGAGCCTGATCTCGGATTGGCGGTCGCCGCTCTCCTGCGGAAACTACGACGTCGCCACCGGAAAGTGCGGCGGCTGACGGCAACGCATGGCACGGATCCTGCTTTGCGATCCGTCTGGAAAAAGCGCCGGAGGCGGTGATCGCCGCCTCCGGGCAACCCCAGGGCCCCAAGACATCTTGCCGCCCGGACCCTCGTGACGCCTGAACGGACATCGTTGACCATGCGTGTTTCGCTCCCGTCCCTCTCGACCCTGGCTGCCGCCTTCTTGCTGATCCTGACGGCATTCAACCCGGCTTTCGGCGCGGATATCCGCCCGGAGGTCAACGCGCTCGGCAATCCCGGCTATTCGTCGCTGAAGGACGCGATCGCGGCGCTGGCGGCAACCGGCGACCCCGCCGTTCCCGCCTTGCTGCAATCGCTCAGCGATGGCGAGCTTTACGTCCGCGCGGCCGACAGCGCCGTCTTCAAGGTCACGGAGACCGATGACGGCTACAATTTGCTCGATCCGCTGACGGGCGAGGACGCCGGACCGGCGGCCGCCGACGAAGTCAGCAAGATCACCGTCAACAATTCCGTCCGCGAGACGATCAGCGCCTCGCTTGGCCTGATGACCCTGCTTTCGCCCGACCCGCAGAAACGGCTCGCCGCGGCAGGCGACGTCTACAAGAGCCAGGATCCCAAGCAGATTCCGCTGCTCGATACAGCGATCGCCAAGGAGACCGACAAGAAAGTCACCGCAGCTCTGCAGATGGCGCGGGCCGCGGCCGTGCTTCGCTCCGATATGGGCGATGCCGACAAGCTGGCTGCCGTCGATGTCATCAGTGCGCGCGGCGACCAGGATGCCGTCTCGCTGTTGTCCTCGTTCTTTGCCACAGCCCCGGATGGCTCCGCTAAGACGGCGGCGGCTTCCGCGATCTCCACCATCCAGGGGACGTTGCAGCTCTGGAGCGGCCTACAGAACGTATGGTACGGCGTATCGCTCGGCTCGGTGCTGCTGCTCGCCGCGATCGGCCTGGCCATCACCTTCGGCGTGATGGGCATCATCAACATGGCGCATGGCGAGATGGTCATGCTCGGCGCCTACACGACCTTCGTCGTGCAGGACATCATCCGCACCTCCTATCCCGAATTGTTCGACTGGTCGCTGGCGATCGCCCTGCCGCTCGCCTTCCTCGTTTCGGGCGCCGTCGGGGTGCTGATCGAGCGCTCGGTGATCCGCTTCCTCTATGGCCGGCCGCTGGAGACGCTGCTCGCGACCTGGGGTATATCGCTGATCCTGCAGCAGGCGGTCCGCACCTATTTCGGCCCGAACAACCGCGAGGTCGGCAACCCGTCCTGGATGTCCGGCACCTTCGACCTCGGCCATCTCGCCATCACCTATAACCGCATGTGGATCGTGGTCTTCGCGCTCGGCGTCTTCGCCGTGCTGATGCTGGTACTGAAGCGCACGCCGTTCGGCCTGCAGACCCGAGCGGTGACGCAGAACCGTCCGATGGCCTCCTCGATGGGTATTCGCACGCCTTGGGTCGATGCGATGACCTTCGGTCTCGGCTCGGGCATTGCCGGCATCGCCGGGGTCGCACTCAGCCAGATCGACAATGTCAGCCCCAATCTCGGCCAGAGCTACATCATCGACAGCTTCATGGTCGTCGTGTTCGGCGGCGTCGGCAATCTCTGGGGCACGCTGGTCGGCGCCTTCACGCTCGGCATCGCCAACAAGTTCCTGGAGCCGTATGCGGGCGCCGTGCTCGCCAAGATCCTGGTGCTCGTCTTCATCATCCTGTTCATCCAGAAGCGTCCGCGGGGCCTCTTCGCCCTCAAGGGCCGGTCGGTGGAGGCGTGAGCATGATTGCGCGGGCGTTCACCTATATCGATCTGCCGCCCAAGGTTTCGCCGCTGGTCTGGTGCGGGCTGAACGAGCCGGAACCGAGCCCGGCCTCCGTCCCGACGCCGGTCGGATCGAAGCCGGGTGCGAGAATCGGATCCGGCGATGACAGGCAACAGTCGGCCCGGGGGCCCCAGTCATGATCACCGCCTTCTTCTTTCGTGCCCTCGACGGCAAGACCCTAATCGTATTGGCGATCCTGATCGGCATCGGTATTGCGCTGCCGCTGCTCAGCCTCACCGACCCATCCTTCCCGCTGCACATTCCGACCTACGCCATTGCGCTGATCGGCAAATATCTCTGCTATGCGCTGCTCGCGCTTTCGGTCGACCTGGTATGGGGCTATTGCGGCATTCTCTCCCTCGGCCATGCCGCGTTCTTCGCCCTCGGCGGCTACGCCATGGGCATGTATCTGATGCGCCAAATCGGCACACGCGGCGTTTATGCCAACCCGGTCCTGCCGGATTTCATGGTCTTCCTGAACTGGCAGGAGCTGCCCTGGTTCTGGCACGGCTTCGACATGTTCTGGTTCGCGGCGCTCATGGTGCTGCTGGCGCCGGGGCTGCTCGCCTTCGTCTTCGGCTGGTTCGCCTTCCGCTCGCGCGTCACCGGCGTCTATCTCTCGATCATCACCCAGGCGATGACCTATGCGCTGCTGCTCGCCTTCTTCCGCAACGACATGGGCTTCGGCGGCAATAACGGCCTGACCGACTTCAAGGACATCCTCGGCTTCAACATCCAGGCCCCCGAGACGCGCGGTGCGCTGTTCTTCGCTTCGGCGCTCGCTTTGGCGCTCGGCTTCCTAATCTGCCGCGCCGTCATCTCGTCGAAATTCGGCAAGGTGCTGATTGCCGTCCGCGACGCGGAGAGCCGGACGCGCTTCATCGGCTACCGTGTCGAAGGATACAAGCTGGTCGTTTTTGTCCTCTCCGCCATGATGGCAGGCGTCGCCGGATCGCTCTACGTGCCGCAGATCGGCATCATCAATCCGGGCGAATTCGCCCCTGCCAATTCGATCGAGGCGGTCATATGGGTCGCCGTCGGGGGGCGCGGCACATTGATCGGCCCGATCGTCGGCGCGCTGCTCGTGAACTTCGGCAAGACGTGGTTCACGAGCGGCGTGCTAGCCGAATACTGGCTGTTCGTCCTCGGCGGGCTGTTCGTCGCCGTCACGCTGTTCCTGCCAAAGGGCGTCGTCGGCACGATCCTCGCGCGTAAAGCCAGAAAGCCTGACGAGGCGAAGTCCCCGCCGGAACCAACGCCGATCCAGGCGAGCCAGGCTGCGGAGGAAGGGGCATGAGCGAGAAAGCCAAGGGTGACGAAAAGGCGAAGGGCCACGAGAAGGCTAAGAACTCGCTGCTCTATCTCGACGGCGTCTCGGTTTCCTTCGACGGCTTCAAGGCGCTCCGCGGCCTGTCGCTGATCATCGAGCCAGGAGAGATGCGCGCTATCATCGGCCCGAACGGCGCCGGCAAGACGACGATGATGGATGTGATCACCGGCAAGACCAAGCCGGACACGGGCGACGTCTATTTCGCTGGCGACACCGATCTGACGCGCATGGACGAGGCCTCGATCGCCTCGCTCGGCATCGGCCGCAAGTTCCAGAAGCCGACGGTCTTCGAGAGCCACACCGTCTGGAACAATATCGACTTGGCGCTGGCCGGCGTGCGGAAGCCCTTCGCGACCTTGTTCCATCGCACCAGCGCGCGGGAGACCGCCCGCATCGAGGAGATTCTCGCGACGATACGACTGACCGACAAGAAGGATTGGCTCGCCGCCAACCTCTCGCATGGCCAGAAGCAATGGCTCGAGATCGGGATGCTGCTGGCGCAGGAGCCGCAGCTCCTGCTCGTCGACGAGCCGGTCGCCGGCATGACCGATGCCGAAACGCGCGAGACGGCCTCGCTGCTGCGCGAGATCGCCAAGACGAAATCCGTCGTCGTCGTCGAACACGACATGTCCTTCGTCCGCGACCTCGATGTGAAGGTGACCGTGCTTCACCAGGGCTCGGTGCTGTCGGAGGGCACGCTGGACGCGGTGTCTGCCGACCCGACCGTCATCGAAGTCTATCTGGGACGATGATTGGCGTGCCCTCCGTCACTTGCCTCAACCGCAGCCTGCATCCAATCTGGCATTCCGAGCCAGACGAGGGGCTGTGCTCGAAGGGGCAAGAATTACGGGGCCAAGGAATGCATATTCTGGGATTGCTGCTAGCTGCCGTCGTTGGCGCCGGCTTCTGGTACTGGCGCCTTCATGCGGCCAAGACGGCGGTGGATGATGTGGTCGACCAGGCCGGGCGGCTGCATGGCGCCTATAAACGGCGAAAGTTTCGCAACAAGGCGCAGGCTTCGACGCTATCAGGCATCGAGGATCCAGCCATCGGCGCGACAGTACTGTTCGTATCGCTGGTCGAGGCGGGAGGTCCCTTCGGGCCGGACCACGAAAAGCGGATCGACGGCTGGCTGCGCGAGGTCGCGGACTATGCGTCACCGGTCGAGGCGCTCACTTTCGCGCGCTGGGCGTCGCGCGAGGTCGTAGACGGCAATGATGTCGTGCGACGGATGCTGCCGCTGTTCAACAACGCGCTGTCTCCGTCGGAAAAAGACGATCTTCTGGAGTTCGCCGGCAATCTCGCATCCAGCGCGGGCGAGCCGGAGCCGGCGCAGAAAGATATGTTGCGCCGCCTGCGCAGCGGCTTAGTCGTTCCATCCTGAGGTCTGATCATGCTCGAAGCGAAGAATGTCGATCTCTATTACGGCGCGGCGCAAGCGTTGCGGAGCGTGTCGATCAAGGCGGAGACGGGCAAGGTCACCTGCCTGATGGGCCGCAACGGCGTCGGCAAGACCAGCCTGCTCCGGGCCATCGTCGGGCAGAAGCCGATCGCGTCCGGCGAGATCCTGTGGGAGGGCAAAGTGCTCGGCCGCTCGCCGGCCTATGATCGCGCCAAGGCCGGCATCGCCTATGTGCCGCAGGGCCGCGAGATATTCCCGCTGCTGACCGTGCAGGAAAATCTGGAAACCGGCTATGCGCCGCTTTCCCGCAAGGACCGCTACATCCCCGACTATATCTTCGATCTCTTCCCGGTCTTGAAGGACATGCTCGGCCGGCGCGGCGGCGACCTTTCCGGTGGCCAGCAGCAGCAATTAGCAATCGGACGCGCGCTCGTCACGCGCCCGCGGCTGCTCGTGCTTGACGAGCCGACCGAGGGAATCCAACCCTCGATCATCAAGGATATCGGCCGGGCTATTCAATGGCTGCGCGAACAGGGAACGATGGCGATCCTGCTGGTCGAGCAATATTTCGACTTTGCGCATGAACTCGCCGACACCTTCGCCGTGATGGATCGCGGCGAAGTCGTCGCATCGGGAACGCAGGCCGAGATGGGCAGCGAGACCGTCCGGGCTCACCTCACGGTGTGAAGCAGCGCTCGAAGAGTTCCATCGTGCGTGATCGCATCGGGTCACGCACGCGGCCTTTTTCGGCGACTTCGCGGAACAGCGCTCTTATCTCGTCCGAGCGCACGCCGTCGCTCGTCATCAGCATGGCGATAATCGGCTCATGCAGCAGTTCGTTTAGCGATGAGTCCCTGCGCACACAGGCGGTGGAGTCGTTCATCACGGGCCTCCTTCGGGTGTTGCGGTATGACCGTAACATTACGACGGGACGTGACGTTTGTAAGAACGAAGCCTTAAGCCGCGTTCACAATTACTTGATGCTGCAAGGCAATATCGCGCGCGACCGCTATGCTGCAGCGTCGAAGGCGGCGACGATCTCGACCGCCCTGCGGCCGACTTCCGCCGCGTCATACCCCGGCTTGTAGACGGCCGAGCCGAGGCCGAATCCGGCGCAGCCAGCCTGGATGAACTCGGCAAAGTTGGATGGGCCGGCGCCGCCGACAGCCAGCACGGGCACGTCTTTGGGCAGCACGGCCTTCATCGCCCGGATCCCCGCAGGACCGATCAGTTCAGCGGGGAAGAACTTCAGCGCGTCGGCACCGGCGGCGAGCGCCGCGAATGCCTCGGTCGGCGTGAAGACGCCGGGATAGGATTCAAGACCCAGCGACTTGGACTTCGCGATCACGTCGACATTGGCGTTCGGCGAAACGATCAGCGTACCGCCGACATCCTTGACGGCGACGACATCCTCAACCGTCAGCACCGTCCCGGCACCAACCTTCGCCCGGCCGCCGGCAATGCGGGCCAGCTTGCCGATCGAGGAAAAGGGATCGGGCGAATTGAGCGGCACCTCGATCAGCGTGATCCCGGCGGCAACCAGCGTCTCGAACACCGCCTCGACCTCGGCCGGCGTGATGCCGCGCAGGATGGCGACGAGGGGGCGGTGGCCGGTGAAAAGCGGATGGGACAATGGAAACCTCAGAGAAGACCGTTGGCACGGGCGATCACGACGAGCCCGGCACGCACCAGATCGGTGCCGTCGAGCGTCTCGGCTTCCTCGCCGAGGATGTTGAATGCCTTCTTATAGGCGCGGGCGAGCGAACGCGAGCCGATGATGCGCACCGCTTCGCCCGTCCGGCGAAGTCCGATCCTGCGAGCCGCCGCGATCTCGCCGCCGATGACGAGGCCCGAGAGATAGGCGAGGTTGTCGTCGCCGGAAACGCCGTTCAGAAGCTGACGCACGCGCACCGAGAAGACGGCCGCCAGAAAGGGCAGATCCGCCTCGACGCTGCGGCGGACCGCCAGCTCGAAATCCGGCGAGGCGGAGAGATCATCCGCCGATTCCGAGACCGAATGGCGCAGGAAGGATTTCTTCGAAAGAAGCTCGAACAATTCGCCTGTCATGAAGGTCTGGAACGACAAAATGCTGCCGCCGCGAATGGCAGCCCATTTCGAATGGGTACCCGGCAGGATGGCGAGACCCTCGAAATCCGGCTCCTTCTCCATCAGCCCGACAAGCTGGGTCTCCTCGCCGCGGATGACGTCGCCATCGCGTTCAGCCGAGTGCAGCACCAGGCCCGGCACGATCGCCATGGGCCGATGGCGCGTCGTCTCGAAGCGCAGCAACCCGGCGGAGAGGGCGCCCAGAGAGGTTGGCACCTCGACATAGGCGGCCTCGCGCCAGCCCTGCCGACTGCCGACCATGCCCGCCATGATCGCCGGACGGTTGGGCCAGCCGGCCACGAGGCGATCGAAGGCCTCCTCATGGCCGTTGCCACCCAGCGCGGCGATGCCGTCGGCGCTGTCGGCCTCGGCGAGGATCGCACCGTCCTTGCCCAGCAGCAGCGCCCGGCAGCGCGAGGTGCCCCAATCGACCGCGATGAGGGCGGCGGCTTCGAGGGGGTCGTCGGTCATGGAAATTGGACTCCATTGAATGGCTGCCGGCGCGGCGATCTCCGCCCCGTCCGGCTTCAGAAAAGATCACGGATTGGAATAGCTGCGCAGCGCCAGGACCCGGCTCTTGACGAGATCGACATTGGCCTGGTCCAGCGTCACGTTGATCAGCGTTCCCCGACCCGCAGTCCAGGGTGCCTGCCAGAACTTCCGTTCGGCATCGCGAAACGCGACCCACTGGCGCTGCGAGCGCTTCAGGAGGCCGCGCGACTTGGAATCCAGTGATTTGAACAGCGCCTGATAGGTGGTGTTGAGTTCCTTGTCCCAGGCGGCATAGGCGGCGTCGAGGCAGACGAGCATTCCAGCGGTCGATTCGCCATCCTTCGAATCCAGGCAGCGGCTGAGTTCCGCATCGATGGGATCGGTCGCCGCGGCATCCGCCGCTGGCTGCGCGGATGCGGGGGCCGCCGTGACCAAGGCGAGGAGGATCGCGGCGGCTGCCGATGATTTCCAGATGAGCATGCATCCCTCCTCAAGGGGTCGAGGGAGGGATTTCGGCTGAAGCGGGGGCTGCCGTCAATCCCTCGGAACAGGCCCTGTCGATCCGCGGATGACGAGTTCCACCGGCCAGAGCTCATGGATCGAAGCGGCGGAACGCCCACGCAGCAATTCCAGCAGCAATTCGCCGACCCGTTTGCCTGCGGCGCGGATCGAGGAACGGGTCGTGGACATGGTCGGCACCATCACGTCCGGGTTCAGGAATGGGAAGACGTCGTCGTGCGCGATCATCGATACGTCGCGGCCGAGTTCCAGCCCCGCGGCGCGAATGGCTCTGAATGCGCCCAACGACATCATCATGGAGGAGACGAGAAGCGCCGTCGGTCTCGGCCGCTCGGCCAGGAAGCGCTCCGTGATGCGATAGCCGATCTCGTCGCTCATCAACCCGCTCGCCATCAGCCGCGGATCTGCTTCCAGCCCACGGGCGGCGAGTGCGGCACGGAAGCCGAGCTCGCGGTCGCGGGCGAAATTGTAGCGGGCCTCGCCATTGATCAGGCCGATGCGACGGTGGCCGAGATCGAGCAGATGCTTGGTCGCATGGCGGAACGCGCCCTCATTGTCGATGTCGAGCCAGGCGTGCTCGATCGGCGTCTCCGTCCGGCCATGCAGGATGAAAGGCAGGCGGAGATCTGTGAGCAATTCGATGCGTTCGTCATGGACCAGCGGGCTGGACAGCACCACGCCGTCGACCCGCTCGCCGACGGCGATGCGGCGATAGGCGGCGGTCTCGTCGCCCGCCCCGCTCGGGGTGAGCACAATGTCAATCTCGTCGCGCAGCAGCGTCTCGCCCAGCCCTGCCTGAAACTCGATGTAATGCGGATCGAGCAGCATGTTGCGGTCCGTCGGCATGACGATGCCGATGGCGCCGGCCTGGCCAGTCGCCAGTCGCCTGGCACTCGCATTGGGCTGATAGCCGTGACGGCGCGCGGCTTCCAGCACGCGGCGGCGCGTTTCCTCGTTGACCTCCGGATAGCCGTTCAGGGCCCGACTCACGGTGGTCTGCGAAAGCTTCAAATGCGACGCCAATTCCTTGAGCTTCATTGAGCCCCATTCCTCCCCATTAAATCCATTCAAAGCGCTTTCAAAGATGCTGGCAAGCCTCTTTGAGAACGACGTGCCCGACGGCAGGGGGTTACTGCGGTGCACAAGGCCACAGCGCCCTCGGATTCAATCGAACATTCAACGCAATACTCTGATTTATCGTACTATTCCAATGCCCGGCCTGTTGCGGTGCAGCGACGAGGAATTGCACGGAAGGCTTGACACGCCACTGGCTTGCTGATGATGTTCCATCTCAAAGCGCTTTGGAGGCATCGCTTTTGGCAGACTCTGGTGCGTTTTGGGTCTGGGGGGTATCGACGGCTGTCGCGGTCCTTCGCGGCAGGCACGGACGACCTCTCATTCCCGAGCCGATCGACTATCTCTCAGGGAGGTTCACAAGATGAAATTGCGTTCCGCGCTCCTCGGCTTTGCCGCGGGCTTCGTGCTGATTGCCGGCGCCGATGCTGCCAATCTCTCGATCGTGTCCGGCGATACCGGCAACGGCATCGCGGTGCTCCGCGAAAAACTCGATCTCTTCGAAAAGGCGAGCGGCAACAAGGTCACGATCGTGCCGATGCCGTCGTCGACGACCGACCAGTTCGGCCAGTACAAGCTCTGGCTCGCGGCCGGCAATTCCGACATCGACGTCTACCAGACCGACGTGATCTGGGCGCCGCAGCTCGCCGAGCAGCTCGTCGATCTGACCGAGGCGACGAAGGACGTTATCGGCCAGCATTTCCCGTCGATCGTCGAATCGCAGACCGTGAACGGCAAGCTCGTCGCCATGCCGCTCTTCACCGACGCGCCGGCGCTCTATTACCGCAAGGACCTGCTCGAGAAATACGGCAAGACGCCGCCGAAGACCTGGGAAGAGCTCACCGCAACGGCGAAGGAAATCCAGGACAAGGAGCGCGCCGCCGGCTCCAAGGATATCTGGGGCTTCGTGTTCCAGGGCAACGCCTATGAGGGCCTGACCTGCAACGCGCTGGAATGGGTCAAGTCGAATGGCGGCGGTCAGATCGTCGAGGCCGACGGCACGATCTCGATCAACAACCCGAAGGCCGCGGCGGCCCTCGAAACCGTCAAGGGCTGGGTCAACACCATCTCCCCGCCCGGCGTGCTCGCCTATCAGGAAGAAGAAGCTCGCGGCGTCTGGCAGACCGGCAATGCCGTGTTCATGCGCAACTGGCCCTATGCCTATGGTCTCGGCAATGGCGCCGACTCGGCCGTGAAGGACAAGTTTGACGTCGTTCCGCTGCCGGCAGGCTCGGCCGAAGGCGACAAGTCGGCCGCGACGCTCGGCGGCTGGAACCTCGCCGTGTCGAAATATTCGAAGAACCAGAAGGAAGCCATCGAGATGGTGAAATTCCTGGCTTCGAAGGACATGCAGAAACTGCAGGCGATGAAGGCCTCCAACCTGCCGACGATCATCGACCTCTATGACGATCCCGATATCGCCAAGACTGTCCCGATCATCCCGCGCTGGAAGGAAGTGTTCCTGAATGCCGTCCCGCGCCCGTCGGCTCCGACCAAGGTCAAGTACAACGAAGTCTCGTCCAACTTCTGGACCGCCGTGCACAACACGATCAGCGGCAACGGATCGGCAGCCGACAACCTCGAACTGCTCGAGGCCCAGCTGACCAAGCTCAAGGGCGCCTCCTGGTAGTTGCTCGACGCTGAAGATCGCCCCCGGCTTTCAAAGCCGGGGGCGAAGCGATTGACGAACGACGCTACTGCGATACCGTCGTCCGATTCGACAAGCCAAGACCCTAAAAGCTTAGACCCGACGATCAACCAAGAACGGAACCGAAGCCGAACGGCTCGGAGGGGGGATACGCAGCATGGCCGTCGCCGAATCCCTGGATGCGCCCGTCGCGAGGGCGGGCTCGGAACTGATGCGTCAGCGGGTGCGAGCCGCCTGGCTCTTTCTGGCACCGATGCTGATCGTGCTGGCGATGGTAGCGGGCTGGCCCCTGCTTCGAAGCATCTATTTCTCGTTCACCAACGCCTCGCTCACCAATATCGAGGGCGCGCAGTGGATCGGCTTCGAGAACTACCTGTCGGTCACCACACTGAAGAGCGGTCGCGTCCTTTATGACGGCCTGCTCGTCGATCCGCTCTGGTGGAAGTCCGTCTGGAACACGGTCCGCTTTTCCGTCGTCTCCGTGATCATGGAAACGATCATTGGCATGATGGTCGCGCTGGTCCTGAATGCAGAATTCCGCGGCCGCGGCGTCGTTCGCGCGGCGATCCTGATCCCCTGGGCGATCCCGACCATTGTGTCCGCAAAGATGTGGGCCTGGATGCTCAACGACCAGTTCGGCATCATCAACGACATTCTCATCCGGCTCGGCCTGATCACGACCAAGATCGCCTGGACCGCCAATGCCGATACGGCCATGCTAGCCGTGCTCGTCGTCGACATCTGGAAGACGACGCCGTTCATGGCGCTGCTGATCCTGGCCGGCCTGCAGATGATCCCCGGCGACATCTATGAAGCCGCGAAGATCGACGGCGTCCATCCGGTGAAAGTATTCTGGAAGGTCACGCTGCCGCTGGTCCGCCCGGCGCTGATGGTCGCCGTGATCTTCCGCATGCTGGATGCGCTGCGCATCTTCGATTTGATCTATGTGTTGACCGCCAATAATTCGCAGACCAAGACCATGTCGGTCTTTGCCCGAGAGAACTTGTTCGATTTCGACAAGTTCGCCTATGGCTCCGCTGCCTCGACCATGCTGTTCCTGATCCTGACCGTGATTACGGTGGTCTACATCATCGTCGGCAAGGTCAATTTCGAGGGAGGCCGCTGATGCTCTGGCATATCGTCAAACGCGCGGCCTTCTACCTGCTGGTCGTCGGCATCGTCGTCGTCTCCGTCTTCCCGTTCTACTATGCGATCATCACGTCGTTCAAAACCGGAACGGCGCTGTTCGCGATCAACTATTGGCCGACGACATTCTCGCTGGAGAATTACAATTCGGTCCTGACCACAGGATCCTTCGTCCGCAATCTGGGCAACTCGCTCTTCATCGCCTCCGTCGTGGTGGCGATCTCGCTGGTACTGGCCGTGACGGCTTCCTTTGCCCTGTCACGCGTGCGCTTCCGGGGTCGCTCAATCCTGCTGTTCACTATCCTCGCCGTATCGATGTTCCCGCAGATCGCTGTGCTTTCGGGCCTGTTCGAGCTGGTGCGCTTCTTCGGCATCTTCAACACGCCCTTCGCGCTGATCTTCTCCTATATGATCTTCACCCTGCCCTTCACGGTCTGGGTGCTGACGACCTTCATGCGTGACCTGCCGATCGAGATCGAGGAAGCGGCGATCGTCGACGGCGCTAGTTCCTGGGTGATCGTCACGCGGGTCTTCCTGCCCCTGATGTGGCCGGCGCTGGTGACGACCGGGCTGCTCGCCTTCATCGCCGCCTGGAACGAGTTCCTGTTCGCGCTGACCTTCACCTCCTCCAACGACACCCGCACCGTTCCGGTCGCGATTGCGCTGCTGTCCGGCAATTCCCAGTTCGAGATCCCCTGGGGCAACATCATGGCCGCTTCGGTGATCGTCACCGTGCCGCTGGTCGTGCTGGTGCTCATCTTCCAACGCAAGATCATTTCCGGCCTGACGGCCGGCGGCGTGAAAGGCTGAGAATGAACGAGCAGGTTTCCACCGTCGGGGCGGCTGCCCGTCCCGTCGATGCCGACTGGTGGCGCGGCGCGGTGATCTACCAGATCTACCCGCGCTCGTTCCAGGACACGAATGGCGATGGCGTCGGCGATCTGAAGGGCATCACACAACGGCTCGGCTACATCGCCGAACTCGGCGCCGACGCGATCTGGATCTCGCCCTTCTTCAAATCGCCGATGAAGGATTTCGGCTACGACGTGTCGGATTATTGCGCCGTTGATGGCCTTTTCGGCACGATCGAGGATTTCGATCGCCTGATCGCCGAGGCGCATGACCGCGGCATCAAGGTCATGATCGACCAAGTCCTGTCGCACACCTCGGACCAGCATGCCTGGTTCAAGGAGAGCCGCTCGTCGAAGGACAATGCCAAGGCCGACTGGTATGTCTGGGCCGATGCGAAGCCGGATGGCAACCCGCCCAACAACTGGCTGTCGATCTTCGGCGGCTCGGCCTGGGAGTGGGACACGACCCGCTGCCAGTATTTCCTGCATAATTTCCTGACCTCGCAGCCCGACGTCAATTTCCACTGCATGGCGGCGCAGGACGCGCTGCTCGACACGGTCGAGTTCTGGCTGAAGCGCGGCGTTGACGGCTTCCGCCTCGATACGGTGAATTTCTACGTCCACTCGCAGGGGCTGGAAAACAACCCGCCCTCGTCGCTGGAAGACCGCAATTCGCCCGAGGCGCCGGCCGTCAATCCGTATAACTGGCAGGATCACATCCACGACAAGAGCCAGCCGGAAAATCTCGAATTCCTGAAGCGGTTGCGGGCGCTGCTTGATCGCTATCCGGGCCAGACCACCGTCGGCGAGATCGGCGACGGGCCGCGTTCGCTGAAGACCATGGCGGCGTACACGTCGGGCGGCGACAAGCTGCACATGTGCTACACCTTCGACTTCCTGTCGCCGATCTTCACCAAGGAGCACTTCGTCGCCCGCATCAAGGCGTTCGAGGCGATCGTTGGCGATGGCTGGCCGTGCTGGGCGTTCTCGAACCACGACATCGTTCGCCATGTGAGCCGCTGGACCCATGACGGCGATTTCGACGCCATGGCCAAGCTCGCCGCGGCGATCCTCCTGTCGCTGCGCGGCTCGGTCTGCCTTTATCAGGGCGAGGAACTCGGTCTCACCGAGGCGGATATCGCCTTCGAGGATCTGCAGGATCCCTACGGCATTCGCTTCTGGCCGGAATATAAGGGCCGTGACGGCTGCCGCACGCCGATGGTGTGGGAATCGAACGGCACCTATGGCGGCTTTTCCAGCGCCAAGCCCTGGCTGCCGGTGCCGCAGGAGCACATCGCCCGTGCGGCCAATCGCGAGGAGAGCGACCATGCGTCGGTCCTTGAGCAGTATCGGCGCCAGATCGCCTTCCGCCATGCCCATCCGGCGCTGATCCGCGGCTCGATCGCGTTTGTCGATACGCCCGACGACGTGCTCGGCTTCGTGCGCACCGAGGGCGACGAGGCAGTGCTTTGTCTGTTCAATCTCGGCGCCAGTGCGGCGAGCGTCGCGCTGCCGGCCGGCGCCGAGGTGGCGGCGCTCGATGGACACGGCTTCACGGCGTCGCTCGATGCGGCGGCACGGACGGTCAGCCTCGGCGGCCGCGATGTTTTCTATGGAAGAATAGCCTGAACGGCAGAAGAGAGGGGACGAACATGGCGGATCTGCTGCTGCGCGGGATCAAGAAGTCCTACGGCAACGTCAAGGTACTGCACGGCATCGATCTCGACATCAAGGCGGGCGAGTTCGTCGTCTTCGTCGGGCCGTCGGGCTGCGGAAAATCGACTCTGCTGCGCCTGATCGCGGGGCTCGAGGACATTACGGGCGGCACGCTGCAGATCGACGGCAAGGTCGTGAACCAGTTGGCGCCGTCGAAGCGCGGCATCGCCATGGTGTTCCAGTCCTATGCGCTCTACCCGCATATGACGGTCTACGACAACATGGCCTTCGGCATGAAGCTCGCCAAAGGCCACAGCTCTGACGAGGTCGACAAGCGCGTACGCTCGGCCGCGGACGTCCTGCAGATCACGCCCTATCTCGACCGCCTGCCGAAACAGCTCTCCGGCGGGCAGCGCCAGCGCGTCGCGATCGGCCGCGCCATCGTGAGGGATCCGAAGGTCTTTCTGTTCGACGAGCCGCTCTCCAATCTCGACGCGGCGCTGCGCGTGGCCACCCGCATCGAGATCAACAAGCTGCACGAGAGCATGCCGGGCGTGACGATGATCTATGTCACGCATGACCAAGTCGAGGCGATGACCCTCGCCGATCGCATCGTCGTGCTGAATGCCGGCCGCGTCGAGCAGGTCGGGGCGCCGATGGAACTCTATCACAACCCGGACAATCTGTTCGTGGCGCGCTTCCTCGGTTCGCCCTCGATGAACACCATGCCCTGCACGATCGTCTCGGGCGGCGCGGAACCGGTCGTCAAGCCGGATGGCTGCGAGCCCGTCACGGTCCGCGCCGTGATCCCGACGAGCGCCGCAGGCTCGAAGGGCACTTTCGGCGTCCGTCCTGAGGATCTGGAGATTGCCACGGGCGACGACGTGATCTTCCGCGGCACCATCGACATCGTCGAACAGCTCGGCGAGGTCACGCTGATCTATGTCGATGTCGGCGCGCCCGAGCCGATCGTGGCCAAGATCGCCAACGACATCGCCGTCGCCAGAGGCGAGAAGGTGGCCCTGACGACCGAGCGCCGCCATCTCCACGTCTTCGACGAGAGCGGCAAGGCCTATCCGCGGAACTGAGCCGCGCAATCAGCCGCTGATTTCCGCCGGCTCCAGAAATTCGAGCCGGTTGCCGAACGGGTCGCTGACATAGCAGCGGTCATAGCCGGGGAGCGCGTCGTCCTCGATCAGCTGGTAGCCGGCGCTTGTCAGGCTGGCGCGTATTGCGTCGAGATCGGCAACGCGGAAGGCGGGATGCGCCTTGCGGGCGGGCCTGAAATCCGCCTCAACGCCGAGATGCAGCTGGCGGTCCCCCACCTCGAACCATACGCCGCCGCGCCTGGCGAGTTCCTCTGGCTTGGCGATCTCGGCGAGACCGAGGACGGCGCCATAGAAAGCGCGCGCCTCGGCCTCACGACCGCAAGGCATAGCGATCTGGACGTGGTCCAGACCAATGATCGCCATCCGGCGCTCAGCGCCCCAGCGTCATCAGCGCATATTTGCACGTCGGCGACAGCGCGGCGGAATTGAGCCGGAGGCAGGCGACGGCTCTGCCTTCGCCGACGGTTATGCCGCGGCAGAAGGCGCGGAAATCGCCGCGGCAGGACTGGCGGACGAAGCGGGCTTCTTCGCGCGCGGTCATGGGCGGGGGCGGCGGCGGCGCCATCTGGGCTGCCGGAGGGGGCGGCGGAACAGCCTTCGCGGCCGGCGCGGCGCCCTTCTTGGGCGGCGGCGGAGTGGCTCCGGCGGAAGCGGCGCCGACGGCGTTCACCGCCGACTGACAGGCCGGCGACAGGCTGGCGACATTCTTCTGCAGGCATTGCAGCGCCTCGGCGCCTCCGGGCGACACGCCCGCACAATTCGCGCGGAAATCGCCCTGGCAGGCCGAACGGATCGCCTGCTGCTGGGCGCTGGTCGGCGCGGCCTGGGCGGCGGGAGGCGGATTGGCGGCGGCCGGGGGCGTCGTCGCGGCGGCCGGCGCCGGCGCTGCGGGTGCTGGAGCAGGGGCAGCGGCTGGAGCCGGAGGGCTGACCGCGCTCACCGCGGCCTGGCAGGCGGGCGACAGGCTCGAAAGGTTCTTTTCGAGGCATTGCAGCGCATCAGCGCCTCCCGGCGAAACGCCGGAGCAGTTCGCGCGGAAATCGCTGGGGCAAGCCGAGCGGATCGCCTGCTGCTGAGCGCTGGTCGGCGCGGCGGAAGCGGGCAGCGCGGCGGCAATAGCGAATAGGAGCGCCGGCATCGAGGCGCGGAGCCAAACCCGTTTCATCATCCAATCCTCCCAAGACCTATCTCTCGATGCCACGCGCCTCGGGCGAACGCAATCGCCCACGGCATCGTCCGGGCTATTGCGCGACGATTGGCCTTCCCCGCTGTCATTCATCCGTCGGCATGATATGCGATGACGGCTTTAGAGTTCTCAGTCCCCTAGGAGGCACGCCATGTCCGATCTCGTCGTCATCGTCTATCCGACGATCGAAAAAGCCGAAGCGGTTCGTACCGAGCTGCTCGAGCTGCAGAAGGAATATCTGATCACCCTCGATGACGCGGTGATCGCGACCAAGACGGATGACGGCAAGATCAAGCTGCACCAGATGGTCAACACCACGGCAGCCGGCGCCGCGTCGGGCTCGTTCTGGGGCCTGCTGGTCGGCATGATTTTCCTGATGCCCGTCGTCGGCGTCGCCATCGGCGCGGCTTCCGGCGCGCTCGGCGGCCTGCTGGCCGATTTCGGCATCAACGACAAGTTCATGAAGGACCTCGCCGGTTCGATCCAGCCGGGCAACGCCGCCCTCTTCGTACTGATCCGCTCGATGACCGGCGACAAGGTGCTGGAGCACATGAAGGGCACCGGCGGCGTCGTGCTGAAGACCTCGCTCGACAACGAGAAGGAAACCGCGCTCCGCGAAGCGATTTCCGGCCCGGCTGCCTGAGCGGTCCGCATTCAGAACTCTTCGCGACGCGCCGTTCACTTACTCGGGCAGCGCGTCGCCCTTCATCGGCGGATTGCCTTTGCCGGCCCGCGCCAGCACGTCGATTGCTTTGGCGACTTGGGCCGACTAGCCGACTGGTGAGCCGTTAGGACTAAGCTTGGACGGAGGCTGCGAGGTCTCAAGGAACGTGCAAATCGAGAGCGTCGCTTTGGCGATTGCCTCAAGAAATTCATCCATTTTCAAGCCCCGCATTCGAACTCGTTGCGACCACTCGCGCACCAACTTGCGGTAAGCAACTAGGTGTTCGCGCGCCCAACCCCGCTGATCGTTATTTCGCGAAATTGACCCAGTTAGAAACACCCGATCGATCGCGATATCCTCAAATCGGCTACGATGGTTTACATCATTCCGGGCTCGCAACTCTTGGTCGAATTCGTCCGCAAAGTGCTTGATGAATTTCCCAAATTCCGCGCCGTGATTTGGTTCGACTGCCTTTATTGCCTCGAAATATTTCTTCATTCTCTCCTTGAATTCGTAAAATCTACTGAAATACATTTCGCAAACGTTAGTCACATGACTATCGCGCGTTACGGGCAATCCTCGAAAGGGGTATCTCCGAAAATAATACTCACATTCTTTTAGGGAAAATATCGTTCGCTGTAGATCCAGATATTGTAGAATGACGGCATGTTGTTTTTCTATTTTTTCTGAGAAAACAAAGTCTGCTTCGAACGATTTGGCATCGGAGGGGAAGGGATCATCGAAATATAAAGTGCGGGAGAACCGCTTTCGCCGCCATTCTTTCCAACCCGGCTCGTTCTCGAGTTTGCTCATCCAATTTTGAACGGCATTTGACATCATGTCCCGATTCGTCTCGATCATCTAAAGCTACTTCCGAGGTGACGAGAAATGCTCTCTCAAGAAGTAGTGACAGGGCCCTGACGAGGTCAAGTCTTGCCGGTATGAGGCCCCCGCTCTCGCGGCGAAGCGCTGAGGGTCAAGAGCCACCGGGTTCCCGGCGCTCGTCTCGTTCAATCCAGCGTCCGCCGGTATCGCAGCAGCGCGATCGCCGCGACGCCCAGCCAGAAGGCAACCAGGGGCCAGATTTCGCCTGTCAGTTCAGGGATGCCGCTGCCTTTCAGCATGATGCCGCGCACCGAGCGGATGTAGTGGGTGAGCGGCAGGATCGAACCGATGACCTGCGCCCAGTCGGGCATGCCGCGGAACGGGAACATGAAGCCGGAAAGCAGGATCGAGGGCAGGAACCAGAAGAAGGTCATCTGCATGGCCTGCATCTGCGTCTTGGCGATGGTCGAGAACGTGTAGCCCAGCGTCACATTCGCCGCGATGAACAGGAAGGTGATGGCCACCAGCAGGGCCATCGACCCCATCATCGGCACGCGGAAGAGAACATTGGCGCAGAGGAGGATCACCGCGACCTGAAGGCAGCCGATGCCGATATAGGGCACGATCTTGCCGATCATGATCTCGAGCGGCGTCGCCGGCATCGCCATCAGGTTTTCGAGCGTGCCGCGCTCGCGCTCGCGCGTCAGCGCCAGCGCCGTCATCAGGATGGTCGTCATGGTCAGGATCGTGCCGAGCAGGCCCGGCACGATATTGTAGGCCGTGATGCCTTCCGGATTGAATCGGCGATGCAGCACGAGATCGATCGGCGAGGCCGTGGGCGCCGTACCCGCCATCGGACCTTTCAGATAGACGGCGAGCGCCTTGTCGACGATCTGCGGCAGCGCGCCCAGCGCATTGGCCGAGGCGGAAGGGTCGGTCGCATCAGCCTCGACCAGGATCTGCGGACGGAAGCCGCGGACGAGGTCGCGTTCGAAATCCGGCGGGAATGAAATGACATAGGCGACGCCGCCGCTGCGCATCATTTCGTCGGCTTCCGCCTCGCTGGCAAAGCCGGGGCGGATCGCGAAATAGCGCGAGCTGGCGAGGCCGGCCACGACCGAACGGATGGCGGGGCCGTTATCGGCGGAGGTGATCACCGCCGGTAGCTGCTTCGGGTCGGTGTTGATCGCATAGCCGAACAGCACGAGCTGCAGCACCGGGATCACCAGGATCATCGCGAAGGTCAGGCGGTCGCGTCGGAGCTGGATGAATTCCTTGATCATCAGCGCCCCGATGCGCGCCGGCGAGAAACGGCCACCGCCGTTCATGAGGCACCGTCCTTCGATGCGCGATCCTCGATCTGCGCCTGCTGCATCAGGCGGATGAACACGTCTTCGAGACTGGTCTCGCCGCTTCGCGCCGTCGCTCCGCCGCCCGACTGCGCGACGACAGCATCGACGGCGCGGCGGAGGGCATCGGCGTTGGAGCCGACGACATGGAGCTCGTTGCCGAACGGGGCCACCTGCTCGACGCCATCCTGGTCCTTCAGCGCGTCGGCGAGCCTCAATGTGTCGCCGCCCGTGACGATCATGGTGGTCAGGTGCGAGGCGGCAATCACCTCCGGAACCGTGCCGCGCGCGACCACCCTTCCATAGGCGATATAAATGATGCGGTGGCAGCGCTCGGCCTCGTCCATGTAGTGGGTCGAGACCAGGACGGTCAGGCCCTCGGCGGCGAGGCGATGGATCTCGTCCCAAAACTCGCGCCGGGCCTGCGGATCGACGCCCGCCGTGGGCTCGTCGAGCAACAGCAATTGCGGGCGATGCATTACCGAGGCGGCGAGCGCCAGGCGCTGTTTCCAGCCGCCGGATAGCGAGCCGGCAAGCTGGTTGCGGCGACGGGTGAGGCCAAGGCGATCCAGCGTCTCGGCCACCACCTCCCGCCGCGCTGGCAGATCGTAAATACGGGCGACGAAATCGAGATTTTCGCGGATGGTGAGATCGTCATAGAGCGAGAAGCGCTGCGTCATGTAGCCGACCTCGCGCTTGATCCGGGCCGAGTCGGTTCGGATGTCGAGGCCAAGGCAGGTGCCGCTGCCGGCATCGGGCCGGAGCAGACCGCAGATCATCCGGATCGTCGTCGTCTTGCCGGAGCCGTTCGGGCCGAGAAAGCCGACGATCTCACCGCGCCGAACCTCCAGCGCGACATCATCGACGACCTTGCGGCCGCCGAAACTCTTGGTGAGGCCCTCGATCGAGATTACCCGGTCCGAGGCCGTATCCGCCACGGTCGCTACTCCGCCGCCAAGGTGACGTCGACCGGCTGACCGGGCTCCAGCGACGCCGCCGCGCCCTCCGGCCGCGCCTCGACCCGGAAGACCAGCTTGGCGCGGCTCTGCGTCGAATAGATCACGGGCGGCGCGAATTCGGCCTCCGAGGCGATGCTGGTGACAATCGCCGAAAGGCCCGCCGCGCAGCCATCGCAGGCGATGGCGACGCGCTCGCCCGGATGGACGGACGCGCGGTTTGGCTCGGGAACGAAGAAGATGATCTTGCGGCCGCTATCGGGCAGCAGCGAAACGACCGGCTGGCCGGCCGGGACCATCTCGCCAATGCGAAAATAGGTGTCGTCGATGCGCCCGGCGGCCGGGGCGGCTCGCTGCCGGCGCTCCAGCCGGATGCGGGCGACGTCGACGGCCGCCGTCAGCGCTGCGACATTCTCCTCCGCCGCGCGGATCGCGTCCGGCCGCGCCGGCAGTTCGGCGACGCTCCGGCTGTGCCTGGCGGCGTCGACCCGTGCCGTTGCCGTGTCCAGATCGGCCTTGGCCTGATCGAGCGCTGCGGTGGAGGAAACCGCCTTGTCGGTGAGAGTGAGGTTCCGGGCATAGGACTTTTTCGCGGCATCAAGCGTCGCCTCGGCCTCGGCGCGCTGCGCGTCGAGGACCAGGATTTCCTCCGCTCGCTTGCCGGTCTGGAGATCGGCAAGCTGTGCTTCGGCGGCCGATTTCTGCGCCTCTGCTTCGACCAAGGCGGCCTGTTCGTCGCGGTCGTCGAGGGCGAAAAGGACCGCGCCTGCCGGAATCGCCGCGCCCTTCACAACATCGAGGCGGACGAGCCGTCCGGCCGCTTCGGGGGCGATCCGGACGAACTCTCCTTCAACGTAGCCTTGCGCGCTCGGCAGCTTCGAGCCGGACGAGCAAGCGGCCACGAGGAGCGGCAGCGCCATCGCCGCGCAGCGCACCAGCACCGCCGCGGCGAGCCGGCTCATCCGGTGACGCCACCCGCGAGCGGAGTCCCGAGGATCCGGTCTATGTTCTCCGAGGCGATGCGCTTGATCATCGACCTGTCGCTTGCTCCAAAGGCGCTCTTGGCCAGCAAGCGCAGGACGAGGGGCTGGGCAATGCAGAAGATCACGACCTCCCCCATCAGCATGAACGTCCGGATCGCCACGATCGGATCGTCGGCCTCCTGATCCAGCAGCAAGGCAATCAGACGATTCATGGTTCGGTGCGCCTGCGTCATGTAGGCGAAGGTGATGTCGAAGACCGGGGACGGCTCCATCTGCTCGCGCATGAGGAACCGACCCCAGAGCTCCGCTTCCTTGTCGCCGACCATCTTCTCGACATGGTCCTCCGTCAAGCGCTGGAGCCATTGCCGCGCCTCCGGCTTCTGCATATCGCCCGCATCGAGACGCGCATCGATGTCGACAAGCAGCGTTCCCGACCGCTTGCGCATCTGGGTGACGACGTGCTCCGCGACGGCGAGATGCAGAGCTTCCTTGCTGCCGAAATGATAGACGATCGCGGCGAGATTGGCATCGGCGCCGCGGGCGATCTCGCGCGTTGACGACCCTTCGAAGCCATAGCGTCCGAAGGCATCGAGCGCGGCCATGATCAGCCGCTCGCGCGTTTCCGCGCCCCTGTCCTGCTGAGCCCGGCGATAATGGCGGGAGCCGCGAGGCACGCCGGCGACAGCGGGCGTGCCGAAGCTGTAATCGATTGACATGAGACCTCCATGATCCTGCCCCAGCCCTTCATGAATCCTCAGGGCCCAATAGTCAATCGATCGATTGAATTTTTTAATCGTTCCAGCCTATCGATTTTCTGCGACAGAATGGCGCATAGGCGCTTGTCATAGGTGCGCGCGCGTAAGACACTCGTCCCGGGCGAAACGGGGGCACGACCATGATCTATCTTCTGGCGGTTCTGATCGGCATCATCGCGGGACTTCGGGCCATGACCGCTCCGGCGGCGGTGAGCTGGGGGGTTTTCCTGACCTGGTTCGCCGTTGGCGGCTGGGCCGGCTTCATGGGCCATTGGATTGCGGTTGCGGTGTTCACCGTTCTAGCCCTCGTCGAACTCGTCACCGATCAGTTGCCTTCGACGCCGAGCCGCAAGGTTCCGCCCCAGTTCGGCGCAAGGATCGTTTCCGGCGCCTTTTGCGGCGCGGTGATCGCCTCGGCCACGGGCTCGCTGATCGGCGGGCTGATCGCCGGCGCGATCGGAGCGGTGATCGGGACACTGGGCGGCGCGGATCTGCGCGGCCGCCTGGCAGCGTCCTTCGGCAGCGATCGGCCGGCCGCCCTCATCGAGGATGCGGTGGCGATTATCGGCGGCTTTGCGATCGTCGCTGCCGTCGCATGACGAAGCGCTTCGATGCCATCATCATCGGCGCCGGTCAGGCCGGGCCGCCGCTGGCCGGACGCCTCTCCGCCGCCGGCATGAAGGTCGCCGTCGTCGAGCGCAAGCTCTTCGGCGGCACCTGCGTCAATACGGGCTGCACGCCGACCAAGACGCTGGTCGCCAGCGCCTATGCCGCCCACTTGGCTCGCCGCGCCGCCGATTTCGGCGTCAGCGCCGGTCCCGTCACCATCGACATGAAGAAGGTGATGGCCCGCAAGGACGAAATCGTCGGCAAATCGCGCCACGGCATCGAGGACTGGCTTGGCGGCATGGAGGGCTGCACGGTCTTTCGCGGCCATGCGATGTTCGAATCGCCCACCACGGTCCGCGTCGGCGACGATGTCCTCGAAGCGCCGCGCATCTTCCTGAATGTTGGCGGCCGCGCCTCCGTCCCGCCGATGCCGGGGATCGACAAGGTCAAGGTGCTGACCAATACGACGCTGCTCGAGCTGGAGGAGCTTCCCAGCCATCTCGTCGTCGTCGGCGGCAGCTATATCGGGCTCGAATTCGGCCAGATGTTCGCCCGCTTCGGCTCGAAGGTGACCATCGTCGAGAAGGGGCCGCGCCTGGTCGGCCGCGAGGACGAGGACGTCTCGAAAGCGGTGGAGGATATCCTTACCGGCGAGGGCATCGCGCTGCGCCTCAATGCCGAGTGCATCCATTTCTCGCCTCATGCGGACGGGATTGCGGTCGGCGTAGACTGCACGTCCGGTGACCGCGAGGTCGTCGGCTCGCATGTGCTGCTCGCCGTCGGCAGGCGGCCGAACACTGACGATCTGGGGCTCGACAAGGCCGGCGTCACGGTAGATGCGCGCGGTTTCATCGTCGTCGACGATGAGCTCCGCACCAATGTTCCCGGCATCTGGGCAATGGGCGACTGCAATGGCCGCGGCGCCTTTACCCATACCTCCTATAACGATTTCGAAATCGTGGCGGCCAATCTCCTGGACGACGATCCGCGCTGCGTCAGCGACCGTACCGAATGCTACGCGCTCTATATCGATCCGCCCCTGGGCCGCGTCGGCATGACCGAAAAGGCCGTTCGCGCCTCCGGCCGCAAGGCGTTGATCGGAACGCGGCCGATGAGCCGTGTCTCGCGCGCCACCGAAAAGGGCGACACGCGGGGCTTCATCAAGATTCTGGTCGATGCGGAATCACACCAGTTCCTGGGCGCCTCGATCCTCGGCATTGGCGGCGACGAGGTGGTGCACGGCATTCTCGACCTGATCTATGCCAAAGCACCGTCCACGGTGCTGCAGCGCTCGGTCGCGATCCATCCAAATGTCTCGGAACTGCTGCCGACCGTCGTCGGCGAGCTTCGGCCGCTGACGTGAGCCGCGGTGAGGGAACGCTGTGACGACCATCACAGCATTCCGAAGCTTCAAAAATTATCCAATATTTCAATATACTTAGCTGGCGATCCCGACCCGGGCCGCGGCTTTACCTGCCGACCGGCCGGACGTAGACTGCGCGCCTCGGAAAAGGTGGCGTTTCGTCACGGGAGAGAATCATGCGTCGCAAAGGTTTGCTCGCCAGCCTCGCGCTCGGCCTCGCCATCGCGTTTGCGGGGCTCGCGGGTCCAGCGGAGGCCGCCGGACAGCGCAGCGTGATCACCAGCCGCGACGCCGACTATGCCGGCTTCGACTACCAGACCGTGAAGGACGTCGACCAGAAGGCCTGCGCTAGCGCCTGTCTTGCCGACAATACCTGCCATGCCTTCACCTATAATGTGAAGGCGCGCTGGTGCTTCCTGAAGAGCGATTTCGGCGCCTTGTCCGTATCGGCCGGCGCCATGGCCGGCCGCGTCATCACGCTAAAGCCCTTCGACAAGACGCTGGAGCAGAAGCGCACGGATGAACTCGCTTACCTCGGCCCGAGCCCGTTCGACGATGCAAGGCGCCAGGTCGGCAGCCTCGCCACCGACTATCCGACCGACGGCATGAGCTATTCCGCCATCCGCGCGGAGATCCAGCAGGCCCGCAAGGACGGCAAGATCGGCGCCGCCTCGCGCGCCCTCGGCGCCCTGCTCGGCATCGCGCCGGAAGACCCGGCCGACTGGCGCGATTTCGCCGACCTCCTGCTTCAGGTCCCGCCAGCCAATGACAATGAGAGGCAGATCTTCCCCGCCGCTGCCACGTCCGCGGCGATCAATTCCTACCTGCGCACCGAGGGCGTTCGCGACCAGGCGGTGACGCTCGGCCTGCTCGGCCATGCGCTGGAACGGCGCGATATGTGGAAGGAAGCGATCAAGACCTATCGCCTCGCCCTCACCTATCGCGACGATGCCGATATCCGCGCGGCGCTCGATAAGGCGGTGACGCAACACGGCTTCCGCGTCGTCTCCAATACGGTCGATGCCGATTCGGAATCGCCGCGCATGTGCGTCGTCTTCTCCGACCCGCTGCCGGTATCCGATCCGAAGCTGACCGATTTCGTTGTCGTCGAAGGCGGCACCGGCTTTGCCGTCGAGCCGCAGGACAATCAGATCTGCGTCGACGGGCTGAAGCATGGCAGCCGCTACACGATGCGCATCCGCGCCGGACTGCCCTCTGCCGATGGCGAGACGCTGGCCCAGAGCGCGGAAGTCTCCAGCTATGTCCGCGACCGCGCGCCGTGGGTCGGCTTTGCCGGCAATGCCTATGTGTTGCCTGCCGGACAGGGCGCCTCGATCCCGATCGATACCGTCAATACTGCCCTTGTCCAGGCCGAGGTCTACCGGATCGGCGACCGCTCGGTGGCGATCGCTGTGCGCGACGGCAATTTCCTGCGCCAGCTCGACACCTATAGTGCCGGCCAGATCGCCAGCCAGTCCGGACAGTCGATCTGGAAGGGAGAGATCGAGGTCGCCGGCAAGCCGAACGAGCTGGTGACGACGGCCATCCCGATCGGCGACGCGCTGAAGAAGGTCGAGCCCGGCGTCTATGTCATCACCGCGCAGGTCAAGACCGCCACGAACGACTACTACGGTGACCTCGCCACGCAGTGGTTCATCGTCTCCGACCTCGGCATTTCGGCGCTCTCCGGCGATGACGGCATCCATGCCGTGATCCGCTCGCTCGGCAGCGCCGAGGCGCTGGCCGGCGTCAAGATCAAGCTCGTCGCCACCAATGACGAGGTGCTCGGCGAAGCGAAGACCAACGCAGACGGCTATGTCCATTTCGAGCCGGGCCTCGCACGCGGCGAGGGCGGCATGGCGCCGCAATTGCTCGTCGCCGAGACCGAAGGCGGCGACTATGCCTTTCTCGATCTGAAGAAGACCGCCTTCGACTTGACCGATCGCGGGGTCGACGGCCGTCCTTCACCCGGCAAGCTCGACACGTTCCTGACGACGGAACGCGGTATCTATCGTCCCGGCGAGACCGTGCACCTGACGGCGCTGCTGCGCGATTCGCAGGCGAAGGCCGTTACGGGCCTGCCGCTGACGCTGGTCGTCGACCGACCGGACGGCGTCGAGCATCTGCGCGTCAAACTGACCGACCAAGGCGCTGGCGGCTATTCCTATGACATGCGCGTGCCGGATGGGGCCCAGCGCGGCGCCTGGCGTTTTGCGCTCTATGCCGATCCGGATGGGAGCGCGCTTACCGAAGTCTCGACTTTGGTCGATGATTTCGAGCCGGAGCGCGTGGCCTTCGAACTGTCCACAAGCGTGACGCGGCTGACCTCCGGCCAGACATTCCCGATCGATCTGACGGCCAAATATCTCTATGGCGCCAAAGCGATCGGCCTCGGCGTCAATGGCGAAATCATCGCGACGCCGACCGACACGATGAAGGAATATCCGGGCTACAGCTTCGGACTCACCGACGATCCGGTCGAGACCGTGCGCGATTCGCTCGGCGGGGTCGCCATTACCGATGATGACGGCCGCGCCACCCTTGAGGCGACGGTGCCGGAATTGCCAGCGACGACCAAGCTTTTCGACGCCGAGATCGTCGTGCGCGTCACCGACACCAATGGCCGCGCCGTCGAGCGGCGGCTGAACCTGCCGGCCAATGCCGGCGGGCCGCATCTCGGCATCCAGGCGAAGTTTGACGACGGCGGCGTCCCGGAAGGCTCGAATGCGCAATTCGACCTGATCGCGGTCGGATCGGAGGGCCAGCGCATCGAGGCGAAGGGCGTCACCTGGACGATCGAGAGGCTCGAAACCAATTACCAGTGGTATCGTCGCGATGGTGCTTGGAAATATGAACCGATCACGACCGCGAGCCGCGTCGCCAATGGCACGGTGGATATCGGCACCGACAAGTCCGTTCCGGTCGAGGCCAAGGTCGATTGGGGGCATTATCGCCTGACCGTGGCGCTGGCGGGCGAGACCGAGACCTCATCGAGCGTCGAGTTCGATGGCGGCTGGTATGTCGACGCCTCAGCGAAATCCGAGACGCCGGACATGCTCGCCGTGTCGCTCGACAAGCCGGGATATAAGGTTGGCGAGACGGCCAAGTTCCGCCTCGATCCTCGCTTTGCCGGCATCGCGCAGATCATGGTGATCGACAATCGCGTCATCGACATGAAGACCGTCGCGGTTCCCGACGGCGGCACGGTGGTCGATCTTCCGGTCACGCAGAACTGGGGGCCTGGCGCCTATGTGACCGCGACCTTGTTCCGCCCGATGGATGTCGCGGCGAAGCGCATGCCGTCGCGCGCGCTAGGCCTCGCCTGGGTTCCCGTGGATCCGGGTGACCGCAAGATCGCCATCGAGCTCGGCGTCGAGGACCAGATCCGTCCGCGCGGGCCGTTGACCATCCCCGTCAGCCTCACCAATGTCCCGGCAGGAACCGACGCCTATGTCACGGTCGCCGCCGTCGATGTCGGCATCTTGAACCTGACCGGCTTCAAGACGCCGGCGCCGGATGACTGGTATTTCAGCCAGCGCCGTCTCGGCATGGAGCTGCGCGATCTCTATGGCCAGCTCATCGACCGCATGCAGGGTGTGCCCGGCAAGCTGCGCTCCGGCGGCGACGGATCGCCGGCCGGCCTCAAGGCGCCGCCGCCGACCGAAAAGCTGATCGCCTATTACTCGGGCATCGTGAAGGTCGGCACGGACGGCAAGGCGACGATCACCTTCGACGTGCCGGACTTCAATGGTTCGGTCCGCGTCATGGCGATGGCCTGGACTAAGGATGGCGTCGGACATGCCGAGAAGGACGTGATCATCCGCGATCCGGTCGTGGTGATGGCGAGCCTGCCGCGCTTCATGACACCGGACGACCAGAGCCGCATTCTGGTCGAGATCAACAATGTCGAAGGCGAGGCCGGCGATTATCGCCTCGCCGTCGATGCACCGGGCCTTACCATGGATCCGGGCGATGCCGACCGCTCCGTTCGGCTTGAGAAGGAAGGCCGCGCCACGCTGGCCCTGCCGATCACAGCGAAGGACATCGGCGATCACCCAATCAACGTCACCCTCGCAGGACCGAATGGCGAGAGCTTCGGGCGCAGCTACATGCTGGGTATCCGCCCGGCCGGCCAGCCGGTCTCGCGCCGCTCGCTGATCTCGCTGGCGCCGGGAGCAAAACTCACCGTCGACAAGGGCGCCTTCGCCGAGTTCAAGCCGCAGACGACGAGCGCGACGCTCGCGGTCGGCGGGTCGGCGCGGCTCGATGTCGTGGCGATCCTCGCCTCGCTCGACCGTTACCCTTATGGCTGCACCGAGCAGATCACGTCCAAGGCGATGCCGCTTCTCTACCTGAACCAGGTGGCGGCGACGATCGGCATCGCGCAGGACAGCGAGATCCGCAAGCGCATCCAGGCGTCGATCGGCAAGGTGCTCGACAACCAGGCAAGCGCCGGCTCTTTCGGCCTCTGGGGGCCGGGCTATGACGATTTGTGGCTCGACGCCTATGTTTCCGACTTCCTGACACGGGCGAAGGCGGCTGGTTATGAGGTGCCGGAAATCGCCTTCGGCAATGCGCTCGACAATCTCGCCAACCGCGTCGGCTATGCCCAGGACTTCGACAAGGGCGGCGAGGCGATCGCCTATGCGCTCTATGTGCTGGCGGCCAATGGCAAGGCGGCGATCGGCGATCTGCGCTATTACGCAGAGACGAAGCTGAACAGCTTCGCCACTCCGCTGGCGCAGGCGCAGATCGGCGCAGCCCTCGCCCTCTATGGCGACAAGGCCCGGTCGGCGGACGTGTTCAAGGTCGCTGTCGCCAATGTCCGCTCGGGCTTCGGCCCGACGCCGGCCTATCGCGAGGATTATGGCTCGTTCCTGCGCGATCAGTCGGCCGTCCTCACGCTCGTGGCCGAGACCAACGATACCAGCGTCGACCGCAAGGCGCTGGTCGACGAGATCGTCTCCAGCCGTGACCATCGCCGCTTCATTTCGACCCAGGAGCAAGGGTGGATGCTGATGGCGGCGGCCTCGTTGATGAAGGATATCCAGAACGCGACGCTCGATGTCGACGGCAACAAGGCCGAGGTGCCGCTCTATCGCAAGCTCCTGGGCACCGATGTCGAGGATCGGCCGCTGGTGGTCGAGAACACGTCGGGCATACCGCTCGACGCGGCACTGACGCTGACCGGCATTCCGCTCGATCCCGAGCCGGCCGGCGGCGACGGCTTCACTATCGAGCGCCGCTACTTCACGCCTGACGGCACCGAGGTCGATCCCTCAACGGTCGCGCAGAACGACCGCCTCGTGGTTGTGCTCAAGGTGAATGCGAGCGAGGCGCGCTTCGGGCGGATTCTGGTCGTCGACCCGCTGCCCGCGGGCTTCGAGATCGAAAACCCGAACATCTCGTCCTCGGGCGACACCTCGTCCTATGGCTGGCTGACCGCCGAACGCAGCATCGCTCATACCGAAGCCCGTACCGACCGCTTCGTCGCGGCACTGACGCGCTCGTCGACTGATCCGACCGAGTTCTCGGTCGCCTATGGCGTTCGGGCCGTCTCGCCGGGCAAGTTCGTCCATCCGGCGGCGACCGTCGAGGACATGTACGATCCCGACCGCCAAGCTCATACGGACACGGGCATGGTCGAGATCGTCGGGCCGACGACGACAAAGTGAGACGTCGATGAAAGCCGCCGATCAGCCCTCTCCCCCTGTGTGGGGGAGAGTTGGAGACGGAGGTAACTCCGCGCCCTCTCCAGATGCAACGCTCTATTCCCCGGCAGACCGACCTCCCGGCCTCCCCCACAAGGGGGGAGGAGGGAAATGGCCGCGCCGGCTCGCCATGGCGGGGCTCGTCGTTGCGTCGCTCACCTATTTCAGCTTCGCCGGCCTTTCCGGCGCCATGCATGACATCACCGCCAAGCTCCCGCCGGTCCCGAACCCGGCGCAGGTGGCAACGTCGACGGTCATCCTCGACCGGGCCGGCGATCTGCTGCGGCCCTATACGATCGCCGATGGCCGCTGGCGCCTGCCGGTGACGCTCGCGGATGTCGATCCGACCTTCATCGCCATGCTAAAGGGCTATGAGGATCGCCGTTTCGCGGAGCATCACGGCGTCGATTGGCGCGCGCTTGGCCGCGCTGCCGGGCAGATCGCGCGGAACGGCCACATCGTCTCGGGCGGCTCGACGCTGACCATGCAGGTGGCCCGCCTGCTCGAAGGCGCCCCGACGCGCGGATTCCCTGAAAAGCTCCAGCAGATCGTGTTCGCGCGCGAGATCGAGGATCGGCTCGGCAAGGACGACATCCTCGCGCTCTATCTGGCGCTCGCACCCTATGGCGGCAATCTCGAAGGCGTCCGGGCGGCGAGCCTCGCCTATTTCGGCAAGGAGCCGCGCCGTCTCACCGTCGCCGAATCGGCGCTGCTCGTCGCCCTGCCTCAGGCACCGGAGGCGAGGCGCCCCGACCGCGACCCAAAGGCTGCCAAGGCAGCGCGCGACCGCGTGCTCGATCGTCTCGTCGCGGCCGGCATGCTCGACACCGAGACGGCCGCCTCGGCCAAGACGGAACGAATTCCCAAGGCGCGCAAGATCTTCCCCATGCTGGCGGCCCATCTCGGCGATGCCGGCCGCAAGGGCCATCCAAACACATCCGTCATTCGCCTTACGCTGGACGGGCGGCTGCAGAAGAAGCTTGAGGAACTGGCGTCCGACCGCGCCCGCGCCGTCGGCCCGAAGGCATCGGTGGCGATCGTCGTCGCCGACCATCTGACCGGCGAGATCCTCGCCTCGGTCGGCTCTGCGGATTTCATGGATAGCGGGCGCAACGGCTTCGTCGATATGACCAACGCCATCCGCTCGCCCGGCTCGACGCTGAAGCCGCTCATCTACGGCCTCGCCTTCGAGCAGGGCATTGCCCATCCGCAAAGCCTGATCGAGGACAGGCCGACCGCCTTTGGCGGTTATGCGCCGGTCAATTTCGACGGCTTCTATCGCGGCACGGTGACGATTCATGACGCACTGACGGAATCGCTGAATGTTCCGGCGGTGCAGGTGCTCGACGCGGTCGGGCCGGCAAGGCTGGTCGCGCGATTGAAACGCGCCGCCGCCAATCCGAAGCTGCCGGACCTTTCGGCGCCCGGACTTGCGATCGGCCTCGGCGGCGTCGGCATCACGCTCAATGACCTCGTCTCGGTCTATGCCGCACTGGCCCGCGGCGGCCGACCGGTCGCGCTGCATGACGGCACCCGCGCAACCCCCGTCGCCAGCGACACGGCACCGATGCTGGAACCGCTCGCGGCCTGGTATGTCGCCGACATCCTGGCCGACGTGCCGCCGCCGACCATCGGCGCCCGAGGCCGCATCGCCTACAAGACGGGAACCTCCTATGGCTATCGCGATGCCTGGTCGATCGGCTTCGACGGACGCTATGTCATCGGCGTCTGGGCCGGACGGGCCGACGGCGCCCCGGTTGCGGGTCTTTCCGGCATCGGCACGGCGGCGCCGGTTCTGTTCGAAGCCTTCGACCGGCTGGGCGGCAGCCGTGCGCCGCTGCGCGCCGCACCCGCCGGCGCGCTGATCGCGTCGAATGGCGAATTGCCGGCGCCGCTGAAGCATTTCCGCCGTCCGGGCATGCTGGCCGGCAAGGCGCCCGACAATCCCGAAATCGCCTTTCCGCCCAATGGCGTGCAGGTCGATCTCGGCATCCGAGCCGGCGATCCGGCGCCGCTCATGATCAAGATTCGCAACGGCAAGCCGCCCTTCACCTGGTTCGCCAACGGCACCCCGATCGCGCAGACGCCCTTTGCCCGCTCGGAAAGCTGGGAGCCGGATGGGCCGGGATTTGTTACCTTATCGGTGGTCGATTCGGCCGGTCGCTCCGACCGGGTGACGGTGTTCGTCGAATAGGCCCCATTGGGAGCCACGCCGATTTCGTCCCTACGTCTCTACTGGATGCAGCATTCCCGTTTCTACATCGCCGTCGCGGCGGGATTGATTGCCTTTGCGCTCCTCAGCGTCGTCTCGCGGGAAATCGCGGCGATCGCGGCGGGCGACGTGTTCTTCATCGTCTATCTCGGCGCCATGATCCTGATGGCCTCGCGGTCGACGCTCGAAAAGCTGCGCGATCGGGCCAGAACCGAGGATGAGGGCATCGTCGCGATCGTCGGCCTCACCGCGCTGGCGATCGCCTTTTCCTTCATCTCGATGTTCAGCTTGCTCGGCAAGGACGCCAATCCGTCGACGCTCCAGCTGCTACTGGCGATCGCCAGCATTCCGCTCGGCTGGGCGGTGCTGCACATGCTGTTCGCCTATCATTATGCCCGGCTCTATTACGCGCCCAAGGGCAAGCGGGGCGGCAAGCCATCCGATGCCGGCGGGCTGGACTTTCTCGATACACCCGAGCCCGGCATCATCGAGTTCATGTATTTTTCCTTCATCATCGGCTCGACGGCGCAGACCGCCGACGTGAACCTGCGCTCGACCGGCTTCCGCAAGGTCGTGCTGTTCCACGGCATCGCCTCCTTCGTCTTCAACACGGTGCTGCTGGCGCTGGCCGTCAATGTGGCGGCGTCTCTGGTCCAGTAGGCGGGCTGGCATCCGCGCTCCCGCTATCGGTTTGACCGAAGCGTTGGAGGATCCACAGTTCGATCGGCTTCGCCACCATCAGGATGACGAAGACGAGCACGAGGGCGATGACGACCAGCGACCAGTTGGCGAGGCCGCAGGCAATGCCGAGCGTCGCCGCCATCCAGACCGTCGCAGCCGTCGTGACGCCGCGCACCAGTTCCTCATGCTTGCCACGCCGCAGGATGGCGCCCGCGCCGATGAAGCCGATGCCGGCCAACACGCCCTGTATGGCGCCCTGAAGCCCCCGGCTCAGCGCATCGGCATGGCCGGCAAATTCGGGCACGGAAATGGCGGTCATGGTGACGAGGGCGGCGCCGAGCGCCACCAGCGCCAGCGTCCGCATCCCCGCCGTCTTCTCGCGTGCATCCCGGTTGATGCCGATCAGGAAGCCGCACAGCGTCGCAAGGCCGAGCCGCAAAGCTTGATCGAGAAGGACCGAAGTCAACAAATCCGCTTCCTCGCCGGCTTGGGCGCCCACTCGGCACCCGCATCCGGCGGAGTCTACTGCCAGCTCAGCTTTCCGCAAACGGCCGCGTGAGGCGAATGGTATCGCGGCGAAGCTTCAAGCCGAAGCCTGGTCGATCCGACACCCCGATCTTTCCATCCACCGGCACGTCGTCGCCATCGAAGAGGCCACCGAAGACCGGCAGGACCTCCTCGCCATAGGGGCTCATGTTCACATATTCGCAGAACGGGATATGCGGCTGCGAAATGACGAAATGATAGGAATAGGCACCGGAGGCATGCGGCACGACGGGGATGTCATAGGCCGCCGCCATGGCCGAGACGCGCAGCGCCTCGGTAAGCCCGCCCATCCACATCACATCGGGCTGGAGGATGTCGATCGCACGGCCCTCGATCAGCTGGCGAAAGCCGTAGCGCGAATATTCGTGCTCGCCGGTCGTCCATTTCATATCGGGAACCCGCTGCTTCAGCAGCCGGTGGCCTTCGACATCATCCGGCGAAAGCGGCTCCTCGATCCAGTGGATGGCGAGCGGGCGCAGCGCCTCGGCAAGCTCCACCGCATAGCCGACATCAAGAGACATGTAGCAATCGACCATCAGCGGAAAATCCGGGCCGATGCGCTGGCGATGATGGGCGAGAAACTCGTAGTTCGCCCGAAGGCCCGCCTTGCCGTCCGAGGGGCCATGCGGCAGCGGCACCTTGCCGCCCCAGAAGCCCATCTCCTTGGCGATGTCCGGACGCGGGCCGGTGCAATAGAGCGAGAGCTGGTCGCGCGCCTTGCCGCCGATCATGGCGTAGACCGGCTCGTCACGGACATGGCCGAGCGCATCCCAGAGCGCGAGGTCGACGACCGAGATGGCGGCGAGGGTGATGCCCTTGCGGCCATAGGGCATCGAGGCCCGGTACATCTGGTCCCACATCCGGTTGATGTCGTGGATGTCGGAGCCGACGAGGAAGCGGCGGAAGTGTTTCTCGATCATGAAGCAGGCTGGCGGGCCGCCAAGGCCGGTGGCGACGCCGACGATCCCGCCTTCCGTCTCGATCTCGACGAGGATCGAGCCCAGCACGGCGATGCCCCAGCTCGTGCGCGAGGCCTTGTAGTCGGCATAGGCCGACATGGGATTGGCGATCAGCGTGTCGATCAGCCAATGGCCCTTCTCGCGGGCATGATAATCGCCGCCAGCGCCCTGCGCATCGATGGTGTAGGCACGAACGTCGACGATCCGGTCGCGGCGCATTTTCTTTTTGTCCTACTGGAGGTTCACGAACATGCCGCCATCGACCAGCAGCGAGGCGCCGGTGACATAGCCGGCGAGGTCGGAGGCGAGGAAGACGACGCATTTCGCCACCTCGACCGGCTCGCCGATCCGGCCGAGCGGAACGCGCTTGCTGAAATGATCGAGCTTGTCGGGCGTCAGGTCGTCGCGGTTGATGTCGGTCAGGATCGCACCCGGCATGACCGAGTTGCAGCGTATGCCATGCGGCCCGAGCGCGATCGCCACCGACTGCATCAGCGAATGCACCCCGGCCTTGGTTGGCGTGTAATGCGTCTGCATGGAGCCGCCGACCAGCGCGCTGATAGAGGAGACGGCGACGATCGCCCCGCCCTCGCCCTGTTTCACCATCTGGCGGGCGGCTGCCTGCGTCGTGAAATAGGCTCCTTCGAGATTGACATCGACGACCTTGCGGAAGAGGTCGACCGGCATGTCGAGGAAGGCATGGAACGGGCAGATGCCGGCATTGGAAACATGGATGTCGAGCCGGCCGAAATGCTGGACTGCCGCGTCGACCAACCTCTCGCCGGTAGCCGGATCGGCGACATCGCCATCGACCAGCACGCCCTCGCCGCCGACTTCGCGCACTTCGGCCAGCGTCTCTTCGCCGGCGGCGTCGCCGCCATCGGCCGAACGGAACTGGTTGATCACGACGGCGGCGCCGTGGCGCGCCAGCTCGACGGCGCAGGCCCGGCCGATGCCGCGCGAGGCTCCGGTAATGATGGCGACCTTCCCCTCCAGCAGCATCGAAACCTCCTAGCTCTCGATCGGCGGCAGGCCGCAGGCGGCGCGCAGATCCGCATCGCGGATGTCGATCTCTTTGCCGGCGAAGGGATTGCCAGCCGGCCCGCAGAGCCGCGCGATGGCCTTCGCCGGAAGCGCCGGATCGGCCAGCGAGCTTCGCTCCAGCTGGCTGACCGGATTGATGCCCGAGGCGCGGATCTCGGACTGCATGGCGGTATCGACCACGCCCGGCGCGAAGCCGAAGACGCGGATGCCGGAGGCGGCATATTCGAGCGCCAGCATCTGCGTCACCATGGCGAGGCCGGCCTTGGCGGCGCAATAGGCCGTCCAGCCTTCGAGGGGCCGATGCGCGGCGCCGGAGGAGAGGTTGACGATCGTGCCGCGGCCCTTCGCCAGCATGCCGGGCAGGACCGCACGCGCCATCAGCGCCGCGCCGGTCAGCGTCGCATTGATATTGGCGGCGAAGGCCAGGGGATCGACGCTGTCGAGCCGGCCGATCGGACCGATCAGGCCGGCATTATTGATGAGGATGGTCGGCGGCGACAGGCGGCGCTCGACCTCGCGGACCAGCCATTCGATCGCGATCGGATCGGACACATCGCATGGCAGCGCCACGCCGCCCTCGATCTGCTCGGCAACCTTCTCGGCATCGGCCTGTTTGCGGGCCGTGACGATGACGCGGGCGCCGGCCTCAGCCAGGGCGACGGCTGTGGCGGCGCCGATGCCGCGCGCACCGCCGGTGACGATCGCGATCTCGCCTTCGAGCGATTTGGCCATCAGTCCATCCGCCATTGCAGGGGCAGCAGGAAGGGGAAGTTCGTGCGGCTGTCGACCTCGACGCGCATGATCGGCGCCATCCATTCGCCCCAGCGCTTGTTGACCGGATCGACCGCGAGCATCGCTGCGGTCTTCGCGAAATCATCGGTCTCGAAATAGCCAAACAGCGTCAGGCCGTGCTTGAAAATGTTGTAGTTGCGGATGCCGGACGCCGTCAGCGCTTCCAGCATCTCCGGCCAGATCTCGTCATGGCGCTTCTTGTATTCTTCCTCGTATCCGGGGCGGATTTCGAGAATCCAGGCGTAATGTCCCATCGTCCTCACCTTGCGAGATAATCGTGCACGATCCGGCCGGGCACGAGCGTGAAATCGGCGCGCCAATGGACGCCGTCGAGCATGTCGATCACCGGCAGCCGATGCACCGGCGCCTGCGCGTTCGGCCGGAGTTCCACCGTGCACGGCCCGCCCCAGCATTCATGGACGACGACATCGGTCAGCCGCCGCGCCGTCAATTGCCGGATCGCCGGCCGGCCGTCGATATGGTCGATCGCCTTCAGATTGATGTTCTCGGCGAAATCAAAATGCGCCTTTAGACTGTCGAGGCTGTCGCGGCGCTGCTTGTAGGCCATTGTGCCGGTCAGGATGTCGATGCCGTTGCGCTCGACCGTGCCGACGACCAGATCGCCGCGATGCTCGAGCTTGGGATGCCCCAGCTTCTTCGGCTGGCCGTGGATCTCACGGCCATGGCTGACGCCGACCTCGGACGAGAGGAACAGATAGGGCGAATAGGAGCCAGCGAGCTCCGTTCCCGGCAGGCGGCAGCCGATCGAGACGTTCGACTCGCCATAGGGCCCGAGCCATTCCGTGTCGTTCATCTTGTAGATATGGGCGAGCACCACGTCGCTGGTCGGCACGAGCGGCGGCGGCAAGAGGCGCGCGACGGCAGCCTCGCTCGTGCGCCAGACGATCGTCAGCACCTCGATATCGCGGAAGGCGAACGGGAAATGCGGGATCGTCGGCGCATCCCAGGGCGTCGAGAAGCCGCCCTGGATGATGTCCTCTTCCGTCAGGCGATCGAGACCGCCGCGGCGCAGATCCTTGCTCATGTCACCGGCTCCATCATGTCACGGGCTCCTTGGGCGGGGCGATGCCATAGCCGACGAAGCCGCCGGTGACGTTCAGGAGTTCGCCGGTGACGAAGGACGCACCCGGCGAGACGACATAGGAGACGGCGGCGGCGACATCGGCGGGCCGGCACCAGCGGCCGACGGGGATCGTCTTCAGCACCTGCGCCTCAAAGGCTTCCCAGGAGAGGCCGAGCTTCTTCGCCTTGTCGCGGAACTGCGCCTCCATGCCGGTGCCGGGACCAACATGGCCGGGGGCCACGGCGTTCACCGTGATGCCATAGGAGGCGAGCTCGACCGCGAGGCACTGGGTCAGGCCCCAGACGGCGTTCTTCGAAGCAATATAGGCGCTCGAATAGGGGTTCCCGAAGCCGAGACGGGTCGCGATATTGACGATCCGGCCGCGTTCGGCGCGCATCATCGGCTTGGTCACGGCGCGGCAGGTCAGGAAGGTGCCGCGCGAATTGACCCGTTGGATGCGGTCCCAATCGTCGACGCCGGTTTCCGAGACGAGCTTCTGCAGATGGATGCCGGCGCAATTGACCAGCACGTCGATGCGGCCATGACGATCGAGAACACCGGCAAAGCCCTCATCGACCGAGGCCTCCTCGGTGATGTCGACGCCGAGCCCAGCGCCGCCGAGCGGCGCGGCGACGGCACGCGCCGCCTCGCCGTTCTGATCGGCGACGACGGTGAAATAGCCGTCGGCGGCGAGGCGCGCGGCAATCTCCCGGCCGATGCCGCCGGCGCCGCCGGTCACGATCGCAACGGGTTTTTCGCTCATGATTGCCAGCCCCTGACGAGGTCGCGCATGCGGATCGTCTCGGTCAGGATGTCGTCGTAGAGCGAGTTCATGTAATCCTGGAACGTATATTCGATGGAAAGACGGCCGGAATAGCCGGCCTCGCGCAGCGTGCCGAGCTCGGCCGCGATGTTGATCGTGCCCTTGTCGAGCTTGGTCTGCAGTTCACCGATCTTGGACTGGCGGAGATGCACATGCGCCGCATGTGGCGCCAATACGTCGATCTCGTCCTGGCGCCAGCCGAGACAGGTGAAATGGGCGTAATCGAGCGTCAGCTTCAGCCCCGGCACCTTGTCGATCAGTTCCAGCACCAAAGCCGGGCTTTCGAGATAGGAATGGACATGCGGCTCGATGGTGAGCGTCACGCCCGCCGCCTGCGCGACCGGCAGCAAGTCCCGCAGGCTTGCCGCCGATACTTCCAGCGCGTCGCGCCGGTTCTGGCCGGGATTGATCACACCCGGCAGCACAAAAACGGTGGGGATCGCCGCTGCCTGGCAGAAACGCGCAACCTGGCGGAAATCGGCGAGATTGCGCTCGATATGGCGTTCGTCGGCGAGATTGCGGTCGGCGAGGCTGTCGCCGAAGAGATGATAGAGGTTGGGCAGGTCGATCCCGAGCGCCAGCACGCGCTCGGCCGCCCGTTCCGGTTCGGCCAGAAGCGCCACCTTGTCGATTGCCGGTCCGAAGAAATAGCCGAGATCGAGCGAGCCGATGCCCAGCACCTTGGAGATTCCGGCGGCCTCTTCCAGCGTGCAGGCGGGCAGCGACCAGGAGGTGAGCGAAAGCTTCATCATCGTCCCCCTCAGACCGCTTCCATCCGGCCGCTCGCCGCCGAGCGGTACATAGCGTCGAGCACCTCGACCGCCCGCTGGCCGACCAGGCCCGGCGAACGGTTCTCGAAGGGCGCGCCGCGGGCGATGTCGACGAGAAGCTCCACCGGTTCCTCGCATGCATAGCCGCCCTCGCCGGGTGCCATCGGCACGATCGTGTCGTTGCCGTCGCGGCGGTGGATTTCGAGGCGCTGTCGCTCGATGTCGAGCAGCAGCATGCCCTCGGAGCCGAAGAGGCGAAGATCGATCTGGAACGAGCAATGCTTGGGCACGGTCGACGAGCCGGAGAGGGCCCCGGTAGCACCATTCGCGAACCGCACCACCGCCGCATCGTAATAGTCGACGCCGGTCGGCGAGCGACCGAATTCGGCAAAGACCCGCTCGGGCTGGAGGTCGGATATGCGGAACAGCAGGCCCAGCGCATGAACGAGCTGGCCCCAGCCATAGCCGCCGGAGCGCTTCGGATCGGCCCAGGTCGAGGCCGGAGGGCGGAACATCGCGCCTTCCGTCTCCTGCATCGGCTTGCCGGCCATCAGATCCTCGAGCGCCGAGGCCATTTCCAGCTTTACATGCTCGATACGGCCGATCGCGCCGGCAGCGACCAGTTGATGGGCGCGGTCGGTGAACGGCTTGAAGTTCCAGCCATAGGGAACGACGATCTCCCGGCCGGCGGCCTGCGCCGCGGCGACGATGGCGCGCGCGTCGGCCGCGTTGGTGGCGAGCGGCTTCTCGACCATCACGTGGCAGCCTTTGGCCAGCGCCGCCAGCGCATGCTCATGATGGTTGACATGCGGCGAGGCGATGATGACGGCGTCCATGGGGACGACGTCCAGCATCTCGCGATAATCCTCGAACGCCGCCGGCACGTCGAATTCGGCCGCGACGGCGGCGAGTTCGTCGGCGCCGAGCCGGTTGACCGCCACGATCTCGCAATTCGGATTGGCCTTCAGCAGCGGCAGATGGTTCACCACCGCCCACCATCCGGCTCCGATGACGCCGATACGCGCCTTCCTCGTCACAATACCTCTCCCATAAAATTGCCGATCGTCTCGTCGGCCGTCATTCCCGCGCGCGCGCCATCGCCTCCAGCGTCGAGCGATGCACATTCGTCATGTGGACTTCCATTGCCTTGCCCGCCGCCTCGGGATCGCGGGCGGCGAGCGCTGCGACGATGAGCTGGTGATCGGCATAGGACTGGCGCGTCACCCCCGGAGTCTCGGCCGCGATGCGGCGATATTCCATGCCGAGCACATAGAGCGACGACGAGATCTGCACGAGGAAGGGGTTGTTGGTCGATTCCATGATCACGCGGTGAAACTCGGAATCGGCGACGCGGAAGCCGAGTGGATCGGTAATCAGATCCTTCTGCACGACGATCAGATTGCGCAGCCGCTCGATGTCGGCGTCGACCATGCGCTCCGCCGCGAGGCGGCCGATGCGCGCATCGATGATCAGCCGCGATTCATAGAGCGCGTCGACATTCTCGATGTTGAGCGTGATCAGGAACTGCAGCGGCGCCAGCAGGTCGGAGGCATCGAGCGACGAGACATAGATGCCGCCGCCCTGCTTGACCTTCAGGACGCCGAGGATCTGCAACCCGCGCAGCGCCTCGCGCACCGAGGGCCGGCTGACCTGCATCATGGTCGCCAGTTCGCGCTCCGGTGGCAACTGGTCGCCGGGCTTCAGATTCTTGGAGCGCACGAGATCGAGCAGGTGCTTCGCGACCTTCTCGGCCACGGAGCTCCTTTCGATCGGTGCGAAATCTCCGCTGAGGTTCACTCAATCCCCCAGGGCACGGGTGCGGATCTGGTCGAGGCTGACGGCGAGCATGAGCACGACGCCGCGCGTCACATCCTGCCAGAACGAGGAGACGTTGAGCAGGGTCAGGCCGTTATTGAGCGTACCGAGAATGAGGATCGCCAGCAGCGTGCCCCAGACGGAACCGCGTCCGCCGTTCAGGCTGGTGCCGCCGAGGATGATGGCCGCGATCACGGTCAGGAGATATTGCCCGGCCGAGGTCGGCGCGGCGGCGCCGAGCATGGCGCAAAGGATGATACCGGCGACCGCGCCGGACAGCGCCGAGACGACATAGAGCACGATGATCGTGCGATCGACGGGAATGCCGATCAGCCGCGCCGCCTCGGCATTGCCGCCCGAGGCATAGACGAAGCGGCCGAACCGGGTGCGCGTCAGCACGATCCACAGCGCGACGAACGTCACCGCCATGATGATGAGCGGGATCGGCACACCGGCGAAGCGGCCCTGGCCGACCCAGTTGAAAGTCGGGAACATCATCGGCCGCGTCAGGCCGCCGGTCAGCACCAGCGACAGGCCGGAAACGATGCTCATCATGCCGAGCGTGACAATCAGAGGATTGAGCCGGAGCCGCGTGGTGAACAGGCCGTTGACGATGCCGACACCGGCGGCAACCACCAGCGACAGGGCCACCGCGGCCCAGATATCGAGCCCCGTGCCCTGCAGGATCGAGATGACGACTCCCGTCAGTCCGGCGATGGCGGCAACGGAAAGATCGAGCCCGCCGGCAATGATCAGCGGCGTGCCCGCCGCCGCCATCAGGCCGACAAAGGCGATGTTCTGTCCAATCGACAGCATGTTGCGGATCGAGAGGAAGAAGGGCGACAACACCGAGAAGACGATGATCAAGGCGATATAGAAGACGAGCAGCACCGCGACGCCTGACCAGGGCTTGCCGAGGAGGCTGGTCATCAGGCGGCGATTGGCGGAACTCGTGTCGGAGACGGCGGCCATCTTCGTATCCTCAGGCAGCGGTAAAGGCGGGGTCGTCATTGGTGGCGGCCATCAGATCGGCAGCCGTGGCACCGCGATCGAACCGGCCGACGATGCGGCCGCGATCGAGTACCAGCATGCGGTCGCCGATTCCGGCAACCTCTTCGACATCGGAGGAGAGGACGAGCACGGCAAAGCCTCGATCGGCCAGTTCGCGCAGCTTGCCGTAGATCTCCTTGCGCGCGCCGACATCGACGCCGCGCGTCGGTTCCTCGAGGATCAAAAGTTGGACGCCGTCGACCAGCCAGCGGGCGATGCAGACCTTCTGTTGGTTGCCGCCGGAAAGCGTGCGCAGTTTCTGTTCCGGCCCGCGCGTGCGGATGCCCAGCGCCTTGATCCAGTGGTTGGCATTGTCGGTCTCGGCTTCTTCCGAGACGAAGAGGCCGCGCTCGTAGCGCTCCTGGAAGGTGAGCGCCATGTTCTCGCGCACGGTCAGATCGGCGATGATGCCTTCCTTCTTGCGCTCCGCCGCGACGAAGCCGATGCCGGAAAGCTTGCCGTCGCGTGGCGATAGGGGCCGATAGGTGCGGCCGGCGAGCGTGATCTCGCCCGTCTTCAACGGGCCGAGGGCGCCATAAAGCGCGCGGCCCAGGATCTCGACGCCGGAACCGACGAGGCCGAAGACGCCGAGGATCTCGCCGGCCCGGATCGAGAAATCGATATCGTTCAGCTTGCCGGGAATGGTGAGCTTGTCGACGGCGAGAACATCGGCGCCTGGCGTGCTGCCGCCGCCCACGGCATAGAGATCGCCGACCGTGTTGCCGAGCATGGCGGATAGCACATCGGCCTGCTTCGTCTGAGCTGTGGCGAAGGTGCCGGCATTCTTGCCGTCGCGCAGCACGACGATCTGGTCCGAGATCTCGAACACCTCGGAAAGATAGTGCGAGATATAGACGACGGAGACCTGCTGCTCCTTGAGGCGGCGGATGATCTTGAAGATCAAATTCGCCTCCTGCTCGGTCAGCGCCGCCGTCGGCTCGTCCATGATCAGGATGCGGGCCTGTCCGGCGAGCGCCCGCGCAATCTCGACGATGCGCTGCTCGGCGACGGAAAGGCGCTTCATCGTCGTTTCGGGATCGATGGAGGCGAAGCCGAGCTGGTCGAGCAATTCGCGCGAGCGGCGCCGCATCGCACCGTCATCCACGGTCAGGAAGCCAAGGCTACGCTTCATCGGGAGATCGCCGACGAAAATGTTCTCCGCGACGGTCATGTCCGGCATTATCGATATTTCTTGCGGCAGCAGGCGGACGCCGACCGCCACTGCCTCGGCCGGTGAACCGAAGGTCACCTCCTGCCCGTCGATCGCGATCGTGCCGGCGTCGCGGGTGTAGAGCCCGGTCAGGATCTTCATCAGCGTCGATTTGCCGGCGCCGTTGGAGCCGAGCAGCGCCACGACCTCGCCGGCCGCGACGGTGAAATCGACATTGGAGAGCACCGGCACGCCGCCGAAGGACTTGCCGATGCCCTTCATCGTGAGGCGCGGGGTAGCGAAGGAATTCATCAGGCGTGTTCCGGCTCGGACGACAGCGGCAGGAAGGATAGCGGACGGAGAGGCGGAGCGCCCCTCCGTCGCGCTGCGTCTCGTGATCAGTTGGTCGGGATCAGGTTCTCGAAGCCCTTGAGCTCCGGCGACTTGCGGATCTCGGCGAGATGGGCGGCGAACTTGTCCTGCGGCAACTCGAAGGTGATCGGATCCTGGCCGGTCGTGCAGGCGAACTTCTCATAGTATTTGCAGACATTATCCTTGGTGACCATCACATGGTTGACCAGGACGGTATCCGGCGTCGTCTTGCCGGCAAGCTGCATCAGCGCGAGCGGGATCAAATAATTGCCGTAACGCTCGGGGAAGTAACCGACCGAGGCGACGAAGGTCGGCTCGTCCATCATCGTCTGGATCTCGTCGGCGCCCATGCCAACGACGATCAGATCGCTCTCGCGGCCGGCCTGCTTGACGGCGCGCAGCATGCCCGTCGCCGACTGGTCGTTGATCGCGGTCACGAAGATCGGCGCGCCGGCCGGGATGCGGCCGAGCACGTTGTTCATCTGGGTGAAGCTCTCTTCGAGCGTATTCTTCGAATCGATCTTGATGACATGGTCGGCCGGGAAGCCGTCGACCGCGGCGAGGAAGCCGGCGACCTGGCCACCGGTGCGCATGGCGGGGATGGCACCCGACTGCGGCAGCTCGCCGATGACGAGATAGCCGGTCTTGGTCTTGTCGGCACCGAACTTCTTCAGCGCGGCCTGGCCGAGATAGGCGCCGCCCATGAAGCCAGAGCGGGGATTATTGGCGCCGAAAAAGGTCGCGCCCGGCATCGGAATGTCGATCGCCGTCACCTTGGTGTTGGCGTCATTCATCTTCTGCATGATCGTGGCGCCGAAATTGGCGTCGGTCTGGAACTCGATCACATAGTCGACCTGGCGCTGCAGGAAGCTCTCGGCATTGGCGAGCGCCGTGGCGCCGTCGAGATGATTATCGGTGACGACGACGTCGATGCCGGCCGCCTTGCCATTGGCGAGGATGCCCTCCTCGACCTTCAGCGTGAACGAGACGTCGCGGGTCAGATTGGCGAAGCCGATCACCAGCCCCTTGCCGTCATTCGGCTTATGCGCCGCCGAAGCATCGGCGACCATCGCCTTGAGCTGGTCGGCGGACAGCATTGCACCGTCGAACTTCGCCGGATCGAAGCCGTGGAAATCCTCGGCGAAGGCGGCGCTCGCCATCAGGAGTGCGATGCCGGTCACGGCAGCCCGCGCCCCGAGACGCTTCATGCCGGTTTTTGCGAAAGTCATGGGTTCCATCCTCCCTGGAAGTCGATCCGGATCATTGGATCCGGGCTGATTGGCATTCCTCGCGCCAGCGCGGCCCCTCAAGGCCGCGCGCTGACGGAACGGATCGGTGTGGCTCGCTGGGCGGCAGACGCTGAGGGACGGGCGCAAGCCCCGACCCTCCGGCTAGCCGGAGCGACGACGAATTGGATCGGTATTCCTCCTCGGATGCCGCGCCGCCTCCTCGCGGCGCCGGGCACCTTGCCTCCTGTCACAGGTTGGACAGCCATAAAATTGGACTGACCAATTATCTGCGTTGACCACCATAACCACGCTCGCCTAGCTTGCCAATATGGTCGGGGGCAAAAATCGACGCCAAGGATCGGTGCCGCCCCGGGGAGAAACGCGATGCGGATTTCGGGGGCTCGCTGCCACATTCTGAAGTGGCCGGAGCCGAATGATTTCAACCATGAGCGGATGACGGTGCTGGTGCGCGTCGATACCGCCGCCGGCATTTCCGGCTGGGGCGAGGCGATCGCCATGTGGCCGGAAGCCTGTCATGCCGCCGTGGTGCTGATCGAGGAAGGCCTGCTGCCGCTGCTCAAGGGCCGCGACCCGCGCGAGACGCTCGTCTGCTGGCAGGCGATGAAGGACCACACATGGTGGTATGGCGAGGGCGGCGTCGCGGCGCTCGCCATTTCGGCGCTCGACATGGCGATCTGGGACATTGCTGCCAAGGACGCAGGCTTGCCGCTGGTCGAATTCCTCGGCGGCGCAGCGCATCAAGGCCTTCCAGCCTGTGCCAGCCTGCATGTCAACCAGGCGACGATCGACGATTCCGTCCGCGAAATCGCCGGCCATATCGACGCCGGCTTCCGTTCCACCAAGCTCGGCCTCGGCAAGCGCGGGCTGTCGAAGGCCGGCCGCGATCCGGACTACGACGTGGCCCTGGTGGCAGCGCTCAGGGCTGCGATCGGGCCGGATGCCGGCATCATGGTCGACGCCGGCAACGGCACGAAATGGGATCTCGATACGGCCATACGCACCGTCCGCCGCATGGAAGAATCACGGATCGCCTGGATCGAGGAGCCATTCTTGCCGAGCCGCGTGGACGACCACATCGCGCTGAAGGCCGCCGTCTCGACGCCGATCGCGGCCGGCGAACGAGAATGGGGCGAAGCCGGCTACCGGCGCTGGCTGGATACCGGCGCCGTCGATATTTTCGGCATCGATCCGGCCCGCGTCGAGGGCATCACCGGCTTCCGCCGCTCGGCCGCCGCGATCGAGGCCGCCGGCAAAATCGTCAATGCCCATGCCTGGTCCAGCGCGGTGCTGACCGCGGCAAGCCTGCACCTATCGCTCGCCGCACCCTCCGCGATATTGTTCGAACTGAAGCCGTTGCCGGGGCCGATGCAGTTCGAACTCGTCGAGGAGCCGTTCTGGCACGAGAACGGCCTCGTCCGCGCGCCGAACCGGCCGGGCCACGGGGCGGAGCCGATCGCGGCGGTGATCGAAAAATACAAGGTGGGCTAGGGCCCTCGGGAGGAACAACGTGAAGACGATACTTTGCTATGGCGACAGCAACACCTGGGGGGCCATGCCGCAGCCGCGTCGCGGCGAGGGTGGGCGGTTCGCCAGCGATGTCCGCTGGACGGGCGTGATGCGCGCCGCGCTCGGCGGCGGCTATACCGTCATCGAGGAAGGTCTGAATGGTCGCACGACCTGCATCGCCGATCCGGTCGAGGGCCGTCACAAGGACGGCGCGGCCTTCCTGACCGTGGCGCTGGAATCCCATCAGCCGCTCGACCTCGCCATCATCATGCTCGGCACCAATGATCTGAAAGCGCGCTTCGCGATGCAGCCGATCGATATCGGCTTCGGCATGGGCCAGCTTGCCGAGATCGCCCTGAAGTCGCCCTTCGGGCTGGACGGCAAGGCGCCGAAGGTCCTGCTGGTCTCGCCCGCGCCGCTGGCGAAGCTCTCCTGGTTCGAGCCCATGTTCGAGGGCGGCACCGAGAAATCGCGCCACCTCGCCGCCGAGATCGAAGTGAATGCGCGCGAAAAAGGCGCTCATTTCTTCAATGCCGGCAGCGTCATCGCCTCCAGCGAGCATGACGGCATCCATCTCGATGCGGATGCGCATGCGGCGCTCGGCAAGGCGCTGGCCGAGCGCGTCCGCGCGATCCTCGAGATCCCGTAGCCGGCAACGGGCGCGAGGCGATTCAGAACGTCGGCGGCCAGACCCCGTCCACCGCGAAAGCCTCGTCGCTGCCCGGCCAGGGCGGCACCGTCGCTGTGACGGCTTCGAACGGAAGTTCGCCATCGGCGCGAAACTGGAACGACGTGCCGAGCGGGATCGAGATCGAATCGCCCGGCCCGACCGTGACGATCTCTTCCTGCCCTTCCATCCGGCGCCAGATGCGTCCCTGGCCGGCGACGACGTACCAAAGTTCGTCGACCGTCCGGTGGGCGACCGCAATGGTGACCGCGCCCGGCGCAAGACGGATATGAGCGAGTCCCGCCTCGCGAGTGCCCGCGAGCACACGGATCTCGGAGCCGTCGGGCGCGATGTGGTCGGGTTCCTCGGCAAGCGGCTTCGTCTCGAACGGCATGATCGTCCCCTTGCTTCTCAGGCCCAAGGGAATCAGCAAGCAAGCTGCGTGCCCCGGTGCGGTCCTTCGTTCGAAGGGTACCCAGCCGGCCAGGGGCTTCAACTGCCGCCGACCGTGTTCTAGGGTCGGCTCAAAGCAATACGGGAGGAATGAAATGAGCGATCCGATCATCCTGGTCGATCCGCTGCCGCGGACGCTGAACCTGATCATGGAGCCCGATATCCGCGCCCGGCTGGAGCGGCTGGGCAAGGTAGTCCTCTCAGAAGATCGGCCGATGCCGGACGACGAAGTCGACCGCCTGCTGCCGGATACGGTGCTGTTGTTTGGCCAGACGGCTATGCCGCGCGAGCGGCTCGACCGGGCGCCCCATCTGAAGGCGATCTTCAACGTCGAGAGCAATTTCCTGCCGAATGTCGACTATCAGGCCTGCGTGGAGCGCAACATCCCGGTGCTCTCGCCCGGCTCAGCCTTCGCCGCGCCGGTGGCGGAAGCGGCGCTCGGCATGGCGATTGACCTTGCCCGAGGCATCACCGAGGCAGACCGCGACTTCCGCGCCGGGCGCGAGAAATACGGGCTCGAGGCGAACACAAAGACCTTCCGCCTGATGGGCGCCCCGGTCGGGCTGATCGGCTTCGGCGATCTCGGCAAGAGCCTTCGCGAGCTGATCCGCCCGTTCAAGAACCGCGTCGCCGTCTATGATCCCTGGCTGCCGGACGAGATCATCCGCCGCCATGATTGCGAGCCGGGCAGCCTCGATGAAGTGCTGTCGACCTCGAAGGTCATCTTTGTCTTTGCCGGCATCACCAGCGAGAATCAGGGCCTGATCGACGCCCGCGCTTTCGCCAAGATGCAGAAGGGTACGGCCTTCCTGCTGATGAGCCGCGCCGCGATCGTCGATTTCCCGTCCATGCTGGACGCGATCCGCTCAGGCCATATCAGCGCGGCGGTCGACGTGTTTCCCGAGGAGCCTGTGCCGGCGGACGATCCGGTGCGTCGCCTCCCCGGCATCCTCCTCTCCGCCCACCGCACCGGCGGCACGACCGACGCGCTCTTCGCCATCGGCCGCATGACCGTCGCCGACGCGGAACTGATCATGAAGGGCCTGCCGCCGCAGCTCTGCCGCAAGGCCGATCCCGCCATCGCCAGCCGCCTGCGATCCAAGCCGGTCAGCATGACCTGAGACAGACGCTTTCAGCCGATAGGCCGGGCAGGGTCCCGGCCTAGGCACGCCGCGCCATTGAAATGCTGCGCAGAGAGGCTGCGCTAGACGTCGAAATTGGTCGGCAGCACGATCATGTCGTGGATCGTGACGTTGCGCGGGCGGCTGAGAATGAACAGAACAGCGGCAGCGACCTCGGATGGTTCGATGAGCGCTCCATCATCAATCGCAGCCTGAAGCCGCTCCGGCTGCCAGTCAGCGAGCAGAGCCGAATTCACAGGCCCCGGCGAGACTTGCGACACGCGGACGCCGTGACGATTGACCTGGCGGCGGGTCGTCTGCGTGAAGCAGGTGATGGCCCATTTCGAAGCGGAATAGACCGGCTCCGGCTTGATGGCAGAATGGCCCGCCACGGAGCATGTCACGACGATGTCGCCACCGCCCCGCTCGATCATGTGCGGCAAGACGGCATGCACGTTCTTGATCACGACATTGACGTTGAGGTTCAGCATCCGATCGATCGTGGCGGCGTCTGTGTCCACGAGATCGCCGCCGATATAGGTTCCGGCGTTGCAATGGAAGATATCGATCCGACCGGTCTTCGCCAGGATCTGAGGCACCAAGGCGTCGCACTGCTCCGTGTCGAGAAGATCAGTTACCTGCGCGATGGCCTTGCCGTTCCACTTCGATGTCAGCGACGCCAGAGCGGCTTCGTTGCGATCGACCATGACCACGGTCGCGCCGGCACTCATCAAGGTCTCGGCCGTGGCGAGCCCGATGCCGGAACCCGCCCCCGTGATGACGGCAATCTTTCCCTCGAGTTCATTGGCCATTTTCGTTCCTCCCTGAACGTCGTCAGACGATGGTTTAGCCGCCGTCGATAGCCGAGGCGCATGCAATCGTCCGCCGCATCCGCATGTGATTCACGGCAAGACTGGAGATGCACGCTCGCCGGGCAGGTCGATCCGGTCCGGCTTCAGAAGGGCGATACGACCGCCGGGACGAACTTCGAAATTGTGGACGTAAAAGTACGTGTCGTCGCTGTCCCGGGCATTCATGACCGGCGACGGCGCCGAGACGATGAGCAGCCCGCCGCAGGTTCCGATCCAGTCGACATGGCGATGGCCATGCATCATCACCGCGCGGCCGGCCACGCCGAGCATGCGGCGCACGAACCATGTGCCATTGGCGAGCGCTGTGCCGACGCGCTCGGACAGGCTCTTGGCCGCGCGCGGATATTCGACGACGTGATGATGCAGCGACAGCACCCAGCCGGCATCGGGGAAGTCCGCGATCACGCTTTCCACGGCGCGCGTCTGGTCGCGCGAGACGAGGCCGAGCGCGTTGGTGAAGGAGAAATGCGACTCGGCATTCGAATTGACGAGAATGACGCCGAGACCATCCGGCGTGGATGGCGGCAGCACCATCGGGTAGGCCGCCGTCCACAAATTCTCCAGCCGGATCGAAACACCGACGGCGCCGCTGTCGACAAAATGCTCGATGTCGCTCCGGTATTTCTCCATCAGCTCGGCGAGCGGGGGCCCGAGGTGCTGCGTTTCAGCATCGACGATGCGAACCCGGTCCCCCTGCAGCCTGGCAAAGGTCGATAGCGCGCGGAGCTGCCGCAGCCGCCGGTTCGGACTGGTCGGCAGGTCGAGGCGGGCCGGATTGGCGCGATCGACGATGTTGAGATCGTGATTGCCGGGAATGGCGACGAGGCGTTCGACGAGCTGTGGATAGGGCTCCAGCTGATCGAGAAATTCCGCCCATTCCGACGAGCGGCCCGCATCGGTGACATCGCCGCTGACGAGCAGCACGTCGATGGGCTGCTCGCGGTCGAGGCGGTCGATCGTCGCAAGGGCGCGTTGCAGCCGCGCATTGCCGCTCGGACCGACCCGGCCGCTCTCGATGCGGAAGCCATAGCGTTCGCCGACGATGTGAATGTCCGAGAGATGCACGACGCGCCAGACGCGCGCGCCCGGCGTCCGGGTCGCAAAGGCGTCGAGATCGCGCGGCTGCGGCATCAGCGCGTCGGCCGTACCCCACGCCAGGGCTGCGATCGCGACATAGATCGACAGCACGACGATGGAATTGAAGATCGCCACCATGATGACATGCGACGAGAAATGCAGGTCGGCCAGTGTGCCGGTCCAGCGCGCATAGGGCCAGGCCTGACGCGCCAGCCAGATCGAGAACAGGCAGACGAGCAGTCCGGCCAGCGCCGCGCTCCAGGAGCGGCTGCGATCGCGCGCATTCTGGCTCATGCCGGAGGGCAGGATGCGTTCCACGAGATGGCGCAGCACCTCGCGCGCCAGCGCATAGCCCGGCTGGACGGCGAGCGCGTTCAGCGACCAGAAATTGGTTTCCATCAGCCGCCAGAGACGCCGTCCGCCCCACCAGCCCACGAAACCCAGCACAATGAGGATCAGCGGCGGACCGAAGCCCGTGTAGAGCACGAAGGCCTGGGCCGAAACGGATTGCAACCAGATCGAGACCAGGAAGGGAGCGAGGCCGACCACCAGCACGGGAAGGCCGATCAGAAGCGTCCAGGCAACGAGCAGCTTCGGGAAACTGATCTCGGCGAGCAGGCTGCCGGCGAGCGAGATCAGCGTCCGACTCTTGGTACTCGACGCATCGTCTTCAAGGTCACCGTCGCGTGGATCGACGATCGGCCGCATCATCCGTCTCCCGATTTCCAGAGGTCGCTGGTTCCTCGTAAGGATTCCCAGCGGCCTCGGGGCGACCCTAAGCGAAAACCGCGCCGGTGGAAGCGTCCAAATCGCGACGGTATGTCGCCAATCCCCTGCCATGGGGTCCCGGATCCGATCGGGGCTTGCGGAGCGGGTGCCGTTCGGTGAATACCGGCTGGCCCGCTGCTTGCCGGTTCTCGCTGGTTCTTGGCCCGCTCCGGACCCGTTCGTGAAGAGGAAGCCTCCTTGGCCGATACGCCGCCGAGCCAACGCCCCCCGAGCCACGCCCGCACGGTCGGTATCGCCTCGGCGATCTGGGGCGCCTCGATCTTCCTCTCCCGCATCATGGGCCTGGTCCGCGAGCAGATCATCGGCCGGACTCTGGGCGCGAGCCGACAAGCCGATCTCTATTTCGCTTCCTTCACCCTGCCCGACTTCCTGAACTATCTGCTCGCCGCCGGCGCGCTCTCGATCGTCTTCATCCCGATCTTCCTCAAATACCTCCAGGCGGGCGACCAGTGTCGTGGCTGGGAGGCGTTCAGCGTCATCGCCAATTTCATCCTCGTCGTGGGAACGCTCGGCATCGCCCTGATGATGATTTTCGCGCGGCCGCTCGCCGAGATCATCGCTCCGGGATTCACCGCGCCGGCCGAGATCGAAACGCTGGTGCGGCTGATGCGCATCATCCTGCCGGCGCAATTCTTCCATGTGCTCGGCGGCCTGCTCTCGGCCTCGCTCATGGCGCAGGACCGGCACGCCCTGCCAGCCATCGCGCCGCTGGTCTATTCCGGCTGCATCATCGCGGGCGGGCTCTTCGGAGCCTATCATCCCGAGCTTGGTGCCGAGGGCTTCGCCTGGGGCGTGCTGGCCGGCTCGATCCTCGGCCCGTTCGGCCTACCGCTCTATGGGTGCCTGCGGACCCATATGCGCTGGTTCCCGATCTTCTCGTTCAAGAACGAGGATCTGCGGCGCTATCTGGTGCTGTCGCTGCCGATCATGGTTGGCTTCTCGATCGTCGTCGTCGACGAATGGATCGTGAAGAACCAGGCGTCCTATCTGGCGGCCGGCGCGCTCTCCTATCTTCAATATGGCCGCACGCTGATGAAGGTGCCGATCGGCGTCTTCGGCATGGCGGCGGGCGTCGCCTCCTATCCGACCATCTCGCGCATGGTCGCGGCCGGCGACGTCGTCGAAGCCTACCGGGTTCTAGCCCGCGCCGTTCGGCTGATGCTGGTCGCGATCTTGGGCGCGCAAGTCTGCCTGACCTTGGCCGGCTTCGAGGCGGTTTATGTGATCTGGGGCCTGTTCGGCAGCCGCTTCACCGCGGCTGATGCGCAGGCCACTTCGGGCGTGCTGGTGTTCCTCAGCCTCGGGCTCGGCGGCTGGGCGGCGCAGACGGTGATCAGCCGCGGCTTCTACGCCCTCGGCAGCACCTGGCTGCCGACCCTGGTCGGCACGGGGATCACCATCGCTATGATCCCGCTTTATGTCGTCCTGCGCATCCATTTCGGCGCCGACGGTCTCGCCGTCGCGAGCTCGATGGCGATCCTCGTCTATGTCTTCCTGCTGGGTTGGCTGCAGCGCCGTCGCTTCGACCGCGAGGCGGCGGAGCGGGGAACATCGCTTTCCGGCGTTCCCGGCATGCTGTCGGCGGCGCTTCGCCTGGCGGGGGCCGCCGCCATCGCCATCGGCGGCGGCTGGGCGATCCGCCTGGCGCTGCTCACGGTTCTGCCCGGGGTCGACGCCGTGTCGCTGCTGGGGCGCGGCGCTGTCCTCTGCGGCGCCGGGCTCGGCATCTATGCGCTCGCCGCGCGGCTCTTCGGCGTGAGCGAACTCGCCGATCTCGCCACGATGCTCACCCGCAGGCTGCGCCGAAAGAGGGCTTAGATCCCGCCTCAGTGCGAGACGAGGATGGGCACAAGCATCTGATGCACCAGCGTATTGCTGGCGCCGCCGAACAGATCCTCGCCAAGGCGTGAATGGCCATAGGCGCCGGCGACGACGAGATCCACCTCAAGCAGCGCCGCGCGTTGCAGAAGCTCGTCACCGATCGTCATCTCGAAAGTCGGCATCGTGTCGAATGTAGCGGACAGCCCATGGCGCGCGAGATGGGCGATCAGCCGCTCCGCCTTGGCCGCGCCATCCCCGCCGAGCGAAACGATGTGGATCGTCTCGCCGCCCTTCAGCAACGGAAGCGCATCATGCAGCGCGCGGGAAGCCTGCGGACTGCCATCCCAGGCGACGAGAACGCGCGAGAAGGGCGGCGGCGCCAGGCGGCTGATCGGCAGGCCGAGGATCGGCCGCCCGCAGGAACGTACGATCTCCTCGATGCGGAAGCCCTGTGGATCCGGGCCAATATCGTCCGGCGAGCCGAGCCCGATCAGGGCCAGATCGCAGTAGCGGATCTGCTCGGCAATATCCGCGGCCAGAGGCCTGTCGCCAAGGATCCAGGCGCCGGTCAGGTGTCTGAGGCCGAGCTGTCGATCGAATTCCTGATGGACCGCCTCGGCGATGTCCTGAGGCGAGCCTTCGAGGTTCATCCCGACGGTCGGCGAGGCGTAGTAGCCCACGAGATGGGCCGCATGCTGCTCGGCGAGGTCGAACGCATATTGCATGCGCTCACGTCCGGTTTCCGACATGTCGATGCTGACGAGAAGCGACTTGATGCTCACGATGTCTACCCCGCGGCCTGATCCTTACAGGGTGCCCGGCAGATCGACGCCCTCATGCGCCTTGATGGCGTGCCAACCCGGCTCCGCCCTGCCGCCCCTCCTCGCCATGACGATAGAGCAGCCAAGCCAATCAGGGCCTTGACCTGCGTCAATCACGCGCGGCGCGCCGCCCCGGCGGCGGGCATTCCGAGATACCGGCCGACGCGCTTGGTACAGCCAGCGGTGGCAATACAACACTGGGACCACGGCGGCGTTCGCCAAGAAAAACCTCGTTCCGCATGGCAACGATTCGCCGCTCTACGCAAACGCGCAGAGCTGTGCTATCGGCGATGTGCCCCTGGCTGCAATTTATAGTTCCGCAGCTTTGCCAACGAGAATCGAAATGATCCAACCGACCCGCCGCGACACCCTGCTCACGCTTCTCTCCGCCCTCGCCGCCTCCACCCTGCCCTCGCTCGGTCACGCCGCGCCTGCCGATGAAGGCCTCGCCCTCGGCCCGGCGCAGCCCTTCTCGTTCGACCGGCTGAAGGCCATCGCCGAAGAAGCGGCGCGCCAGCCCTGGAAAGACGAGCGCTCACCTTATGGCGCGATCCTCGACAAGATCGACTATGACAATTTCCAGGCGATCCAGTTCAACAAGGATTATTCGCTCTGGTCGGACGGAAAGGGCGGGGCGCCGGTCCAACTCTTCCATCTCGGCAAGTATTTCCAGGAGCCGTGCCTGATCCATGTCGTCGAAAACGGCGAGGCACGCGAGATTCTCTACCGCCAGCGCTATTTCGACTTGCCCGCCAAGCATCCGGCGCGAGACCTTCCCGACGATATCGGCTTCTCCGGCTTCCGCGTCGAGGCGCCATCGCAAAAGACGGACTGGCTCGCCTTTCTGGGCGCCTCCTATTTCCGCTCCTCCGGCGCGCTCGACCAATATGGCCTCTCGGCGCGCGGCATTGCCATCGACACCGCCCTGCCCGACGCGCAGGAGGAATTCCCCCGCTTCTCGCAGTTCTGGCTGGAACGGACAGCCGGCGTCGAGAACGAAGTCATTATCTACTGCCTGCTCGACGGCCCCAGCATCACCGGCGCCTATCGCATGGTCGCCTCGAAGGACAAGGGCGCCGAAATCGACGTCGATTGCACGCTCTATCCGCGCAAGCCGATCCAGCGCCTCGGCGTCGCGCCGCTGACCTCGATGTACTGGTATTCGGAGACGGTGCGCCGCCGCGCCATCGACTGGCGGCCGGAAATCCATGACTCCGATGGCCTCGCCATGTGGACCGGCACGGGCGAGCGCATCTGGCGGCCGCTCAACGATCCGCCCTTCGTCTCGACCAACAGCTTTCTCGATGCGGACATTCGCGGCTTCGGGCTGCTGCAGCGCGACCGCAATTTCGACCACTATCAGGACGACGGCGTGTTCTACGATCGGCGGCCGAGCGTCTGGATCGAGCCCAAGGGAAAATGGGGCAAGGGCCAGATCCAACTGGTCGAGATCCCGACCGACCGCGAATATGACGACAACATCGTCGTCTACTGGGTTCCGGACAAGCCGGCGGTTCCCGGCGCGGCGCTCGATTTCTCCTATCGCATGTACTGGAACGCCGACGAGCCCTTCCCGGCGGATCTCGCCCGCGTCCAGGCGACCTATATCGGCGTCGGCGGCATTCCGGGCCAGCCACGCCCGCCGGGCAGCATCCGTTTCGTGATCGATTTCCGCGGCGGCAAGGCCGACAGCCTGAAGCGCGGCGACGGCACGCCCGAGATCACACTCTCGCGCGGCAAGGTCACCCTCGCCGACGCCTTCCCGGTCGTCGCCGGCGAGCCGGGCCTCTACCGCGCCTTCTTCGACACGGTCGTCGAGGGCGACGCCCCGCTCGACATGCGCCTCTACGTCCGCGGCAAGGACGGCACCGCGCTGACGGAGACCTGGCTCTATCAGTATTTCCCGAAGCTCAGCCCGGTCTGAGGCGCGGCGAAAGATGCTGCCGGCCGGTTACAGGATCCGGTCGGCAATCATCTCCCCGATCGGCAGCGCCGACGTCGCGGCGGGGGATGGCGCGTTGAGGACATGCAGCATCCTGTCGGTGCCGCCGAACAGAAAATCATGCACCAGCGAGCCGTCGGCCAGCACGGCCTGCGCCCTTATGCCGGCGGGATAGGGCTTCAGGTCGTCGACCCGGAGCGATGGGCAATATTTGCGGCATTGCTCCAGATAGCCTGAGCGCAGCAGCGAGTTGCGCATCTCCGTCAGGCCGGACCGCCAATTGGAGCCAAGGACGCGCCAGAAGCCGGGGAAGGCCACCATGTCGGCGATATCCCGCCAATTGACCGCGCTCTTGGCATAGCCCTCGCGAGCGAGGCCGAGCACGGCGTTCGGCCCGACCGTGACGCGGCCATCGATCATCCGCGTCAGATGGATGCCGAGAAAGGGCAGGTCCGGATCCGGAATCGGATAGATGAGATGCCGGACGATGTCGTTCTTCGCTTCCGGCAACACATAATATTCGCCGCGGAACGGGATGATCCGGTGCGCGGTCTCCAGTCCCGCCATCCGGGCGATCCGGTCCGATTGCAGACCCGCGCAGGCGACGAGCTTGCGGGATTTCAGGCTGCCCTCCGCCGTATCGACCTCGATGCCATCGACGGTTTCGCGGATCGCAAGCGCCGCACGTCCCAGCGCGATGGTAGCGCCTTTCGCCTCGGCCTCGGCGGCGAGCGCCCGGCAGATCCGGCGGTAGTCGACAATGGCCGTCGAGCCGGCCAGCAGCGCCCCGCGTCCGGCGATATTCGGCTCGCGCTCGGCAAGTTCCCCAGCGGAGATGCGCTCGATGGCGATGCCGTTCGTCTCGGCGCGCACGGCCAGGTCGCCCATGCGGGCCAGTTCCTGCTCACTGGTGGCGACGAGCAGCTTTCCGCATTCGTCATAGGGGATGCCATGGGTTTGGCAGAACGCCTTGGTCGCCTCGGCGCCCTCGCGGCAGAGGCGAGCCTTGAGGCTGCCCGGCGCATAATAGATACCGGCATGGATGACGCCGCTATTATGGCCGGTCTGGTGCGATCCGACCTCGACTTCCTTCTCCAGCAGCAGGAACCGATCCTGCGGCCGCCGCCGCTGCAACGCCCGAAGCGTCGCCAGCCCGACGATGCCGCCGCCGATCACGATATAGTCGTACATCCCCGATTCCCGAACTGTGGCCTGCGTCGGACCATGACACCACAGGGCGCCTTGCGCCACACGGGGGAGTGGCTCTGGAGGTTATAGCCCGGTCGAAGGCGGCCATAGGGGCGCCGCCGGATCGAGGCGCCATTTGCGCCGGCCACACCCTCGATTGCGAGGCGATTTCGCGGGGGGATAGTGCGGCAAAGAGACGGCGAGACTGAGTTGACGGCGGCGGACATCATTGGTCGGCGTTCCGCGCAGGACCTACTGGGTGAAGAAACTCGTCACTTAGAAAATCAATACGCTTCGACATGACGATCGACGCTCGATTTCGTCAAATCCAGATCGGTCATAGTGACTGGCCGGCAGCACCCTTTCAGCGCTCATATTCTGGCTGTGGGGCGTGGTCGTCGCGAAGGTCATGTGAGCGGGGTAATACCAACTTTTGCTTTTATCGTGGGTTGTGCAATTCTCTTGTCACCGGGTGGGGAGGGAGTTGAGTGACTGACAAGAGGGAAAAAACGTTAAACTATCGCCGGGCGTCTTGGATAACCAAGCAGCCGTCATCTACCACCTTGGGGCACCTGCTGATACAGGCAGCAACCAAGCTCAATACCGCGACAGATCGATCTATTCAGCGGGATGGTGGTCAATGGCTTCGGCTTGCACACATAAAGCCAGACGGAAACGCCGCTGCATACCTACACATTACCGAAGACACTCCTGGCGAACAGGCTTCCGCAGTACCGAAGGTGACAAAAACAACCCTTTCGATTGACGTTACAACTGTCGAACCTCCCGACAATCGTGAATTTATGGATGGTGACGCGCTATTATACGTTTGTCGTGACGAAGTCGTTCTTTGTACAACATCTATATCAGCGCAGGCCGTGGATTTTTTCCTACAAAAATTTCTTTCCCTTGCGAAAATAAGACACGATGCTGATCAATTCATTCTACAACCGGTCTCAGATCAAGACGCGTTGAAGACCTTGCAGATGCAAGGTGTCAAAGAAATACATCTCGGCGCCGTTCTATATCAGGCATCGATGAGCTATATTCAACGACAACATCATCCTCAGGGAATGCTTGGGGCATTGGCCAAGTCCGTCAAGGCCGTTCTCGGATCCGAGCATGATGTAACGCCCGATGCGCTTACCGTATCTGTTGTCCTAAAGAAGGACGGAAGGATGAAGGGCAAGAGCGTCGGAGACGCTCGCCTACAGGCCTTAGGTGAGAAGATCGTCACCGACCAGCAGGTAGGCGACGACTTCGCAATAATAACAAACGACGATCAGAAAATTACGCCTCAATCAATCGCAGTAAAGACGCATACTCTTATCGAGTCACTAGGAAAATCGGTTACGCGGGAGGATGCGTGGCTTAGCCTGAAGGCTTTCTTTGATAAATTAGTTAGCAACGGAACGATTGAACAATGAGATGAAAATCGTCTTCATCGCGTTCTGCGCAACGATTGGTGGGCTTGCGGCCTATTTTGGGCAGCCTTATGTGCGCGGAAATTCCGATGCGCTGGTAATTATAGTAACTGTTCTAACGGTTTTCGCTGGATTCTTGGTCGCAATCATAGCTATCGTAGGCGATCCAGCAATGATTCCTGCAGGCTCCTGGCGCGTTGCGGAGCTACGACGCGAAACAATTGAGCATCGTCTTATCAATCATGTTTGGCTTTTCATAATATACCTCATCGCAATAGGCATTTTGTTCGCGGGTGTACTCATACGCGGATCACCCGCGCCCTGTTGGATTAAGGTCACGATTGAGAGAGCATTCTTATTTGCTGGCGTTACGTCGTTCATGCTGACGTTTGCATTGCCCAACGCTCTCCTTAAACTGAACCTCGGCCGAATCGATATGGAAATAGAGCGCCGGCGCCAAGCAAGCGGTATCGCGGCTAACGTCGATGCAAATTCCTCCGACCGCCAGCCGCAGCGCCATTTTTGATCGGTTCTCACTGTCATCCTCCTGTCGCCGCGTCATTCATCTCTAAAGCCGACAGGGAACAAAGCTGGAATCAGGGTGTCAAAAACGTGCCGGAATGCTCGCAGGGTCCCGCATCGTTCTGCATTAAACACGATCTTAGAGGTGGAACTCCGCTCTCATAAGAGATTGACGGCATTATAGAAAAATGGTGCTGCAAGAGAGGATTGAACTCTCGACCTCTCCCTTACCAAGGGAGTGCTCTACCACTGAGCTACTGCAGCGTGGTCGGCGGCTGGCGCGGACGGCGGTCTTCTGCCACAGAGGGGCGGTGGGATCAAGCGCCCGGGGATGCTTTCGCAGCGAAGTCCCCGGCTGGCTTCCAAATGCCGGGATCTGCGGGACGATGGGACGAGACGAGGAACCTGCGGCTTCGGCCGAAAAGACACCGGAGACGGCGGCAAGCCGGAAGGAGAGAGAGCGCGCCGAGCGGCTTTCGGCGGCGCTTCGGGCCAATCTTTCACGCCGGAAGGCGGCGCGGCGGGCCGGGCTCGATGATTTCGGCCAGCCGGCGCCCGACGACGACAGTGCGTGATCCTCGTCACAGCCCTTGCCCGCATTCCTTGAGTCGGCCGCATTCCTGAGCTAAACCGGCGAACCTCGGACGGGGCGCTTTTGATTTTCGAATCGCTCGCCGGAACCAGCGAAAGGCCCGCCTGCATGGACAAAATCCGCATCGTCGGTGGCTCGCGCCTCAATGGCACGATCCCGATCTCGGGCGCCAAGAACGCCGCCCTGCCGCTGATGATCGCAAGCTTGCTGACGGACGAGACGCTGACGCTCGCCAACATGCCGCGCCTCGCCGATGTCGCGATGCTGAAGCGCATCCTCGGCAATCACGGCGTCGACATGACCGTTTCGGGCAAGCGCGCGGGCGAGGCCGAGCTTTCCGGCGAGACGGTGCATTTCACGGCCCGCACCATCGTCGACACCACCGCGCCCTATGATCTCGTCTCGAAAATGCGGGCGAGCTTCTGGGTCATCGGGCCGCTTCTCGCCCGCGAGGGCTTCGCCAAGGTTTCCCTGCCGGGCGGCTGTGCGATCGGCACGCGGCCGGTCGATCTGTTCCTCGAGGCGCTGGAGAAACTCGGCGCCACGATCGAGATCGATGCCGGCTATGTCGTCGCGAGCGCGCCGAACGGCCTGACGGGCGGCCGCGTCGTGTTTCCGAAGGTCACGGTCGGCGCTACCCATGTGACGATGATGGCGGCGACGCTCGCCAAGGGCGAAACGGTGATCGAGAACGCGGCGCGCGAGCCGGAGATCGTCGACCTCGCCGAATGCCTGATCAAGATGGGCGCGCGCATCTCCGGCGCCGGAACGTCGACGATCCACATCCACGGCGTCGATCGCCTGCATGGTGCCCGCCACGCGGTCATGCCGGACCGGATCGAGGCCGGCACCTATGCCATGGCCGTGACGATGACGGGCGGCGACGTGCTGCTCGAAGGCGCCCGCTATGACGATCTGGCCCGCCCGCTGGAGATACTCAGCCAGGTCGGCGCCGAGATCACGCCGACAAACGAAGGCATCCGCATCTATCGCAATGGCGCGGACCTCCAGCCGGTCAACGTGACGACCGAACCGTTCCCCGGCTTCCCGACCGATCTGCAGGCGCAGCTCATGGCGCTGGTCTGCCGCGCCGATGGGACGTCGCATATCCGCGAGACGATTTTCGAGAACCGGTTCATGCATGTCCAGGAACTCGCCCGCCTCGGCGCCGAGATCCATCTGGACGGACAGAATGCGACCATCGTCGGCGTGCCGATGCTGAAGGGCGCGCCGGTGATGGCGACAGACCTTCGCGCTTCGGTCTCGCTGGTCATCGCCGGCCTCGCCGCCGAGGGCGAGACAATGGTGAACCGCGTCTATCACCTCGACCGCGGCTTCGAGCGGCTGGAGGACAAGCTGTCGCGCTGCGGCGCCACCATCGAGCGCATCGCGGGCTGAGCGTCGCGGCGCTTGCTTTTCCAACGGGCCGACACCACCTTCGCTCCACCGTGCCAGCAACGATGGGTGAATGAAGATGGACCGTCTTAAACTTGTGGCTTTCGATGTCGATGACCTCGCCGTCGTATCGGCGCATGTCCAGGATGCCGTCCTGAAGGTTCGCGACATGACGTTTCTTGCCAAGGAGAAGCGCTTTGCGGCGGTGATCAACCGCTTCGTCTGGGAAAAGCCTGCCGAGGGCGCCATTCGCAAGACATGGGAGCGGCGCCGCGCTGGCTTTCATTTCGACCGCGTCCTCGCCGTCCGCTCGGCCGGCATCGATCGCAGCGATCCCGAGGCCGTGCTCGACCTCCTCGCCATCGGCTTTGACGGCGCCGAGGAGCCGGCCGGCACCGTGACGCTGATCTTCGCCGGCGGCGGCGCCATCGCGCTCGACGTCGAATGCATCGAAGCAGCGATCAGCGACCTCGGCCCGGCCTGGGCCACGGCCTGCTGCCCGGAGCATGGGGTAGACACACAGGTGGCCTGACCAGCCCCTCCTGTCATTGCACAATCAGGTGGTGTGAATAAGATGCCCCGAGATGATAGGGGGGCATCGGTCACGTGGAACAAATACAGCAGAAGCCCGGAAATTTTTCGGTCTCACGCATTGTAGGTGCGGCCTATGCCGATTCGTGGCGAGCCGCCCGCGCGATACCCTTGGTTGTGTTTACGACATTCCTCCTGCTGTTGCTGATCTTCGCGGTTCGCAGTGCGCTCGGCCTCCAACCTGACCAATTCCTACGAGATATACCTCTAGCGGACCGGCTGGCATTAAGTTCTGCGGCGCAGCCCTTTCTTTTCGCTGTCGCGCTTGCAACGATTTCGCTGCAGATCGCGATCCATCGCTATGTTCTATGTGAGCAGCAATCTTCCGCTTGTTCCGCTTCGCTACGACGGAGGCAGTTCTGGAAGTACACGGCATTCGTTTTTGTGTTTCAGCTGACATCATTTGGCATAAGTTACCTTTATTTTACTGGAATTGTAATAATTTGTCCCGCTGCCGGATTATTTATGATGTATATAAAGGCTCGTTTCAGCCCGATATTTCCTGCGATAGCAATTTGTGATGACCGAAATATTTCATATTTCTTCCGCCTCTCGAAAGGACGCTTCTGGAAGATATTTATCGTATCGATTTTCTGCTCAACCCCCTCATCAATTCTACTCTTTGTGCCCGGCGCTGTGGTTTCGTACCTCGATACCGGCCAATTGGTGATGGGTCTTCTCGCTGTGTTCCTCTATGCAACTTCCGCCCTGGTCACTTGCATGGTCACCACCGCAGCCGCTTCGCACATATACAGAGCGCTGGAGTACCCCTCTGCGCCCATGATCACCAAGCTGGAGCAGGACAATCCGGCGACCGTAGTGCTCGCGGCACCGTAACGTTTCGCGGGAACCGCTTTTCCCATCGCCTTAGCCGCGCTAGACACGTCGCTCGCACAAGAGGAGCCGTGTCTTGGCCATTCGTCTCTCGCACACCGACCCCGATTTCGACACCCGCTTCACCGCGCTTCTCGCGACGAAGCGCGAGGTATCGGAGGATGTCGACAGCGCGGTGCGCGCGATCCTCGCCGATGTGCGCGCGCGGGGCGATGCGGCGGTGCTGGACTATACAAAGCGCTTCGACCGGCTGGAGATGACGGCGCCGGCCATGCGGGTCGGCGAGGCCGAGTTCGAGGAGGCAGAGCAACAGGTCGACGATCGCACCCGCGCCGCGCTGGTGCTGGCGCGCGACCGTATCCGCTCCCATCATCTGCGCCAGAAGCCTGCCGATGATCGCTATGTCGATGCGCTCGGTGTCGAGCTCGGCTCGCGCTGGACGGCGATCGAGGCGGTCGGGCTCTATGTGCCGGGCGGCACCGCCTCCTATCCGAGTTCCGTATTGATGAACGCCGTTCCGGCCAAGGTCGCCGGCGTCGACCGCGTCGTCATGGTGGTGCCCTCGCCGGATGGGGTGATCAACCCGCTCGTACTGGTGGCGGCTCGGCTCGCCGGCATCGACGAGCTTTACCGGATCGGCGGCGCACAGGCGATCGCGGCGCTGGCCTACGGGACGCAGACGATCCGGCCGGTCTATAAGATCGTCGGACCCGGCAATGCCTATGTGGCCGCCGCCAAGCGCCAGGTATTCGGGACGGTCGGCATCGACATGATAGCCGGCCCCTCGGAAGTGCTGATCCTCGCCGATGGCGACAATGATCCGGACTGGATCGCCGCCGACCTCCTCGCCCAGGCCGAGCACGATACGGCGGCGCAATCGATCCTGATCACGGATGACGCCGCTTTCGCGGATGCCGTCGAGGCCGCCGTCGAACGGCAGTTGAAGACATTGCCGCGTGGCGAGACCGCGAGCGCGAGCTGGCGCGACTATGGCGCCGTCATCGAGGTCGCGTCGCTCGGTGATGCCATCCCGCTCGTCAACCGACTGGCGCCCGAGCATCTGGAAATCGCCGCCGCCGATCCGGAGCCGCTGCTCGCCGCCGTCCGCAATGCCGGCGCAATCTTCGTCGGCCGCACGACGCCGGAAGTGATCGGCGATTATGTCGGCGGCTCCAACCATGTGCTGCCGACGGCGCGCTCGGCCCGCTTCTCGTCCGGGCTTTCCGTGCTCGATTTCGTCAAGCGGACCTCGATCCTCCGGACGGGTCCCGAACAACTTCGCGCGCTCGGCCCCGCGGCGATCGCGCTGGCCGAGGCCGAGGGGCTCGGCGCTCATGCGAGGTCGGTGGCGATCCGGCTCAATCTGTAGCAGGATCGCCCCCGGGAAACGCTCGAAGGCGGAACGATGGCGGTGGAGCTGCAGGGAGAGACGGGCCGGCTCGTGGCCGTGGAGTTCGACGCGGCCTCGATCGGACGTTCCACGGCCGATGTCGAGCATGAGCGGAACATCGCCGTCTACGACCTGATCGAGGACAACCGCTTCGTCCTGCCCGGCCATCCGACCGGCGGCTATCGGCTGCATCTGGCCGTGCGCGACAACCGCCTCGTCTTTGATATCCGCGACGATCAGGACCAGCCGCTTGTCCTGCATCTCCTGTCGCTGACGCCGCTTCGGAAGATCGTGAAGGATTATTTCCTGATCTGCGACAGTTACTATGCCGCGATCCGCACCGCGACGCCCAGCCAGATCGAGACGATCGACATGGGCCGGCGCGGCGTCCACGATGAGGGGTCCCGCCTTTTGATGCAGCGGCTCGCCGGCAAGATCATCGTCGATTTCGAGACGGCGCGGCGCCTGTTCACCCTTGTCTGCGCCCTGCACTGGAAAGGCTGAGCCGTGGCGGCCAGCGACGCCCCCGGGCCGGCCGATCCGGCAAGGCAGCGGCAGCCGGGATCGGTGCTCTTCGTCTGCGGCATGAACACAGTGCGCTCGCCCATGGGCGCCGCCATGGCTCGCCAGCTCTTTCCGCGCGGGCTCTATGTCGAATCGGCCGGCGTTCGCAAGGGCGAGACCGATCCCTTCGTGACGGCTGTCATGGAAGAACGCGGCATCGATCTGTCCCGGCACCGTCCGCACACGATCGAGGATCTCGAAGACACGAATTTCGACGTCGTGATCACGCTCTCGCCCGAAGCGCATCATCGCGCACTCGAACTGACGCGAACGATGGCGCTCTCGGTCGAGTACTGGCCGACGGCCGATCCGACGCTGGTGAGCGGCTCGCGCGACCAGATCCTCGACGCCTATCGCGATGTGCGAGACCAGCTCTCGCAGCGGATCAAGGCCCGCTTCGGCTGGATGCCGACGCCAAGCGGCTGAGCGACCCTGGGCGTTTCCTTGCCGGGCGAATTCCGCTACGGTCCCGCCGCTTCGCCGCTGAGGCGGCTTCCCCTCGACCGGACGGACGGATGACCGGCACGCCCAAATCTTTGCCAGAGCCCAAGCTCCTGCTCGCCTCCGCCAGCCCCAGACGGCTGCAGCTGCTCGCCCAAGCCGGCATCGAGCCGGACAGCCTGCTGCCGACCTCGGTCGACGAGACCCCGCTGAGGAACGAACTACCCCGCAGCCTGGCCAAGCGCCTCGCGCGGTCCAAGGCCGATGCGGCGCGGGCCATGGCGGCGCGAACGCCGGAATTCGCGGGCGCCTACATCCTGTCGGCCGACACGGTCGTCGCCGTGGGACGCCGGATCCTGCCCAAGGCGGAGTTCCACGATCAGGCGGCCGAATGCCTGATGCTGCTCTCCGGCCGCTCGCACCGGGTCTACACCGCTATCTGCCTGCTGACGCCGAAGGGCGCGATCCGCCAGCGTCTCATCGAGACAAAGGTGCGCTTCAAGCGCCTTTCGCGCGAGGAGATGGATACCTATCTGGGATCGGGAGAGTGGCGCGACAAGGCGGGCGGCTATGCGATTCAGGGCCTCGCCGGCACCTTCGTCGTGCGCCTCGTCGGCTCGTACAGCTCGGTCGTGGGCCTGCCGCTCTACGAGACCGTGACGATGCTGGAGGGAGAAGGCTTTCCGACCCGCAAAGGCTGGCTCGGACTGGCGTAAGGACGAAACGGATGACGGACAGGACATCGGATACGCCGCCGAAACGCGCTGAGATCGTGCCCTTGCGGCCGCCGCGGCCTTGTCCGATCTGCAGCCAGGAATCGACGCGGGCCGCCTATCCGTTCTGTTCGAAGCGCTGCAAGGATCTCGATCTCCACCGCTGGTTCTCGGGCGCCTATGCGATTCCCGCGGTGGAAGCCGACAGCGAGGACGACGAGGCGGAAGGCTGATTGTCGCCCCGTTCGACCGGATGCGCGACGGCTTTGCCACCGCAGCTTTCCACAGGATGAAGTCGACGCTTTCGGCCTCTGGACAGGTCCGCGAGGCTCCCCTATAAGGCCGTGTCTTCGCGACCGAGGCAACTGCCCGGATCGCCGGGCCTAGGTAGCTCAGTTGGTAGAGCAGCGGATTGAAAATCCGCGTGTCGCTGGTTCGATTCCAGCCCTAGGCACCACTCTTGCCTTTGCAGACTCCGAACAATTCACCCGAGGCGGGTTGACGCCTGCTCTGGATCGCCAAGGCTACTCGGTGTCTGCCGGAGTAGTTTAGGAATCCAAGGCTCTGACGCATCGCCCTTTCACACGAACCTATGGCCAGGCCGCTCGACCGCTCTATGTTGGGGTCGCAGGCGCGGGCCCGTATAGGTTGTCGCCGGTCTGGCTGGGCTTGGCGAGCATGGCGATCAGGAAGAGGAGCGAGCCGAGATAGGCGAAGTTGTTGAGCAACAACACAACAAAAAGGCCGATGAATAGAAAGTTGAACTCGAACTCGCCCGCCATGAAGACGGCGAATAGAGTAGCAAAGAGAACCAAGCCAATCACCAGCATCGGGATCGGCAACAACATCCAAGCCGCTGTCCTGCCGCTGTCATGCAGACGGCGGGATATCGATGCCGCCAGCAAGATGACGCCGACGCCCAGCACCGCGGCGAGCCCGGGCAGAATCTTGTCGAGTCGCGGCATCAATTCCGGATAGAATCCCCGGAGATGGACGGTGTATCCACCGGCATGCGACTCGATAGTTGCCTTGTCAGGGTTTTCGATCGCGAAGCGATGTGTGCGTTCAATCGAGCTCGTCAGCTCCGGCATCATGACTTTCGCTGCAGAAATCGACGTCAGGACCACGATCAATATGGCGTAGGGCCAGAAGCGGGATCGCGAATCCCTTCCTCGGAAACGAGCCACGTTTCGTAGATTGAAGCCGATGGCGCCTAGAATATTCATCGTCCCCCGACCTGCCTGGATCAACGCTGGGCAAACCGCAGCGAATCCTCCGGCTGCTGCTAGAGCAGCCCCGAAGAGTTCTACCTGCGCCGGCCTCCAAGTTTCAACTTGTACTTGCGCCTCCGGGCGACCTCCGCGTGAACATGGCAACGGTTCGTCGCCGCCAGGGCGTGCGTGCGGCGAACTGGCTCACCGTCCTCTACCGGCCGAACCAGCGCGCCCGGCGGCTTGAGCCGAAATGCTCCTTGTCGACCCGCAGGGCCTCGGAGGGCTGATAGAAGGTGCCTGTCGGCTTGGGGCCGGAGAAGAAATCGACATCCACCCGCGCGATGCGATTGGCACCGAACTCGATGTAGCAGGATCCGGCGCCGGGATTCTTGGCCGTCTCCTCCTCCCGGCGGAGCTGCGAGATGATGTTGGCGGCGACGGCGCGGGCGGCGCCCTCGGCAAAGACGCCCGCCTTGGGCGCCCCGGTATTGGCCAGGTCGCCTACCGCATAGACGCCGGCGTATTTGGTCTGCAGCGTGCGCGGATCGACTGGCACCCAGCCATTTTCGGTCATGCCAGCTGCGACGACGACATCGGCGGCACGGTTCTTCGGCACGCCGAGGAAGAGATCGCAGGGTAGCGATCCGCCATTGTCCAGTGCCACGCTGCGTGCGCCCTCATCGACGGCGGTGACGCGCGTGTTGGGGATGAAGGTGATGGCACGCCTGGCGAATTCCTCGAGCAGCGCCTTCGAGGTTTCCGGAGAGGGTGGCACCGGGGAGGGCAGCGGATTGACATAGGTGATGCGCGTTGCCTCGCGCAGCCCGCGCGCCACGAGATAGTCGTGCAGCATCAGCGCGCATTCGCTGGGCGCCGGCGGGCATTTATAAGGAGCACCGCAGACGCCAATCACCACATCACCGCCCGTGAAGCCTGGCAGGACGCTGGCGATATGCGCCGCACCGGCGACCGAGTAGAACTCGTTCCTGCCAAGAACGACCCCTGGCGTGCCGGAAACGTCATAATCGGCGCCGAGCGCCACCACCAGAATATCGGCTTCGTGCACGCCTTTGTCAGTCGTGACACGCCGCGATTCAGGATCGATCGCGGTGACAGCTTCGCGCAAGAGCCGGACACCGGGCTTGGCGTAGTCGGCATAGGGATGGCGGATCGCTGCCTCGCTCGATCGTCCGAACATCAGATCGAGCTTGGCAAAACCGAAGACCAAGCCCTCGGCCTTGTCGATCAGGGTTACGTCGATACTGTCACCTAGCGCTTCGGAAAGGGAAGTCGAAAGCTCCAGCCCGCCAAAGCCGGCTCCGAGGATGAGAATGCGGGTCTTCATGAGATCTGTCCTGATGTATGCCGGCTTCGACGAGCGTTCCTGTCAGGCCTGAACCATACCCGGTTGCGGAACGATGCGGATATAGGGCTTGGGCGACGCCCAGCCATTTGGATAGATCGTCTTCGCCTCGTCATTGCTGACCGAACCGGCGATGATCACATCCCCGCCATGCTCCCAATTTGCAGGCGTGGCGACGCGGAACTTTGCAGTCAGCTGCAGTGAATCCACCACGCGGAGGATCTCGTCGAAATTCCGCCCCGTGGTCATCGGATAGGCGAGCATCAGCTTGATCTTCTTGTCGGGTCCGACGACGAAGACGTGGCGCACCGTCTGATTGTCGGCAGCAGTCCGGCCTTCGGCGCTGTCGCCGGCGGCGGCCGGCAGCATGTCATAGAGCTTGGAAACGGCCAGTGCAGGATCTCCAATCATCGGGAAGCCGGGACGGGCGCCTTGGGTTTCGGCGATGTCGTCGGCCCACAGAGCATGGCGGTCGACAGGATCGACGGAGAGCCCGATCACCTTGACGCCGCGGCGATCGAATTCGGGCTGCAGGCGCGCCATCGTGCCGAGTTCCGTCGTGCAGACCGGCGTAAAGTCCTTCGGGTGCGAGAAGAGGATCGCCCAGCCGGTGCCGATCCAGTCATGGAATGAGATCGGGCCCTGCGTGGTTTCCGCAGTGAAATCCGGGGCGATATCGTTGATGCGAAGCGACATGATGTCCTCATTGGTTCGCGATTGCCGGACCTTTTTAGCGGGGCTATGTTCCGCCCGCGTTCCTCGCAGCATCCGCCCTTGTGACGGCTTGCCGAAGCGATTTTGCAGCACGATCCGTGGACCCGGGAACAATGCGTATTGCGATTCAGCTGCTCGGGGGATTTTCCGTTGCCGTCGATGGCGAGACCGTTCCGTCGTCGCTCTGGCGGCGGGATCGCGCCGCGGCCCTCGTCAAGCTCCTGGCGGTCACGCCGCAGCATCGGCTGCACCGCGAACAGGTCATGGACCTGTTCTGGCCGGACGCCGATCCGGATGCGGCCGGGGCTGGTCTGCGCAAGGCGGTGCATTTCGCCCGGAAGGCGCTCGGCGACAATGGCTGGATCGAAATCCTCGGCGATTCGGTAGCGCTGGCCCCCGAGGCGGAAATCGTCGTGGATGCAGCACAGTTCGAGGCGGCGACGGAAGCAGCCTTGCGGGCGCCGAGCCCTGCCGACTGCGCGGCGGCAGCCGACCTCTACACCGGAGACCTGCTTCCGGATGATCTCTATGTCGAGTGGCTCAGTGCGCCGCGTTCATCCCTGCATCAGCGCTTCCTCGAATTGCTGCGCGTCGGCAAGCTCTGGCAGAGACTGATCGCGGTGGCACCGAGCGACGAACCCGCCCAATGCGCGCTCATGCAGGCCGCGCTGGATAGCGGAAACCGCGGGGAGGCAATCCGGCTCTTCAACCAATTGCGGCAGAGCCTACACGTGGAGCTCGGCGTCGGCCCCTCATCGGAAGCGGTGCGGCTCTATGAGCAGGCGCTGGCCATTCCGGCGGTGGATCCGGTCAGCCAGACCGACCGCATCCGCGCCTCGCTTGCCTGGGGGCTGCTGCATCTGCACAGCGGCGATTTCGACAAGGCCAGCGTGGTGGCCCAGGAAACGCGTCAACTGGCGACGGCGGCCGGGCTCGTGCGCGAAGTCGGCGAAGCCAGTGCGCTGTTCGCCCTTTGCGCACATATGCAGGGGCGCTGGAAGGAAGTCTTCCAGGCGGAGTTCATCGAATGGGCGCGAACACGGCCGGACAAGGTCTCTCAGGTTTTTGACGGCCATCTCTGCCTGGCCGAGTTCTGCCTTTGCAACGCAAAGGGCCATCATCAGATCGGCGTCGCCGCGAGGGAGCTGCTCTTCGTCGCCGAAGGGGCGGGCTCGCTGCCGGGCAAAGGCCTTGCCTCGCTCATTCTGGGCGAGGTGGCGCTGTTTTCCGGCGAGCTCAGCGAGGCGGAGCGGCTGCTGACGGAGGCGGAGCGACTGCTGGCCGAGGCTGATGCGGCGTCCGGCCGGGTGCTGGCACTGGAGCGACTCGCCGAGATCGCGCTCTCGCGCGGCCAGAGGTGGCAGGCAAACCGGCTCATCCAGCGAGCGGCGGGAATTGCCGAGGTCTCGTGGCTTTCGCCGCATCTCCTGATCCGCCTCAAGGGTCTGGAGGTCCGGGCGGCTCCAACCGAGGAAAAAGCCCGCGACATCATCCGCGAAGGCGACCGGATGCTGGCAAAGCAGACCCATGGCTGCCAGCCCTGTTCGATGACGTTTCGCCTCGCATCGGCGACGCGGCTTGCCGCCATGGGCGAACTGAGCCAGGTCAATGGCCGGCTTGACGAAGCCGAGCGGGTGGCCGGCATGTGGCATGGTGGACCCTGGATCGCCGCCGTCTGGGAAGCGCGCGGCTTTCAACGCCGCGCCGAGGGCCAGGAATCGCGTGCCACCTCGGCATTCGAAGAAGCCGCCAGCCGCTATGCTGCTCTCGGCCGCCCTGCCGACGAGGCGCGGTGCCTTGGGCATCTGCGGGTCGCGGCGGAGTAGCCTTCGGCCGCGCTTCTCAGGCGCAGCAGTTGGCTTTCGCGGATCGCGGTCCGCAGCAGGACGCCGTCTGGGCCTGTTCGGCGCGATGGCGCGGCTTGCAGATCGCCGGCCGGGCGCCGAGACGCAGCACCGCGCGTCTGGCGTCGATCGAGAGCCCATCAACGTCGAACACCTGCATCGGCGCCCCGGGTGGGCCGACTTCAAAGGTCAGGCGGGAGCCGGCATCCAGCGCGACCTTCTGGGCGACCTTGGCGAGGATCGAGCGGAACTTGTCCGTTCTCATGAAATCCTGGCCTTCGATCGGCGGCAGATCCTCGACCTGAAGGATGGTCTCCTGCCATGCGTCGGGATTGCCACCGCAGTCCAGGGTGACGAACGACCCCGCCTTGACTTCCGTCACGTGGTAGCCGGCGCCGATGGTGCGGCCGGCATATTCGATCACCAGCTTCTTGTCGTCATGCGGCGCAAGCGCGCCCAGCAACTCGGCCAGCGAGTAGTCGTGAATTTGTTCGCGAAGAGGGCTGGCGGGAGCGTTCATGGCGAGCTATCCTCATTTCAACTATTCATGAGATATTGAAATGAAAATGGACGAACCGCAAGCCCTTGATGCCTTCGCGGCCCTCTCACAGGAAACCCGCCTCAAGATGGTGCGTGCGCTCGTCAGGGCGGGACCAGACGGGCTGCCCGCCGGCACAATCGCGGAAGCGGTCGGCACCTCATCCTCCAGTGCCTCGTTTCACCTGGCGCATCTGGAGCGCGCCGGGCTGCTGAAGTCGCGGCGTGAGTCGCGTTCGATCGTCTACACCGCCGACTATGCCGGGCTCTCGGCGCTTGCCGAATTTCTGATGCGCGACTGCTGCCAGGGCCACCCCGAGGTGTGCCTGCCTGCCGTCGATGCCCTCTCTACCTGCTGTCCACCGACCAAGGAAACCGGCCATGACTGACCGCGCCTTCAACGTTCTCTTCCTGTGCACCGGCAACTCGGCGCGCTCGATTCTGGCGGAGAGCATCCTCGCCAAGGATGGGGCGGGTCGCTTTAATCCCTTCTCGGCCGGCAGCCAGCCCAAGGGCGTGGTTCATCCGCTGGCGCTGAAGACGCTCGCGCATTTCGGCTATCCGCATGAGGGCTTCCGCTCCAAGCCCTGGGACGAATTCGCCGTAGCCGGGGCGCCGGTGATGGATTTCGTATTCACGGTCTGCGACAACGCCGCCGGCGAAGCTTGCCCGGTTTGGCCGGGCCAGCCGATGACGGCGCATTGGGGCATCGAGGATCCCGCCGCCGTCGAAGGAACCGAGTTCGACCGGGAAGCCGCCTTCGTCGCCGCGTTCCGCTACATGAAGAACCGAATCTCGATCTTCACGGCCCTGCCGATCCGCAAGCTCGACGCCGTCGCCCTTGGCAGCAGGCTCAAGGAAATCGGCCAGATGGACGGTGCCAGTTCGCCCCGGCCGAACGTCGCATAGGGCTATCCTCCATGACGATCTTTGAACGCTACCTCACTGTGTGGGTGGCGCTGTGCATCATTGCCGGCGTCGCGCTGGGGCATTTCCTGCCGGGCCTGTTCCACGCCATCGGCGCTGCCGAGATCGCCAGGGTCAATCTGCCGGTCGCGGTGCTGATCTGGCTGATGATTATCCCGATGCTGCTGCGGATAGACTTCGCCGCGCTCGGTCAGGTCGGTCGGCATTGGCGCGGCATCAGCGTCACGCTCCTCGTCAACTGGGCCATCAAGCCATTCTCCATGGCGCTGCTCGGCTGGCTGTTCATCGGCTATCTCTTTCGGCCGCTCCTGCCGCCCGACCAGATCGACAGCTACATCGCCGGCCTGATCCTGCTGGCGGCCGCGCCCTGCACGGCGATGGTGTTCGTCTGGTCGAACCTCATCAAGGGCGAGCCGCATTTCACGCTGAGCCAGGTGGCGCTCAACGACGTCATCATGGTGGTGGCGTTCGCGCCGATCGTCGGACTGCTGCTCGGCCTCTCCGCGATCACCGTGCCCTGGGATACGCTCGTCCTGTCGGTCGGGCTCTACATTGTCGTTCCCGTCCTCATCGCGCAGGTCCTGCGCCGCCGCCTGCTGTCGAACGGCGGACAGGCCGCGCTCGACAATGTCCTCAAACGCCTCGGCCCGGTCTCGCTCGTATCCCTGCTCGCGACGCTCGTCCTGCTGTTCGGCTTCCAGGGCGGTGAGATCATCGCCCAGCCGCTCATCATTGCCCTTCTGGCCGTGCCGATCCTGATCCAGGTCTATTTCAACGCCGGGCTCGCCTATCTGCTCAACCGGGCGAGCGGCGAGGAACATTGCGTCGCCGGGCCATCGGCACTGATCGGCGCCAGCAATTTCTTCGAACTGGCGGTCGCCGCCGCCATCAGCCTGTTTGGCTTCCATTCAGGCGCGGCGCTCGCAACAGTGGTCGGCGTGCTGATCGAGGTTCCCGTGATGCTGTCGGTGGTCTGGATCGTCAATCGCTCCAAGGACTGGTACGAGCGCGGCGCGGCCGTCCGCTCCGTCGCGGCGAAGAGCGCCAGCCAGAATCCGTCGATCAAGCCAAGGCCAGCGCCATGACCATCACGATCTATCACAACCCCGATTGCGGCACCTCGCGCAACACGCTGGCGATGATCCGCGCCAGCGGCGAAGATCCTGTCGTCATCGAATATCTGAAGACGCCGCCGAGCCGCGAGCGCTTGCTCGAACTGATCGCGGCCATGGGCATCACCACCCGCCAGCTTATCCGCGAGAAGGGCACGCCTTATGCTGAACTCGGCCTCGCCGACCCGAAATGGACCGACGATGATCTGATCGACGTGATGCTGGCGCACCCGATCCTGATCAACCGGCCCATCGTCGAGACGCCCAGAGGAACCGTGTTGGCCCGGCCGTCGGAGGCCGTGCTGGGCGTCCTGCCAAATCCGAGTATCGGACGCTTCGTCAAGGAGGATGGCGAGGTGGTGGAGACAGGACAGGCGGCGACACGTGTCTGATGCACGCAAGCGGCTGACAACGATCTCTGCCTTGGGGATGGTGCAGATCTTCGCCTGGGGTTCGAGCTTCTATCTTCCCGCGGTGCTGTCGAAGCCAATCGCGGTGGATACCGGCTGGTCTTCCTCCTGTGTCTCAGGGGGCATCTCGGTCGGCCTGCTGGCGTCAGGCATCGTATCGCCGCGCGTGGGCCACCTGATACGCCATCACGGCGGCAAGCCGGTCCTGATGACCGGCGTACTGATGCTAGCCCTCGGCCTCGGGATCGTCGGCGCGGCAGCCTCGCTGCCTGTCTATCTGTTTGGCTGGCTGGTGCTCGGCTGCGGCATGGGCGCCAGTCTCTATGACGCCGCCTTCGGGACGCTCGGCCGCTATTATGGCTATGGGGCGCGGGACGCGATCACGACGCTGACCCTCTTCGGCGGCTTTGCCTCGACGATCTGCTGGCCGCTCAGCGCCTTCCTGCTGGCTCATGGGGGCTGGCGCGAGGTCTGCTTCTTCTATGCGGCGCTGCACATCGGCTTCTGCCTGCCGCTGCTTTATGCATTTCTGCCCAGGGTGGAGCGATATGCACCCGCTTCGGGTCCCTCGAAGGCGGGCAGCCCCGCGCGGATCGATCCTCGCCTGAGATCGGCATTTTGGCTGCTCGCCCTTATCCTGACGACGGGTGGCACGATCGCCACGATTGTCTCCATTCACCTCCTGACGATCCTGCAGGCTCGCGACGCGTCGCTCGCCGCCGCCGTATCGCTTGGCGCCCTGATCGGCCCCTCGCAGGTCGGCTCACGCGTTCTCGACATGGCAATCGGCAAGCGCCTGCCGGCGATCGCGACGCTGAGCGCCGCGGCTGGCCTGATTGCCGCCGGCATCCTCGCCCTCGCTTCGGGCCTGCCGGTCCTGGCGCTGTCATTGGTGCTTTACGGCGCCGGCAACGGGATATGGTCGATCGCGCGGGGAGCCCTGCCACTGGCCCTGTTCGGGCCCGACCTGTTCCCGGTCATGATGGGGCGTCTCGCCATGCCGAACCTTCTGGCGCAAAGCCTGGCCCCGACAGCGAGCGCCCTGCTGATCGAGCAGGCTGGCGCCGCGCGCCTGGTCACACTCCTCGCCGTCGCGGCCGTCGCCAATATGGGCCTCGTGGCCGTGCTGTGGCGAATGACGACGCGTCGTGCCTTCCAAGGCACCGCAACGGCCGTCGCCGCCCCGAAGTAGCGGCCCTTGCCGCTCGAAGGCTCGGTGAGCCGACTAGGTCGGCCTGGCCGATCCAAGGCCGTCATTGCCGCTGCCGCAGAGGACGACGACGGTCTTTTCGCGTTGACGGACAGCGACATGGCCATTGAGCACGGCTGCCGCGGCCGTGGCGGCGCCGAGCTCGACGGCAAGGCCGGTATGGCGCCAGAGCCATTCCGCTGCGCGGATCGGCTCTTCCTCCGGCACGAGGATGAGTTCGTCGACGCAGCGCTCGGCGATCTCGAAATTGATCGGCTCGGTCGTGCGGGCGGCGAGGATCGGCACATTGGTGACGACGGTCTCCAGCTTGACGATATGCCCGGCCTTCCTCGATTCGAACATCATCGGGCAGCCGGCCGCCTCGACGCCGACGATGCGCACCTTCGGCCGGCGCTGCTTGATGGCTTCGGCGATGCCGCCGATCAGGCCGCCGCCGCCGATCGACACAACGACCGTGTCGACGTCCGGCATGTCCTCCAGGATTTCGAGGCCGATCGTGCCCTGGCCAGCGATGACCGGCGCGTCGGCAAAGGGATGCAGCAGCGCGCCGCCCGTCTCCGCCGCCAGCAGCTTGCCGTGTTCCCAGGACAGATCCCAGAAGTCGCCGACGATGTGCAGCTTGGCGCCGAACGAGGCGATGCGCTGGCGGGCGAGTTCCGTCGAGGTGTTCATAACGCAGACATTGGCGGGCACGCCGAGCTGCTGGGCGGCATAGGCGATCGCGGCGCCGAAATTGCCGCCGGACGCCGTCACGACGCCCCGGCGCCGAACCTCCTCCGGCAATGACAGCACGGCGTTGAACGCGCCGCGTGCCTTGAACGAACCCGAGACCTGCAAGCATTCGGGCTTGAACCACAGCGCGGACGCATCGGGGTGCGGCGAGGGAGCGGCCGAGACGAGCGGCGTGCGGCGGACATGGCCGAGCACACGGGCGACGGCATCGCTATAAACGTTAGGTTCCATGATGGTCTCTCTGGTTCAGCCCTTGACGCCGCCGGCCAGCATCGACTTGCCCATATAGGGATAGGCGAACAGTCCGAGGATCAGCGGCGGCAGGACCCCGATGGTCATCGCCGCGGCTGTGGGACCCCATTCGATGCCGCGGGAGGTGACGAAGAAGGTCGCGCCGACGGTGACGGGTACCGCGCTCTTGGTGGTGAGGATCAGCCCGAACAGGAATTCATTCCAGCTATAGATGAAGGAGAGGATGAAGACAGCCAGCATGACGGGACGGCTCAGCGGGACCACGACATGGCGCAGGATCTGCCCCATCGAGGCGCCGTCGATCTTCGCCGCATCGTCGAAATCGCGCGGTAGGTCCTGGACGAAGCCGACGAAGAGCACCAGCGCGATCGGGATGTTGATGATGCAGGAGATGAGGGCGAGGCCGAGGCGCGTATCCAGCAGTCCGACCGTCTGGAACATGAAATAGAACGGAATCGCGAAAATGATCAGCGGCAGCGCCCGCAGGTTGGTGATGATCGGCAGCAGCCATTTGGCTCCGACCTTGTAGCGCGCGATCGCATAGGCGGCCGGCAGGGTCAGGACGATCGCGAAGATCGTGCCGAGCACGGCGATGACGATGCTGTTCATCACATAATGCAGATAGTCGACGCTGGGCGAGGTCAATACCGTCCGATAATGGTCGAGCGTCGGCGTGAAGATCCATTTCGGCGGATAGGCGTTGATGTCCGCGTCGGTCTTGAACGAGGTCAGGATCGTCGACAGAACGGGGAGGTTCACGACCAGCGCCACCACGGCGAAGACGACCCAGCGCAGGCTGTCGGCAAGGATGTTGAGGGGGCTCTGGCGTCGGACGATCATCTCAGTTCCTCCGCACGACAAGGCGCATGGCGAGAACGATCAGCGTCAACGACATGACCAGCAGCAGCGTCGACACGGCGACGGCCTCGCCGATCGTCCGCTGCACGAAGAACAGCTTGTAGATGTAGATGCTGATCGAGGTAGTGAGGTTGCCGGGTCCGCCGCCGGTCAGCACATAGATATGGTCGAAGACGCGGAAGGAGTCGATGAAGCGCACGAACAGCACAATGACGATCGCCGGGCGCATCAGCGGCAGGAAGATATGGAAGATCGCGTGCCATCCGGTGGCGCCGTCGACGGCGCCCGCTTCCTCGATCTCATAGGCAACGGTCTGGCGCGCGGTCGCCAGGATGAGGAAGGCGAACGGCGTCCACTGCAGGACCTCGATCGCCACCACGGTGTTGTAGATGCTGCGCCGGCCAAGGAAATTGACCGCCATGCCCGCCATTTCGAGATAGACGGGGACGATGCCGGTGAACTCGTTGAGGATCAGCCGGTACATGACGCCCATCAGCGCCGGTGACACCATCATCGGCAGCATCAGCACCGCCGTCAGCCAGGGGCGCGTCACCAGAAGCGGATGCAGGATGAAGACGAGCACCAGCGCGATCCCGACCTCGAACAGCGTGCAGATCAGGGCAAAGCGCAGCGAGAAGCCGAGCGCCTGCCACATCTTCGGATTTGACAGCGCGTCGCGGTAGTTTTCGAGGCCGATGAAGGAGCCGGTCAGGTTCTCGAACGACGCGTCGGCGAAGCCGTACCAGAGATTGACGATGACCGGGAAGCCGAGCATCACGCCCAGGAAGATGCAGAGACCGACGAGAAGCTTGCGCGACTCCCTCCGCTCCCTATCCTCGAACGCGATCACAGACGACATCGGCATCCTCTTCCTGGGAGACCGGCACCGCAACAAGCGGCGCCGGCCAATCTCGCTCGGCCAGATGGTCGATGTCTACTTGGCGAAGGCCTTCGTCATGTAGTCGACGACGTTCTTGAGCGCAGGATCGAGCTCGGTGGCGCCCGTCCAGTAGCCAGTAAAGTTCTCGGCCTGGTTGGTGTAGATCGCGAGCGCCTTGGACGACGTACCGCCATTCATGACGAAGCCGTATTTCGCCGCGTGCTCGCCCATCAGCAGCATCTCCGGACGATCGGCGGCAACTTCTGCCATCGGCTTCTCGGCAAGCGGCGGCGAGCCGCCCTCCTTGGCGTAGAGCTTCATCGGCTCGGCGGTGGCGAGCCAGGCAAGGAACTTCTTGGCCTCGTCCTGCTTTTCCGAGTTCTTGTTGATGCCGAGGCCGAGACTGTGGAAGTGGGTCTTCGGACCGAGCGTGCCGGCCGGCTCATGCGTCAGGCCGAGCTTGCCGACAACTTCCGGGTACTTCTTCGGATCGTTGAACTCCGGCACCGCGGCATTCCACTGCACCATGAAGGCGGCCTGGCCGGCGCCGAAGACGCTGTTGGCCTCGCCATATTCGTAGGTGTTGCTGTCGCCCGGCGTCGCTTCGTTGTCGGTGATCGTCTTGTAGATGGCGAGACCCTTGCGATAGGCCTCGGAGTCGATCGTGATGTTGCCGGCGGCATCACGCCAGTCGCCGCCATAGCTCGCCGCCGTGCCCTGCCACAGCATGATGTTATAGAGCAGGTTCTTCATCTGCAGCACGGTGCCGTAGCGTGTCGGGCTGTCGGAATTGAGAGATTTGGTAAAGAACAGCGCCGTGGCGATATAATCGTCCCAGGTCCAGTCGTCCGGCTTCTTCGGCTCCATCTTGGTGCCGAGGATCTCTTCCGAGATCTCGCCATACTTCGCCTTCCAGGCGTCGTCGGTGAGCAGCTTCTCGATCAGGTCCTTGCGGTAGTAGAGGAAGTGCAAGCTCAGATCGGTCGGAATGCCGTAGACCTTGCCTTCATATCTCTGCGTCTCGATCGCGTTCTTCGAAATCACGTCATAGACCGCGGGCGTGACAATATCGTCGATCGGCGTCATGAACGGCGCGTAGAGGCCGACATCATAGGTCGCCGTCAGCATGACGTCGAATTCCTTCGATCCCGCCGCGACATCCGCCAGCATCTTCTCCTTGAAGCCCTGCTGGCTGAAATAGATCACCGAGGCCTTGGAATTGTTTTCCTTGCCCGCCGTCGAATTATAGAGGTCGAGCACCTTGCGGAAGGCGCTCTCGGCCGGCTCTCCCGGCCAGGCCAGGATGGTGATGTCGGCATAGGCCGCCGAGGCTGAAAGCGCGGCAGCAAAGGCCGCCGCCGTCCCGGCCAGAATTCTCGATCGAAGCATGGTCTTTCCCTCTGGTTCGCCGGGTCGAACGCCCGTTCTTGGTCTGACGCCGTGCCTCGGCCCGGATTTTCCGGCACCGATCCGCGTAGTCGAAGCATGAAGCCCAAGGCCCGATGCTACAACTTTTATTACTCAGTTATGGAATTGCATTCACAACAACAGAAGCGTAGCATTGCGGGCGCTGCGGTCAAGAGCCGAAGCGGGATTGAGGCTTTGACCCGTTGCAAGGATGACGCCACGCCATCGCTCATTTCCCTCTTTGCTCCGCCGGCTCGAAGCGCGCCAGGTTGACGAGGCAGTCGCCGGACCGGCTATGGGTGTGCAGGCGGCGGCTGAGCACAATGCCGCCTTCGGCGAAGGTGAGCGCCTCGGGTTCGGCCAGCGGCGCTTCCAGATCGTGCAACCAGCCAGCCACATCGCCCGCTTCGACGATATCGCCGATATCCACGGCCGGTTCGAACCAGCCTTCGCGTTCGGAATAGACGAAGAGCGACTGGCCGCCGGTGGCGAGCACTACCGTCTCCGGCCCGCGATCCGCCCCTGTCCAGAGGATCGGCCCCCGCGTGATCCCGGCCGCCTGGAGCAGATTGTCGACCGCCCGCGCCGTCAGGGCCATGGTTTCCCGCGTCACGGTCGCCCCGCCGCCGAACTCGCCCGAGAGGCCGATGCAGCCCGCCCGCAGCGCCGCTGCCATCGAGGTCGGCGAATCCGGACCATTGTCGGCGATCATGCCATAGGGGAGACGCATCGATTTCATCAGTTCGAGCGCGCGGGCGAAGCGCGCCGCATCGCCGAGGCGCTCGACCAGGCTGCAGACCAGATGGTCCATGCTGGTACCGCCGGAATGAAGGTCCAGCACGATCTCGTGGCGCGGGAAGATCTCGTGCTCGATGAAATGCGCGATGCGCCAGGTCGGCTGACCATAGGGATCGCCTGGAAAGGCGCGGTTCAGATTGCCGCCATCGAAGGGCGAGCAGCGCTTCGCCGCCATGACAGCCGGAAGGTTCGCCGCCGGCAGGATGGTGAGGCTGCCGGTGATGTCCGACGCTTCGATGGCGCGGATCGCCTTCAGCAGCGTCAGTTCGCCCTCATATTCATCGCCATGATTGCCGGCCATCAGCAGCAGGCTTGGCCCCTCGCCATTGCGGATACGGCAGACCGGAACCTTGATCTGGTAGTAGGGCGAGCGGTCGATCGAATAGGGAAACGAGAAGAAGCCGATCTGCTTGCCGTTCTCCGTCCAGGAGATGTCGGAATAAGCGCCGGTATGCATGAATCAATGTCCCCTTAGAGAAAGGAAGTTTCGCCAATGCGGATCGATCGCGGATTGCACCTCGTCATGAGCGGCGGCGGTGGCTTCGACCTGACCGATGCATTCGACTGCAACGTCTTCCTCGTCGGCTCCGGCGAGGAGTGGCTGATGTTCGATGCCGGCGCCGGCCGCGATCCGGCGGGCGCGGCGGCCGTCCTGGCGGAAGACGGTATCGACCCGATGTCGATCCGGCATTTGTTCCTGACGCATGGCCATGCCGACCATTCCGGTGGGGCCGCGCACTGGCGCGACCTTGCCGGCCTCACTGTGCATGCCGGGCAACAGACGGCGGCGATGGTGGCGAGCGGCGACGAAAACGGGATCAGCCTTGGACGCGCCCGCGCGGCCGGCGTCTATCCGATGGACTATGTCTATTCGCCCTGCCCGGTCGACCATGTTGTCGTGCCAGGAGAATCGATCCGGATCGGCGATGTCTCGGTGCAGCCGATCGCGACCCCCGGCCACTCGCATGATCACATCTCGTACGTGGTCACGACGCCGACGCGCCGGTTGCTCCTCGGCGGCGACGCGCTGTTCCATGGCGGCAAGGTCGCGATTCAGGATATCGAGGACTGCGATGTCTCGGCCTATTGCCGGACGATCCGGACGCTGGCGACCATCGAATTCGACGCGCTGCTTCCCGGTCACCTGACCTTCTCGCTGAAGGACGGTCATCGCCATGCCAAGGCCGCGCTCACCTATGTCGAGGCGCTGCACATCCCGCCCTCGATCATCTGAGGCGATGGCGGCGTCAGCCATCGCGCATGCCGCCGAAGATCATCGCAGAAAGGCCGCCATCGACGGTCACGGTCGATCCCGTGACGAAGCCGGAGCGGTCCTCGGCAAGATAGAGCGCGGCGGCGGCGCAATCCTCCGGCCGGCCGGCTCGCTCCAGCGCGACCTCGTGACGGAGCTCCTCCGCGAGCCTCGGCTCGCGGTACATCGTGCCGTTGTTCGGGACGTCGATCGGACCGGGCGCAATCATGTTGACCAGGATGCCATGCCGGGCGAGGTCGACGGCCATGGCGCGGGTCAGCATGGCAACGCCGCCCTTGGCCGCGACATAAGCTGCGGCATTCGGCTCCGACTGGAACGAATTCACCGAGCCTACCGTAATGATCCGTCCGCCCTTTCCGGCCTTGCTCATGATCCGCGCCACCGTCCGACAGAGCAGGAACATTCCCGTCAGATTGACGCCGATGTAGCGATCCCAGTCCGCCTCTTCGAGGTCGAGGAAATTACCGGTTCCGCCCTTCAGCGCACCGGCAGCGACGAGAATGTCGAGTCCGCCCAGCGCGGTCGCTGCTCCCTCGACCGCGGCGACGATTGCGCTCCGGTCCGAGAGATCGCAGGGCGCGGTAACGAGACCCTCTATATCGGCGAGGCGCGCGAGCGGCGCCGCGAGATCCATTGCCGCGACACGGGCACCCTCGCCCAGGAAGGCCTCAACGACCGCGCGGCCGATGCCGCCGGCAGCCCCCGTGACGAGCGCCCGCTTGCCCGCCAGCCGGCCGGACTGCACGCGGCTTCCAGCTTTCGCATCCACCATCGACCATCCTCTGACGTGACACTGCGGTAGAGCGCAGCGCTTGACCCTGCGACAAAGAATGCTAGCATTCCGCTACAATGAATTCAATTCCATTAATATAGAATAATTTGGCCGTTTGATGTGGTGTGCCGCTCAAATGGCGCCATGGCGACTTTCCCTCGATCCAGGAACCCAGCAGAACATGAATGACGCAGCGCCTGCGGAAGGCATTCCCTCTGACAGCCAGCCGACCGCCGCTTTCCCGTCGCCCTATGAGCGGTTGCGAGCGCTCGGCATCGTGCTGCCGCCGGCTCCGCCGCCGGTCGCCAATTTCGTGACCTTCGTGCGGGAGGGCAACCTGCTGTTCCTGTCGGGCCAGGGCCCGCTCGAAGCGTCCGGCTTCGAGCATCACGGCAAGGTCGGCGCCGATGTCACGATCGCCGAGGCCTATGCGCATGCCCGCATCGTCGGCATCAACCTGCTGGCCGTGATGCACGACGCGCTCGGCTCGCTCGACAAGGTGCGGCGCGTCGTCAAACTGCTCGGCATGGTCAATGCGGCACCGCTCTTCGCCGACCATCCCAAGGTCATCAATGGCTGTTCGGACCTCTTCATCGCCGTTTTCGGCGAGGCGATCGGCCGCCATGCGCGCTCGGCCGTCGGCATGGGTTCGCTGCCCGGCCAGATCACGGTCGAGATCGAGGCGGTGATAGCCGTTTCCGACTGAAGGCTCAGGCGCGCGGGGCGTTGGCCCAGCCGAGATTGTGCTCGATCTTGGCCGAAGCGGCGCGCACGGCATCGGTATAGAAACCCGGATTGGCGACGACCTTCGCTTCCGGCAGCACGATCGAAATCGTCGCGACGCAGGCGCCGGCCGCATCCTTGATCGGCGAGGCGACGCAGGAGACGAGGAAATCGGTCTCGCTCATCTGTATCGAGACACGCTCATCATAGGCCTTGGCCGCCTGGTCGGAGAGGGTCTTCGCGTCGAGTTCCGCCCGCTGCGTCGGCGACACCTTGGCGCTGCGCCGGAAGATGGCGAGGCGTTCGGCTTCGGCCATATGACCGACGAGCAGACGCCCCGACGCCGTCCAGTTGAGCGGCACGCGCGTGCCGACTTCGGACATGACGCGAAAATGGCCTGGGCCATCCGCCATGGCCAGCACGACCATATGCTCGTGGTCGCGGCCGCAAATCTGTACAGTTTCGCCAACCTGCCGGCAAAGCTCGTGCATGACATGGCTCGCCTCGCTCAGGAAATCGAGCGAACGGGCATAGACGAGACCGTAGTGATAGAGCCGCGGTCCGAGCCAGACGAGGCCGTCCGCCCGCCGGATCAGCATGTCGCGCTCGACCAGTTCATCAATGACGACATAGACGGTCGAAAGCGGCGCCCCGATCGCCTTGGCGATCGCATAGCCGCCAGCCGGAGCACCTGTCTCATAGAGATGATCAAGGATCTGCAACGCGCGGTCGATGCCGGAGACACGGGAACGGCGTGCGGCGGGCTCCGCGACCGTCGACACGACCTCTTCGGCCGCGACGTCGCGTAACTGTCCTGTGGCGGAGGGGGAGGAGACGGGCATCAACGACTAGCCTTATTGCACAAGAATGGAATAAGACCGCGCCGCTTTCCCGTCAATCTCCCGCTGGATGAAGCTGCGCTATTTTTGAAATCCATTTGACTTGAAATAACTCGATGATACGCTCCCCCTTAATGTTAGTTTCTGAGGGGTGGCTTTGAACCTGCGCGGGACCAACCAGGAATTCGGGCGACCTTATAATCGCCGGATCGTTCTCGAGACGATCCGCCTTTCGGCGCCGATTTCCCGCAGCGAGATCGCCCAGAAGGTCGGCCTTACCGTCCAGACCGTCTCCACCATTACCCGGGAGCTTGAACTTCAGGGCTTCGTCCGCGGTGCCCGCGAGGCTCCCAAGGGTCGCGGCCATCCGCCGACGACGCTGGCGCTCAACCCCGAAGGTGGCTTTGCCATCGGTCTGCATGTCACGCCGATCGGCATTGAGGCGGCCTTGATCAACCTGGCAGGCGACGTCATCGCACGTCGCGGCCGCACGATTGCGCCAGTCGACCCGGAAGCCGCCCTAGCCCTTTGCGGCGACTTGGTGCGCGACATCCGCGCGGTCCGTCCCGATGGACGCATGCTCGGCATCGGCATGGCGATGCCGGGTCCGATCGGCGTCGAATCGATGAGTTTCGTCGGTCCGACCACGCTGGAGGGCTGGAAGGGTGTGGACATCGCCGCGCGGCTCGAAGCCGCCACCGGCCTTCCCGCCTTCATCGGCCTCGACCTCGCCGCGGCCGCCCTGGGCGACCGGCTTTATGGCGAGGGCCGCGCCTTCCGCGATTTCTATTATCTCTATTTCGGCGTCGGCCTCGGCGGCACCATGATGCAGGACGGCACGGCGCTGCGCGGCTCGCGCGGCAATGCCGGCGAAATCGGCCACATCCCGGTCGTGCCGGGCGGCGATCTCTGCCCCTGTGGCAATCGCGGCTGCCTGGAACGCTATCTGTCGCTGGATGCGCTGGATCGCCGGCTGAAGGCTGTCGATCCGACCGCCGATGTCGAGCGGGCCATCCGCGTTGGCTCGCCGGTCATCGATGCCTGGATCGAGGAGACCGCGCCGCTGCTGCGGGCCGCCGTCGTTACGATCGAGAACCTGTTCGACCCCGAGACGATCCTGATCGGCGGGCTGGTGCCCGAGGATCTTCTGGCGCGCCTCGTTGCCGCCGCCGAGCCGCTGCCGCATTCGATCGCCGAACATGCGGGCCGGACGGCGACAAGGCTCAAGCCGACGCCCGGCGGACAGGATGCGGTGCTGCGCGGTGCCGCCGCGCTCGCCGTCTCCGGCGTGCTCTCGCCTCGCTTCGGCATGCTCTTCGCCGGCGAGGAAGAGCGCGCGCCGCGCGATCCCATCATGACCCGCAACCACAAGCCGGAGGTCGCCGCATGAGCGAGCCGAGTCCACTGCTGCGCCTCGAAGGCATACGCAAGAATTTCGGCGCGATCGAAGCGTTGCGCGGTATCAGCTTCGATATCGGACGTGGCGAGGTGGTGGCGCTGCTTGGCGACAATGGCGCCGGCAAGTCGACGCTGGTCAAGATCATCTCGGGCGGTCTGGAGCCATCCGAAGGACGGCTGATCTACGAGGACAAGGAGGTGTCCTTCGCTTCGCCGGCCGAAGCAAAGGCGGCCGGAATCGAGACCGTCTACCAGGACCTCTCGCTCTGCACGAATGTCGATGTGGTCGCCAATTTCTTCATGGGCCGCGAGATCGTGAAGCGCTTCCTGGGCATCCCGATCCTGCAGGAAAAGGAAATGGAAGCGGCAACGGCCAAGGCGATCGCCGATGCCGGGACGAAGATCCCGTCGCTGCGGACCAATGTCGAGCATCTCTCCGGCGGCCAACGCCAGGCGATCGAACTGAACCGCTTCGTCCATTGGGGCGGCAAGCTGGTACTGCTCGACGAGCCCTTCGCGGCACTCGGCGTCGAGCAGACGCGGCGCGGCCTCGAAATGATCAAGAAGATCGCGAGCCAGGGCATCGGCGTCGTCATCATCACCCACATCATGGCGCAGGCGTTCCAGGTCGCCGACCGGATCGTGGTGATCCGCCAGGGCGTGGTGGCCGGCGACGTGCGCGCCGACGATACGACGGCCGACGAGGTCGTGCAGATGATCACAGGCGAGGCGCTCCGGCCCTCGCCATCCAGAATCGCGGAGGTCCGGCAAACGGATCCGGCGTGACGACGGGCGGGAGGCCGCCTTCGATTTCCAGCAGAGAGCAACAGGGAAACCCGACATGAAAAGACTGATGGTAAGTCTGGCTGGGGCCGCCGCCCTCGCCGCCGCGACGTTCCTGACCCCCGCCTATGCCGCGGACAAGGGCACGATCTACTACCTCGTCCCGACACTGCTCGACGAGTTCCAGACCGGCTCGGTCACGGCGATCGAGAAGTTCATGGGAGACGTCGGCTACAAGACGGTCACGCTCAACGCCGACAACAAGACCGACGTCCAGCAGGGCCAGATGAACGATGTCATCGCCCTGAAGCCGTCGGCGATCGTGCTCGCCGCCGTCGATTTCAATGCGCTGAAACCGCAGATCGAAGCGGCACGCGCCGCTGGCATTCCGGTGATGGAATTCGACCGGCAGATCACCTCGACGCCAAGCGACCTGACTTCCGTCGCCGGCACCGTCGAGATCGGCCATGTCGCGGCCACCGAGATCGAGCGCCTGCTCAAGGAAAAGAACGGCGCGGTCAAGGGCAAGGTCCTTCAGGTCCTCGGCGACCCAGGCGATCCCTACACGCTCGACATCCAGAAGGGCTTTGAAGAGAAGATGAAGGCGTTCCCGGACGTCACCATCGTCTCCAAGCCCGCCATGCAATGGGAAGCGTCGAATGCCGGCTCGATCGTTTCGGACCAGCTTCTTGCCAATCCCGACATCGACCTGATCTTCGTTCATGCGGCCCATCTGGCCGTGGCAGCCACCGCATCGCTGGAAGCCGCCGGCAAGAAGCCGGGTGAGGTTCTGCTCGTCTCCTCCAACGGCGCCCCCGTCGGCCTGGACCTGATCCGCAAGGGCTGGGAACAGGTTGAAGTCGAGCAGCCGCTGTTCGCCCAGGCCGCAGCGCTGGCCATGTTTGCCGACAAGGTCGTGAACAAGCAAGAAATCAAGCCCGGCACCTATGACGTGCTCGGTCTCGAAGGCACGGTCACGATCGAAAGCTGGGGCCCGAACATCAAGCTGCCGGGCGCCGCGATCACCAAGGCGAATGTCGACGATCCGAAGTTCTGGGGCAACATGAAGACCCCGGACACCAAGGTCGCACCCGCCCCGTAAGGCTCCGCCCGCTCCCGCCGAAGGCACCGGAACGTCCGGCGCCTTCGGCGGCCCTCGACCGTCCATCCGCGGAGCCCGCCATGGTATCCCCCCGCCGCCGGGCGGTGATCGAGTTCGTCCTCGATCACCTCGTCTGGTTCATCCTGTTCGCCGTCGTCACCCTGTTCTCGCTGACGGTGCCGAGCTATTTTCAGATCGGCATCTTCGCCAACATCGTCGAGCAGTCGACCTTCGTCGCGACGCTCGCGATCGGCCTGTCGCTGCTGATCATCGCCGGCTACATGGATCTCTCAGTCGAATCGGTCATGGCGCTGGCGGCCATGGTGACCGGCATCCTGTTCGCGAAGTCCGGCGTCGGCCTCGGCATATCCTTCTCGCCGGAATGGCTGGTCGTCCCGATCTCGCTGGCGATCGCTCTGGCGGTCGGTGCCGTCGTTGGTGCAACCAACGCCTATTTCGTCGTTCGGCTCAAGATGAACGCCTTCATCGTCACTCTCGCCGCCTATATCTGGGGTCGCGGCCTCGTTGTGGCGCTTTCGAGCGGACGCTCGGCGCAGGAACTGCCCGCGGCCATGCGCGTGTTCGCCATTGAGCGATTCCTGTCTATCCCGCTCATCGCCTGGGTTGCGATCGTCGCGACGCTGGTCTTCGCCTTCATCCTGAACAAGACGCCCTTCGGCCGCCATCTCCTCCTTGTCGGCGGCAATCCCGTGGCGGCCTACCGGGCCGGCATCCGCGTCGACCGCCTCACGGCGACGACCTTCATCCTTGCCGGCGCGATCGCCGGCCTCGCCGGATGGCTGCTCGCAATCCGCACTTCCGGCGCGACCGCCAATCTCGGCATCGGCATGCTGTTCCAGACCTTTGCGGCGGTCGTCATCGGCGGCGTTTCGCTGAAAGGCGGCGTCGGCAGCCTGACCGGCGTCTATGCCGGCGTGCTGCTGCTCGCCTCGATCCAGACCGCCATCAACCTGATGGGCATGCCGGCGCACTTCACCCAGCTCATCCAGGGCGGAATGGTGCTCGTCGCCGTCCTGCTCGATACGGTCAAACTCTCCATCCGAAAGAAGCTCGCCTGATGCCCGCTCCTACCGATCAACGGCTCTCCGGCCGCATCGCCCTCGTCATCGGCGCCGCGCGCGGCATCGGCCGGGCGATTGCGGCGCGCTTCGTCGCCGAAGGCGCGCGAGTCATCGTCGCCGATACCGAGACGGCTCTCGGCGAGGCGACTGTCGCCTCGTTCGGCGGCCCCTCGGTCGCCCGCTTCGTCGAAATCGACATCTCGAAGAAGGCCGATGCGGAGCGTGCCGTCGCGACCGCTGTCGAAGCCTTTGGCGGCCTCGACATTCTCGTCCAGAACGCCGGCATCTATCCCTGGACGCTGATCGAGAACATCGAGCCGGAGGAGTGGGACGCGGTGCTCGGCGTCAATCTGCGCGGCACCTTCCTCGCGGCGCAGGCCGCCTTGCCGGTGATGCGCCAGCGCGGCGGCGGGCGCATGATTTTCACCTCCTCGATCACGGGACCGAAGGTCTCCAGCCCCGGGCATGGCCACTATGCGGCGTCGAAGGCGGGCATCAACGGCTTCATCCGCTCGGCCGCGATCGAGTTCGCCGGCTATGGCATCACAGTCAACGGCGTCGAGCCGGGCAATATCCTGACGGACGGCATGAAGGCGCATCGCAGCGCCGACTTCATCCGCCAGATGGAAGAGGCCGTGCCGCTCGGACGTCTCGGCACGCCGGAGGACATTGCTGGGGCCGTCTACTTCCTCGCTTCCGACGACGCGGCCTATATCTCCGGCACGACGATCGTCATCGACGGTGGGCAGATCCTGCCCGAGGGCAATGATTTCCGCCTGTCGCCGGTCTGAATCATGTCCAGGATCCTCGACACGCTTGGCCTGACGCCGGTCATCAACGCCTCCGGTACCATGACTGTAATCGGTGCCTCCCGCGTCGTGCCCGAAGCTGTCGACGCTGTGCGAGCGATTCTGACCGAGTTCGTCGATATTGCCGATCTGCAGCGGCGGGCGAGCCAATCCATTCAGGCGGCAACCGGCGCGGAAGCCGGGCTCATTACCTCGTCCAGCGCCTCCGCGATCACGCTCGGCGTCGCCAGTGCGATGACCGGCGCCGATCCGGCGGCGATCGAGCGCCTGCCGGATGCGGCTGGCCTCAAGAGCGAGGTCATCGTCCAGGCCGGGCACCTCGTCAATTTCGGGGCGCCGGTCGACCAGATGATACGCCTCGCCGGCGCCAGCGTACGCGCCGTCGGCACGGCCTTCGACGTGCAGCCCTTCCATATCGAAGCGGCGATCGGCGAGCGAACGGCAGCCGCGCTGTTCGTCATTTCGCACCATGTCGTGCCCACGGGGCAAACCGATCTCGCGAGCTTCATCGAAATCTGCCATGCGCGCGGCGTGCCAGTGATCGTCGATATGGCCAGCGAACATGATCTTCGCGAAGCCATCCGCCTCGGCGCCGATCTCGTCATCTGGAGCGCGCATAAATTCCTCGGCGGACCCACGGCGGGCATCGTCGCCGGACGGCGCGATCTGGTGCGCGCTACCTATCTGCAAAGCCGTGGCATCGGCCGGGCGATGAAGGTCGGCAAGGAGGGCATTGCCGGCGCCATCGCCGCTCTGGAGGCTTGGGGCCAGCGCGATGCCGACGCTATTCGCGCTCGTGAAGAAGCCATCGTCGAAGCCTGGCTGAACGACCTTGGGACGATTCCGGGACTATCGTTGCGCCGCCTGCCGGACTGGACCGGCAACCCGATCGACCGTGTCGAGGTCACCGTCGGGCGCGATGCGGGCCTGTTCGCCTGGGAGCTGGCCGACCGCCTCGCCGGGCGGACGCCATCGATCCGGGTACGCGACGACCTGATCGAAAGCGGCACTCTCCATCTCGACCCCTGCAATTTGACTGCCGATGAAGCACAGATCGTCGGAGCCGCGATCTGGGACGAGATCGCCGCGGCACAAGGACAGCGTCCGGGCTTCCGCCAGACTTTCGCCGAGCATCGCTCCGAAGGTCTTCAAGGCGCGCTTGCCTGGCCGGACTGACATAGACGGCGCCATCGCCGGACACCGAAGTCGCTCTGACAAGGCTCGCGGCACCCTTCAACTCGCGAGCGCCGCCTCATAGGTCTCCGGCTTGAACCCGGCCAGCCGGCGCGTGCCGAGATCGAGCACCGGGCGGCGGATCATCGAAGGCTGCGCCAGCATCAGCGCCATGGCGCGCTCACGCGTCAGGTCCTTCTTGTCGGTATCCGGAAGCGCGCGGAAGGTCGTTCCCGAGCGGTTGAGCAGCACCTCCCAGCCGAGCTCGTCGGCCCAGGCCTCCAGTCGCGCTCCGTCAATGCCCTGCTTCTTGTAGTCGTGAAACGCATAGCCGACGCCATGCGTGTCCAGCCAGGCGCGGGCCTTCCGCATCGTGTCGCAATTCACGATCCCGTAAATCGTCACCATCCGTCCATTCCATATTTTGCCGGCGAACCGGCACGCCAACGCCAGCTGTTCGATACGAATCCGTAACCTTAATGGACCTATAATCCCATCATCGTCAGCGTAAGGAGGGCCATGTGCTGAGGCGTATCTATCTCACGGCCGCGCGCGACCAACTCGTCGCCGAAGGCAAGATCCGGCGCCTGTCGAAGGCGGACGTCGTTCTTTCCAAGGTCATAGCCGGCGGCGCCGCGATCCTCTCGGACGACGACCGCGCCCTCTATGATTTCGAGCTCATTCCGCTGATCGAGCAGACGACGCTGCACTGAGGCGCCGTCACTCTCCCTGAAGGGCGTCGAGTTCGCGCGTCAACCGCTCCAACTCGTTGGCCTGCTGCTCAAGGCGCCGCGAGGCAAGATCCTCATCTGCGGCGCCCGAAAAGGCGGCGGCCTGCTCGGTCAGCTCAATGATATTCCCGCGAACCGCGGCGATCCGCTGCTCGAGTTCCGCGATCGCTTCCTGATCCTTGGCCATGCATGCTCTCCATTTTGATGGCCTCCTTTGAACCACAGCGGGATCGTGAAAGCGAGCCGCGGCGATTTCGGATTACTCGGCAGCGATGCGGGCCGGCGACGCTTCGACGAAGCCCACTAATTCGTCCGTGGTCATAACGTCGGCGAAGATCGAGACCATGTTGGAGAGCGTCGCATTGTGCTCGGCGTCGGTCAGGGCGGCCGTCGCATCGGCCATGAAGATCACCTTGTAGTTCAGCTGCATGGCATCGCGCGCCGCCGATTCGCAGCAGCAATTGGTGACCGTTCCGGAGATGATGATCGTGTCGATGCCGCGCGCGCGCAGGATCCGGTTCAGCTCTGACGAGCCCTCCACGAAGACGCTGAAGCGGCTCTTCGGCACGACGATGTCGCGCTCGTAGATGTCGAGCTCCGGCATGATTTCGCCGCCCCAGGCGCCGGGTGCGAACAAAGCCTTGGCACGGGTCCCCCGCTCCTGCGTACAGAAATAATCGAGCCAGACCGACCAGCTCTTCGGCGTATCCTCCGTCACCTCGAACTTGACGAAGACATTGAGTCCACCCGCTTCGGCGAGCGCTGCACTGATGCGGTTGATGTTGGAAACAATCTCGCGGCAGGTCGGCACCTCCAATTCGCCGCCTACCTCGCCGAACGCATTCTGCATGTCGATCACGACATGCGCGGTCCGGGCCGGGTCGATGTCGCGGAAGATATGTTCCTTGCCGCGCCAACGCTTCACGAAGCCCAGAATTTCGGGATCGATGGCGATCTTGTGCATGTAGCTGCCTTTCGGGTCGATGCCGTCGTTCAAAGGCGAATTGAAGCTCAGTTTCGGCGATCGCCGCAATCCTTGGCATGATGTTTCTTTGTGCAGAACCGACCCATTCCGCACCCGGCCGCGTAGCGTCGCAGTCTCGCGCTGGTCTATGCTGCGCGCGCTTCAGGGAAATGTGACATGCCGTTTGACCTCGTCCTTTCCGGCGCCCACGTGCCGGAACTCTCCGATGCCCCGCTCTCGATCGGCGTTACCGACGGGCAGATCGAAGCTATCGGCACCACAATCGGGGCAGGAATCGTGGAGATGGATGCCAGCGGAAGGCTGGTGCTGCCGGGCTTCGTCGACAGCCACATCCATCTCGATAAATCCTGCATTCTCGACCGCTGCCGCGCCGAAGGTTCGCTGGCCGAGGCCATTGCCGAAGTGGCCCGGCTGAAACGGGACTTCGATGAGGAGGATGTCTACGCCCGCGCCGAGACCACGCTGGTCAAGGCGATCCTGCAAGGCACGACGCGCATCCGTACCCATGTTGAAGTCGATCCCCGGATCGGCCTCCGTTCCTTTGCCGCGCTCCAGCGGTTGAAGCGCGACTATGCCTTCGCCGTCGACATCGAGATTTGCGTGTTTCCGCAGGAGGGGCTTCTCAACGATCCGGGAACCGAGGAACTACTTGTCGAAGCCTGCGAGCGCGGCGCCGATCTGATCGGCGGGTGCCCCTATACCGATACGCAGCCCGAGGCCCAGATCGAGCGGATCTTCGCCATTGCCGGCCGTTTCGATCTCGATGTCGATTTCCATCTCGACTTCGACCTCGATCCAAGCTGGACGCATCTGGACGCGGTCATCGCGGCGACGGAGCGGCTTGGCTGGGGCGGGCGGGTCGCGGTCGGCCATGTCACCAAGCTCTCCTCCATGCCGCGCGAGATTTTTGCCGACTATGGCCGCCGCCTCGCCGCCGCCGGTATCGCCGTTACCGTGTTGCCTGCAACCGATCTTTTTCTGATGGGCCGAGCCTTCGAGTACGACGTTCCTCGAGGCGTGACGCCGGCGCACCGGCTCGCCGCGCTCGGCGTCACCTGCTCGCTCGCGACCAACAATGTCCTCAACCCGTTCACGCCCTTCGGCGATGCGTCGCTCGGCCGTATCGCCAATCTCTATGCCAACATCGCGCAGCTCGGTCGCCGCGCCGAGATGCTTGGCTGTCTCGACATGGTGACAGCCTCGCCGGCAAGGCTGATGCGCTGCTCCGACTATGGCATCGCCGTCGGCAACCCGGCCGACCTCGTCGTTATGGACGCGGTCGATCCCGCCCTCGCCATCGCCGAGATCGCGCCGCCGCTGATGGGCTTCAAGCGTGGCATCCAGACTTTCGAGCGCCCGGCCGCGCGGCTCATCCGGCCCGTCCGATGATATGACCGGCGAAGCGGCGCTTTGCGCGCTCAGCTTTGTTGACAAGGCCGGCTCAGTCCTGTCCGATCCCCGGCGGCCAAGCGGGCGAGGGTTCGAGTGATCGGTGAAACGCGTTTGAAGCCGACGGCCCTCTGGGCAGCCATCGCCATGGTGGTGGGGATCGGTATCGTGGAGGCGCTCGATCAGTTCGGCGCGCCGCCGATGCTGGCCGCGTTCTTCCCGCTGCTGCCGATCGCCATCGTCCTGATCGCCGGCCTGCGCATGGGCAGCCTGACCTTCACCGACATGATCCGCGGTGGCGCCTTTGGCGAGACGGCGACGGGATGGGCGGTCGCCGGCCTTTCCACCGGCGCGGTGCTGCTGGTCGCGGCGCCGATGGCGACCGCCTTCGGTGGCTTTGAAGGTCTCCTTCTCCTTGCCGCGCTGCTGGCTGGATTCGGGCTGGCCGCTTTCCTGCTCGTACCGACGCTGCGAGCCACGAGCGAGCCTACCTTGGCCGCAGCCATCGGCACTCGCTTCGGCAGCGGCGCCCGATCGCTTGCCGCGATCGCGATCGGCCTCGCGCTGGTCCCCCTCCTCGCCGCAGAGGCCTCGCTTGCCGGGCTCATGGCGTCGCGCATGCTCGGCGTGTCCGCCGGGCCCGTACGCGACGGCCTGATCGTGCTGGCGTTGATCGCATGCCTGATCGGCGGGGTACGGGCCGCCCTCGCCATGGCGGCGATCGCGACGCCGATCGTTGCCCTCGCCTATTGGACGCCAGTCGCCATCGTCTCGCTCGATTTGAGCGCGTTTCCCATGCCGTGGATCGGACTTGCCGAGGGCGCGATGGCGAGTGCGCCGGCGCGCGTGTCGGGGACAATCGTTCTGGCGCTGGTCATCTGTCTCGTCGCTGGCGTCGCCACGCTGCCGACGCTGCTGCTGCCGGCATGGTCGAAGCGGAAGCGTCCGACGGGTCCGCGCAGCCGCTGGATCGCCTTCTGTGTCGCCGGCGCCCTCATCCTGGCGGCGCCGAGCTACGCTCTGCTCGGCAGCGGCCTCGGCATTGACGCGACCGTCAACCCGGCAGGCCTGGTGCTCAACTTCGCTGGAAGCGCCAGCCTTTCCGCCCTGCCCTCCGTGCTGCTCATCGGCGGGCTGTTGGTCGCGGCGCTCGTCGCTGCCACGGCCCTGCTCGCCACAGCGGCGGCGGGAATCGGCAATGATCTTTATGCCGAGCTTATCGAGGGCTCGGCGCCGGAGGGCCGGCGGATCTTCATCGCGCGGCTTTCGATGGTCGTTATCGCCCTTTGCGCAGCAGGTCTCTCCCGGGCGACGCAGGACGATGTGGCGCTGCTTGCCGGCAGTGGACTTTCGATCAGCGCCGCCAGCCTCGGCCCGCTGCTGCTCGTCGGCTGGCCCATCCGAAGCGTCGGCTCGGTCGCCGCCGTCTCCGCCATTTCGGTCGGGCTCTGGCTGACCGTCGCCGATATCGGCCTCGCCCTCCTGTTCCCGGATGTCGCCGGCCGGTTCCTCGGCATGGGCACGATCGCCCCGACCGTGCTCGGCCCGACGGGCTGGTTCGGATTGCCGGTGGCCCTTTCGGGGATGACCGGCGTGATCTTCGGCGTCATCACGCTATGGGCCGTGACGGAGCTGCCGCGCACGGATTGGCGCAGGCTCGGCATCAAGCTTCAGCAGGCCGGGGCGACGACGCTCGCCGCCGCCCGCCGCACGGCCGAACAGGTCCGACCGAAAGCGGCGGCGGTTCCTTCGGCCTCAGAACCTTCTCCGGCGGCCTCCCTTCCAACCAGCGACACGCCAATGGCCAATCCGGTGTCGCCGACCGAACCAGTCGCCATGTCGTCCTCCAGCCCGCCAACCCAATCGGCTGCCCCGGCGGCCGAAACTCCTGCATCCTGAAAGGTCACGCCCGTGCCAGCCGACAGCTTCGTCGAGCCGCCCCGCAAGCAGCTCTTCCCGTCGATCGAGCCCTATGCCGTCCACCGCCTCAAGGTCTCTGACCTGCATGAGATTTATGTCGAGGAATGTGGCAATCCGAACGGCAAGCCCGTGTTGATGGTCCATGGCGGGCCGGGCGCCGGCTGCGGACCCAACATGCGGCGCTATCACGACCCCGAGGCCTATCGGATCATTCTCTTCGATCAGCGCGGCTGTGGCCGGTCCAGCCCGCATGCGGAGCTACGGGAGAACACGACCTGGGACCTCGTGGCCGACATGGAGCGTATCCGCGAGCATCTCGGCATCGATCGCTGGCAGATCTTCGGCGGGTCCTGGGGCTCCTGCCTCGGCCTCGCCTATGCCGAAACCCACCCCGAACGGGTAAGCGAAATGCTGCTGCGCGGCATCTTCACGCTGAGGCAGAGCGAGTTGCTGTGGTTTTACCAGGAGGGCGCTTCCTGGATCCTGCCGGAGGCGTTCGAGGCGTATCAGTCCGAGATCCCCGAGGCAGAGCGTGGCGACATGATCGGCGCCTATTACAAACGCCTGACGGGAGACGATGAAGCCACGCGGCTGAGCGCAGCGCGCGCCTGGAGCATGTGGGAGGGCGGCGCGCTGTCCCTGCTTCCCGATCCGAGCCGCGTTGCTGCCTTCGGGTCGCCCTATTACGCGCTCGCCTTCGCGCGGATCGAATGCCACTACTTCGTCCATCGCGGCTTTTTCGATCGCGACGACCATCTGCTTGCCCATGCCGATCGGATCGCCGACATTCCGGGCGCGATCATCCATGGGCGCTACGATCTCTGCACCCCGGTGGCGATCGCCTATGAGCTTTCCAAGGTCTGGCCGAAGGCCGAGTTGCGGATCGTCCCGGACGGCGGCCACGCCATGTCGGAGCCCGGCCTCGTGCATGAACTCGTCGCGGCGACAGAGCGGTTCAAGACCGCCTGATCGCCCGGATCGTCAGGTCCGGTTGTCGTCGCCGCGCTTCATTTCGCGCATCAGGCCAAAGAAGCGCCGCATCAGCTCCTCGCTGAAATCGAGGGCGCGCTGCGCTTCTTCGTCCGAGGAAAGATCGGGCGAAGCGACGGGCGCGGCCTTCTTGTCATGCTCGAGCGTCTCGACGCGCATGCGCAGCGCCGCCAGTTCGCGGACAAGCGTTTCGATCTGTTCACTAAGCGCCGACAGCCGGTCAGGCTGGTTCAGCACGTCCTCGGGTATCGTCGCGCAGCGCCACGGCGCGGCGGCATCCGCCGTTTCGCGCCGGCAATGGGAGACGATTCCGGTGCGGGTATCGAGCCGGACGAAACCGCCTTCCGAGGGCACCATGGTGAAGCGGCCAGCCTCCGGGACCGGGGCCTCTACGGGCGGGGGCGCATCCTCGGCCCGCGCCGACGGCAGGGCAACCCAGCTTGAAACCGTCAGCGAAAGGACGGCGATGCAGGCGGCAAGACCTCTCATGATCACGCTCCTCCGGCCCAGCCAGAACCAAGACTAGCACGCGCGGACGGCCGGCGGGCGACGCTTCGCCCGCTCGCCTCAACTGCCGCCGCCGGCTTCCTTCTGCCGTAACAGTCCGCTGACGACATGCACCGTACGGCGCAGCTCATCGAGCGCCTTTTCGATCTCGACCTTCTGCCCCTCCAGGATGCCGATCTGCTCGTTGAACCGCCGGAGCGCCAGTTGCATCTGCTGCACCTGACCGTCCTTCAGGTCGTAGAGCTCCAGCATGTCCTTGATCTCCATGAGCGAGAAGCCGACCTTCTTGCCCATGAGCACAAGTTTGAGCCGGCCACGATCGCGCCGGGAATAGATACGGTTCAGGCCGTCGCGGCTCGGATTGAGCAGGCCCTTGTCCTCATAGAAGCGCAAGGTGCGCAGCGTCACGCCGAATTCGCGCGACAGATCCCCGATGGTAAAGCTCGTCTGCCGATTGCCGTCGGGAATTCCCGTCGCATCGATGTCGTCTCTCGAAATATCGGCAAACTGCGCCATACGCTTCCAACCCAAACTGCCGCCTAGACCCGCCTCTTCAACCAGCGACACAAATCATATCGAGGTCTTGCCGTGCGGATAGGGCAAGGTGAAGGCGGGCAGCTGTCATCATTGCCGCATCTTGGCGAACGGATCGCTCAGAAACGGTTAAATCTCCTTACCGAACCGTCGCCGCGATGCCTATCGGTTAACTCCCTGTTTACCATGATCGACCGAAACTCGCCTCCATGAGGGATTCGCCCGCCGGGCTGCGGCGACGGGGACCAGCAGAAAGATGCTCACCAGGGCGTCCAGGGGCCAGACGAGATGAGATCGGGCAGCAGATCCGGCTATGAGGTCAGCGAAAGCGGCTCCGCCCAACCGCCGCGACCGAAGGGCTCACTGAGATCGGGCGACGAGGCAAGCGCCGCGCGTATCGCTGCGCTTTCGGCCCTTGTCGACGAACTCAGCGGCCAGATCGATGCGATCGAGGGATCCTCGCGACGCGAGGCCATACGGCGCGGCGTGAGGCAGGCTGCCGCGCAACCCGAACCCCGGCCGGTTCGGTCAGAGCCATCCCGCCCCGACCCACAAACCGAACGCCTCGGCGCCATCGAAAGCCGGCTGGCCGCCATCGCCGCGCAGATCGCCAAGCGCGAGGCACCGGCCCAAGCCTCGCCGACACCTCGGCGCGAAGAAATCGGCCCTCTGCAGTCGGCCATTGCCGAGATTTCGGCCCGCCAGCAGACGATCGATCGCGTCAGCGGTCCGAAGCTCCCTGCCGTCGACACGATCGCCCTCGAAGATGCGTTGCAGGCGCTGCGCGAGGAGATCGTCGCACTGGATCGCCGCATCGTCAGCGAAGTGCGACGCGGCGAGGAATTCGGCCGTTCGCTGCGCTCGGAACTCGTTGAGCGGGCGAGCCCGCCGGCATCGTCCGCGACCGAGGCCGCCCTTGCCGGGCTGCGCTCCGATCTCGCCGGCATCCGGCAGGGGCTGGAGCTTGCCGCGCGCGAGACGACGCTCGCCAGCGTCGAATCGGGCTATGGCCACATGATCGAGCGGCTCGACGATATCGTCCGCCGTGTTCCCGAGCGCGAGCGGCTCGACACGATCAGCCGGGAGATTGCCCGGTTGGCCGACAGGGTCGAGCAGGCACCACGTCCGCGCGAGATCGATGGCGAACTCGAGGACATCCGCAACGCCATCGCCTCGATCGCGACGCGGCGGCCGGACGATACGCTTTCCGTGCAGATCGCGGAGCTTCGGCAGGCCGTCGAGCGGATCGGCGAGACGGCGGGCCGCACCGGCGACGTGTCGCGGATCGAAGACCGTCTTGACGCCATCGCGGGACGGCTGGACGGCTCGGGGGAGCGGCGGCTTGCTGATCTCGCCACGGCCATCGAGAAACTCGCCGCGCGGCCGCGCGAGAATGTCGACCTCTCGCATATCGAGCGCGACATCGGCGCGATGCGGCGCGAAATCGACGGCTTCGCAAAGGGCACCGACCCAGTCGTGCTGATCCGCCTGGAACAGCAGGTGGCGGCCATTCGCTCGGCGCTTGAAGAGAAGCTGCCCGTTCAGGGAGATCTCCATTCGGCGGCGCTGCTGCGCCTGGAAGAGCGGCTGGACGCCTTGGCCGGCCGGTTCGACGCGATCGCCGATCTTCCGAACCTGATCGCTCCGGCTTCCGGCGAGGCCCTTGCCGGGCTCCGCTCGGAGATTGCCGACCTTCGAAGCGACGTCGTGCAGCGCCAGCCGGCGCGCTTCGACGAGATCGAAGATCAGATGCGCCATCTGGTCCGGCGCCTCGACGACGCGGCGAGCCGCGAGGACGGTCCGGGGCTGGCATCGCTCGAAGCCCAGGTCGGAGCGCTCGCCGAAAAGCTGGCCTTTGCCGAGCCCGGCGCCGATGCGCTGTCCAAGGTCGAAGCCAATCTCGACCGGCTGCAGCAACTGCTCGCCGATGCACGGCACGAGACGATCGAGACCGCCCGCGTGACGGCCCGCACGACGCTGGAGGAATTCGCCGGCTCGCTCGCTTCCGGCCATGACGACGAGATGGTTCGCGCCCTGCGCGAGGATCTGCGCCGCCTGCAGGATGCGGCGCTCCATTCCGACCGGCAGAACCAGGACACGCTCGAGGCGGTGCACGACACGCTCGCCAAGGTCGTCGACCGGATCGCCCAGCTGGAGGCCGAGGACAGCGGCCACGCGGCGACCTATTCTTCCATCAAGGAGCGCGCCCGCAGCGCCGTCCCGGCTCGTCCCATGGCGGGGGATTTGCCCGAAGATCACCGCCCGCTGGCTCCCGGATCCGGCAAGCCCGACGTTGCCGGCGTCTCGATTCGGCCGGAAGGCGACGTCGCGGTTCGTGCGGGCGACCGCAAGGCCGATTTCATTGCCGCCGCGCGCCGCGCCGCCCAGGCTGCCCAGGTCGAGACCGCCAAGGCCCGCGCCGAGGAGCGTGAGGCCAGCGAAGCGGACGAGAAGCCGGGGCCGTTCGCCCGGATCGGCCAAGCGCTGCGCTCCCGCCGCCGCCCGCTCGTGCTCGCCATCGCCGCTGTCGTTCTGGCGATTGGCGCCGCCAAGCTCGGTCCTCCCCTGCAGGACCGGATTGTCGAAGCCCTTGCACCGGCCGTCGCGATCGATCGCACGAGCGATCTGGACCCGACCGCGACCGGCTCGGTGGCGAAGCCGGTGCGCAATGCCGCCGCCAATCCGGCACCCGCTCCCGTGGCGCCAAAGCCGGCAATTGTCGCCGCCTCGCCCATGGTCGCCCCGAAGCCGAACAGCGAAGCGATCGCCTTCTCGCAGGATCCGTTCTCAGGCTATCTGAGCGCCGCCGCCGTCCCGCCGACGCCCGAGATCGAGAAATCGACGGCCTCCTCACTGGACTATGCGCTCGTTCAGGCCGCTGCAACCAAGGGCGACCCGATCGCCGCCTTCGTGATGGCCCGGCACCTCGCCGAACCCGCCATCGGCAAGCCGGACATCAAGCTCGCCGCTGAATGGTATGAGCGCTCGGCCAAAGCCGGCTTCGCGCTCGCCCAATATCGTGTCGGCAGCCTCTATGAGCGCGGCGACGGCGTGAAGCTCGACGTCGCCCTAGCGCAACGCTGGTATGAGAAGGCCAGCCTGCAGGGCAATGCACGCGCCACGCACAACCTCGCCGTCCTGATCAGCGAGGGCGCCAATGGCCAGCCGGACTACAAGCGTGCCGCCTCGCTGTTCGAGGTCGCGGCTGCTTATGGCGTCGCCGACAGCCAGTACAATCTCGGCGTTCTCTATGCGCGCGGCCTCGGCGTGCCGGTCAATATGGTCCAGTCCTACAAATGGTTCGCCCTCGCGGCGCTGCAGGGCGACACCGATTCCGGCCAGCGGCGCGACGAGGTCGCGAAGGCGATGAAGCCGGGCGACCTGGCCACGGCGCGGATCGCCGTGCAGGGCTTCCAGCCGACGCCGGTCGACCCCGTCGCCAACAACGAGCCGGCACCCGATCCAGCCTGGTTCGCCGCACCGGCGGCAACGTCCATGACCGACCGGGCGACGAGCAAGGCCGGCTCGGCCACCTGAGACATCGCCACTTCGCCGCTTGGCGGAGCGGCCGCACCACCTTGTTTCCTCGCGTTCTTCCGGGCGCGAGGCGGCTTTCCTCTCGATCGAGGACGCTCCAGAGGCCTCAAACCGCAGCGGTTCAACCGTGCAGATCTACCTCCCCATCGCCGAACTGCCGGTGAACATGTTCCTGATCTTCGGCATGGGGGGCGCCGTCGGCTTTCTATCGGGCCTCTTCGGCGTCGGCGGCGGCTTCCTGCTGACGCCGCTGCTGATCTTCTCCGGAATTCCGCCGGCCGTGGCCGTGGCGAGCACGACGGCCCAGGTCGTCGCCTCCTCCTCCTCGGCGGCGATCAGCTATTGGCGGCGGCAACTGATCGATTTCAAGCTCGCCGGCGTGCTGGTGGTTGCGGGCATCATCGGCTCGTCGATCGGCGTTGCGATCTTCAGCCTGCTGCGCCGCCTCGGCCAGCTCGATCTGCTGATCTCCTTTGGCTACGTCACCTTTCTCGGCCTCGTCGGCAGCCTGATGCTGGTCGAATCCGTCCGCGCCATCATCAACGCCCGCCGCGGGCGCCCGGCGCCGCTGCGACGGCCGGGGCAGCATAATTGGGCGCATGGGCTGCCGTTCAAGATGCGCTTCAAGCGCTCGAAGCTCTATGTCAGCGTCATCCCGATTCTCGCCATCGGCGTCGGCATCGGCATGCTCGGCGCCCTGCTCGGCATTGGTGGCGGTTTCATCCTCGTGCCGGCGCTGATCTATCTGCTGCGCGTGCCGACCAGCATCGTCGTCGGCACCTCGCTGATCCAGATGATCGGGACCATGGCGGTGGCGACGATCTTGCAATCCGGCACGAACCACACCGTCGACGGTATATTGGCGCTGATCCTGATGGTCGGCGGCGTCATCGGCGCGCAGTTCGGCGCCAGGGTCGGCGCGCAGATCCGTGGCGACCAGTTGCGCGCGCTGCTGGCGCTTCTGGTCCTCGCCGTCGGAATCCGCTTTCTCGTCAATCTCCTGATCGAGCCTGCCGAGCTGTTTTCGCTGGCGACGCTGGCGGGCGACGCGCGATGACGGGCGTACGCGCCTGGCACGGTCTCGCCTGCCTCGCGCTTTTCCTCGCGGTCCTGCTGCCCGCAGAGCCTGCCGCCGCCGAAGACCTGATCTTCACGCTTTCGGCCAACCGAATCCGCATTCAGTCCGATTTCAGCGGCACGGGCCTGACGGCCTTCGGCGCCATCGAGCGCGATGCCGAGACCGTGTCGCGCGGTGCGGCCTATGACGTCGTGGTGGTGATGCGCGGGCCGAACGAGACGCTGGTGACACGGCGAAAGGACAGCTTCTTCGGTATCTGGCTCAATGGCGCGTCGCGAACCTTCGTCGACCTGCCATCGTTCTATCTGGTCAGCGCGTCGCGCCCGCTCGATCAGATCTCAACGCCGGCCATCCTGAAGCGCTACCAGATCGGCGCCGACAATCTCAGTCTTGAGACACTGGGCGGCCCGGACGCGGACGGATCGTTCCGAGGTGCGCTGACCCGCCTGAAGCAGCAGGCCGGCCTGTTTCTGGAGCAGCCCTACGGCGTGACCTTTCCGGGGACGACCGTGTTTCAGGCCAGTCTGGCGATCCCCGCCAATGTGCCGGTCGGCCAGTATCACGTCTCGGCCTATCTCTTCAGTGACAGCGCACTGCTCGCTACTGAGAATCTCGAGGTGGTTATCTCGAAAGCTGGATTCGAACAGGTCACCTTCGATCTCGCGCGCCACAGCGGCTTTCTCTACGGCATGATCTGCGTCGCGCTTGCGCTGCTGACGGGCTGGCTCGCCGGCGTAGTCTTCCGGCGCGACTGAAGTCACCTTCCAGCCGTTCGATCCGGCGCGGCGGCTTAAGCTTGCCTAGCTGCGGTTCATGTTGAGGAGACGCAGGATGATCCAGACCGGAATGACGACGACCGCTCCTAGCAGGAAATACGTCCAAATCCATTCGATCGCGCCGAAGCCCATGTTCCAGATGCGAAAGAAGAGCTGGCGTGCCTTGTCGACGATTTCCCAGGGCGTAAGACCGAGGGCAGAGAGGACGATGCCGACGATGAACGATACGACGATGAGGCGCAGCAGCACCTGGCCCGGCGAGCCGCCCATGAAGCGCTGAATTCCGTTCATCGTTTTCTTCCTCACATCCGAATCGCGACCGCCATCATATAGGGGCGGACTACCGCCGCGAAACGAGAGGAGTCACGGGCCTTCGTCTGCGATCATCGCTTCCAGCGTCTCGATCCGGTCGGCTTCGGCCGGCGGCTTGTCCCAGCGCAGGCGCGAGATGCGGGGAAAGCGCATCGCCACGCCAGAGCGATGGCGCGCCGACCGGTTCAGCCCCTCGAAGGCCACCTCGAAGACCAGCCCGAGATCGGCCCGATGCTCGACTTCGCGCACCGGACCGAAGCGATTGATGGTATGGCGGCGGACGAAACGGTCGATTTCCGCCAGTTCGTCGTCGGTGAAGCCGAAATAGGCCTTGCCGACCGGCACCAGTTCGTCGCCCGCCTCACCAGCCCGCCAGACGCCAAATGTATAGTCCGAATAGAAGGACGACCGCTTGCCATGTCCGCGCTGGGCATACATCAGCACCGCATCGATCACATAGGGATCGCGCTTCCACTTGAACCAAGGCCCCTTGGGCCGGCCGGGCTCATAGACCGAATCCCAGCGCTTCAGCATCACTCCTTCGATGATCGGTGCAGGCGGCGCGACGCGCTTCGCCAGAAGATCATCGAAATCGGCAAAAGGGAGGATCGGCGAGAGATCGATGCGTTTCGCCAGCGAGCCCGCGACGATGGTCTCAAGTCTTTGGCGGCGCTCGCGAAATGACAAGGCCCGCACATCCTGTTCGCCATCGACAAGGCAATCATAGGCGCGGATGAAGGCCGGATGGCTGATGATGAGCTTGCCGCTGACGCTCTTGCGGTTGAGGCGCTGCTGCAATTCAGAGAAGGTGCCTGCCTCGATCTGGTTATCCTTGGCCCGCCCGACCAGAAGCTCTCCGTCGATCGTCCCTTCGATGTCGAGGCCTTCCAGCACATCGGGAAAGGCGTCGCCGATATCATCGCCGGTCCGCGTATAGAGCCGGCGAACGCCGTGGTCGGACACGGCCTGGACGCGGATACCGTCCCATTTCCACTCGGCCGCATAGGCCTCCGGCACGATCCGTGGCCGGTCGGCCTCCTCCAGCGGTTGCGAGAGCATGACCGGGCGAAACGGCGCCCGCGCCGACGAGACCGGCTTTTCCGCTCGACCTTCGAGCCAGGCGAAGAGTTCGGCATAGGGCGGCTTCAAGCCGTGCCATAGTTCTTCTAGCTCGTTGACTTCCCTGGCGCCTATATCCGCCAATGCCTGTTTGGCGAGCCGCGCCGATATGCCGATACGCAATCCGCCGGTGACGAGTTTGAGCAGCGCCCAGCGGCCTGAGGGGTCAAGGTCATCGAGGAAGGCGGCCAACCGTTTCGGACCTTCCGAACGGGAGGAAGCGAGCAAAGACTCGACGATCGCGGCAAGCGAGGGTTTCCCTTGACGATCGGCCGCGGCCGCTGCCGCCTCGGCCGAGGGCTCCCATACCAGCGCGATGGTCTCAGCCAAATCACCAACATAATCATAGGAGTAGGCGAAGAGCACGGCATCCATGCGGTCGCTCGCCATCGCCCGCAGCATGGCGGGCTTGACCGAGGGGACGTCGAGTTCGCCGGTCAATGCGGCAAGCGCCCAGCCGCGATCCGGGTCGGGCGTTGCGCGGAAATAATCGGCGAGCAGGCGCAGTTTGGCGTTGCGCGACGGCGTCAGGATCAGGCGGTCGAGGAGAGCGGCGAAGGCCTGCATCAATCGCCCTCATCTTCATAGCCGACCATATGCAGCGGCTTGGCGCGAATGCCGGCCAGCTCGCACCAGCGCACCAATGCCTCCTCGCGGCCATGGGTGACCCAGACCTCGGCCGGCGCGATTTCTTCGATCGTCTCGATCAGTTCGTCCCAATCGCAATGGTCCGAGATGATCAGCGGCAATTCCACCCCGCGCTGCTTGGCGCGCTGTCGGATCGTCATCCAGCCCGAGGCGAAGCAAGCGACCGGATCGGGGAAGCGGCGGGCCCAGCGATCGGCGAAGGCGGAGGGCGGGCAGATGACGAGGGCGCCGGCAAAGTCCGTCTTGCGGCCGGTTTCGAGCGTCGCCGGCCGCAGTTCGCCAAGCGCAATGCCTTCCTCCTCATAGAGACGGCAAAGCTTCTCCAGGGCGCCATGGATATAGATCGGCGCGTCATAGCCTTCCTCGCGCAGCCGGCCAATGATCCGCTGGGCCTTACCGAGCGCATAGGCGCCGACGAGATGGGCGCGCTCAGGAAATTCCCGCATCGATTTCAACAGCTTGTGGATCTCCACGCTGTCATCCGGATGGCGGAACACCGGCAGGCCGAAGGTCGCCTCGGTAATGAAGACGTCGCAGGCAACAGGCTCGAAGGGCAGGCAGGTCGGATCGCGCCGGCGCTTATAGTCGCCCGAGACGACGATGCGACACCCTTTTGCCTCGACCGCGATCTGGGCCGAGCCAAGGACATGGCCCGCCGGATGGAAGCTGACCGTGACGTCGCCGATCCGCATCGCTTCGCCCATTTTCGCCACCTGGCTGCCTTTGGCGAAAGTCTCGCCATAGCGGGTCGCCATGATGCGCAAGGTCTCGGCGGTCGCCAGAACCTCGCCATGACCGGAGCGGGCATGGTCGGCATGGCCATGGGTAATCAGCGCCTTGGCCACCGGGCGAACTGGATCGATGTGGAAGCCGCCGAGCGGGCAACAGAGCCCATCCGGTCCGGGGGCGAGGAGTTGTTCGGGTCGGAGCATGGTGGGGCACATAGTGACCCCAATGCGCCAAGGGAAGAAAGGGTCCCTCTCCCGCGAGCGGGAGAGGCTGGGGTGAGGCTCTTGCTTGCCGCCTCGACAGGCGCCCTGTTCGATCCTACCTGTTGCCGGTGACCCAGCCCTCCGACCTCCTGCCGAAATCCTTCCGCGACTGGTTCGCTGCGCGCGGCTGGACGCCGCGCGCGCATCAATTGGCGTTGCTGGAGAAGGCGCGCGAAAAGCGTTCGGCCTTGCTGATCGCGCCCACCGGCGCCGGCAAGACGCTGGCCGGCTTCCTGCCGAGCCTTGCCGAGATCGCCGCCCTGCCACCGGCGGGACCGAAGGGGCGCGGGCCGCATACGCTCTATATCTCGCCACTCAAGGCGCTCGCCGTCGACATTGCCCGCAATCTCGAGGCGCCCGTCGCCGGCATCGGGCTCGATATTTCGATCGAGACGCGGACTGGCGATACGCCGGCGCATAAGCGCCAGCGGCAGAAGTTGAAGCCGCCCGACATTCTGCTCACCACGCCGGAGCAACTCGCCCTGCTTCTTTCCGGCTCCGATTCCGGACGCTTCTTCGCCGATCTCCAGACCGTCATCTTCGACGAATTGCATTCGCTGGTGACGGCGAAGCGCGGCGACCTGCTGGCGCTCGGCCTCGCACGGCTGCGGCAGATCCGGCCGGAGCTGCGCGCCGTCGGCCTCTCGGCGACCGTGGCGGAGCCGGATGATCTCCGGCGCTGGCTGATGCCGCAGGCTGTTGATCAGCCGGCTAACCATGCCGATCTCGTCACCGTCGCCGGCGGCGCGAAGCCCGATGTTACGATCCTCGATACCGAGACGCGCATTCCCTGGGCCGGCCATTCCGCCGTGCATGCGATGGACGCGATCTATGCGGCGATAAAGGCGAGCCGCATGGTGCTGGTCTTCGTCAATACGCGTAGCCAGGCCGAGCGCATCTTTCAGGAACTCTGGCGCGTCAACGAGGATGGCCTGCCGATCGCCCTGCACCATGGCTCGCTCGATGTCGGCCAGCGGCGACGCGTCGAGGCGGCGATGGCGACGTCGAGCCTTCGATGCGTGGTGTGCACCTCGACGCTCGATCTCGGCATCGACTGGGGCGATGTCGATCTCGTCGTCAATGTCGGCGCGCCGAAGGGTGCGAGCCGCCTCGCGCAACGTATCGGCCGCGCCAATCACCGCATGGACGAGCCCTCGCGGGCGTTGCTGGTGCCGGCGAACCGCTTCGAGGTGATGGAATGCACCGTGGCGCTCGAAGCGAGTCTCACCGGCGCGCAGGATACGCCGCGCCTTCGAACCGGCGCGCTCGACGTGCTGGCGCAGCATGTCCTCGGCATGGCCTGCGCTGCACCCTTTGCCGACGAAACACTTTTTGACGAAATCCGCTCCGCCGCGCCTTATGCGAGCCTCGACCGCGAGACCTTCGACCGGATCGTCGATTTCGTCGCCACCGGCGGCTATGCGCTCAAGACCTATGATCGCTTCGCCAAGATAAGGCGTGGCAAGGACGGACTCTTCCGCATCACGCATCCGCAGGTGGCACAGCAATATCGGTTGAACGTCGGCACGATCGTCGAGGCGCCGCTGCTGAAGGTCCGCCTCGCCTCGCGACGCAGCGGCGGTCCGATCGGCATGGGCGGGCGAGTGCTGGGCGAGGTCGAGGAATATTTCGCCGAGCAATTGGCGCCGGGCGACACGTTTCTCTTCGCCGGGCTGATCGTGAAGCTGGAGGGCATTCGCGACAATAATGTCGTCGTCTCCCGGGCCGAGGGCGAGACGCCGAAAGTGCCGGCCTATAATGGCGGCAAGTTTCCGCTCTCGACCTATCTCGCCGACGGCGTACGCGGCCTTCTGGCCGACGAAAGCGCATGGAGTCGCCTACCCGACCAGGTTTCCGACTGGCTGCGCATTCAGAAAGAGGCGTCCGTCCTTCCCGGCCGCGACGAACTTCTGGTCGAGACGTTCCCGCGCGGCGGGCGCTTCTACATGGTCGCCTATCCGTTCGAGGGTCGCCTTGCCCACCAGACGCTCGGCATGCTGCTGACGCGCCGTCTCGAACGAGCGAAGCTGCGGCCGATGGGCTTCGTCGCCTCGGATTATGCCTTGGCCGTGTGGGGACTTGGCGACATGGGCCGCGCCTTTCGTCTTGAGAAGCCGTCTGTCGGCGAACTCTTCGACGCCGACATGCTGGGCGACGATCTCGACGCCTGGCTCGCCGAAAGCCACCTATTGAAGCGCACGTTCCGCTCCTGCGCGCTCATCTCCGGCCTGATCGAGCGCCGCCATCCCGGCAAGGAGAAGAGCGGACGGCAGGTGACGATCTCGACGGATTTGATCTACGACGTGCTGCGCCAGCACGAGCCGGATCATATCCTGATGCGCGCCACCTGGGCCGACGCGGCGACCGGCCTCCTCGATATCGGCCGACTCTCCAACATGCTGGCCCGGGTCGAGGGCCACATATTGTGGAAGCCGCTGGAGCGCATCTCGCCGCTCGCCGTGCCGGTCATGCTGGACATCGGCAAGGAACCGGTGGCCGGCCAGGCCAATGAGGACATATTGCGGGAGAATGCGGACGATCTGGTTCGCGAGGCGATGGGCGAGGCGGGGGACGGGCTTTGAGCGGCCCTACGCCACCTTCTTCTGATACCCGTCCGGTTCGCTGCCCGGAGCCAGGCTTACGCGCAGGCCGTCGAGATCGTCGGACATCAGGATCTGGCAGGAGAGGCGCGAGTTCGACTTGACCAGCATGGCGTCGTCGAGGCGCTCTTCCTCCTCGTCGCTGACGGGGATGAGGCGGTCATACCATTCCGGATCGACATAGACATGGCAGGTGGCGCAGGCGAGCGCGCCGCCACATTCGGCCTTGATGCCGATATCCCAGTCGCGGATCACTTCCATGACCCGCCAGCCTTCGAGAGCCTCGAGTTCATGCTCGACGCCGTCATGATCGGTGACGAAGATCTTCATTGGGTTCTTCCCGCTATTCCGCCGCCCGCGCGGCCGGACGGCGCGCCCAGGGCCGCGTGCCCGCCGGAACCTCGTTGGGCTCGAAAGCCGGCTGCAGATATTCGGGAACCTCGGGCCAGCGGCCTTCGGCGAGGCCCTTGATGACCAGCGGATTTTCCGTCTCGAAGGCGTCGAAGCCGACGCGCTTCAGAAGCGGAATCTGGTCGAGGAAGAAATCGCCGATCGCCCGAAGCTCGCCAGCGAAACCATCCCGCTCGCGCAGGAGACGGCCGACCGAGAAGGCGCGGCCATCGGCGAATTTCGGCAGCGAGGCGGCGATGACCGCGATCCGCGGCAGGTCCTGCACGATGGAAGGCCAATCCGTACCCGGATCGATGCGAACACCGAACGGAGTGGAGCGGGCGAGCAGCGCCTCGCGCTCGTCCCGGAATCGCGCCAGCGACACGATCACCGCCTCGCCATTCAAGATTTCCGCGTCGTCGCCGACATGGCGAAAACCGTCCTCGACGAAGGTTCCGTTCTTGAAGAGTGCCATTTCAGATGCCGCTTCCGTCGCTCTCGCCAAGGTGGATACCACATTCCGTCTTGTCGAGGCCACGCCAGCGGCCGGCGCGCTCGTCCTCGCCCGGTTTCACCTTGGAGGTGCAGGGCTGGCAGCCGATCGAGGGGTAGCCTTGCGCCACCAGAGGATGCCTCGGAAGGTCCTGCTCGGCCAGATAGGATTTGAGTTCGGCCGACGACCAGGAAACCAGCGGATTGACCTTGATCCGGGCGCCGTCGAGCTCGAAGAACTGGATCTCGGCCCGCGTCGCCGCCTGGAAGCGCTTGCGGCCCGTAAACCAGGCGTCGAAGCCGGCAAGCGCGCGCGTCAGCGGCTCGGTCTTGCGGATGTGGCAGCATTGGTCCGCATCGGTCATCCAGAGCGCCTTGTATCGGTCCTTCTCGGCGAGCGCCGCCGGGTCGGGCGCGACGGTGCGCACATTGGTGAGGCCCAACCGATCGATCAGCGTATCGCGATAGGCGAGCGTCTCGGGGAACAGCCGCTGCGTGTCGATGAAGACGACGGGCACGGTGCGGTCGACCGAGGCGACGACATGCAGCAGCACAGCCGATTCGGCGCCGAAGGACGAGACCAGCGCGATCCGGCCCGGAAACAGGTCGAACAGGGCGCGCTCGACGATCTCGCGCGAGGAGAGGTTGCTGAAGCGCGCATTGAGGGTCGCCGCTTCGTCGAGACCGGCGTTTTCATGATCGAAAGGCGGAATATCGACCGCGGCGCCCGGAAAGCCGAGATCAAGCCGTGCCATAGAGCGCCTCCTTGAACGGCGCCTGGCCGAGGCGGCGATAGGCGGCGAGGAAGGACTCGTCGGGCGAAGTGCGGCTGGCGAGATAGGTGTTCACCAAGGTCTCGACCGCGTCGACGATCGTCTCCGTCGAGAAGCCATGGCCGATGATGTGGCCGATCGCGGCATCCTCCGCGCCCGAGCCGCCGAGCGAGATCTGGTAAAATTCCTCGCCCTTCTTCTCGACGCCCAGAATGCCGATATGGCCGACATGGTGATGGCCGCAGGCATTGATGCAGCCGGAGATCTTGATCTTCAATTCGCCGATTTCGCGCTGGCGGGCGGTATCGCCGAAACGCTGCGAGATGCGCTGGGCGAGCGGGATCGAGCGGGCATTGGCGAGCGCGCAGTAATCGAGGCCCGGACAGGCGATGATGTCGGTGACGAGCCCGGCATTGGCGACGGCGAGATCGGCGGCGACAAGCGCATCGTAAATGGCGCGAAGATCTGTCTCCGCCACATGCGGCAGGATCAGGTTCTGCTCATGGCTGACGCGGATCTCGTCATGGGCGAAACGCTCGGCGATGTCGGCAACGGCGTCCATCTGGTCGGCGGTCGCGTCGCCCGGCGTGCCGCCGATCGCCTTCAGCGATATGGTCACGGACACATGGCCAGGCACACGATGCGGGAAGGTGTTGCGGGTGACGAAGGCGTCGAATTCGGGATCGGCGCGGCGCGCTTTCGCGAGGTCCGCGCTCGGCGGTAGCGGGCGCAGAGCATCGGGGGCCGCGAAATAGGCGCGGATGCGCTCGACCTCGTCGGCGGGCAGCTTGAGCGCGCCATGGCGGATGCGCTCCCACTCTTCCTCGACCTGGCGCCCGATCTCATCCGCGCCGGTTTCGTGGACGAGGATCTTGATACGTGCCTTGTACTTGTTATCGCGCCTGCCGTTCAGATTATAAACGCGAAGGATCGCCTCGCTGTAGGAAAGAAGATCCTCTTCCGGCAGGAAGTCGCGGATCTTCTTGGCGATCATCGGCGTGCGGCCCTGGCCGCCACCAATATAGACGGCGAAGCCGATGCGGCCGGCCTCGTCGCGCTTCAGCTGCAGGCCGATGTCATGGACCTGGATCGCGGCGCGGTCGCGCTCGGCGCCGGTGACGGCGACCTTGAACTTCCTCGGCAGGAACAGGAATTCGGGGTGCAGCGAGGACCATTGCCGCAAGATCTCGGCATAGGGCCGCGGATCGGCGACCTCGTCGGCGGCGGCGCCGGCGAAATGATCCGCCGTGACGTTGCGGATGCAATTGCCCGAGGTCTGGATCGCGTGCATCTCGACCTCGGCCAGTTCGGCCAGGATATCGGGGATGTCCGAGAGCTTCGGCCAGTTGAACTGCAAATTCTGCCGCGTTGTGAAATGACCATAGCCACGATCGTAGCGGCGCGCGATATGCGCCAGCTTGCGCATCTGCCGGCCATTCAGCGTGCCATAGGGCACGGCAATGCGCAGCATATAGGCATGGAGCTGCAGATAGACGCCGTTCTGCAGGCGCAGCGGCTTGAACTGGTCCTCGGTCAATTCGCCGGAAACGCGGCGCTCGACCTGGTCGCGGAACTGCGCGACGCGGGCCTGCACGAACTCATGGTCGAACTCGTCGTAGCGATACATCACTCAACTCGCTTGGTTGGCAGCGCGCTCGGCCAGTTCCGCCTCGCCATAGGCGACAGTCGGACCCTTGGCGGCGCGGATCCGCTCGCGAAGTCGCAGCGGTACCGGAATCCCTTCGGCAAGCTCGACGTCGATCTCATAGGGTTCGACGACGATCTGCGCGTCGCTCTGCGCCTTGGCATAGGCCAGCGCCTCGTCCAATTCGCCCGTGCCGATGATCCGCGAATGCGCCAGTTCGATCGACCAGCCGCCGGAAGGTGTCAGGAAGACGACAAGGCCGCCGCGCAAATCATTGGCCGTGATGATCTTCTGGCTCATGCCGCTCCCTCACGCCGCCATGGCCGCGAGCGGCAGCGGCGATACGCCCAGCGCGCTTTCCGCGATCACGCGGCCGACAATGATGACCACCGGGCCGTCCAGTTCGGGCTTGCCGGCGAGCGCGGCCAGTTCGTCCAGCCGGCCGGCATAGGCCTTGCGATCCTCGCGCGAGGCATTCTCGACGACGGCAACCGGGGTCGAGGGCGCGATGCCGGCATCGAGCAGCTTCGCCGCGACCTTGGCCGCGACGCTGCGGCCCATATAGACGGCGACGGTGGCGCCGGAAAGCATGAGCCCGGCCCATTCCGGCAGCGTGTCGCCGCGCATGTCGTGGCCGGTGGCGACGACGAAGGTCGAGGCGACATCGCGGAGCGTCAGCGGGATCTCGAAATCGGCGGCGGCGGCGATCGCGGCGGTGATGCCGGGGACGATGTCGAACGAAACGCCGGCAGCCCGCAGCGCCGCCATTTCCTCGCCGGCACGGCCGAAGATCAGCGGATCACCCGACTTCAGGCGCACGACGCGGCGGCCGTCACGGGCCTCGCGGATCAGGATATCGTTGATCTCGTCCTGGCTCGCGGCGTGAACCCCCTTGGACTTGCCGACATAGATGCGAAGGGCGTCGCGCCGGCCCATGGCGACCACGGCCTCCGGCACGAGCTTGTCATAGACGATGACGTCGGCCTCCTGCAGCAGGCGCTGGGCCCGCAGCGTCAGAAGATCCTCGGCGCCCGGACCGGCACCGACGAGACTGACATGACCGGCGAGCACGTTGTCCGCCGCCTCGTGAAGATCGGCGGAAGCCTCGGCGCGGCCTTCCGCGATCCGGCCGGCCAGCACCTTGGCGGCCGTCGGGCCGGAGAAGAAATGCGCCCAGAAGCGGCGGCGCGCGTCGCTGGCAGGTATCTGCGCCGCGACGCGCTCGCGCAGCGTTTCAGCCAGCGCCGCCAGATCGCCGAGCGCGGGGGCCAGCATGGCATCGATCCGCGCCCGCACATGGCGCGCCAGCACCGGGGCGGTGCCCTCCGTGGCGATCGCGACGGAAAGCGGCGCGCGGTTGACGATCGCCGGGACGTAGAAATCGCAAAGATCCGGCCGGTCGACGACATTGACGGGAACGCCGGCCGTGCGGGCAAGGCCCGCCAGCGCGCGGTCGATCTCGACCTCGCCGCTCGCGGCGAAGAACAGCGCGGCGTCTTGAAGATCGCCGGCTTCGGGCCAGCGCGCCACATGGACGGCGCCGCTGGCGGCGATCTCGGCCGCCGCCTCGGCGTCAAGTTCCGGCGCGAACAGGAAGCAGACGGCGCTGGTCTCGCCAAGGAGCCGCAGCTTCGCCGCCGCTGCCTCGCCGCCGCCGGCAATCACGACCCGGCGTCCTTCCACCTTGTGGAAGGCGGGAAAGGTCGACAGCCTTCGATGGGCAGAAGCCATCGACATCTCCGATCGCGGCGGGAACCTGGAACGCTTGGAAGCTATCTAAAGAAAGCAGGGCCGGAAGACGACGAAGGCCGTTCCAATCTAAGGGAGTGGATTGGAAAATAATACTGCGCACACGGAAAGTACCGCCCCGGCCCGGCAAAGCTCGCAAGCGGCGGCATGGCACGGCCCGCCTCGCTTTGCGCCCCGATCTGAGCCGCTTTCCAAATTCACGCGCCGACGATTCCCAAGGCAATACACGACAATATCAGTCGTGTATTCGGAACGCCGTACCCGTTGCCGCCCTGGCCTCAGAACACGCCGGCTCCAAGCTCCGCCGCCTCGGCATGGGCGCGGAACATCGCGAACAATTCGCGGCCCATGCCATGCTCGTTCTCGGCGAGATCGGGTGTCGCCGGGCGGCGTGCCGCGAACTCCGCCGGGTCGACCAGAACGTCCAGCTCGCCGGTGACCGCGTCGAGGCGGAGGATATCGCCATTGTGTATCCGGGCGATCGGGCCGCCGGCCACCGCCTCGGGCGTGACATGGATCGCCGCCGGCACCTTGCCCGACGCGCCCGACATGCGGCCATCGGTGAGCAGCGCGACGCGCTGGCCGCGGTCCTGAAGGATGCCGAGCGTCGGCGTCAGCTTGTGCAGTTCCGGCATGCCATTGGCTTTCGGGCCCTGGAAGCGGATCACGGCGATGAAATCGCCGGTGAGTTCGCCGGCCTTGAAGGCGGCGAGCAAACCGTCCTGCGTGTCGAACACCTTGGCCGGTGCTTCGATGACATGGCGATCCGGCTTCACCGCCGAGATCTTGATGACAGCCCTGCCGAGATTGCCATGGAGCAGCTTGAGGCCGCCGCTCGGTTGGAAGGCCTTAGTCACCGGCGCGAGCACCTTCTCATCAAGGCTCTCGCGCGCGCCCTCGGTCCAGACGACCGCCCCACCCTCGGAGAGCTTCGGCTCGCTCGTATAGGCGGCAAGGCCATGGCCCCAGACCGTCTTGACGTCCTCGTGCAGATAGCCGGCTTCCAGAAGCTCGCGGATCAGGAAGCTCATGCCGCCGGCGGCATGGAAATGATTTACGTCGGCAAGGCCGTTCGGATAGACGCGGGCCAGCAGCGGCACCGCGTCCGAGATGTCCGAGAAATCGTCCCAGGTGAGCTGGATGCCGGCCGCCTTGGCGATCGCGACCATATGCATGGTGTGGTTGGTTGAGCCGCCGGTGGCGTTCAGCCCTACGACGCCATTGACGATCACCTTCTCGTCGACGATCTCGCCGATCGGCGTGAACTCGTTGCCGAGCGCAGTGATGGCGAGTGCCCGCTTCGCCGCCGCCTTGGTCAGAGCCTCGCGCAGCGGCGTGTTGGGGTTGACGAAGGACGAGCCGGGCAGGTGTAGGCCCATGATCTCCATCATCATCTGGTTGGTGTTGGCCGTGCCGTAGAAGGTGCAGGTGCCCGGCCCGTGATAGGAGGCGCTCTCGGCCTCCAGCAGTTCGGCGCGGCCGACCTTGCCCTCGGCATAGAGCTGGCGGATGCGCGCCTTCTCGCCATTCGGCAGGCCGGTCGTCATCGGCCCGGCCGGCACGAACACCGTCGGGATATGGCCAAAGGACAAGGCCGCGATCATTAGCCCCGGCACGATCTTGTCGCAGATGCCGAGAAACATCGCCGCGTCGAACATGTTGTGCGACAGGCCGATCGCCGCTGCCATGGCGATGGCGTCGCGGGAGAACAGCGACAGCTCCATGCCGGTCTGGCCCTGGGTGACGCCGTCGCACATGGCCGGGACGCCACCAGCTACCTGCGCCACGCCGCCGGCCTCACGCGCCGCCTGACGGATGATCTCCGGATAGGTCTCATAGGGCTGATGCGCCGACAGCATGTCATTATAGGCGGTGATGATGCCGATATTCGGCACCACATCGCCCTTCAGGGACGCCTTGTCATCGACCCCGCAGGCGGCGAAGCCATGGGCGAGGTTGCCGCAGGCAAGGCCGGCGCGGCGCACGCCCGCCTTCTTCGCCGCGTCGAGCCGGCGCAGATAGAGCGTACGCGAGTCGCGGCTGCGCTCGCGTATCCGCTCGGTGACCTCGGCGATCTTGGGATGGATGGTCATCGTGGTGTCTCCTGATCGCTGCGATCGATCGATCCGCCGCCGCCGGCCGAAACCGGAGTGGCAGCCGGCTCAAACGATCTCTTCGTGCCACGTGCGTCCGTCGCGCTCGATCAGGGCGATCGAGGCGGAAGGCCCCCAGGTGCCGGCGGTATAGGGCTTCGGCCCTTCGCGCGAAACGGACCAGCCCTCGAGGATCGGATCGATCCACTTCCAGGCCGCCTCGACCTCGTCGCGGCGCATGAACAAGGTCGCGTTGCCGCGGATCACGTCCATGATCAGCCGCTCATAGGCCTCCGGGCTGCGGATCTTGAAGGTCTGCGCGAAGCTCATGTCGAGCGGGACATGGCGAAGGCGCATACCGCCCGGACCCGGATCCTTGATCATGAGCCAGAGGCGCACGCCCTCGTCCGGCTGCAGGCGCATGACGAGCTGATTCGAGGCGAGCTGGCCGGCCGCCTCGCCGAAGATGGAATGCGGGATCGTCTTGAACGAGACAACGATCTCGGAGATACGCGAGGGCAGTCGTTTGCCGGTGCGGATATAGAAGGGCACGCCGGCCCAGCGCCAGTTCTCGATCTCTGCCTTAACCGCGACGAATGTTTCGGTCGACGAATCGCTGCGGCCCAGCTCTTCCAGATAACCCGGCACCGGGCCCCCGGCGGAGGCGCCGGCGCGATACTGTCCGCGCACGGTGACGAGATCGGTCGCACCTTCGCGGATCGGCTTCAGCGAACGCAGGACTTTGAGCTTCTCGTCGCGCATCGCATCGGCTTCAAACTGGCTCGGCGGCTCCATGGCGACGAGGCAGAGCAGCTGCATGATATGGTTCTGCACCATGTCGCGCAGCGCGCCGGCCGTATCGTAATAACCGGCGCGGCTCTCGACGCCGAGCGCCTCGGCGACCGTGATCTGCACATGGTCGATATGGGCGGCGTTCCAGAGCGGCTCGAACAGCGCATTGGCAAAGCGCAGCGCCATCAGGTTCTGCACCGTCTCCTTACCGAGATAGTGATCGATGCGGTAGATCTGGCTTTCCTTGAAAACCTTGCCGACCGTGTCGTTCAATTCGGTCGCCGATGCCAGGCTCTTCCCGATCGGCTTCTCGATGATGACGCGCGTCTGCGGCGTGACCAGGCCATGGGCGCCGATACCCTCGCACAGGACGCCGAAGAGATCAGGCGACACGGCGAGATAGAAGGCGCGGACGCGGTCCTCGCCCTCTTTCAGCACCTTGGCGAGATCCTTCCAGCCCGACTTCTCGGCCGTCGCATCGACCGGCACATAGAAGACGCGCTTCAGAAAGCTCTCGACGAGTTCCGGCTCGCGCTCATGCTGCGGCACGAATTTCTCGAGCGCCTCCAGCGTCGCCTTGCGATAGGCCTCGTCGCTCAGCGGCCGGCGCGAGCAGCCGATGATGCGCGAGACATCCGGGATCTGGCCATCGCGGTGGCGATGATAAAGGGCGGGCAACAGCTTGCGATAGGCAAGATCGCCCGTCGCTCCGAAAACCACGATATCGAATGGATCGACGGCAATGATCCGGCTGGTCATAAAGCTTCCTCTCTCCCGCGGGCGCGGTCCCAAGGCCGAGGACGGCCAATCCGTGTCGTAGACAATTCCGCTTCATATGTTGAGGGGAAAAGTTAGGACATCGAAATAAAACCTGTGCGACGAGTTTCGGCTAGAATCGCCGCGCATCCGTTCGACACGAAGCAGGATACGGGCCAACAGGGGGGAAAAGATGGCGGAACCGGTGTGTCTCGTCCCGGCGGGCGATCGTTGCGGCGAAGGCGTGGTGTGGAGCGAGAGCGAGCGGGCGGTCTATTGGACCGATATCAACCGCTTCCTGGTGCACCGCTACGACACAGAGGCCAAGAGCGTGCGCAACTGGTTCTTCGCCGAGCCGGTGACGACGCTCGGCCTCACCGACCGGCCAGGCACGCTGATCGTGGCGCTCGGCTCCAAGGTCATCCTCTGGCAGCCGGGCAACGACGCCCGCGCCGATTTCGCCCATCCGGAGAAGAATACGCCCGCTGCGCGGCTGAATGACGGCCGGCCGGATCCTTCCGGCGCGCTCATCGTCGGTTCGATGTTCAACAATGTCGCACCGGACGGCAGCGGCATCGACATCACCGGCGGGCCGGTGGGCGGGCTCTACCGCGTGACCCGCGATGGGCGCAGCCGGACTCTGCGAAGCCATATCGGCATTTCCAACACCATGTGCTGGGATCTTGGGCGAAAGCGCTTCTATACCGGCGACACGCTCAAGAATGAGATCTGGGTCTATGACTATGACCCGGCGTCGGGCGAAATTGCCAAGGAGCGCGTCTTCTTCGCCGGCTTCGAACGCGGATCGCCGGATGGCTCGCAGATCGACGCCGAGGGCCATCTCTGGAACACCCGCTATGGCGGCGGCTGCATCGTCCGCGTCTCGCCCGAGGGCAAGATCGCCTCGGTCCTCGACATGCCGGTCGGCAACATCACCAACTGCACCTTCGGCGGCGCGGATCTGAAGACGCTGTTCATCACCACGGCGCAGGGCGGCACGGGACCGCTGGAGCGCCTTGCGGGCGGGCTGTTCGCCTATCGCTCCGAGGTTCCGGGGCTGGCGGAGACGGTTTTCCGTATCGATGGGTAGACCGAAACGCCAGCTACTGATCGCCCCAGCGCTCCTCAGCACGTTGAAAGGGAAAGTCCGCGGCCGCCAATGTCGCCGGGACGAGGAGAAGGAGTGAGCAACGGTCTTTTGTCTGCGTTTTTTCAGCGTTTTGCGCAGGAATGCTCCTGTGGGGGCTGAAAAGTGGCGCTATGCCAGGCACGTCATTTGGGCCATTTGACCGCTCCCGATCTCCGGTGCTCTTCTGGCTCGCGGGAGCTTGTTGGGCTGTGATGGCAGGAGCATGTTTCTGGTTGGCAATTGAAGCTGGATTGTCGAACCGATAACCGTCACGATTGACGGAGAACGAATCGAGAATCGGCGTTCATGCCCCCTTCAGCCCCATTGATGCGAGACGTCGCGCCGAAGCCTATCCCCCAGCACATCGACCTCATGGTGGCGGGCACGCCGCTCGTGCCGCTCGCCGAAGGCGCGCTCTGGTGGAGCGCCGAAAGCACGCTGATCGTCGCGGACCTGCATCTGGAGAAGGGCTCGGCCTTCGCCGCGCGCGGCCAGATGCTGCCGCCCTATGACACCATCGCGACGCTTGCGCGGCTTGAGGCGCTCGTTTCGCGGCTGAGCCCCGAGCGGGTGATAGCGCTCGGCGACAGTTTTCATGACGGCCGCGCGGTCGGGCGCATGAATGAGGGCGACCGCGACCGTCTCGCCGAGCTGACCTCTGCGGCCGAATGGATATGGATCGCGGGCAATCACGATCCGGATCCGCCGAAACATGTCGGCGGCTGGGCGACGAGCGAGCTTTCGATTGGGCCGCTGACCTTTCGCCACGAGCCGCGGCCCGGTGCGATCCTCGGCGAGATTGCCGGCCATCTCCACCCGGCGGCTCGCATTGTCGGCCGCGGCCGCTCGATCCGCCGCCGCTGCTTCGCCACCGATGCGAGGCGCCTCGTCATGCCGGCCTTCGGCGCCCTGGCCGGCGGCCTCAACGTCCTCGACGAGGCCTTCCGGCCGCTGTTCGACGGAAGGGCGTTCCACGCCTTCATGATCGGCGAGGCCGTGCACGCCGTGGCGGGCCGGCGGCTGGTGGGGGAGTGAGGGCGGACGGGGGCCGGGCAATGTTTGGACGGACGAGGTTGCCCCGGATGATGATCGGTCCGAGAACCCGGTACGAACTGAGTTCAAGCATGTCCGCTGATGCGTTTTTCGCCAAGTTAGCCGGAATGCCCAAGCCCTTTGCGTTTGGACTATTTCCCTTTGGCTCCTCCACGTGTGTGAGTGTCAGGCTTGGGGCCAGCCGCTTTGCGGTGTACCGAAACGGCTTTTCCCAAGCGGGCCGGTTGGTCGGCGAACTCCAGTCAGGAACAGCACCACTACGAACGACGGTGACAGCGGATCTTCGCTGGAACGCGAAATATTCGGTAGTAATGTCTATTTTATTTTTGATACTTTTCTTTGTTATAGCGATTTTCGTAACTATTAATGGATTATTTTTATTTTCCGGATCTGTTTCAATTCTTGGAGGACTGGCGCTTTTCGTCGTTCCGGTCGCAATAATGGTCGGGCAGCAGTCGATGGTGATCGCGATGGCGAGGCGCGATCACGACCAGCTGCTGGAATTTCTCGTCAACATCTCAGCCGGTGAAGTCCGGTCGATCGATGCTGGCCACTCGTGAGAGCCGCGACTCCCCAAGAGGCTGGACCGTTGCGATCCCCAGCGCGCCAGATGTGCTTTAGCTAATGCTAGAGCTAATGCTAGCACTGAAGTGTCAGGCGATCACCGATGGCGTACCGCTGGGAACGAGCGGATCATCCCTTGCAGGGCCATCGCGAATGCCATGTCGGCGGCGACTTCCTGCTCACCTATAGATTCGACTACAGAACCAAGCCCGGCGTGATTGTGTTCGTTCGAGCCGGAACCCATGCCGATCTATTCGACGAGTAGTCGGCCCAACCGCCCTACAGCTCCACGAACGCTTCGAACCCGCCATAGATCAGCCGCTTGCCGTCGAAGGGCGGGTCTTCCATCGTGTCCTGCATGCGCGGGTCCTTCATCACCAGCGCGCTGATCCGGTCGCGTTCGGCGCGCGAGGCATAGACGACCCAGGAGAAGACGACGATCTCGTCTTCCTTCGCCTGGACGGCGCGCGGGAACGAGGTCAGCTCGCCGTAAGGCACGTCATCCGCCAGCGCCTCGACATAGGCGAGCGCGCCATGCTCCTTCCAGACCGTGCCGGCGAGCTGCGCGAGCTCCCGGTATGCGTCCAGATTGGCCTTCGGCACGGCGAGCACAAATCCATCGACATAGGTCATTGGCGTTTCCTCCCTCATCGGCCCTTCAAGGCGCATTAGGTCGACAACGCGGCTCCGGGCCGAAAGGTTCCCTCAACCTGGCGGCGGGGTTTCCGGCGCCGCCTCGATCGGGCTCTCCGGGCGTACAGGCCGGCGGGATTGCCGCTTCGCCTCGCGGCTGCGGCGGCCGATATGCGGGGTCTTGGCCCAGTGATGCGGAGCGACGACAAGCTGGAAGAAGGCGCGGTAGCACGCGAGCGACAAGAGAAGCCAATAGGCCGGCAGGAAGATCAGCGCGCCGGCGGGCCGACGGCTGCGGCGCATATGGAACGTCATCGAGGCGAGCAGGGCGAAGACGCAATAGGCCGCGACGAAATTGAAGAGGTTGATGATGATCATGCCGGCGACGAGCGGGCTGTTCCCCCGCCAGAGCAACGCCGGATCGAACAGCAGGAAGAGCGCGGTCACGAGATAGATCGGATACACCCCGGCAGCGACGATAGAGCCGAGCGAGGTCAGGACGAATCCGGCGAAACGCCGGGTGCCGATCTCGCGCCAGAGGCGGAGCGGCTGACGCATATGGACCAGGAAGGTCTGCATCCAGCCTTTCAAGATCGCTTCCGCACGATGCGCGTAGATTCCTGATCGTTCCTCATCGATCGATAAATTGGCGAAAAATCAATTGATTACGAGGATTTTAGATTTCTAATAATTCTTTTTCGATCCGGGAATAGCCGCTATTTTTGTTGCGATGGTGTTGCGATAGGATTGCTGCGGGCTCTAGCGCAACAGGTTCGGGAGGCCGGAATGGTCGAAAAAGGTGGCTCGGGGAAGACGCGGCCGGCTCGGCCGCTGACTGGACCAATCGTCGATAAATTGAAGGGCGAGGGCGAGGCGTACCGAGTTCCGGACACCCGTGCGCAAGGGCTGGCGATCCGGGTCGCAGTAGGAGGCACGAAGACCTGGGACCTTGCATTTCGAATACAGGGGACCGGTCGGACGCGCCGGATGTCGCTGGGCAAGTTTCCAGGCATCTCGGTCGAAGATGCGCGCCGACGCGCTCGCGAACTCGTCGAGGCGGGTCAGCAGGGTCGCGACCTCGTGGTTGAGGAGCGGGATCTGGCGCGCGAGGAGGCTCGTCAGCTCTCGGTCAGCGCGCTGATCGACGAATACGTGAAGAGACGCGTGAAGGGCCGGCTGCGGACCGCGAAGGAGATCGAGGCGCGCCTGAAGCGCGGCCTCAATGATATTCTCGATATGCGCGCGAAGGACGTAAGACGACGGGACGTTCGCGATTTGCTGGACGCCTGCGCTGACGAAGGGCTCTTGCGGGAGGCGGAGAAGCGGCGACAGGTAAGTCGAGCGTTCTTCGGCTGGGCTCTCTCCGTCGACTATATCGAGATCGATCCTACCGCCGGTCTGAAGGCGTACGATCCCGGCACACCGCGAGATCGAGTGCTCTCCGCAAACGAGATCAAGGCGCTCTGGAACTGGCTCGGCGACCTGCCGCCTGACCATGCTGACGTTATGCGTCTTCAACTGCTCCTTGGCGCTCGTGTGGGCGAGATCGGCGGGATGCGGAAGGATGAGGTCGATGTAGAGGCATGGACCTGGACCCTGCCCGCGGCGAGATCGAAGAACAAAAAGGCCCGCATCACACCCCTCGTCGGCGCCGCTCGGGCTATCGTCGAGGTGCGGATTGGAAGCCGAGGCGCGCTGTTCACCACAGAAGGCGGGATTGCATTGAAGGCGACGCATATTGGGACGGCGCTTAGCCACCGAAAGAACCGACTTCCAATCGCGCATTTCAGAACTCACGATCTTCGCCGAACCGTCGCCACCGGCCTCGCGGACCTAGGCATTTCGCTGGACCTCGTCGCGGCAGTTCTCGGGCATGAAGCTGGAAGTTCGAGCACGCGAACGCTCGCGCGGCACTATCTCCGAACCGACGCTGTCGACAGGAAGAAGGTTGCGCTGGAGGCGTGGGATGCGCGGGTCCGCGCGATCCTGGCGGGCGACGCTGATCTGCCGGCCAACGTGGTGTCGATCACCGCAAACGCCCGGTAGTGGGGCCTTCGCATCGGAACGCTTACCGATGACGCGATTTTTCTTCTTGGGCAATACAACATTTTCCAACCCTAAAAACGCGATTAATATCAAAGATAAGGATACGGCGCTAAAATTATCTTCATTTCCTGCCATGTCGAATTTTGTCTCAATGTAATTTTCCAACCCTTGCAACGGATTTACATCGAATTACGTTCGCGATTGTTCTTCTGCTTTCATTGAAGGAACCGCGACATGAACGAGCACGTCGACCGCCTTTTGCGTCCCGAGGAAGCTGCGCAAGAGTTGCAGAACACAGCCGGCACTTTGGCCAAATGGAGAATGCAAAGCGTCGGACCGAAGTTCGTCCGGGTCGGCCGGTCGATCCGTTACAGAAAAAGCGACATTGAACGGTGGCTCCAGTCGCGCACCGTCGCGACCGCGGAAGAGCCGATCGGTCAGCGGGCGAGTGCGTGAGGTCTTTTTGCTGTGGAGATCATCAGCGCCGTCGACTTGATGGCCCGGACGTTCCCTCCTGGCCGTTTCATCATTCCTGGCATCTTGCCTGCCGGCCTGACTTTGCTGGCAGGCCGACCAAAGATCGGAAAGTCGTGGCTCGCGCTGGGGATGTCGCTCGGCGTGTCGTCGGGCGACGACGTACTCGGCCGCCCGGTGGATGCTGGCCGCGTTCTGCACCTTGCCCTTGAAGACGGCCCAAGGCGACTTAAGGACCGCCTCGGTCGAATGCTCGGCGGGCGCCTGCCGAGCAAACGCCTCGACTTTGTGACCCAGATCGCGCCGCTCGACGCGGGTGGCACCGAAGCCATCCGCAAATGGATTGAGACCGCCCCGGAGCCGCGGTTGGTCGTTGTTGATGTGTTCGAGCGTGTCCGCCCGAAAGGGGATAGGTCCGGACGGCTCTATCAGGACGACTACGCTTCGGTCCTGCCGCTCAAGAAAATCGCTGACGACTACGGCGTGGCGGTTGTCGCAGTCACGCACACTCGCAAGTCGGACGCAGAGCTTGATCCGCTTGATGCGGTCAGCGCGACAACTGGACTAACCGGCGCGGCGGACAACGTGCTCATTCTTGCGCGCGGCCCCGAGGGCGCCGCCATCTATGGCCGAGGCCGTGATGTCGAGGAGATCGATCTTGCCCTCCGTTTCGAAGGAGCGCGCGGCCTGTGGCGCGCGCTCGGCGACCGGGAAGATGTCAACCGGTCCGACATTCGAAACGCGATCCTGAAAGTTCTCCGGGCGGCCGTGGAGCCGCTTGGCCCGGCGGAGATCGCAAAGCAGGCCGGTGCGGACCCTGGCAATGTTCGTGTTCGGCTGGGAGCCATGGTCTCGGCCGGCGAGATCGAGAAGATTGGCCGGGGCCTATACTCTACCCCCGTAACACCCGATACATTAGATACCTTCCCCTCTCTCTCTGAAAGTAACGATAGTTACGAATGTAACGGGGGCGAGAGGGTCCCGCGCCCGCGCGCCAAGACGGCGCAGCGCGTTAGCGACGCGATGCGCCCCGAGACCGCATCGTGACCGCTCCAACTATTCTCGCCGAGGCCGTGCGCGAGCTTGCCGATGCGCAACGCGCCGAGGACGCCGCCACCGATTGTCGGCGTCGAGCATTCGAGCGGGTGCTCCAACTCGCCCTCGGTCAACCTGAGAACGCCGTAGACACCCCCGCGGCCTGGCCGCCCGATCCGGCCACGGTTGATCTCAACGAGCGCGATGCTGGCGGAAGGAAGGTCTGGTTGACCGCAACCGAGGTCGGAGGCCTAGCGAAGGTCGACCAGTCAACCGTCCGCAAGTGGGCAAAGCACTGCGAAATTTCCGTCACCATCGGCGGCCGGGTCTATTTTCATCGCAGCCGGACCATGAACCGGACCGGCCGATAGCCGCCCGTTTTGCCTCTTTTGCCCGGCGATTTCCGCGCCGCCGGGCGGCAAGATCGCAGTCCAATCGGAGCCTGCGATGATCAGCCAACCCTTCCTCGAAATTCTGCCGCCCGCGAGCCGCGCCAAGATCGCGCGGCTCGACGAAGACCGCCGCGCCGCGGCATCGCTCGCGTTCGACGCCGCGGAGAATTTTCGCTCCGCTGCTCACGAATATTTGCGCGTCGATGCGGCGGTCCGCGCGAAGATCGCGGCTGCGTACCCCCGCGAACTCGAAGCTACCGCCGGCCCGGCGCCGGCTGGGACCATCGGCCGCCAGATCGATTGGCGTGGCTATGAGCAGCAGCTCCGCAAGCTGCCCGATGCCTGGAACGCCAGCCCTTTCACATGGCGTCGCAGTGCGCTGCCCGAATTGGCTCGTCTTCAGGAGGCCGCTACGCGCCGCGCCGCGGAGCTTGAGGGCTTCGCCGTCCTCGGCGCCATCGAGAGCTGGCTGAGGCGCGCCGCCAATGCCGGCGAGGGACTGAAGAGCGCGAAGCCGGTCGCGGTTCCGGATGGCGATAAGCCCGGTGTCGTCGCCGCTTGCCGCCGCAAACTTGCCGAACTGGACGCTGGTTGGATCGTCACTGAGGGCGCGCCACTGCCGGTGGCCGACATGCGGGCCGGCCTGTCCGCCGCGCTCGACCGCATCGCCGATCGCGGTGAGCCGGTGCTCGATCCGCGCCGCCGCGATGATGACGTGTTCGGCTTCACGGCGCTGTTCAGACAGCTCTATGTGTCGACCGGCGGCGGCAGGACCGCGGCGGTCGGTGACGGCGGTGTCTCGACGCTGGTTTGGCTCTTCCGAACCGAAATCGAAGAGAAACTCGTCGCGCTTCTGCCCCGCCAGGACGCGCCCGGCGCGCTGAACGAAAACCAACGCGAAGCGAACCTCGCCGAGATCGCTGCGGCGCGGCTCGAATGCGAACGGATCGAGGAAGCCGCGATCGTGAAGGCCGCCGCCGGTGGCCTCGTCATTTCGCGCCGACGCGACGCTGATCCGCGCGCCATCCTGGAGGTCGATGCCTGAAATGCCGGGCCAGCTCGTCCATATCGCAGACCGGCTCTTCGGCCGGCCGCTCTTCGTGCATCCGCAGAAGGCGGAAGTGGCCGCAGCGGTTCTCCGCGAGCGGATCGGCACCGGCCTGACCATCGAGGCTCCGCATGGCGAGGTCGAGGCCGGGATCGAGGCGAGCCGGTTTAGCGGGACGCGGCGTGGCCCGGACGGGAACTACAGCGTCGTTCGCAAGCAAGACGGCGTGGCGATGATCCCCGTGATCGGATCGCTGGTCAATCGCGGGCTCTGGCTCGACGCTTACAGCGGAATGACGAGCTACGAAGGCATCGCCGCCCAAGTCAAAGCCGCCGCTGCCGATCCCGACGTGAAGGCGATCCTGCTGGACATCGACAGCCCCGGCGGTGAAGCGACGGGCATGTTCGGCCTTGCCGCTGCGATCCGGTCAGTCCGCGACGCCAAGCGGGTCGTGGCGGTGGTCAACGACATGGCGGCGAGCGCTGCCTTCGGCATCGCGGCCTCGGCCGACGAAATCGTGATCTCGCCGACCTCCATCGTGGGCTCGATCGGCGTCGTTCTGCTTCATCTCGATCGATCCGCGGAAATGGCTCAAAAGGGCATCCGCGCCACGCTGATCCATGCCGGGGCGCACAAGGTTGATGGCCACCCGTTCGGCCCGCTGAGCGCCGAGGTCGCGGCCGACATGCAGAAGAGCGTCATGACGTTCTACGACCGCTTCGTCGAAACGATCGCGGAGGGCCGCCAGGGCAGGCTCACCGCCGAGCAGGCGCGCGCCACCGAAGCGCGAACCTATATTGGTGCCGAGGCGATCAAGGCCCGGTTGGCCGATCGGATGGGCACGTTCGACGCCGTGCTCGCCGAGCTGATCGCCCGGCCCAACAAGTCCCAGCGAACCACCCGGCACCGGCCCGCATCCGCGCCGCCCGCCCCTCAGAAAGGAAGCAGCATGAACCAGAACTATCAGAACGACGAGAGCTTCGCCGCCGGCCGAGCCGCCGGTGTCGCCGAAGAGCGCCAGCGGATCAGCTCGATCTTGGCCCTTCCCGAGGCGGCGGGCCGCGAGAAGCAGGTCTCCGCGCTGATCGCCGCCGGCACCGACGCGGAAAACGCGAAGCTCGTCCTCGACGCCGCTGGCCCGGCCGCCCCGAAGCGGCCGAGCCTCACCGAGAGGATGGCCGAATACGAGCTCGAGAATAAAGCTCTCGGCGCCAGTGGAGGTAGAGGCCCCAACACGCCCTCGGCATCGTGGGACAAGCACGTCGAGCGCCAGAACGCGCGTCTCGGCGAGTGAAGGACACCAACGCGATCGGCGGGGCGCTCCACCCCATGGACCCGGTCGCCGAAGCGGCGGTGCCGAACTCTTCGGCACCGCCAACCATCGCCACCAGGATCTCCGAGATGAGCAGCGACGACTTCGATCGAGGATATGCCGCTGGCCTCGCCGCCGCCCGCGCCTTCGCCGAAGCGCTAGCAGGGCAGCCGGAAAGCGTCGGACGCGAGCGGGTGGCACTTACGATGATGCGCCTAGACGTTTCGCTCCAGGTCGCCATCGCGGTACTCGCCGCGACGCCTGCGATCATACCCGACCCGTCTCTCCCGCTCGACATTCCCCACGTCCCCATCATCGCAATCCACTGACCTCCCAGACCGAGGAGACGCCCGTGCCCAATCTCGTCAGCCAACTGATCATCCGCCTGAAGGATGAGATCACCGGCCCGGCCAAGGGCGCGGCGGGCTCGCTGAAGCAGATCGACGCAGCGGCAAAGTCCGCCGGCAAGGGCGCCTCCGCCGAGATCAACAAGCTCTCCGAAGCTCTGAACCGCGCGAAGGATGCCGGCGCCAAGGTCGATGTCTTCCAGCGTATGCGTCGTGAACTGCCGGCCGCCCGCTCCGCCTTCAATCAGGCGCAGGAGAGGGTCAAGGCGCTCGCCGCGGAAATGGCGGCGCTGGACAAGCCGACGCTTACGATGCAGCGCGCGCTTCAGCGAGCCCGCACCGACGTGAAGCGGGCCGCGGAGGCGTTCGACACGCAGAAGCGGGCGGTTCTGGAGGCGAAGGGTGCGCTCGCGGAGTTCGGGATCGGGATCGGCAATCTGGCCGGTGCTGAGGGGCGCTTGAAAGCCTCGATCGACCAGACCACCGGCGCCCTGACGCGCCAGGCCGAGGCCGAGCGGATCGCCGACCAGCGCAACCGGTCGCGAATGGACCGCATCCGGCAGCGCCGCGAGATCATCGGCAATGGCGCCGCCGTGGCAGGCGTCTATCTCGGCTACAAGGCCCGCGAGACGGGCCAGGAAGCGGTGGAGCAGGCCGCGTCGTTCGACATCGCTGTCCGGAAGCAGAAGGCGTTCACCGGGATCAGCGACGACGAGCAGAGCAACGTCCTCCTGCCGCAGGCGAAGCGGATCGCGCAGGCGACGCAGTTCACCAACATCGACCTCGTCGAAGCTCAGACCCGCACCCTTCAGGGCCTGCCGATGAACCTGCCCCGCGCCAAGGTGGCCGAGGCGATCACGGAGCAGGCCAAGAACTACGCGCTCGCGCTCGGCACCGATATGACGACGGCGGCCGAGGCGATCCGCGGCTATCTGGCGAGCACCGGTAAGGACATCTCGACCCAGGAGAAGGCGGTTCGCGAGGCGATGCGGGCCACGAACATGATGATCCGGGCCGCGAAGCTCGGCGGCATGGATGACGAGGACGTGCGGCAGTTCGCCAAGTATGGTGCGGCCTCGTCCACGGTTGCGGGCTTCTCCGATGAGACCCGCATGGCGATCGGTGCCGGGATGCGCCGCGCCGGTGTGCGCGGCGACGAGGCCGGCGTCTTCCTACGGTCGATCAGTTCGAAAATGGTCGCGCCGACCCCGAAAGGGCTCGCCGCACTGACCACAGCAGGGATCAACTATGACGACTTCACCACGATGCCGGGTGGTGGGCTCAACGCCGACGCGCTGGAGAACAAGTTCAAGCTCGACTTCGGGCTGAAGTTCACGCCCGAAATTCGCGAAGCTTTGAAGGACGTTCTTGACGACGAAGACGTTATCAACGATCGCGGCGAGTTTACCAAGGCGGTTATTGAGGCCACCTCCGATCTCTTCGTCAAGAAATCGAACGGAGACATGCGCGCCGCCGACGTGAACAAGCTCGTGAAGAAAATCGGCGAGTTCCACAAATTCTCGGTCGAGAGCGTGGATGTCGAAGGTCTCCTCACCACCATCATGAAGAAAGACCCCACGCTCGCGATCCTTAATGCCTTCTTCACGGACAAACAGGGTGGCCGTGCCGCAATCCTTGGGAAGGGGATGGAGAATTTCCTTTCCGACCGCGAGGCGCTGACCAACACGCCCGACAATTTCGGCGACCATATCGCGACCGAGATCATGGCCGGCCTGGGCGGCTCGCTGGAGCGGTTCAAGGGCTCGGTCGAGAACTCGATCCTCGCGATCGGGCAGGCCAATGAGGGGTTGATCCGCCTCGGTCTCGACGGTGTCGGGACCGCACTCGACGGTTTCTCTAGCCTCTCCGACAACGCCAAGCGCGCCGCGACGGCGCTCGGTGCCGCAGCGGCGGGTTGGGTCTGGCTACGCGGAACGGGGAAGTTGCTGGCGACTTTCTCTGGCACCCGTTCTGCTGTCGCCCTGACGGGCTCGGCCGCAGCGCTCACCGGTTCGGCCGAGGCGCTCAACCTTGCCGCGGTGAGGCTATCCGGCGCGGCTGGCGTAGGCGCGGCTGGCAGGGGCGTGGGGGCTGGCGCTGCGGCAGCGGGTGGCGCCGCGGCGGGCGGGGCGTGGGCGGTAGCGAAGCGCTGGCTCGGTCCTATCGGGATCGGGCTGATCGCGAAGGAAGTCCTGGACAACACGGACCCAGGCGGAAACCTCTGGGGGATGACGGACGGGATCGATGGGTGGGTCGAGAAGAACCTCGGCTTCAATCCGTCGAAGGTGCCGGTCGGAGGAGGCGGTCCGCCCAAGCCGGAGCCACTTTCCGGGACGGGGACCCGCTCGAATATCGATCCGGCCACATGGGAGCGGTCGCAGCGCGCGACGGAGGAGTGGCGCTCCGATCCGGAAGCGGCGCGCGGCCGGGTCATGATGGAGATGGGCGCGAAGGCCGATGAGACCAAGGCGTCGCTCGAAGCGCTCGACGCGACGAAGGTTGCGCCCATTGTTGATACGACCTCGATCGACGAGGCGCAGAAGAAGGCGACGCGGCTCGCCGAAACGTTCCGGACCCTGAGCGCGCTCAGCCTGAGCGTGAAGGCGCCCTCCGCGCCGGTAGCTCCGGCCGGGGTGCGCGGGGTTCATGCCGACACGGGATTGGGAGTTGAGTGATGCACGACGAGAAAGCCCGTCAGGGCGCCGAGGTCTTGGTGGCGATTTCTCTGATGCTCGATCTCGTCAGCGCGGCGCTCCGCGCCGAACTGCTCGCCGTCCCCGCCCGCGTCACGACCGATCAGAAACTTCAGCGCCACATCGAGATCGAGATGACACGCGCCGTGAACAAAATCGCCGAGAGCCTCGACCGCTCGGTCGCCTCGATCCGGGCGGGCGGCGATCCGGCCGACGAGATCGCCGCACTGCGAGGCGCCGAGATCGCGGCGCAGGCGCGGCCCAAAGCGCACTGAACCCGAAGCGAGGCCCACCATGCCGAACGACCCGCGCGCCGCCACGACCCTCACTGTCGCGCAGGCCGCGCGCCTCCTTGAGGTGTCTGAAACGTGGGTCCGCAGGCTGCGCCGCGATGGCTATCTCCCGCGCCTGCCGGACGGTCGCCTCCCGATCGTCGCGGCGGTGCAGGGCTATATCCGCTTCCTCCAGGATGACGAGCGCCGCGCCTCGAAATCGGCCGCCACTCATCGCCTTCAGGAGGCGAAAGCTGAGGAGGTCCGCGCGCGGATCGCCCAGAAATACGATGAGCTGATGCCGATCGAGGACGCTGAAGCGGTGTTGGATGATCTCCTCACAACGGTCCGTGCGAGGCTCGCCGGCTTGCCGGCCAAGATCACGAGCGATCCAGCGACGCACAGCCGGATCAAGCAGGAGTTCCACGACGCTCTGGCGGAAATGACCGCGGCCAGCAAGGCCATGGTCGAGGCTTTGCGAACAGGCGCCCCGTTTCCCTCTACGCCCGGCGGCGGCGCGCAGCGCGCCTGAGCATCGCGGCCGGCGGTGGCTCGCGATGGGTGGATCGAAGCCAAAATAGATCAACGACTTACCAGTTGCTCCGACCGGTCGTGACGCTAGTACGGTCTCGCCAGGACGGAGACCTCCATGCCCAAGCCTAGCCAGATCGATACCGCCGCCATCGCCCACGCGAAGCGCTTCGATGTCACGATCTTCCTCGGGACGGGCCGCTACCACACCGCGAGCCGCGACACCTTGGAGCGCGCTCGCGCCATAGCGCCGGAGATCACCGCGGAGGTCGCCAACGGCCGCAAGGCGATGATCTATGCGGTCGCGGAGGGCCGCTCGGTCTTCGTTCCTGACAGCTATCGACCGAGCAACGAAGGAGACCAGATCATGCCCGCTCTGAACCCCAAGCCGGCGCCCGCGGCGCGGAAGGGCCGCGCCAAAGCCGCCGTGGCGCCTGAGGAAGCCGCTCAGCCCGTTCAGCCTATCGCCGAGCCCGCCAAGGCGCCGAATGCCGCCAGCGGCGGCCGCAGGGCCGCCGCCGAAGCGGCGCAGCGCGGCGAGCTGCCGACACCGCCCGACTTCACTGCCGAGACGCACAAGCGTTTCCGCCCGAAGCTCGCACGCCTCGTCGAAATGGCGAAAGCCGGTGACATCGCAGCGCTCCGGGCCGAGCCGATCAATCCGGTCTCGTCCAGCCCGAAGGCGATGGAGCGCTACCGCGATCTCGCCGTCACCGCTCTCGAAGTGCGCGCCGCACGGGGCGCCGCCTGATCCTCCTGCATCATCCCATCATCAGAGAAAATGGAGCCCAGCATGATCAACATCGGCGGACGAGACTACCTCACCGAGGCGAACGCACCCGTGACCCTCCTCAACCTCATCGCCGACCTCACGCCGATCCGCGACCTCATCCGCGCCGGATGGAGCGCAGCGGCGGGAGGGAACGACGCGGTACAGACTACCCTCAGCATCGCGGAAGGGCTGCTCGATGACGTGATGGAGCGCATCAGCAGTGAGATTGCCGAGGCACGGCCGAAGCCGGAGGCGCCGATCAGTGGCACGCGGCCCGATCTCTGCGTCGATCCTGGAAGCGCAGTCGAATGAAGTCACTGAGCTGACACGCGAAACCCGGCTGGACCGCACAGCGCGCTCACCCTAGCGTCGAGAGCGTCTGGTGACCCGCCTGCTCCAACTGAAGGAAAACGAAATGCCCGAAATTATCTTCGAAGAGCCTTCACCCGCCGCTGCCGCCGTCCAGCGCGAGGTCTTCATCGACCGGATGGCGGAGCACCTGATCGCTACCGATACGGACCCCAGCGACCGCGACGCGGTGCTGCGGACCCTCAAGGCCGGAACGTATCCGGTCCACGTCATCGACCCGCTCTCAGGCGAGGCAGCGCAGGAAGCAATCCGCAGAAGGCTGCCCGCGGTCTAGCCCAATGCACCCACCGCCCAAGAAGGCCCGCCGCGCCACGCGGCGGGCCTTTTGCTATTTGCGAACCGCAGTATTGCGTCTATATTTGCAATTAGCTAACACGAGCCCATGAAGCAGATCACCTTCCACAGCGAGGCGGTGAAGGCGCTGACACGGATGCCAGCCAACACGGCGAGGCTGATCCGGTCCAAGATCGCGCAATACGCCGCCGATCCGGCTTCGCTCGCCAACAATGTGAAGGCGCTGAAGGGCCGGGAGGGCTATCTCCGCCTTCGCGTCGGCGACTGGCGGGTGATCTTCACGGAAGATGGCGAGGTGATCGCCATCATCAGGATCGCGCCGCGCGGCGGCGCCTATGAATAGGAGGTCAGGATGAGCGTGCAGACCATCACCGCCCCGAACGGGGACCGGCTCGTCGTCCTGCCCGAGGCCGATTATCTCGCCATGCAGGAGGCGCTGGAGGACGCTGCCGATATCGCGGCCGTCGACGCCTATGAGCGGCAGAAGGCGGCCGGCGAAGCGGTCATGATCCCGGCCGCGTTCGTCGACCGCATCCTCGACGGCGAGAGCAAGGTCCGCGTCTTCCGCGAGTTCCGCGGCCTGTCGGCGCGCGATCTCGCCGGCAAAGCGGAGATCAGCCCCTCCTATCTCTCGCAGATCGAAAGCGGCGCCCGTGACGGCAGCTTCGATACGATGAAGCGGATCGCCGCAGCCCTCGGCATCAGCGTCGATGATCTGGCGTAGGCTAGGCATTGAGCGTCGCGCGCCGCCATCACTATGTCCCGCGGTTTCTCTTGCGCCAGTGGGTCGTCCCATACGGCAATCATGGCAGCAAGCTCCTCGGTCACTATTGGGACCCTGCGCGGGAGCGCATGCGGTTGTTTCCGTGTAGCCCAAAGCAGGTCTGCTATCGCGAGGACCTGTTCGGCCTCCGCGGGAAAACTCTTCCACCGGACGCCATCGAGCGTCGCTTCTTTTCCGCGATAGACGACAGCGCGGCTGTCGCGCATCGGAAGCTTCTATCCGAAGGGGTCGCTTCGCTTACAGTCGATGAACGGAGCGATCTCGTCCGGCTGATTTTGTCATTGGAGGTTCGGCGGCCAGCCAATATCGAGAAACTAGTCTCGGATGGGGCTGAGAGTTTCCGCGACGGCCTAGATCGCGATCCTGAGATCGCTGCCGCCTTTGCGAAGCATGGACTATCGATGAGCCCCTCGGAGTACTACGAGCAGGGGTTGGGATATCCGCTTTCTGATCGAGCGATGCTCTTGGTGCAGCATATAACAAATAGCCGAAACTCCGGACTGAAACTCGCGAGCTTTATCTGGAGGCTGCGCCGGCTCGACCCCCGACAGGGCTCTTTCGTCCTCAGCGATCGACCACTGTACCGGTCGGCTGGGATCGACGCCCCGAACGCGCTTTGGTCCCTGCCGTGTAGTCCCTATTCGGTCCTGCTAATGTCGCCGAGCGAGCATGTGCTCCAGCACCTACTCGCTGTATCGGATAGTGCAATCGTGAGGGCGGTCAATGCCGACAGCGCCAACCAAGCGGACAAGTACTTGTTTGGCACTCGCCAGGAGGGCGAGTGGCTTGAGCGCCGACTTCGCGCGAAATATGAGCGCGAGGTAGCATCAGACGCCGGACCCAAAAGGGATGCCGCGCGCTGAAGGTCGGGGAGCGCTAGACCGAGGCGTCTTCTTGGTACGACTTGCGACGGCGGTTCGCGTCATCAAACCATTGGCGGAGTGTCCGCGGAACCGGGGCGTCCATTCGCATATAGTGGTCAAGCAGCTTGGGGAGTTCCCTTTCAGTGGCCGAGATTTTGTCAAACTCGCGCCTGCGCTCCTTTATTGCCGCACCTCGCTCTTCGCCCCGTAGGCCGTCAAGCTCATTGGAGATCGAACCCAAGTTGACGATCGCGAGCCAGACATCGTCGAGATATTCATACACTTCCGTGCCGAACAGGAACCTGGCCTCGTCCAGAACTCGCAAGTAGGCTTTTTCGTCCTCCATTGTCGGCTTCCCGGAAGCGATTATCGGGCGAATTGCCGCTTGCGCATTTCGATAGAATTGAAATCGGTGCTCAAACAGATCGAGCGCCAGCTTGCGCCGAGCCGTGGTCCATTGGGCAAAAGCGATGTAGACGGCCACGATCGCAATGACCGGTGTCAGCAGTGCCGCGAACGTCTGCATTTGGGCCTCCCGCGCCGCGCATCGTGCGTGCGCCGTGTGAAGAGTGCAAGTAAAAGGAACCTCTCTCTGGCTCTGAGAGAGCGGCCTTCGATTTCGAAATTGTTGGCCCTCTGCTGTAGCGCAAGGCATCACGTGGGCGGGTTGATCGGCGGGACCTCGACGGACGAGGGCGCTCCTCCCGCGCCGTCCGGCTGGAGCCGCAGTCAGACCAGTCCATTCCTGATTGCCCTCGTCCTGAACCTGGGGCGCATTCGTACGCCGGATCGCTGCTCGGTCCGCCTCGGCGGCCCTGGCGTCCGGATCAAAGCCGAGCGCGTGCGCCCCACGCCGAAGTTCGAGCCGAATTCTCACGCCGAGCCTGGAAACGCTTCGCCCTTGCAACGACCGCAGCACATCATCCGTCTCCGTACGCCATGTTGTCACCGTCCCCGAGGGGCCAAGAACCTATAGCTCGGGGAGGGCGGGGCGCCCCGCCCAGCGGGGGCGCCCCGCATCGCCGGCCACAGCTCATCCCGCAATCGCCATTGGCAATCGAGCCTTTGACAATCGGCCGATCGATCGATCTCCGCCCTTGATCAAATGCGGCGGGGAACGCTTCCGATGCATATCGGGCCGCCTTCCGCTAAATCCGCAATCCCCAAGCCAAAGCCCGCCTATAGCCTTCGCCCGCAATCGCCTTTGGAAAGGGAGCCGATATCGCCAATTGGCCGATCGATAGCAGGCTTCATCAAATCCGGCAGAGAAGGCCGCCAAGGCCGATCCGATCGCCTTGGCCTCGATCCCTATCACGAAGCGGCAAGCCGGCCATTGGCCTTCTCCCGCGATCCATCGCGCCTTCTCGATCGAAGGGCAGCCTACCCCCCCTCCCCCCCTTGGTTCCTTTCGGGCCGATTGCCTGCCTTGCGGGGCCGCCGCCCCCGATCTTCGAGCGTTTTTCGGCTTTTCGATTTCGCAGTTTGGTTTGGCCTCGTGAGGGCTTAAATGGCCGATCTCAGCCAATCCGGCCGGGGATCAGCTAGTTCCCCCAGCGTGGCGCCCGCCATCCCGCGGCGAGCGCCTCGCCTTCGGTGCAGAACCACCGCTCCCCGTGCGCCTCGTCGATCTTGGTGCGCGTATACCAAGGCGACCACGGCGCGTGATAGATGCGCTCGTCGTCCCGATTGATGTTCCCCTTGATCGGGCACCCCTTCGGCGCGACCTGCTGCTCCACATCCCAGCGATGCGCCCGGAAGTCCCACGGGGCCTCCGTCTCGGCCTGCCACACCCCGACGCGCTTCGCGTGAGCCGCATCCTCGGCGCCGGCATAGTCGAGGCTGTATTTGCGGAACGACCACGCCAAGCCCTTATCGACAAGAGAGCCGCCGATGTCGACGCCATCGGCGAAGCACACCGCCAAGGTGCGCCCGTAGTCGTCGAGGCCGCGGCTGTCACACCTCACCTCGCCGGACCCTGCCAGATCCTGCATCGCCCCGACTGCAGCCTTCCCGCACGGCCACGTCCCGCCTCCCGCCTTCGCGCATTTCTGGCCGGCCTCGGGTGCGTCAATCCCCGCGATGCGATAGGTGGTCCCGTCGATCCATAGCGTATCGCCATCAACGACGTGAACCTTGGTCGAGGCCGCTGCTGTGGCGAAGCCGAACAAGGCCGCGAGACAGGACAGCACGGCCGCGATGGATTGCGTGTTGCGATAGCGTTGCGATATCAGCATTAACTCACCCACGAATTTCTAATATCTAATTGATATTATTGACTAAATATCGGACTAGCGCCAAGGCGCATCCAGCCCTTCAGCCAGCGCGTGCGCTGGGCGAGCCAGAGCTTCGTGGAAAGCGGCGCCTCCTCATAGGTCGGGCGCGTTATCGTCTTCGCCTTCAGGCCGAACCGGGCGAGGCGGATGCCCATGTCGGCATCCTCGGTGACGTTGTAGGGGTCCCATCCGCCGATTCGTTCCAGTGCCTCGCGGCGGAAATGATTGGAGGTGCCGCCGAGTGGCAGAGGCAGGTCAAGCGCGGCGAGGAAAGGCAGCAGCGCGTCGAACAGGATCGCATATTCCATGGCGAAGAGCCCGGCCAGGCCGTTCATCTCGCCATTGTCGATGAGGAGCGGTGCCTGGACGCAGGCGAGCCGCGCGTCGCCCGCGCGAAACGCCGCATAGGCCTCTATCAGCTGTCCCGGATCCGGCCGATCCTCGGCGTCATAGACCGTGACGAACTCGCCGCGCACCAGCGGCAGCGCGAAGGCGAGCGCCTTCGGCTTGGTTCGCGGCGCCGCGTCCGGAACGACGATCACCTCGAAGGGCGTGGTGAGCGAGAGCTTCTCCAAAGCTCTCGCCGTCGCCCGGTCTCGCGCCTCGATCAGGAACTTGATGTCGAGCCGGTCTCGCGGCCAGTCGAGCCGGTTCATGGCGCGGACCAGTTCGGGCACCATATGCGCTTCGTCATAAAGCGGCAGCAGGATCGTATAGACCGGCAGGCGGGCAGGGTCTGGAGCCGGCAGCGCCGACGGCGGATTGACCGTGTAATCGAGCACGAGGCTGAGCGCCATCATGCGCAGGACGATCAGTGTGGAGAACAGCGCTCCGGCCACGAGGTCGAGCGGCACGAGCGCGTGCCATCCGCTGGTCGCCACGGCGAGGAGGAGCGCCAGCGCCAGCCCGGCGAAGACACATGCCTGCGCGGGCGTCAGCAGCCGGCGTGCCGAAAAGGCCGCATCCAGCCTCTCGAGCCGGCGAAGGGCCTCGTCCAACAACCGCGTCGAGCCGGTCGAGAACAGCATGCGGCGGATCGCGTCGGGCGTCGACACGACAAGGCGCTCGCGCAGCTCCGGCATCTTTTCGAACGCCGCCGCAAGGCTTTCCATCTCGGCCTCATCCGGCGCGATCACCAGACGGCCGGCACCTTTCCCGCGCACCATCGCCGCGCGACCGACTTGTATCGCCGCCACGAGCGCCTTGCTCTCGCCGTCTACCGCCTCCTGCGGCAGCACGACGCGGCCGAGGCTTTCCGGCGCCGGCTCGAAGGGCAGGCCAAGCCGGAAGGCGCGAAGCGCAAAGGGGCGCTCCGCCTCGGGCTCGTCCTCGGCAAGGAGGTAATTTCCGAGTATCCCCACGAATGCCCCCGCCGTCCGGCTTCGCGCCGGGTCGGCATCTCGTCTATAGTGCCCGTTGTCGAAAGGTCGCGGTGGCCGCCGCCCCGGACCGCAACCGAGAGTTAGCCAGATGCCGCGGCGCATTGCAATTCGGACCACGTCGCGCCTTGCCGCATTCGTGCTATCCGCCTTCGCGATCTGCCTTGCCGGGGCACCGGCGGCGGAAGCCGCGTCGGTCGGCGGCGACGGCACGCCGATCCCGAATTTCTTCGACCCGAACCGCCGGCTCGACCGTCCAGCACCCGGATCGATCGGCTCGATCCGCTTCACGACGACCGACGATTTTCCACCCTTCAGCTTCTCCGGCCCCGATGGTCAGCCGGCCGGCTTCAATGTCGATCTAGCCCGGGCGATCTGCGTGGAGCTCGCCGTCCCCTGCACGATCCAGGTGCGCCCGTTCGACGGCCTCCTCGACACGGTCGCGGCGGGACGGGTCGACGCGGCGATCGCCGGCATCGCGATCTCGCCGGCATCGCGCGCGAAAATTGAGTTCTCCGATGTCTATCTTCGCCCTGCGGCCCGCTTCGTCGCCCGGCGAGGCGAGGCGCCTGCCGCGATCTCGCCGGAAGGGCTAACCGGCAAGACGATCGCGGTCGTGAAGGGAAGCGCGCACGAAGCCTATCTCGCCGCCTTCTTTCCCAAGGCGGAACGGACGCTGTTCGACAAGGCCGCCGACATGGAAGCAGCGCTCAAAGCCGGCAAGGCCGATCTCGCCTTCGGCGATGGCGGGCAGCTTGCCTTCTGGCTGCAATCAGCAACGGCAGGGGGATGCTGCGGCTTCGCCGGCGGCCCCTATCTGGATCCGGGCTTCTTCGGCGAAGGCCTCGCCATCGCCCTCCCGCCCGGCCGGACGGATCTACGCCAGGCGATCAACTGGGCGCTCGACAGCCTCTCCGACAAGGGCGCGCTGGCGGAACTCTATCTGCGGTATTTTCCGGTCGGGTATTTTTGAGGCGGCGTTCGCCTCACAACGTCCGGTAGCGCGCCCTCGCGCCGCGCTCGATTGCGGCGGCCGTGAGTGAATCGACATCCAGCACGTCGCGCAGCAATTCGAGGAAGCGCAGTTCCTCCTGCTCGACATGGAGATCGGCGGCGGCAACCTCGACGGCCAGCGCATAGGCGGTTTCGTGCAGGCGCTTCGGCAGCGAGGTCGCGATGATGGCGAGCACGGCGTGGAGCCCGTCATCCTCCTTGGCGATGGCGCCGCAGGCCTCGGCGACGGCGACGAGGCGATCCGTGTCGAAACCGCCGAAGATCGGCAGCGTGTTGACGACATCGCCGATCTTGCGAAGCTCGCGATCCGTCATCTGGCGATCGACGGCCGAGAGCGTGACCATCGCATAGATCAAGGCCTCCTGCGGGGAGACCGTGCTGCCGGTGGCCTTGTCCATCTTCATCGCTCCAGGGTCGTGAGGACCCACAAGGTCCGCGGTTTCATGGTGCCGAAGCTAGGGGTTCTGACGGCGCGGTTCAACCGGGGACGGGGAGGGCGTGTTCCGCGAACCCGAAAACAAGCCGGCCATTGACGCAAACCTCGGCTCTCCCTAGGGTCCGCGCGCCTTTCGAATAGGCATTTTTCCCTGAAGAGGTTCGCCATGTCCGCCGCGCTTCCCGTTCTCGATCTCGCCCCTTCGCTCGTCGAGGCGGCGCGGGCTTCGAAAGCGTGGCCGTTCGAGGAGGCCAGGCGGATCGTCGCGCGGCTGGAAAAGCGTGGCGCCAAGTCGCCGGTATTGTTCGAGACCGGCTATGGGCCGTCGGGGCTGCCGCATATCGGCACGTTCGGCGAGGTCGCGCGCACGACGATGGTGCGCACCGCTTTCCGCCTGATCACCGAAGACAGAATAGAGACGCGCCTGCTCTCCTTCTCGGACGACATGGACGGCCTCCGCAAGGTACCGACCAATGTGCCAAACCAGGAGATGATGAAGGCGCATCTGGGCATGCCGCTGACGCGCGTGCCAGATCCGTTCTCGAACGAATATCCCTCCTTCGGCGCCGCCAACAATGCGCGGCTGCGGGCGTTTCTGGACGGCTTCGGCTTTGCCTATGAGTTCGCCTCGGCCACCGATTACTACGCTTCGGGCCGGTTCGACGGCGCGCTGCGTCGCATGCTCGAAGTCTATGACCAGGTAATGGAGATCATCCTGCCGACGCTCGGGCCTGAGCGCCGCGCCACCTATTCGCCGTTCCTGCCGATCTCGAAGAAGACCGGCATCGTGCTGCAGGTGCCGATGATAGGCCGCGACGTCGCCGCCGGCACGATCACCTATATCGACCCGGAGGACGGCGAGACCGTCACGACCGAGGTCACCGGCGGCGCCGTCAAGTGCCAGTGGAAGGCCGACTGGGCCATGCGCTGGTTCGCGCTCGGCGTCGATTACGAGATGAGCGGCAAGGATTTGATCGACAGCGTCAAGCTCTCGACGCAGATCTGTCGCGCGCTCGGGACCGAGCCGCCGGAGTGCTTCACTTATGAGCATTTCCTCGACGAGAACGGCGAGAAGATCTCGAAGTCGAAGGGTAACGGCCTCACCATCGAGCAGTGGCTGACCTATGCCTCACCCGAGAGCCTGTCTCTGCTCATGTACACCAAGCCGAAGACGGCAAAGCGCCTCGCCTTCGAAGTGATCCCGCGCCATGTCGACGAATATGCGTCGTTCCTCGGCGCTTATCCGCGCCAGGAGATCGACCAGCAGCTCGGCAACCCGGTCTGGCACATCCACACCGGCCATCCGCCGGCGGCCGACCAGCCGATCCTCTTCGCCATGCTGCTCAACCTAGCCTCGGTCGCGGATGCCAGCGACAAGAGCGTGCTCTGGGCCTATATCTCGCGCTACATGCCGGAGCTTTCGGCCGCGACGCATCCGGGACTCGACGCCCTCGTCGGCTATGCGATCCGCTATTACAACGACGTCCTGAAGCTGAAGAAGCACTTCATCGTGCCGGAGGGTACGATCCGCGACGCGCTCGCCGCGCTCGATGCGGCACTGGCAGCGCTACCGGCGGATACCGATGCCGACGGCATCCAGACCATCGTGTTCGATGTCGGCCGCGCCTTCTTCCCCGATCCGGCCAAGAAGGGGCCGGACGGCAACCCACCGGGCGTCTCGCTGGACTGGTTCCGCGGCCTCTACCAGAGCCTGCTCGGCCAGGACCAGGGTCCGCGCTTCGGTTCGTTCGTGGCGATCTACGGCATTCCCGAAACGCGCGAGCGGATCGAGAGGGCGCTGAAGGGCGAGTTGGCGGGCGAGTAGGCCGGCGCTACGGTATTGCCCTCTTCATGAAGTCGTCGAAGAGCGGCACGGTGAATTCCGTCTGGCCGTGGCGCGGCGAGAAGATCATGCCCTTCTGGATCAGCTTCTGACGAACCGGCGCCACAGTGGTGACGCTGGTCTTGAGATGGGCCGCGACCTCGCCGGAGCCATGCGGGCCCCGGCCGAGCGCGGCGAGCGCTCGCAGGTAATTCTGCTCGGCCGGCGTGCAGCGATCGAGGCGGACGCGGAAAAAGCTCTCGTCGAGGGCCCTGACGGCGGAAAGCGTCGCCTTGTCGACATCGGCGCGCGTGATCGGCGAGCTTGTCGCGGCATTCCACGCCTCATAACCCCATTGCTGCAGATAATAGGGATAGCCCTCGGTGACGCGGAGAATTTCATCGAGCGCAGCGTCGTCGAAGCGGGCGCCTTCCGCTTCCGCCGGCCCCTGCAGCGCGGCGCGGGCATCGGCATCGGCGAGCGCGCCGATCGGCTGGAAATCGAACAACCGCTCGGCATAGGACTTCGATTCGCCCGCGAGACCCTGGATCTGCGGCAGGCCGGCGCCGATCAGCACCAGCGGCAGGTTCTCCTGCGCGACACGGTGCAGCGCCATGATCAGCGCGCCGAACTCCGCCTCGCTCAGATATTGCAGTTCATCCACCAGCAGGGCGACGGCCGTGTCTCCAGCCTTCGCGGCCTCGCCGACAGCGAGGAAGAGCTCGCCGAGATCGAGGCCGAGATTGCCGCTATCGCCGACACCGCGCTCCGGATCGATCGAGAGGCCGATATCGACATCGCCGACCGTGACCTTGAGACCCGAGACGAAGCTTCTGAGAACGCGCAGGCCACGTCGCGCCTTCTCCTTGGCGCCGGAGAGCGCGTCGAGCGAGAACAGCACCTGCCGCAGGACCGGCACGATCAGCGCGGCGAGCGATCGGCCCTCCTGCGCCTCGACCAGCACGGCACGGTAGCCGGCCTCCTCGGCGATGGCGCGGATACGCACCAGCAGCACCGTCTTGCCGACGCCGCGCAGACCGACCAGGATCAGGCTCTTGGCCGGGCGGCCGATGCGCACGCGTTTCAGCGCCAGCTCGGCCTTGGCGAGCACGCCAGCGCGGCCGCTGAGCTCGGGCGGCGGCGTGCCGGCGCCGGGGACGAAGGGGTTGAAGACGGGATCCATTCGGAGTTTATCGAGTTTAACGTCAGTTCGATAATATGGGATAATATGTGCTAAGAAGGATAAAGCCCCTCAGATCGCGATGCTGAGATGCGCCATCCAGTGACCTTATCGGACTTATCCGAATCCTGCTATAACTCGATAACCTCGCTATAAACGCAATCCGTAGATCCGGGAGCCGTGATCATCATGACCTTCGAACATTGGCTGGCCTTCGCGGCCGCCTCGGCCGTCATGCTGGCGATCCCCGGACCGACGGTGCTGCTGGTCATTTCCTATGCGCTCGGCCATGGCCGCAAATCGGCGGTCGCCACGGTGGCCGGCGTGGCGCTCGGCGATTTCACGGCGATGACCGCCTCGATGCTCGGTCTCGGCGCGCTGCTCGCGACGTCGGCGGCGCTATTCACGGCCCTGAAATGGATCGGCGCCGCCTATCTGATCTATCTCGGCATCAAGCTCTGGCGCGCCCCGGTCGGCGGCCTCGAGGCGGCGAGTGCCCCGGAGATGAAGCCGCGGCGCATCTTCCTGCACGCCTATGCCGTGACGGCGCTGAACCCGAAGAGCCTCGTGTTCTTCGTCGCCTTCCTTCCGCAATTCCTGGTTGCCTCGGCGCCGCTTGCCCCGCAGATGGTGCTGTTCGAGACGACGTTCCTGATCCTTGCCACGATCAACGCCGCAAGCTATGCGCTGCTCGCCTCGGCCGCGCGCGGAACGATCCGAAAGCCTTCCGTGCAACGGATCGTCAACCGCGTCGGCGGCTCGCTCCTGATCGGCGCCGGGCTCGTGGCCGCCGGTTGGCGTCGTGCGGCGAACTGATCAGCGGCCGGGGCAATCAGAGGGCGGCGTCGCCTCCAGCCACAGGCCTTTCCGGGCACAGCGGGCCGCCTTCTCCGCTTGCTGGTAGCTCGCCGGCGCATCGACGTCCGGCTCGGCCCAGCCCTGGCCGACAAGCCAAAGCGACAGATCCGTCTTGCCGATCCGGCAGGGAATAGTGGGAGAATCGGCTCCCCCATCCTTCGAGAGCAGGCATTCGACGCCGAGACCGCGAATGCGCTGGCGCATGGCCTGGAGCGCCAGAAAGGCGCAGGGCTGCTCCGCCGCTCCAACGGCAACGCGGCAGCGCCGGTCCGGATCGGCCGACACCAATCCGGCAAGCGTGACGCTCCGCTTGCCGAGATCAAGCCGGCCCGCCTCGACGACGGTGACGCGGCGAAAGGCGGTCCAGCGCGGCAATTCCGGCGCCGGGGGCTCGGGCGGCGGCGTGGCTTCGCGGGGCAGGTCCTCCCGGCTGACCGGTCCCGGGGTGATCCCGGCGCCGCCGACGATGCGCGGCGCGCTGGCCACAGGTTCGGGATCGGTAGCTGGCTCCGGGTCCGGCGGCGAAGGTGGCGGAGGAGGCGGCGATGGCGTGACGATCCGGATTGGAGGCGCGGGCTCCGGCTCGGCCATGGGCGGGGCATCCGGCCCATCGGCCACGGGGGCGGATTCTTCGCTGGTGACGGGGGCAGCAACGGTGCGCGGCGGGGCGGCATCGCCGAACTCCACCCGGACATAGCCGAGGATATAGGACGCGCCGATAACCGCGAGCGTCGCGACGGCCACGAACAGGAGGACCGCGATCATCGTCCTCATTGGCTGGCCCAGATGATGCGCGCCATCCACTCTATCTCCGCAGCCTGGACGATACGGACCGGATGGCCGGGGCTCAAGGAAGAGAGTTCTACCGCGGTCTCGCTGCGGCAGGCGAACACCTTGGCCATTACCTCGCCGTCCTGGGTACGCAGCACGACACGATCGCCCGGCCTGCAGGCCGCCGTCGGCGAGACGATGATGACGTCGCCCTCGCGATAGAGCGGCAGCATCGAATCGCCGGAGACCTCAAGCGCATAGACGCCATCGGCGCTCACCCGCCGCGAGGAGGCGACCTCGTCCCAGCCTTGCCCGGCGGGAAGGCCGCCATCGTCGAAGAAGCCGCCGACGCCGGCCTTCGCAAAGCCGATCAGCGGCATCTGGCTGAGCGGACGGTGGAATTCGGCGGAATCGACATCCACCTCCCGCGCAAGAAGGCTCAGAAAACGGTCAATCGGCTCGCCAGTCGCCTCCAGCACCTTCGCGATGCTCTCGGTCGAGGGCCAGCGCAGCCTGCCGTCGCTGGCGACGCGCTTCGAGCGATTGAAGGTAGTCGGGTCGAGGCCGGCTTTCCTGGCGAGGCCCGAGGCCGTCAGCGCGTTGCGCTCCGCCAGCCGGTCGATCGCCGCCCAGATCCTCTCGTGTGACAGCATCGGCGGAACCCCCCGTCCGCAAAGCGGCGCGACGGCCCGGGCCGGGCGCGTTTCCTCGAATCGCACGGAAGGAATATATTCCCGTGCCTCCCGATTTATCCCCGTGAACGGATCGTGTCCAGAAGGACCCACCCCGGGGCCGCAACCCGCCGCGCCAGCTCTTGCCGGGGTCCCCCGCCGCCGATAGGGTCCCATCATTCCTCGGGGAAAATCATGACGCTTATCTACAAGATCGTGCCGGAGACGCTCTGGCGTGAGGCGGAGATCGCCGGCAGCTTCACCGGCGCGCCGATCGATCTCGCCGACGGCTACATCCATTTCTCCACCGCGGCGCAGATGCGCGAGACAGCGGCGAAATATTTCGCCGGGCAAGAAGGGCTGCTGCTGGCGGCGATCGATGCCGAGGCGCTGGGCGAGGCACTTCGCTACGAGGTCTCGCGCGGCGGCGACCTGTTTCCGCATCTCTATCTGCCGCTCGACCTGGCCCATGTCGTCTTCGTGGAGACACTGCCGCTCGGGCCGGATGGAGCCCACCGCTTCCCGGAGCGGGCGGTTTGAGCGCCTTCACCAACCTCTTGCGGCCCGTCCTGTTCCGGATCGATCCGGAGACGGCGCATGGCCTTTCCCTCAAGGTCCTGGCTTCCGGTCTTTCGCCGCATGTTCGCCCTGACCGCGACAAGCGGCTCGCCCGGCGGCTGATGGGGCTCGACTTCCCCAATCCGCTCGGCCTCGCCGCCGGGCTCGACAAGAATGCCGAGGTCGCCGATCCGCTGCTGTCGCTGGGCTTTGGCTTCGTCGAGATCGGCACGGTGACGCCACGCCCTCAGGCCGGCAACCCGAAGCCGCGCCTTTTCCGACTCGTAGAGGACGGCGCCGTCATCAACCGGCTCGGCTTCAACAACCAGGGCCACGCCGCGGCGCTAGCGCGGCTGGAGGCCCGACGCGGACGCGGCGGCATCGTCGGCGTCAATATCGGCGCCAACAAGGATTCGGCCGATCGCATTGCCGATTATGTCGCGGCGATCCGGGCGTTTTCCGGCCTTGCCTCCTATTTCACGGTCAATGTCTCCTCGCCCAACACGCCGGGCTTGCGCGATCTGCAGGGCAAGGCGGCGCTGGATGAACTCCTCGCCCGTGTGGTCGAAGCTCGCGATAGCGAGCCGCGCCGCGTGCCGCTCGTCATCAAGATCGCCCCCGACATGGACGAGCATGGCCGGGCCGACATCGCCGAAGTCGTGCTGTCCCGGCGTATCGACGGCGCGATCATCTCGAACACGACCGTTTCCCGGCCGAAGCTCGCCGATGCCGCCACGGCCAAAGAGACAGGCGGCCTGTCCGGACGGCCGCTCTTCCGCATGTCGACCATCGCGCTGGCGCAATTTCGCCAGATGGTCGGGCCCGATCTCCCGCTGATCGGCGCGGGCGGCATCGATTCGGCGGAGACCGCTTTTGCCAAGATCGCGGCGGGCGCCGACCTCGTGCAGTTCTATACGGGGCTCGTCTACCAGGGGCCGGGGCTGGTCGGCGAGATCCTCGCCGGCCTATCGCGCATCCTCGACCGACGCGGGCTCGCCTCAATCGCGGATGCAGTGGGCATAGAGACGGACAAATGGGCGAAAGAGACGCCCTGATCAGCCAAAGGCCGTCTCCATCCGCTTCCGCATCCGCCAGAACAGGCTGATGCCACGCGCCGAAAGAAACACCAGCAGGGCGAACCAGAGCCCATGCGCGCCGAAGGCTGGCTCCGCCACTGCCCAAACCGCCAGATAGAGGGCCAGCGACAGCAGCATCATGTTGCGCATGTCGGCTGACCAGGTCGCGCCGATGAAGACGCCGTCCATCTCGAAGGCCAGCACACCGGCAATCGGCGTCAGCACAGCCCAGATCAGATAGGTCCGCGCCGCCGCGCGCACCGCTTCATTGGTGGTCATGAAATCGATCAGCGGCGGCCCGCCGAACCAGAAGCCAAGCGCGGCCAGAAACGCCAGGCAATAGCCCCAGAACAGCGTGAGCTTGACCGAACGGACGAAGGCGGGCCGGTAGCGGGCGCCGATGGCCCGGCCGGCATATTGCTCCGCGGCGGCGGCGAAACCGTCGAGAAAATAGCCGCCGACCAGATAGAGGTTCATCAGGATCGCATTGGCCGCCAGCACGGCATCGCCCATCCTGGCGCCGCGCGCGGTGAAGAAGGCGAAGGCAAAGAGCAGCGTGAACGAGCGGATCATGATGTCGCGATTGACCGCGACCATGCGCAGGATCGCCATTCGATCGAGGACCTGCGACCAGCGAGGACGGGACGACGCATGCAGCGCACGAAAGGCGATGGCAAGACCCAGCAACGCCGTCACCGCTTCGCCAATCGTAGTCCCCCAAGCGACGCCGGCAACGCCCCAGCCGAGGCCCATCACGAAGAGAATGCTTAGCCCGATATTGAGACCGTTCAGGAAGGTCTGCAGAAAGAGGCCGACACCGGATCGGCCGAGACCGATCAGCCAGCCGAGCATGACGTAGTTCATGAGGGCGAAGGGCGTCGAGAGAATACGGACATCGTAATAGGTCGATGCCGCCTCGCGGACGTCCTCGCTTCCGCCGAGCAGGGAGAGGCCGACGACGAGGACAGGCTTCGACATCAGGATGACGGCAAGACCGATTGCAACAGCAACAATCAGGGCGCGGAAGAAGGTAGCCTGGATTTCCCGCCGGTCATCGGCGCCGAGCGCCTGCGCCGTCAGGCCAGTGGTGCCGGAGCGCAGGAAATTGAATGTCGCGAAGATGAAATCAAAGATGAGCGCGCCGAAGGCGACCCCGCCAAGCAGCGATGCATCGCCGAGACGGCCGATCACCGTCATCCCGGTGATGCCGAGCAGCGGCGTCGACAGATAGGCGAGCGTCATCGGTACGGCGATGGCAAGGATGCCGCGATGGGTGACGGCGAAGGGGCGGATGATCGGATCGGACAACGGCGAGGCCATGGGGCGGGGCTTCGGGGAGCCGAGCGATAGCGCGTTTCGCCCGCCCCGTCGACGCGCCGCGATGTCCGCCCTATCCTTCTCGGTCATGAAGCTGCCGATCGTCCATCATCCTGCCTATACGGCCGAAATCCCGGCCGATCACCGCTTTCCGATGGGCAAATATCGCCGTCTCGCCGAGGTGCTCCTAGAGGCTGGACTGGCACCGGATGGCTTCATCACGCCCGAACCGGCGAGCGCGGCGCAATTGTCGCTCGCCCATGACGCGGCCTATGTCGATCAGGTGCTGTCGCTCGCCGTCCCCCGCGAGATCGAGCGCGAGATCGGACTGCCGATGAACGAGACGGTGATGCACCGCGCCCGGGCGGCGACCGGCGGCACCCTCCTCGCCGCAAGGCTGGCGCTCGAGGCCGGCATTGCCTGCAACACGGCCGGCGGCAGCCACCATGCGCGCAGCCGGCAGGGCGCAGGGTTCTGCACGTTCAACGACGTCGCTGTGGCGATCCGTGTGCTGATGCGCGAAGGGCGGATCGGCACGGCGCTCGTCGTCGATTGCGACGTGCATCAGGGCGACGGCACGGCGGAAATCTTCGAGCACGATGCCAATGTCACGACGCTGTCGCTGCATGCGGCGCGGAACTATCCGGTCCGCAAGCGCCGCTCGACGCTCGATGTCGCACTTGATGACGATCTCGGCGATGCCGACTATCTGGCGGCGCTTTCAGGCGTTCTGCCGGCGCTGCTGGACCGTACCCATCCCGACATCGTGTTCTACAATGCCGGTGTCGATCCGCATGCGGGCGACCGGCTCGGGCGCCTCGCGCTCTCGGACGCTGGCCTCGCCGAACGCGACCGCTTCGTCTTCAAAACCGTCGCCTCGCGCGGCATTCCGGTCGCAGGCGTCATCGGCGGCGGCTATGGCAGCGATATCGACGCGATCGCCCGGCGTCACGCGCTCATGTTCCGCGCGGCGAGCGAGCAGCTTGGGAGCTGAGCGCTCAGATGCGCCGATCGGCCTTGGTGGTGACGATGCCGGAGGGCTGCAGGCATTCCGGCGCGATATAGGGCCAGGACTGGACCTCGCAGCCATGGCGGCCGCCGACCGACGCCTTCTCAAAGGTGCCAAGCGCGGTCGGGTCCGGCGCACCATTGCCGCTGGAAACGGCCTGATTGCCGTAGGCCGTGACGGCGAACGCAACCATCGCCGCGGTAGCAATCACACTAGCCTTGGTCTTCAGATTGAAAATAGCCATTTTGCCTTTTCTCCGCTGGGCGGAGCCCCTTGTCTCTGGCGACCTGTTAACGCCGCTCGTCATGGATTGGTTCAACCACTTTCGAGATTTGGGTGAAGTGATGGGGGTCACTCCTCGCCTGTGACCGGGATCACGCGGCCGATAGCGGCTGAGCCTCGGCATCGCTGCCGATCGGCGGTGGCAGGAAATCGCCATGAACGGCGCCTGCCGCGGCCGATCGTCCGCCAAGGCGGATTTCCATTACAGCGGCCCAGGATCGGTTTAGAATAATTCCAGATTTACAAGGCCGAGGAGATTTCTCCGTGACGCGTCCCGTTTCCGGCGGCTATTCGGCTGCCCAGATATCGCTGCACTGGCTCATCGTCGTGCTGGTCTTCTTCCAGCTCATCTTCGGCGAGAGCATGTCGACGAGCTTCCGCGCCGCCTCCCGCGGCACGGCGGTCGATCCGGCTGACGCGACGCTGGCGACGGCCCATCTCTGGGTTGGCTTCGCCATTCTGGCGCTGGTCGTCATCCGCCTCGCACTCCGGCTTCGCGACGGCGCGCCACTGCCGCCGGCGGGTGAATCGCCAGCCCTGGTCCTCGCCGCCAAGGCGACGCATGCGCTGTTCTACATCCTGCTCTTCGTCGTCCCGATCTCCGGTATCGTCGCCTATTACTGGGTCCCGGCGGCCGGCGAGGTGCATGAACTCGGCAAGCCCGCCTTCATCATCCTGATCGTGCTGCACGTTGCGGCCGCGCTTTGGCACCAGTTCTGGCTGCGCGACGGGCTTTTGATGCGTATGCTGAAGCCCGGCGCCTGAACGCCGAAGCATCGCGGCGAACGCACAAGGACGGGTGGCCGTGACGCGATGCAGCGGGACGATCCGGGACGACGCGGCAACTAGCCGGCGCGGCGCAGGAGCACGCTGATCGCGATGGCGAGCAAAACGGCCGCAAGCATCGCCGCGGCAACCCAGCGAGGATCGCGGCTCAGCAGGCGGATCGGTTTGGCGCCGAAATCGAAGCGGCGGGCGAGCAGTGCGAAGGCAAGAGACAGCGTGGCGGCGATAAACATGTCTTCCGGCATCAAAGGTTAGGCCGCAACACCTTTGAGCTAATCACAGCCGGGCGGCGCCGCCTAGATGTCAGCGCGACGCCCGTGAAGAATTTTCCCGCCGCGCGGCATGCAATGCCTCTGTCCGGGTGGGATCAACTCCCGGGGAACCCTGACAATCCGGTCCTCCCGCAGCTTCGACATAGCTACTCTTACCTTATCTTTGCAGCCGCAGAAAAGTGCTTGGCCAGTCCGTGCGCGGATCAGTGCCGTCCGATTTTTGGCGCAAATACAATTAATTGCCGGTCGGCGCCTATAGATGCATCGCCACTCGACTATCTAACGCGTTCATTATTATCGCCGTAGACACCGGTATAAATCCAAGGAGAGTGCCGCTTCATTCCAGTCATCACCCAACCTTGCCTTTGACAGATGTCAGGAAAAGGCGCGCGTTGTTATGGTGGTATGCACTCCGGCTAGCCGGATGGGGCGGCAGCCTCTTGTGGCCATCCCCGCTTCCACCCCGACCGCAAATCCCAAGACCTGGACGAGCCAGACAATGTCTTTTGGCGCTAGTCGCAGCCACGACCCTGACGGTCGGCCTCGCCGGAACGGCAACGATTGCAGAGGCGCAGGCCAAGAAGCCCAACATTGTCGTCATCACGGGCAACGACATCGGCTGGTTCAACATCGGGGTCTACAACCAGGCAAAATGGCGGGGCGGGCGCCCGATCTCGGCAAGCTCGCCAAGGAAGGCATGAGTTTGACGGATTGTTATTCTGAAGCGAACTATACCGCAGTCCGCGCCCATTTCATCACCGGCGAGCTGTCGATCCGTATCGGCCTCACCCGTCGGCCAGGCCAGCTCGTCGATCGGCGTGCCGGCGCAGGCGCCGATGATCGCGACTGCACTCCAATCGATGGGCCAGGCCATGGGCCCGTTCGGCAGGAACCATCTCGGCGATCTCAACGAGTCGCTGCCGACCGTGCCGGCTTCGACGAGTTCTTCCGCTGTATCTAACATCCGCGGGAACGCACGGGCCTGCAGGCAGGCGCCAATGGTTCGCTCGCCTTCTACAACTGGTTTGCCTACCAGTTCTGGCGGTTCGTATTCGTGCAGCAGGAAGTCGCCAAGCTCGGCCCGACCGCGATCGATTTCCCGCCCACGCAGGCTGGCGCCAGCTTCAACCTCGAAGCGGCGAAGGCGCAGATCGCCAAGGCCCAGGCGAGCCACGTCGGCGACGGATCACGCCCGCTGCCGGCATCGCCAAACGCAACAAGCCCCCGCGCCCTCGGGTCCAGGGTGCGGCGGCTCCATTTGGAGCGTCCGCTCGCGATGCGACGCCTTGATCAAGCAAGGCCGATGCGGCTACAAGAAGTCCAGACCGGAACGGTGCTCGCCGAACCGGCCTGACGTTTCAAGCCAGCCTTCCAGTGGTTGGCTTGCGGCGCGGGTGTAGTTCAGAGGTAAACTACATTTAGTCAAATATTTCAGATCGTTAGCCCTGCGTTGGACGCGATGGGCGGCTATTGACCGACAATCACTTTTTCCAGTTCAGTCCAACGATCAATCCCTACTCGCGCCATCAACCCAGAGCGCTACCGTCGATACGATGATCCATGCCGCGAAGCCCGCGGCGAGCCATTGGCCGATCGTCATAGGTCCGGCACCATTGGCGGATCAGATGGATGATGAAGACGGCGGACCTCGTCAGCCGCCGCAGCCAAGCGGCGGTGCAGCTCTCCCAATTCGGGTGCATCGGTGAGAACCAGAAGCTCAGCCAGCTTGTGATCCAACCGATCGAGCACGTCGGCTCTTGGGTACTCGGCCATCCGGGGAGATGCCTCCTGCCGCTTCTAGCTCTGCTAGCTTGAGTAGATAGGCCAGGAACGCAAGTCCGGCAACGTCGGCCATTTCGGCCAGTTCATGGGCCATCTTCGCCACATAGACAGCTGTTTCGTGCATTCAACCCTCCCCAAATCGCACATTGTCAGCGCTCGGGTTGTAACACGATTTCTGTTCAACTTAATGTGTTTCTAAAGTGAACGAGTTTAGCCGTCATTCTTCGCGCTCCGGGCCACGATCTTGAGCGCGTTGTCGGGTAAAGGGCGCTGCAGCGCCAGGGCGATATAGGCGGGCGCGTCCAGCTTCGATCAAGGAGGCGCACATGTCCGCCCGAGCGAAAACCTTTATGAAATCGTGGTCAAGAGATAGTGCGCCTCTAGGGCACGCGATGACGGGCGCCAACCCCTCGGCCGAAGCTATGCTCGCCGAGCTACTCGCCGAAGCTTCGTTCTTTGGAATCTCGCGCCGAGACATCGAAGATGAAGTCGGCAACGTTACTTCCTTTATCGCCGCCCAAATAGGCCACGGGCGCATGTTCGAGCCCCTGCTGCCGGACGAGGCCAGTGGCGCGCCTTCGCCGCGCAAAACCAAGCGGTCGATTGAAGGCGGATAGTTTGCAGCGCGCCGAACTTCTATCTTGATTCGCTATACTTCTGATTGCTAGTGAAACGTCACAGGCGTGCTAGTGTCGTGATCATGTATATCCTTGTCATCATTTCGATCGTCTACGGGACAACCGAAAAAACCAAGCACCAAGCGGTTTCGTCGTCAGTCTCCGCCGTGGGCGGGTTCGGATCTCTGGAAGCGTGTCAAAGAGCGGGACAACGTCTCCTGGCAGCACCGCGTCCAGGTAATCTTGAGCTGCGCTATAGCTGTGAGCTATCCGACTAGCCTTCCAGGTATGGAAAGCTTTGAGATCGCCCTTTCAGCGTGGAAGGTGAAGATCGTTTGGCATTGACCGTCACGGAAGGCCCACCCCGTCGCTGGCCGGCATCCCTTGGGGGCCGTCCTGTCTGCTCCCCCGAGCCACGATCTTGAGCGCGTCATCCCGCAGCGGCCGCTGCAGCGCGAGCGCGATGTCGGCCGGCGCGTCGAGCCACATGTCGACTTCGTCCTGAGTCGTCAGGATAACGGGCATCGCCTTCGGGTGAATCGGGCCGACCACGGCGTTCGGCTCTGTCGTCAGGAAGGCGAACAGGTCGGTCGTCTCGACGCCCGTCCTGGCCTTGCGGACGCTGGTCCAGTGCGGCGTCCATATGCCGGCGAAGAAGGCCAGCGGGCGACTGTCGTCGAGCGCGAACCAGGCGGGTGCCTTGATGGCGGCATCCCATTCCGAAAAGCTGGTGAAGGGAACGACGCAGCGGCTCTCGACGCCGAGCCATCGGCGCCAGTGCGGCGACTTCACATTGCGGACGTTGGTCACGCCAGCGTCGGGCTCGGATCGCCGCAGAGCTTCGCGATCGGCGAGCTTACCCTTGGCCTCGAGCTTATCGGCGCGGGCGTCGGCCGCCTTGTGCAGGATCGACGTCGGCGTTGGCATGCCCCACCGGACCATGGCCAGCTCGCGCCCGTCAGGCGTGTTGCGCACGACCGGCGCCGCATAGTCGGGAAAGATCCCCGGCAGCGGCGGAAGATTGCCGGTCGCGTCACGCATCGCACGGGCGAAGAACCGGATCGCCTCCTGCGTCGATGTCATGCTGTAGAGGTTGCACATGATCCACAGCCTGCCATAGGCGCGACCGCCGCTCAATCGACGGTCGATTGACTCCCGCTCCAATGAGAACAAAATAGGAACATATGAGCAAGGGAGATCGCGATGGGCCAGCCGGCGCGGACGGCAGGAGAGGAGCATTTTGCGGCCGAACAGGCGGCGCTGGACGCGCGAATCGACCGCCTTGTCGAGGCGCATGGCGGTGACTGGCGCGCCGCGATAGAGGTGATGCTGATCGCGCTCGATTATCGTACCGAACAGATCGCCTATGGCTTCGTGCGCGGCCGGCTGCAGCGATGAAGGAGATCGAGAAGCCCCCTCCTGAAATGACGCCCTGGCGGCTGCGCGACCTGATCGAGAAGCGTGTCATCAAAGGCCTTGGCGCACGGCTGACGCCCGACACCTGCGTCGTCGTGCTGCGGGCACTGCGGGCCTATGCCGCCGTGCCGAAGCGCGACCGGATCGCCGCGATCGTCTGCTGCCGGGCGCATGTTCGCCGGGAGCCATGCAAGCCGCTCTGCAGGCGATGCCTCGAGACTGCCTATGAGATCAAGCTGGAACTGCTTGCCGAGCCGGACTGGTTCGGCGACCGCGGGCGGTACGATGGTGGCGGACGTTGACAAGGGAATTGGGCATCGCGCGCAGTTTGATGTTGCCGATGGCGCCCGCGCGGGAACAGACGCGGGTCGTCCGGTTCATCGGAGTCGGCTAAGGCGCCCTGGGCAAGCCGCGTTCGGCCCTCTCTTTGTGAGTTCTGTCGAGAATCGCGTTCGCGCTTTCAGCCGCGCGAACGCATTGGGTGTGCAGTCGCTCCAGCTCGGCGTCTGAGAGCTTTTCGATCCCCATGAACTCATTCCCTGCCGCCGATGCGCGGATGAGTTCGTCGAGCTTCGTCTGCAAGGCAGAGCCGTCGCGGTTCTGGGAGTTCTGAATGACGAACACCATTAGGAAGGTGATAATCGTCGTGCCGGTGTTGATGACGAGCTGCCAGGTTTCCGAAAAGCCGAACAAGGGCCCAGTGACGGCCCAGAGTACCACCAGCCCGACCGCGCCGAAGAAGGCTGCAGGGGTGCCGGCGGTTCGCGAAACGAAGTTGGCAAATTTCGAAAACAGCCGGTTCATGTGAGCGCTCCCTAGATCCAGCGGATCAACGGCAGCCGCGTGGTCTATGTTCCATTCGAGGGCTGCCGATATTGACCCTTCCGGACAGGATGATTAAATCTCTGGCGTCCTATCGAGCCGCAGACCACGGTTGAGCATGAGCGAACGTGCCCGGGCCTTTCTCGATGTCTGGACGACCGATTTACTGGATCGGTCGCCCCTATTGATGTCTCAGGAAGCCGACATCCACGCACTGATAGGGGAATGTGTCGGGGAGGCTTCATTTATCGGCATTGACCGTGCAGAACTCGATCAGGCGGCAGGTGACCTTGCGGAATTTCTGAACCAGCGGCTCAAATCCTGTCCCGGCATTCACACGATCGGTTGACGTGTTCCGCTTCCCATCTAGGTATCCGTTCGGATACCTGACAATTCGGAAGGTCACATAGTCCGATCAGACTGGCCGTTGTCAAAGCCTGCCAATATCTCTACGGCCTCGTCTTCTCCAATAGCCGGTCGAGCTTGCCGTTGATGTCCTTCAGCGAGTCCTGGACGCCTTCCATCTCGTCTCGAGGCGGACGATCTTGGACGGCTGGTCGACCTGCTGCGTCCGCTCGTTTTCGAGCTGCACGACGCGCGCATCCAGCTTGGCAACTCACCAGACGAAGGCGGCGGACGGTGAGCGGATTCGGGACCATGAAGCAGATTGGTGAATATTCGCCGGCCAAAACCATACGGCAATCGAGCCGCCATCCTGCTCAGCGGCGCATAGCTCTGTTGAACATGGGAACCACTCGCATGTAAACTGGCACTCACGTGAGCAACCTTCGAACCTTCGGCCGAATTAGACCTCGGCTGAAGAAGGACGGGCGATCTCGCTCCTTGCCCCCCCTAGACCCAGGGTGAGATCGTCCGTCGCATTTCACTGAGGGTTGGGCGAGGATTGCGGTTGCCACGAGGAAATCTGGACCTGCTGCGATCCGGTTGCGTCGCCTGTGAGCTCGGCTTTCAGCAGCCCGGCGATAGTAAGGCTCGACACGACCATGACGACGCAAGCCAATGGCAAGGCCCAGGGCGACGGCGGTGACGGCCTATAGGAGCGGGTTCTTTGCCAGCCGGAAGTCATGGCTCTACCGACGGTGGTTAATGCGTTGGAGCAACTGTATCAGGGTTTCGGCTAAACTTTATGCGAAATATATAAAGACTGTTCGAAAAACGCCATTCTTTCGATATGAGACGAACATGACAGGGACAGATGCGCGGGTTCCGTGCTAAAAACCTCGGGTCTTTGGCGCCATCATCGCAAGGTCGCATGGCCTCAACTCTCGATAAACGTCTATTTCATCTGGTTAAATGAAGCAAATATCAGCCTTGTCACAAGACAACTTGGTCATTACAATTATCAATTCCGATGCCCGTGAGGGACGGCCCTACGATGTTTTTCGATTTATTAGGATAGTCGATTTGGAACAGATGTATGCACTTGGCCTTGTCGCAATCTTCGTACTCGCTGTGCTTGTTTATTTCGGATTTCATATCTCACAGTAGTGTGGTCGGCCATAAGCGCGCTCGCCGATCCGCGCGAGCTTGGCGTCGATCTGGTCCCACTGAAAATAGACCCCGGCCCGGAGCGCGCTGCCGGCGAGCCAGCCCGCGTCATTAGTTTCGCTCGATTTGCAACCTGCATTCCGAGATCGGAATGTTCCCCGCGAGTTGCCTACCGCCTCTGAACCTTCAGCGCCTCGATCGTGGCCGTAAGCGCCGCAATCTGCTGCCCCTGAAGCACGATGACATCGGTCAGCTTGCCGATGGCACGAGAGAGATCATCCTGAGCCTTGATGCGCTCTTCGCGGCCTCGCGTTTGGTTGCCCTCGATCGTCGAGGCACGGGCTTCGAGAGACGTCGTGCGGATGTTGAGCGACGCGGCGGACTCAGCAGCTGTGCTGGCGTCGGCCCTGATCTCGCCAATATAGGTCCAGAAGAGTAGCCCGAGCGCCCCGAGCATGACCGGGGTCACGAGCATGGCGAGCCTCGAAAGGACGAGGATCATCGTGCTTTGGGCGATTTTATCCGTCGTCGTCATTTACCAGCCAGCCCCTTTCTCAGGTCGTTCCCAGCGAGTACCGCCGCCAGATCGTCGCCATGAGCGACGGCATGTGCCTTGCGGACATCGCAGGTACGCAGCGCGCCCTTCAGGATCTCGGTATTGACATAGGGGCTCTTGCCCAGCTTCGCGGCGATGCCGGCCGTGCAGCTCGCGCGATCGGCCTCGGCAAGCTGTGGCGCCGTGACGGTCACGGGTGTTGGCGGCGCTGGCCTATTGGAGGCCCCGACGCAACCCGCCAAGCTCGTCAGGAGTGAGATCGCAAGAACGGGGACGATGCTGCGAATTGGCAGCGGCGGCGGCGACGGCATCGTCTGTCTCCTTCTGGACGACATCGATAGAGACTTGGGCAAAGCGGGCGCGCTGGCGCTCCGCAAGCTCTAGCGAAGCGGACTGAGCCGCGGCGCGCTGCAGGGCCGAGATCGTCGCGTCCTGGTCATCGATCGTCTTCTGCGCGATCTGTGCCTTGAGCTTGAGGGTGTCGACCTCGAACCAGCGATGCGCCGCATAGCCGCCGGCTGCGCTGCCGACTGCAAAGCCGATGACGCCGACAATCGCCATGCCCTTCAGGCCGAAGACAGATGGGAGAAGGCTCACGTTAGCAACGCCCAAACGAGCCAAGCAGCGAGCGAGGCGATCAGGGCGGAGCCCATAAACAGCGCCGGCCCAATGTCGAACGCGCCACGACTGTTAGAGGACTTCGCAAACGCCCACAGCCAAACACCGATCGTGATCGCGAGCGGGGCCAGCCACCAGCCGGCCGTGATGGTGAACGTCATTGCTTGGGCTCCGGCTCTAGACAGGGAAACGGCTCAACGGGAGGGAGAGGCTTGGGGGTCACAGCCCGCTCACGCAAAGTTCGCCCTCGCCGATCCGGGTCGCGTCGCCCATCTCGCGGCGTTTGACGAGGCCGATGAAGATGCGACCGGCGGCTTTGTTGAAGGCGGTCGCGGCGTTGCAGCTTTCGAGATACCGCCCGGCGATGCCGAGACGCACCGCCGTCGATTTGCAGACGCCCGCCGGGCCGATGTTCCAGCCGAGCGAATTGATCATCGCGCGCCACGACAGAGGCTTTTGGTCGAAGCCGGGGACGCAGGCCACATACTGCGCGCGGTACTGCATCATTCGGCGCACGAGACGCTTGTCGCAGCCGGCGGACGTCTCGATCATGCCGGGTGTCACGCCTTCCGTGTCCCCGTCGCAGATCGTCCACGGTTTGCCACCGGTTGCCGGGTCGGGATAGGCGCGCAGCTCGCGCCCCTCCCATGGCTTGTTGAGGAAGGTCGCGGCGAGCGCCACGTCGTCAGGGACGCGCGTGCCAGCGAGCATGGCGAAACCGGCAATGGAAGCCGCGACGATGGCGCCGATCGCCGCCTTGCCGCGCGCTGAAGAGCGGAGCTTATTGATCGGCATCGCCGCCTCCACTGATCTTCTTCTGGGGGATGAGCCTCGACAGCGCCGCACCAAGGCAGATTGCGATGACAACCCACGGCGGGATCGGCACGGCATAGCCGATGACCGCCACTGCCGAATCGAGCCCTTGCAGGAGCGCGGCGAGCAGCGATAGGCGGATGGCCCACGAGTGCCGAAGCACGACGTGCCAATCGTCGATCAGACGCATGGGATATCTCCGATGGATGGGGTGGGCTAGCGGATGTTCGGCAGCGCGAGACGCTTGATCTCGCGGGCGACATAGTCGGAAAGGATGCCGGTGCCGATCTCGGCGGGGTGGGTGCCGTCGCCGCCGATCGCCATCGCCGAATTGTCGATCGAGGAGAAGGCCGAGTTGTTCCAGGAACCGGCGACGATCGGCAGGAACGGCGCCCGGAAGAGCGGGATAAAGGTGGTCAGACCGAGAGGGTCCGCCGCCTGCGTCACGCCGGCAAGCACCGCATCCTCGGTCGTCGCTACATTGGCGTCGTTGCGAGGCCATGCGCCGAGAACGATGATCGGCTTCAGATAGCCGGCCGACCTGGCGGCCTGCAGGGCTGCCTTGACGGCCGCCGTGACGGCCGCCGCGGTATAGCCGGTGTCATTGGTCGGACAGCCGAAGACGAGGATGTCCGGGCTGAGCGCCACAGCCTGGGCGACGCGCTGACCATAGGTGTAGTAGCTGGCTCCAGCATCGTTGATCCAGCCGGTACCGCCATGGGAGAGGTTCCACGGATCGGTCCAACCAAGCCACCGGGCGATCCGATTTGGGACTGTGTTTCCCGCAACCCAGGGGCCGTAGCCTGATCCATCGAAGAGACTATCACCCGCGAAGACGGCGCGGATATCGTTCTCGGTCGAAGGCGGCCGGATCATGGAGGCGTTGTTGATGACAACACCTTGGAAAGCCCACTGGTCCTTCGGCCCCTCGATCTCGATCAAGCGGTTGCGGCGTAGCCCGGCGAAGGTCAGCGTGTGATAGGTCAGCGATGCCGATCGCGGCAGGCATGCCATTGACAGATAGCGGCCGTCGATGAGCACGCGCGGCGCCGGCGATCCGCCCGGAACCGGGATCGTGATGACCGGACTATCCGTCACACACGCGATGCGGATGCCCTGACCGTACTCCCTGGTAGCTGCCTTCGCGTCGCCGACATAGGGATACCAGTTGGTCGCCGAGACCGTCTCGCCATAGCCACCATAGATCCGATAGAGGCTCGGATAGGTCGCCGGATAGATCGCGATATTGTTGGGGCTCGACGGTGCCGATGTGCTCGACGAATAGGATGGCGCCCCCGCCTCGTCTGCCGTGATCGGCGCCGGGCCGAGATATGTCCACAGCACAGCACCGTCAGTGACCGCCTGCCCATTGGTATGCGTTGGGGCCGTCGCGCCGGACGTGCCGGCACCGGTTGCGACATACCAGCCACCAGCATTGGAAACGACCGTGCCCGATGCATAGGCGGTGCCCGTCACCCATGCCGCGACATTGCGCCAGGGGTTGAGGATCAGCGGATTGTTGATTTCCGCTGCGCGCGCCAGTCGCCGCAATTTGGCGCCGAGCGTCTCGCGAAGTGTAATGGGCGGGAAGACGCCGAGGCCGATCAGTTGGGCGAGGTTCATTGCTTCACCCACAGACTGATGCCGGTCAGATTGTCCGAGCCGTCATAGGTGAAGGTCTGCACCCATATGCCGCCCGGATCTCCCCCGACGGCCGGACGCGTCGCGGTGATCGTCGAGACCTTGCCGGTGCCGGTATAGGCGATCGCCTGTTGGCAGCTTTCGAGGCTGAAGATGTTGCCGACCGAATCGACGATCCCTTCAGGCGCCTGCGTCATGATCTTCTCCCAAGCTTCCAGCTATTGACCGCCGAACATGAAGGCCGCGTCAGGCAGCCCGCGTGATTTCGACGGTCGTGTAGATTTCGATGCCGAAGTTGGACGCAATGCCGAAGCCGTCGGACGCCTCGGTCGAGGTGGCGCGGTGACGGATCTCGAACTCGGTATCGTCCTTGACGATGACCGAAACTTCGCCATCGCTTCGGGTCATGGTCGTGTCCGCCGTGCCGGCCGCGGCGACCCCGCCACGCTTGATCTCCAGCGAGTGGGTGTAGTCGTAGAGGAAGCTGCGATGCGCCCCGACCTTGTAGGCTGGCGCCGACCATTTCACGATCCACGTGCCGGCCGGCAACATGAACCGGTTTGAGGCGATCGAGATTCCGGACGGGTTGGGAGCCGGCGGCCATAGGGTGTTCAGCGTGCGGGTCTGATCAGCGCCGGAGGTGAACGTCCCGCCTGCCGTGTTCGCCAGCTTCTCATCGGTGATGATCGCGTGCGGACCGTGGCGCTCCTGTTGACGCAGATCGATGAGGCTGCCGATCACCCCGCCGGCAAAGCCGGTGATCGAGGATTGAGCCAATGACGTCAGATGCGTGCCATCCGGTGAAATGAATGGATTGCTCATGTCCTGAAAGGCTGGCCATGCCGCGAGGTCCAGGAGCCGCAGATAGTCGGTACCGAGACCTCCGCGAATAGAGGTATTGAGTGTGCCGAGAGCCGTCGTTTGGCCGCCCGTAAAGCTCAGAATCGGATAGGCCGTCGCGGCGACGGTAAGGAAGCCAAGCGCGGTAGCGGCCGCGAGCGCGCTCTGCATGGCGGCCCATGTCGTGGCTGCAGAGGCCCCGTTGTTGATGTCGTTGACCCCCAGCAGGTTCATATAAATGCAGGGGATGTCCGGCCGGTACATCGGCGCGATGACCGTTGCGAAGTCGGCCGCCGAGACCGACGCCAGCTTGCCGGCGAACGACATATTGTAGATTTCGATGGTCCGACCGAGCGTGGCTTCCAGGCCACGCGACCACGTCTGAAGGGCTGTCGTCATCGCCAGCGTTTCGCGGCTGGTACCGTCGACTACAATACGCGCGATCGGATCCTTCGGGCGGCGGACGATGTTGCTCATCGTGCGGTCCACTGCACGCGCGTCGGCGTCGCTGAGAGCGGTGTTGAAGATCGCCAGGCCGTAGTGGAAGAATGAACCGAACAGCCCGTCGCCAAGCGTGGTCAGGCTCAACCCGGCGCCGACGATCGCGCCGGTGGCAAGGTTCGCCAGCGTGTTCGAGCGGCCGTCCAGCCAATGCTTGAAAGCAGAAGCGGAGGACGTGAAGCCGACGACGCATGGCTCGATCGGCGGCACGAGGCCGGCCGATACGCGAGGGCCGGTAAAGCTGCCGTCGATGGTGGTGTAGAGGCCAACATTGGCAGTGGTGCCGAGTGTCCCGAAGGTCATGAGGTTGAAGCTCTCCGTCAGCGGAGAGTTTGCCGACAGAAAGGTCAGGATGGCCCCGCCCTCCAGCGACGACGGGAATGCCGCGGCCTCGAACGCCGAAATGGACTGGCGGCTCAAGGAAAGCACAGAATCCGGGACCAGGGACGTGAAGCCGCCCGCCACATAGCCGTAGAGCGAGTTATCCATGATCATCGGCAGAACGCCGTCGCGCACCACGTCCAGATTGACCGGCGGCACGACGCTATGGCCCGGATAAGCTATCCAATAGCCGCCGCGCGTGCCCTGATCATAGATGCGGGTGATCGTTCCCGAGGAACCGGCGCCGCCATTGCCCAGAGCCAGCCAATCCCGGATGGCAGCGAGGTCGACCCCCTTGGTGGACGCGTCCCAGCCGAAATCAACCTCCTCCGCATCGGAGGCTCGCTTCACGCGCACCGAATACCCTGAATATCCAGCGAGCAGCCGACCCGAAACGAACGAGTAGGGCTCGACCGGAAACGCGATCGGCACGCGCGAATTGGAGACATACGGGTCGTTCGAGGTCTTGGGATTGATCAGGGTCAGTCCGGTGACCGCCGCCTGGATCTCGCCGAGCGGGGACCCGGCGATGGCGGCTTCGATGACCGGGCCGATCTGCTGAATCAATGTCTTCGACGGGTTGTTCAACCCGGAGGACGGGACGCCATCGGTCACATATTTGCGAAACGCGTATGCGAACGCGCTGGCGATCGTGCCCATGCGGACCTCGATTGATCAGGGATGAAGATGAAGGGGTGTCAGGTGACGGTGACGGAGCCCGTCGCGACCTCGGAACTCTCGATGCCCGAGAAGTTCGCGGAGGTCAGCCAATAGTAATAGGTGCCCACGGTGAGGCCGGTATCGACATAACTGCGCGGCGACGATGCTGCCGAATAGATCGCGTCCACCAGCGAGGCGGTACCGAAACTGTTCGTCGTGTTGCGATAGACCCGGGTCGAGGCGAAGTTGGCCGAGTTCGGCGTCGTCCAGTCGACCGTCGCCTGCCCCACACCACCCGTTGCGGACGCCGATGTCGGAAGACCGGGAGCGGTCGGATCAGCCGTCGCCGTCGCATCGATATAGGCGGTATAGGCCGACGAACTGGCCGCCGACCATGTCCGGAGCCGGAACTGATATTCGACGCCATCGGAGAGATAGCCGGTCGAGACCTCGTCCTGTCCGGCCGTGGAAAGCACGCTTTGCGCCACGCCGCCCGCCGTCGGCGACCATTCCAGCTCATAGGTCAGCGCGTCGGAGACGTGATCCCAGGTGCCCTTGGCATAGGCCGCGGTCTGGCCTCCGCCAAGATCCGCCGTCTCGATCGATATCCCGAAATTCACCGGGTCCGGGATATCGCCACGCGCCAGGATCGTACCGACCGTGCCGGCGACACCCTCTTCCGTTGCCGCCACGAAATCATAGAGATTGGCCGGAACGACGATGCCGCTGATCTCATAAGTCAGGGTCGCCAGCGACAGCTTGGGGCGGTCAAGGATCTCGATGATGGCTTCGACCATCAGCGGCGGGCGATGCACCTTGATGAAGCGCCGATAGGGTGCATTCCGCGCCGCCTCATAGGTCGCGACCAGCGTGACGCGCGGCGCGTTGGCGCGGATAAAGGCGAGCTTCTGCAATCGGGCACTGTGGTTGTGCACCTGCACGACCTGATTATCGAGCGTCTTGGTGCGCTGGTCATCCAGCGACAGATAGGGATTGCCATAGGTCGCGGCGTCGACCGTGTTGTAGTTGCTTGCGGGGTCGGTGAAACGCCCGCGCACCGCCAGCACCGTCGATGCCTTGGACCGGTTCGCCTTGAAGCTCACCGACAGCAGATCGGTTTCAGTCAGGCGAATGTCCGGCGCGACATACTCGCCGGCATGGACGGCGACCTTGCCCTCGGCCGTTTCGTAGATCACCAGCTCGGCGGCCTGATCGATCAGCCGGCCGACCTGAACCTGATCGTTCGAATAGCGATACCATAGCCCGCCATGGTAGCGGCGATCATAGCCACCAGCCCGGTTCAGAACATATTCGTCGCAGACATCGGCGGCGCGCGCCCAACTCGCCATGTCCATGTCGGCAGCCGAGAGCTTGGCGCCGCCCGATGGATGCATCAGATGATCGAGCCGGATCAGGGCGAGGTTTTGCGAATAGGCGGTGACGCCGCTGCGAGGGTCATAGACCTCCGCGCCCTCGATGATCGCCGTGTGTACGGGCATCTGCTGCGGATAGACGGTCTGGTAGTCTTCCGCCGCAACGGTAGCGCAGGACAACAGCACGGTTGCCAGTCCGTCGCCGCGATGGGCCGTTGTCCAGATCGAAGGAAAAGCCGAGACGATCGCGCCATAGGCGGTGCTGGCATCGGCGCCCAGCCGTTTGTCGAGATAGACGTACGGGTAGAAATGGCCGGGACCGACAACCTGCCCCGTGCCGGAATTCAATGTGATTTCCTCATCATGTAGCCAGTGCGACACAACGCTATGGATCTTGTGCGCCGCGATGCAGATGATGTGGAAGGCGACGCCGCCAACCTCCTCGAGGAAGAGGTAGTCGCCGCCCTTCTTGACCCTGCCATAGACCCGGCAAAGATCGGGAACGTTCTGCTTGAGATTGTACTTGCCGTCCGAGGATTTCGGGACGGCGGGTTGATTCGATGCACTGAGCAGATAGTTCGCGCCGATAGACAGCGCCGCGACACCAAGCCCGCCAATAAGAGAGGCCGCAATCGAGGAAGTGACGATCCACGTCGCGATACCGCCGAAATTGCCGATCGCCGCGAAGACAAGAAGACCAATGGCCTGCGGCATCAGATCCTCCAGCAAGCCAAGAGCGGGGCCGAAAACTGAACCATTCCGCCCTTCAGGCGCACCTGCCAGCGAACGCCGTCAAAGATGGCGCCCCATTGGCGATGAATGTTGGATCGGTCGCCGATGACGCCGACTGAGCCCGCATCGGGGGTGCTGGACAGCTCCAGCGGAATGAGTGCGAAGCACGCCTTCACGATCGGCAGAACCCCGCCAGCAGCGTCGAGGATCGTGTTGAGGTCCGCTTCCGTGCGATAGGTGCCACGCAGATGCGCCGCGCAATCCTGGTACCCGTTCTCGATCAGCCAGTCGGCCATGACCAGGCAGCAATCGACTTCGCCCCATACCCATGGGCGGGCGCCATACTCGGTCAAAAAACCTTGCAGCTTCACGTCGTGAACCGAGGCCAGACGATGGTGTGGTCGAGCAGCAACGGCACCCGTTCCGCGATCTCGTCTGCCGCCGCGCCCGGATTGAGGATCGCTGACCGCGCCTTCTGATCGACATCGGACAGAACGGCGCCATTGGTGAGGTTGCGAAGCGTGAACCGGTTCGTCACTGCGATCGAGACCGATGCAACATAGCTCTCGCCCTGCCCGCCATCGTCGAAGCTGATATCGTCGATCGCGCCGGTGAATTTCACGTCCGGGGCGCCATCCGGCTGGTCATATTCGTCGCAGGGCTGGATCAGGATCTGCACGACCGACCCGACCACGTCGCCGGCCGCATCATCCTGCCAGGCGAGATCGATCAGTTCCGGTATTGGCGCCGACAAAGAGAGACCCAGCGTCGCCGCCTCGCCGTTCAGCGCCTGCTCGATCTGATCGAGCCCGACCAGGGCACCCGCCCCCGACCAGATATCGCCATTCACGTCCATGTAGGGGCCGGCACCATCTACCAGCCGAACGGCACCACTCGGAAAATCGAGCCTGACGAGGATCTTGATCGAGCAGATCGGCATGTCAGAGCAACCCGTTGGCAAGATCGGACCAGTAATCGACCGCCTCGACGCAGTTGACGGCAACCTTGTCGGCGCCGGCCCTGGTCAGGCCCCCGTCCATTTCCCGGTCGCTCGCCAGATGGACCAGGCATGTGGGATTATCGCATTCGAGAATGGCGCCGGCGGGAATGGTGGCCCGGATCGCCGGAAAAACGGAGACACGCCACAGATCCCCATCAATCGTGAGGGCATTGCCCGTCTCATAGAGCGCGTGATTATAGGAAAAGCGGATCCCGGACAGATCGGGTGACGCCTCGATCCGACGCAAGGTGACAATCGTTGCTCCGATCGTTGCCAGGGTCTCCATCGATATCTGCAGCTTGGGCGACGCGTAGAGTGCGCCGTCATCCAGCGGCGTGCCGTCATCATGCGGCACCAGGCTTTGCGCCGGACCGTCGTCATCCACCCAGGGCGACGTGTCGCGTGAATAGACGGGCACCACCAGAAAGCCGGCGCGCCCGACCAACGTACTGCGCAGCGCGTTCCATGCGCGCCGGGTCGCCGGGTCGTAGAGCGCGATCTGCTGCAACGCGATCGCCCAATAGCCCCGATCGGATCGGATCGTGCGTTCGATGCCGCCGAGCGTGCGACCGCCCGAGCGGGACATCGGCGACGGCGCGGCGACAATCTGCCCCGGCTTCAAATTTTCCGGCCAATAGACGATGGACGTTGTCATCGGTCATCCCGTCCGATAGTCGCCGCCGCCCTGCGAGCGGGCGTTGACCAGGGTTGGCACGACGGCTTTGACGGCGCTGTTATAAGCCGCCGCGCCAGCGCGACTGGCAGCCGTGACGGCATGGGCCTTCAGATCCTCGGACGCCTCGACCTTGACCGATACCTCGACCTGCTGCGGCGGCGCGCGATCCGGACCGCCGCGACCCGAGCCCACCGCCGCGCGGACATCCTCGTTGGTGACCACGGTTCCCGATGTCGTCGGCATGAAGAATTCGGTGTTCGGGGTGTTTTCATTGACGGCATAGAGCTTGCCAGCGGAGACGCTGCCGCCGCTGGCCCGGCCACCGCCGAATACCGCCGACAGCAGGCTTCCGATCAGCCCGCCAGTCCCGCCGGAGCCGCTCTTGGTGCCGAGCAACCCGGCCAACGGACCCTCTCCCAGCAACGCCGCCTGCAGCGCCGCCTGCGCGATCGCCTTGGCGAGGCTGGTGAATGTATCCTCCAGGCTGTTGCCCTGGATCAGCAGCCCATCGAAGGCGTCATAGAGCGTGCTGGCGAAGAATTGCTGCTGCTCGGCGATCGCCGCCATGGCCTCCTTCTGGTCATAGATCTTACCCGTGAGCGCGACGATCTTCTGGCCGGCCTTGGTTGTCTCGTCGGTCCCAGAGCGCAGCAGATTGTTGTAGATCTCGCGCTGGCGATTGCTCATACCGAGCATGCCCAGCTCATTGTCGAGGCTGTTGGTCAGATCCTGCACGGCCTTGGCCGCGCGCGCCGTCTCATCCCAATCCACCGTACCGCCATCCCAGGCGGCGCCGCCCCGGGACCCGCTTGCCTTGCCTTTGCTCTGCCCGGCGCGCCAGGCACGAATCTCATCCATATTGGCAGGGTCGGTGACCGTAAGCTCAAGCGGCTTCCGCTTTTTCCTGACGGGGTGGAGCGGGGAAGCCGATGGATCCGGCTCGTATTCACTGGTATCCAGATTGACGATGTTATTGAAGCCCGTGGCGAGCTCAGGCGCATTGTAGCCAGCGACACCGCCGACGATCATTCCCATCGCGCCACCGCTCTTGCCGAGCTTGGCACCTTCAAACGCCAGGGCAAGCCGACCAAACGTTTCGACCTGCTTGAGCAGCTTATCCGAGTCCTGAAGGGCAGCCTGAATGAACTCGGAAATTCCAGCTGCAGCATCCCTCACGCCCTGCTGGAAATTCTGCGACGTGACGATCCCTTCGATCGTCTTGATGGCTGGGAGGAACCCGGCCGACATGTTCATGCCCGCCGCCTGCAGCGCTGTGGAAATCGTGTCGAACGAATCTCCCGCGTCCTGGTTCTTCCGGATCACGTCATTCGAGACGATGACGCCGATCTTCTTGTACTTCTCGACCAGTTCGTCGACATGGCCGCCGACGTCGGCCAGCATCGCCGAAAGCTGGACGCCAGACCTGCCGAAGATCTGCGCCAGCAGCGCGTTGCGGCGCAGCGGAGCCTCGATTTTCCCGATGCGCGCCGCGATCTGGTTGAAGAGTTCGGCCGGGCTCTTGTCGCGAATATCAGCGATCCCAAAACCCAGTTCGCCAAGCGCCTTGCGGGCACTGCCGAGGCCCATCTGCGCTTGGCCGAGATTGCGTGTGAACACCAGCATGGCGCTGTCGAGCGTCTCGGTCTCGACGCCAGCGAGCTTGCCGGCATAGCGCAGCGCCTGGAGCTCCTCCGCCGTGACGCCGATCTTGTCGGCGGTATCGCCGATGGCCGAACCCAGATCGACGAAGCGCTTTTCCAGATAGACGATCGCCGCCGCCGAGGCGCCGATCGCCAGGAACGACGTCATCTCGCCGCGAATATTCGAGAAGCCGGTCTTCAGCTTGTTGGCGCCGGCCAGCGTGCGGTTCAGGCTATTGTCGATCGAGCGGAAGGCTTGCGTGGTCTTGTCATAGGCCGTGATATCGAAGCGGATGTTTTCGGCCATCTATTTCTTCCTCGCCAGGATGCGCCGATAGGCGACCCATTCGATCATTTCTTTGCGCGAAAGCTTCACTTCCAGCTCGGCGACGGTGCAGTGCAATTGATCCGCGAGCGAAAACAGGAACATCCGCTCGGGATCGCCGGTCAGTTTTTTTCCGTGTCCTCCACCGAGGCGTCGCCGATGATCGCCATGGCGATCCGCCGAAGCACATGCACGTCGGCCTGCCCCATCAACGCCGGACGGTCGCCTTCGTCGAAGAGCGGTTTGCCCGCCCTATCCTGCGCCTTCAGGATCACCGCCGAGACGAACAGGCGGGCGGAAAGCCCATCATTGGCGCCGGTGATCTTGCGATGTTCCTGCGCGGTCAGCGGCGTCCAATAGATGACGAGCGGCGCATCCGGCTCACCCCATTCCGGCACCGAGAGCTGCTTGGAACCGAGGTCGTGATAGTGCTGCTTGACGCGATCGATGGCGCTCATGGTGGTCCTGACGATGGAAAGAAGGGAGAAGGCGGGCGCCGGCGCGCTACAGCGCGACGCCCGAATATTGCGGACGGAAGGCCAGCACGGTCGTCGACTTGGCGAGCCCGAGCAGGCCGACATATTCGCCTGCGCCGATGTCTGCCACCGGGCAGATACCGCCGGGCGTGTCGGAGAGATAATAGGCGAGACCGGCCGTGAACACGGCACCAAACGTGATGTCGCTGCCGGACTTCGCCACCGAGACCGGCTGGTTGGCGCTCGCGCCATTCAGCGCGATACCGGTCGCCTGCCGCGCTTCCGCCGTCGCGGCGTTCGAGTCGGCAAGCATCCATTTTTCCGTGGCCGCCGCCTTGTAGACGGCCTTGCCGGCTACGATCGCCTCGCCGGCAAAGCCGGATTCGAGGGGGGCGCCGGTGGCTGCCAGTACGTTGGCAGCCGTGATCACAAGATCGGTCATGATCGAATTCCTTGATGGGTGGAGAGACCGCCGGGCGGTGCCGGATCAGATGGTCAATCGGTTCAGCGCTCCGTTGCCGGTGGCCTGGAACGATGCGGTCACGGTCTGGTTGCGCGTATTCTGCCGGCTCACCTGCGTCACCGTCGCAGCGCCGGAGAAATAGACATCCCCGGAATCGGAGCCGCCGCAATAAAGGTTCAGCAACGCGATCGCGGCGCCGACGACCAGCACGTTCTGGCCATTGGTATCCCCCTCGTCCCACCACGCCTCGATCTGCGCCGTCCAGCTCTTCGAGCCGACGTGGTGCTCATCCCATTCGTCGCCGAGCGCCGATTTGTCGGCGACCGCCGCCGTCTCGGTGATCTGGAACGAGGTCACCTCGCCGACGATGTTGGCGCCGAGCTTGACCTGGCCTTCATTGCCGATATGCGTGCCCATCCGGGACTCCTTCAGGCTGTCGTTTGCGTCGGATCGGAATTCTTGGTCCGGTAATGGACATTGAAGCTGAGCCGGATCTCACCGGCACGCTTCTTGGCATCGCCGGTGATCGCGACCGCGGTGCCTTGGTACTCGATCAGTTTGACCAGGCCGCCGAGATTGCCGCTGGCGGCGAGTGCCGTCTCGACCTCCGCCGCGATCGTATCGAGCGTACCGTCGACCAGGACGCCCTCGGCATAGCCGACGACGAACAGCGACAGCGTCCGGCCCTGAATCGTGAGCGAGGAAAATCTGTCGTTCGGCTGCTCCGACGGCGTGAACACAATCAGCGAAGGCAACCCGCCGGGCGGTTCCGGATAGGGCGAGGAATCCTTCACGCGAGAGCCCGTGGTCACAAGCGGGGTGAGCGCGGCGACAACGGCATCGCGGATCTGCTCGCGCGCATGGCTCACGGATCGATCTCCTCGAGGCGCAACCGCGTCATACCCGTGCCATCCGGCTCGATGACGCGGACGGCATAGGTCACACCCTCGACATCAATTTCATCTTCCTCCGCTGCCCCGGCAGGCAGGTCGGCCGAGCGCAACGTGACGGAGGGCGAGCCGGTCGCCATGCCAGGATCGGAGAACGCCATGGCGAAGGGCAGATCGCGCATGACCGCAATATCAGCCGACCCGCCCGCCGCCAGCCGATAGGTCGCGACCGTACCGAAATCGTCAGGATTGACGAAGACGGCGCGATCGGCATCGCTCTCGACAGCCATCAGGTGGCGGGATCGTCGCCGGCCGCGACCGGCTTGCCGTCGCCGTCGGTCAGGTGCTCGGTGCTGAGTTGCAGCCCGGGCGTCGGCTTCTTGGCCACAGGACCGCGGGCCCGCTTCTCGGCCTTGACGGCGACCGCCGGAGCATCGCGCTCGGGAGCCGGCTCGCCGAGCGGCACGATCAGCCCGCCCATTGCCTTCGGCGGCGCATAGTCAAGCATGATTTCCTCGCCGGACTTGAACTGCAGCACGGCATTGGACTTGCCGACGAACAGTTTGCCGCGCTTCTCGACGTCATCGAGCATGTGCTCGCGGCCAGCATATTGCCGATCGGTCAGGCCGATGATCTCGCCGGCTCCGATATGCCCGGCGCCGCCTTCGATACGATAGGGTTTCATGAGGTTCTCCTGGTCGACGGTTCGGCGATCCAGCCGACCGAAGCCGGCTGGACTGGCGGAAACGTCGATCGTCAGGTCAACGTCACCAGGCAGGCGCGCTGCCAGTAGCCGTTGCCACCATTGCGCCAGGCATCGAGGCCGAACTTGTAGGAGTCGTTGTCCTTGAAGTGGTCGCTGTTCTCGTCCCAGACCTTGACGTCGACCGGCGTCTCCTCCTGCAGGATGAAGGGCTTGATCGCCGAGTCCGTGCGGAACACCGCGAACTTGTCGGTCCAAGCACCCAGCCGGACACTGCTCTGCACCTGGAGGCTGTTTCCGGCCTTGATCGCCGGGTTGAGGTTCTGCGCCAAGGCGCCGAGCGCCGCCGGCGCGATGGCATTGCCAGCGACGATCGACAGGCTGGGCGGCACCAGGACAAGAAAGCTGTTCGCATTCTCGTTCATGGGCTCGCCCTGATCGTCCTTGAACGTACCGATCTGAGTGATGCCGGAGACGATCGCCTGCTGCATTTCCTCGATCGAGGGCGCCGTGGTCGAGCCATGCAGCGTTGCCGGAAGAGTGGAGATGTCGACGCTGATCGAGTTCGACTGCGTTCCGGAATTGCCTTCCGAATGATCCGTGTCGAAGAAGTACTGACCATCATAGCAAACGGTCGTCTGGCCGTTGAGGATCAGCGTCGCGAGCAGGCTCGCCCAGTGCTGGTCGGCACGATCCGCATGCTCGTTGACGCGGGCCATGATCTGCCCGGTCTTGTCGCGACGCATGTCGCGGGCGCGGATCTCGATCGTCGATTCGAAGTGCTTGTTGACGATCGTGAAGCCGTTGTCGCGGAACCCCTTCGCCTGGCGCCCACCGACCCATTCGCGCATGGCCGGCGAGAAGCCGAGCATGGCATAGGTTTCGGAGGCCATATCGGAATTGAAGCGATTGGCGATGAGATCGACCCAGGCAGGAATGGCGGGCTGCTCGAGCCGGGCATAGTACATGCCACGGACGCCGGCGACCCCGAGTGCGGACTGGTCCATATTGGTCCCTTTCGAGAGAAGTTGAGATCAGGATGCCGGCGGCGGAGCTCGGCTCCGCCGACCGCGTCGAGCCGGAAGGCTTACGCCTCGCGGGCCCAGGTGCCGCGCTTGCGGGTCACCGACCAGCCGTTGGCGTCGCCATAGCCGATCTCGACGAAGTCGCCGCGACGGGCCGTCGCCTTCGTGTTGATCAGGTCCTTGTTGTCGGCGGCAGTGATGTCCGGCCCTTCGATCATGTCGGCCGCAGCCGGGCTGATCGCGACGCCCGAGACGCCATAGGCCGCGATGTTGCCGATGCGCAGGCCGCCGATACCCTCGACCGCCGGCAGCGTGATCACCACGGCGTCGGTGTCGACCCAGATCCACTTGCCGGCATCCTCGGCATCGACCGTGTAGTTGGCCGACTTGAGCTCGTGCACGAAGCCGCCATAGGGATCGACGAGCACCGGAGCATCGAAATGCACGATGCCGTAGCCCGCCGAGACGAAGCGGTGAACGATGCCGATGAAGACGCCGCCGACCGGCGAGAGCGAGAAGGTGTCGTCGTCGCTGGCATAGACCGGCAGGCCGATATCGGTGATGACGAGACCGGTGACCGGAAGCTCGATCTTGCCGGACTCAACGAGTTCGACACGGATCGCCGCGGCGGCACCGGACGCATTGTCGGCCTTGGCTTCGGCGAAGCCGGCGAAGACATCGCCGGCGGCCAGCGGGCGAGCGTGGCCGGATGCCGGAACGACGCCGACCGCCGCCCCTTCATAGATGATATCCGCGGCGATCATCAGCAGAGCATTGCGGCTGCCGAACTCATAGGCGCGCGGCTTGTTGGCTGCGAGAGTGGTCATGACAATGGTCTCCCAAGCCGCGGCCCGGCGGGCGGCGGAGGTTCAGGATAGGAGGGCGGTGAAATGCGGCTCAGGCCGCCGCGGCGTGCTGGCGGCGCCAGGTCGCCGCATAGTGCTGCCACTGGACGAACTGCGCCTTCAGGATGGAAGAGGCCTCCCATTCCGCCTTCAACTGCTCGTCGTTCTTCGGACCTTCGGCCCCCGCCAGCGGCGCAGCGGCCGTCGCGGCCGGGGCGACGACGCCCTGGGCGCCCAGAGCCTTCAGACGGCCGACACCGCCGCCCTTCGACTTGAGATCGGCCATCAGCGCAATCGCGGCGTCACCGACATTGGCATTGGTCTCGATCAGCTGCGCCGTAAGCGCCTCCTGCCCGTCCGACGCAAGGCCCTGGATGGCCGCGATGCGGGTTCGTTCCGCCGTGACAGCAGCAGTGACGGCCGCTTCCTGGCCGGCACGAGCTTCGGTCACGCCGGCGGCATGACCTTCGGCGCGAGCCGCGCCGACCGCCGCATCATGATCGGCCCGCGAAATGCCCGCATCGGTCGCGGGCTGCCGTTCCTCATTTGCCATTTTGGCTCCTTTCGGCTGAGGGGATGAAGGGCTCCGGCCCGACGTGGCGCGGGTCGCGAGTTCAGAAAGAACGTCTTCGAACGTTCCGATCCGGTCGACGAGGCCGAGATCGACCGCCTCGCTGCCGAGGAACATCTTGGCTTCGGTGGCACGGATCATCGCCGGCGAAAGTGCCCGGCGACCGGCTGCGACCGTTTCGACGAACTGGTCATAGAATCCGTCGACCCAGCGCTGCATGTCTTCGCGAACAGCCTCCGGCAACGGCTCGAACGGATTGCCGTCGACCTTGTGAGCCCCGGCGAAGATCATGGTCGGGGTCACGCCGGCCTTGTCCATCTGCCGGGAATAGTCGGCATGCACCATCACGACGCCGATGGATCCTGAAATGCCAGATGGCGTCGTGACGATTTCACTGGCGCCGGACGCGATCGCATAGGCGGCAGAGGCGGCCATGCCGTTGACCACGGCGACGACGCGCTTCTGCGAGGCGGCCCGACGAACGGCCGCTGCCGCTTCGAACGCACCGACACCCTCGCCGCCGGGGCTCGATATATCGAGCAGGATCGACGTTGCCCGGGCGTCGGCTAGCGCCGCATCCAACTGATACTTGATGCCCTCATAGGACGTCTGACCGGTCGACATATCCTGCCCGAGCCAAGCGCCGCGATCGACCAGGGCGCCGATCACCGGGATGACGGCGACGCCATTGGCCCGACGATATGGCAGGCGCCGGGATGCGCCCGTGATCGGATCCTGTTCGATCGCGTCCCCGGCAAAACGGGATGCTTCGACCCCGGCAACGGATAGTTGCCGCATGCCGCTTTCCGGCAAGCTCTCGTCGATCTGCCGCGAAACCGGCAGGGCGCTGATCGGCAGGCGCCCCTGCAACACCGAAAGCAGGATCGGGATCTTGTCCGGATGGACCAGGAGCGGCGTGTTGAGCACCCGCTCGGCAATTCGCAAGAGCATCGTCATGTCTGCGCGTCCTGCTGATCGTTCTGATCCGGCTGCGGGTCCGTCATTCCGGGCTGCGCCGGGGGCGGATCGACCGATCCGCCTAATCCGGCGCGTTCGCGTGCCGCTTTTTCACGGCCGAGCTGTTCGGTGACGGTGTCGAAATCCGAGCCGCTGCCACCCGTCCGCTCGTCGATTACGTCCTGCCGGGTCCTGACGCCGAGTTCGATATCCTGCTTGTCGGCATCCGATTCCTTTTTCGGATCGAGATTGATCCGAACCGGACCGTTCCAGCGTGACCGAAGCCATGCCTGCCGGATCAGCGGATCTTCGAAGAAGCCAGCAGCCTCGATCCGGCCGCGGGCAATCGCTTCCTCGATCGCCCATTCATAGATGACCTGGCAGAAGTTCCAGGCGAGCCAGGATCGCTTCACCCGGAAGAACTGCCACGCCATTTCCAGCGAGGCCCGGCTTGCCGAATAGGATGCCGTGAAGTGCTTCACCAGCATCTCGTGACCGATGCCGAGCGCCGCGCCGACCTGCCGGCACAAGGCCATCACGAAACCGTCAAAGGCCTCGTTCGGGCGGCCAGGATTGGCAATCTTGACGTCCTGCCCGCTGCCGAGCTCGACAATCGCACCCGCATCCTCGAGCGCGATTTCCTTGCGCCGATCGATGACGGGCGACGGATCATCGGTTCCGACGACGGGCACATCATCGCCGCTGTCGGCATTGGTGACGAACACCGTGAACATTGCCGAGATCAGGGCAGCGGTTGCCTCATAATCCGTGTAGTCGCCGATCTTCTTCAGCGTCTCGATCACCGGCGCCAGATAGGGGACGCCGCGCACCAGGTCTGGGCGCAGGCGTTCGGCCAGCAGGAAGGCGATCACATCGCCGCTTGCGGCGTCTCGCGCGGGCTGCGCCTGCCAGGTCAACGGCCCGACACCAAAATCGTCCGGATGCCGACTGGCGACATGGAAGGCCTTCGCCTGCCCGTTCGCGCCGATCTCGACGCCGCCGGCCATGCTGGCCGTATCCATCTTCCGGTCCGGATTGCAGAGGCGGTCAGACTCGACCAGTTGCACCCTTGTGCCATAAACCTCCGATCGGCTGGGCGCGCGCCATTTGCGAACCACCAGAAGATCGCCGCTTTCCAGCACCGACCGGAACGCCAGCTGCTGCATTTCCCAGAAGCTCTGCGCCGCCGCGAAATCGCAGGTGCGGCAGAATTCCTCGAACTCACGCTCGGCCGTTTTCTGCCATGCCGCCGCTTCATCCTCGCTGAGGTTCAGTAGCTCGCGATCAATCCGGGAGCGCAGCTGCAGACCATCTCCGACGACGTTGACGGTCGTTGTCTGGATCGCGCCGGTCGCCAACGGATTATTGCGGACCAAGTCCCGAGACCTGCCGCGCAGATCACTGAGATCGCCGAGCGTATCGGTATTGCCGCTCTTGGCAGCCGGGCGCCATTTGCGCATCGAGCGCTTGTCGCGCTGCCCGCTCTCATATCCTCCAGCCAGCGCCAGCATGGCGCGCGCACCCATCCGCTCGACGCCGCGGCGCGGATTGAAATAGCCGACGACGCGGTCGAGCATCGTCGGACTGGCGTCGACGACGCGACCCTGGAAGCGGAATTTCATCCGGGCACCACATAGCGGGTTCGACTGCGGCCGGAGGCGCTGCGCTCAAGCGAAGCCACGATGCCAGCCCATTTCTCGCGTTGGCCGGCAACTTCGGCGAGGTCGGCCCGCTTCAACCGGCGATCGGCGATCTGGTATTCCTGGTTGGACAGGATCGCTTGCTCGGCGGCGATATAGCGCGCGAGCATGTCGCGGGCCGTATCGAGGCTGTAGCTTGCCATTTAGCGCTTCCCCAACTTTGCGAACCGGGACTGTCGCCGAGGCGGCGCGCTCTTCTTCGGTTCCATTGCCTTGGCGAAGGCCGCGGCGATCTCGGTCGACGGCGGCGTCTCGCGCTCGACGGCGATCACCGGCGCAACGAAGAGTTCGCCCGTATCGACCGGCACGGAATAAAGCCGGGCCAGCGCCTGCCATTCTTCCCGCGTCTTCCGGGTCAGGCCGAGATGCTCGGCCATCGCCATCGCATAGATGCGGGCATCGAGCAGATGGTTCGGTCCGGTCTCTTTCCAGACCCGCGTCGTGCGTCCGCGCACGGTCTGCTCGGCCAAGTATTCCGCCGTGATCTGCTTGAAGTACGGCAGGTCGTTGTGCTGCCCGAAATGACAGTAGCCAGGCGGGTCGATTTCCTGGCCGGCCTTCCGGCCTTCTTTGCGCAGGTTCGAATAGAACTCGCCCTTGAGCGACCATCCGCCGACTGGCCACACGCGCGAGCGGCCCTTGAGTTTGGCACCCTTGAGAGTGATCGCGACGTCGGTCGGCGTGCCGATCGCCGGTCGGTTCCATCCCGGCATGCCCTTGATGGCATAGGCACGATGCCGGCCGCGCGCGAAGGCGTAGACCTGATTGGCGCGGCCGCCATCGCCGGCGTCGACCGCCATGGCGTCGATCGGGCGGCTGTTGCCGAAGGCATCGACGAACCGCTCGTCATAGACTGCGGCAAGCTTCAGGAAGGCGCCCGCCTGCGGGTCGGTCGTGTCACCCTCGAGGAACCGCGCCGAGACGGACCATGACTGACGATCCGGCGAGAAGGCGACGATCTCGACCCAGATGCCGGAGTGCTGAACGTCGGCGCCGGCAACCAGCAAGAGGCCAAGCGGCGGGATGACGCCTTCCTCGTAGTCGTCACGGCGCTCCAGCAGCCGGACATGATCCGGCGCGTCGCCCTTGATCTCATAGGGGAGGCCGAGGACGTTGTTGAAGAACGACTTCATCTTCTGCTCGTTGCCTTCGGCGAGCAGATATGCCTCGGCGATTTTGTCCCAGGTCGTGAGCTGCGAGATCAGCGCATCGACATGAAACGAGGGATAGAGCCCCTCGGAATTGGTCGCCACGAAGCGGCCTGACCTGACCAGCGCCGCCTTCTCGTGATGCTCGATCGGGCGTCCGCAACACGGCGCCACATAATGGGCGCGATAGGGCGGCTTCTTGGCGAAGCGGAGGTTGCCAAACTCCAGAAAGAGCCCCTCGGCGCATTGCGGGCAATCGATCTGCCAGCGACGCTGATCGCCTCGGCTGTGAAGCGTGTCGATCCGCGAGGCGCCGAGCAGGGTCGGCGTCGAGAGTGCCAGGATCCGGTAGTCGCCCGTGGCATGGAACGAGATGAACCGCGCCTGAAACAGGTCCCAGGGATCCCCCTGCCCGTCGAGATCATCCGCCCACTCGTCGACCTCGTCGCCGATGCCGAGCTTCAACGTCTTCGACTTGAGCTCGCCGGCGGCGTTGGCATTGATCAGGCGCAGCGATCCGCCGGGGAACGGCTTGGTCGTGACCGTCGAGCCCAAGCCCGAGCGCGAGACTTGGCTGCGAATGCGGGACGACAGCGCCGCGGTCTGCTCGATCGTCGGCGTCAGCTTCTCGCGGTTGAACTCCTGCACCGCATCGATCGTCGGCAGTGCATATCCGATGCGGCACGGCGCCCCGTCGATATAGGCGCCGGCGAGACCGATGGCCGCCACGCTTACGCCGGTCTGGGCGCTCTTGCGCACGGCGACCATCGTGTTGCCGGCGTCCGGACCGAGCGCGTCGACAATATCGGCGACATAGGGCGTCAGCTTCGGGTCCCAGCGTCCGCCGGCGCGCGGGCCATCGGGTACGAACAGGTTTTCGGTCATCCATACGGACGGCACGAGCGGCTGCGGCGGAGCAATGATCTCCGCGAGCGCCGCCGCCAAGAGGCCGAGCACGCTGGGAAAGGCGACCGTCATCGTCAGTTGGCCTTCTCTTCCGGATCGTCACCGGTCGCGCCGGCGGCAAGATTGGCGAGGTTGCGGGCCATGCCCTCACGGATGGCGCGGACGCGGCGCTTCAATTCCTCGCGGAGCGCCTGGACGCCGCCTGCGGCCAATGCGCCAGCGAGATCGTCGGCGAAGCTCGGCAATTGCTCGAGGTCTCGGACCATCAGCTCGCCGACCTTCGCAGCCGACGTCTGGATATCGACAACGTCGCGCAGCCGGCCCTGCAGGCGACCGATCTCGATCTCCTTCAGGTCGGCGTCGTAGCCTGCCTTGCGCGTAAGCTCCTGCGTGTAGGTCGGATCCTTCGATCCGGGTTCCGACACATCATCCGGCTCAGTCGAGCGACGCCCGCGAACGCGGGCAACCGTCTCGCGGGCGACGATCTTTGCCGGATCGGTCGCTTCCTGCGTGACGCTGTCCCATGCGGCCAGGTTCACCATGGTGCGACCGTCTTCGGTTCGCGTCGTGATCAGCCCACTCTCGACGAAGCGCTTGAGCCGCTTCGAAATCGCGGGCTGCGACACGCCCTTGATCCGCGCGAGTTCGGAAACGCTGACGTCCATAACCCTCATAACCCCATAACCGGGTCATAACCCAGCTTTTTCAACGGTTTACTAGAGAAATGCCGGGGTTCGAATTACCCGCGGGTGGGTTGGATGCCAGAGGGACCCAACGCGGTTATGGCCATCAAATGGCCTTGTCAGGATATCGGCGCCTTGCCAGCATCTCAGCGTCCGGCCTGGCGCTTGAAGACGCGGCGGAGCGCGTTGTCGATCTCGATCGGGAAGCGCAGCCTCGCGAAGCCTTCGCCCTCGCCGAAGAAGTCGAACCGCTTCCGATAGTCGACAGCCTCGACGAAGATCAGGACGGGAACGACGCTACGACCCTCTCGCTTCCACACGCCCGGAGCCAGATGGCCACCAGGTGCAGCGACGAAGTAGTTGTACTTGCGGTAGCGCTTGTTGCGCTTCGCCGACGCGGCTGTCTTGTTGGCCGTGTAGCCGACCTCGCCGAAGGCTTTCACCTCGGCAAGGATGCGGACCATCATCGGGCCAGAGACGTTGCCATGCGCATCGAGCGGCGCACCGGAGCCCGGCACCCAAAAGCCCCTGTTGCCAGAGAGGCCAGCCAGTGCGAACGCCCGTTCCGAACGCTTCTGCCGTCGCGACCCACCCATCACCTGAGCAAGCAGGTACTTTCCGGCTGGCGTGCCCTTCGGCGCGAAATCCTTGAAGAAGACCGCGGACTCAAGCCGGTCCCGCGTCGCCTGCTGCACGAACATGCCGTTCAGCGTGAACGGGGTCGGCCGATCGAACACCTTCTCCATTTCAAGCCGCAGATGCTTCCGCGTCTCGGCAGCGGTGAAGTTGAGCGCCTTCGGCAGCTCACGCTCGAATTCCTTCTGATCGAGGAAGAGCGCTCGCCTCGCCTCATCGATATTCGACTTGATCGAGATGGTCAGCATCCTGACCTTAGAAGCAAAAAGCCCGGCCTGCATCTCTGCAGCCGGGCCATGCGTCGCCATGGGCGAGGAGCGGGCTTGCCGTCCTCAGGATCTGGTGGCAAGGATCCCGGAGGGCTTGCGCCTCTCCGTCTCACACGATCATCCAGGTCGTCCTGTAGCAAGAGCTATGCCAAGATTCGCAAAAGGTCAATCGGCAGTTTTATCGACCGCCTTCCTTTCGGTCCGAGGGCGATGATCTCAGCCTGCCGTCCAGCGATCCTTTCGACGCGCCCTTCATAGCCCTGGTGACCGCCAGCGGCGATGCTGACCCTGTCCCCGACCTGAAACTCGACAGCATTGGACCCGATCGTCTCGTCGAACATCTTCATGTCCTCCGCCGCCATCAGCCTGCCAATATCCTCCGCATCGACACGCACCGGGACATCGCCATTCGACACGACGAGAATGCCGAGAATGTCGTCGATCGCGCGCACGAGGGTCCAGTTGCGCGGGTCCGGCACGACCTCGAAGAACACATAGCCGCGGAACAGCGCGGCGCTCTTGCGTCGGGCATGCCGGCGCACGCGCACGAAGCGGGTCCGCATCGGCACATAGGCGCGAAAGCCCAGCGCCTTGATCTCATCGGCGACGCCGACCTCGCGCCCCGTCATGACATGCGCCACATACCAGAACGCCTCGCCCCAGCGCTGTTCCAGCACCGGGCCATCGGCCGCCAGATGCGGCAATGCCGCCACGATGTCGCCGATCTTCCATCCGCCCGCGTTCATGCTCGCGCCCTCCGTTCCGGTCCAACCTGTCCAACCTTGAAGAAGAAAAAAGAGAAGGCTGGACCAGCCGAAAGCCGCAGCGCTCCGCCGTTTGTCCAACCTGTCCAACCTGTCCAACCTGTTTCAGCCGGCCGAAAAACACTCCGATCCCGGAGAGCGGGAACCGGCGGCCGAAATGGTCCCCTTTCGCGCCTGCGCGAGGAAAAGGTTGGACAGGTTGGACAGGTTGGACCGACCCTTGAAATCATTGGTGAATTATGGTCCGGCCTTGGTGGCGTGGTCCGACTTAGGCCGGACCATAAGAGCTTGATACGGCTCATGGTTCGCCGCCCATCCCGCTCTCGTCGTCAACGATGCCCCAGTCGATCCGCTGGCCGACCGCCTCCTCGAAGGCGTCGCGGCAGCGGGCCAAGGGCGGCATCTCGTAGCACCACATGCGCAGGCGAACATTGTGCTCGTTCGTTCGCCAGGGCCGCACGCGGACGATGCCGGGCACGATCTTCATCATCTTGATGCCGAACGACGTCTTCTCGGATTTGCGCTTGACGCCGATCTTCTCCGAAGTGGCGATGTATTCGTCGAACAGCTGATCGACGGCGACCACGCTCTCCCATTCGTCGCGCCCGCGCCGCGTCGACCCGTCGAACAGCCGCTCGACCCACCAGTTCTCGATCGTGTCGAGGGAGCGGAATTTCTGCTCCAGCAGCGCCGCCGTCTTCGGGATCCGCCGCAGATTGATGCTGGAAAGGTCGAAAGCCAGCAGATCGGCGAGCAGCGCCTCGCGCCCGCCATTGTCCATTTCCTCGCGCATCTCGGCGAAATAGTCATGGTCCTGCGCGCAGCGCGGATCGACGTCGAAGACGGCAAAGCGCCGCTCATCCTTGCCGGCCGGCACGACCCAATCCTCGTTCGAGGTCATCAGCAGGCGGACGAAGTTCTTCAGCCGGATCGGGTCGATCGACTTCTGTTCGATCATCTGGATCTCGGCGGTGACGAGGTCCTTCAGGCGCCCTTCCGCCGCCTTGTCGCCAGCCCAGACCGCTTCCTCGGCCTGCAGCAGCAGACAGCTCGCCATATGGGCGTTGAAATTTCCGGTGATGTAGCGCGCATCGCCGACGAGGAAGTAATGCGAGGCGATCAGCGATCCCATGAACTCGCCGACGATCGTCTTGCCGGTGCCCATGCGCCCGCGCACAACGATCGCCGTGCCGATCCGCTCACGGGGTCGCTGCATCAGATGCGCGAACCAGGCGAACAGCCAGGTGTAGAGCGCCTTGTCGCCGCGGCAGATGTTGGTCAGCATATGGTCGCGCAGCGTCTTCCAGCCGTTCGGCTTCGCCTTCGGCACGACCGAAAAACCGCGATAGAGGTTCAGATAGCCCTCTGTCGCCGGCGCGCCGTCGGGATTCGGGAAGAACTCGATGCCGTCGAAGGTGCGGCGCTTGCGGTGCGCCAGCCAGCGTTTCGCCCAGGTCGTCGTCGTGATCTTCTCGATCGTGCCGATCTGGGTCGGTCGGTTCGAGAAAAAGGCGCGAAAGGCATCGATCGACAGCACGCGGACGCGATCCTCGATCGGCCCCGTCGCCTGTTCCCGGATGATCATCGCCTTCGAGCCCATGAGCACGAAGGCCCATTCCTCGTTCATCCGATCGATGCTGAAGCCCCAATCCTTGGGAACACGCAAAGGCGCGCCGTCGCCGGCAGGGCCGTCCGTCGCCTCCTCGACAATGTCGGGCTGGTCGTCGGACGCAGGGCCTTCGCCGCCCTCATCCGAAAGCGTCTCCCCCCCTTCGATCCCGGTCTCTTCCGGCAAAGGTTCGTCGAGGTCCGGCGCCGCATCGATAATGGCGGCAATGCGCTGTTTCGGGTCCAGCGTCATTCCGCCGCCTCCATGAGCAGATCGTTGAAATCGCGGCCTTCCGGCGCGAAGGGCAGACGGATGCGACGGCCAGGGCGGCGCCAGCGCCGAGCGGCGCGCTCGAGATGCATCTGCGTCGTGAAGCGGTCGCTGTCGCCATCGCCGAGCAGGATGATTTCGGAGATGTCGTCCGGCGGCATCAGGGCGGCATGCTTCGGAACGCAGTCAGGCTCCGGCCCGGGCACGCGCAGCTTGCGTACAGCGCCGCGCTTGTCGGTGCGCGTCAAGGTCGGGTGGGCGACGCTTTCCAGCGCCCGCCCGCCAATATTGCCGAGCGAAATCCCGGCCCAATAGAGGGTCTCTGAATCATAGGCCGCGCCGCGGCAGGCATGGAGCGAATCGCGCACGGCTAGCGTCGTCTCATTGCCCTCGCCGAGGATCAGCCGGCGCGGCTTGGCCGGGCGTGACAGCACAATATGGTTGCCGCCCATCGAGCCGCGCATCTTGCGCGCCGGCATCACTTCCCCGGTCTCGGGATCGACGATCTCCGCCTTGACCGCCCGCGCGGCATCGAGCCAGGTGATATGCGCGCCGCGAAAGATCCCGCCGGCGTCGACCACAGCCGCGATCATGGCCGGACCGATATGGACCTGGCGCGGCTTGCGTCCGTCCTGGACGAAGAACGGCACGGCGTCGTGCTGGCGCAGCGAAGCGCCCACAGGCACCGATAGCCCGCGCCCAGCCAGATAGCGCGCGACGATCCCGCCCTCGGCGATCCGTGCCGTCTCGCGCCAAAGCTGCCACATGCGGGCCCGCTCGGTCTCGCGATAGTCGATCTCGCCGCGCTCGCGTTCCGCGTCGGCCACCCGTCGCGCCGCCTCGCGACGGGCGATCTCCGCCGGATCCGGCCCGCGTCCCTCGCCCTTCGGCGGCGGACGGCCCGTCAAGGTCTCGCAAGCGCGCAGGAAGTCGCAGCCATCGAGATATTCGACAAGCGCGATGACATCGCCGGCCGTGCCGGAATGACGGCAGAGGAAGACGCCCTTGCGCGGATTGACACCGAAGCGATCGACCCCGCCACAGACGGGGCAAGGTCCGACCAGTTCGCCGCCCGAGCGCTTCAGCCGAAGGCCACGCCGCGAAACCTCTGTCTCGATCGGCACGGCGCGAGCCTCCCCGACAAAGGCGTCCATGGCATCGGAGAGGCTCATTCCGCCGCCTCACGGAATTCAGCCGGCGGACGACGCTTTGGCACTGCATCCGCGAGGAGCGCGCCGACGCAGGCCTTCATCTTCGATACCGAAACCGCATTGCCGATCTGCTTGATCTTCTCCGTCTTGGTCCCGGCGAACTCATAGATGGCATCGGCGGTATTGAAGCCCATCGCCGCGGCGAGCTCGTGCGGCTCGAGCATCCGGAACAGGATGTCATAGCGCTGCCCATCCGCCTCGCCCTCGACGAGGTTGACGCTGCCTTTGGCGCAGATCGTAGGTGCGGGCCCCTCTAAATCGTGCACGCGCGGCGCCTGGCCGTCGCGCTCGCCGAATTGCGCGGCGATGAAGGCAAGCTCGCCACGGTTGGCGCCGGTCGCGGTCGGCAGCGGATCGACAGCGGCGTCGCGCGCCCGGTCGCTGCCGTCCTGATGCGTCACCGGCATGACGACCGCGAATTCGCCGCCCTTGGCCGTCGTCAAGGTCGGGATCGGATTGGCAACATCGCGAGCCGTAGCGCCGCCACCGGATTGCGTCACGGGCACGACGAGGCCGAAACGCCCCTTTGCCGTGATCGTGGGAAGAGGCTCCTCCGCGATGACGCAGGTCTCGCCCGAGCCGGAACCATAGTAGGGAGAGATCAGCGCCGTGCCGCTGCCGCGCTGGCCCCCTGTCACGATGGTCGGCAACGGGCTCTCGACAGCGCGAGGTACTCCGCCGGAGGCCTGCGACAAGACGAACGGCTCGACGACGCCGAAATTGCCACCACCGGCATGGATGGTGCCGAGCGGCTCATCCGTCGACTTCACGCGGTATCCATGCGGATCGCGCTCATGAGCTTGCGCGCTGTGAGCGGCAGACATCACGAACGGCTCGACCAGCATCGGCCTCGCGCATCCAGGACGATCGGCAGCGGCGCCGCCCGTCGTGATCGTCGGCAGCGGATCGGCCGCCGAGCGCGGCGCCCCGCTGTTGTGCTGCGAGAGCAATACCGGCTCGGCGAGGCCAATATGCGTTCCGCCCGCCGCAATCGTCGGCAGCGGCAGGTCTATGCCGCGCGCCGCCATGTGGTTGCGGAGCGTCACGAGGTAGGGCGCCGGCCAGCCATGCTTCTCGGCGCCAGCCAGGATGCGGAGCATGGTCTTCGGCGCCAGATCCTTCTTGCGCCCATAGATCGACTTGCCCTTGATCGACCAGTCGATAATCTCGCGCGCGGCTCGCCAGGTTTGCGATGGCGCGAACAGCGAGCCATCGTCGGCACCACGCTTCCGATGCGTCGGCATCGGCCAATGCACCTTGCGGCCGTCCGAGCGCGCCATGAGGATGAAGCGTTGCCGCGTCGTGGCGTCACCATAGTCGGCGGCGTTCAGCTTGCGCCATTCCGGATCGAATCCGAGGCGACGCAGCGTCTCGATCCAAGCGTGGAAATACTCGCCCTTGCGTGCCACGATCGGCTTGCCCGTCTTCGGATCCACTGGACCCCAGCCGGTGAACTCCCAGACGTTTTCGATGATAATCCGCTTGACCCGAAGCTCGGTCAGCCAGGTGATGACATGCCATGGGTCGCTGCGCTGCTGGTCGGAAGTCGGCTTGCCGCCGCGCGCTACCGAATGATGCGTGCAGGTTGGCGATGCCATCAGCAGATCGAGATATCCCTCAGGCACGAGAAGATGCGGGCGCACCGTCGCGATGTCCTGCACATAGTGCCGGGCCTCGGGATGGTTGCGACTATGCGTGTCGATCGCCGTCGGCCAGTGATTGACGCAGACGAGCTCCATCTCGAGCCCGAGTTCGGCCAGCGCGCGCTGGCAGCCGGTAGACGACCCGCCCGCCCCACACAGAAGATCGGCGACGAGAATCTTGCGGCTCACCGCCCCACCCCTTCCCGCAGCGCCACCCGCGCCGGGCTGTACGCCCGCGCCATATGCGCCCGGCAATAGGGGGCGGCGCCGGCGAGCAGGGCGCCGCAGACGAGGCGGTCTTCCGGCGCGACGTCGCGCACCGGCTTTGCGCTCGGCCAGAGCGGCCAAAGGCATTGGTTGGACCGCGACTCATGATGCAGCACCGCCGTCTCGGGAATGGGATCGAGTACGGTGAGCAGATTGCTCGGCACCACCGGCATGGGCTCGGCCGGCAGGTCCGGCGCGATGCGGTTCGGCCGCTCCGCCTTGGGCCGGGCAACCTTGGGTCGGGCAATTTTGGGTCGCGCGGTTTGGGGCGCCACCCGCCCCCAGACATCGTTCAGCCGCGCCTCGGCCTTGTCGTTCGAGGGCGCGCGCGCCGCCAGCTTCAGCCGATGGGCCCGGCCGATCACGGCGTTACGGCTCATCCCCAGTTGCGCCCCGATCTGCGAGCCGGAAAGCCCCTCCAACCAGAGCGACCGCAGCCGTTCCGTCTGTGCTGCCGTCCATGTCATAGCAGCACCTTCGCCAGGACGAGGTGGCCGAGATAGGCGATGCCGAGCCAGAGGACGACAGCGACGAGGATCGCCGTCCTCCAGGCAGCAGCGCGGGCCCGCTTCTCTCGCGCCAGCTGCCTCGCCGCGGGAAATTCGCCCGGCATGATCAATCCTCCCCGACGACGGCGAGGCGGCGGCCGTTCTTGGCGCTGGCGAGGTTGCGCCGCAAAGCCGCGATCTCGGCCTCGACGGTGCCGGCGTCGCGGTCCATTAGCTCGGCCTCGGACGGCGACAGGGCGCCATCGACGGCCGCCGCCGCGCCGGTCGCCATCAGCTTCGCCGCCGCGCCGATCGTCGTCGCATGCTGCTCGAATACGCAGCGCGCCGTGGCGCCGCTGACGTCGCCGGGCTCGCCGATGCGCCGGCCGAGCAGATCGGCATAGGCGGCGAGCACCAGGGTCAGCCCGCAATCCGCTTCCAGCGCCGCCGCCGCCGTGACCGGGATCACCTCGGCCTCGCGGGCGTTCTGCCAGCGCGAGACGACCGTCTTGGAGGCGCCGCAGATCGAAGCCGCCCGCACGACCCCGCCGCAGGCCTCGACCAGATCGCGCGTCACCGCCTTGATGCGATAGTGCCATTCATCCGAAATCGCGGGCATGCGGGCCTCCGGGCAAGACTTTCCCGTCGCGGGAAAACGCAGCGGCGTTTCCCGTCGCGGGAACGATGAAAGATCGTCAGGGTAGAAACGTCAGAGACGGATCACGGCGGACCGCGCAGATGGCGATGCAGAGAAAGATGACGGCCCCGAAAGAGGCGGGAGCGGCAACGCGCCGCCCCCGCCAGATGAGGGAGGAAACACCCCAGAAGGGCAGTCACGCGGGGGAGGAACCCCGCGCTTGGCGGACCGGCGAGGGCCGGGAAGTCGGTGCCTTCGACGGCACGAAAGCGCGTTTGCTGGTCGAACAGCGAATCGGGCGCAGAATGAGCGTGAGTCGCCTCTGGCCCTTTGGCCTTCCGGCTGCCGCAAGGCAGCGCTCGCGCGGACCGCGGCCCTGTGTTCGGCAGGGCCGGAGCGGCGGGATCATCCCGCTTGGAAGACCGAAGGAGGTCACGACATGGCTGTGTCGCGATCGAGGGCGGTGCCTGTCCGGGCCTATCTCCGCTGGAGATTGGGCCGCCTTGAGCACGTTTGTGCGCATTGGCGGTCCTGGCCGGGACAGCTGTCATTTGCCTTCTGAGCCGGGTTTCGCAACCCCGGCCCTGCCAGAGGCGACTCACTTCTTTGAGACGCGCACTCATTCGGCGGCCTCGATTGCGGGAAAGAAGTCCGCCGGGCTTAGGGGAACCCCCCGTGCTCCGGCGAGCCGAATGAGGGCCTTAATATGCTTCTGAGGAATGACCCCTCCGGTCCCACCCGACTCGCGCGGACGCTGCCAATTGGAGACGCGCGTGCGGTGAATGCCGAGTTGCGCCGCGATGACGGTAGGACCGCCAAGGCTCTTTACGATGGTCTGAGCAGGTTCCATGCTGGCGAAAGTAGCGACTTTCGCTACTGTGTCAATCCGTTGGTAGCGAAATCGGAAACCGACATTCGTTGCGCGGCGCGCTACACGTCAAGGATGTTGGCACAGTGGCTCAAAGACGCACTTAATCACGCGGACATGACGCAGGTCGATCTGGCCAAGCGTCTCACGGAAAAGCTCGGACAGTCATACGACAAGGCAGCCATCAACAAGATGGCAATGGTGAAGCCGACCGCGAAGACCAAGCCTCGCACCATTTCGGCCGCCGAGTTGATGGCGATCGCCGAGATTACAAAGTTCCCCGCGCCACGCCCGGAACTGAGCCGTCATCGAAACGGAGATGAATTCCCGCCCGACCCCGACTTTGACGATGGCGATAGGTCGCCGGTCATCTCGGACGATTTGACATCCCTCGGTGTCTCAACGATTCGGCCATTCAGCGGAACGATCGAAGGGTCGAGCCCGGATATCGACACCTCAGTCGGCGCCGGCCCTGGCGGAATAGCCCCACCGGCGGTGATGCAAACAGGCGAGATCGTCTATGCCGCTGACGCGGTGCGGGGCGAGATCCTGTTGCCTGGCTATCTCCTGTCGGAATTCACGAGGGCCAAGGCGCCGCGAGTACACTGGATAAAGGTGCGCGGTGACTCGATGGAGCCGACGCTGCTGCCGGGCGAGCGGGTGATGGTCGACACGACTGATACCACGATCGGCCAGGGCGGAGTATTTGTCGTTCGAGATCCGGATGGCGAGATCATCGTGAAGCGGCTTCGCAAGCTCAAAGACGGGCTTGTTGAACTCGTTTCAGACAACCCTAAACAACAACCGATTATCTATGTTGGCAACGAGATTGCTGTGATTGGAAGAGTTGTGGGGCGCTTAGCACGAATATAGGCGCATCGTCTTGGGAGGCGGCAGTGCGGAACATGATAATTCTTGGAGTGGCGCTCGCGTCACTCTTTGGCTGTGGAACAGTCATCACTGTTCCAACGATCGTCAAGATGCCCGACGGCTCGGTGCTCCGCGGCACCAGCTCCGCGACGATGACAGTGGGCCAGTTCTCCGTAACAAATGCGGAGAATACGCTGACGTGCTCTGGAACTTATAATCCGATGGATGCGAGCCACGTGATCACCGTTCCACTTTCCTGCTCCGACGGACGAACCGGAACTGCGAAGATCACGCGCACGCTGAGCGGAATGGCTGGTTCGGGAACGGCAACGATGTCAGACGGGACAATCGCGAACGTCGCGTTCGGTGAGGGGTTGACCGCGGATAAAGTCACCGCTCCGCCGTCGGCCCAGCCGCAGATGGCTCGGTGATGCGCTTCGGAGGGCCCTGGACTGAAATCAAGCTAGACGCCATCCAGTACTACATGGAATGCTACACGAAGGCGCTTCGCCGAATAAGCTTTGACCTTTGGTACTTTGACGCGTTCGCCGGATCAGGGAGGCGAGAGACTGAACGGACGGTCGGTGGGGGATTGTTTGATGGCCCTGAGCAGACCATTCGGGAAACGCTGGATGGGTCGGCAAGGCGAGCCCTAACCGTTCAGCCAGGCTTCGACCATTTTGTGTTTGTCGAAAAGGATGAGGATCGATGTGCATTGCTGTCTAGCGTGCAGACTGATCATCCGAATCGAGACATTCAAATCATAAATGGCGAGGCCAATGCAGTACTTCGCAGGATTGCCAGTCGGCACCCTTGGTCGGGCGGCGGTCGCAATAAAAGTCGAGGCGTCGTATTCCTCGATCCATTCGCGCTGCAAGTCGATTGGCAGACTCTTCAAATGCTGGCCTCTACGAAGGCATTCGACGTATGGTACTTATTCCCTATTCGGGACACGATCCGGCAACTCGCCCACGACTTCGATGGTGTCGGCGTTAAGGCCCCGATGCTCGATCGACTTCTGAGCGCCGAATGGCGTGATCTCTACGACATTGCGCACGAGCCTGACTATGGCTCCGGCCTTTTCGGCACCCTGGATGATAACGCGGATCCTGCCCTGAAACGCGTTGTCTCGATCAAGCAGTTTGAGCAGTGGCTCAAGAAGCGACTGGAGACGGAATTTCCGTTCGTTTCCGAGCCATTGCCATTGCTGACAGACCCGAGCCACCAGGCGTTCTCGCTATTCCTAGCCGTTGCGAACCCGAGCCGGCCAGCCATCGATCTAGCCGAGAAATTCGTCCGCCACGTCAATAAGAACTTTGCGCCTGGGGCATCTCGTCGAAAGTCCGCCCTCTGAACGTCCGGCCCGCCGCCTTCTTGTTCTTACCGCCCCATTGTTTGAAGAAGAATGCGACCCCGGCGTCGGCGCACATGTCGGCGATCTCGTCGACCCAGATCGGATCCATATAGCGGGCGTGTGGGCCGGACTCGCCACCGACGATCGCCCAATGAACGCCAGACAGATCGGCGTCGGCGACCGACCCGATCAGCGGCTCCAGCGAGACAAAGCGGATCGCAGCCGGCACACGGCGAAGGTCGTCGAGCCGAGACAGCACGCGAGAATCCTCGACGCTGCAGCCGAGCCAGACATTTCCCAGGACCGAGAACTCCTCGCCTTTCAGTACATCGGCCATGCGCTCCGGTCGCTTCGTCAGGATCTGGTAGGTATGCTGCGGCGTCGCCGCCATGACGTCCCAGACCTTCCGAATGAAGTCGACCGGCACGCCTTCATGGAAAAGGTCCGACATGGAATTGACGAAGACGCGACGCGGCCGAGACCACTTGGCTGGCGTCGACAGCGCGGCCTCATCGAGGGTGATCTTGCCCGTCCATTTGGCCCGACCGCCGGACTTCCGCGTCAAGCCCGAGTATTTCTCCTGGCCCATCGCCTCGAGTCTCGCCGCCATTCGCATCGCGTAACAGTTCGTGCAACCGGCGGTGATGATCGTGCAGCCCGCTACCGGGTTCCACGTCGCGTCGGTCCATTCGATCGATGTCTCGGCCATGAGAGTTCTCCTGATCCTCCGGTGAACCACACCTCACGAATCGTTCATAGGCCGTTACTGCATTCGGTGGGTAGCTTTTTTCGCTACCTTCGTTGACTTGGTAGCGATTGTCGCTACGATCGCCCATCGATCGCCACACCGGCACCCGATGGAGACCCGCCATGTTCCTTGACTCCCGTCACTTCGCGTTTGCCCCGGCGCCGCGACCGAAGCCGGTCAAGACACCGGTCGAGATCGCCCGCAAGCTGGGCCCGGCGGCAATGACCAAGCTCATGGCCGCCGAGATGGTCGAGCAGGTGGCCCTGAAGGGCGATTGCAAGGTCGACGATCTGCGCGCGCTGGGCTTCACCGCCGGCGAAATCACCGAGCTGCATTTCGACGCCCGCCAGCGCGCCGGGAAGCTGTTCGTCCGCGAACAGAGCGCCGCGTGATCATGACCGAGATCGGTGCCATCGCCGCCCGCACCATTCACGCCATCCAGCAAGGCCACGCCGCCGAGGAGAGGCTGATGGCCGAGATCGAGCGGCTGCTTGCCGAGCAGCGCGCCGTGATCGACGCGATGCTGGCCGAGGCGCGGCCATCATGACGTGGATCCCGACCCGGTCCGGCCAGATCATCGACCTGCTGACGCCTTCGGCTCAGACGATCGACTTCGAGCAGGATGTCGCCCCGGCGCTGGCGCTGATCCCCCGCTTTGCCGGACAGGCCGGCTCGCTCGATCGGGGCTATAGCGTGGCGCAGCATTGCATCCTCGGCTGCGACGCGCTGCACGCCGAAACCGGATCGGCGCTCGCCGCCTTCGCCTTCCTCCTGCATGACGCGCACGAAGCCTATATCGGCGATATCACCACGCCGATGCAGGCCGCCCTCGACCGGGCCATCGCCCAGTTCTTCGGCCACCATCGCGGGGGCTATAACCTCGCCCGCGACGGCAAGCGCATCATCGCCAACAAACTGGACCGCGCCATCTATGAGGCCGCCGGTCTTCGCCTGCCGCTGCCGGCGGAGATCGTCGGGCACGTCACCGACATGGATCGCCGTCTGCTAAAGCGCGAGCGCGACGATCTGCTGCCCGCGCATCCCCGGCTCTGGGAAGCCGCGATCGAGGAAGCCGGGCCGATCCCCTCGATCCCCGGCCAGATCACCGTCTGGACGCCGGGTGCCGCGCGCCTGGGCTGGCTGACCCGCCTGCGCGGCTTGCAGGCGAAGCTTGCCGCGCAGGCTCCGTCATGATCCGCCGCGGGCTCATCGAGGCCCTCTACTGGCTCGCCGTCGGCATCGGCGTCGTCACCGCCTTCGCGGTCGCGCTGGGCCTGGTGCTGTCGCTGTTTGCCACCCTGTTGCTGGCACCCTTCACCGAGGCGCTGGCCGCCAACGACATCAACCCGCTCGGCCTCATCCATGTCGCCGCGCTCACCGGCGCGCTTCTGGGAGCGACGGTCGGGCTGATGCTCTTCCTCGCCGCCTTCACCCACCACCGCGATTCCAACTGACGAAGGAGCCTTGCATGTCCGCCCGCCCCATCCGCCGCATTGCCGATGTGCTCGGCCTTCTGAACCGGGGGCGCTTTGTCGAGAAATGCGACGAGCACCTCGCCAAGGCGATCGAGACGCTGGAAGCCCTGCCCGACGAGAAGGGCACGGCGACGATCACGATCGAGATCAAGGTCGCCTATCAGGGCGGCCGCGTCGATATCCGCCCGGCGGTCAAGCTGAAGCTGCCCGATGACAAGGCCTTCACCGAGACGCCGTTCTGGACGGCGGAGGGCGGGCTTTCCGTCCAGCACCCAAGCCAGACCGACATGTTCGTCCGCGACGCAGCCCCGCCGCGCGAACGCGATTTCGAAACCGGCTGAGACCAGCCGGCGACCGCTTCCCGATTCCGCTTTTCCTCAATCCATAGGAGCCGACCATGGCCGAGAAGTCCCTGAACGATATCCCGCTGGCGAGCGCGACCGAGCTCATCATGACGATGGCCGCCGAGGCCAGCACCCCGGTCCTTCTCGACATCGAGACGCAGGGCCTCGGCGATGGCCTGCCGAAGCTCATTCCGATCCTGTTCGATCGCAAGAGCCAGCGCGTCATCGACCTGAAGCCGTTCATCGAGTCCGCCCGCCAGGAGCCGGCGCGTCGCAAGGGCACGGCGAAGGCCGAAACGCTCAAGAGCTTCATCGACCTGATCGAGCGCCACAAGGATGACCGTTCGGCGATCTTCGCCGCCACGTCCTGGCCGAACCCGAAGCTTACCGCCGTGTTGAACTACAACACCGCCCAAGCGCCGCACTGGAACGATCACCGCATCGTCTATGAGTTCCCGCTGACCGAGGAGTTCAGCGCCTGGATCAAGGGCGACAGCAAGCCGATGGAGCAGGTCGATTTCGCGGCCTTCCTCGAAGAGCACGCGGCCGAACTGTCGGCGCCGTTCGACGGCGAGGTTAGCGAATATGAGGCGCTGTTCAAGGAGCACTTCGCGACGCCGTCGGAAGTCGTCGCCCTGTCGCGCCATCTCGAAGTCTTTATCGGCGCCAAGGCCAAGCAGGGCATCCGCCTGCAGACCGGCGAGCGCCAGATCGAGTTCTCCGAGGAGCATCTGAACAGCAAGGGCGAGAAGGTCGATATCCCCGGCATCTTCATGGTGAGCGTGCCGGCCTTCCTGAACGGCGATGCCGTCCGCATCCCGGCGCGGCTGCGCTACCGCATCGCTGGCGGCACCATCAAATGGTTCTACCAGCTCTATCGCTGGGAATTCTGGCTGCGCACCGAGGTCCAGCACGCGCTCGCCAAGGCCGGCAACGACACCGCCCTGCCGATTTTCGAAGGTGCCCCGGAAGGCAGCAGCTAGCCGCATCGTGCCCAGCCGGGCGGCGTCAGTCGCCGCCCGCCCTTTTCTCCCGTCGAGGTCAAGCCCGTGCAGATCACCCTTCCCCGCGCCGCGCTGAACGCCGCGCTCGACCAGGTCAAGAAGGTCGTCGAGCGGCGCAACACGATTCCCATCCTGTCGAACGTCCTGCTCACCGCGACGGCGGCGGGCCTGTCGATCAAGGGGACCGATCTCGACATCGAGATCGTCACCCGCATCGACGGCACGCCGGAGGCTTTGGGCGCGACGACGGCGCCGGCCGGCCTGCTCTCCGACATCGTCCGCAAGATGCCGGACAAGTCGCAGGTGACGCTGTGTCTCGATCCGGCCGGCACCTCGCTGCGCGTCGAATCGGGCCGCGCCCGCATGGATCTGAATACGCTGCCAGCCAGCGACTATCCCGACATCACCGTCGGCGAATTCCCCGTCCGCTTTAGTTTCCCCGCCGCCACCCTGACCCGGATGATCGCGCGGACCGCCTTCGCGATCTCGACCGAAGAGACCCGCTATTATCTGAACGGGCTCTATTGGCACGTGAGCGGCGACCACCTCGTCATGGTCGCGACCGATGGTCACCGCCTGGCCAAAGTGGTGACGCCGAGGCCGTCGCCGGATCTGGATTTCGCCGGCATCATCGCCCCGGCGAAGACGATCGCGCGGCTGCATGACATGGCGAAGGGCGCCGAGGGCGATCTCGCGATCGAGATTTCCGAGACCAAGATCCGCGTCGCGTTCGGCGCCAGCGTGCTGACTTCGAAGCTGATCGACGGCACCTTTCCGGATTACCAGCGCGTCATTCCCCGCGACAACGACAAGAGACTCACCGTCGACCGCGCGACGCTGGCCGAGGCGATCGACCGGGTCTCGACCGTCGCGTCCGAGCGCGGCCGGGCGGTGAAGCTGAACCTCCAGCCGGACAGCCTGCAGCTGCAGGTTCACAACGCCGATTCCGGCACCGGCGACGAGACGCTGGATGTCACCTATGCCGACGAGCCGATCGCGATCGGCTTCAACAGCCTCTATGTCGGCGATGCTCTCAAGGTCCTCGACAGCAAGGACGTCTGCGTCGCCCTCGCCAACCCCGGCGCCCCGGCACTGCTCACCAACCCGCAGGACGACAGCTTTCTCATCGTCCTCATGCCGATGAGGGTGTGATGGCTGGACCGATCCGCATCCCGCGCCACCGCATCGCGGTCCGCATCGCCGCGCTCGCCCGGCGGCGGCTGGCGCTGCGGCAGGACTATACCAAGGCCCGCCGCAACCATCGCGGCGCCGCCAGGGCCGCCACGGCGCTGCGCGAGACGACCCACGCCCTGCTGCGCCAGGAACTGCACGCCGCCAAGGCCGCACCGCTCAAGCGCGACGCCCGCGAGCGCGAGGCAATGGCGCCCAACCTGTTCGAGGAGATGGCAACATGACGCCCTGCCCGTGCTGCGATCTGGATGTCACGCCATCCGAATTGACCGCGCTCCGGGCCGAGCGCGACGAACTCGCCGCATGGAAGCAACACATTCTCGATCAGGAAAGCCGCGGCAAGCGGCCGTTTTCCGATCGCTTCGCGCAGGCCGTTATCGACAGCCTGGTGAAGGAACTTGACCGGCTTCGGGAGTGCCTGAAAGCGGCCAATCGGCAGGCCTACGATGGCACGCTGGAGGCGGCAGGAGCATGAGCGCTCGCTCCGCCGTCCTCACTGCGTCGATCCCCGCCCAGCCCGTGCGCGGGCTCTCTCGCGAGCAGGCGGCGGCCTATATCGGCGTCTCGGTGTCGAGCTTCGACAAGATGATCGAGGAGCGGACGATGCCGGCGCCGAAGACATGGCACACCCGCAAGCTTTGGGATGTCCGCGCCCTCGACCGCGCGTTTGACGCACTGCCCGGTTCGGGTGAAGTTGATGGGGAATGGAATTTTGCCCCATGACGAGGCGCCTATGCCGCGCAAGCTCCCGAAGGGATGCATCGAGGATGTCGACCGCTACGGCAAGGTCCGTATCTATCTGAGGCGGAAAGGTCTCCCGAAGCTCCGCATAGAAGGCACGCCCTGGACGACGGCATTCATGGACGCCTATCACGCGGCGCTCGCTTCGCCGGGAAAGCCCAAGGAAACTCGCGATCGCCACCCTGAAGAGGGGACCTGGCGTTGGCTCGCCTGCGAATATCTGCGCCGCTGCGCAGCCTATCAAATGCTCGAGCCGGAAACGCGCGCCACATACAGGCGATATCTTGAAGCGACGTTTATGGATCCGGTGTCGCCGACCGATTCTCGACCCTTCAGCGATGTTCCCGTCGCAGCCATGACGCCGAGGGCAGTTCGGACCCTGCGGGATCGACGCCTCGCAACGCCAACCATCGCCAACGCGACGGTGAAGGTGGTTCGCCAAGTCTTCGCCTTTGCCGTAGAGGACGAACTGGCGACAACCAATCCGGCAGCGGGCGTCGACTACCTGCCAACATCGACGGAAGGCCATCACACATGGTCTGTCGAGGAGGCGCTAAAGTTCGAAGCGCGGCATCCCATCGGAACGCAGGCACGCCTTGCATATGCCCTGTTGCTTTATACCGGCAGCCGGGTCTCCGATGTTCGTTTCTTCGGCCGGCAGCACGTCAGCGAAGGCTGGCTTCATTTCCGGCCGACCAAGACGTCCAAGTCGAGCGGCATCGAGGTTGACGTACCCATCCTGCCGGCATTGCAGACCGTCTTGGACGGATCGAAGACCGGCGACATGACCTTCCTCGTCACGCACCAGCATCGCCCCTATTCGGCGCGCGGGCTATCCAACCGCATGCGAGATTGGTGCGACGAGGCCGGGCTGCCAAATTGCTCCGCTCATGGGCTGCGCAAGGCTGGAGCGACGATCGCGGCCGAGAACGGCGCGACGGAAGCTCAGCTCATGGCCATCTATGGATGGACGACGCCGAAGCAGGCAGCGCTCTACACCCGCAAGGCCCGCCGAAAGAAGCTCGCCGGCGACGCGATGAGCTTGATCAAACTGGGGTGAACCGGGTACAAGAAGGTCCAACTTTGGCTGCGTCGGTCGTTCCGGTTGGACAAAACAGGCAAAAAGATCAATCAGATCAATAGCTTGTTTCGCGGGTGTAGTTCAGAGGTAGAACGTCAGCTTCCCAAGCTGAATGTCGTGGGTTCGATTCCCATCGCCCGCTCCAAGTTTTCCGCCGACAAAGTCGTCTTCAGCGCGGCTTGCGTGGGCTGCCGATCGCTTGGGAGGGCGCTCGATGACGGTCCTTGAATTGGACGAGACGCGGGCGGCGGTGATCCATGCGCCGCGCGACCTTCGCATCGAGCGTCGACCGTTGTCGCCCCCTGGCCCCGGTGAGGTCGCGGTCCGGATCGCTGCCGGCGGCATATGCGGATCGGATCTTCATTATTATCTCCATGGCGGCTTCGGCGCCGTCCGCCTGAAGCAGCCCATGGTGCTCGGCCACGAGCTGTCCGGCACAATCGCGGCTCTCGGGCCGGGTGTCGATCATCTCGCCATCGGGCAGAACGTCGCCGTCAACCCCAGCCTTCCCTGCGGTGCCTGTCGCTTGTGTCTCGCCGGCCTGCCGCAGCAATGCCTCGACATGCGCTTCTTCGGCAGCGCCATGCGCATGCCGCATGTGCAGGGCGGCTTTGCCGACGCCATCGTCTGCACCGCCGCCCAGGCCGTGCCGATCCCGGCTTCCGTCTCACTGGAACAGGCTGCCTTCGCCGAGCCGCTCGCCGTCTGCCTGCATGCCGTCACGCGGGCCGGTTCGATCCTCGGCCGCCGCGTCCTCATCACCGGGGCCGGGCCGATCGGGCTGCTCCTCGTCATTGCGGCACGCCGCGCCGGCGCCGCCGAGATCATCGTCACCGACATACGCGACGCGCCGCTCAAAAAAGCTCGCGAGGTCGGCGCCGACCTCGCGTTCAACCTCGTCAAGGAGCCGGAGGCGCTGGCGCCCTATGCGGCGGCGAAGGGCCAGATCGACCTCGCCTTCGAGGCCTCGGGCAGCGGCGCCGCTATCCTCGCCGCGCTTCCCGTACTGCGCCCCCAGGGCGTGCTGGTGCAGATCGGCCAAGGCGGAGACGTGAACCTGCCGATCTCGGGCCTCGTCGGCAAGGAGATCGAGCTGCGCGGCTCGTTCCGCTTCCATCCGGAATTCGAAACGGCCGTGCGCTTCATCGCCGAAGGTCTCGTCGACGTGAAGCCCCTGCTCTCCGCCGTCCTGCCACTGGAACGTGCCGTCGAAGCCTTCGACCTCGCGGCTGACAAGGACCGCTCGGTCAAGGTGCAGCTTTCGTTCGCTTGATCGTCGGGACTCGGCCATTACCGCTCGGCATCTCGTCCGATGCGTCGTGGCGGCTAAAGGTCTACATTTGTCCTCAAGGTCGGAAACAGACCCCTGGAGGAAGCGATGAAGGCCGACAACTACACCGCCTTGCGGGCGGATCGGATCTGGCTGACTGCGGAAAACTGCCGGATCGATGAATTCCGCGCGCTCGTCGAGCGACGAACCGATCCGGGCGACTATCCCTTTGCGAGCGCCATTCTCGAAAACCTGCCGGTCTATGACGCAGCGCCGATCCGCGAGGCGGCGCGCCAGCCACGCGCACGCCGGGAACTGATGGCGGAATGGGTCGAGGCGATGACCACCGGCCCCGGCGCGGTCGTGCTGCGCGGCGCCTTCGACGATCTCGACGTGGTCGACCGCGTCAGCGAGCATTTCCGCGCCATGATCGCCGAGGAGAAGGCAGCCGGCACGGGCGGCGGCGACCATTTCGCCAAGCCCGGCGCCAATGACCGCGTCTGGAACGCGCTCGAAAAGCTCTGCCTCCGCGATCCGGAGACCTTCGCGGCCTATTATGGCAACGAGATCCTCGCCCTTGTCTGCGAGGCTTGGCTGGGGCCCGGCTATCAAGTGACGTCGCAGGTCAACAGCGTCAATCCGGGCGGCGCGGCGCAATCGGCGCATCGCGACTATCATCTCGGCTTCCAGACGGCGGCCGAGATCGAGCATTATCCCGTCCATGTGCACCGCCTCTCGCCGATGCTCACTTTGCAGGGGGCGGTCGCCCATTGCGACATGCCGACCGAGACCGGGCCGACGCTCTATCTGCCCTATTCGCAGGCCTATCTACCCGGCTATCTCGCGACCGGGCTGCCGGAATTCAAAGCCTATTTCGCGGCGAACCACGTCCAGCTTCCCTTGAAGAAGGGCGACGCCGCCTTCTTCAATCCGGCCCTCTTCCACGCCGCCGGCCAGAACCGGACCCGCGATGTGCGCCGCATGGCCAATCTGCTGCAGGTTTCCTCCGCCTATGGCCGGGCGATGGAAAGCGTCGATCGTGCGCGCCTTTGCAATGCGCTCTACCCGGCGCTCGCGCAGATGCTGGACGAGGGGCGGATCGACCGCGGGGCGGCCAGCCGGGCCATTGCCGCCGCGGCGGAGGGCTATTCGTTCCCAACCAATCTCGATCGCGATCCGCCGGTCGGCGGCCTGGCGCCCGAGACGCAGCAGGCGCTCTTCCTGCGGGCGCTGTCGGAGGGCTGGGATCCGCACGCCTTCGATGCGGCATTGGAGGCGCAGGCGCTGGGCAAGCTCGCCTGAAGCGGGGCTGCGCTCCCAAAAGCGTGATCGACCGGAGGTTGACGGCTCTCGGGCTTTGCCGGCCTATTTCGTCGTCTCAGAACCGAGACGCAGAGTCCGACGCGTCGCTGACGGTGCTCTCTGACCAAACGCCGTCATATTGCAGAACCCCCTGCCTGCGCGTCGCCGGGTCCGCCGCAAGGCGCGGCCGAGGAATGCGGAAGGCCCGCTCCGGCGGGTCTTCCGATCGTTCCGCCTACGGCACAGGCTCCGGCAGTGCTTCCCACTCGAGCGCATCGACGTCCTCGATCGGGTCGTCCTCGCCCCCGATCATCAGGACCAGCCGCAACCCGTCGGTCATGTAGGGATCGTCGGTGAGGTTGACGCGCGGCGCGTCGGCGCTGGAAAGGCCTACGCCCTTCGCGTAGCCGAAATGCTCGACGGCTCCGGAAAGCAAGACGTCCTGCAGCAGGTAGTCGCGGTCGAAATCGACCGAGGGGCTGATCTTGTGCGTGGTCAGGTACCAGGACTTGGTCGTCAGTTCGACGCCGATGTCGCGGCTGATCTGGCCGAGCCAGACATCCTTGCCCTCGTAGCGCAGCGGGGTCAGCCAGAAGCGCATATGGTTGCGCTCGTCGATGGTCGAGCGTGCCTTTTGCAGCGCGAGGTCCTGCGCCCGTCCGAGGGCATAGAGCGGGCTGACGGGCGAGGTTTCGTATTGCGAACCGATCAGGAAGGATTTCGCCGTGTCGATGGCGCTGTGAAGATCCAGCGGCTCCGTCAGCCGCCAGCCACGGCTCGTGAAGGCGAAGATCGCGGGGAGGTCTCCCACCACGACGAGGTTGAGCGGGTCGCCCTTCTTCGTGCCATCGGCATTGGTGGTGCAGCAGGGCAGCGCCTCGATGGCGGCCCGCAGGCCGGCCAAGTCGACATTCCGGATCTCGCCCGGCTTGTAGATCGTGGCGAAATCGACCTTCTCGCCGAGATAGGCCGGTCCCGAGACCGGAACGATGAAGCGGAACTCGATCTCGTCGCCGCCCTTCAGCATGCCGAAAGTCAGAAATTTGAGGCCCGTCTCCAGATGAGTGAAAACGAAGCCCGAGACGGTCGCATGGGCGGGAATCGAGAGCGGCATGGCGAAGCGCGTCATGGCCTTGGCCGCCTCGACGCCCGTCTTCGGATCCAGCGGGTCGCGGAAGCGCCAGGCGACCTCAAGTGGGGCGAAATAGGTTTCGTCGGTGGTGATGGGCATGTACCAGAGCGGCGCGTCGCCATCGTTCTGGATCTCGACGAAAACCGGCTGCACGCCTTTCTCGATCACGGGCACGCCGAAGATCGCCTGGATCTCTTTCGCGTCCGGAACGGCCGTGCGAACCGTCACCTCGCCCTGGACGGCCTGCCGAACCTCGCCAAGCAGGGACCGATCGAAGGCGGGTGATGCGGCGGAAGCCGCGCCGATGGAGATCACCATCAGACCGGCTGCTGCGATCCATCCCCTGAGCCCACGCGGCATCGCGATCATGCGAACTCTCCTTTTGCCGGCGAAGCGGCGCTGTTTCGAGGAGGAAGCCGTGCTGCCCGGCTGCCGTCAACTGCCATCTGGCGGCAACCGGCAACCGAATGCCGCGTTATAAGAGCAAGCGCCGACGATTGCCGGCTGGACAGGAGGAGATGAGCGATGAGCGACCCGAAGCGGAAGGAAGGCAAGGATCTGCCGGAGACACCCGAGGTGGACCACCGCGCCAATGAGACCTTCCTCGATACCCTGTTCGACACGGATGGACGGCCGAATAGCGAGGCGGAAAGCGTCGTCGAGATCGAGGGCCTCGACGAGGACGACCGCTGACCGATCACGCGAGCGCCGGACGTGGACGGCGCGGACGTCCGAGGCGACGCTGCAGGAAGAGCAGCAGGAGTCCGGCGACCGGCACGCCGATATCCGTCCAGAAGATTACCCCGGCATTGCCGGGCGCGAAATTCCCTGCCGCCACCATCTGGTAAACATGCCCGCCGGCCGCGCCGAGCAGGAAGACCGCCGGACCAACAATGGCCGCGAGCCTTAAGTCGAAAGAACGGCGAAAGGCGAGGAAGCCGACCAGCGAGAAGCCGAGACTGGCGAAGCCGACTTCGGCCTGGAACGGGCTGTCGGCCCAGCCGATGAAGCGGGCCGACATCACGCCGAAGACGGTGTGCATGACGAAATTGTAGAGGAAGCTGGCACCGATCGAGAAGAACAGGAACCAGCGCAGCAGGGCCTCGACGACGAAGGCGGCTGAGAATCGGCGCCAGCCGAAGAGCAATTGGACAATCGCCGCGGCGAGGCCGAGGGCCAGGAAGGTCAGCGTGAAATTCGAAAGCGCGAACCGGATAAGCTCCGACATGGCCAACCGCCTTCTTCTGCAACCCATGAAGGATAGCAGCGACGGCAGGCGCGCGCGACCGGCGGAAGACTACCGTATCAGGATGGCGCGGAAGTCGTTGACATTGGTCAGCGTCGGCCCCGTCACGATCAGCCGGTCAAGCGCCGAAAAGAAGCCATAGCCGTCATTGTCGGCGAGGCGGGCTGCCGGATCGAGTCCGGCCGCGCGCGCGAGGGAGAGGACGTCATCGCTGAACCAGGCGCCGGCATTGTCCTCCGAGCCATCGATGCCGTCCGTGTCGCAGGCGAGCGCTGAAATGCCCTTGCGTCCGCCCAGCGCCAACGCCAGCGCCAGCAGGAATTCCGCGTTTCGGCCACCCCTGCCCTTGCCGCGGACCGTCACGGTCGTCTCGCCGCCGGAAAGGATTACGGCCGGCCTTGCCACCGGCTCGTCATGATCGACGGCATAGAGCGCCATCGCCGAGAGCACGCGCGCCACCTCGCGCGCCTCGCCCTCGATCGCATCGCCGAGCACCAGTGGGTGCAGGCCGAGTTCGCGCGCCTTCGCGCTGGCGGCATCCAGCGCCATCTTCGGCGTTGCCAGCATGACAGCGGTGCCGCCTTCGGTCTTCGCCACGACATTGGCGCGGATCGCCGCTTCGATGCGCGGCTCGATGGCAATGCCGTATTCGGCGAGGATGGCGAGCGAGGCTTCCGGATCGGAGATGTCGGGAATGGTCGGGCCGGAGCCGATCGCGCCGGGATCATCGCCCGGCACGTCGGATATGAGATAGGTGATCTGCCGCGCCGGAGCGGCCGCGGCGGCGAGGCGGCCGCCCTTGATCGCCGAAAGCGATTTGCGCACCCGGTTCATGGCGCCGATCGGGGCCCCGCTCTTCAGCAGCGCGCGGTTCATGACCTGCTTGTCGGCGAGCGTCAGGCCCGGCGCCGGCAGCGACAAGAGCGCCGAGGCACCACCGGACATCAGGAAGACGACCAGATCGTCGGGGCCGGCGCCCTGTGCCAATTCCAGGATCCGCTCCGCTGCGCGCATCCCGGCGGCGTCGGGAACCGGATGCGCCGCCTCGACCACTTCGACCGCCCGCGTCGGCATGCCATGGCCATAACGCGTCACCACCAGCCCCTCGATCGGGCCATGGCCGGCGTCGCTCCACGCCGTCTCGAAGGTCGCCGCCATGCGGGCTGCGCCCTTGCCCGCACCCAGCACGATCGTGCGGCCTTTGGGAGGATCAGGCAGCCGGCCCTCGTAGCGCCCATCGGGCAGCGCCGCGGCGAGAGCGGTCTCGAACAGGGCGGAGAGTATCTCCTTGTCGGAGGCGGCCGGCATGGACATCGGGCTTCTTTCCGGTATTGAGTATCGGCAGCTAGTCGCGAACGCCCAGGACATAGTCCTGCTGCTGGTCGATAAGCGCTCCGGTCATCGGGATCGAAGCATCGCTCGCGAGGAATATCGCGAGGCGCGCGACATCCTCGGGCTTGATCATCCGCCCCCAGGGCATTCCCGCCTCGGCCTTGGCGAGCCATTCCTCGCCGTGACCCAGCTTGTTGGCCTGCATGTCGCGCTCGCCGGGCGTGTCAGCCCAGCCGAGCAGGATGCCATTGGCGCGGATGCGGTCGAAGCGATGGGTGAAGGCGGCGTTCTTGGTCAGGATCGCGAGCGCCGCCTTGCTGGCGGCGTAGACGGCGAGATCCGGCGTGCCGCCATGAACGTTGACGGAGAGGATATTGACGATGGCGCCGGGCGCCTTGCGTTCGCGCAGGTGGCGGATGAGTTCCTGCATCAGCAACATCGGTGCGCGCGTATTGACGGCGAACATGCGGTCGAAGAAATCCGGATCGGCATCGGCAACCGAGCCGCGATCGGTGAGCGCCGCGGCATTGATCACGACGTCGACACGGCCAAAGCGGTCCAACGTCGCCTGGAAGATCGCGGCGGGCGCCTCTGAATCCTCCAGCGCCGCCTCGACGAAGCCAGCCTCGGCGCCGAGTTCCTCCAATTCGGCGGCGACATCGGCGCCGCGACGGGCGTTGCGCCCGCTCACCATCACGCCGTCGGCACCCGACCGGGCCGCCTCCAGCGCGATGGCCTCGCCGACGCCTTGCGTGGCTCCGGTTATCAGCAGAATCTTGCCGTCGACGCCGACATCCATGTTAATCCCTCCCCGCTCTTTCGCTCGCCTGCTATCAGCATGAAAGGGCAATGTCGGCAATAGCAAGCCGGTTGCCAGGATGAAAGGCCGGATGGAAGCGGGAGGACCGCATGCCGGGCAAAGATGCCGCTGAAGCTCTGGCCGCGGAGAGGCTTGCCGATGCACGTCTCGGACAGCGAATGGTCGAGGTGCTGCCTTTCGAACTGCGGCCATCCGAACTGACGAGTGCCTATCGCATTCAGGATCGTGTCCATGAGCGGCTCGCCACGACGCATTTCAGACGGCGGATCGGCTGGAAGATCGGCTGCACTACGCCGGTGATGCAGACCTATCTTGGCATCCCGTCGCCCTGTGCGGCCGGGCTGTTCGCCGGCACGCGGCATGCGAGCGGCGTCCATCTGCAACCGTCCGATTTCCGCCGCGTCGGCATCGAGTGCGAGATCGGCGTGCGCTTCGGCGAGGACGTCTCGCCCGAAGCCGCTTCGGACCCCGCACGGATCGCCGCCTCGATCCGCGAAGTCTTCGCCGCGATCGAGATCGTCGATGACCGCTATGCCGATTGGCGCAACACGGACACGCCGACCCTGGTGGCCGACGATTTCTTCGCCGCCGGCTGCGTGCTCGGCCATGCCGTGCCCGCGGGAACGATCGGAGACTTGGCCGGGCTTGCCGGCGCTACCTTCGTCAACGGCGCCGAAGTGGGGCGCGGCATTGGCGCCGATGTGCTCGGCCATCCGCTGAACGCGCTCGCTTTCCTCGCCGGCAATCTGGCCGAGCGCGGGATCGACCTTCGGGCCGGAGACATCGTGCTGACGGGGAGCCTGGTCGAAACGCGCTGGCTCAATCCGGGCGATGATGCGAGGATCGAAATCGGCGGCCTCGGCTCGGTGCAAATCTTGCTCGGCGAGGCGCCTGCCCCATAGACCCGGCGTCGGCTCCGCGGGGTTGTGCTCCGTTGACGATCCCGCGGTGAACGCGCTATTGGTCGTATCATTCCGCTCGGACCGGCTGGAGGAGCCGCTTCCGGGAGGCTCTCCATGTGAAAGGAGGGTGGCGGCTCGGCAGTCCGCACCACGTTCAATCCGAGACAAGACACACCCGCGAAAAGTCCGACGATTGGCATTCGGTGCCGCGTCGCGACCGCACATAATCGACGCTCTGGGAGGAGTGAACATGAAACGTTTTGCATCGATCGCCATGACGGCGGCCCTGGTCGCGGGCTTCGCAACCGGCGCCCACGCGGAAGACAAGAAGCAGCTGGCCTTCGTGGTCAACATCGCCGCCGACTTCTGGAAGGCCGCCGAGGCCGGCATGAAGAAGGCCCAGGGTGAGCTTCCGGACTACGATCTCGTCTTCAAATATCCGGACCAGTCGACCGTCGCCATCCAGAACCAGATCATGGACGATCTGGTCACGGCCGGCGTGAGCGCGATCATGGTCTCGGCCATCGATCCGAACGCGACCGACAATCTCAACAAGATCGCCGGCCAGACTGCGCTGTTCACGACCGACTCCGACGCGCCGCAAAGCAAGCGCATCGCCTATATCGGCTCGTCCAACGTCTCGCTCGGCCAGCAGGCCGGTGAGATCGCCAAGGCGGCGATGCCGAATGGCGGCAAGTGCATGGGCTTCGTCGGCCATCTTGACGCCGCGAACTACAAGGAGCGCGCGCAGGGCTTCAACGAGGGCGTGAAGGGCACGCAGATCACCCTCGTCGACACCCGCTCGGACGGTGGTGACCAGACGGTCGCCAAAAAGAACGTCGAGGACGTCCTCGTCGCCAATCCCGACATCACCTGCATGGTCGGCTTCTACTCCTACAGCACGCCCGCCATCTACCAGGCGCTCAGCAATGCCGACAAGCTCGGCAAGATCACCGTCATCGCGTTCGATGACGATCCGATCACGCTGGGCGGCGTGAAGGAAGGCTCCGTTGCCGGCACGGTCGTACAGCAGCCGTTCCAGTGGGCCTATCAGGGCTTCAAGCTGATGGCCGCCTACCTCAAGGGCGACAAGTCGGGCATCCCGGCCGACGGCGTGATCATCGTTCCCGGCCAGATCCTGCATGCCGCCGACATCGACGCCTACGTCGCCAATCTGAAGGCCATGCAAGGCGGCTAAGTCGCCGCAGACACCGGCCGCTCCTGAGCGCGGCCGGATGTCCCGCCGAGCCCGGCGCCCGGCCGCGACCCTCTCGCGGCCGGCGCCTTTCGCATCCGGGATCGAGCCTTCATGACCCATGTTGCCGCCACCGCCGCGCAGGATCTGCGCCAGCCCTTCCTGTCGCTCGCCGGCATTCGCAAGGCCTATCCGGGCGTCGTCGCGCTCTCCGACTTCTCGATGACGGTCAGCCCGGGCGAGGTGATCGGCCTTGTCGGGGAAAACGGCGCCGGCAAGTCGACGCTGATGAAAATTCTCGGCGGCGTCGCGGCGCCCGACGCCGGCACGATCACGATCGACGGCGTCGAGCGGAGTTCGTTCACCGTCGCGGAGAGCATGAAGGCGGGGATCGCCTTCGTGCATCAGGAACTCAACCTGTTCGACAATCTCGACGTTGCCGCCAACATCTTCGTGGGCCGCGAGCCGCGGCGGGGCGGTTTTCTCAATCTCGTCGACAACGACCGGATGCACGCCATGGCGGAGCCTTTGCTTCGCCGGCTCGGCGCCGGCTTCGGGCCGTCGACGCCGCTGGCCGACCTGTCGCTAGCACGGCGCCAGATGGTGGAGATCGCCAAGGCGCTGTCGATGAATGCGCGTCTGGTCATCCTCGACGAGCCGACATCGAGCCTGCCGATGTCCGAGACCGAGAAGCTGCTCGAGACCATCGAGGCGCTCCGCAGCGAGGGCATCGCCGTCATCTTCATCTCCCACCGGCTGCACGAGATCGAGCGCGCCGTGGGACGGGTCGTCGTCCTGCGCGATGGAGTGCTCGCCGGCAATCTCGATCGCAGCGAGATCACGCATGACCGCATGGTGAAGATGATGATCGGCCGCGATCTGAAGGTGCAGATCGGGACGCATGAGGCGAAGGCAGGGCCGGTCGTCCTGGCGGCCAAGGGCGTTCGGACCACGGCCTATCCGCATCACGAGCTCGACATATCGCTTAGGAGCGGCGAGATCCTCGGCCTCGCCGGCCTCGTCGGCGCCGGTCGCACGGAACTGGCGCAGGTGCTCTTCGGCATTGATGCGCCGCTCGGCGGCTCGATCACCCTGAACGGCGCGGAAGCGCGAATCCACTCGGCAACGGAAGCCATCAAGAAGGGCATCTTCCTGGTCCCGGAGGACCGCAAGGCCGCCGGCGTGCTGCTCGACCTGCCGATCGCCGAGAACATCACGCTGCCCAACTTAGGCGCGCATTCGAGGAGCCTTCTGGTGTCGCGCCGCAAAGAGGTCGCCACGGCCGAGCGGGAGCGGCGCAGCCTCGGGATCCGCACGCCGTCGGTGATGACGCGGACCGGTTCGCTGTCGGGCGGCAACCAGCAGAAGGTCGTGCTCGCCAAATGGCTGGCCATGGACCCGAAGGTCATGATCTTCGATGAACCGACCCGCGGCATCGACATCGGCGCCAAATCGGAAATCTATCGGCTGATGCGGGGCCTCGCCGACAAGGGCGTTGCTGTCCTGATGATCTCCAGCGACATGGAGGAAGTCATCGGGGTGTCCGACCGCATCGCCGTCATGCATGAAGGCATGATCTCCGGCACGCTGGATAAGAAAGATTTCAGTCAGGAGAACATCCTGTTGCTGGCAGTGGGAAGATCGATCGACGGCGCGTCGGCAAACATGCAGGGAAGAATGGAATGACGAAGAAGGATCTGGGGCTTCTCATCCTGATCTTGGTGGTCGGCGCCGTCGTCGCCGCGATCAATCCACGCTTCCTGCTACCCATCAATCTTGCCAATACAGCCAACCTCGTCGGCATGTTCGGCATATCGGCGCTCGGCCAGGCCTTCGTCATCATGACCGGCGGCATCGAGCTCTCGGTCGGCTCCGTCATCGCCCTGACCGGCGTCCTGTTCGTCGATCTGGTCGCCAACCAGGGCGTGCCCTGGCCGATCGCCGCCGCCATCGTCCTGATCATGGGCGTGGTCATCGGCCTCGTGCACGGACTACTGATCACCAAGCTCCGCCTGCAGCCCTTCGTGGTCACGCTGTGCGGCCTTTTGATCTATCGCGGCCTCGCGCGCTTCTACACCAAGGACTCGACGGCCGGTTTCGGCTTCGGCCAGAAATTCCCGGAGCTCGAATTCCTCACGGCCGGCCGCAGCTTCGGCGTGCCCAACTCCTTCATCGCCTTGATCATCATCGCCATCATCATGTGGGTGGTGCTGCACCGGTCGATCTTCGGGCGCCATCTCTATGCGGTCGGCAAAAACGAAGAGGCGGCGCGCTATTCCGGCATCCGCACCGGCCTCGTCATCATCGCCGCCTATGTGATCTGCCAGGTGCTCACCGTGGTGTCCGCGATCTATTTCGCGATGTACACGCGTTCCATCGCCCCGTCCGCCCATGGCAATTTCTATGAGCTCTATGCCATTGCCGCGGCGGTGCTCGGCGGCTTCTCGCTGCGCGGCGGCGAGGGCTCGATCATCGGCGCGCTGCTGGGCGTCGTGCTGCTGCAGGAGTTGCAGAACCTCGTCAACCTGCTCGGCATCCCGAGTTCGCTCAATTTTGCGGTGATGGGCACGGTGATCCTGATCGGCGTCATTGCCGACCAGCAACTGGCGCGATTCCGCGCCGCCAGAGCCAATTCGCGAAAGGAAAGCACCCGGCTGAGCGCCGCTCCAGGAGAGTAGCGGCGGCCATCGGCCTGTCGGTGGCCGTGCCGCTTCAGCGGAAGTGCTTGGAGAGCTTCAGGCCCTGCGCCTGGTAGTTGGAGCCGCGATCGGCGCCATAGAGCAGCGCCGGGCGCTTCGACATGCGCTCATAGACGAGGCGGCCGACCGTCTGGCCATGCTCGAGGATGAACGGGACCTCGTGGCTCCTGACTTCGAGCACGGCGCGGCTACCGGTTCCGCCGGCGGCGTCATGGCCGAAGCCCGGATCGAAGAAGCCGGCATAATGGACGCGGAACTCGCCGACCAGCGGGTCGAAGGCGACCATCTCCGCCGCATAGTCCGGCGGGACATGCACGGCCTCGCGCGAGACGAGGATGTAGAACTGGTCGGGATCGAGGATGATCTCGGCCTTGCCGCGCGGTCGGATCGGCTCCCAATAATCGAGCACATCGCAGGCGGCGCGCTTGTCGACATCGACGACGCCGGTATGGCGCTTGGCGCGATAGCCGATGATGTCACCGGCACCTTCGAGATCAATCGAGACGAGCAGCCCGTTGGAGATCGACGGCGCGCCGTCGACCAGCGGCTCGCGCTCGTGCAGCTCCACCAATTCAACGTCGGTGAGACGGGAGTCGCCTCGGCGAAAGCGGATCTGGGATAGGCGCGAGCCCGTGCGCACGACGATCGGGAAGGTACGCGGGCTGACTTCCAGATAGAGCGGCCCGGAATAGCCCGGCGGCACCGTGTCAAAAGCCTGGGCGTTGTCGGCGATGACGCGGGTGAAGATATCGAGCCGGCCGGTCGAAGATTTCGGATTGGTCGAGGCCTCGATATCGGCTGGCAGCGCCAGGCTTTCCAGCAGCGGGACGATATAGACGCAGCCGGTCTCCAGCACGGCGCCGGGCTGCAGGTCGATCTCGTGCAGCTTCAACTGGTCGATGCGCTCGCGGACGGTGAGCGCCTTGCCCGGCAGGAAGCTGGCGCGGACCCGGTAGGCAACGAGGCCGAGGCGAAGATCGAGACTGGCCGGCTGGATCTGGTCGGCATCGAGCGCCCGCGGCGCGCGGATATAGCCAAAGCCGAACGCCTCGCGGATCTCGTCGTCGGAGAGAATTCCGGTTTGAATGTCGCTCGGCACGTGGGCCCCCATATCGGTCGCCCTTCCTATCCGAACTCCCGATTGACGCCAAGGCGCAACGGGCCTATCAAAATCCAGTTCGTGGTCCATTTGAGCCGACCGGCTTGCCGCCACGTTAAACAAGGTTGCTAAAAGGTCGGTTGCGGTATCCTCCGTTCCCGATCGTTTGGCCCGGCCTGTTGGTCGGGTTTTTCATGTCCGGGATTTTCGAGATGACCGAAGACACATCGCCGCGCCGCCGTCGCCCCGCCACCGAACTCGTCCATGGTGGTTCGCTCCGCTCCCAGTTCGGCGAGATGTCGGAAGCGATGTTCCTGACGCAGGGCTTCGCCTATGACGACGCCGAAGCCGCCGAGGCGCGCTTCAAGGGCGAGGCGCCCGGCTTCATCTATTCGCGCTTTTCGAACCCGACCGTCTTCATGTTCGAGGAACGCATGCGCCTGCTCGAAGGCGCCGCCGCCGCGCGTGCGACCGCCAGCGGCATGGCCGCCGTCACCGCCTCGCTGGTCTCGATGCTGAAGGCCGGCGACCATGTCGTCGCGGCAAAGGCGCTGTTCTCCTCCTGTCTCTACGTCGTCGACGAATTGCTGCCGCGCTTCGGCGTTGCCTCGACGCTGGTCGAAGGCACGGATCTCAATCAGTGGCGCGAGGCGGTCCGGCCGAACACCAAGGCGTTCTTCCTCGAAAGTCCGACCAACCCGACGCTCGAAGTGATCGACATCGCCGAGGTTGCGAAGATCGCGCACGAGGCCGGCGCGCGGCTGGTGGTCGATAATGTCTTCGCGACGCCGATCTGGCAGTCGCCGATCGAGCTCGGCGCCGATGTCGTGGTCTATTCGGCGACCAAGCATATTGACGGCCAGGGCCGCGTGCTCGGCGGCATCATCCTCTCGGCGGACGAGGCCTATGTCACCGACCACCTCCACAATTTCCTGCGCCAGACCGGGCCGAGCCTCTCGCCCTTCAATGCCTGGGTGCTGTTGAAGGGTCTCGAAACGCTGGACATTCGCGTCAAGCGCCAGACCGAAACGGCGGCGAAGCTTGCCGATTTGATTGCCGCGCATCCCAAGGTCTCGAGGCTGATCTATCCCGGCCGCGCCGACCATCCGCAGGCGGCCGTCGTCGCCAAGCAGATGAAGGGCGGCTCGACACTGATTGCGCTGGAAATCGACGGCGGCAAGGAGGCCGCCTTCCGCGTCGCCAACGCCCTGGAGATCATCAAGATCTCCAACAATCTCGGCGATGCCAAGAGCCTCGTCACGCATCCCTCGACCTCGACGCATCAGCGTCTGTCGGAAGAAGCCCGGCTCAGCTTCGGCATCACGCCGGGCATGCTGCGGCTGTCGATCGGGCTGGAAGATCCGGACGATCTGGCCGAGGATATCGCGGCGGCGCTCGACAAGGCGTGAGGTGGCGCTTCGCTGTGGCCGCCGCGTCATAACAGCGGCATCCCGATCGCGCTAAGAATGGCGCATAGGTTGGGGGATTCGGATCATGCGGCGGCTCGTTGTCTATCGTCTGATGGTTGTTCTGGCAGGCATGCCCGCCACCGCCTTCGCCGCCGATCTCGGCACGGTGAAGCAGCCAGACGGAACCCTGGCAAAGCCGGCCGATACGATTGGCCTCGAGGTCAGCCCGAGTTTCTTCGCATCGACGACCTCGTCCCACGACGCCGGCCATTATGATGACACTTCGGTCAAATTGACGCTGGCGCATCGCTTCGCCGATCCGTTCGAGATCGGAGGCTCGCTGAAGGACGACATCAAGCAGGACGGCAAGCGCCAGTATTATGCGGAGACCAACGCGGCCTATCGGTTCGACTTCGGCCGCTTCTCGCTGACGCCCTCCGCCGCGCTCGGCGTGACATGGAACGATACGGGTTTCGGCTCCAATGGCGACGCGACGGCCGCCTACTACGCCTTCTATCTCGCCGGCGACCTGGCGCTTTCGGACAAGCTGACCTGGACGATGTTCAAGCTGCGCTATCGCGACGCGTTCGACTATGTCTGGGTGACGCCGGAAGTCGCCACCGGCTTGAGCTACAAGCTCACCCATGTCGATCAAATCTACGGAACGGCGAGCTATAGCTGGAAAGGCACGGGTGACGGCCTGCATCCCGACACCTACTCCGTAGCGTTCGGCGTCCAGCACGGCTTCTGAGGGCGATTGATCCGCATCAAGGAGATTCAAGCCGCCGATGCGGTAAATTGCGCCATGGTGGGCGAGCGGCAGGCGTGGTTAGTGACGCGAAGTTGAATGCTGCATCGCCTGACAGCGATTGGACAGGCTCGTCGTCCTTCGCTAGTTTGCAATGGTTCCAGTGAGCAGGCCGACTTCATGGACTATCAGTCGTTCTTCATCGACGCGATCGAAGCTCTCCACAGTGAGAAGCGCTACCGCGTCTTCGCCGATCTCGAACGGATCGTCGGCCGCTTCCCGCATGCGATCTGGCGCTCCGAGCGCGGCGCGCGCGAAATCACGGTCTGGTGCTCCAACGATTATCTTGGGATGGGCCAGCATCCGAAGGTGATCGACGCCATGGTCGGCGCCGCGAGCGGCATGGGCGCCGGCGCCGGCGGAACGCGCAACATCTCCGGCAACAACCATCCTCTGGTCGAGCTTGAGCAGGAGCTGGCCGATCTGCATGGCAAGGAAGCCGGTCTCGTCTTCACCTCCGGCTTCGTCTCGAACGAGGCGTCGATTTCGACACTCGCCCGGCTGCTGCCCGATTGCGTCATCTTCTCCGACGAGTTGAACCATGCCTCGATGATCGAGGGCGTCCGGCGTTCCGGCGCGCACAAGAAGATCTTCCGCCACAACGACCTGGCCCATCTCGAAGAGCTGCTGCGCGAGACAGGGCCTGGCCGCGCCAAGCTGATCGTGTTCGAGAGCGTCTATTCGATGGACGGTGATGTCGCTCCGATCGCCGGGATCTGCGATTTGGCCGAGCAATATGGCGCGATGACCTATATCGATGAGGTCCACGCGGTCGGCATGTATGGGCCGCGCGGCGCCGGCATCGCCGAGCGCGACGGCGTCATGCACCGGATCGACGTGATAGAGGGGACGCTCGCCAAGGCGTTCGGCGCGCTGGGCGGTTATATCACCGCCTCCAAGGCCGTCGTCGACGCGGTGCGCTCCTATGCGCCGGGCTTCATCTTCACGACGGCACTGCCGCCAGCGATCGCCGCGGCCGCCACAGCCTCGATTCGGCATCTGAAGGCCTCGCAGGTCGAGCGTGACCTGCAGCATCATTATGCCCAGCGGACGAAATCGGTCCTGATCCATGCCGGCCTGCCGGTCATGCCGTCCGAGACCCATATCGTCCCGCTCTTCGTCGGCAATCCAGACCTTTGCAAGAAGGCCTCGGACATGCTGCTCGACGAACACGGCATCTATATCCAGCCGATCAACTACCCGACCGTGCCGCGCGGCACGGAGCGGCTTAGAATCACGCCGACGCCCTGCCATGACGAGGCCCTGATCGGCCACTTACGCGATTCGCTGGTCGATGTATGGCACCGCCTCTGGCTGCCGCTCGGCCGCACGGCCCCGTTCTCGGCCGTCCCGTCGGCCATGGAAGGCGTCGAGCGCCTCGCCGTATCGACTGCCGGCGGCTGATCTTCGAGACATTCATGCATCAGCTATAAGGCGACCCTCCGCGAGGCGGGGCGCCTTTGGCTGTCGCTGTCAGCGCTTCAGCCAGTCGACCAGCCGCGTCGTCGCTTCAGCCACTTGGCCAGGATTTCGCAGATAGCACATCCGCATGAAGCCGGCGCCGGCCCGGCCGAACGCGTCGCCCGGCGCCAGGCCGACATTCGCCTCGTCGACGAGACGCAGGCCGAGCTTGCGCGTATCGCTTTCGCCATCCACGGAGAAGAACAGGTAGAACGCGCCCGGTGGCCGGTGGAAGCGAACGCGGCCGGTAGCCTCCAGCGCGTCGCAGACGATGGTCCGGCACGCGATGGCGCGCTCGCGCTGGAAGGCAATGAAATCCTCGCCCTGGTCCAAGGCCGCAACGCCCGCGCGCTGCAGGAACCGCGGCGTGCCCGAGCTTGAATACTGGATGAGGTTCTCGATCACCTGCCCATAAGCCGGCGGCGCGGCGAGCCAGCCGACGCGCCAGCCGGTCATCGCCCAGTTTTTGGACAAGGTATTGACGTACAGAATCCGATCTTCGGGATCGGCGACATCGTAGAAGGACGGTGAGCGCTCGCCCTCATATACGAAGCGCGTATAGACCTCGTCGGCGATGATCCAGAGGCCGCGCTTGCGGGCGAAGTCGCGGATCGTGATCAGTTCCTCGCGGGTCGCCGTCCATCCCGTCGGATTGCAAGGCGAGTTCAGGAACAGCGCCTTGGTGCGCGGCGTGACGGCGCCGAAAAAGCGGTCGAGATCGAGCGTCCAGCCCGCATTGCCGAAATGCATCGGCACCTCGACGGCCTTGGCACCGCCGACTTCCACCGCGGCGGCGAAGTTGGGCCAGGCCGGCGTCGGCACAATCACCTCATCGCCCACGCCCGAGACCATGCGAAGCGCGATCTGGATCGCCGGCATGCCGCCCGAGGTGACGAAGAAACGTTCCGGATCGAAGGCGCCGCCATAGAGCCGTTCGTGATAGCGCGCGATCGCCGCCCGAAGCTCCGGGATGCCGCGCTGATAGGTGTAGAAGGTCTCGCCGGCGGCAATGCCGGCCGCGGCCGCTTCGCCGATGAAGGAGGGCGTTGGCAGATCGCCCTCGCCGACCCAGAGCGGGATCAGGCCATCGCGATGGCGGCCATAGTTGAAGACTTCGACGATGCCGCTTTCCGGCGCTTCGTTCGCTTCAGGCCGAAGGCCTGGCTGGCTGGAATGGGCGTTCACGAAACATCCGAACTGGTCAGGGAAACGGCGAAACTAGCCGATCGCGCAGCTTCGCGCTCATGAATATTCGTGAGCCAATCCTTCAATCATCTTGAAGAGAACGAGGCTGTGATGCCGATCACAGCCTCGCCGACGTCATTTCTTCGCGAGCTGGTCGCGAATCTCGCGCAGGAGCAGAACGTCCTCCGGCGTCGGGGCCGGGGCTGCCGGTGCCGCGGCCTGCTGCCGACGCAGCGTGTTCATGCCCTTGACGATCATGAACAGGATCCAGGCGACGATCAGGAAGTTGATCAGGAGCGTCAGGAAGTTGCCATAGGCGATCGTGGCGCCGGCCTTGCGGGCAGCCTCGAGCGTCGGCTGTGGATCGCCGGCGAGCTGGATATATTTGTTGGTGAAGTCGATGCCGCCGGTGATCCGGCCGACGATCGGCATGATGATGTCGTTGACGATCGACTGGACCAAACCGCTGAAGGCGGCGCCGATGATAATACCGATGGCGAGGTCCATCATGTTGCCCTTCAAGGCGAATTCCCGGAATTCCTTCAGCATGACGCAGTTCCCTGTTTGACGGCGCGCGGCCCCCGATTCGACGCCTCCCGACCTTAATTCAAACCTCCCGCATGGCAATCGACGAGATCGGACCATGCCGCGTCGTTCCGAGCCGTTGACGCCTGCCTCCGCTTGGGATTAAGAGCCGGGAAAAGCAAGGAGTTTGCCGACGATGTACCGTTCGGTGACGCGATCGATCCAGGTTACCGTCCGGCCGAGCTTCGCCGAGGACGAGTCCTCGCCCGGCGAAGGCCGCTATGTCTGGGCCTACACGATCGAGATCATCAATCTCGGACTCGAGAACGTGCAGCTTCGCTCACGCTGCTGGCGCATCACCGATGCGAGCGGGCGCACGGAGGAGGTTCGCGGCGTTGGCGTCGTCGGCAAGGAGCCGCTGCTGAAGCCAGGCGAGAGCTTCGAATATACCAGCGGCTGCCCGCTCTCGACCTCGTCCGGCATCATGGTCGGCACCTACCAGATGCAGACCGAGACCGGCGAACTTTTCCTCGTCGATATCCCGGCCTTCTCGCTCGACGTGCCCAACGCGGCCCGCGTCGTTCACTGATCGAGACGCTCCAAATACCCCGAATGGCTGGATCTCGATCGCCCATCTCGACGTGAAGGCCAAAATGCATTAGGCATTCTGTCAGATCGTGTCCGGAGAGGTTCGGACGCCGTGTCAGGTCGCGATCCAAACCGGGTCGGCAACGCCCAGGCAAGAGTGAGCCAGATTGCGCCGCCGCGGCAAGGCGAAGCAAAAGGGAGACTTCCGATAGGCTCTATCGTGGACCGCGTGTCCCCTCTTCTTCTGGCAGTATTCCTTCTCCTCGTGCCGGTTTCGTCGCACGCGGGCGAGAAGATGTCTCCCGACGAGGTCCAGGCGCTCGCGATCGAATATGCCGACCTTTACGGCCTGCCGCATGGGATTGTCCTGCGCACGGTGAAGCGCGAGAGCCGGTTCATACCCTCGGCCCGGAACGGTCCTTATTGGGGCCTCATGCAGATCCGCTACGACACCGCCAAGGGCGTCGGCTATCGGGGCACGGCGACCGGCCTGCTCGATGCCGAGACGAACTTGAACTACGGCGTCGCCTATCTCGCCAACGCCTACATGATCGCGGGCGGCAATGAGAGCATGACGCATCGGCTTTACCGCGGCGGCTATTACTACGCGGCGAAGCGAAAGAAGCTGCTCGCCAAGCTGATCACGGCGCCGCCGGTCGGAACGCAACCCGTGATGGTCGCCACGCTGATGGAGAAGCCGGCCCCGGCGATCGAGGCCGCTGCCGTCGAGGCCCCGGCCCCAGCGGAAATTCCGCTGCCGACGCCGAAGCCGCTGGTCGTCGTGACCGCTGCCGCGACCGACGAATCCGAGGCGCCGGCGAGCGTGCCCCTCCCGATTCCCAAGCCCGTCCTCGTGGCCGAGGCTCCGGCAGAGGTGCCCCAGCCGATCGTCGCGAAACCGCAGGTCGTACTCGCCTCGGTCCTGCCGGAACCGAAGCTCTCGTTCAATTTCAGCCGGGACCCGGCGCCTGCCTCGCCCGCCTTGATGGCGCTGGCCGAAGAATCAAGCGCTCCCGTCGGCGAGCCGGCAGCGGGCGTCCCCATACCCTTACCGAACCCGCGCACTCTGGCATCGCTGACGCCATCGCCGCTCGGTGAACGCAGCTTCTCCGATTCCTATTTCGACGTTGCTGCGTCATCCCTCGTCTTCAAGTCGCCGGTCAGCCTGCGCCGCGCCGCCGAAGCGGCCGGATCGACGATGGTGGCCTCGGCCGCGATCCCCAAGCCGAAGCCGAAGCCCACCGCGCAATAGGCCTTAAGCGGCTCGCGCCCCACCTTCTGACGTACGCCCCTCAGATCCTGGTTTCGCTTCCGCGCGCCTTGGCTTAGAAAGGGCGCGAGCCGGCGGATTGCCGGCGCTTCGCAAGAAGAATCATCAGGAGGAGACGGGCATGACCACAGGCGCGATCTATCCGAGCCTCAAGGGACGGACGGTGCTGGTGACCGGCGGCGGAAGCGGAATCGGCGAGTCCATCGTCCGCCATTTCGCCGGACAGGGCTCCAAGGTCGGCTTTCTCGACATCAACGAGGAAGCGTCGAACAAGCTGGTCGCGGAACTCTCCGCCGAGGGCACCGTGCATTTCGAGCCTTGCGACCTGCGCGACATCGCGGCGCTGCGCCAGGCGATCGCCAATGTGCGCGCCAAGCTCGGCCCGATCACCGTCCTCATCAACAATGCCGCCCATGACCAGCGCCACAAAATCGAGGATGTGACGCCGGAATATTGGGACGAGCGCTACCAGGTGAACATCCGCCACCAGTTCTTCGCCGCGCAGGCCGTGATCGAAGACATGAAGGCGGCCGGAAACGGCGCGATCATCAATATGGGCTCGACATCCTGGATGATCGGCCAGGGCGGCATGCCGGCCTACACCTCGGCGAAATCGGCGGTGATGGGCCTGACGCGCGGCCTCGCCCGGGATCTCGGCCCGTTCAACATCCGCGTCTGCTCCGTCGTCCCGGGCTGGATCATGACGCAGCGCCAGATCGACCTTTGGCTGACGCCCGAGGCCGAGAAGGATTTGATGGCGAAGCAGTGCCTGAAGCGCAAGCTTTTCCCAGACGACATCGCCCGCGTCGTGCAGTTCTTCGCCTCGGACGAGGCATCCGGCTGTACCAACCAGGCCTACATCGTCGACGGCGGCTGGGTCTGAGGTACGCACATCAAATCGGAGGCGAATGCGTCGTTGCGGCGCGCTCGCCCCGATTGGCTCTGGAACGAGCGGCCGCATGGATGCGCGGCCGCCGCCGCTGTTCAGGCCCGCGGCTCGTCAATCCCGAAGCCGGCAGGCAGCAATTCGGCGATCGAGAAGCTCTGGCCCTTGCCGGTCGGGTCGAAGCATTCGATCACCGTCCGCGCCGTGGAGAACTCCTTGAGCCGCTGCCGGCAGCCGCCGCAGGGCGTGCAGACGATGCCGCCCTCGACGCGATCGGCGACGACCACCACGGAGGCAACGCGCCGGCCGGCCGGATCGAGGCTCGACGAGATCATCTGGCCGAGCGCCGAGGTCTCGGCGCACCAGCCTTCGGGAAACGATGCGTTTTCGACATTAGCACCGGCGAAGATCCGCCCGTCCTCGGTCCGAAGCGCCGCGCCGACATAAAAGCGCGAATAAGGTGCATGCGCCCGGCTCCGCACGTCCCGTGCGCGCTCGAAGAGTTCGGCATCCATCGACATTCCTTCCGGCGGTTTCCCCGGCCGCCGCGGGCCGGCTGGACGATGAAGCCCGCGCCGGCTGGCGGGGTCAAGCCTCGCGACGGGAGTGGCGATTGGACGGCGCCTCCCCGGCCTCACCTCGCAGCGGTTGCCGCTGCATCGGGCAAACGATGGCAAAACGTGCAGATCAACGAGGAGGACCGCACGATTTTCCCACTTTCGGCTTTTCCTCGGACCCCGATCTTTCTATCACTGGCTAGCAGCAGGCGGCCGGCGAGCGAGACAATGAGGATTTCCCCTTGCGACCGACTTTGGCTTTGATTGCCCACGACCAGAAGAAGGCCGACATGGTGGACTTCGCGGTCGAGCATGCGGCTCGGCTTTCGACCTTCGATCTCGTCGCCACCGGAACCACCGGAGCGCGGATCGTCGAGGCGGCGCCGGAGCTGCCCGTGCGACGGCTGAAGAGCGGACCGCTCGGCGGCGACCAGCAGATCGGCGCGCTGATCGCGGAAGGCCGCATCGCCGGGCTCATCTTCTTCGTCGATCCGCTGACGCCGATGCCGCATGATGTCGACGTCAAGGCACTGACCCGACTGGCCGAACTCTACGATATCCCGATGGCGCTGAACCGCGCGACGGCCCAGCTTCTCATCACCCATTCCGGCGCCTTCGCGCCCTCACCCTGACCGCTTCCCCCAGCAGGATCGCGACCAAGGCATCATGAATTCCGGCGTCCAGAAACCAGCTTCCATCCTCGAGCGAAACATCGTCCCCTTTCCGACGCTGATCGGCGATATAGGCGGCACCAATGCCCGCTTCGCCCTGGTGCGGGACGGGGACCAGCCGGTAGAGCGCTTCCCCAACGCCCATACGGCCGATTTCGCCACGATTGACGACGCGATCGCTTTTTCCATGTCGCAGGGCGCGCGGCCGAGATCGGCTGTCCTGGCCCTGGCCGGTCCAGTCCAAGGCGACAAGGTTCCCCTGACCAACTGCCCGTGGGTGGTGGAGCCGAAGCGGATGATCGAGCGTTTCGGGCTCGACGAAGTGATTCTGCTTAACGACTTCGAAGCGCTATCGCTGTCGCTTCCCGCCCTCGGCGACGAGGATCTCGTCCGCGTCGGCGGCGGCGAGGCGATCGCCAATGCGGCGCAGGTCGTGGTGGGTCCGGGGACCGGGCTTGGCGCGGCGGCGTTGATCCATGCGCGCGGCACATGGTTTCCGGTTCCAGGCGAAGGTGGCCATATCGACCTCGCTCCGGTCACGGCACGCGATTTCGAGATCTGGCCGCATATCGACGAGCCGTTCGGCGAAGGCATCCATCGCCGGATCGCCGGGGAGACGCTCCTCTGCGGCGCCGGTCTGGTGCGCCTCTATCGTGCGATTCTGGCAGCCGACGGCAAGACCGGCACCTTCGACAATCCCTCGGAGATCACGGCGGCCGCGATGGATGGCAGCGACGCCGACGCGCGCGAGGCGCTGTCGCTCTTCTGCGTGCATCTGGGACGCCTTGCCGGCAACCTCGCGCTCGCGTTCATGGCGCGGGGCGGCGTGTTCCTGGCCGGCGGCATCGCCGCCAAGATCGCGCCCTTCATCGCGACGAGCGGCTTCCGTGAAGCGTTCATCGACAAGGCGCCGCACCAGGCGATGATGGACAAGATGCCGACTTCCGTCATCGTGCATCCCGCGCCGGCGCTCGCCGGAATTGCCGCCTATGCTCGCCATCCCGAAACGTTCGGCGTCGTCACCGACGGGCGGCACTGGCGCCGCTGATCAGGGGACCGGCCTTCACGACAGCCGTAGCAGGCTGGCGACGACGATCGTCTCGTCGATCGCCGGCCAGTGAAGCACGGTGCCGTTCTGGACAATCTGACCGCCCGCCCGCGCCGCCTCCCCGGCTGCCAGAAGCTTTGACGACCAGGCGAGCGGGATGGAGAGTTCGCGTCCATCGGCAAGGCCGACGAGCAGCATGTCCTCGGTGACGAAGATATCGACGGCGCGCGGGTCGGGCAGGATCGTTTCGTCGGTCATGAAGGGCCTCCCTCGTGGGCCTGTGGCGCTCTATCTTTTTGTTTTCGCATCGGATTTTCCGAAAACCGGATTCCACTTCTCGGTCCGATGCTCTACCGCGGTTCGCCTGACCGACGAAGCACCGATTCCCGGAGATATCATGTGCCGCGCGGCTTGGCCCGGCTCGTCGGCGCGGCGGCGAGCGGATCCTCCGGCCAGACATGCCGTGGATAGCGCCCGCGCATATCGCTTCGAACGTCACGCCAGGAGCCGCGCCAGAAGCTCGGCAGGTCGCGCGTAATCTGGATCGGCCGGTGCGCGGGCGACAACAACGCGACGATCAGCGGCACGCGACCGTCACCGACCGAAGGATGACGGTCGAGGCCGAAGAGTTCCTGGACGCGGATGTTGAGCACCGGTCCGTCCGGATCCGAATAGTCGATCGGCAGGCGCGATCCGGTGGGCGCCTCGAAATGGCTTGGCGCCAGCCGGTCCAGCGCCGCCCGCTTGTCCCACGGCACCAGCGACATCAGCGCCTCGCGCAGCAGCCCGCCATCGATCGCGTCGAGCCGCCTTTTGCCGGCGAGAGCATCGCCCAGCCAATGTTCCAGGCTCGCCGCCAGGGCGTCATCGGAGACATCCGGCCATTCCTCGCCAAGGCGGGCGCGCAAGAAGGCGAGGCGCTGCCGGAAGGACGCGGCGCTGCCGAGATCGAAGCTGCCCAGGCCGACGCGCCTTATCTCGGCAATGAGCGCCGCCGTCACCTGCGCCTCGGGAAGCTTCGAGATCGGCTTCTCCGTCAGAAGCAGGCGGCCCAGGCGCCGCACGCGGTGGCCGCGCACGGAACCGGTCTCCGTGTCGAAGCCGACCCGGTCCTCCTCGACGATGTCGGCGGCGAAATTCGCCTCGATCTCGGTCCGGTCCAGCGGCGCGGCGGTCAGGATGCGCGCCCGCTCGGCAACGCCCTGTAGTTCGGCAACGGCGAGGAAGGCTTCACGCGCGAGCGCATCGGCGGCGTCGAGCACGCCGCCCCGGCCGTTGGCGAGCACAAAGGCGCCCGGCGCCCCGCGCGCCATCGCTATGCGTTCCGGGAAGGCGAAGGCGATCAGCAGTCCGGCCTCCTCGATCCTGTCGCGGCCGGAGGCGGGATCGGCGCCGACATTGCGAGCAAAGCGGGCGGCAAGCGTCAGCGCATCGCGGCTACGCCTGTCCGTTCCCACGAACAGCCGCCGCAGCCTTTCGCGCAGATCCGTATCGTTTCCGCCGAGGCCGGGCTCCTCCAGCACCGCCGCCAACGCGCCGCCAAGGCCACCAAGGCCGAGGGCGGCGGCCTGGCGCAGCATATGGCCGAGCCGCGGCGGCAGGCCAAGCCGGGCCAGCGCTCTGCCCTCGTTCGTCAGACGGCGGTCGGCGTCAAGCGCACCAAGCCGGCCAAGCAGCGCCACAGCCTCGTCCCAAGCCGGGCGCGGCGGGGAATCCAGAAAGGCGAGCGCGGCGGGATCGGCCACGCCCCAATTGGCGAGATCGAGCACCAGCGGCGCCAGATCCGCCTCCAGGATTTCGGGCCGATCGAAAGGCGCCAGCGCGTTGGTCTGGCCCTCGTCCCAGAGCCGATAGCAGACGCCCGGTTCCGTGCGCCCGGCGCGGCCTCGGCGCTGGTCGGCCGACGCGCGCGAGACGCGGCGCGTCTCCAGCCGGGTCAGGCCGGTTGCCGGCTCGTAGCGCGGCGCGCGCGCAAGTCCGCTGTCGATCACGACGCGCACGCCCTCGATGGTCAACGAGGTCTCGGCGATCGACGTTGCCAGGACCACCTTGCGCTTGCCCTCCCCGGCCGACCGGATAGCGCGGTCCTGCGCGGCAAAATCGAGCGCACCGTAGAGCGGGGCCAGTTCGACATTGGCGGGAAGGCGTCCTTCCAGCCGTTCGGCAACGCGGCGGATCTCCGCCTGACCGGGTAGGAAGACGAGCAGGCTACCGCTCGACTCAGACAGCGCGCGCCGCACGGCTTCGGCGACGGCATCTTCGATCCGCTGTGCGGGATCTCGCGAAAGATGGCGCGTCTCGACCGGAAACATGCGCCCGAGGCTCTCGATGACGGGCGCCTCGACGAGGAGGCGGGCGACGCGGGCGCCATCGATCGTCGCGGACATGACGAGGATCCGCAGATCCTCGCGCAACCCGGCCTGCGCATCGAGCGCCAGGGCAAGGCCGAGATCGCCGTCCAGGCTGCGCTCGTGATACTCGTCGAAGACCACGGCGGCGACACCGGCAAGCCCCGGATCATCGAGGATCATCCGCGCGAAAATGCCTTCCGTGACGATCTCGATGCGCGTTCGCGCCGAGACGCGGCTTTCCATGCGGACCCGGTAGCCGACCCGCTCGCCGACCGCCTCGCCCAGCGTCTCGGCCATGCGCCGGGCGGCGGCGCGGGCGGCGAGACGGCGCGGCTCCAGCATCAGGACGCGGCCATCGCCACGCCAGGGCGCGTCCAGCAGCGCCAGCGGCACGCGGGTCGTCTTGCCGGCGCCGGGCGGCGCGACGAGTACGGCATTCGGCCGCTCGGCAAGGGCGCTCAGCAGGTCAGGGAGGACGTCGTCGACGGGAAGCATGGGCAGGTCATAAGGCCAGCCTTATCGCAAGACTAGAGCGGGCGTCTTGCTTGCCGGCGAATACCGCCAACCTACTCCGCCGCGGCGGGGCTGGCCTCGACATCATGCACCTTCAACTCGTCGAGCCGGGGCATAGAGATGATGTTGTAGCCGGAATCGACGAAATGGATCTCGCCGGTCACGCCGGAGCCGAGATCCGACAGGAGATAGGTCGCCGTGCTGCCGATTTCCTCAAGCGAGACGGCGCGGCGGAGCGGCGAATTGCGCTTCTGGAAATTATACATGACCCGCGCGTCGGAAACGCCGGAGCCGGCCAGCGTGCGCACGGGACCGGCGGAAATCGCGTTGATGCGCACGCCGTCGCAGCCGAAATCCATGGCGAGATAGCGCACCGAGGATTCAAGAGCCGCCTTGGCGACGCCCATGACATTGTAGTTCGGCATGACGCGGGTCGAGCCGCCATAGGTCAGCGTCACGATCGAGCCGCCCTTCGTCATCAGCGCCGCCGCACGCTTGGCGATCTCGGTGAAGGAGAAGCACGAGATCAGCATCGTCTTGGCGAAATTATCGCGGGACGTGTCGGCGTAGCGGCCCTTCAGCTCGTTCTTGTCGGAGAAGGCAATGGCGTGAACGAGAAAGTCGATCGAGCCCCACTCCGCCTTCAGCGCGTCGAAGACGCTGTCGACCGAGGCGATATCCTCGACATCGCAGGGCAGCAGCAGCTTGCCGCCAACCGAATCGGCTAGCGGCTTGACGCGGCGGCCGAAGGCGTCGCCCTGGTAGGTAAAAGCCAGTTCGGCGCCATGCGCCGCGAGCGTCCTGGCGATACCCCAGGCGATGGAATGATCGTTGGCGACCCCCATGACGAGGCCGCGTTTGCCGCTCATCAGGCTGCTGATCGTTCCCGTCATTCCCGCCCCTTGTCCAGCTTCAGGCTGTGTAGCGCTGGAAGACCAGCGATGCGTTGGTGCCGCCGAAGCCGAAGCTGTTGGAAAGCACGGTGTCGATCTTGGCGTTGTCGATGCGCTTCCTGACGATCGGCATGTCGGCGAAGGCAGGATCGAGTTCCTCGATATGGGCCGATTCCGCGATGAAGCGGTTGTTCATCATCAACAGCGAATAGATCGACTCATGCACGCCGGTCGCGCCCTGCGAGTGGCCGGTGAGCGACTTGGTCGCCGAGATCGGCGGGCAGTCGTCGCCGGAACCGAACACTTCGCGGATCGCCTCCATCTCCCTCAGATCGCCGATCGGCGTCGAGGTGGCGTGCGGATTGATATAGTCGACCTTCTCGCCGACATTCGCGATCGCCTGACGCATGCAGCGCGCCGCGCCCTCGCCCGAAGGCGCCACCATGTCGGCACCGTCCGATGTCGCGCCATAGCCGACGATCTCGCCATAGATGCGCGCGCCGCGGGCCTTGGCGACTTCAAGATCCTCAAGCACCAGCACGCCGGCGCCGCCGGAAATCACGAAGCCGTCGCGGTTCGCGTCATAGGCGCGCGACGCGATCTGCGGGCGATCGTTATATTTCGACGAGAGCGCGCCCATCGCGTCGAAGAGGACCGACAGCGTCCAGTCGAGTTCCTCGCAGCCGCCGGCGAACATGCGATCCTGCTTGCCGTAGAGGATGTTCTCATAGGCATTCCCGATGCAGTGGTTCGACGTCGCGCAGGCCGAGGAGATCGAATAGCTGAGGCCCTTGATCTTGAACCAGGTCGACAGCGTCGCGGAGGGCGAGGAAGACATCGCCTTCGGCACGGCCAACGGGCCGACCTTCTTGGACGAGCCGGAGGCGAGCGCCTTCTGCGCCGATTCGACGATCGTGCGGGTCGACGGACCGCCGGAGCCCATCACGATGCCGGTGCGCTCATTGGAGATCTCGCTCTCCTCAAGCCCGGCATCGCGGATCGCCTGGTCCATGGCGACATGGTTCCAGGCGGTACCACCGCCATGGAAGCGCATCGCCCGCCGGTCGACGATTTCCGCCGGATCCAGCGTCGGCGCACCAGCGACATGGCTGCGGAAACCGTGCGCGGCATAATCCTCGGAAAAGGAGATCCCGCTTTTCGCCTCGTGAAGGCTCGCGAGCACTTCCTGGGTGTTGTTGCCGATGGAAGAGACGATCCCCATCCCCGTCACGACGACCCGCTTCATGGATACTGTCCTTAGCTAATGGAGCCTGCGCTCGGTTGCCGACCGTTCCGGCCCCGCATGGGTCGGACCTGCCGCTCAGCCAACGGCAGGCTGCGCTTCGCCCTTGAAAAGGCCGACGCGGAGGTCCTTGGCGCGATAGATGGTGACGCCGTCGGCTTTCAGCCAGCCATCACCGATACCGAGCACCAGTTTCGAGCGGAGAACGCGTTTCAGATCGACGCCATATTCGACGAGTTTCACATTCGGCAGCACCATGCCGGAGAACTTCAGTTCGCCGGTCGACAGCGCGCGCCCGCGACCGGGCGAGCCGCTCCAGCCGAGGAAAAACCCGAGCATCTGCCAGAGCGCGTCAAGCCCGAGACAGCCCGGCATCACGGGATCGCCCTTGAAATGGCACTGGAAGAACCAGAGGTCCGGATTGACGTCGAGTTCGGCGCGGATATGGCCCTTGCCAAACTCGCCACCCTCTTCGCTGATCGAGGTAATCCGATCGAACATCAGCATGGGCGGCAGCGGAAGCTGAGCGTTGCCCTCACCGAACAATTCACCTCGCCCGCAGGCGAGCAGAGCTTCATAGTCAAAGCTCGACGGGCGGTCTTCCATGCCGTCTCACCACCTGTTCCCGGCTGCCGTCCTGGTGTTCCCGCCGGACCGGCCCCATATTGATACGATGCGCGTCAACGTCCACCCCCGCGCGGGTCGCGGTCTTCCTAACATAGCCCGATTCCGTTCGAAAGCCCGCGAAGTGGCAGGATTCCGACTAGCTGTGATGCACTGCGGGAGGATCTGGATGGTTCGGCGGCTGAAGATCGGGGCACGGGAATGCGCGCGCCTGGCGTGGGTTCTATCGCTTATCGCGATCGCCAGCCTCGCGCTTCCCGAGGCTGGCGCGGCCCGGGACATCTTCTCCAGCCCGGGTCTCGGCCTGACGCCGGTTCCCGTGCCACGCGTGGTTCCGCAGCGCACGCCGAGCGGCGTTCCCGCGCTGGACGCGAACCAGTGCCAGCTCATGGCCGGCACCTGCCCGCTCGGCCGCCTTCAACGCTCCGGCGGCCGCTGCTTCTGCGCATCGGGCAATGGCACGGTGCGTCAGGGCACCACGCGCACGAAGCCGCAGGATGCGCGCCCGTCGACGAATACGCCCTGAGAGAAGGCGTCGACGACCGGCGGATGTCGATCAGGCCCGCTCGGGAAAGAGCGCCAGGAGACCCTCGCGGCTCGCATGGGCGACGCCGCGCTCGGTGATGAGGCCGGTCAGGAGGCGGGCCGGCGTCACATCGAAGGCCGGATTGGCAGCGCGCGTGCCCTTCGGCGTCAGCCGCACCTTGACGAGCGTACCGTCGCCGGCAACCCCGGTGATATGCGTGACCTCGTCGCTGGCGCGCTCCTCGATCTCGATCTCCTTGACGCCGTCATGGACACGCCAGTCGATCGTCGAACTCGGCATGACGACATAGAAGGGAACGTTGTTATCGCGGGCGGCGAGCGCCTTCAGATAGGTGCCGATCTTGTTGCAGGCATCGCCATCGGCAGTCACGCGATCCGCCCCGACAAGGCAGATATCAACCTCGCCATGCTGCATCAGATGACCACCGGCATTGTCGGCGATCAGCGTGTGCGGCACGCCATGCGAGCCGAGCTCCCACGTCGTCAGGCTGGCGCCCTGGTTGCGTGGACGCGTCTCGTCGACCCAGACATGGACCGGTATCTCGTTGTCATGCGCACGGTAGACGACGCCGAGCGCCGTGCCCCAATCGACGCAGGCGATCCAGCCCGTGTTGCAATGAGTCAGGATGTTGACCGGCCCGGAGCGGCCCTTGGCTTCCCATATTTCGCGGATCAACTGGGCGCCATGCGACGCCATCGTGCCGTTGGTCTCGATGTCTTCGGCATGAAGACGGTCGGCGACGGCATAGGCAGCGGCGGCTCGCTCGGCGACCGGAAACGGGGCGACCTCGGCGCGGACGATCTCCAGCGCCCAGCGCAGATTGACCGCGGTCGGACGGGCGGCGTTCAGCGCAGCGAAGGCGGCGGCGAGATTGTCGTCCGATGCATCCTCATGCAGCGCCATCGCATAGCCATAGGCGCCGGTGACGCCGATGAGCGGCGCGCCGCGCACGACCATGCGCTTGATCGCGTCGATCGCATCGGCGACATTTTCCAGCCGACGCGTCTCGAAGCGATGCGGGAGGAGCGTCTGGTCGACGACGACGACGTAAGCCGCATTCGGTTCGCGCCAGATCGCACGATAGGATACGCCGTCGACTTTCATGGAAGACCCCGCAAATTTAGCGTTCAGGAAGGGTGACCGACCTGACGTAATCGAGTAGAGGCGGAACTGCCAGCCTTTCCAATCCGCCGAGCGCCCGAAAGGACGTCCGTTTCCATGCCGAACTCCAAAATCCACGATCCCACGATCCGCGCGGTCCTCACCGATATCGAGGGTACGACTTCCTCGATCTCCTTCGTCAAGGATGTCCTCTTCCCCTTCGCCCGCCAGCGCCTCCCTGGCTTCATCGCCGAGCATGGATCCGAGCCCGAGGTGCGGCAGGCGCTGGAGGGCGCCCGAACGCTGGCAGGCGAGCCCGGATTGGACGAGGCGGCGACGATCGCGTTGCTCAAACGCTGGATCGACGAGGATCGCAAGGCGACGCCGCTGAAGGCGCTGCAGGGCATGATCTGGAAGGAAGGCTATCATTCCGGCCGTCTGAAGGGGGACGTCTATCCCGACGCCGCCGAATATCTCGCCCGCTGGCGCAATGAGGGGCTCGCGCTCTACGTCTATTCGTCCGGCTCGGTGCTGGCGCAGAAGCTGATCTTCGGCCACACGGAACTCGGCGACCTGACCCCGCTTTTCTCCGGCTATTTCGACACGGCCGTCGGCACCAAGACCGACCACGCCTCCTATGCGGCCATCGCCGAGGTGATCGGACTGCCGGCCTCCCAGATCCTCTTCCTCTCCGACAATATCCACGAGCTCGACGCCGCCGCCGAGATTGGCATGGCGACAATCGCCCTCGATCGCGGAGAGGTGGTCATTCCCGAGGGCCAGCCACACGCCGTGGCGAAAGATTTCGGGCAGATCGACGCGCCGGCTGGCCGCCTCAAGGATTCCGCTTCGTGAGTGTCGGAAAAGGGCGCGCCACGGCGGTCGGCGCCGTGGCCATCCTGCTCTGGTCGACGCTCGCGCTCGGCACCACGCTCACGAAGGTGATACCGACCTTCGAGGCGCTGGCGATAACCTTCGCGATCGGCGCCGCTACCGTGCTCTTCGGCTTCCTCATCGTCTCCGGTCCGGCGCGGATCGCAGCCGGCTTTCGCGCCTGGCCGGCCAAGGCGTGGGCGCTCTCGATCGCCGGTATCTTCCTCTATCACGCGCTCTATTTCCTCGCCTTCCGCTTGGCGCCGGCCGGGCCGGTGACGATCGTCAACTATCTCTGGCCTTTGCTGATCGTGCTGTTCGCGGGCATCCTGCCGGGCGGCAGTTCGCGCCTCGGCTGGCCGCAGATCGTCGGCGGCGTCATCGGCTTCGGGGCCACGGTGCTGCTGATCGGCGGCAGCGATGCGGTAGACCTTGGCGGTACCGCCATGCTCGGCTATGTGGCGGCGATCGCCTGCGCCTTCACCTGGAGCCTCTATTCGGTGCTCAACAATAGGGTCGGCGCGCCGGGCAGCGAGCCGATGATCCTCGTCTGCGCCGCCGTCGCGCTGCTAGGCACCATCGGCCATTTCGTCACCGGCGAGGCCTTCGTCATGCCCGATGGGCCGACATGGATCGCCCTCGTGCTCCTCGGCGCAGGCCCGGTGGGAGCGGCCTTCGTCGCCTGGGACCACGCGACCAAGCACGGCAATATCTCGGTGCTCGGCGCCCTCTCCTACGCGACGCCGCCGCTCTCGATGATCCTGCTCGTAGCCGCCGGCCAGGCGCCAGCGAGCCTGCGTCTGGCCTTGGCGACGGCGCTCGTGGTGGCGGGAGCGGGCCTCGCGGCCGTGCCGGGGCGGAATCGGCGAGGTTGACTGCGCGTAAGCCGGTAAGCGATTAGCCCGCTTACCCCAGCGTCTCGTCGAAGAAGGTCAGCAGCCGCTTCCAGTGGCGCTCGGCGCCGGTCTCGTCGAAGGCGCCATTGTCGGGAACCGTCCAGCCATGGTCCATGCCGACATAGTTCTCGATGACATGGTCGACGCCGGCCGTGCGCAGCGCTTCGGCTAGGCGGGCCGATTGCTCCGGCGGGAAGCTCTGGTCGATGCCGGCATTGCCCGCATAAACCCTGGCCTTGATGGACGGCGCCAGACGGTGCGGGCTATCCGGCGCCTCGCTGGCGATATTGCCGCCATGAAAGCTCGCCGCCGCGGCGACATCGTCCGGATAGGTTCCGGCCGCCGTCAGCGCACGACCACCGCCGAAGCAATAGCCGACGGTGCCGATACGCCCGCTCGCGCCATTGTCCCGCAACGTCGCGATAAAGGCGCCGCTGTCCGACGCCGTCATGGCCTGCGTCGTGCCGGTCAGCAGCGCCATGATCGCCTTGCGCGACGTCTCGTTCGAAAAGGCCGAGGTGTCGAAGGGACCGTAGGGCGCGGCGCGATAGAAGAGATCCGGGACGAGCACGATGTAGCCCTGATCGGCGAGCCGGGTCGCCATGCCATCCAGCGCCGGGCGAAGGCCGAAGGCGTCCATATAGAGGACGACGCCGGGCGCTCCGGACCGCAGGGCGCCATCCGGTTTGAAGAGATGCGCCTTGGCGACGCCATCCGCCGTGCGGATTTCGATTTCCTGTTTCATTCTGGGCTTTCCGGGAGGGGAAGGAAGGCTGGCGGCGCCGGGCGCCGCGCAGCTAAAGATAGGGCACTTCAGCCTTCGCTCAATCCCGGACGCGGCCGAAATGACGGATCATGACGGCGGCGATGATGATCGCGCCGGTCATGACGTCCTGCAGGAAGCTCGGCACCCCCAATATGGTGAGGCCGTTCGAGATCACTGCGATGATTGCCGCCCCGACCAGCGTTCCCGGCAGGCTCGGCTCTCCCTCGCGAAAAGCGGTCATTCCCAGGAAGACGGCGGCATAGGCTTGCAGCAGATAGCCACCGCCGCCTGTGGGATGGGCGCTGCCGAGCCGCGCGGCGAGGAGCAGCCCAGCCAGCGCGGCGAGACCGGCGCAAAGCGCGAAGGCCGTCACCATGTCGCGCCGGACCGGGAGGCCGACGAGCCGCGCGGCCTCGCGATTGCCCCCGATCGCATAGAGCCGGCGGCCGAATTCGGTCTGGTCGAGCAGCAGCCAGAAGATCGCCGCAACGGCGGCGAGCCAGAGCGTCGGTACCGGCACGCCGAGGATAGCGCCACGGCCAAGATCCCGGAACGCCGGCGGAATGCCGGAGAAGAGGGTCGCTCCGTCGGAGACCCAGAAGGTCAGGCCGCCGATCACGGTACCCAGCGCCAACGTGGCGATGAAGCTCGGCAGCGCGAAGCGGGCGACGAGAATGCCTGACACCATGCCCATGAGCAGCGCCGAGACGAGCACGACGGGGAAGACGAGCGCAATCGGCCATCCGGCGCTGAACAGGGAGACGGCGGCGATGCCGGCCCAGGAGACGACCGCCGAGACCGAAAGATCGAACTCGCCGAGAACCATCACCAATGTCGCGCCGATCGCGACGATGGCGAGCAGCGACATCTGCTGCGTGATGTTGACGAGGTTCGACACCGTGCCGAAGGCGCCGGGAGAGGCGAGCGAGAACACGGCGACGATGAGCGCCAGCGCGAAGAGCGTGCCGTAACGGCGGAGAAGGATCATCAGGCGGCTTCCGAGGGCACAGTCTCAGTGGAAGAATGGCCGAAGGCCGCGGCGACGATGGCGCTTCGATCGAATGGCTCGGCCGCCAGTTCGGCGATGACGCTGCCCTGGTGCAGGACGAGGATGCGCGTCGAAAGCGACATGAGTTCTTCCATGTCGCTGGTCGCCATGATCACCGCGGCACCATCGGCGGCGATGCGGCGCATCTCGGCATGAATTTCCGCCTTGGCGCCGACATCGACGCCGCGCGTCGGCTCGTCGACCAGCATCACCCGTGTCCTGCGGCCAAGCCAGCGACCGAAAAGCAGCTTCTGCTGGTTGCCGCCCGAGAGCGTCAGTGGTGAGGCGGCCAGCGACGCGGCGGCGAGGCGGATGCGCCGGCCGACATCGGTCGCGAAACGACGAATATGCGGGCGCGAGGGAATGGGGAGCGCGGGCGCGGCGCGGAAATCGGGCAGATGCGGCAAAGCGAGATTGGCCTCGATCGACAGCGCGGCGGCGAAGCCCTCGCGACGACGATCCTCCGGCACATAAGCAATGCCGTTGCGGATCCGGTCCGCCGGCCCGCCGACGAGCTTCCGCCCATCGACCCGGATGGTGCCGGGGGTCCGGGTTGCCCCCCACAGGACCTTGAGCAGGCTCGACCGACCCGAGCCGACAAGGCCGTAGAGGCCGACAATCTCTCCGGGAAACGCTTCGAGGGTCAATCTGCCGGAGCCGAAGGCGATTTCGGCGGTGAGGACGGGTGCGGGGCCGACAGGGCTCACGCTATCAGGCGGGCGGATTCCTCCCCCCTTGTGGGGGAGGCTAGGAGGGGGGAGCGCCGGGGCAGGATTCGGTGCGTCCGGAGCGGTCGAATTTCCGTTTTCAGGAGAAACTGAGTCGGCACCCCCCTCTCCAGCTTTCCCCCACAAGGGAGGAGAGGGCTGACCGCGCGCTTCATCAACGCCTACATGTCCTCTGGTCGCCCCCGACATCAGCGCCACCAGCCCCGCGCGATCCATCGACGCCATCGCCCCCGAGCCGACCGTCCGCCCGTTGCGCAGCACGGTATAGTCGCCGCAGAGCTCGATGACCTCGTCGAGGCGATGCGAGATGAACAGCACCGCCGTCCCCTCGGCGGCGAGTTGGCGGACCACGGCGTGCAGCCGCTCGGCCTCGCCCTCGGAAAGGCTGGAGGTCGGCTCGTCCATGACGACGAGCCGCGCCGGCTCCATCAGCGCCCGGACGATCTCGGCCATCTGCCGCTGGCCGGGCGTCAAGCGCGCGGCCGGACGGCTGAGCGGCAGATCGGGCGCGATCCGCGCCGCCACCGCCTCGACCCGCTCGCGCATGGCGCGATTGTCGAGCAGCGGACCACGGCGCGGATGGCGCCGGCCGATCCAGGCATTGGCGACAGCGTCGAAATGCGGGACGAGGTTCAGTTCCTGATGAATGAAGCGGAAGCCGAGCGCTTCGGCGGCACGCGGCGAGGCGACGGCCGTCTCGGCGCCATCGAGGCGGATCGCTCCTTCGTCCGGCCGATAGACGCCGGAAAGGATCTTGATCAGCGTCGACTTGCCGGCGCCGTTCTCGCCGAGAAGGGCGTGGACGGAACCGGGCCGGAGCGCGAGTTCGGCCCTGTCCAGCGCGAGCGTCGCGCCGAACCGCTTGGTGAGCCCGGATAGCGCCAGGAATGGCGCGCCGCCGAACGTCACGGACAGGTGACGCCGAGCGTCTCAGGGGTGATCAGCTTGGCCGGGGCGAAGAGTTCCGCCTTTTCCGGCTTCTCGCCCGCGAGGATCTTGGCGAGGCCGTCGGCGGCGAGGCCGGCCATGGCGTCGAAATCCTGGCTGACCGTGCCCTTGATATGGCTACAAGACTTGATCAGCTCTACCGCCTGCGGGTTGCCGTCAATGCCGGCGATGATGATCTTCGAATCGGGCTTATCGGCCTCGATTGCCAGCTGCGCGCCGATCGCCGGCTCGTCCCAGGCGGCCCAGACGGCATCGATCTCGCCGCCCTGGCTCTTCAAGAGGTCTTCCATCGTCTTGCGCGCGTCGTCGATCGGACCGGGCACGACCATGTAGTGCTCGGCGACGACCTTGATGCCCGGATTGGCCTTCAGTGCCGCGTCGAGGGCGAGTTCACGCTGATGCACGCCGGGATGGGCGGAATAATAGAACTTGGCGATGTTGCCCTTGCCGCCGAGCTTCGCAAACAGGAAGTCGGACAGCTTGGTGCCGAGCTCGAAATTATCCGAAGTGACGTTGAGCACGACCCCCGGCGCGCTGGCACCATCGATCGTGACGACCGGGATGCCGGCAGCGGCGGCGGCGTTGACCTGATCCTGGATCTGCTTGGGATCGACGGATACGAGCACGATCGCGCCGACCTTGGCGGCGACGACATCCTCGATCCGGCTCGCCAGCGGGCCCATGTCGCCACGCGTGTCGACGAGGGTCGCGTTCCAGCCGGCCGCCTTGGCCTTCTCGTCGAAGACCTTGATCATCTGGTTGGTGGCGACAGAACTCTGATAGGGCGTCAGCACCGCCACGTCGACGGCATGGGCGGCAGGCGACGCCGCGACGAGGCCAGCAAGCGCCAGCGCCAGCATTCCAGCACGCATTGAAGTCACTCCCCGTAAAATTGGTCCCGATTGATATCGCCTGCGCTCCACGGGAGGCAAGCGCTTCCGGCGCTCATGACGAGGCGAGCAGCGCCGTCAGCGCGCGGGCGTGGGCCGTTGCCTCGCGATAGGCGGCAAAGCGCCGGGCGGCGCGTTCGGCCCGTTCGGGTCGGGGCTCGACGATGACATGAGCGTCATCGAGATGGCCGGGCAGACCCAGCGCCGGCGCGACGAGACGGAAGGCGCCATAGGCGGTCACGAGGCGGCTTTCGGGCGGCACGGAGACGCTGGCTCCCGTAACATCGGCAATGAGGCGCGCCACCGTCAGGCTGCCCGCGACCCCGCCGGCCAGCGCAATCTGGCGCGGACGCACCGGCAGCGCGTCCAGATTGTCGCGGATCGCATGCGCCAGCCCCTCCAGCACGGCATAGGCGAGGGCCTCCGCCTTGTGTTCGCGGTCGAGGCCGAGAAAGGCGCCGCGCACCGCCCGGTCCGAAAAGGGGCCGCGCTCGCCGATGAGAAAGGGCAGGAACAGGGCTGTCGGCGGCTCGTCGTCGAAGGTCGCCGCGGCGGCGTAGAGTTCGCCGACCGTGCGCCCCGCAATCGCCGCATACCAGTCGATCGCAAGGCCCGCCGCCAGGAAGGGCGAGATCACGACGACATCGGAGCCGATGGGAGCGGCCAGCGTATAGGCGCTGGTCGGAGCACCGGAGAGAGCCAGCGGCATGGCCGCCGCGATCCAGCCCGTCGTTCCGAGATAGGCGTGCGGGCGGTCATGCGCCTCGCTCGACGTGCCCCATGCGGTGGCGCCGCCATCGCCGGCGCCGACATAAACCGGAATGCCGGCGGGAAGACCGAGTGCCTCGGCGGACTCGACCAGCAGCGGGCCGGCCAACGCGTCGGCATCGAGAATATCCGGTAGCAGCGCCGGCGAGAGCCCCAGCGCCGCCAGGATCTCCGGGTCCCATTGCCGCGTCTCGATGTTCATCAGGCCGCTGGTGGTGGCGCAGGTCGGATCGACGACGGCGCGGCCGGTCATGCGGTGGATGACCGCATCCTTGGCGCCGAACAGGACCCGCGCCGCGGCGGACATCATCGCCGGCTCCTCGTCAAAGAGCCAGTCGAGGCGGAAGAGGCAGAGTGCCGGCTCGGACAGATTGCCGATCCGCCTCTCATAGTTCTCCGGCAGGGTTGCACGGACGGTCGCCACCCGCTCGGCGCTCACCCGCGCGTCGCTGTAGAGGATGGCCGGACGCAGGGCCTCGCCGGAGCCACCGAGGAGAATCACGTTCTGCATCGAGCCGGTGAGCGTGATTGCGGATGGCGGGGCGGCGATCGCGAGGGCACGCACGGCCTCGGCGCTGGCTGCCCACCAGGCGTCGGATGACTGCTCGGCCCAGCCGGCCTGCGGCGTCGATGTCGTGACGGGCCGGTCGGCGGCGGCGAGTGTGCGCCCCTCCGCATCGAAGAGCGCCGCCTTCACCGAGGAAGTGCCGACATCGATGATCAGGACCGTCGCGCTCATCCGCTCGCCTCGCTGCTCGGATTCGGGACCGGCAATCTAGAAGCAGTTGGAACGAATGGGTAGGCGCGACGTCAGGCCGGCTCCACAGCATGCGGCAGGATGAAGGGCCGCCCTGCCGGGGCTGACCCGACGCGGATCGCGATGCCGAAGACCGAGCGGATCATCGCGTCGGTCAGCACCTTCTGCGGCGGCCCCTCCGACGCGACATGGCCATTGGCGATGACGACGAGATGATCGCCATAGAGAGCGGCGAGGTTGAGATCGTGCAGGATAGCGACCACGCCGCCTCCTGCCCGGGCGAAACGCCGCGCCTCGTCGAGGATCAGGATCTGGTGGCGGAGATCGAGTGAGGCGGTCGGTTCGTCGAGGAAGAGATAGTTCGGCACGCCGTCCTCGACCGGCTTCCAAACCTGGCAGAGGACGCGCGCCAGATGCACCCGCTGCTGCTCGCCGCCGGAAAGCTCCTGGAAGAAGCGCGGCCCGAAATCGCCGAGATCGACCCGCGACAAGGCCTCGGCAACGCGGCCACGCACCGCCGCCGGATCGCGCAGGCGCGACACGCCGAGCCGTACCACCTCATGCACCGTGAAAGGAAAGGCTAATGACGAGGCCTGCGGCAGCACCGCCCGCCGCTCGGCAAGGCGTCCAGCCCCGATTCGCTCCAGCGGCTGGCCGTCGAGACGCACCTGCCCAGCCGCCGGCCGGATCTCACCGGTCATCGTCCGCATCAACGTCGATTTTCCAGCCCCGTTCGGGCCGACGACCACCGCGACTTGTCCCGGCGCAATGGCGACCGAGACGTCGGAAAGCAGTTGCCGCGTTCCGGCCCGGACCGTGATTCTCTCTGCCTCGATCATTTGGGGCCTATCCGATCACAATTTGTCTACAGATCGATGACGCCGCGTCGGCGCAGCAGGATGGAGAGGAAGACGGGCGCGCCGAGGACGGCCGTGACAATACCGATCGGCAGTTCCGCCGGCGCGACGATCGTGCGGCAGATCATGTCCGCCGCGATCAGCAGCGCGGCGCCCAGGAGCGCGCTGCCCGGAAGCAGCGTGCGATGCTCCGGCCCGATGGCGAGCCGCAGCACATGCGGCACGATGATGCCGACGAAGCCGATGACGCCACAGAAGGCGACGGCGGCGCCCACTGCCAGCGCCACCGCGAAAACGACCAGCATCTTCAGCCGCTGAACGTCGATACCGAGGTGGCGCGCCTCCGCTTCCCCCAGCACCAGCGCGTCGAGGCCGCGGGCAATGAACGGCATCAGCGCCAGAACGGCGAGAATCGGCGGCGAGGCGATGAGGATCTTCAGCCAGGTGGCGCCGCCGAGGCTGCCCATCGACCAGAATGTCAGTTCGCGGAGTTGCAGATCGTCGGAGCGGAAGACGAGATAGGAGGTTACGGCGCTCGCCAGCGCGCCGATGGCGATGCCGGCGAGCAGCATCGTTCCGACCGACGTGCGCCCTTGCCGAGTCGCAATGGCGTAAAGCGCGAATGTGGTGGCAAATCCGCCGAAAAACGCAGCGACTGGCAGCGCGCCGATCTTCAGCAAGCCGGTGATCGGCAGAAGCAAAGCCGGACCCAGCACGATCACCAGCACGGCGCCAAGCGCCGCTCCCGAGGAGACACCGACCAGCCCCGGATCGGCGAGCGGGTTGCGGAACAGGCCCTGCAGCATGGCGCCGGCAACCGCGAGCGCCGCGCCGGCGAGCGCGCCAAGCAGCGTGCGCGGAATGCGGATATCGAAGAGGATGACGTGGTTGGTGCCCTGAAGCGCATCGACCCGCCCGGAAACCGCGTCGACGAGCAGCCCCCAGACTTCGCCCGTCGAAAGCCCGGAAGGGCCGACGCAGAGCGACAGCACGACGGTCGCGGCGAGAACTGCCGCCAGGATTGCCAGCACGATGCTGGCGCGGCCGCGCCGATCTCCCGTCGCGGCCGCTGAGAGAACCAGTGCCATCAGTTCGCCGCCGTACTCGCCGGGAGCGAGAGGCCCGGATAGAGGGAGTGAGCGAGATCGCGCGCCGCATCGGCGGTTCGCGGGCCAAAGCCGAGGAGATAGAGCCCGTCCATCACTACCAGCGACTTCGACGCAGCGGCCGGGGTGGCGGCCAGCGCCGCAACCGCGAACAGCTTCTCGGGCGTCTGCGGCTCCGAGCCTGGCCGGTTCATCATGACGACGGCCTCAGGCGCGGCGGCGGCGAGCGCCTCGTCCGAGGCTGGCTTGTAGCCGGGAATCGCCGCCATCGGATTGACCCCGCCGGCGAGACGGATGATCGCATCGGCCGCCGTCTTCGATCCGGCCGCCAGTGGCCGGCCATCGGTAATGCTCATCAGGAACACGACCTTCTTGCGATCCGCTTCGGGCAGCTTGGCGAGCGAAGTCGAAAGCGCCGCGAATTTCTGCTCGACATCGCCGGCCAGCGCCTCTCCCTTCGCTTCCTCGCCGAGAACGGCGGCGATCAGCCGAACTTTCTCGGCGATGCCTTCAGCGCTGTAGTGCTCCGGGACCATGACCATCGGCACGGAAGCGGCCTCGAGGATCTCGATCACCTCCTTCGGGCCGGAGCCCTCGACGGCGAGGATCAGGTCGGGCTTCATCGCCAGCACGCCTTCGGCGGAGAGCGCCCGCATATAGCCGACATCGGGCTTCTCCAGCGCTTCCTTCGGATAGAAAGAGGTCGAATCGCGAGCGACGATCCGATCCGCCGCGCCAAGCGCATAGACGATCTCCGTCACTGCGCCGCCGATGGTGACGATGCGCTTCGCTTCCCCGATCACGACGTCGCGCCCTGCCGCGTCGCGGACCGTCCGCTCCGCCGCGATCGCCTGCACGAGCGCCCCAAATGTGATGGCGATCGCCACGGCGAAGCCGAGCACGAGCCGCGCCTCGCGGCGGCGAAGATGCTCGCGCAGCGAGCCGGTGAAGATCATCGGATGGACAGGAAGATGCACGGTCCGGTCTCCTTTACTTGTTCAGGATGAGCTTGCCGGCGCGAGTGAGGCGCAGCCGGTAGTCCTCGGTGCCATGGCGGATGACGATCTCGCGGCTGCCCATGAGGAGCTGGTCGCTCGGCACCACGCGCATGCCCTCGGGAACCGGGGGCGCAACACGGGTCGCGGCCGTCGGCTCGCCCGTTTCTTCTTCCGTCATCCGCATTCACCTTGAGCCGCACCCGCGGCAGTCTTGACAGGTTCTAAGTTGCGAGCTATTCGCAACAATTTAGTTGACTGACGTACTCATCTTTTCCTATCACCGCAAGAGAAACATCGCTTCGATCCGCCGCTACGGGACTTCTTCTCCGGTGCCGGCGGTCCGCCAAGCACGCCAGTCCGCCGCGCCTCCTCGCGGGCCCGACAGCCAGCCAGGCCCTTCCCGAACTATGCAATTGGGGGCTCGAATGAGCGTCGCGCGCTACAGGACAATCTTGATGGCCGGATCGGCCATCCTTCTCATCTCAGCCCTCTCCGCGACGGCTGCCAAAGCCCAATCGGGATCGGCGGCGAAGACGGCTGCGGAAGGGACGGAGACCGAATCTTCGGCAGTCCTGCCGAAGATCGTCGTTACAGGCAGCGGCGCGAGCGCCAGCACCTCCCCGGCCGTATCGGCCAAGGAGGGAACGGCGATGGCCACAACCACTACGGCCGAGCAGATCAACGATCGGTTCATCGACAGCTGGCAATCCTTCTCCAACCGGGCCGAGCCGGGCGTCACTTTCTCGTCGCAGACCAACAGCATCAATGTCCGCGGCCTCGACCAGGGCAATGTGCTGACGACGCTTGACGGGATCCGTATTCCCTATCTTGGCGAGGGCGGGGCGCGCACCGGCACGAATGGCGGTCTCTCCACCTTCGACTTCGGCGCTCTGTCGACGATCGACGTGGTGCGCGGCGCCGATTCGAGCATCGCCGGCTCCGGCGCCATGGGCGGCATCGTGGCACTGACCACGCTGTCGGCCGACGACATCATCCGCGAGGGCCGCAATTTCGGCTTCCTCACGAAGAACAGCTATTCGAGCGCCAACCAGAGCTTCGTTACCTCGAACGCCATTGCCGGCCGGATCAAAGATACATCGGTGCTGGTCCAGGGGTCCTACACGAACGGCCATGAGACCGAGACCATGGGCACGGTCGGGGGCTATGGCACGGCGCGCACCGAAGCCAACCCCATGGACTTCGACCAGTACAGCCTGCTCGGCAAGCTGAGCCAGCGCTTCGATGGCGGGCATGAGCTGACGCTGGCGGCCGAGACGTTCAAATATGATTCGACCACGGACGTCATGACCAGCCAGTCGACCACGGGCAATTATCGGCCGGGCGACTATACCGGAAGCGAGGTGGCCGAGCGCCAGCGCGTCTCGCTCACCTATGACTACAAGCCGGAAGAGGGTGGCGGCTTCCTGGATGGCGGCCAGATGATCGCCTACTGGCAGAACGTCCAGCAGGAATCCGGCACCGACGCCTACCGCACGACCTCGGTGATCGGGCCCTATGTCCGCCAGAACACCAACGAGATCGAGGAATACGGGCTGAAGGGCTGGGGCAACAAGAAGTTCGACGTCGCCGGCTACCAGAACAGCCTGACCTTTGGCGGCGAGATCTACCTGACCAACACGACGCAATATTCCTATGGCGTCGACAGCTGCCCGGCCAATCCTGCGCCGCGCTCGACCTGCTCGCAGCTCCACACCAACCAGGCCGATTCGCCCGATGCCGACGGCACGACCTTCGCCGCCTGGGTCCGGGACGACATCGCCCTGAACGACCAGCTGACCATCACCCCCGGCCTGCGCTACGACTGGTTCGAGCAGGTTCCGCAGGCGACGGAAGGCTATAGTGCCAACGCGGCCTATAAAGGTCTTCCGGCGGAATCGTCCGGTTCCAAGCTGTCGCCGAGCCTGCTCGGCACCTGGCAGGCCACCAAGGATGTCTCCTTCTACGCGCAGTGGGCGCAGTCCTTCACCGCGCCGACCCCGGCCCAGCTCTACCTGACCTATGGCGGAGCCGGCGCCTATGTCGCGCTCGGCAATCCCGACCTGAAGCCGCAGGAAGGGTCTGGCTACGAGGCCGGCGTGAAGTTCGGAGATCGTGAACTCGGCGGCGGCGTCTCGCTCTTCAACAATTTCTACAAGAACTTCATCGACGCCAAGTCGCTGACGGCGACCGAGGCGGCGGAGGCGGGCTATCCGCTGGCCAATTACCCCTATGGCGTGACGCGCTACGTCAACCTCGAGAGCGTCAACATCTACGGCATCGAGGCACGCGCCAACTGGCAGTTCGCCGAGAACTGGAAGACCTGGGGCTCCGTCGCCTGGATGGTCGGACAGGACCTCGCCAACGGCACCTGGCTCGACTCGGTACCGCCAGTGAAGGGCATCGTCGGCCTTGGCTACTTCACGGAAGACTGGGGCACCGACGTTCTCATCACCGCGGCCGCGCTCGATGCGCAGACGTCAGCCGCCTATCAGACGCCTGGCTATGCGGTCGCCGACTGGACGGTCTGGTGGCAGCCGAAGCAGGTCGAGGGCCTGCGCCTCCAGGCCGGCGTCTTCAACATCTTCGACGAGAAGTACTGGAACGCGCTCGACGTCCCGACGACGGTCACCGCGAGCAGCTCCAACCTCGACTACTATTCCGAGCCGGGACGCAATTACCGCGTCAACCTGACCTATCAGTTCTAAGAGGCTCGCGAGAACGGCAGGCTGGGTGGTGTGGTGACGCCCGCCCTGCCAAGGGGAGGGAAGGCGCAAGACGTCTTCCCTCCTCGACTTTTCAGGGTCGATGCGACTGCACCGTCCCGACGCACCCGACCGGCACGCAAAAGGAATTGTGAAATGTATATCGCCATGAACCGCTTTCAGGTCATCAAGGGGTCGGAGGCCGACTTCGAGGAGGTCTGGCGCACGCGCGACCGCCATCTGAACGAACTGGAAGGCTACATCGACTTCCATCTCCTGAAGGGACCGGAAGCGGAGGACCACACGCTCTATTCCTCGCACACGATCTGGAAGACGAAGGACGATTTCGTCGCCTGGACGAAATCCGAGCAGTTCCGCAAGGCCCACAAGGGTGCGGGCGACCGCAAGCCGATGTTCATCGGCCATCCGGTTTTCGAAGGCTTCGAGACGGTCGAAGGCGTCTGACGCCGCCAGCTTCGCGATGCTGAAACGGGCCTCTCTGCCGAAACCGGGCGGAGAGGCCCTTTTGTTTTGGGAAGGCCATGGCCAGCCCTCGCAGCGCGTCGTCTCGCGGTCGCGCGCCCCGACGTGCCTCCGGACGCAGGACACGGTCCTGTGAACGGCGCGTCCCGCCGCCCGGATTGTCACTTAGTGACAAGACTGATAATAAGTCATCATTATTATATCAGTCGCCTTCGGGCCGGTCGCCATCGATTGCGAGGGTGGGCCGCCCCCGGCTTCGATGGAAGCGCACCATGGTCCACAGACACCACAAGGCCCTTGGCCCCAACTACAAATGGGTCGTGCTCAGCAATACGACGCTCGGCATGCTCGCTGCCTCGATCAACGGCTCGATCCTGCTGATCAGCCTGCCGGCGATCTTCCGCGGCATCGGGCTGAAGCCGCTGGAGCCGTCCAACGTCAACATCCTGCTCTGGTCGATCATGGGCTACATGGTCGCGACCTCTGTGCTCGTCGTCGCCTTCGGGCGTCTCGGCGACAGCCTCGGCCGGGCGCGGGTCTATAATGCCGGGTTCCTGATCTTCACCATCGCTGCCATCGCGCTCAGCTTCATGCCGGGGGATGGCGCTTTTGCCGCCTGGTACCTGATCTTCGTGCGCATCGCGCAGGGCGTCGGCGGCGCCATGCTGATGGCGAATTCGACGGCGCTCCTGACCGATGCTTTCCCGACCCACCAGCGCGGCCTCGCGCTCGGCATCAACACCATCGCGGCGATCGGCGGATCCTTCCTCGGCCTCGTCATTGGCGGCCTGCTGGCGGATATCGACTGGCACCTCGTCTTCTGGATCAGCGTTCCCATCGGCGTCATCGGCACCGCCTGGGCCTATTGGCGGCTGCGCGACCGCATCCCGCCGCGCCATCGCCCGGTCGACTGGCTCGGCAACGCGACGTTCGGCATTGGCCTCATCCTGATCCTCATCGCCATCACCGAGGGCATCCAGCCCTATGGCGCCCACGCCATGGCCTGGACCAGCCCGGAAGTCGTCGGCCTGCTGGTGGTCGGCGTGGCGCTCCTCGTCGCCTTCGTCTTCGTCGAGCGGCGCGTCGCCTTTCCGATGTTCGATCTCAATCTCTTCCGCATCCGCGCCTTCACGGCCGGCAATCTCGCCAGCCTCTTCGCCGCCATCGGCCGCGGCGGGCTGCAGTTCATGCTGATTATCTGGCTGCAGGGCATCTGGCTGCCGCTGCATGGCTACTCCTTCGAGGAGACCCCGCTCTGGGCCGGCATCTTCATGCTGCCGCTGACGCTCGGCTTCCTCGTCGCGACACCCGTCTCCGGCTATCTCTCCGACCATCACGGCGCCCGGCCCTTCGCCGTCGGCGGCATGATCATCGGCGCGATCTCTTTCGCCGCGCTCATGGAGCTGCCGCCCGACTTCTCCTATCCGCTCTTCGCCCTCCTCCTGTTCCTGAACGGCCTCGGCTCCGGCCTCTTCATCGCGCCGAACTCGACCGCGATCATGAATTCGGTTCCCGCCGCCGAACGCGGTCAGGCCGCCGGCATGCGGGCGACGACCCTGAATTCCGGGCAGGTGCTGTCGATCGGCATCTTCTTCAGCCTGATGATCGCCGGGCTGACCGAAATGCTGCCGCAATCGATGGAAGCAGCGCTGATCGCCCAGAAGGTGCCGGCCGACATCGCCAGCCATGCGGCTTCTGCACCGGCAGTCGCGAGCCTCTTTGCCGCCTTCCTCGGTTACAATCCGATGGGCGAACTGATCCCGGCCGCCTCGCTTGCCTCGCTGCCGCAGGAGAGTGTCGCGGTCATCACCGGCAAGACCTTCTTCCCGCATCTCCTGGCCGAGCCATTCATGCATGGGCTGGTCTTCGCCTTCACCTTCTCGCTGATCCTCAACCTCCTGGCCGCCGCCGCGTCGTGGATGGCTGGCGGGCGCTATGTGCATGCCGACGAAGCGGCGCCAAGCCCGGCGACCGCCGCTGAATGATGTCACTTTCGCTTGCCTGAGTGCCCTTCGATATATATCTTACGCTATATCGTAAGAATGATTTGGAGGCCGAATGGCCATGGATATTGGAACCGAACAGCGCCACGCGGCCCGCCGCGTGCGCCATGAAACGCGGCGCCGTCTGCTGACGGTCAAGGCGATCGAGGATGTGACGCCCCGCATGCGGCGGATCACTTTCTCGGCCGACACGATGGAGGGCTTCGAGAGCCTCGCGCCCGATGACCACATCAAGCTGTTCTTCGCAGCGCCTGAAGGTCCGCAGATGCGCGATTTCACGCCGCGCCGCTTCGACCGCGAGGCCGGCACGCTGGTGATCGATTTCGCCTTGCATGAGGCAGGCCCGGCCACGAGCTTTGCGGCCGGGGCGCGGATTGGCGACCCGCTGGAGATCGGTGGCCCGCGCGGATCAGCGGTCGTTGCCGACGATTTCGACTGGTACTGGCTGATCGGCGACGAGACGGCACTTCCGGCGATTGGCCGCTGGCTGGAGGAGGCCCGGCCGGGCCTCCCGATCCTGACGGCGATCGCGATTGCGGATGCATCTGAGCGTCAGGCGATCGAGACGAAGGCCGACTGGACTACGCTCTGGAGCCTCCGCAGCGAAGCCGGCACCGATGACGCCGCCGCTTTCATCGCCCTTCTCGCCGGACAGCCTCTTCCGCCCGGCGACGGTTTCATCTTCATTGCGGCCGAGACGAACGTCGCCCGCGCCGTGCGCCGCTATCTGACCGAAGAGCGCGGCCATCTGGAATCATGGATGAAGGCCGCCGGATACTGGAAGCGCGGCGAGGCCGATGCGCATGAGCGGATCGAGGACTGAGCGGCCCTCAGTCCTTGAGCCACGTTCCGTAATCGGCCACGAGGAGATGCATCGGCTCGACATCCTCCTCGATCTGCGCAAAACGGCCGATCGGCTCCGCGAAGACATTGTCGGTCAAATCGTCATTGACCGTCGACACCTCGCCGATGAGCACGTCGGCACCTTCGCCCCAGAAAGCGTGCCAGACGCCCGGCAGCAGCGTGACGCTCTCGCCCGGATCGAGGCGGAGGATGCCGCCGGCCGGCAGCTTGCGGACGACGCCATCGGTCGGCACGGTCACTTCGGCGTTGCGGTCGATATTGCCTTCGGCATCGGGCATGAACAATTCCAGCGTCAGCGTGCCGCCGCCGCGATTGATGATGTCCTCGGCCTTCAGATTATGCCGGTGCATCGGCGAGAGCTGGTCCTGGCGCGAGATCATGATCTTCTCGGCATAGAGCATGCCGCGGCCGGTCGCGAGGTCCGCCTGGTTGCCGTTGCGCACGGTGAACAGGAAGAGGCCGAGCTCGTCGAACTTTTCCTTGCCGTAGTCGGTGATGTCCCAGCCAAGGCGCGCGTCGATCACGCCCCTCGCATTGGCGCGATTGCGCTTGAACTCTTCCGGCGTCCAATAGGCGAACGGCGGCAGCAGGAAGCCGAACGAACGGATGAACTCATCCGCCTCCTGCATGATCTCGTTCACGCGCGATCGCTTCATGGTTTTTCCTCCAAGACCCGCCGTCCGTTTTCGGCTGGGCGAGACTATTCGGAACCACGCTGGCGGAAAAGAGGCGATCAGGCCGGGAAGATGCGCCAGCGATCCGGGCGGAAGGCGATCGGGTCGCCGACGCGACGCGCCTGATCGACGGCAACGTCGATCTCGGCGCGATGGCGACCGCTGCCCACTTCGAGGTCAAGCCGCCGCCGCGCACCATGACGCCGCTCGGCGACGATGCGCCCGCGAATCGCCGGACTGCCATCGTCGATGATGGTGATGTCATGCGGGCGAAAGCCGAGCGTCGCGACGCCGGCACTCGTTCCAGGCGCCGACAGACCCAGCGGCTCGCCATCGAGCTGTGCCTCGCCGCCGACGATGGCGACCGGAAGAAGCGAGGATTCGCCGATGAAGCTGAAGACGAAGGGGGTCGCAGGCGAATCGTAGATCTCGTCCGCCGTGCCCACCTGTTCGATGCGGCCCTTGGACATGACCACGACGCGGTCGGCCAGTTCCAGCGCCTCTTCCTGGTCGTGCGTGACGAAAAAGGTCGTATGGCCGGTGCGATCGTGGATTTCGCGCAGCCAGCGGCGGAGATCCTTGCGCACCTGGGCATCGAGTGCACCGAAGGGTTCGTCGAGCAGCAGCACGCGCGGTTCGATCGCGAGGGCGCGGGCCAGCGCGACGCGCTGGCGCTGGCCGCCCGAAAGCTGTGCCGGATAGCGCTTGTCGAGGCCTGAAAGCTGCACGAGATCGAGGAGGCCGAGCACGCGCCGTCGGATTTCCGCCTTGCCCGGCCGGTCGGCACGGGAACGCACGGTGAGGCCGAACGCGATGTTGTCGAACACCGTCATATGACGGAACAGCGCATAGTGCTGGAACACGAAGCCGATATTGCGATGCTGCACCGGCAGGCCGAGCGCGTCGTCGCCGCCGAAGAGCACGCGGCCCTCGGTCGGCGCATCGAGACCGGCGAGGATGCGCAGCAACGTCGTCTTGCCCGAACCGGAGGGGCCGAGCAGCGCCACCAGCTCGCCCGCCTTCACGTCGAGCGACACGCCATGCAGAGCCGGAGTCTCTCCGAACGCCTTGACGACGTTCTCGATCGTCACGTCGACAGGCTCGCCGAGCGCGATCGACCGCTCCTGATCGACCGAAGTGATCGCGTTCATGGATCTCACCTTAGTGGCGTCGGGTCGCGGCGATCTCGTCGGCATAATGCCATTCCAAGACCGACTTGACGATGAGTGTAAAGAGGGCGAGCAGCGCCAGCAGCGATGCGACGGCGAAGGCAGCGCCGAAATTATACTCGTTGTAGAGAATCTCGACCTGTAGCGGCATGGTATTGGTCTTGCCGCGAATGTGGCCTGAGACCACGGAAACCGCTCCGAATTCGCCCATGGCGCGGGCGTTGCAGAGCAGCACGCCATAGAGCAGTGCCCATTTGACGTTCGGGAGCGTCACCCGGACGAACGTCTTCCAGCCGCTCGCGCCCAGCGACAGCGCTGCCTCCTCGTCCTGATTGCCCTGCGACTGCATGATCGGGATCAGTTCGCGCGCGACGAAGGGGAAGGTGACGAAGATCGTGGCCAGAACGATGCCCGGCACGGCGAAGATGATCCGGATGCCGTGGTCGGAGAGCCAGGGACCGAGATAGCCCTGCGCGCCGAACATCAACACATAGATGAGGCCCGAGGTGACCGGCGAGATGGAAAAGGGCAGGTCGATCAGCGTGATCAGGAAGCTCTTGCCCTTGAACTCGAACTTGGCGATCGCCCAGGACGCGGCGAGGCCGAAGACGATATTGGCCGGAACCGAAAAAGCGGCGACGAGCAGCGTCAGGCGGATGGCCGAGGCCGTTTCCGGCTCGGCGACCGAGCGCAGGAAGGCGGAAAACCCGGCCCGGAAGGCCTCGTAGAACACCGAGACGAGCGGCAGGAACAGGAACAGCGCCAGAAAGGCGATGGCGACGAGGGTCAGCACGATGCGCACCCAGCGCCGTTCCGTCGCCGGCGATTCGAAGTTGCCGGCGCCTTCTGGCCGGCCGAGAGCGGCGTCAGCCATGTCCAAGCCTCCTGCGGCTCCAGGCCTGCAGCAAATTGATCGCGAACAGCAGCACGAAGGATAGTCCCAGCATGATGGTCGCGATCGCGGTCGCCGCGGCGTAGTTGAACTCGGTCAGGCGGATCACGATGAGGAGCGGCGCGATTTCCGAGACATAAGGAATGTTGCCTGCGATGAAGATCACCGAGCCATACTCACCGACGGCGCGGGCAAAGGCCAAGGCGAAGCCGGTCAGCAGGGCGGGCACGAGCGTCGGGAGGACGACGCGGAAGACGGTCTTGAACCGGTTCGCGCCCAGCGTCGCCGCCATCTCCTCGATCTCGCGATCCATGTCCTCGATCACCGGCTGAACCGTCCGCACGACGAAGGGCAGGCCGATGAAGACGAGGGCGATGAAGATGCCGATCGGCGTATAGGCGATCTTGATTCCAAGCTTCGCCGCGTAGACGCCGATCCAGCCATTCGGGGAATAGATGGCAGTCAGCGCGATGCCGGCCACGGCGGTCGGCAGCGCAAAGGGCAGGTCGACCATCGCATCGATGATGCGCTTGCCGGGGAATTCATACCGGACCAGCACCCACGCGACGATCAGGCCGAAGACGGCGTTGATGCCGGCGGCCACCGCGGAGGCGCCGAAGGAAAGTCGAAGGGCCGCCAGCGTGCGCGGATCGGTAGCGATCGCCCAGAACTGTGGCCATCCGAGACTGGCCGTCTTGGCGACGAGGCCGACGAGTGGAACCAGGACGATCAGGGATAGATACAGCAAGGCGAAGCCGAGTGTCAGCCCGAAGCCTGGGATGACACTCGGCTTGCGCCAAGCAAAGGAAGCTGCGTTCGCCATCGACGCCTATTGGCCCGGCTTGTAGATCTGGTCGAAGACGCCGCCATCGGCGAAATGCGTCGGCTGTACCTTGGCCCAGCCGCCGAATTGCGGATCGTCGATCGTGACCAGCTTGACCTCGGGGAAAAGCTTCAGATCGGCAGGATCGACAGCGGAGGGCTTGGCCGGCCGATAGAAATTCTTGGCGATGATCTTCTGCGCCGGGTCGCTGTAGAGATAGTCGAGATAGGCCTGCGCGACCTTGGTCGTGCCCTTCTTGTCGGAATTGCCCTGAACGAGGGCGACCGGCGGCTCCGCCTTGATCGAAATCGACGGCACCACGATCTCGAACTGGTCGGGTCCCAGTTCCTTCTGCGCGAGGAAGGCTTCGTTCTCCCAGGAGAGCAGAACGTCGCCGATGCCGCGCTGGACGAAGGTCGTGGTCGAGCCGCGGGCACCGGTATCGAGCACCGGGACGTGCTGGAACAATTTGCCGACATAGTCGCGGGTCTTGGCTTCGTCGCCGCCGAACGTCTCGTTCGCATAGGCCCACGCAGCGAGATAGTTCCAGCGTGCGCCGCCGGAGGTCTTCGGATTGGGCGTGATCACCTGGACGCCGTCCTTGATCAGATCATCCCAGTCCTTGATGCCCTTCGGATTGCCCTTGTGGACGAGGAAGACGATCGTCGACGTATAGGGCGTCGAATTGTCGGGTAGCTTGGTGGCCCAGTCGGCAGGTACCTTGCCGGTCTTCTTGGCGATCGCGTCGATGTCTGCCGCGAGCGCCAACGTCACCACATCAGCCTCCAGACCGTCGATCACGGCGCGAGCCTGTGCACCTGATCCACCATGGGACTGCTCAATCGTCACGGTCTCGCCGGTCTTTTCCTTCCAGTACGCCGCGAAGGCTTCGTCATAAGCCTTGTAGAGTTCGCGGGTCGGATCGTAGCTGACGTTGAGGAGCGTCGTGTCAGCAAGCGCCGGGGCGGCGAACGCCGTCACGGAAAGGGCAACTGCGGCGATGAGGCCGTGCCGACGGGTCAGAGTGAAAGCCTTGTCGATCATGCTGGGAACTCCCAAGGTCGATATCCAACCCTATCTCGACATGAACAGTCGACTATTTCAAACCACGGTGATCGGTCGCGGATAGCATGAATGAGAAAATCATTCCTGGAAATGGAATGATTCTGAAACAAGGGAGCTGGCGTGCCTAGAGCTCGTCCGCACCCTCCGTTCGCAGCGCATCGGCTAGCGTCGTGGCGTCGAACAGGACAAGCTGGGCCGCATAGGGCGCGGCGAACATCCGCCTGACGCCGCAATTCTCCTCGTCCGGACAATCGGCACAGGGCTGGTAAGCGGTTCGCGAGATGCAGGAGAGCGGGGCGATCGGACCGTCGATCGCCCGCAAGACCTGGCCGATGGTGATCTCGTCGGCGGCTTTGATGAGGATGTAGCCGCCGGAGCGGCCGCGGCGGCTGGCGATCATGCCGCGGTGCTTCAGGTCGAGGAGGATATGCTCCAGGAACTTGCGCGGCACCGCCGCCTCGCGGGCAATGTCGTCGATCTGGACCGTAGCGCCCTTGGGCTGCCGGGCGAGATGGATCAGCGCCTTGAAAGCATATTTGGCCTTCTGCGAAATCATGCGGTGTCCGGTGCCGTGGCACAGTCGAGGAGCGTTTCCCTCTCATAGCGGATCGGCTGGCCCATGGAAACGCGCGAGGTCAACGGATGCCGCGAAGCGGTTGACGGGGGGCGATTTTGCCTGTCCCATCTCCCTCCCCGCGGCCAAGAGGTCGCCTTAACGAGAGCGGCAGGACGCCGCCGGAGGAAACCTTCATGCTGCGCGGTATCGACCCCATCCTCGGGCCGGATCTTCTCTTCACGCTTCAGGCCATGGGCCACGGCGACGAGATCGTCGTCGTCGACGCCAATTTCCCGGCGCTGGCCATGGCGAAGCGGCTGATCCGTCTCGACGGACACGACGCTGTCCGTGTTACCGATGCGATCCTCAGCCTGATGCCGCTGGATCGCTTCGCGCCGCTGGAGACAGCCATCCGCATGCAGGTGGTCGACGATCCCGATGCGGTGCCGCCGGTCTGCGACTTGTTCCAGGCCGTGATCGATCGCCGCGATCCGGGCTACAAGCTCGCCAAGATGGAACGCTTCGCCTTCTACGAGCGCGCCAAGCAGGCCTTCGCCATCGTCGCTACCGGCGAACGGCGCCTTTATGGCAACGTCATCCTGAAGAAGGGCGTGATCGATCCGTGAACGCTATCGGCGCCCCGCGCCTCAGGGTGCGGGGACGCTGACGGGCGGCGCCAGCGCCTTCACCGAGCAGGTGCGTACGATATCCTGGACGATTACCCCTTCCGCTGATGACAGCGAACCGAAGATCAGCTTGCCCTTCAGCCCCGCCGTGTCGGCTGAATCATAGACGCAACCGCAATAGGCGACGCAGCCCTCGCTTTCGAAGCCATGCGCCATGCAGCTCGCCCGGCATTCCGTCCGCGCCGTGTTCTCCACAGTTCCGGGCAGAACAAAATGCGCCAGTATGAAGAAGAAGCCGAACAGGATCGGCTGGTGCACCAGATAGACGATGAGGCTGTGGCGCCCGCCAAAGCCCAGCGCCCGGCCGGGCCAGCGGCGCGGCGACCATTGTGCGAGCCACCGGTCCAACCTCTTCGCCAGCGCGAAGCGCGCGATCACCGTTCCAAAGAGGAAGCAGCCGAACCAGGGAAAGAGCGGCACATAATCGAACGAGGGCGGCGGCAGCGGGGCGAGACCAACCCACCAGAGCGCCGGCGTGGCGAAGATGTCGCTGCGGAAAAACTGAGGTAGCAACAGGAAGAAGGCCGCGGCGACGAGGACGCCCAGATTCGGCAAGCGAAGGAACGGCAGCGCCAGCACGCTGGCGAGCGCGATCTGGTGCAGAATGCCGAAGAACACCCAGCCTTCCGGCAGCAGGATATAGGTCGCGACCGAAACGGCGATGGCCGCCGCGACGACCATGGCCAGCCGGCGGAAATAGGGCATCGGCCGAAATCCGCCCCGTGTCGCCAGAACCAGGCTGATGCCCGATACGGTCACGAATGTACCGGCGATCAGCCGGGCGAAGATCGTCCAGCCGATCGATTCACCCGGATCGAAGGCGAGAAGCTTGAAGTAAGAGACGTCCCAGGCGCCGTGAAAAACCGCCATCGCGATGAGCGCGACACCGCGGATGACATCAATGAGGGCGATACGCCGCGGGAATTCTGCCTCGTTCATGCGCATGCCCTTAAGATTGGCAGTTCCCATTCGCTCGCCGTCCTCATAGTCTCGCTCGCGAACAGGAAGAACAGGACGCGTTTATGTCGATCATACCGATCATCGATCTTTCCGACAGGAGCGGCGACGCCGCAATCGGCGAGGCGATCGGCCGGACATGCCGGGAGACCGGCTTCTTCCTCGTGACGGGACATGGCGCGGACCCGGCCATTGTCGACAATGGCTGGCGCGCCGCACGAGCCTATTTCGACCGTCCGGTGGACGAGAAGATGACGGCGTCGATGCCCTATCCCGGCTATCCCTATGGCTATAGTCCGGTCAAGGGCGAAACCCTCGCCGCCTCGCTGGGCGATGTGAAGCCGGCCGATCTCAAGGAGACCTTTTCCTTCGGCCCCTCGGCGTTCCAGCGCCTCGACCACAAGCCGGCGGACGATGCCGAAGCCTTCGTGTTCTCGGCCAATCCTTGGCCGATCGGCGGCGATGAATTTCGCCAGGCGGTGACGGCCTATTACCGCGAAATGTCGGCACTCGCGGGCCGAATCATGCGCTTCTTCGCCATCGCCCTCGAATTACCGGAGGATTACTTCGCTCGGTTCATCGATCGCGAGGCGAGCGCGCTTCGCCTCTTGAACTATCCCGATGTTACGGAAACGCCGCTGCCGGGCCAGCTCCGCGCCGGCGAGCATTCCGACTATGGCTCGCTGACGATCCTCATGCAGGAGGACGCGCCGGGCGGACTCGAAGTGAAGGGGCTCGACGGCGCGTGGCACCGCGTCCCTGCGATCGCGGGCAGCTTTGTTATCAATATTGGCGATCTGATGCAGCGTTGGACCAATGATCTGTGGAAATCGACGCTGCATCGCGTCACCATCCCTCCCCACGATCTGGCCAAAAGCGCTCGGCGCCAGTCGATCGCTTTTTTCCACCAGCCGAACTGGGACGCCGAGATATCCTGCATCGAAACCTGTCTTTCGTCCGGCGAGCGGGCGAAATATCCCTCCGTCGGATCTGGCGAATATCTCGCCTCGAAGTTCCGCTCCACGGTGGTGAAGTGATGAGCCGTGAGGTTGCCGAGCTTGAACGCGCGCTGAGCTTCCCGCCCTTTTTCTCCGATGCCCGCCTAGCCGCTACCGTCGACGACGACCAGCCTATGAAGAGTTGCAAACGCTGATGTCCATCCTCGCCGCGCTCCGCCACGTCACCCGCTACAGCTACGACAAGCCCGTCGCGCTCGGTCCGCAGGTCGTCCGCCTCCGACCTGCGCCACATTGCCGGACGAAGGTGCCGAGCTATTCGCTGAAGGTGAAGCCCGACAATCATTTCGTGAACTGGCAGCAAGACCCGCACGGCAACTGGCAGGCCCGGTTCGTCTTCCCGGAAAAGACGCAGGAATTTTCGATCGAGATAGACCTTCTCGCCGAACTCGAGGTCTACAATCCGTTCGATTTCTTCGTCGAGCCCTATGCCGACCAGTTCCCCTTCGCCTATGAGCCCTCGCTCGCCGTCGAACTCGCAGCCTATCTTGAGCCCGAACCCGCCGGACCGCTGCTCGAGGCCTTCATGGCCTCGATCCCGCGCGGGCCGATGCAGATCGTCGACTTCCTGGTTTCCATCAACCAGCGACTGCAGCACGACATCAGCTATCTGATCCGCATGGAACCCGGCGTCCAGACGCCGGAGGAAACACTGTCGTCCCGCGCCGGCTCCTGTCGCGATTCGGGCTGGCTGCTGGTGCAGGCGCTACGCCATCTGGGGCTCGCCGCCCGGTTTGTCTCCGGCTATCTGATCCAGCTCAAGCCCGATGTCGCCGCGCTCGATGGCCCCTCGGGCACCGAGGTCGACTTCACGGACCTGCATGCCTGGGCCGAGGTCTATGTGCCCGGTGCCGGCTGGATCGGCATGGATCCGACCTCCGGTCTCTTCACCGGCGAAGGTCACCTCCCCCTCTGCGCCACGCCGCATTTTCGCTCGGCGGCGCCCATCACGGGAGGCTTCGCCGCCGATCCGGATACCGAGACCTCATTCGACTTCGAGATGCGGGTCGATCGCGTCGCGGAGCGGCCGCGCGTGACGCTGCCCTTTTCCGACGAGAGCTGGGCCGCGCTCGATGCGCTTGGCCATCAGGTCGACGCCGATCTTGTCGCGAACGACGTGCGCCTCACCATGGGCGGCGAGCCGACCTTCGTTTCGATCGACGACTACCAGGCGGCCGAATGGAACACCGCCGCGGTCGGCCCGACCAAGCGGACGCGGGCCGATGATCTGATCCGCCGCCTGCGTACCCGCTTCGCGCCGGGCGGGTTCCTGCATTACGGGCAGGGCAAATGGTATCCCGGCGAAAGCCTGCCGCGCTGGACCTTCGCGCTGTACTGGCGCAAGGACGGCAAGCCGATCTGGCGCGATCCGAGCCTGATCGCCGTCGAATCGACCCCGCAGGCCGCCACGTCGGAGCAGGCGGGTGCGTTCCTGACTAACCTTTCCGAGCGTCTCGGCATTTCGAAGGATCACGTGATCCCGGCCTTTGAGGATCCAGCGCATTGGATTCTCAAGGAAGCCGAACTGCCGGAGAACGTCACCACCGGCGATTCCAAGCTGGAGGATCCAGAGGCAAGGGCCCGGATCGCGCGCGTCTTCGAGCGCGGCCTCGGCAACGCTTCCGGCTACATCCTTCCGGTGCAGCGCTGGCAGGCCAAGGCCGCGCGACGCTGGGCTTCGGAAAAATGGCCGCTCCGGCGCGGCAAGATGTTCCTCGTGCCCGGCGACAGTCCGGTTGGCTATCGCCTGCCGCTGGCCTCGCTTCCCTATGTGCCGGTCTCGTCCTACCCGTTCATCATCCAGCGCGACCCCGGCTCGATCAGCGCCACCCTTCCCGATCCGGACGAACTCGCCGCCCTGGTTTCGCGGACCGGACAGGCGAGCCAGGATCCGGACCGGGCCGAGCAGGTCGAACAATATTTCACCGGCGGCCTCTCCGTACGAACGGCGATCGCCATAGAGCCCCGCGATGGCCGGCTCTGCGTGTTTATGCCGCCGACCGAGCGGCTTGAGGATTATCTGGAGCTTATCGCCTCGGTCGAGGCAAGCGCGAAAGAACTGGGCCTCACCGTCCACGTCGAGGGCTACCCGCCGCCGATCGACCCGCGCCTCGACGTCATCAAGGTGACGCCGGATCCGGGCGTCATCGAGGTCAACATCCACCCCTCGGCCGACTGGACGCAGTGCGTTGCGACGACGCGCGATCTCTATGAGGAGGCGCGGCTATCCCGGCTCGGCACGGAAAAGTTCATGACGGACGGACGCCACACCGGCACCGGGGGCGGCAACCACGTCGTGGTGGGCGGTGCGCATCCGGCCGACAGCCCGTTCCTGAGACGGCCCGACCTGCTGAAGAGCCTGGTGCTCTACTGGCAGCGCCATCCCTCGCTCTCCTACCTGTTCTCCGGCCTCTTCATCGGGCCGACGAGCCAGGCGCCGCGAATCGACGAGGCGCGGCACGACAGCCTCTACGAACTCGAGATCGCCATGTCGAAGGTACCGGCGCCGGGCTGGGGCGCGCCCCCGCCGCCGTGGCTGGTCGACCGGCTATTCCGCAACCTGCTCGTCGATGTCACCGGCAATACGCACCGGGCCGAGATCTGCATCGACAAGCTCTATTCGCCCGACGGCCCGACCGGCCGCCTCGGCCTCGTCGAATTCCGCTCCTTTGAAATGCCGCCGGACTACCGCATGAGCCTCGCGCAGCAATTGCTGGTCCGGGCGCTCATCTCCTGGTTCTGGAAGTCGCCGCAGCAGGGCTCGCTGATGCGCTGGGGCACGCAGTTGCATGACCGCTTCATGCTTCCACATTTCGTCTGGTCCGATTTCCTCGGCGTACTCGGCGATCTGCGTAACGCCGGCTACGCCTTCGATCCGCTCTGGTTCGAGGCACAGCGCGAATTCCGCTTCCCGTTCTTCGGTGCGATCGAGCAGCAGGGTGTGCGGCTGGAGCTGCGCCAGGCGCTGGAGCCCTGGCATGTGCTCGGCGAGGAGGGTGCGATCGGTGGCACGGTCCGCTATGTCGACAGCTCGGTCGAGCGCATCGAGGTCAAGGCTGCCGGCTTCGAGCCGCGCCGGCACGTCATCTCCTGCAATGGCCGCCGCATGCCGATGACGTCGACGGGGACGGCAGGCAGCTATGTCGCCGGCGTACGCTTCAAGGCGTGGCAGCCGGCCTCGGGACTGCATCCGACGATTCCGGTCCATGCTCCCTTGACCTTCGATATAGTCGATACTTGGTCGAACCGGTCGGTCGGCGGCTGCGTCTATCATGTCGCCCATCCGGGCGGCCGCAACTACGATACGTTCCCGGTCAATTCCTACGAGGCAGAGGCCCGGCGCCTCGCCCGGTTCGAATCCATGGGGCATACGGCGGGCACTTATCTGCCACCCGCGGAAGCGCCAACGGCCGAGTTCCCTGTGACACTCGATTTGCGCCGGCCCGCCGGCATTTGAGGTCATCGTGAACCGAAAGGACTCGTCGCGCCGAAGCCGTGCCGCCGCCGAACGGGCGATGCGGCTCGTCGCGAACTACAAGCCGCTGCCCGGCGCAGCCGACGAACTCATCGGCAAGGACGGGCGCATGCGTCCGCACTGGGTCCGCTTTGTCGAGACGATGGCGGAACTGGGTCCGCGCGAGGTGGCGCACCGCTTTGGCCTCGCCGATCGGCATCTGGCCGATTCCGGCGTGGTGCTGCGCGTCTATGGCGACGAGACGGGCGACGAGCGACCCTGGCCGCTTTCGCATGTGCCGTTCCTGATTGCGCCGGAGGAATGGAAGCATCTCGAAGCCGGTCTAATCCAGCGGGCCAAGCTGCTCGATGCGATCCTGGGCGATGTCTATGACGAGGGAAAGCTGGCACGCGACGGCGCCCTCCCAGCGGCGATCGTGGCGGGAAGCCCGGAATTCCTGCGCCCGCTGGTCGGCTCGCGCCCCGTCGGCGATCACCATTTGCGCTTCTACGCGGTCGATGTCGGCCGCGGGCCGGATGGACGGTGGTGGGTGCTATCGGATCGCACGCAGGCGCCTTCCGGCGCGGGCTATGCGCTGGAGAATCGCATCGCTCTGTCGCAGGCCTTCCCCGACATTTATCGCAATTTCAACGTCGAGAGGCTCGCCGGCTTCTTTCAATCCTTTCGGGCCGGCCTCAACACGCTGAACCGGCACGAGGAGACGCGCGTCGCGCTGCTGACGCCCGGCCCGCTCAACGAAACCTATTTCGAGCACGCCTATCTCGCGCGTTATCTCGGCTTCGTTCTCGTCGAGGGCGGAGATCTGACCGTCCGCGACAACACGGTCTATATGCGCACCATATCGGGGCTGAAGCGCGCCGATGTGCTGCTGCGCCGCCTCGATGCGGATTTCACCGATCCGCTGGAGTTCAATCCCGCCTCGCGCCTGGGTGTTCCGGGCCTTGCCGGCGCCGTGCGCCACCGGAACGTCGCGATCGCCAACGCGCTGGGTTCCGGCGTCGTCGAGGCGCGCGCCATGCTCGGCTTTCTGCCGGGGCTCTGCCGCCGGGTGCTGGGCGAAAGCCTGCTGCTGCCCAACGTCGCCACCTGGTGGTGCGGCCAGTCGCTGGAACGCGACCATGTCGTCGAGGAATTCGACCGCATGGTCATCGCGCCGGCGCTCGGCTCGACCATGCCCGGCATTCTTTCGCGCGGCTCCGTGCTTGGCGGCGAACTGACGCCCGAGCAGAAGGCCGAGCTGATCCACGACATCGGCCGGCGCGGATCGGATTATGTCGGGCAGGAAGTGGTCAAGCTCTCGACGACGCCGGTCTGGCGCGGCGAAGGCGAGGGCGCGCATCTGGAGCCACGCCCCTCAATCCTGCGCCTCTATGTGGCGCGATCGAGCGACGGCTGGACGGTCATGCCCGGCGGCTTCTGCCGCATTTCGGACCGCCCCGACGCCCGCGCCGTCACGCTGCAGCAGGGCGGCGTCTCGGCCGATGTCTGGGTGCTTTCCGACCAGCCGGTGGCGGAGACCACCCTGCTCTCCTCGCCCGACAAGGTGGCCCTCCGGCGCACGACGACGACGCTGCCGAGTCGGGCCGGCGAGAACCTTTTCTGGCTCGGGCGCTATGTCGAACGGACCGAGGCGGCGCTTCGGATCGTGCGCGCCATCGCCGGTCGGCTGGTCGATGCCGAGGGTACCGGATCCTCGGTGATGAACCGGCTCGTTGCGACGCTCGTCTCCTCCGGGGCGGCGATGTCCGAAAAAGGGCCGACGCAGCCGCCGGCGCTGGCCTATGCCGCCCTCACGGATCGTGGCTCGTTCAACACGGTTCCCCGTCTCGCGGAATCCTGCCGCCGCGCCGCGTCCGTCATCCGGGACCGGTTGTCGCCAGACGCTTGGCGCGCGGTGGCAGATCTCGAAATTCTCACGGCGCGGCCGCTCGAAGGCCGCACCGGCAGCGACATGCTCGAACGGGCCAATGACGCGTTGCGCATGATCGCCGCCTTCTCCGGCCTCGCTCAGGAAAACATGGTGCGCCAGCATGGATGGCGCTTCCTGGAACTCGGCCGCCGAATCGACCGCGGCCTCGCCATCGCCCGTGCCACCCGCCATTGCGGCTTCGACGCACGTTCGGGAGAACTCGACGCACTGTTGGAACTCGCCGACAGCCAGATCACCTACCGCATCCGCTATGTCATGCAGTCGGCGCGCATTCCCGTGCTCGACCTCGTGCTGCTGGATAGTGGCAATCCGCGCGCGCTTGCCTTCCAGGCAGCCCGCATCCGGCAGGCGCTCGCTGAGCTGCCCGCTCATGCCCCGGGAGGCCTGCTCTCGCCGGCGGATCGCCTGGCGACGCGACTTTTCGCCGAGCTGGAGACCGCCGATGCGGCAAAGCTCGACGCCAATAGCGTGTTCGCCCACGAAAAGAGCCTGATGCAAATCTCGGACGAGATCGCGCTCGCCTATTTCACCCATCGCACGGCGTCCGACCGTGCCGAGGCCAGTGACTGATCGTGCTTTATGACATCCGGCAGGTCACCCATTACAGCTATGCCCTGCCCGTCCCCTTCGCGCGTCAGGCGCTGCGCCTTCTCCCCGTCGATCGGCCGGGCCAGCGCGTCATCGCCTCCGACCTGTCGATCCGTCCCGCACCGACCGAGCGTGACGACGCCTTCGATTTTTTCGGCAACCGCATCACCACCGTCGCCTTCGCCTTTCCTCACGATGAATTGAGACTGGAGACGCGGGCCCGCGTCCTCGTCGATACGCCCGCCTTGCCGGAGGCAGCCTCGACGCCGCGCTTCGAGACGGTGCGACGGCTCGCCCTGACCGAACCCGATCTCGGGCCGCGCTCGCCGGTCCAGTTCCTCTTTCCCAGCCGCCTCATCGCCATCAACACCGAAATCGGGGAATATGCCGCGGCCAGCTTTCCAGAGGGCCGGCCGGTCCTAGAGGGGGCGTTCGATCTGACGCGGCGGATCAAGGATGAGTTCCGCTACGATTCCGAGGCGACGGACGTCACCACGCTACCTGCCGAGGCTTTCGAACAGCGCGCCGGAGTCTGCCAGGACTTTGCCCATATCATGATTGCCGGATTGCGCACGATGGGCCTGCCGGCGGCCTATGTCAGCGGCTTCCTGCGCACCGAGCCGCCGCCGGGACGGCCGCGCCTCGAAGGCGCCGATGCGACCCACGCGTGGGTTGCGGTGTGGTGCGGGCGCGATGCGGGCTGGATCGGCTTCGATCCCACGAACGGCGTGATTGCGGAGAATGACCATCTCGTCCTGGCGATTGGCCGGGACTATGCGGACGCCGCTCCGGTGGACGGCGTTATCGTGACCTCGGGCGATCACACGCTCGATGTCGCCGTCGATGTCGTGCCCGTTGAATCCTGATCCCGGGCAGGCTGGTATTTCGAGTTTGTACAATGTATCAGGACGGGGGCAGTTTTCACATTCCCGGTGAGTCTCTCGGCCGATTGGCCCGATAGCCTCTGCTGTCGACGCGGCTCCGGGGAGCCACACCTCGACCACCGGTTCAAGATAGGATTACGTGATCGTCATGTCTTCAACATTCGACATCGTTGCAGATGTAATCTCCGAAACCAGCGAAATCCCGCGGGAGAAGATCACGCCGGAGATGCACGCGATCGATGATCTCGGCATCGACAGCCTGGACTTCCTCGATATCGTCTTCGCGCTCGACAAGAAGTTCGGAATCAAGATTCCGCTCGAGCAGTGGACGCAGGAAGTCAACGCTGGCAAGGCAACGGTCGAGGAATATTTCGTCCTCAAGAACCTTTGCGCCCATATCGACGAACTGGTCGCGAAGAAGAACGCGTGACGAACGGCGTTTGAACGGCCATGCGGCTCGAATATTTCCAGATGATCGACAGCGTCGTGTCCTTCGACGCGTCGACCGGCCAGATCCACGCCAAGGCATACGTGCCTTTAACCAGCCCCATTTTCGAGGGGCATTTCCCGGGCTACCCGATCCTGCCCGGCGTGCTTCTGATCGAGACCATGGCGCAGGCCTCGGGCTATCTGATCCTTGGCATGAACGGGCTCAGTCGGATGCCGTTCTTCGCCGGCGTCAAGAAGGCGAAGTTCCGCAAGTTCATCGAGCCCGGCAGCGAGCTGGACGTCTATGCGGACCTCGTTCATGACGGGTCCGGCTACAGCGTCACGCAGGCTCGGATCGAGCAGAATGGTCCGGTCTGCGACGCCGAACTGACGCTGCGCATCATGGATTTTCCGGCTCCCGAGCTTGAGGGCATGATCCGCGAGCGCGCCGAGTCCATCGGACTTTCGGCTGTTGAGAGAACGTGATGACCGCTGCGGCCGATAACGACATCTGGATCACCGGCATCGGCCTCATTTCTTCGCTCGGCGAGGGTGTGGACGCGCATTGGCGCGTCATGGCGGAGGGCGAACCCCGGCCGACGGCGGCGGATCTGGAGCGCTTCCAGCCATTTCCCGTCTACCCCATGGTGCCTCTGGAACTCGACCGGCAGATACCGCGCAAGGCCGACCAGCGCCAGATGGAGACGTGGCAGCGCCTCGGCACCTACGCCGCTGGTCTGGCTCTGGACGATGCCGGCCTCAAGGGCGACCTGCCGCGCCTCTCGCACATGGACATGATCGTGGCCGCCGGTGGCGGAGAGCGCGATCTTGAGGTCGACGGACAAATTCTGGCCGGGCTGGACGGCGGGGCTCCCGAGGCCTTTTTGAACGAACGGCTCGCCAACGACCTTCGTCCCACGCTGTTTCTCGCCCAGCTTTCCAATCTCCTCGCCGGCAACATCTCCATCGTCCACAAGGTCACGGGCTCGTCGCGCACCTTCATGGGCGAAGAGATTGCCGGCATCGGCGCCGTCGAAGTGGCGGCGCGCCGGATTCGCGCGGGCCAGGGCGATCTCTTCATCGTCGGCGGCGCCTATAACGCCGAGCGCAAGGACATGCTCCTGAGCCTGGCGCTCGGAAGAGTGCTCTGGGAAGGGGCCGACGTCCCCGTCTGGGAGCGCGCCGCCCAGGGCGATGGCGGGACAATCACCGGCTCCGTCGGGGCCTTTCTGGTGCTTGAATCGCGCGCTCATGGCGAGGCACGCGGTGCTAAGGCCTATGCCCGCCTCGCCTCCGTGCTGTCGGATCGCAGCCGGCGTCGGCCGGGCGAAGCCGCGGCAGCTGCGCTGCGCCAGTTCGAGAAGCTGGAGCCGGGCTTTGCGGCAGAACCCGTCGGCGTGATTTCGGGAGCGAGCGGCCTCGCCGCGGCGACGCTTGAAGAACGCGGGCTCTATGAGCGCCTCGCGACAGAGCGCCGCATCGGCCCGGTCCGGGCCTCGCAAAGCTGGATCGGCAACAGCCTCGAGACGGCATTTCCGGCGCAAGTTGCACTGGCGGCTCTGGCGGTACAGCGGGGCGGTTTCTATCTTCCCAGAGATGGCGGGGGCTTCGAGCGTCCCGTTGCTGGCACGCCACGACAGATCCTGGCGACGTCCTGGGGATTCTGGCGCGGCGAAGGCATGGCGCTGGTCGAAGCGATCGATTGAAGGAGCAGGTCATGGGCCGCACGCGGGATCATCTCGGAAGGCCGGTCGTCGCCGTGACCGGGATAGGGATCGTATCCTCGCTCGGCCAGGGCATTGACGATAATTGGGCCGCCCTGACGGCGGGCCGGTCCGGCATTCATCGGATCACGCGTTTCCCGACCGACCATCTGCGCACCACGATCGCCGGCACGGTCGACTTTCTCTTCCCCGAGGAAGTGCGCTCGCCGGTGCTGAGCGAACGTCTGGCGCATCTGGCCGCCGACGAGGCGATCACGCAATCGAACCTCGGCACGCCCGGCGATTTTCCCGGCATGCTTTTCATGGCCGTCCCGCCCGTCGAGCTGGAATGGCCGGCGCGACGCGATCTTTATGTCGGCACCGGCCCGGAAGAGGGCGACGCCTATGACCGGATGATCGGTCGCGCGCTGAAGCTCAATGATCCAGACGCCTACGAGTTTGCCCTTTATGCCTGCGTGGCCGACCGCATTGCCGATGCCTTCGGCACGCGCGGCGCGCCGATTTCGCTGTCGACCGCCTGTGCTTCGGGGGCTTCGGCCATTCAGCTCGGCGTCGAGGCCGTCCGTCGCGGCGATACTGACGCGGCGCTGGTCATCGGGACGGACGGTTCGATCCATATCGAGGGCCTGATCCGCTTCCAGCTTCTTTCGGCGCTTTCCACCGCGAACGAGGACCCGACCGCGGCATCGCGGCCGTTCTCGAAGAACCGCGACGGCTTCGTCATGGCCGAGGGCGCGGGCGCTCTGGTGCTGGAGGATTATGACGCGGCCAAAGCCCGGGGCGCCAAGATCCTCGGTGTCATTCGCGGCATCGCCGAGAAGGCGGATGATTTCCACCGCACCCGCTCCACCCCCGATGGTTCGCCGGTCATCGCGGCCATTCGCCAGGCGCTCGACGATGGCGGCGCCGGGATCGACGATGTCGACTACATCAACGCCCATGGCACCGGCACGCCCGAGAACGACAAGATGGAGGCGCTGTCGCTCGAAGCCGTGTTTGGCGAGCGCGTCACCAATATCCCAGCCTCCTCCAACAAATCGATGATCGGCCATACGCTGACCGCCGCCGGCGCCATTGAGGCCGTGTTCTCGATCAAGACGATTCTGGAAGGCGTCATTCCTCCGACCATCAATTCTCATATGCCCGATCCGTCGATCCATCTGGACGTCGTCCCGAACGTGGCCCGTAGCGCGCCAGTGTCGCTCGTCCTCTCCAATTCCTTCGGCTTCGGCGGCCAGAACGCGTGCCTGCTCATCGCGGCTGAGCCCGCCTGAAGGCCGGCCGACGCGGGGCTCTGGCATCTTTGGGCGCGAACCGCTAAGCAGGGCGCCTGTTTCGACGGATGGAAATCAAAAGAATGCGCGCCCTGCAACTGCTCGCCGACCGGAAGCTCTCGATTGTCGAGGTGCCGATGGCACCGCCTCCGGGCGCGGGCGAGGTGCGGGTGGCGGTCGGTGCGGTCGCCCTCAACCATATCGACGTCTGGGGCTGGCGCGGCATGGCCTTTGCCAAGCGAAAGCTGCCGCTGACGATCGGTGCCGAAGCGGCGGGAACGATCGAATCGGTGGGCGCCGGCGTCGAGGGGCTTGTCGTCGGCCAGCGGGTCGCGATCTATGGTGCCGAGACCTGCGGCATGTGCCCGGCCTGCCATGCGGGCAAGGACAATCTCTGCGAGAACGTCGCGGGCGTGCGCGGCTTCCATATTGACGGCCTCGCCTGCGACTATGTGACGATGAAGGCCCGGCTCGTGGTTCCGGCGCCGGAAGGCGTCACCGTACGCGACGCGGCCTGCACGCCGGTCACCTATGGCACCGTCGAGCATATGCTTTTTGACAACGCGAAGCTCGAAGCCGGCCAGACGATCCTGATCCAGGCGGGAGGCAGCGGCATCGGCACCGCCGCGATCCAGCTTGCCAAGGCGGCCGGCGCAACCATCATCACCACCGTCGGAAGCCCGGAAAAGGCGGAGAAGGCACTGGCGCTTGGCGCTCACCACGTCATCAACTACCGGGAAGAGCGCTTTGAAGGCGTGGTGCGCAAGCTGACCAAGAAGCGCGGCGTCGATGTCGTCTTCGAGCATGTCGGGGTCGACACCTGGGCCGGCAGCATGTTTTCCCTGCGTCGGGGCGGCACGCTGGTCACCTGCGGCTCGACCACCGGCATCTCGACCGAAATCAATCTCTTCCAGCTCTATCAGCAGCAATTGCGGCTCATGGGCTCCTTCGGCTGCCGCATCGAGAATATCAGCCATGCGCTCGGCAAGATCGGATCGGGCGTCGTCTCGCCGGTCATCGACAGCGTGATCGCGATCGAGGACATCGACATGGCGCTCGACCGGATCGAGCAACGGCAGGTCTTCGGCAAGATCATCATGACGCTCTGACGCATCGACATGTCGGGCGGTAGCCGCAAACGTCCTTTCAAAGCGTTTTTCCGCAAGGTTAGCCGTAGCCGTCCGGCGAATGCCGCGATCGCCTTTTCGGTGCGCAATGTCATTGCCGGCATCCGCCGGCTCGGCCTTCCGCGAGCTGGCCGCTGGGCGGAGCGGATCACCCGTTTCATCGCGCCTCTGGTGCCGGAATCGAAGCTCGCGCTCGCCAATATCGGCGCGGCCTTTCCGGAAAAGAGCGAGGCGGAGCGAAAGGCGATCCTCGACGGCGTCTGGCGCGGGCTAGGGCACACGGCCGTCGAGTATGTGTTCTTGGACCAGTTGGTCGACTTTGACCCGGAGCGCCCCGGCGAGGGCCGTATCGACGTCAAAGGCATCGAGTATTTCGAGTCCCTGCGCGACGACGGCAAGCCGGCGATCATCTTTTCTGCCCATCTCGCCAATTGGGAGATCCTGGCGGTCGTCGCGGCGAAGTTCGGCCTGCCGCTGGTCTCACTGTTTCGCGCCCCGCGCAACAACCGCATCGCCGAGGACCTGCTCGACGAGCGTGCGCGGCTGATGGGGCGTCTCGTCTCGTCCTCGCGTGGCGCCACCTTCGAGGTCGGCGCCTCGCTCGATCGCGGCGAGCATCTCGGCATCCTGACCGACCAGCACCATTCGGCGGGTCCACGGGTCCCCTTCTTCGGACGGCCGGTCGCGGCCAATCCGCTCGTCGCCCGCCTGGCGCGCCACTATGACTGCCCGGTGCATGGCGCCCGTTCGATCCGCCTCCCCAATGGACGCTTCCGCGTCGAACTGACCCCGCCCCTCGACATGCCGCGCGATTTGGAAGGGTTGATCGACGTCACGGCAGGAACCGCCGCCGTCATGGCCGTCGTGGAAGGATGGGTGCGGGAACATCCCGATCAGTGGCTGTGGCTGCACAATCGCTGGCGCTGAAAGTCGCCAGACCTCAACATCCATCTTCTCGCAGGCGCCGCGTCGTGGCATGATCCGTTCATGCTTTACCCCAATCCCAGTGCCCTCCCCCGCGACGGCCGGCAATCCGATACCGCCCTCGCCTTGCAGCGCGGGGTCGGCCGCCTGTTCCGCAGCCGCGGCTATGCGGTGGTGAGCGAACTCGTTCTGGCCACCGGCCGGCGAGCGGACATTGTGGCGCTTGGGCCGGGCGGCGAGATCGTGATCGTCGAGATCAAGTCGTCGATCGAGGATTTCCGCGCCGATACCAAATGGTTCGACTATGGGCCGTTTTGCGACCGGCTTTACTTCGCCAGCCATGGCGGCGTGCCTGCCGCGATCTTCCCCGAAGAAGCGGGCCTTATTCTCGCCGATGGCTACGGCGCCGAGATCCTCAGGGAGGCGCCGGTCTGCGTGCTCCCGGCGGCGCGGCGCAAAGCCGTGACCATCCGTTTCGGACAGGCCGCGGCGCACCGGCTACATCGGCTGTTCGACCCGGAAGCCGGCTTCTCCGAGATCTGAAGCTCCCGCCGTTCAGCGCGGTGCGCGCTTCGCCAGGATTCGTTGCAGCGTGCGGCGGTGCATGTTGAGCCGGCGCGCTGTTTCCGAGACGTTCCGCTCGCAAAGCTCGTAGACCCTCTGGATGTGCTCCCAGCGGACGCGATCGGCCGACATCGGATTGTCCGGCGGCGTCGCTTTCTCGGTCGGATCGCGGGTGAGCGCGAGGAACACTTCGTCCGCGTCGGCGGGCTTCGCCAGATAATCGACGGCGCCGAGCTTCACCGCCGTGACCGCCGTCGCGATATTGCCATAGCCGGTGAGGACAACCATGCGCGATTCCGGCCGGCGGCGGCGGATCAATTCGATAACGTCGAGCCCATTGCCATCTTCGAGACGCATATCGACGACGGCGAAGGCTGGCGGATTATGGTCGACTTTCCGCATGCCCTCCGCGACGCTGTCGGCCGTATCGACGATGAAACCACGCGATTCCATGGCGCGGGCAAGACGTTGCAAAAAAGCCTTGTCGTCATCGACGATAATGAGAGAGGTATCGGCACCGGACAGGCCGGCAGCTTCTATGTCCGTCATCGGATCTTGCCTTCATCCCCCCGACTTTTCTTGTTCCATCCCATGCGGGTTATAGGAAGGCAGTGTCGGCTCGCCAAGCCCAACCTGACGATCAAGTTCGAAAAATGGCGGGTGCCGGCGGCTTCGACGGTTCGCTCCTGGCTTTATGGGGAGCATCAAGATAGCCCGGTTGTCCGGGAGAATCATCCCGGTTTCGATCCATGGCTTCACGCGGCCAGAGGATGCGAACCACGGCGCCATGTGCGGGCGCCGCCCGGTTCGAGAGCTCCACCCGCGCCTGCGAGCGCTCAAGAAGCGTTTTCGCGATGAAGAAGCCGAGGCCGAGGCCGCCGGCCTCGTGATCCTCGCCGGCATCGTCATTGCGGCTGCGCGTCGTCACATAGGGCTCGCCAATGTGATCGATGACGTCAGGCGCAAAGCCGGGGCCGTCATCCGCGATAACGAGCGAAACGCTTGTCTCGTCCCATTTCGCCACGATCTCGACCTTGGAATTGGCGAAATCGACGGCATTCTCCAGCAGATTTCCGACACCGTAGAGAACGGCCGGATTGCGACGCCCTACCGGCTCCGGACCGGAGCCCGAAAGATCGACATCGATTTCCACCCCGGCGCCCTGGTGCGGCTCCGTGACCTCGGCGAGCAGATGGCTGATCGGGAAGCGATCGAGCATCTTGTCGGTCTGTGTCGAAAGCGAGGTCAGCTTGCCCAGAATGTCGCGGCAGCGCTGCGACTGGCTTCGCAACAGCGCAACATCCTCGGCATAGGGACTGTCCTTCGGTAGTTCGCGCTCCAGTTCCTTGGAGACGAGGGCAATGGTGGCGAGCGGCGTTCCCAGTTCGTGGGCGGCAGCGGCGGCCAGCCCGTCGAGCGCGGAGAGATGCTGCTCGCGGGCGAGAACGAGTTCGGTCGCCGCCAGAGCATCGGCGAGCTGGCGCGATTCCTCCGCGACGCGGAAGGCATAGACCCCCATGAACAATACCGCCGAGACCAGCGCCATCCACACGCCCGATATGTAGAGCATCGGCAGCACGATCGGCTCCGCGGCATGCCAGGGCAGTGGCAGGTGCCAAAGGGCGAGGACGGATACAGCGGCAATGGCGAGGCAGCCGAGCGATACGGTCAGATGCGGCGAGAGCGCCGTCGCCGAAACCATGACCGGGACGAGGATCAGGATCGAGAACGGATTCTGCAACCCGCCGGTCAGATAGAGAAGCGCCGAGAGCTGCAGCAGATCATAGGCGAGCAAAAGAACGGCCGTCTGGCCGCGCAGGCGCAGGGACGAGGGATACCGCACCTTGAGGAAGAGGTTCAGCCAGGCCGAAAGCGCAATGGCGGCAAGACAGAGTCCGATCGGCATCGCGAAGCCAAACCAGAAGCTGACCAGCACCACGGCGACTGTCTGGCCCGCAACGGCCATCCAGCGCAGGCGCACAAGCGTGTCGAGCTTCAGACGCGGCGCATTCGGGCGCTGTGTCGGCATCGAGGCCTGCAACAAATCAACTCCCCATGCTCGAGCGCGCCAAAGCCGGCTCACCGAGCGATTCCCTGTCCCAGCCCGGTCGGTGGCAAGTATAAACGTCTTTCCCGGCTTGCATCGTCGCTAAATTCGTCCTTACATGCTGCGATGCACAAGGCCGGTCGGTAGCGCGGTCCGGTGGGACTGTGACGTTTGTCGGCCTCGTGGCCTGAAAAGGACGATTGAATGGGTCCCCTGTCCTATTATCAGCTCTACGAACTCCAGCATGCCGCGTTGTCGCCGATGCGAGCGGCGGCGGACGCGATGAAGCTGGCGCTGCGCAATCCGTTCAATCCGTTCGGGCAGACCGCACTCGGCAAGAACTGGTCGGCCGGCCTCGAAGTCTTCGAGCGCATCACGCGCCGCTACGGCAAGCCGAGCTTCGATCTCCCGACGACTTTGGTCAGCGGAACGCGTGTCGCCGTCACCGAGAAGGTCGTGTGGGAACGGCCCTTCTGCCGGCTGATCCATTTCGAGCGCGCTCTCGAGCGGCCGCGCAAGGACCCCAAGCTACTGATCGTCGCGCCGATGTCGGGGCACTATGCAACACTCCTGCGCGGGACAGTCGAGGCGATGCTGCCGAGGCATGAGGTCTATATCACCGACTGGGTTGATGCTCGGGCTGTTCCACTTTCCGACGGTCATTTCGATCTCGACGATTACATCGATTATCTCATCGAGATACAGCACGCCCTCGGCGGCGACGTTCACATCGTAGCGGTCTGCCAGCCGGCCGTGCCCGTCCTGGCCGCCGTTGCCGTGATGGAGTCGCGGGGCGAGAGTGACCTGCCACGCACCATGACGCTGATGGGCGGGCCGATCGATACGCGGGTCAACCCGACCAAGGTCAACAAGATGGCCGAGGGCAAGGCGATCGACTGGTTCCGCGAAAAGACCATCATGCAAGTGCCGTTCCCGCATCAGGGGTTCATGCGCGAGGTCTATCCCGGATTCCTGCAGCTTTCCGGCTTCATGGGCATGAATCTCGATCGTCACGTCTCGGCGCACAAGAAATTTTTCCAGCACCTCGTCGAAGGCGATGGCGATTCGCAGACGAAACACACCGAATTCTACGACGAATATCTTTCGGTGATGGATTTGACGGCGGAATTCTACTTGCAGACGGTCGATACCGTCTTCATTCGTCATGCCCTACCGAAGGGCGAGATGATGCATCGCGATCTGCTAGTCGACCTGACGGCCATCCGCAACGTCGCGCTCCTCACGGTCGAGGGTGAGAACGACGACATTTCCGGCGTCGGCCAGACCGAGGCGGCACAACATCTGTGCATCAATATTCCAGCCGACATGCGGGCGCATTACATGCAGCCCAAGGTCGGACATTACGGCGTCTTCAACGGATCGCGCTTCCGTGCCGAGGTAGCGCCGCGCATCGCCGACTTCGTGCTGACGCATAATCGCCCGCGCGTGGCCAGCGAGCCGCCCTTGGCGAAGATCGAGCCGGAGATCGTTGCGCCGGCCGAGCCGTCGGCACCCATCGAGTCAGCCATGCCGACGGTATCCGCCGAGCCGGCGGCGACCAAGGTCCCGGCGAAGCGCCCCTCGCGCAAGGCAAAGGCGGAGAGGCTCGACGCAATCCTGCTCTCGGCGCCGGACGGCGTTGCCGACGATCTGAAGCAGATTTCGGGCGTCGGTCCGAAGCTCGAGACGACGCTGAACGCAATCGGCATCTTCCATTTCTGGCAGCTCGCCGCCCTGACAGCCGCGCAATTGACGGAACTCGACTCGCGCCTTGCCTTCAAGGGCCGGGCCGCGCGCGACAAATGGGTGGGGCAGGCAGCGACGCTGGCCGGCGAGAGCCTCGCCGTCAACTGATCGCGGTTTCGCGGATCAGCCGGCGGCTTCCGGCACGGGGAGATGGCTTCTCGCCGTCTTGGCGGCGAGATCGTGGCTGAGGACGCCGCGTATGCCGATATCGATGTCAGCTATCTTGGACATCAACGACTTGAGATCGGCAACAGGCCAGGCCAGCGCCTCGGCCTCGGCGCTGAGGGTGACGTCGGCGGTTGCTTCCCCGCCAGACAGGAAAGCGATCTCGCCCAGAAAGACGCCGGCTCCCACCGTCAGGTGCCTGCCGTCCTTGGCGATGTCGGCGCTTCCCTTGACGAGATAGAACAGCTCCTGCGGCCGGGTTCCACGTACCAGGATCGGCTTCGGTCCCGTGACTCGCACTGCGATCTTGATCAGGCGGCGGAACTGGCCGGGGCTCAGCACATGGATCGCCTCATGGAGCGGCCTGAGATCCGCTTCGATGTCGTAGCCGAAGCGATCGCGGATGATGATGACGATCATCACGAGGTTGAGGGCGATGGTCAGCAGCTTCCAGAGCAGCGGATCGAACAAGGGCCCGCCCGGCAGCCACGTATAATAAAGCGCCTGCAGTGCCATGCTCAGCACCATTAGCGCCCGAAGCTGGATCTGGTCGCGGAAGAGGAAGGCAATGAGCGTGATCGCATTGCCGACATGGAACAGGATTTCGAGGGCCATGGAGAATCGCTAATCGGCGAAGCCGGTGTCGGCGGTCCCGATGCGTCCCACGGAGCTCTGTCATATAAAAGCCAATTCTTCGCCGGGCGACTGGATGGGGCAGACCGAGCGGGATTTGGGCATTGGCGCGGATTCCCTCCCCCTTTGCGGGGAGGGTTAGGGAGGGGGTAACGGCGAGTTCTCTAAGACGGCTTGCGCGCCCGCTGCTCGCCAATCCCCAAAATCGGCGCCAGTACCCCTCCTCGATCCTCCCCACAAGGGGGAGGAAGAAGAAGCAGCCTCACGCCGGAACCAGTTGCTCCACCGCCTGCATGACGCCGCGCAGTTCCGCGAGGCCCTTGAGGCGGCCGATGCAGGAATAGCCCGGATTGACGCGCATGCCCTTCTCGACCTTGTCGATGTCGTCGACGAGGAGATGACCGTGGTCGGGGCGCATCGGGATCGCCGTGTCGGTGCGGCCCTCGGCCTTGCGACGCCGTTCCTCGCGGGTCAGCGCGACGATCAGGTCGACCATGTTGGTGCCGCCGGCGAGGTGATCGTCCTCGAAGAAGGACCCATCGGCCTCGCGCGTCACATTGCGCAGATGCACAAAATGGACGCGCGGGCCGAATTCCTCGGCCATGGCCGGCAGGTCGTTGTCGGGACGCGCGCCATAGGAACCGGCGCAGAGCGTCAGGCCGTTGGCGGGAATATCGACCGTTGAGAGCAGGTGGCGGGCATCCGCGGCGGTAGAGACGACGCGCGGCAGGCCGAACAGCGAGAAGGGCGGATCGTCGGCATGGATGCCGAGGCGAACGCCGAGTTCTTCGGCGAGCGGCGCGATTTCCTTCACGAACTCGATCAGATGCTCCTGCATCTCGGCGTGACCGAGCCCGTCGAAGCGGGCGATCTGGCGGGCGATGCCCTCGCGAGTGAAGGAATCCTCGCCGCCCGGTAGGCCGGCGATGATGTTCTTCTCCAGGCGGTCCTCTTCATCGGTGCTGATCGAGGCGGCGCGGGTGCTGGCCGCCTTCAGCAGATCGTCGGAATAGGACGCGGCAGCGTTCGGACGCTTCAGGATGTGGACGTCATAGGTGACGAAATCGACCATGTCGAAGCGCAGCGCATAGCCGCCCGTGGGGCGCTTCCACATCAGATTGGTACGCGTCCAGTCGACGACAGGCATGAAATTGTAGCAGATCGTGTCGATGCCACCTTGCGCCAGGCTGACGAGGCTGCCCTTCCAGGCGTCGATCTTTTCGCGATAGGCGCCGTTTCGGAGCTTGATCTCGGAGGGAACGGGGATTGATTCGCAGACGCTCCAACGGAGGCCGGCAGCCTCGATGATCGCCTTCCTCGCCAGCACGTCGTCGAGGGTCCAGGCCCGGCCGTCATAGATGTGATGCAGCGCCGTGACGATACCCGTCGCCCCCGCCTGCTTCACATGATCCAGCGTGACCGCGTCTTCCGGGCCAAACCAGCGCCAGCACTGCTCCATGGACTTTTCCTCTCCGATGATTATCGATCGGGGGATAGGCATAGACCGGACGAAGCCGCTGTCCAACGCTTTCGCGCAGGCTTCGATCAAGAAATATGGGGAGGGAGAGAGTGACGGATCTGGATCCGGCGCTGGAGGATTGGCTGGTCCGGGAGGGCCTCGCGCCGGATCGCGCCTCGGTCCGCGCCGAGCCGCTGACCGGCGGTGTCGCTTCCGATATCTGGCGCGTCGAGGCCGGCGGCCGGCGTTTCGCCGTCAAGCGGGCGCTCGCCAAGCTGAAGGTAGCGCGCGACTGGCGGGCGCCGGTGTCGCGCAACGCCAATGAGGTCGAATGGCTGCGAACGGCCAGCGCGATCGTCCCGGATGCCGTGCCGAAAATCCTCGCCCATGATACCGAGGTCGGCGCCTTCGCCATGGACTATCTCGATCCGGACGATCATCCGGTTTGGAAGGCCGAGCTTAGAGCTGGCCGGGCCGACCCCACTTTCGCCGCGAAGGTCGGGACAACGCTTGCCGCGATCCATGGCGGCACGGCTGGAAGAGCGGACGAGGCGGGCCGGTTCGGTTCGAACGAGACCTTCAGCGCGCTGCGGCTCGATCCCTATCTGAACGCCGCCGCCGAGGCCCACCCCGATCTCGCCCCGGCGCTGCATGCCCTGGTGGCGCAGACGCTGGCAAGCCGCAAGGCTCTAGTCCATGGCGACATCTCGCCCAAGAACATACTGGTTGGCCCACAGGGGCCGGTGCTGCTCGACGCCGAGTGCGCCTGGTATGGCGACCCGGCCTTCGACATCGCCTTCTGCCTCAATCACATGCTGCTGAAGTGTCTCTGGGTCCCGGCAGCGCGCGAGAACTTCCTCGCCAGCTATGATGGGCTCGCCGCCGCCTATCTCGGCGCCGTCCGCTGGGAGAGTGTCGACTCGCTCGAAGCACGCGCCGCGCGGCTGCTGCCCGGGCTCTTTCTCGCCCGCGTCGACGGCAAATCGCCTGTCGAATATGTGACCGAGGAATCGGACCGGGAGAAGGTCCGGCGGACGGCGCGCCGTCTTCTCATGAACCCGCCGACGCGCCTTTCGGCGATCCGCACGATCTGGAACACGGAACTCACCGCATGACGACAAGTGAAATCGCCACCGTGATCGGCCGGCGCGTCTGGGATTCGCGCGGCCGGCCGACCGTCGAGGCCGAGATCCGCCTCGCCTCCGGCGCCATCGGCCGCGCCATCGCGCCGGCCGGCGCTTCGATGGGCAGCGGCGAGGCCGTCGACCTTCGCGATGGCGGAACAGCCTTTGGCGGCTACGACTTGACCCGCGCGGTTCGATCCGTGAATGGCGAGATCGCGGCCCTGCTGAAGGGTCGCGATCCCCGCGACCAGGCCGGCATCGACGCGGCGCTGATCGCGCTCGACGGAACGCCGAACAAGGCCCGGCTCGGTGGCAACGCCATGATCGCCACCTCGATGGCGCTGGCCCATGCGGCAGCGGCAGAGGCCGGGGAGCCGCTCTGGCGCTACCTTTCCGGTGGAGGCGCGATCCGCATCCCCGTGCCGGAAATCCAGATCTTCGGCGGCGGCGCGCATGCGGCACGGCGCGTCGACATCCAAGATTTCATGGTGATGGCGCCGGGAGCCTCGTCCTTCGCCCAGGCGCTCGACTGGACGGCGGAAGTGTATCGCGCCGCCGGGCTCCGGATGAAGAAAGCCGGAAAATTGCAGGGCGTTGCCGACGAGGGCGGCTATTGGCCGGCCTTCGGCTCCAATGAGGAGGCGCTGGACGAACTCGTCGCCGCGATCGCCGACGCCGGTTTCACGCCGGGGCCCGATATCGGAATCTCGCTGGATGTCGCCGCCTCCGAGTTCGGCCGGAACGGCAGGTACCGCCTGACGCTCGATGACAGCGAACTCGACACCGAGGGGATGATCGACCTGCTCGGCCGCTGGCTCGCGACCTATCCGATCCTTTCGGTCGAGGATCCTCTGGCCGAGGATGACGAGGCGGGCTTCATCGAATTCACCCGCCGCTTCGGTGCGAGCTGTCAGGTGATCGGCGACGATTTCCTCGTGACCAATGCTGCCCGCGTCGAGAAAGCGGCGCAGAAGCGCTCCGCCACGGCCGTGCTGGTTAAGCCAAACCAGGCCGGCACGCTGACCGAGACGAAGGCGGCCCTCGACGCCGGCAAGGCGGCCGGCTTCGGCACCATCGTCTCGGCGCGTTCGGGCGAGACGGAGGACGTTACCATCTGCCATCTCGCTGTCGGCTGGGATGCCGGACAGTTCAAGGTCGGTTCGTTCTCGCGCTCCGAACGCATGGCGAAATGGAATGAGATGCTGCGGATCGAGGAATCGCTCGGCGCCGAGGCGGTGTTCTCGGGGAAGAAGGCGCTGGGGGTCTCAAAGGAGTAGGGGCTATCGACGCCTGCGGCGGCTGGCCCCCTCCCTAGCCCTCCCCCGCTGCGCGGGAGAGGGAACGACAATCACTGAGGGCGAAACCCCTGAACTCCGCCGGCCTGCTCCCTCTCCCGCGCAGCGGGGGAAGGTTGGGGAGGGGGCGAAGAGTCGAGACCTTTCAGATCTCAATATGTCGCGCGGCCACCCGAAACATCAAACACCGCGCCGGTCGTGAACGAGCATTCGGGGCTGGCGAGCCAGGTGATGATCGAGGCGATCTCGTCGACCGTACCGAAGCGCCCCATCGGGATCTTCGACAGCATGTAGTCGATATGGGCCTGGCTGACCTGGGCGAGGATAGGGGTGTCGACCGTGGCGGGCGTGATCGCGTTGACCGTGATGTTGTCCTTGGCGAGTTCCTTGCCGAGCGATTTGGTAAGGCCGATCACGGCCGCCTTGGCCGCCGAATAGGCGGAAGCCGTTGGGTTGCCTTCCTTGCCGGCGATCGAGGCGACGTTGACGATGCGCCCATAGCCGTTCTTCTTCAGATAGGGCGCGACAAAACGGTTGCAGTAGAAGAGGCCGTGGACATTGATGGCGAAGACGCGCTGCCATTCCTCGATCGGATAGTCGACGACCAGGGCGTTCTTGCCGGCGACGCCAGCCGAGCAGATGAGGATGTCGATCTTACCGAGATGGCCCTCGGCCTCTGCCGCGGCGGCTTCGACGGCCTCGGGCTGGGAGATGTCGAGCGCAACGCCATGGGCGTTCGGGCCGAGCTTTTCCTTGGCGGCACCGATGCGGGCAGCGTCCACATCCCAGAGACAGACTGTTCCCCCCTCGGAGACGATGCGCTCCGCCGTCCGCAGACCAATGCCCGAAGCACCGCCCGTGATGATGGCTCCTCGCCCTGCAAACCTAGTCGTATCCACCATTGTCCCATTCTTTCAGATGGCATGCCTTGCGCACGCGGCCTCCCGACGGTCGCTAGTGGTAAGCAAAGCAAACCTCTCGCACAACCGATTTTGAGAAGGGCCTGCTCTGGCGTGCCAGCACCGATCGCCTATAAGGAAGCCAACCGAACTTATGCATCGATGGAACGCGCCATGTCCTTGAACAGCGTCGAAGAAGCCATTGCCGCGATCGCGGCCGGCGAACTGGTCGTGGTGGTCGATGACACCGATCGCGAGAACGAAGGCGATCTGATCATGGCGGCGTCGAAGGCGACGGCCGAGAAGGTCGCCTTCATGATCCGACACACGAGCGGCATCCTCTGCGTGCCGGTGACGGGCGAGCGCGCCGAGCAGCTGCACCTACCGCCCATGGTCGCCAATAATCGCGATCCGATGCGCACCGCCTTCACCGTTACCGTCGATTACAAGGTCGGCCTGACAACGGGCATTTCGGCGGAGGAGCGGGCGAACACCATCCAGGCGCTCTCCAACGACAATTGCACCGCCGCCGACTTCCTGCGCCCCGGCCACATTTTCCCGCTGATCGCGCGCGACGGCGGCGTGTTGATCCGCTCCGGCCATACTGAAGCGGCGATCGACCTAGCCCGGCTCGCAGGTCTGGAGCCCGCCGGCGTGCTCGCCGAAGTGGTCAATGACGACGGCACGGTGAAGCGGCTACCGGAATTGATCGAGTTCGCCAGGGAGCATGGCCTCAAGATCGTCTCGATCGAGGATCTGATCGCCTATCGGGCGCGGACGGAAAGCTTCATCAAGGAAGTCGACCGGTTCGAGACGCCGGTCGGTGGGCGCACCGCCATGGCCTATGTCTATGAAACGCCGTTCGATCCACTGCAGCATCTCGCTATCGTCTTTGGCGATGTTGCCGAGCAGAACGACGTGCTGGTGCGCATCCACCGCGCCAACCCGATCAGCGATCTTGTGTCGCGCGGGCCGGATTCGAAGAGCTGGCTGGAGACGACGCTCCGGAAGGTCGGGACGGCCGATCGAGGCGTCTTCGTCATGATCCGCGATCCCGCCGTGGTCCGACCCGACGGTTCGGTCGCCGGCGATGGCGAGGAGAAGCATCTCTCGGCCCGGCAGCGCAAGGAGCGCTGGCGCGAAGTCGGCGTCGGCGCGCAGATCCTGCGCGACCTGCGGGTGCGCTCGATCCGCCTGCTGACGTCGCAGGAACGGCAATATGTCGGCCTGCAGGGCTTCGGCATCGAGATCACGGGACGCGTCAGCGCCGAGTAGAAATTCGCCCGAGCGCCGGCTCTTGTCTGCGGCCCGGCGCATTTTGCGCGGAACGAAAGTCCAGGCACCGCATTGGACTCTCCGAACGGCCTGGGGGCCGTGCCAAACACGGAGAAGACCATGCTGAACTGGGCCATTCTGTTTCTGATCGTGGCGCTTGTTGCCGCGGTGCTCGGCTTTGGCGGTATTGCCGGAACGGCGATCGGCATCGCGAAGATCATCTTCGTCGTCGCCATCGTGCTGTTCCTGATCTCTGCCGTCATGCATTTGATGCGCCGCGCCTGACGCGTCGTAGCGACACAAAAACCCCGCTTCGAGCTATCTCGAAGCGGGGTTTTTGTTGTGCGCTGGACGATCCGGTCAGGCGCGGAGGCGCATGGCCGCCGCGATTTCCTCGGCCGAGATCTTCGCCGTGCTGCTATCGGGCAACTCGACGCCGCCCTGCATGATTTCCTCAAGCCTCGCGCGCGCGCGCGAGACGCGGCTCTTCACCGTGCCGACGCGCACGCCGCAGATCTCGGCTGCTTCCTCGTAGGAGAAGCCGCTGGCGCCGATCAGGATGAGCGCCTCGCGCTGCTCGTCCGGCAGGAGGCGCATGGCGCGCAGGAAGTCATCGAGTTCGAGATGCCCGGGCTGGGCGGCGATATCGGAGAGGCGGCCGGCATGCAGCCCGTCCGCGTCCTCGACCTCGCGGCGGCGCTTGCGCACTTCCGAATAGAACTGGTTGCGCAGGATCGTGACCAGCCAGGCGTGCAGATTGGTGCCTTCCTGGAACTTGTCGCGGTTGGCGAGCGCCCGCATGACGGTTTCCTGCACGAGATCGTCGGCGCGATCACGGTTGCCGGCCAGCGATCGCGCGAAGGCGCGCAGCATCGGCAACGCCTCGACAAGACCGCTCTTCATGGTCGCGGCGCTCACACCGCCCCCTTGCCGGGTTCGCCCCGGCTGCCGGGATCGTCCTCAATGCGCTCCAGAAGCGACATGATATCGTCGGGCATGGGTTCGTTCAGCGCGTCGTCGAAAACGCGGCGGAGCTGCCGACCGATCCAGTCTTCCTTGTGCCTCAGTTCCTCGGTCGACGGAAGCGGCGCTACGAGGCCTCTCCGTTCCTTATCATCCTGACTCACGTTTTCTATCCCAGATTTGCGCATGCGCGGCTCGTCTTCTCGTCGTTGACTCCGCCATTCGCCCCCGGCCGAACTCATCAGCCCAGCGTCTCACTCGCCTCCAATGCGGGATGCGAATTTTGGTTCCATGTTTCGGAACCCAATTGTGGTAAGCGCATTGATGGTTGTCGACGCTCGCTTTCGAAGGTCCCATCCATGCCTGACTCCTTGTCGCAATCTCTCGCGCCGCACCTCGCTTTCCTGCGCCGCTATGCGCGCGCCCTTACGGGAGGACAGCGCAGCGGCGACGCCTATGTGCGCGCCTGCCTGCAGGCGATCGTCAATGAACCCGGCGTGATCGATCGCACCGTCCATCCGAAGGTCGCGCTCTATGCGCTGTTCCACCGGATCTGGTCCGGGACGCAGGTCGGCGGCATCGACATGGTCGACGATCTCACCCGGCAGGAGACGACCACGCAGCAGCGCCTTTCGACCATGACCCCCGAGAGCCGTCAGGCGCTTCTGCTCACCACGATGGAGGGATTCTCCGATTCCGACACGGCATTGGTGATGGGCACGGACGAGATGGCGATCCGCGCGCTCGTCGCCGATGCGCTGACCGAAATCGACCGTCAAACCCGCACACGCATCCTGATCATCGAGGATGAGCCGATGATCTCCATGGATCTTTCCGGCATCGTCCAGGAACTCGGCCATGAAGTGGCTGGTATTGCCCGCACCCGCGACGAAGCGGTGGCAGCCGCCGCGGCGGAGCAGCCGGGACTCGTGCTTGCCGACATCCAGCTCGCCGACGGCTCCTCCGGGATCGATGCGGTGAAGGATATTCTCGCGGGCTTCAGCGTGCCGGTGATCTTCATCACCGCCTTCCCGCAGCGGCTGCTGACGGGAGAGCGGCCCGAGCCGACGTTCCTGCTGACCAAGCCGTTCGATCCGCGCACGGTCAAGGCGGCGATCAGTCAGGCGCTGTTCTTCAACTCGACGGCCTCAATGGCGGCTTGAGCCGCCATCCTAGGTCAGGCGGCGCCGGCTATTTGCGCCGCCGCCCGAGGCCGCTCAGCAACCCCATAGCGAAGGCGACGGCCATGGCCGTCGTCGGACCGCTTTCGGCGGCCTTGCGCTTCTTCTGCGATTTCTGGATCGCCATCACGGCGAAAATGATCAGTCCGGCCAGCAGGAAACCGCCGGCCACAATCAGCTTAGCCGTCAGCGTCCCATAGGCGATCGTCAAGGCCTCATATCCCGCGGCAGCGGCAAAGCCGACACCCAGCAGCAGGCAAAGGACCGCCGCCGCGCCCAGGACAAGGCGCTTCGCCGTTCGGGCCGTCGCCTCCGTGGCGGCGGCCGTCGCGATGCTGGCGATCGCTTCGAAGATCCCGCTCATCGACGGCCCAGCAAGGCGCCGATGACGAGCCCGACGCCGGCGGCGATCAGTACCGAAGGCAGTGGGTTGGCCGTGATGCGACCTTCCAGCACCTCGGCCATATGCTCCCCATGCCGGCGTGCGTCATCAGCTGCATCGCCCGCCCGCCCGGCTGCGTCGCGCAAAGCCTCGGCACCGGCATGAGCTTTCTCGGAGGAGAAGCTGCGCATCGATTCCGTCAGGGCTAGCAACTCGGCCTGGATCGCCTTGATCTGTTCGGAAAGATCCGCTGCGCCTTCGCTCTTATCTGCCATATCGTCCACTCCTCGCGCCCGGCCGGGGCCGGCGATGCATGATCCACCGCCTATCGGACAATTTTCCCGATCCGGTGCATCACTGGATACTATCAGAAGCCGCGCTCGACGGATTTCGCATCCGTCAATTTCCGCGCGACCCGTCAGCAAACGGTAAACACAGGGAACGGTTCCGTGCGGTGATCGCGATGATGCGACGAGGCCGGCGCCGCTCAGGACCGCGAGAATACCGCATAGCGGCCGGAGAGCGGCTTGCGGCGGGGCGGGGCCCAACCGCCGATCCGCGACGTCGCAAGGCCGAGCACCGCAAGGTTCTCGACGAGCCGAACGGCCGCGGAGACGCCTTCGATCACCGGCAGGCCGTGCTCGGCCGATAGCGAGCGGGCGAGATCCGCCATGCCGGCACAGCCGAGCACGATCGCCTCGGCCCTGTCGTCGCGGATCGCTCGGTCGATTTCCGCCGAAACGCGGTCGCGAGCCGCCGAATGCGGATCCTCCAGCGCCAGCACCGGTACCTCGGCGGCGCGGACCCGTCCGCAGCGCGAGGCGAGGCCATAGCGCACGAGATTGTGCTCCAGGGCGGGGATCGACCGCGACAGCGTCGTCACGACGCTAAACCGGCCGGCAACGAGGCTCGCCATGTGATAGGCGGCCTCCCCGATGCCAATGACGGGAGCGCTCGCGAAGCAGCGGGCGGCGTCGAGGCCGGTATCGTCGAAGCAGGCGATGACGTGGCCGGCTATATCCTGCCCTTCGCCGCGCGCAATCTCCTCCAGCAGACCCGGGACCGACAGCGCCTCGTCGAAATAGCCCTCGATCGACACGGGGCCCTCACTGGGCTGTACCGCGAGGATTTCCGTACCCGCTGAAGCGGCTTGGCGCGCGGCGGCGGCGATCTTGGCCGTCATGCTCGCCGTCGTGTTGGGATTGATGATCTGGATACGCATGGTCTGTCTCAAACTACGCCTTGCCGGCGTCGGAACCGTGGCGGCGACGGCGGGCCTGAACGATGAGCACGCCGACGAAGGCGGTCAGGATGACGGCGAAGGAGACCGCCGTCGTGACCGTGCCGAGGGCATAGATCACCGGCGTCGTGACGGTCGTGGTGAGGCCGCGCAGCGTCAGCGGCAGCGTGTTGGCCGAGCCGACGGCCTGGCTGGAGCGCGCGATCTCGTCCCAGGAAAGCGTGAAGCCGAACAGCGCCACGCCGAAAAGCGAGGGCAGGATGATCGGGAAGACGACGTGGCGGAAGGTCTGCCAGGGCGAGGCGCCGAGATCGCGCGCCGCCTCCTCATAGGCCGGGTTGAAGCGGTTGAAGACGGCGAACATGATCAGGAGGCCGAAGGGCAGCGTCCAGGTCAGATGCGCGCCGAGGCCGGAGGTGAAGAGGCCCATCAGCGTCTGGTAATTGTCCTGGATCGAGGTCCCGACCCAGACGAGGAAGCCGGTCCAGGCCGTCGGGTTCTCGATGTCCGCGTAGTTCTCGACCAGACTGTCGCCCCAGCCGGTGATGGTCTGGTTGACGAGCTGGAACTCAAGCGCGATGCCGAGCGACACGACGATCGACGGCAGAATCAGGCTAGCGATCGCCGTGAAGAACAGCGCGTTCGAGCCGCGGAATTTCTTGCGGAACGCGTAGCCCGCCATGATCGAGATCACGACCGTCAGGAGCGTCACGACGAGGCCGAGCTTCAGCGAGTTGATCAGCGCGTCGACGACATTGGGCACGCCGATACCGGCCCACAGATTGTGAAACCAGTGCAGCGACACCCCGTTCATCGGGAAGGTCATGCCGCCGCTCGGGCCCTGGAAGGACAGCACCAGGATGGTGATCGTCGGTCCATAGAGGAACAGCACATACAGCGCGAAGATCGCCGACAGGACATAGAAGGTGCGGGAGCGGCCCTCGGACATAAGCGTCAGAGCTCCTTGCGGATGTCGACGAAGCGCAGCATCGTCCAGATGATCATCAGCACGACGGCGAGCAGCACGATCGCGTTGGCGGCGGCGATGGGGAATTGCAGCGCAGTGATCTGGGTCTCGATCACCTTGCCGGCCGAAGCGATCTGCTGGCCGCCCATCAGGCCGACCGAGATGAAATCGCCCATCACGACGGTGATGACGAAGATCGAGCCGATGGCGATGCCGGTCTTCGACAACGGCACGATGACGTTCCAGATGGTCTGCCAGGCCGAGGCGCCATTATCATAGGCCGCCTCGACCAGCGATTTGTCGATGCGCGACATGGAATTCAGGATCGGCACGATCATGAAGACCGTGTTGATGTGCACGAGTGACAGCGTCACCGCGAAGCTGGAATAGAGCAGCCAATCGATGGGCTGCGAGGTGATGCCGGCATTCATCAGCGCCTGGTTGACGAGGCCGTTGCGCCCGAGCAGCGGGATCCACGAGATCATGCGGATGACGTTCGAGGTCCAGAACGGGATCGTACAGAGCAGCGCCAGCACGATGCGCATCGTGTTCGTCTTGATCTCGAAGACGAGGTAGTAGGCGATCGTAAAACCGAGCAGCAGCGTGATCAGCCAGACCAGGAAGCAGAATTTCAGCGTCGATAGATAGGTGCGGAACGTCGTGCAGAGGTCGGGCAGAGATGCGAAGCACTTGTCGAAGGCCGAGGCGTAATTGTCTCCGACGAAAGCCGGCTCGATCGAATAGCCGGTGTAAGTCCAGAACGAGACGATGAACGTGACGAGCAGCGGCAGCAGGAAGAAGATCAGGAATACGAGGGCGAGCGGAGCCGCCTGCCAATAGGGCGTCCAACGCGATTTCACGTCCAGCATCGTGAGGACAGCTCCTGTTCGTCCGCGAACGTCCTGATGGACCGCAAGACCTCCCCCGGATGCGGGGGAGGCAGTTCTTCACGCCTCTCGGGAGAGAGACCTCAAGGGGACACGCAGCTTACGCGGCGATGAACTCGTTCCACTTCTGGACCATGTAGGCGTTCTCCTTCATGGTCGAGTTCCAGCAGGCCACGGCGCCCATGCGGGTGTCGTAGGAGCCGCCGTCGCGGACCGTGCCGGCCTTTTCGAGCAGGCCGCCATCCGGACCGAGAATGTCCTTCTCAGCCGGCTTGCCTTCCATCCAGAATGCCCATTCGAAGGGTTCCATGTTCTCCTTCGCCGTCTCCAGCACCGCCGCGTAATAGCCTTGGCGGTTCAGATAGGCGCCGGCCCAGCCGGAGAGGAACCAGTTGATGAACTCATAAGCCGCATCGAGCTTCTTGCCCTTCAGCGTCTTCGGCAGGCCGAAGCCCGAGGCCCAGGCGCGGTAGCCTTCCTTCAGCGGCTGGAAGGTGCAGGGGATGCCCTTCAGGCGCACGGCGGTGACGGCCGGCGACCACATGGACTGGATCACCGTCTCGCCCGAGGCCATCAGATTGACGCTCTCGTTGAAGTCGGTCCAGAAGGCGCGGAACTGGCCGGCCTTCTTGGCCTCGATCAGGGTGGCGATCGTCTTGTCGATCTCCTCCTTGGTCATGTTGCCCTTGTCGCCATATTTCACGAGGCCCATGGCCTCGTTGACCATGGCGGCATCCATGATGCCGATCGACGGGATGTTGAGGATCGCGGCCTTGCCCTTGAATTCGGGATTGAGCAGTTCGGCCCAGCTGTCGATCGGACGCTTGATCAGGTCAGGGCGAATGCCGAGCGTGTCGGCATTGTAGGTGGTCGGGATCAGCGTGATCCAGTCGGTCGGCTCGGCGGCGAAGGTCTTGCCGCGCTGCTTCTCCAGATAGAACACCTTGTGCGGTGCTGTGCCCTGGTCGCCGATCTTCTTGCCGCCGATCTCGCCCTTGGTCATGACGGTGGCGAGCTTGTCGACCAGCTTCACCTTCTTGGCGTCGATGCCCATCAGATTGCCCGACGGGATCAGGTTGGGCAGGCTCGCATATTCGCTGTCGACGAGGTCGAAGGATTCCGGCTGCGTGATGATGCGCTTGGTGACGTCATCGGTCGTAACCGTCACATATTCGATGTTGATGCCGGTGATTTCCTTGGCCTTGGCCGCGATCGCCGGGGACTGGTTGGTCGCGGTCGAGAGGTAGCGCAGCGTGATCGGCTCGTCGGCATGGACGGCCGGGAAGCCGGTAACGGCCGTCGTGCCGACGAAGCCGGCGGTGATCGCCGATCCCTTCAGCAGCGTGCGGCGGGAAATCCCGCCCTTGTCGGTCTTGCTCATGGCGTTCGTCTCCTCTGATGCCAGTTCGCGTCGCGCCGGGCCCTGTGGTCAGGCGGCGAGTTCATGCACGTCCCGTGGGTCCCAGCGGACGCGCACGGTGTCGCCCGTCTCGATCGGACGCTCGTAGAAGGTTCGTTCCGGAACGATGGCCGTCATTTCGATCCCGGCCTCGGTGGCCAGGCTCAGGAAGACGGCCGTGCCCTGATATTCGACCTCGCGCACGACGGCGCTGGTGCCGTCCTCGCCCTCGGTCACGATCTGCAGACGATCGGCGCGGACGCTGACCTTGCGCCCGCCCTCCGGGATGATGTTGTGGCCGCCGATGAAGCGGGCGACGAACTCGCTCGCCGGCGCGTTGAAGATTTCGCGCGGGGTGCCCTGCTGCTCGATCTTGCCGGCATTCATGATGATGATCAGGTCGGCGAGCGCCATCGCCTCTTCCTGGCTGTGCGTCACATGGATGAAGGAGATGCCGAGTTCGCGCTGGAAGCGCTTCAGTTCGGCACGGACCTTGATCTTCAGGAACGGGTCGAGCGCGGAGAGCGGCTCGTCGAGCAGCAGGATCTGCGGATCGGTGACGAGCGCCCTGGCGAGCGCCACGCGCTGCTGCTGGCCGCCCGAGAGCTGGCTCGGCAGCCGCTCGGCAAAGCGCTCCATGTCGACGAGCTTCAAGGCTTCGGTCGCCTTGATCGAGCGGTCGACCTTGGAGACGCCCTTCATCTTCAACGAGAAGGCGACGTTGTCGCGCACCGAGAGATGGGGAAACAGCGCGTAGGACTGGAACATCATCGCCGTGCCGCGCTTGGCTGGCGGCAGGCCGTTGACGACCTCCGGGCCGAGCACGATGTCGCCGTCGGAGACGCTCTCATGGCCGGCGATCATCCGCAGCGTCGAGGATTTGCCGCAGCCCGACGGCCCCAGCAGGCAGCAATAGGTGCCCGCCTTGATCTTCAGATTGATCGCATCCACGGCGGTCGACTCGCCGTAGCGCTTGGTCACGGAAGCAAGTTCGAGATCGGCTGCCCTTGCCATCGGTCACTCCTTGTCGGCCGGAGCGATGTTCGCAAGTCGTGTGCCAATTGGCGGCGCACCGCCGGATTCGCCATTTCCCTTTGATTCGGCGACGATTCGTCGTTCCAATGCCGAGAAGGCCGAGCCGCATGCCTCCTGACGCCTCATGCCTAAGAATTCACCGCATGAGGACGATATGAGCACATTTTGTATACGATCCGGGCCTTGCTTCATCGCCGACCTCGGCTAGTCTCCTTTCACGGCGCGTCGCGGAGCCTTCCCTCCGTGCGGCCCCGGAAGACGACCATGCCAAGCACGACCGGCCCGTCGCGACGGGCCGCCCCATCGGTCCTCGAGAAGCGGGCGCCGCTCCGCAGCGCGCGCGCCACCTTCGTCTATGGCGAATTGCTGGCGGCGATCGTCGACCACCGCCTCACGGCCGGGACGCGCCTGCCCGAGGACGAGATCGGCGCGGTCTATGGTGCCAGCCGCACCATCGTCCGATCGGCCCTGGAGGCGCTGTCGCATGAGGGGGTCGTGCGGATCGAGCCCAATCGCGGCGCCATGGTCGCCCATCCAACCGTCGACGAGGCGCGGGCCGTGTTCGAGGCACGGGCACTGATCGAGCCGCGCGTCGCCGAGGCCGCCGCGAAACTGGTGACGCCAGCCGATATCGAGGCGCTCCGCAGGCAGGTCGAGGCCGAGCACGCGGCGCTCCATGCGGGGGATCATCGCCGCGCCATCGTACTCTCCGGCGACTTCCACGATTCGATCGCCGCGATAGCGGCGCAGCCGATTTTTGCCGGCTTTGTAAGGGAACTGATCATGCGCTCCTCGCTGATCATTTCGCTCTACTGGCGGCGCAAGGAGGCGACCTGCGCGACGCCGGCACATGGCGCCCTCATCGAGGCGCTCGCCGCGCACCGGGCCGAGGAAGCGGCGGCGCGGATGGCCGACCATATCGCCGACCTCGTCGACGGCCTGGATCTGACAGGACGGCAGGAAGTGCCCTCATCGCTGTCCGACATTTTGAGCCGACAGACGGCGTAAAGGCGCTTGCCAGCAATAGCCGGCGGCGCTAGAAGCGCATCGTTCCCTAGCTTCATAGCGGCGAACCGTAAGCGTTACCGTGATCCAACGCGCTCAACGACCCATGCGTATTGCCGTGGGTCACGTCCTTTGTGGACGGGCGCACGGCAGAACATCACGGAGCTTTCCATGACGACCACTTCCCGTCCCGCCAGGCCTCGCCGGCTGCCGGCCCACTTTCATTCCATCGTCTTCCCGTTCATCCTGTCGATCATCATGTGCGGCACCGTGTCCGCCGTCTCGACATTGAAGGGACTGGGACTGACGCCGGATTTCCCGACGCGCTGGCTCTCCGCCTGGGGCATCTCCTGGCTGATCGCCTTTCCGGTGCTGCTGATGATCCTGCCGCTTGTCCGGCGGATCGTCGGGGCGATCGTCGCCGCCCCGGCGCGTTGAACCGCGTCTGCCGGCCCTCCCCGCAAGGAGGCGGGCCGGCGCGGAGCTTCAGCTCACCGCTGGTCCAGCTCCAGCAGGATCTGATCGATCTGCGCGATCACAGCTTCGGCCGTTACGGCGGCCGTGAACGAGCCGGGCGCCAGCGCCGTTCGCCAATCGGTCGTGTCGTCGACCAGGAAGCGGACATTGCGGTTGAGCGGCCCGGCATGGTGTCGGTGGCGCTCCTCATAGATCGCGACCACGGGACCGCCAAACGCCGCGGCGACATGGGTCAGTCCCGTGTCGGTGCCGGCATAGAGATCCGCACTGGCGACCCGCAGGATCGATTCCGAAAGCGGCGAGTGCGTCATGTCGCGGACGCCCTCGACCGCGGCTCCGATCGCCTCGACGGCCGGCCGGTCGTCGCCAGCCCCGATCAGCCAGACATGCAGGCCGCGCGAGCGGACGTGTCGGACGATCTCGATGAGCTTGGGCAGAGCCAGCGAGCGGCGGTCGCCGACCCGGCCCGGCACCAGCGCCAGCACCCGCTCGCCGCCACCGACGCCTTCGCGCTCCCGGCAGGCAGCCCGTTCGGCTTCCGGGACGGAGAGCCGAGGCGGCGGCAGGCTCGCCAGATCGACGTCGCGCTGGCGCAGCAGCATCGTCGCCTGCTCGAGGACGAGCGGCGGGTCGTTGCGGTCGAGCCCGAAGCGCGGACGATTGATTACCGGATAGCGGAACTCTCCGAACCAGCCGATCCGCTCTGGAATGCCGGCAAGGAACGGCACCAGCGCCGCCTTGAAATTGGTCGCCAGCACATAGGCAGTGGCGTGGCGCGCCTTGCCGACCTCGCGGGCGACGGCAAGGCGGCGGCCGAGATCAAGCTTGCCGCTGCGGCGGGCGAACTCATAGACATGCCGGATATCGGGCGAGAACGGACCGACCGCCGTGGCTGGCGGCGAGCCGAGAATATCGATCGGCACGCCCGGATGGCGCGCGGCGATGATCCTGACCGCGGTGAGGCAGCGCACGAAATCGCCGATGGCGGGCATGGAGACAACCAGAATACCGCTTCGGCTCATCTTCGAACTGACTCACGCCACCATCGCGCCCGCGTCGCATCCGCCGTCATCGGGAAACCCCTAGCTAGCCGGTTGGCCGGGTAAGTCAATCCGCGGCTTGAAACGGCCTGAACGCGCCGAAAATGAGCAGCGCCAGATTGGAAATGCTCAAATCAACGCCTTGACGGCCTCTCGAGAATTTGTCCAAATGATCAAGAGTTTTCCGGCGCCGATAAAACCAACCAGAGGCGGCGTTCGGAACGTTTCCCGGGCTTGCGCCCGTTCGGGACCGGTTCGCCGGTCCGCTCCGCATGGAGGAGAGACCTATGGCGATGAGCGCGCCGGACATCGCATCGGGCCGTCTTGCGGCCGATGACTATGCCCGCAATTTTTCCGACATCCATCCTCCGTTGGGCCGCCATCAGGCGCTGGTCGAGGCGGATCGCTGCTATTTCTGCTATGATGCGCCCTGTGTGAAGGCCTGCCCGACGACCATCGACATCCCGCTCTTCATTCGCCAGATCCTCACCGACAATCCGCTCGGATCGGCCGAGACCATCCTGTCGCAGAACATTCTCGGCGGGATGTGCGCCCGCGTCTGTCCGACCGAGACGTTGTGCGAAGAGGCCTGCGTGCGCGAGGAGGCCGAGGGCAAGCCGGTGAAGATCGGCCTGTTGCAGCGCTACGCAACGGACTATCTCATGGGAGAGAAGGGCGAGCAGCCCTTCCAGCGCGCGGCCCCGACCGGCAAGCGCGTTGCCGTGGTCGGCGCCGGGCCGGCCGGCCTCGCCTGCGCCCATCGTCTCGCCATGCATGGCCATGACGTCGTGATCTATGAGGCGCGCGAGAAGGCCGGCGGCCTGAATGAATATGGCATCGCCGCCTACAAGACGCCGGACGATTTCGCCCAGGCCGAGGTCGACTTCATCCTGTCGATCGGCGGCATCACGATCGAATATGGCAAGAAGCTCGGTCTTGATTTCACGCTGGATGAACTGAAGCGCTTCCACGACGCCGTCTTCCTGGGCATCGGCCTTTCCGGCGTCAACGGATTGGGCCTTGCGGATGACAATCTGCCGGGCATCGAGGACGCGGTCGACTATATCGCCGAGCTGCGCCAGGCCGAGGACCTTGGCAGGCTGCCGGTCGGCAGCCGTGTCGTCGTGATCGGCGGCGGCATGACGGCAATCGATATCGCGGTGCAGTCGAAGCGGCTGGGCGCCAAGGAGGTGACCCTCGTCTATCGCCGTCCCCGCGACAAGATGAAGGCCTCGGGCTACGAGCAGGAACTTGCCCTGACCAATGATGTCGTCATCCGCGACAGCGCTCGCCCCACCCGCCTGATCACGGCGGAAGGCCGCGTCACCGGCGTGGAGTTCGAGATGACGATGGAGGAGGCCGGCAAGCTCGTCGGGACGGGGGAAACGTTCGAGATCTCGGCGGACATGGTCTTCAAGGCGATCGGCCAGAAGCTGATCACCGCACCGCTGCACGACCACGCCATCCGCTTCCGCTATCAGCACGGCACCGTCGACATCGACGATGAATGCCGCACGTCGATGCCGGGTGTCTGGGCCGGAGGCGATTGCTCGGCCGCGGGCGACGGGCTTACGGTCGAGGCCGTCGCCGATGGCCGCATCGCCGCCGAATCCATCCATCGCGCGCTCAGTGCCGGCTGAGGGAGGACTTCACCATGGCCAATCTCGCTTCGAATTTCGTCGGCATCAAATCGCCGAACCCGTTCTGGCTCGCCTCGGCACCGCCGACCGACAAGGCCTATAATGTCGTGCGCGCCTACAAGGATGGCTGGGGCGGCGTCGTCTGGAAGACGCTCGGCACCGATCCGCCCGTCGTCAATGTCTCGGGCCCGCGCTATGGCGCGATCCATTCCAACGACCGCCGGCTGATCGGGCTCAACAATATCGAGCTGATCACGGACCGGCCGCTGGAGGTGAACCTTCGCGAGATCAAGGAAGTGAAGCGCGACTGGCCGGACCGGGCGCTGGTCGTCTCGCTGATGGTCCCCTGCGAGGAACATTATTGGAAGGACATCCTCGCCAAGGTCGAGGAGACCGAGTGCGACGGCGTCGAACTGAATTTCGGCTGTCCGCACGGCATGAGCGAGCGCGGCATGGGCTCGTCGGTGGGCCAGGTGCCTGAATATATCGAGATGGTGGCGCGCTGGTGCAAACAGCACACGCGCATGCCCGTCATCGTCAAGCTGACGCCCAACATCACCGATATCCGCTATCCGGCGCGCGCCGCCAAGGATGGCGGGGCCGATGCGGTGTCGCTGATCAACACGATCTCATCGATCATCGGCGTCGACATCGACACCTTCTCGCCGCTGCCCTCGATCGACGGCAAGGGCAGCCATGGCGGCTATTGCGGCCCGGCGGTGAAGCCGATCGCCCTCAACATGACGGCGGAAATCGCCCGCGACCATCACACGCGCGGATTACCGATTTCCGGCATTGGCGGCGTCACCACCTGGCGCGACGCGGTTGAATTCATGGCGCTCGGTGCCGGCAATGTGCAGGTCTGCACCGCCGCCATGACCTATGGCTTCCGCATCGTCCAGGACATGATCACCGGCCTCTCCGACTATATGGACAAGCACGGCTTCACCTCGGTCGACGAGATCGTTGGCCGCGCCGTGCCGAACGTCACCGACTGGCAGTATCTGAACCTGAACTACGTCGCCAAGGCGAAGATCGACCAGGATCTCTGCATCAAGTGTGGCCGCTGCCACATCGCCTGCGAGGACACTTCGCACCAGGCGATCACCTCCATGGTCGACGGCAAGCGCCATTTCGAAGTGATCGACGCGGAATGCGTCGGCTGCAATCTCTGCGTCAATGTCTGCCCGATCGATGATTGCATCACCATGGAGCCCATGACCGCGGGCACGGATCCGCGTACGGGCTTCCCGGTCACGGGCCAATACGCCAACTGGACGACGCACCCGAACAACCCGATGGCGAAGCCGGCGGTGGTCGTCGAGCCGGCGGAGTAAGGACGACGGGAGGCGGCCTCGTCCGGGTCGCCACCTTTCGTTTTCCGGTGAACGGCCGAGGGACCGGGGGCCGTCAGGCAAGCAAGGCCGTGCCGCTATAGGCGGCGATGGATGACCGGTCGCACACCGAGCGGCATAAACGGTGAATGAAAGTGGCGACCGATGGCGCCACTTGTACCTCCTTCCTTTCGCTCCAAAGAATTCACGTCATCAAACCATCGAATCAAGCCTTTGGGCGATCGGGGACTTGCTTCGCCACGGCCCGCGAGGATATCCGCATAGCGATAGGCCCCGTTCGAGGCGCGCCATGACCCTGCTCAACCCCACTCGCCGCCTCCTCCTCCAGGGCGTGTCAGCCGCCGCCTTGGTCGCCGTGGCCGCGTTGGGCGTCGCGAGAGCGAAAGCCACCGGGAAAGCCGTGGATTCCATCGAAGACCTGATCTCGAAAATGTCGATCGAGGAAAAGGCCGGTCAGCTCAGCCTCTTCAGCGACCCGACGCGCTTTCAGGGCGCGATCATCAACCCGACCAGCGAACAGGCCGCGACCAAGGACAGGGTCTATGCCGACATCGCCGCCGGCCGCATCACCGGTCTCTTCAACGGCATCGGCGTGGCCGGCGCCCGCGAGATGCAGAAGATCGCCGTCGAACAGAGCCCGCACGGCATCCCCCTGGTCTTCGCCGGCGACGTCATCCACGGCCTCAAGACGACCTTTCCCATTCCGCTGGCGGAGGCCGCCAGCTTCGACACGGATCTGGCATTCCGCACCGCCCGTGCCGCCGCGGTCGAGGCGACCGCCGTCGGCCTGCATTGGACCTTCGCGCCCATGGTCGACGTGGCGCGCGACCAGCGCTGGGGGCGCAATGCGGAAGGCGCGGGGGAAGACACGTTCCTTGGCAGCCAGTTCGCCGTCGCCCGTGTGAACGGTTTCCAGGGGAGCAGCCTCAAGGACGATACGTCCCTGCTGGCCTGCCCGAAGCACTTTGCCGCCTATGGTGCCGTCCAGGGCGGCATGGACTACAACACCGCGGACATTCCGGAAACGACGCTGCGCCAGACCCATCTGCCACCCTTCCAGGCGGCTTTTGACGCGGGCGCGCTATCGACCATGTCGGCATTCAACGACGTCGCCGGCGTGCCTTCAACCGGCAATCACTACCTGTTGACCGACATCCTGCGCGGCGAATGGGGCTTCAAGGGGCTGGTCGTTTCCGACTACACTTCCGAAGAGGAACTGGTCGCGCATGGTTTCGCCGCCGATGGCGCCGACGCCACGGCGAAGGCGATCAATGCTGGCTGCGATGTCGCGATGCAGTCGGGCCTCTACAACGCGTACCTGCCCGATCTCGTCAGGAACGGCACGGTGTCGATGGCGACCGTCGATGAAGCGGTACGCCGCGTGCTCCGCGTCAAGCAGGCGCTCGGCCTGTTCGACAATCCCTATCGCTCGCTTGAACTCGATCGGGAAAAGACCGACATCCGCACGGCGGAAACGCTGGCACTCGCCCGCGAAGCCGGCCGGAAATCGATCGTCCTGCTGAAGAACGAGGGCGGCCTGTTACCGCTGTCAAAATCGGCCAGGATAGCCCTGATCGGTCCCTGCATCGACGACAAGTACGACTATCCCGGCCCGTGGGCGGTGTTTCCAGACATCGCAACCTGCGTGACGATGGCCGAGGGTTTTCAGGCGGCGATGGGAGCCGACGGTACCCTGACCATGGCCAAGGGTAGCCACTACGAAAGCCTCTATGATGGCGGTATCGACGAGGCGGTCCGCGCCGCCGAAGCGTCGGACGTCGTCGTTCTCGTCATCGGCGAAAGCGCCGGCATGTCGGGCGAGGCGCAATCGCGCGTCGATATCTCCATCCCGGAGGCGCAATTGACGCTGGCCGAGGCCGTCGCGGCTACGGGAAAGCCCGTCGTCGTCCTGCTGCGTCACGGCCGCGCTCTGGCGCTGACCGGCGCTGCGAATACCGCTCCAGCCATCCTCGCCACCTGGTTCTTAGGCTCCGAAACGGGCCACAGCGTCGCCGACATCGTCTTCGGCGATTATGCGCCGCAGGGCCGTCTTCCGGTCTCCTTCCCGCAGGCGTCGGGTCAGGAACCCTATTATTACAATCATCGCGCGACCGGCCGGCCTCAGAGGACCGCGGACAGAGAATACAAGGCGCGCTACCGCGAGGTTACGAATGAGGCGCTGTATCCGTTCGGCCATGGCCTGACCTATGGCGACATCTCGTACGGCGCCACGATGGTCGATGCTGCGAAACTCAAGTGGAACGGTACGGTCGGGGTGAGCGCCACTGTATCCAACAAAGGGCGCCGCGCGGCGCATGAGGTCGTGCAGCTTTATATCCATGACCGCGTCGCCAGCCTGACCCAGCCGGTGCGGGCGCTGACAGGCTTCCGCCATATCGATCTGGCGCCGGGTGAGACCCAGACGGTCACCTTCACCCTTCGCCGCAGCGATCTGGAATTCATGACGGCCAAGCTGCGATTCGCGGCCGAACCCGGCCTGTTCGACATCTGGATCGCGCCGTCAGCCGTGGGAGGCATTCCGGCCAGCGTCGAACTGATCGCTTGAGGGCCTCGCCCATTCTCAATATTCCAGCGCCCGGATCTCGTCATTTGCCCGCCGGAGCCTTTCGGAGAAATCGCGGACGACATTTGCATAGATCGTCGTCAGAATTTCCGGGTGGTCGCGGCTGATTTCCTTCAGCGTTTCGATGGCGAAGCCGTAGCAGACGACCCGTTCCAGTGCGACGACATCGGCCGAACGCTTGCCGCCATCGAAGAGCGCCATCTCGCCGAAGGTGAGGCCCGGGCCCATCATCGCGACGCGGATCGGGCGCCCGCCCTCCGATGTGCCGGGGAGTTGCACCGCCACAGTGCCGCGCGCCAGCGCAAAGAAGATCCGCGCCGCGTCGCCCTCGCGGATGATCGTGGCGCCGGCCTCGAACATCAAAGGTCGCGCCGCGCCCTCCAGAAGCTTCAGATAGGCCGGCGCCAGGTTCTTGAAGATCGCGATCTCGGACAGCGAGAAGCGCGTCAGGTCCGGCGAGCGACCCTCGCGCTCGATCAGCCGGTTCTCGCACCATTCGAGCGCTTCGTCGCGCGTCGCGAAAATCGCTGCTGACGTGTCGCTCTCGGCCGACTCCAGCTCTTCCCTGAGGCGGGCCAGCGGGCCCTCGCGCGGCAAATAGGCGAAGAGGATCGCCGACGCCTCCGTTTCGTCCCCCGCAGCCAGGCGGGCCAGGAGCTTTGCCGCGGTATCATCGATCGCCGGCACGCGGCGGAGGTCGAGCACGACTTGCGCTCCCTCGGAGGCTAGTTCGCGCGCCCTTCGGATCAGCCGTTCCGCCGAGCCGAAATAGAGCGGTCCCTGAACCTCGATGATGCGGTTGCTGGCGCCGTGCTGATCGAGAATCGCCCGCTCGACGGGGCTTCTGAGCCGCTTGGAACGCACCGCGGCACCGTCGAGTTCGCGTCGGATCACGGTGCCGGTCGCCACCGTGGTTTTGAAGACATGCAGCCCAAAGGCCGAGGCGATCTCGCGGCAGGCGGCGACACCGCGCACCGAATTGCCATGCTCGTCGATCGGCGGCGAAAACACGGCTATGCCGATCTGGCCGGGGATCGCCGCCATGATCGAGCCGGCAACGCCGCTCTTGGCCGGGATGCCGACTTCGTAGGACCATTGGCCGGCGTAGTTATACATGCCGCAGGAATTCATCACGGTCAGGATGTCGGGAATGAACTCCTCCGGCAGCGCCCGCTCGCCAGTCAGCGGATTGACGCCCTTGTTGGCGAGCGTCGCGCCCATCACGGCAAGGTCAATGGCGGTGACGCGGACCGCGCATTGGCGGAAATAGATGTCGAGGATCTCGTCCGGCGGCCGGCGGATCATGCCGGTGTTCAGCATCATATAGGCGATGGCGCGGTTGCGGTGGCCGGTGTCGCGCTCGGAGCGGAACACGGCCTCGTCGATGTCGAGCCGCCGCCCGGCCAGGCGCGAAAACAGGTCCAGCATGTTGGCGACGCGCTCATCGTCGGTCTTGCCGCGGATCGTCTCCGCGACGGCGATGGCGCCGGCATTGACCATCGGATTGAACGGCCGGTTGTGCTTGTCGTCGAGCACGATCGAATTGAACGCCTCGCCGGTCGGCTCGACTCCAACGCGCTGCAGGACGGTCTCGCGGCCGTAGCGGCCGAGCGCATAGCCATAGACGAAGGGTTTCGACACCGACTGGATGGTGAATTCATGCTCGGCGTCGCCGACCGCATAGATCTTGCCGTCGGTGGTGGCGATGGCGATGCCGCAGAGATTGGGATCGGCCTTGGCAAGCTCGGGGATATAGGTGGCGACGTTGCCGCCGCTGAGCCGGCTCACCCGGAAATGCAGATCGCTCAGATAATCCGCGACAGGCCCATCGGAACTCGCCGAAATTGATTCGATCAACGATACGTCCATCCGATGAACCACCCCCTGGGTTGATGGCGGCATCAACACAAGTTGCGTGCCAACCCAACAGCCTGTTCGGAAGGCCCTGCATCAGCTTCTGCCCAGCACTCTGCCTTAACAAACGCCAGCCGCGCGGTTATCGCCCAATGATTAATCAGCTGACCGCCAGGGCGCCGGAGCTCAGGGGCGCTCGAACATCCCGTTCAGGAAGATGTCCTCGATCGTGCGGGTCGCCGTCTCCAGATGGCGGTTGCCCTCGGTGGCATCCCCAAGCACGGCGCGGACCTGCACTTCGAAATCGGCGTAATGCTGGGTCGTCGCCCAGATCATGAAGATGAGATGGCGCGGATCGACCGGCGCCATGCGGCCCTCATCGATCCAGCGCTGCATCACGGCGGCCTTGTCATCGACGAGACGCTTGAGCCTTGTCGTCAAGATCTCGCCGATCACCGGCGCACCCTGCATGATCTCCATGGCGTAGAGGCGCGAGGCCTTCGGATTGTCGCGCGACATTTCGAGCTTGCGGTCGAGATAGGCGCGGATCTCGGCCTTGGGATCGTCGGTGTCGCCCAGCGTCTCCAGCGGTTGCAGCCAGGCTTCCAGCGTACGGGTGAGCACGGAGAGATAGATGTCGTCCTTGCGGCGGAAATAATAGAGCAGGTTCGGCTTGGTCATGCCGGCGCGCTCGGCGAGCTGATCGATCGTGGCGCCGCGAAAGCCGTAGACGGAGAAGATGTCGAGCGCCGCGTCGAGGATACGCTCCTCGTTCTCCTCCTGGATGCGGGTGCGCTTCTTGGTGCGATGCGCGCGCGCCATGCCGGCAGGGTTCATCGCGTCGCCCGAATTGCTGTCTGTGCCATGTCGGGCGAACCTTCTGATGATTCTGCGCGCGGTTCAACCGGTGGGACGGTCAGAAGGTCGGCGGCGTGCAAGCGGAGACGAGTTCCAGCTCGCCCTCGCCGATATTGCGGAACGAGTGCGGCTTGCGGCTGTCGAAGAAATAGGCATCGCCGGCGGAGAGCTCGTAGCGGGTTCCGGCGACCTCGAGCAGCATGCGGCCGCGAATAACGAGGCCGGCTTCCTCGCCCTGATGCGACAGCATCGCCTTGCCGCTTTCCGCGCCCGCTTTGTAGCGCTCATGCAGCATCTGCAGCTGGCGGCCATCGAGATTGGCGCCGACTTGGCGGAAGGAAATCGGCCCGCCGGCGATCTCCTTCAATTCGGAGGCGCGGAACACGACCTGCTCGCGATCGCTCTTCGTCTCGGCGAAAAAATCGGAGAGGCTGATCGGGATGCCCGACAGGATCTGCCGGAGCCCCGAGACCGAAGGGCTGACGCGGTTGCCCTCGACCATCGAGACGGTGGCGTTGGAGACCCCGGCGCGCTTGGCCAGAGCGCGTTGCGATAGGCCCGCGGCAAGCCGGAGTTCGCGCAGCCGCGCGCCGACGTCGATATCGAAGCTTCCCGCGTTCATGTGTTCAATATATAGAACAGTATTAACGGCTGCAACGAATTGACCGGCCGTTTTGCGGAGAATACGTTCATGAAAATGATCGCTCCGCTAGAACGCGGAGCTCGCACAGGGACTTTTCCTAGCATGACCGCTCCGCTCCGTTCGAACAATCTCGAAGCCTTCTGGATGCCGTACACGGCCAACCGGCAGTTCAAGCAGAACCCGCGTCTCCTCGTCGCCGCCAAGGACATGCATTACACCTCGGCCGACGGGCGTGAGATCCTCGACGCCACGGCGGGGCTTTGGTGCGTCAATGCCGGCCACGGCCGCCAGAAGATCGTCGAGGCGGTTTCGAAGCAGGTCGCCGAGCTCGACTATGCGCCGGCCTTCCAGATGGGCCACCCGAAGGCGTTCGAACTGGCCGCGCGCCTTGCCAACATGCTGCCTGCGCCGCTCGACCATGTCTTCTTCACCAATTCCGGCTCCGAGGCGGTCGACACGGCGCTGAAGATCGCGCTCGCCTATCAGCGCGCCCGCGGCAAGGGCACGAAATATCGCCTGCTCGGCCGGGAGCGCGGCTATCACGGCGTCGGCTTCGGCGGCATTTCGGTCGGCGGCATCTCGGGCAACCGCAAGACCTTCGGCACAATGCTGACCGGCGTCGACCATATCCGCCACACGCATGACCTGGAGCGTAACGCCTTCACGCGCGGCGTGCCGGAATACGGCGCCGAATTCGCCGACGAGCTGGAGCGGGTCATCGCCCTCCATGACGCGTCGAACATCGCCGCGATCATCGTCGAGCCCGTCGCCGGCTCGACCGGCGTGCTGATCCCGCCGAAGGGCTATCTGCAGCGCCTGCGCGAAATCTGCGACAAGCACGACATCCTGCTCATTTTCGACGAGGTCATCACCGGCTTCGGCCGCGTCGGCACGCCCTTCGCGCTCGATTATTTCGGCGTCGTGCCGGACATGGTCTGCGTCGCCAAGGGCATCACCTCGGGCGTGATCCCGATGGGCGCCGTCTTTGCCGGCAAGCATATCTACGACGCCTTCATGGACGCGCCCGAGAACACGATCGAGCTGTTCCACGGCTATACCTATTCGGCCCATCCGGTCGCCTGCGCCGCGGCGCTCGCCACGCTTGACGTCTATGAGGAAGAGGGCCTTCTCACCCGCGCCGCCGATCTCGCCTCCTATTGGGAGGACGGCCTGCATTCGCTGAAGGGCCTGCCGCATGTCATCGATATCCGCAATCTCGGCCTCATCGGCGCGATCGAGCTGGAATCGATTCCTGGCGCCCCGACAAAGCGCGCCTTCTCGGCCTTCCTGAAGGCGTTCGAGAGCAACCTCATGATCCGCACCACCGGCGACATCATTGCCATGTCGCCGCCCCTCATCATCGAAAAGAGCCATATCGACCAGATCTTCGAGACGCTTTCGCGCGTCCTGAAGCAGATCGACTAAGGCCGGCCCCCCGGGAGAAACGACCATGCAGACGATCGACAATCTCGTCGGCGGCAAGCCAATCCGCTCGGCCTCGACGCGCAGCCAGCCCGTTTTCAATCCCGCGACGGGCGAAGCGGTGGCGACGCTGCCGCTTTCGACCGCCGCGGAACTCGACGCCGCGGTCGCGGTCGCGAAGGCCGCCTTTCCGCGCTGGGCCGACACGCCGCCGCTGAAGCGCGCGCGCGTCATGTTCAAGTTCAAGGAACTCCTGGAGCAGAACGCCGACGCGATCGCGCGCGCGATCTCGGCCGAGCACGGCAAGATGCATGACGATGCGCTGGGCGAAGTGCAGCGCGGGCTCGAAGTCGTGGAGTTCGCCTGCGGCATCCCTCATCTGCTGAAGGGCGAATATTCGAAGAATGTCGGCCCGGCGATCGACACTTATTCCGACCGCCAGGCGCTGGGCGTCGTCGCCGGCATCACGCCGTTCAACTTCCCCTGCATGGTGCCGCTCTGGATGTATCCGGTGGCGATCGCCTGCGGCAACACCTTCATCCTGAAGCCGTCGGAGCGCGACCCGAGCGCCGCCTTGCTCGTCGCCTCGCTGCTGCAGGAAGCCGGTCTGCCGCCGGGCGTGCTCAATGTCGTGCATGGCGACAAGGAGGTCGTCGACGCGATCCTCCACCATCCCGACATCAAGGCGGTCTCCTTCGTCGGCTCGACGCCGATCGCGTCCTATGTCTATGCGACGGGCACGGCGGCCGGAAAGCGCGTTCAGGCTCTGGGCGGCGCGAAGAACCACATGGTCGTCATGCCGGACGCCGACATGGACAAGGTAGCCGACGCGCTGATGGGCGCGGGCTATGGTTCGGCCGGCGAGCGCTGCATGGCGGTTTCCGTCGCCGTTCCGGTCGGCCAGAAGACGGCGGACGCGCTGATCGAGACGCTGGCGCCGCGCGTGCGCGCGCTGAAGATCGGCCCGGCCACCGACCGCGAGGCCGAGATGGGGCCACTGGTCACCAAGATGCACCAGGAGAAGGTGCTCGGCTATATCGACAAGGGCGTCGCCGAGGGCGCCAAGCTCATCGTCGACGGTCGCGGCTTCAAGCTGCAGGGCTACGAGAATGGCTATTTCGTCGGTGGCACGCTTTTTGATCATGTGGACAAGGAAATGACGATCTACCGCGAGGAGATCTTCGGTCCTGTCCTCTCCGTGCTCCGGGCGTCGACCTATGACGAGGCACTCAAGCTCATCAATGACCATGAATTCGGCAATGGCACCGCCATCTTCACCCGCGACGGCGACGCGGCGCGCTCCTTCGCCGACAAGGTCGAGGCGGGCATGGTCGGCATCAACGTGCCAATCCCCGTTCCGGTCGCCTATCATTCCTTCGGCGGCTGGAAGCGGTCGATCTTCGGCGACCATGCGATCTACGGACCGGAGGGCGTGCGCTTCTATACGCGGATCAAGACCGTGACGAGCCGCTGGCCGGACGGCATCAAGTCAGGCGCCGTGTTCAACTTCCCGACGATGTGAGGGATATGGTCAGGTTCGGCAGCCATATTCTCGAGCGTCATCCCCGGGCTTGACCCGGGGATCCAGACTTCTTGCCGATCTCAAGTAAGGTCTGGATTGCCGGGTCAAGCCCCGCAATAACAGGCTATCGAGCCCAATGAGGATAGCGAACCGACATGACCGCCCCGACCGATAACCTCCGCATCAATGGCGAGCGCCTTTGGGACAGCCTGATGGAGATGGCGAAGATCGGGCCGGGGGTGCGCGGCGGCAATAATCGCCAGACGCTGACCGATGCCGACGCCGAGGGGCGCAAGCTGTTCCAGTCCTGGTGCGAGGCCGCCGGCCTCAGCATGGGCGTCGACCAGATGGGCACCATGTTCATGACGCGGCCGGGCACCGATCCGGATGCGCTTCCCGTCTATGTCGGCTCGCATCTCGACACCCAACCGACCGGCGGCAAATATGACGGCGTGCTCGGCGTGCTCTCGGCGCTGGAAGTCGTCCGCAGCCTGAACGATCTCGGCATTCAGACCAAGCATCCGATCGTCGTCACCAACTGGACGAACGAGGAGGGCGCGCGCTTCTCCCCGGCCATGCTGGCTTCCGGCGTCTTCGCCGGCGAAATTCCGCTCGATTATGCCTATGGGCGCAAGGACCCCGAAGGAAAGATTTTCGGCGAGGAATTGCAGCGGATCGGTTGGGTTGGCGAGGAAACGGTCGGGGCGCGCAAGATGCACGCCTACCTCGAATATCACATCGAGCAGGGGCCGATCCTCGAAGCGCATGACAAGCCGATCGGCGTCGTCACCCACGGCCAGGGCCTTTGGTGGCTGGAGGTGACGCTGACCGGCAAGGAAGCGCATACCGGCTCGACGCCAATGAACATGCGCGTCAATGCCGGCCTTGCCATGGCCCGCATTCTCGAAATGGTGCAGAAAGTCGCCATGGACAGCCAGCCCGGCTGCGTCGGCGGCGTCGGCCAGATGTTCTTCAGCCCGAATTCGCGCAACGTGTTGCCCGGCAAGGTCGTGTTCACCATCGACATCCGCAGCCCGGAACTCGCCAAGCTCACCGCCATGCGGGCGCGGATCGAGGAAGAGGCGCCGAAAATCGCCGAGGCGCTCGGCGTCGGCTTCGCCATCGAGCCCGTCGGCCATTTCGATCCGGTCACCTTCGATCCGATCCTCGTCGGACGGGTCCGCGCCGCGGCGGAACGCCTCGGCTACGGCCATATGGACATCATCTCCGGCGCCGGTCACGATGCCTGCTGGGCCGCCAGGGTGGCACCGACGACCATGATCATGTGCCCATGCGTCGACGGGCTTTCACACAATGAGGACGAGACGATCACGCCGGAATGGGCAACCGCAGGGGCCGACGTGCTGCTCCATGCCGTGCTCGAAACGGCCGAGATCGTCGGCTGAGTCCGAACGAACGATAAAGAGGGAAATCAATGTCGACGGTGATCAAAGGCGGGACGATCGTAGCGGCCGACCGCAGCTATGAGGCGGATATCCTGGTCGAGGGCGAGACGATCCAGGCGATCGGGCCGGATCTGAAGGGCGATACCGTCGTCGATGCGACGGGCGCCTATGTCATGCCCGGCGGCATCGACCCGCATACTCATCTCGAAATGCCGTTCATGGGCACGACGACGGCCGAGACCTGGGAGAGCGGCACTTTCGCCGGCCTTTCAGGCGGCACCACCACGGTCGTTGACTTCATCATCCCCGGCGAGACCGGCATGGTCGCGGCGCTCGACGAATGGGCCGAGCGCTCGGCGCGCCAGGCCTCGGGCGATTATTCCTTCCACATGGCCGTCACTGGCTGGTCGGAAAAGCATTTCGACGAGATGGCGACCGTCGTCTCGCGCGGCGTCAACACCTTCAAGCATTTCATGGCCTATAAGGGCGCGCTGATGGTGAATGACGACGAGATGTTCGCGTCGTTCCAGCGTTGCGCCGCGCTCGGCGCGCTGCCGCTCGTCCATGCCGAAAACGGCGACATCGTCGCGGCGCTGCAGCAGAAATATATGGCAGAGGGCAAGACCGGCCCGGAGAGCCATGCCTACTCGCGGCCTCCCGAGGTCGAGGGTGAGGCGACCAATCGCGCCATCATGATCGCCGATGCCGCTGGCGTGCCCGTCTATATCGTCCATACCTCCTGCGAGCAGGCGCATGAGGCGATCCGCCGGGCCCGGCAGAAGGGCATGCGCGTCTATGGCGAGCCGCTGATCCAGCATCTCGTTCTCGACGAACGCGATTATTTCAACACCGACTGGGACTATTCCGCCCGCCGCGTGATGTCGCCGCCCTTCCGCGACAAGAGCCATCAGGACAGCCTCTGGGCCGGCCTCGCGAGCGGCTCGCTGCAGGTGGTGGCGACCGATCATGCCGCCTTCACGACGGAGCAGAAGCGGTTCGGTCTCGGCGATTTCCGCAAGATCCCGAACGGCACCGGCGGTCTCGAGGACCGCATGCCGGTGCTGTGGAGCCGGGGCGTCGAAACCGGCCGGCTGACGCCAAACGAATTCGTGGCCGTGACTTCGACCAATATCGCGCAGATCCTCAACATCTATCCGAGGAAGGGCGCGATCCTGCCGGGTTCCGATGCCGACCTCGTCGTCTGGGATCCGAAGCTCTCCAAGACCATCTCGGCCGCCAACCAGAAATCGATCATCGACTACAACGTCTTCGAAGGCATCGAGGTTCGCGGCCTGCCGCGCTACACGCTGTCGCGCGGCGAAATCGTCTGGTCGGACGGGCAGAATTCGGCGCCGCAGCCCGGCCGCGGCAAGTTCATCGCCCGCAAGCCGTTCCCGGCCGTCAACAAGGCGCTGTCCAAGTGGAAGGAACTGACGGCGCCGCGTGCCGTCACCCGCTCGCCCGAGCATATGCCGATCGGGGTGTGATCGGCCAATGAGTGGGGGAGAGGGGGAGAACGAGAAGGCCGGCGAGAACAGCGCGATCGATATTCGCGGGCTCTCGCTGACCTTCGAGACCAATGACGGGCCGGTCCAGGCGCTGTCGGGCATCGATCTCGATGTGAAGCGAGGCGAATTCGTCTCCTTCATCGGCCCGTCCGGCTGCGGCAAGACCACGCTGCTGCGCATCATCGCCGATCTGGAACGGCCGACCGGCGGCTCGATAACGGTCAACGGCGTCTCGCCGGAAGCGGCGCGGCTGGACCGCGCCTATGGCTATGTCTTCCAGGCGGCGGCGCTCTATCCCTGGCGGACGATCGCGAAGAATGTCGCGTTGCCGCTGGAAATCATGGGGCTGCCCAAGGCGGAGCGCGAGAAGCGGATCGCCGAGAACCTCGCCCTCGTCAATCTGGCGGGCTTCGAGAAGAAGTTCCCCTGGCAACTTTCCGGCGGCATGCAACAGCGCGCCTCGATCGCCCGCGCGCTCGCCGTCGAGCCCGAATTGCTGCTGATGGACGAACCGTTCGGCGCGCTGGACGAGATCGTGCGCGACCATCTGAACCATCAGCTCCTGAAGCTCTGGGCCCATACGCAGAAGACGGTCATCTTCGTCACCCACTCGATCCCCGAGGCGGTGTTTCTGTCGACCAAGATCATCGTCATGTCGCCACGGCCCGGCCGCGTCACCGACGTGATCGAATGCCGCTTCCCGCATGACCGCACGCTCGATTTTCGCGAGACGCCGGAATTCCTCGAAGTCGCGGCGCGTGTCCGTGCCGGGCTGCGGGCAGGGCATTCCTATGAGGATTGAGGCGCTGGCCGATGATCTTTCCTTCTCCTCCCCCCTTGTGGGGGAGGCCGGGAGGGGGGTCTGCCGGGGAAGGGCGCGCATTTTCCGGAGAGGGCGGTTTACCCCCCTCTCCGGCTCTCCCCCACAAGGGGGGAGAGGGAAGAGAGTCGGCCTAGGCCACATACTTCTCCAACTCCGGCAGCAGCACGACGCTCTCCTGCTCGTTCGGGTCGGTGCGGGCGATGACCGCCGTGCAGGGTTCGGTGCCGCGGTTAATCGGCAGATGCGGCATGCCGGCGGGGATGTAGAACATCTCGCCGGCGCGCACGGTGAGGCATTGCTCCAGCTTCTCGCCGAACCAGGTCTCGGCCTCGCCGGCGAGCACATAGATCGCCGTCTCGTGGCTCTCATGCAGATGCGCCTTGGCGCGGCCGCCGGGCGGCAGGGTCAACATCAGCATGCAGATGCCGCTGGCGCCGACCGCCTCGGCGCTGATGCCGGCGACATAGGTGTGGCCCTGCTTGCCTTCATAAGTGACCGCACCCGGCTGGACGACCCGGCAGGTTGCCTTTTCCTCGACGCTCATCGTTCCCGCTCCTCGCAAATGATGCGCCCAATCTACGCCGCTTCGTTGCCGAGCCCAACCGGGGGGATCGCGCCATGAGCGCCGCAGCCGCGCGTCGCGGACCCGTCAAGCCCCCCGGCCGGCTGCTGCCGATCCTCGTCGTCTCGATCGCGATCGTCTGTATCTGGTACGTCGGCGCCTATTTCATGAATGCGTCGCTGGTGCGCGATGCATTCAAGCGGCAGAAGGTCGAGCCCACCATCGAGCAGATGATCGCGGCGACGCTCGCCATGGACCGCCCGCTCCTGCCGGCGCCGCACCAGATCGCCACCGAGATTTGGAAGACGACTGTCGACCAGAACATCACCTCGAAGCGCAGCCTCGTCTATCACTCCTGGGTGACGCTGTCGGCGACGCTGGCCGGCTTCATCAGCGGCACGCTGCTGGGCTTTCTCCTCGCCATCGGCATTGTCCATGTCGCGAGCCTCGACAAGAGCCTGATGCCCTGGGTCGTCGCCTCGCAGACCGTGCCGATCGTCGCGATCGCGCCGATGATCGTCGTCGTCGGCTATAATCTCATGAACGGGCAGATGGGACTGTCGACCGATCTGTCGCGCTTCATCGCCAAGGCGATGATCTCGACCTATCTCTCCTTCTTCCCGGTGACGGTCGGCCTCGTGAAGGGGTTCCGTTCGCCGGAAATCCTGCATCTCGATCTGATGCGTACCTATTCGGCGACGCGCGGGCAGACCTTCTGGAAGCTGCGCCTGCCGGCGGCGCTGCCCTATCTCTTCACCTCGATGCAGGTCGCGATCGCCATCAGCCTTGTCGGCGCCATCGTCGGCGAATTGCCGACCGGCGCCACGGCCGGCATCGGCGCCCGGCTGCTCGCGGGCTCCTATTATGGGCAGACCGTGCAGATCTGGTCGGCGCTGGTCGCCGCCTCGGTGCTCGCCGCCCTGCTCGTCTGGATGGTCAGCCTCGGCGGTACGGCGGTCGTCAAGCGCATGGGGATGGCACGATGAACCCGCGTGGCCGTCTTCAGCCCTGGCTCGCGCTGCTAGGCCTCTTCGCCATGGTGGCGCTGCCTCTGGACAGCGCCGATCCAGCGATCATGATTCCGCGCGAGGGATGGCTCGGCTGGTCGGTGCTGGTCGCCACGGCGCTCGCCATCGTCGCCTCGATCCGCGCCGAGCAAAGCGGGACTGCCGGCGTGCTGCTTGCCATCGCCGCCCATCTCGGCGCCTTCGCGGCCATCTCCTGGCTGCCGATGCTCGCCGGCCATGCCGGGCCGGGCTTCGTCGCGCTTGTGGTGACAAGCTGGCTGCTCGCCTGGGCCCTCGTCTCGCAGCTTTCCGCGCTGCCGCCGCAGAAGGGTTTCGACGCCACCCTGCTGCGCCTTCTCATTCCGTTCCTGTTCGGACTCTGGCTGCTCATTCTGTGGCAGATCGTGGTCGTCGTGCTAAAGGTGCCGTTCGTGCTGATCCCGCCGCCATCGGCGATCGGGGCGCGGATTGCCACCTCGATCCCGACTCTGGCGGCCGATTTCCGCCAGACCTTCCTGAAGGCGGTGATTGCCGGCTATGCGATGGGCTGCGGTGCCGGCTTCCTCGCCGCGATCCTGGTCGACCGCGTTCCGTTCCTGCAGCGCGGGCTGCTGCCGATCGGCAATCTGGTGTCGGCGCTGCCGATCGTCGGCATGGCGCCGATCATGGTGATGTGGTTCGGGTTCGACTGGCCGTCCAAGGCAGCGGTCGTGGTTATCTCGACCTTCTTCCCGATGCTGGTGAATACGGTGACCGGACTTGCGGCCGCGCAACCGATGAGCCGGGACCTGATGCGGACCTATGCGGCGGGCTATTGGCAGACGCTGTTCAAGCTGCGCCTGCCCGAAGCGCTGCCCTTCATTTTCAACGCGCTCAAGATCAATTCGACTCTCGCCCTGATCGCAGCCATTGTAGCCGAATTCTTCGGCACGCCGATCGTGGGCATGGGCTTCCGCATCTCAACCGAAGTCGGGCGCATGAACATCGACATGGTGTGGGCGGAAATCGCGGTGGCGGCACTCGCCGGCTCCGTGTTCTACGGCGTGGTGGCGCTGATCGAGCGCGCCGCGACCTTTTGGCATCCGTCCTTCCGCACCTGACGGACGGACCAACGAACCCGAACGGAGGGGTCCATGAAAAAGACGATGATCGGAGCGCTGGCATTTGCCGCCGGCCTCGCATTGAGCGCCCCGGCCTTTGCGGCCGATCCGCTGACGCTGCAGCTGAAATGGGTCACCCAGGCGCAGTTCGCCGGCTACTATGTCGCCAAGGCGAAGGGCTTCTACGAGGCCGAAGGCCTCGACGTCACCATCAAGCCGGGCGGACCGGACATCGCTCCCGAGCAGGTCATCGCGGGTGGCGGCGCCGACGTGATCACCACCTGGATGCCGGCAGCGCTCGCTTCCCGCGAAAAGGGCGTGCCGCTCGTCAACATCGCCCAGCCGTTCAAGAAATCGGGCCTGATGCTGACCTGCCGCAAGGAAACCGGCATCGCTTCGCCGGCCGATTTCAAGGGCAAGACGCTCGGCGTGTGGTTCTACGGCAATGAATATCCCTTCCTCGCCTGGATGGCGAAGCTCGGCCTCAAGACCGATGGCGGCCCGGACGGCGTCACCGTATTGAAGCAAGGCTTCAACGTCGATCCGCTGATCCAGAAGCAGGCCGACTGCATCTCGACCATGACCTATAATGAGTTCGGCCAGGTGCTGGACGCCGGCATTCCGGAGAGCGAACTGGTCGTCTTCAAATATGAAGACCAGGGCGTCGCGACGCTGGAAGACGGTCTCTATGTCATGGAAGACAAGCTGAAGGACCCGGCTTTCGTCGAGAAGATGGCGAAGTTCGTCAAGGCCTCAGAAAAGGGCTGGGACTATGCCCGCGCCAATCCGGACGAAGCGGCGAAGATCGTTCTCGACAATGACGAGAGCGGCGCCCAGACCGAAGCGCACCAGAAGTTCATGATCGGCGAGATCAACAAGCTCACCGACGGCACCAGCGGCGCGCTCGACGAGGCGGACTACAAGCGCACCGTCGCGACGCTGCTGTCGGCCGGCGGCGACAGCCCGGTCATCACCAAGGAGCCGACCGGCGCCTGGACCCACGCGGTCACCGACGCGGCCGGCTTGAAGTAAGGCGGCTTTCAAAGCTGGCAGCGGGCGCCTCCGGGCGCCCGTTTGCGTTTCAGACGATGTTCTTCTCGACCATCGGCCGACCCTCGAGGATCCGCTCATAGCCGAGCGGCGAGAGGTCGAGCATCCGGTACGCGCCGTCGACGATCCATTCCGCCAATCCGCGCCCGACGGCCGGCGCCTGTTGCAATCCGTGGCCGGAGAAGCCGTTGGCGATCAGCAAATTATCGAATCCCGGCACGCGCCCGACGATGGCGTTGTGATCGAACAGGTTCATGTCGTAATGACCGGCCCAGGCCCGACCCGGCCGGATCGTCTCAAAGGCCGGGACGCGTGCAGCGAGGATTGGCCAGATCTGTTCCTCGAACAGCGCGTGGTCGACTTCGAAATCCGTCGCGAGCGGATCATCTTCCGGCGATGGCGCCGCGCCGCACAGGTAGAGTTCGCCCTCGGGCCGGCAATAGGTCCCCGACGGGTCGATCAGCATCGGGAAGCCGGGCAGCTTGTCGCGGCAGGCAAAGGTGAAGATGCAGCGCTTACGCGCCTCGACCGGCATAGGCAGGCCCAGGGGCTCGATCAGCGGACGCGCTCCGGTTCCGGCCGCGACGATCACGGTACCGGCGCCATGGAAACTGCCATCGGCAAGCCGGACGCCGGTCGCACGCCCTCCCTCCGTAGCGATCTCGGTCACGGTTCCCGTCATCATCTGGGCGCCGAGCGCGCGGGCCTTGGCGCGGAAAGCCTGCATCAGGCCGTAGCCGTCGAACCAGCCCTCGCCAGTGGCGCCGAAGCTTGCCGCCGCGATGTCCTCCACCGCCAGATAGGGGAAGCGCCCGGCGAGTTCTTCCGGTGAGAACAGGACCATGTCGGCGCCGAGCGCCGCCTGCAGCCCGTGGTTCTCGGCAAGGACTGGAAGACCAGCCTCGGTCGCCAGGAACAGATAGCCGCCCTCGACCAGGCTGATCGCGGGCCTGTCCTCACCGACAGCAAGCCGCTCGCCGATCGCTCGCAGGAATTCGATGCCATAGAGCGAGATGGCAATGTTGGTGGGGTCGGAGAATTGCTGGCGGATCGAGGCGGCCGAAAGCGCGCTGGCGGCGAATGCGAAGCTTGGATCCTTCTCGATCAGAAGGACGCGGCCGGAGAAGGCGGGATGCGCTGCGAGGTGATAGGCCGCCGAGGCACCGTGGACAGCACCGCCGACGATGATGACGTCATGGCTCGGCAATCAGGACCCCCTGGGAAGGACGAAGGGAGAGAATGGCATGACACCCGGGCGGGGTCGATGCGGCGAAGCAATCCCTCAGCCGATCGGCACCAATGGCCGCTCGATCGCCTCACGAAGCGCGAATTTCGATTCGATACGGGCAACGCCCGGCAGATGGCCGAGGACATTGGCGTGCAGGCGTTCGAAATCGGGGAGATCGCGGGCGACGATACGAAGCAAATAGTCGCTCGTGCCCGACATCAAATAGAGCGAGAGGATGTTGGGGCACTTCTTCGCCGCCGCCTCGAATGCCTTCAGCGCCTCATCATTCTGCCGGTCGAGCGAGATTTCGACGAAGGCGGTGATGCCGAGCCCGACCGCCGCCGGATCGACCACCGCCCGGTAGCCGCCGATCACGCCATCGACCTCCAGCCGCTGCAATCGGCGCGTCACCGCCGACGCCGATAGTCCGACCCGGTCGGCGAGCTGGACTGCCGTCAGCCGCCCCTCGCGGGCGAGCTGGGCGACGATCCTGCGGTCGAAATCGTCCATCTGCACGGATTCACCTCCCGGCGCGCTTCATGCGCATGGAACGTGCTGACATTGCCTTTTGTCAGCATGAAATAGCATGAAATCGTCTCCAACGTGGCAATACCCTGCTCGAAATCCAAGAAAACCAGGGGATCTCACCATGCTCGTCGGCGTTCCGAAGGAAATCAAGAACAACGAGTTTCGGGTCGGCCTGACGCCGTCGGCGGTGCGCGAGTATGTTTCGCATGGCCATCGCGTGCTCATCGAGACCGGTGCCGGTGTCGGCATTGATGCGTCGGACGACGCCTATGTCGCGGCCGGGGCCACGATCGCTCCGAACGCCGCCGATATCTTCGCCCTCTCCGACATGATCGTGAAGGTCAAGGAGCCGCAGCCCTCCGAATGGGTGCAGCTTCATGAAGGCCAGATCCTCTTCACCTATCTCCACCTCGCCCCCGATCCGGACCAGGCGCGCGGCCTGATGGCGTCGGGCGTCACGGCCGTAGCCTATGAGACGGTAACCGACGCGCAGGGCGGTTTGCCGCTGCTGGCGCCGATGAGCGAAGTCGCGGGACGCCTCTCCATCCAGGCCGCCGCAACGGCATTGCAGAAGCCGAATGGCGGTCGCGGCATCCTGCTCGGCGGCGTGCCGGGCGTGGCGCCGGCCAAGGTCGTCGTCATCGGCGGCGGCGTCGTCGGCCTGCATGCCGCGCGCATGGCGGTCGGCCTCGGCGCCGACGTCACCGTGCTCGACCGTTCGATCCCGCGCCTGCGCCAGCTCGACGAACTCTTCGCCGGCCGCGTACACACCCGCTATTCGACCATCGACGCGCTGGAAGCTGAAGTGCTCTCCGCCGATGCCGTGATCGGAGCGGTGCTGATCCCCGGAGCCGCCGCGCCCAAGCTCGTCACCCGCACCATGCTCGGCAAGATGAAGCGCGGCGCCGTCATGGTCGACGTTGCCATCGACCAGGGCGGTTGCTTCGAGACCTCGCATGCCACGACCCATGCCGAGCCGACCTATGTCGTCGATGGTGTGATCCATTATTGCGTCGCCAACATGCCGGGCGCCGTCGCGCTGACCTCAAGCCATGCGCTGAACCACGCGACGCTGCCCTTCGGCCTGGCGCTCGCCGATGAGGGCCTTGCCGCAATCGCCCGCAATCCTCACCTCCGCGCCGGCCTCAACGTCCATCGCGGCCGCATCACGCACCGCGCCGTCGCAGAGGCGCTCGGCGAGAATTTCGCGGACCCGGTGGGTGTCGCGGCCTGAGGCGGCCAATATCATCAACCCCTTTTCGGGTCCGTGGATCGGCCCCGAAACTCGGCAGAGGGAGCGCCGCAGGATTTCGCTGCAGCCCCGAGGAATGTCCAAGGGCGTTGCTATCGGGGCGCATGCAGCCTAGGTACGGCCTATCTGGCCAACCAACGTCCGGACGGACCCAGGCATGATCCTATCGATTGCCGACCCTTCTCCATTGGCATCCCTAGCCGACACGCTCGTCGCGACAGCGCTTGCGGCCGGCGAGGCCGTGATGGCGATCTATGGGCAGGATTTCTGCGTCGACGCGAAGAGCGACGCGTCTCCCGTCACGGAGGCCGATCGGCTGGCCGAGGCGATCATCCTCGCCGATCTGGCGAAGCTCGCGCCGGATATCCCCGTCATCGCCGAGGAGGCCTGTTGCGCCGGCATCGTGCCGGACGTCACGAGCCGATTCTTCCTTGTCGATCCCGTTGACGGAACGCGCGAGTTCGTCGGTAGAAACGGCGAGTTCACGGTCAATATTGCCCTCGTCGAGGATGGCGAGCCGGTTTTCGGGATCGTCTATGCGCCAGCCCTCGGCGTCCTGTTCATGGGCCGGGCCGGTCTTGGCGCGGAAGAGATGAAGATCGCCGCCGGCGCCATCGTCGCCCGACGCGCGATCACCGTTGCGACGCCCTCCGTGCCACCGCGGATCGTCGCAAGCCGGTCGCACCGGACGCCAGAGACCGACGACTTCCTGGCGGAATATCCTGACGCCTCGATCGTCCCGGCCGGATCGTCTCTGAAATTCTGCCTGCTCGCCTCAGGCAAGGCCGACCTCTACCCCCGGTTCGGGCCGACGATGCAGTGGGACACCGCCGCGGGCGATGCGGTGCTACGTGCCGCGGGCGGCAGCGTGACGACGCCGGACGGCGACCTGCTGCGCTATGGGCCAAGCTACGGCCTCGGGATCGAGGCCTATCGCAACTCGTCCTTCATCGCCTGGGGCGGTAGCGCCCGGCCGGCGGGCCAATAAAACACGACTAACCTTATAGACTTTTATGAAACAAGATTGCTCTGATTTCTGTTTTCACGCCAAGTCGCGTTGAATCGTCGTAGAGATACGCGATGGCCGTGCTTGTGATGCAGCATGAGGGAGGACTATTTTCCGGCTTGTTCCGGAGTTGTTCATGACGCCCTCCTTGCCGCTTCACCTTCGCCGCCTCGAAGCCGAGGCCATCTTCATCCTGCGGGAGGTGGTGGCGAACTTCGAAAATCCTGTGATGCTCTATTCGATCGGCAAGGATTCGTCGGTCATGCTGCATCTGGCGATAAAGGCGTTTCATCCGGCCAGGCCACCATTCCCCCTCCTCCATGTCGACACGACCTGGAAATTCCGCGAGATGATCGCCTTTCGCGACGAGACCGTGCGCCGGCTCGGCCTCGATCTGCGCGTGCATACCAATGCCGAGGGAAAGGCCGCCGGCATCAACCCGTTCGACCATGGCTCTTCCAACTATACCCAGATCATGAAGACGGAAGCGCTGAAGCAGGCGCTGGACGCCGGCGGCTATGACGCCGCCTTTGGCGGGGCGCGGCGCGACGAGGAAAAGAGCCGCGCCAAGGAGCGCGTCTTCTCGTTCCGTTCGGCCAATCATGGCTGGGACCCGAAGAACCAGCGCCCCGAACTCTGGTCGCTCTACAATACCCGCATCGCCAAGGGCGAGACGATCCGCGTCTTCCCGCTCTCCAACTGGACCGAGCTCGACATCTGGGAATACATCCTTGCGGAAGAGATCCCGATCGTGCCGCTCTATCTTTCGGCGGAGAGGCCTGTCGTCGAGCGCAATGGCCAGTTGATCATGGCCGATGACGAGCGGCTAAGGCTGCTGCCAGGCGAGGCGCCCGAGCTTCGCCGCGTGCGCTTCCGCACGCTCGGCTGCTACCCGCTGACCGCCGCCGTTGAATCGGACGCGGAAACCGTCGCCGACATCGTCCGAGAGATGTTCCACGTCACCACCTCCGAGAGGCAGGGCCGGCTCATCGACCATGACGAGAGCGGCTCCATGGAGAAGAAGAAGCGGGAAGGATATTTCTGATGGCCGATCCGCTTTCCGTTCTTCAACTTAGCGAAGTCCTTCCCGCGCGGGAGGCCGGTGGCAAGGGTCTCTTGCGCTTCCTGACCTGCGGCAGCGTCGATGACGGCAAGTCGACGCTGATCGGCCGCCTGCTCTACGATTCCAAGCGCCTCTTCGACGACCAGATCGCGACGCTCGAGAAGGATTCGAAGAAGTTCGGCACGGTCGGCGACGACATGGACTTCGCCCTCCTCGTCGACGGCCTCGAGGCGGAGCGCGAGCAGGGGATTACGATCGACGTCGCCTATCGATTCTTCGCAACCGAGAAGCGCAAGTTCATCGTGGCCGACACCCCCGGCCACGAGCAATATACACGCAACATGGCAACCGGCGCCTCGACGGCCGATCTTGCCGTGCTGCTCATCGATGCGCGCAAGGGCATTTTGAACCAGACGCGGCGCCACGCCACGATCGCGTCGCTGCTCGGCATCCGCCACGTCGTCCTCGCGATCAACAAGTTCGATCTCGTCGGCTACGACCTTGCGATCTACGAGCGGATCATCGCCGAATTCGACGCGGATGCCGGCCATTACGGCTTTGCCAGCCGCGTCGCCATCCCGCTCTCCGCCCGCTTCGGCGACAATGTCTCGTTCCACAGCGATGCGATGCCCTGGTATCGCGGCCCGACGCTGATCGAGCATCTGGAGACGGTCGAGATCGAGATCGACACGCTGGTGCCGCGGCCGATGCGCTTTCCGGTCCAGTGGGTGAACCGGCCGGACCTGACCTTCCGCGGCTATGCCGGAACGCTGGCGGGCGGCACCGTCGAGGCCGGCGACGAGATCGTCGTGGCGCGGACCGGGCAGACGGCGCGCGTCGCCAGGATCGTCACCTATGATGGCGATATCGCGAGCGCCTCGGCCGGCGATGCCGTGACACTGACACTCGACCGCGAGATCGATGTTTCGCGCGGCGACGTCCTCGCTCCGGCCTCCACACGACCGGAAGTCTCCGACCAGTTCGCGGCCCATCTGATCTGGATGGCTGACGAGCCGCTTTTGCCGGGCCGGCCCTATTGGATGAAGATCGGCACTCGCACCGTCGGCGCGGCGGTGAGCGAGTTGAAGCACCGCCTCGAGATCGAGACGCTGAAGCCGCTTGCGGCCAAGACGCTGGCGCTCAACGACATCGGCTTCGGCAATCTTTCGCTGTCCGAGCCGATAGCCCTAGACCCCTATGAGGAGAACCGGACCACGGGGGCCTTCATCCTGGTCGACCGCTTCACCAACCAGACCGTCGCGGCGGGAATGGTCCGCTTCGGCCTGCGCCGCGCCACCAACGTCCATCGTCAGGCGCTCGCCATCGACAAGGCCGCGAGGGCAGAGGCGAAGGGCCAGAAGCCCGTCATATTGTGGTTGACCGGGCTTTCCGGCGCCGGCAAGTCGACGATCGCCAACCTCGTCGAGCAGAAGCTCCATCTCCGGGGCCGCCACACCTATCTGCTCGACGGCGACAATGTCCGCCACGGCCTCAACCGCGATCTGGGCTTCACCGACGCGGATCGGGTGGAGAATATCCGCCGCGTCGCGGAGACGGCGAAGCTGTTCCTCGATGCCGGCTTGATCGTCCTCGTCTCGTTCATCTCGCCCTTCCGCTCCGAACGCCAACTGGCGCGCGATCTGGTCGAGGAAGGCGAGTTCGTCGAGATCTTTGTCGATACGCCGCTGGCGGTCGCGGAGGCCCGCGACGTGAAGGGGCTCTACAAGAAGGCCCGCGAAGGCAAGATCAAGAACTTTACCGGCATCGACAGCCCCTATGAACCGCCGCAGGCTGCCGAGATTCATCTCGATGCGGCCGGTTCGGATCCCGAAGCGATGGCCGATCGCATCCTCGCCTATCTCGGCGATCGCGGCATCATCGACGTCTAGTTCAGGATCTCGATCCGAACCGAGCGGATGTCGACCGCTGTGTCGTCGCCGGGAATGCCAGGCTCGATGATGAGGGAATCATTTTCGGGACCGCCGCGTTCCGGCGGCGCCGTCCAGACAGCGGAGAGCGGCGTGTAGGTGCCGGTCAGCGGCACGTCTGTCCACGGGCTCTGCATGCGGCCATTCTGATAGGCAAAGCGCAGGGTCGTGGCCGGTGCGGTGCGCGCCGCGCGGGCGACGATGACGATGCGGATCTGATGGCCGGCGATCCGCTGATAGACCCCGCGGCCAACCTGGACGCGGGCGCCGGTCGATCCCGTCGACGACGAAACGCGGGCGAAGCCGCCCTCCGCATCGCCCTGGAACGATACCGGGTTCTCCGGCGCCGACTGGAACACGCTCGGATCGCGGCCGTCGAAAAGGACCAGCGATTCGAGCGCGAGGCCGGTGGGCGACAGCGCGGCTGCCGGTGTCGGAGCCGGCCGGGGTGCCGCGGCGTCAATGGCCGGCGGTGACTCGGGCTGCGCGGCGGGCGGAGCGGCAGGCTCGGATACGGTCTCGGGTGTCGCGGACTCGGAAACGGCCGGCGCCGAGGCCGACTGGGCCGGCTCCGGCGAGCGCGCATAGACGAACCAGGCGAAGGCGGCGCCAAGGAGCAGGAGCGCGCCAGCGACAGCGATCGGCCGCCAGCCGATCGCATCGATCATGTCGAGAAAACGATCCTTCGGCCCGACATGTTCGTCGTCGTTCTCATCGTCGTAATAGTCATCGTCCCGGTCCGGATCGTCGTCCTCGTAATCGGCATAAAGGTCGACGTCTTCCGCCGGCTCCACCGCCTCGCCATCGTCCACGAGCGGCTCTTCCTCGTCCTCCTCGATCTCCGGATCGGGAAGCAGGGGCGCCTCGGGGCGGGGCAGCGCCAGCGGGGCCACTGGACCCCGCTTCTCGAAGACGCTGGCGGCCTCTAGCATCAGCATTCCACCGGCGGGCCTCGCCAACAGGAACTGCGCCTCGATCGCGCGCGCGATCGTGTCGAACTCGCCTATCTTGCTGGCGATCTCGTCGGAGGTGAGCGGCGGATCATAGACATGCAGCAGGCGGATCATCGCCGCGCGAGCGCTCGCAAAGACGCGATCTCGCCCGATCCGGTCGGACGGGTCGAGATGTGCGATCGAGCGGCGAAGGACTATGTCGAGCTGGCTCATGACGGCGGTAGGCGGGTGGTTGGACGGCGGCACGGATCGCTCCGCCCCGTCATCGGCGGCCGCCTTGTCTCACTTCTGCTGGAGGAAGGACAGCCCCTGGCCGAGGATGAGCGCGTCCGGCTTGCCGACGACGTCCTTGTCGCGGCCCTCATAGTCCACCTTGCCGAGGACGTGGCGGATGATGTTGAGGCGGGCGCGGCGCTTGTCATTGGCAAGGACGACGGTCCACGGCGCCGCATCGGAATGGCAAGCGGCCAGCATCTCGTCCCTTGCCTTCGAATAGGCGTCCCATTTGTCGAGAGCGGCGTAGTCCATCGGCGACAGCTTCCAGATCTTGAGCGGGTTGTGGCGGCGCTCGTGGAACCGCTTCAACTGCATCTCGCGGCCGATGTCCAACCAGAACTTGAAAAGAATGAGGTCTGATTCGACCAACATGCTCTCAAATCGCGGCGCCTGCTTCAGGAAGCTCTTGTGCTGCTCGGGCGTGCAGAACCCCATGACGGGCTCGACGCCGGCGCGGTTGTACCAGGAGCGATCGAAGGTGACGATTTCGCCTCCCGTTGGCAGTTCGGCGACGTACCGCTGGAAATACCACTGACCCGCCTCGGTTTCTGTCGGCTTCGGCAAGGCGACGTCGCGGGCGCTGCGTGGGTTCAGATATTGGCGGAACGCGAAGATGGCACCACCCTTGCCGGCCGCGTCGCGGCCCTCGAAAAGGATCACGAGCTTGCGCTTCTTGGCGATGACGTCGGTCTGCAGCTTGACGAGTTCGACCTGCAGGGCCTTCAGATCCTCCTCGTATTTTTCCGTCTTGAGCGACTTGTCATACGGATACCCGCCGGACTTGAACGCCCGCTCGTCGACCCAGGCAGGCAATTGAGGGTCGTCCAGGTCGAAATTGCCGGGCTTCAGCGCGATCGGCGCGGCGTCGACCGAAGGCACCAGAACGCTGGGCAGCGTCTCTGGCGTGCGCGCGACGACCGCTGCCACCGGCAATGTATCGTTGGCCACCTTCTTCTTGTCCGCCTTGGACATGGGTTTTCCGCCCTTCTTGCTTGTGCGCTCGCGAGGACTGCGATTCTGTCACATATGTCATCGGTTTGTCCCGCACCCTATGGCATCTTCGCCGGAGGATTCGGACGGTTCGATGGCAGCAGGATTCGGCCTGTCGCCAGTCTGATCATGTAACAACCGGATCGCGAGGCGCTGTATGAGCGACGGAGAGCACGAGGAGAAGCCAAGCGAGGCGCTGGCGCGGACGGGCGGCGTCCTTCGCCGCCTTACCGAAGCCCGCCTCCTGCTGGCGCTCGTGGTCATCGTCGTCACGGTTTTCGCGCTGCTTGGCCATCTCGCCTTGCTGCCGGCGATGCTTCTTCTGGCCGCGATCGCACTGGCCACCGCCTTCGCCTATCCGGAGACGCGGGAGCAGCCGATCCGGCTCTCGCTTCGAGCGCCACCTTCGGTCTGGCCGGAAACGGGCGTCAAGCACATGGCCGATGCGCTGCCCGAGCCCTGCATCATCCTCGATCGCCGCGGCGTCGTGCGCTATGCCAATCACCTAGCCGAGGCGGCTTTCCCGATCCGGCCCGGCGATCCGCTGACCTTTCGGCTGCGCTCGCCTGATTTCGTGCGCGCCTTCGAGCGGGTGGCGGCCGGCGGGTCGCCCGAGCGCATCGAATTCCTGGAGCGGGTGCCGACCGAACGCTGGTTCCAGGCTTCTTTTTCGCTCATGGAGCCCCATGACGAGGTTCGCCGCGCCGGCTTTGTCGTGCTGATCATCTCCGATCTGACCGAGCGACGGCGAAGCGAGAAGATCCGCGTCGATTTCGTCGCCAATGCCAGCCACGAGCTTCGGACTCCGCTGGCCTCGCTTTCCGGCTTCATCGAGACGTTGCAGGGACCCGCGCGCGACGATGCCCGGGCCCGCGAGCGCTTCCTTGCGATCATGCACGACCAGGCGACGCGGATGAGCCGGCTCATTGACGATCTCCTGTCGCTGTCGCGCATCGAGATGAAGGCCCATATGCGCCCGGAATCGCCGGTCGATCTCACGGCGATCATCCGCGGCGTGGTCGACGCGCTCGAACCGCAGGCGCGCGATCTGTCCGTCGTCATCGAGACGCAGTTCCCTGCCGGGCCGCTGATGGTGGCGGGCGATCGCGACGAGCTGATCCAGGTGTTCCAGAACCTCGTCGAGAACGCGTGCAAATATGGCCGCTCCGGCGGCCGCGTCCTGGTTGAGGCGAAGGCCTCGGAGGATGGCCGACTGGCCTGCGTCGCCGTGCGCGATTTCGGCCCCGGAATCTCGCCGGAACATCTCCCTCGGCTGACCGAGCGATTCTACCGCGCCGACCATGAGGCCACGGGTGCCCAGCGTGGAACGGGCCTCGGACTGGCGATCGTCAAGCACATCCTGAACCGCCACAAAGCGCGACTGAACATCGAGAGCCGCCCGGGCGACGGGGCCGTCTTCACGATCGAGTTCCCGACGCTGGCCTCGCCCATCGATCCGCCTCAGAAACTGGCGATATCGTAAAATCAACGGGTTAGTCTGTCATAAACTTGTCAGCTATCCGTCATAGAACCATTACCAGCGGTCACTAGGGTCCGACCCGCGTCGCCGCCGCGATCTCCTCGCGGCAGCGTTTCGCTTCATTTTTGACTCCACTAGGGAGATGGTCTGTGAAACTCACGAACATCGCATTTGCGGCTGGCCTAATGGCTTCCGCCATCGGTTTCGGTTCCGCCCAAGCCGTCGATATCTCGGGGGCAGGCGCGACCTTCCCCTATCCGATCTACGCGAAGTGGGCCGATACCTACCAGAAGGAAACCGGCGACAAGCTCAACTACCAGTCGATCGGTTCGGGCGGCGGCATCAAGCAGATCAAGGCCAAGACGGTCACCTTCGGCGCCACCGACGCGCCGCTGAAGCCGGAAGAGCTGGAGAAGGAAGGGCTCGTGCAGTTCCCGACCGTGATTGGCGGCGTCGTGCCGGTGATCAACGTTCCGGGCGTCAAGCCGGGTGATGTCGTTCTCGACGGCCAGACTCTCGCCGATATCTTCCAGGGCAAGATCACGTCGTGGGACGACGCGGCGATCAAGAAGCTCAATCCTTCGCTGACGCTGCCGGCGACCGCCATCGCCGTCGTGCATCGCTCGGACGGATCGGGCACCTCGTTCGTCTTCACGACCTATCTGTCGCAGGTCAGCCAGGCATGGGCTGGCGATGTCGGCGCCGCTTCGGCTGTCGAATGGCCGGTCGGCCTCGGCGCCAAGGGCAATGAAGGCGTCGCCGCCGGCGTGTCGCAGACGGTCGGTTCGATCGGCTATGTCGAGTATGCGTTCGCCGCGCAGAACAACATGACCTACGCCAAGCTCGTCAACAAGGACGGCCAGACGGTCGCTCCGGAAGTGCCGAACTTCGCCGCCGCCGCCGAAGGCGTCGATTGGTCGAAGCTGCCGGGCTACTACGTCATCCTGACCAACGAGCCGGGCGCCTCGTCCTGGCCGATCACCGCGGCGACCTTCATCCTGATGCACAAGACGCCGAAGGATGATGCCGCTTCCGCTGCCGCGCTGAAGTTCTTCGCCTGGGCCTATGCCAATGGCGATCAGGCCGCTGCCGACCTGCATTATATCCCGATGCCCGACGCCGTCGTCGCCAACATCAAGGCCACCTGGGCCAAGGATATCGTCGGCGCGGACGGCAAGCCGCTCTTCGTCGAGATGGCCAAGTAAGATCGACCGATCCTGGGAGAGGGGCGCCGCCCCTCTCCTGATCTCTTCAGATTGAAGGCTCAGAGCTGAGCCGGGGGACCGAGATGGCGGACGCTATAATGACCGGGTTGCGGAGCACAGGCGTAGATAGCAGCAAGCTCAAGCGGATGAGCCGGCTTCGTGCTGGCGACCTGGTGTTCAACTGGGTTACGTTCGCGGCCGCGCTGACGGTTTTGATCTTGCTCGGCGGCGTGATCATTTCGCTGATCTACGGCTCGATACCCGCCTTTCAGACTTTCGGTCTCGGCTTTGTAACCACGCAGAGCTGGAATCCGGTCACCGAGAAGTTCGGCGCGCTGGCTCCGATCTATGGCACCGTGGTCACGTCGATCATCGCGCTTCTGATCGCTGTCCCGGTGGGACTCGGGATCGCGATCTTCCTTACCGAACTCTGCCCGCCCTGGCTGAAGCGTCCGATCGGCGTCGCGATCGAACTGCTCGCCGGCATCCCGTCGATCATCTACGGCATCTGGGGCCTCTTCGTCTTTGCCCCCTTCTTCCAAACCACCATCCAGCCGGCGCTGATCGGCCTGTTCGGCAATGTGCCCGGCCTTTCGAGCGTGTTCGCCGGGCCGCCCTACGGCATCGGCGTCCTGACGGCCGGCATCATCCTGGCGATCATGGTGCTTCCCTTCATCACCTCGATCACCCGCGACGTGTTCGACACGGTTCCGCCGGTGCTGAAAGAAGCAACCTACGGCCTCGGCTGCACGACGGCTGAAGTCGTTACCAAGGTCGTGCTGCCCTTCTCCCGCGTCGGCGTCATCGGCGGCATCATGCTCGGCCTCGGCCGCGCCCTCGGCGAGACCATGGCGGTCACCTTCGTTATCGGCAACGCCCACAAGATCTCGGCCTCGATCCTGGCTCCGGGAACGACCATCTCGGCCTCGATCGCCAATGAATTCACCGAGGCCGTCGGCGAGCTCTACACCTCGTCGCTGATCGCCCTCGGTCTGATCCTGTTCATCATCACCTTCATCGTTCTGGCGGCAGCCCGCATCATGCTGGCCCGCATGAACGTCAAAGCCGGCAACTGAGGCGAAAACCATGGCAACCTTGGGAAACTCGGCCGTCTCCAGTCCAACCGCCCAGGCGCTCTACAAGAAGCGCCGCCGCGGCAACGGCATCCTGCTCAGCCTGTCTTTCGCTGCGACGATCTTCGGCCTCGCCTGGCTGGTGCTGATCCTGGCGGCCTTGGTCTGGCAGGGCTTTTCGGGGCTTTCGCTGGCGATCTTCACCGAGATGACGCCGCCGCCGGGCGAGGCCGGCGGTCTGCTCAACGCCATCGTCGGCAGCCTGATCATGACGATCGCCGGTGTTTTGATCGGCACGCCGATCGGCATCCTCGCCGGCACCTACATGGCCGAATACGGCCGCCACAACCAATTGACCAACATCGTTCGCTTCATCAACGACATCCTGCTGGCGGCGCCGTCCATCGTCATCGGTCTGTTCGTCTATGAGGTCGTGGTCGCGCCGATGGGCCATTTCTCGGCTTTCGCCGGCGCCCTTGCCCTGGCCATCCTGGTTATTCCGGTCGTTGTCCGCACGACCGAGGACATGCTCAATCTGGTTCCGAACACGCTTCGCGAAGCATCGGCCGCACTGGGCCTGCCTCGTGCGGTCATGATCCGGCAGGTTGCCTATCGCGCCGCCATGTCGGGCATCGTGACCGGCGTACTGCTCGCCATAGCCCGCGTCAGCGGCGAGACGGCACCACTGCTGTTCACGGCGCTGAACAACCAGTTCTTCAGCACCAACCCCAATGCGCCGATGTCCAGCTTGCCGGTCACCATCTTCCAGTTTGCTTTGAGCCCCTATCCGGAATGGCAGAAGCTCGCCTGGACCGGCGCCCTGCTCATCACCTTCACAGTGCTTGCGCTCAACATCGTTGCCCGCACATTCCTTAGCCCGAGGACCTCCAAATGACCCAGATCGCCTCCGCGAGCGTCGCCGGACATGGCATGGCCGAGAAGATCACGATCCGCAATCTGAAGTTCTTCTACGGCGAGAGCCTGGCGCTGAAGTCGATCAACCTGCCGCTCTACGAGAAGAAGGTCACGGCCTTCATCGGGCCGTCGGGCTGCGGCAAGTCCACGCTGCTGCGCGTGCTGAACCGCATGTACGACCTCTACCCGAGGCAGCATGCGGAAGGCGAGGTTCTGTTCGATGGCGGCAACATCCTGGCGCCGGGCCAGGATCTCAATCTCCTGCGCGCGCGCGTCGGCATGGTGTTCCAGAAGCCCACGCCGTTCCCGATGTCGATCTATGACAACATCGCCTTCGGCATCCGCCTCTATGAGAATATCTCGCGCTCCGAGATGGACGCCCGCGTCGAGGCGGCGCTGACGCGCGGTGCGCTCTGGAACGAGGTCAAGGACAAGCTGACGTCGAGCGGCCTGTCGCTCTCCGGCGGCCAGCAGCAACGCCTCTGCATCGCCCGCTCGATCGCAGTACGGCCGGAAGTCGTTCTGTTCGACGAGCCCTGCTCGGCGCTCGACCCGATCTCGACCGCCAAGATCGAGGAGCTCATCGACGAGCTGACCGCCGACTACACCATCGCGATCGTTACCCACAACATGCAGCAGGCGGCCCGCGTCTCGGACTATACCGCCTTCATGTATCTCGGCGAGCTGATCGAATTCGACGAGACGTCGAAGATCTTCACGGCTCCGAGCGACAAGCGCACGCAGGACTACATCACCGGACGCTTCGGCTGAGCCCGGACGGCAGGAGGACGACATGTCGGAACATATTGTTACCCGATACGACGACGAGCTGAAGAACGTCCAGCGCCGCATCGCGGAAATGGGCGGCATGGCCGAACGGCTGGTGGATCTCTCCGTGTCCGCGCTGACGCGGATCGACACGGCCACCGCGAACATGGTCATCGCCGAGGATCGGCGCCTCGACGAGATCCAGCGCGAATGCGAGGAAGAGGCGATCCGCATCATCGCCCGACGCCAGCCCATTGCTGTCGACCTGCGTGAGGTCATCGGCGCGATGCGCATCTCCAACGACCTCGAGCGCATCGGCGATCTGGCCAAGAACATTGCCAAGCGCGTCCTCGCGCTCGACGGGCAGTTCCAGTCGAAGCGTTTCATGACGGGTGTGGAGCATATGGCGGAGCTGTCCCTCGCCCAGCTCAAGGACGTGCTCGACGCCTATGCGACGCGCGACGTCAACCAGGCCTTCGAGGTCTGGAAGCGCGATGCCGATATTGACTCGATGTACACGTCGCTGTTCCGCGAACTCCTCACCTACATGATGGAGGATCCGCGCAACATCTCGCTGTGCACGCATCTGCTGTTCTGCGCCAAGAATATCGAGCGGATCGGCGATCACACGACGAACATCGCCGAGACCGTGCACTACGTCGTCACCGGCGAAGCGCTCACGCAGGATCGTCCGAAGCAGGACGAGTCGAGCCTGACGAACGTCACCTATGAGAACATTTGATCGGCTCGCTCCGGTCTGGTCGGGGTTAGCTGAATGACACCACGGGTTATGGTGGTTGAGGACGAGGAGGCGCTGAGCCTCCTCCTACGATACAATCTCGAAGCGGAAGGCTACACGGTCGACGTGGTGCCTCGCGGCGACGATGCCGAGACGCGGCTGCGGGAGACCGTTCCCGATCTGCTGCTGCTCGACTGGATGCTGCCTGGAATCTCGGGCATCGAGCTCTGCCGCCGGCTGCGCGCGCGCGACGTCACGCGCACGCTGCCGATCATCATGCTGACCGCGCGTGGTGAGGAGCAGGAGCGCATACGCGGCCTGTCCACGGGGGCAGACGACTATGTCGTGAAGCCGTTCTCCGTGCCGGAGCTGATGGCGCGCGTCCGCGCTATCCTGCGCCGATCGCGGCCGGAGGTGATCGCCTCGCTGCTGCGGGCCGGCGACATCGAACTCGACCGGGAGACGCACCGCGTCCGCCGTTCCGGCCGTGAATTGCGGCTGGGGCCGACCGAGTTCCGCCTGCTCGAATTCCTGATGAAGAGCCCAGGCCGCGTCTTCTCGCGCGAGCAATTGCTGGACGGGGTCTGGGGACGGGACGTCTATGTCGACGAGCGCACCGTCGACGTCCATATCGGCCGCCTGCGCAAGGCGGTCAATCGCGGCCGCGTCAAGGACCCGATCCGGACCGTCCGCGGCTCAGGCTACGCCTTCGACGACCAGTTCGTCGGGGTCAACTGACAGAATAGTCGCCGCCGCTTAAAAGAAGGCCTTCCCCCGCGTAATACGCCGAAAGGGGAAGGCAGGCGGGCACGCGTTCCTGAAGGACAAGCTCCATTGGGAGCATCGGCCTCGTCCAGACCTCTCCTGCGGAGAGGTCGGATCGCGGTTATGGGGACCCTCTCTCGCGGACGAGAGAGGGAAGCGCACTCAGGCGCTGACCATCTTGCGCTCGCGCCGGCGTTCGTGAACCGGCTGGTAGGCGATGCGGGAATGATACTCGCAGTATGGAATTCCCGAATTCGAGCGCTGGCCGCAGAAATGGAAATCCTCGGAGCTCGGATCGCCATTCGGCCATTTGCAGGTCTGCTCGGTGAGCGTCAGGATGCTCGCATGCAGGCTGATCGGAACGACGACATCGTTGCTGTCGGTCGGACGAGGGGCGCGACGCGGCTCCGGCGCCAGTTGCCCGATGGGCTTCAGCGCCGTATTGCCGGCGACGAGCGGCCGTGTCATCGGCGGCTGCGGCCGGCCGGATACGTTGGTACGGCCGGTCGAGACTGCCGGCTGTTTGCGGGGTCTGGCGATCGGCGTCGTGGCCGGCTTCGCCCTGCCCGAAAGGCTGAGGCGATGCACCTTGCCGATGACCGCGTTTCGCGTCACGCCGCCGAGTTCCGTCGCGATCTGGCTGGCGCTGAGACCGTCGGCCCAAAGCTTCTTGAGCAACTCAACCCGTTCGTCCGTCCAAGTCATGGCTCATCCTTGTCGGTCGGAGCGGCCGTCGGAATCCCTAATGCTCGCCGCCCGCTACGCCGGACGACGACTGCGCAAATACAAGGTTCGGGGAAAACAGCTCGCTCGATATTTCGTATCTTAACGAACATTAAGCTACTATATGGCGTGACTCGCTGACAAGAGTCCGGCCGAATCAGAGACGGCGATCTCGGCTTTTTCCCCAGATTGGATGCCAAGGCGCGAAGTTTGAGTCGCGTCAATCGGTTAGCCGCCTCGGAACCTCGTCATGCACGGCTTTCCTTGACAGAAATCGTCACCACCGTGATATAAGGGCAACGCAAAAAGGTGCTGCCCGGCGCGACGGCCTCGGGTGGCACCTTTGATTTTTGGTGCCTTTGCAGAGCCTAACTAGACCCCAGGAGGGGATATGACCGCCCCCGCTACCGTTCCGCCCAAGCCGCATTCGAGCCTCTACAACACGTTCGCGCGTGCCCCGCTCGAGTTCGAGCGAGGCGAGGGCGCGTGGGTCTATACGCCCGCGGGCGAGGCCTATCTCGACTTCTCGGCCGGCATCGCCGTCAATTCGCTCGGCCACGCCAATCCGGTGCTGGTCGCAGCGCTGACCGAGCAGGCCGGCAAGATCTGGCACACATCGAACCTCTTCCGCATTCCGGGGCAGGAGCGGCTTGCTGAGCGGCTCACGGCTGCGAGCTTCGCCGACCGCGTCTTCTTTGCCAATTCCGGCGCGGAAGCGAATGAATGCGCGATCAAGACCGCGCGTCGCTATCATTTCGTGAACGGCCATCCCGAGCGCTTCCATATCATCACGATCGAGGGTGCCTTCCACGGGCGGACGCTCGCGACGCTCGCGGCCGGCGGCCAGGAAAAATACCTGGAAGGCTTCGGTCCCAAGGCCGACGGCTTCGTCCAGGTGCCCTTCGGCGATATCGATGCCGTGAAGGCCGCGGTGACGCCTGAGACGGCTGCCATCATGGTCGAGCCGATCCAGGGCGAAGGCGGCGTGCGCAGCTTCCCGGCCGGGTTCTTCAAGGAGCTCCGGGCGCTCTGCGACGCGAATGGCCTGCTGCTCGTGATGGACGAGGTCCAGACGGGCGTCGGACGCACCGGCAAATTCTTCGCCTATGAATGGACAGGGGTAACGCCCGACATTTTGACGCTCGCCAAGGGCATTGGCGGCGGCTTCCCGCTCGGCGCCTGCCTTGCGACCGAAGAGGCCGCCAAGGGCATGACACCGGGCACGCATGGCACGACCTTCGGCGGCAATCCGCTCGCCATGGCGGTTGGAAATGCCGTCCTCGACGTCGTCCTCGCTGACGGCTTCCTGGATCATGTGCGCGAGACCGGCCTCTATCTGAAGCAGCGGCTGGCGGCGCTCGTCGACCAGCATGGCGATGTGCTGGACGGTGTGCGCGGCGAGGGGTTGCTCGTCGGCCTCCATGCGGTTCAGCCAGTTCCTGAGGTGGTGGCGGCGCTGCGCGCCCAGCATCTTCTCGTCGCCGGCGCTGGCGAGAATGTCGTGCGCCTGCTGCCGCCGCTCACCATCGGCAGAACCGAGGTCGACGCGGCGATCGAGAAGATCGAGGCAGCGTGCCACGCACTCGCTCCCGCCGCTGAGCGGCAGCAGATCCAGGCGTAAACCTTCATGGCACGGCATTTTCTCGACCTGTCCGATTTCGATTCCGCGACATTGCGGCAGATCCTCGATGGCGCGCGGCGGCTGAAGTCGGTGCGCAATGGCGCCCGCGATGGTGTCGGCCCGCTCGCCGGCAAGGTGCTGGCGCTGATCTTCGAGCAGCCCTCGACGCGCACGCGCGTTTCCTTCGATGTCGGCATGCGCGAACTCGGCGGCCAGACGCTGATGCTGACCGGCGCCGAGATGCAGCTGGGCCGCGGCGAGACGATTGCCGACACGGCGCGCGTCATGTCGCGCTATGTCGACGGCATCATGATCCGCATCCTCGACCAGGAACAACTCGCGGAGCTGGCCCGCCACGCGAGCATTCCCGTGATCAACGGACTGACGCGCCGTTCGCATCCCTGCCAGGTCATGGCCGACATCATGACCTTCGAGGAGCATCGCGGCCCGATCGCCGGCAAGACGATCGCCTGGGTCGGCGACAGCAACAATGTCATGGCCTCTTGGATTCATGCGACGGCGCGGTTCGACTTCCGCATGAAGATCGCGACACCATCCGAACTCGCGCCGACGCACAAGCTGCTGGACTGGGCGCGGATGAATGGCGGCGAGGTGATCGCCGGCGAAGATGCGCAGGAAGCAGCCGATGGCGCCGATTGCATCATCACGGACACCTGGGTGTCGATGGGCGACAACGAGGCCGAACGGCGTCACAATCTCCTGAAGCCTTACCAGGTCAATGCCCGGCTGATGTCCCGAGCCAGCCCGGACGCCATTTTCATGCACTGCCTCCCCGCTCACCGCGGCGAGGAGGTGACGGCCGAGATCATGGACGGGCCGCAATCCGTCGTGTTCGACGAGGCGGAAAACCGCCTTCACGCGCAGAAGGGCATTCTCGCCTGGTGCCTCGCCGGTCCGGAGGCGCTCTGATGGAAGGATCGAAGGCTAGCGAGCCGCAACCACTCGGTTCGGCCGGCGACGATGCCGTGCTGCCCTTCGAGGTTGTCGGCCTCGACGTTCGGGGCCGCGTCATCCAAATGGGCCCCGCGCTCTCGACGCTGCTCGATCGCCACAATTATCCGCTGCCGGTCTCGAAGCTGCTCGGCGAGGCGATCGTCCTCACCGTCCTGCTCGGTTCCTCGCTCAAATTCGAAGGCCAGTTCATCCTGCAGACGCAGACGGACGGGCCGGTCGACATGCTCGTCGTCGATTTCCGCACGCCCGGCCATATCCGGGCCTATGCCCGCTTCGATGCAGATGCGGTGGCCGAAATGGAGGCTGCCGGGACACTGGAGCCGTCGATGCTGCTGGCCGACGGCACGCTCGCCATGACGATCGACCAGGGGCCGCATACGAGCCGTTACCAAGGCATCGTTCCGCTCGACGGATCGAGCCTCGAAGAGGTGGCGCATCTCTATTTCGAACAGTCGGAACAGATCCCGACCGCGGTGCGCCTTGCCGTCGCCGAGATGATGACGCGCGAGGAAGGCGGCGTCGCCCATAGCTGGCGAGCTGGCGGCCTGATGGTGCAGTTCCTGCCGCAGTCGGAAGACAAGTCCCGCCAGCGGGACCTGCCGGGCGGCGACCTGCCGGACGACATGGAGATCGAGAGCGACGAGGATGATGCCTGGCTTGAGGCGAAGTCGCTTGTCGGCACGATCGAGGATCATGAGCTGATCGATCCCGACGTCACGCCCGAACTGCTGCTCTACCGCCTGTTCCACGAGCGCGGCGTGCGCGTCTTCGAGCCGACCACCGTGCACGACCGCTGCTCCTGCTCGCAGGAACGGATCGAAGGGGTGATGCGGAGCTTCACCGCCGAGGAAATCACCCAGTCGATCGAGGATGGCCGCATCACGGTCACCTGCGAGTTCTGCGGCCTCGTCTACAGCTTCGATCCGGCGGAATTCCTGTCCTGATCCGCGGCTAGTCCAGCCCTTCGAACAGCGCCGTCGAGAGATAGCGCTCTGCGAAGGAAGGGATGATCAGGACGATCGTCTTCCCCTCCATTTCCGGCCGGCGGCCGACGGCGACGGCGGCCGCCACAGCGGCGCCGGAGGAAATGCCGACGGGAATGCCCTCAAGCCGCGCGGTCAGCCGCGCAAAAACAATGGCATCGGAACTTGGAACCTGCACCACCTCGTCATAGATCGACGTGTCGAGCACGGCCGGGACAAATCCCGCGCCGATGCCCTGGATCTTGTGCGGCCCCGGCGCCCCACCGGACAGGACGGGGCTCTCGGTAGGCTCGACCGCAATAACCCGCAGCGAAGGCCGGCGCGGCTTCAGCACCTGACCAACGCCGGTGATGGTTCCGCCGGTGCCGACTCCGGCGATGAAGGCGTCGATCTCCCCGCCCGTATCGTTCCAGATCTCCTCGGCCGTGGTGGCGCGGTGGATGGCCGGGTTAGCGAGGTTGCGGAATTGCTGCGGCATGACGGCATCGCCGATCGAGGCGACCAGTTCCTCAGCCCGGGCGATTGCCCCCTTCATTCCCTTGGCGCCCTCGGTCAGATCGAGCTCCGCACCCAGAAGCTTCAGCATCTTGCGCCGTTCTAACGACATGGTTTCCGGCATGACCAGGATAAGGCGATAGCCGCGCGCCGCCGCCACGAAGGCGAGCGCGATGCCTGTATTGCCGGACGTCGGCTCGACGAGCACGGTTCGGCCCGGCGTGATGTGGCCCTCAGCCTCCAGCGCGTCGATCATCGCGACGCCGATGCGGTCTTTCACGGAGCCGATCGGATTGAAGAACTCGAGCTTGGCCAGGAGCTTGGCGCCGACGCCTTCCTCCGCCTCGATCCGCTTCAGCCGGACGAGCGGTGTGTCGCCGATCGTATCGGTGATCGATTCGTAGATCCGGCCACGCCCCGGACGCTTCGCTGCACTTGGGTCAGTCATGTTCGTCTCCTGCCCTCGAAGGCTAGTCTAGACCGAGCGCCCGGTCGAGCCGAAGCCACCGGCGCCACGCTCCGTGGCGTCTGAGAAAGCGTCGACGACTGTAAAGCGCGGCCGGATCACGGGGACGAACATCATCTGCGCGATGCGATCACCGGGCGAGATGCTCACGCTCTCCCCTCCCCGGTTCCAGACACTGACGAGGATGGGTCCCTGATAATCGGCATCGATCAGGCCGGTCAAATTGCCGAGCACGATGCCCTGACGATGGCCGATGCCGGAACGGGGCAGGATCGTCGCGGCCACGAAGGGGTCGCGGATGAAGATCGAGAAGCCGGCCGGCACCAGTTCGGCCGGCGCGCCCGGCTCGAGCGTCAGCGCTTGGTCGAGGCAGGCGTGGAGGTCGATCGCCGCCGCGCCCAGGCTCTTGTAGCTCGGCAACCCCCATTCGCTGAGTCGCGGATCCAGGATCTTCAACTCGACAGACGGTTCCAGTCGCACGCGATGAATCTCCGTTTTATCCGGAAGCGATGGTCCGCGTCGGACGGGCGAAATCAACCCAGCTTCACGGCTTATCAACCGGCAATGCGCCGGCGAGCCCCGTCGGCGGGCGGATCGCCGCCGAGAAACCCGGCGTGTTGCCCGCCGCGAGCGCCAGCGCACTGATCGCCGCCCGCGCGCGGAATTCTTCGCGCGAGAGGCCGGTTCGATAACCCTGATGCTCGAAAACATAGTCCGGGAGATAGCCCGAGAGCAGAATGCGATAGTCGCGCGGCAGGCCGGGATCGAGGGCGCGGATCAGCCGGAAAACCACGGTGGTGCAGTTGGTCGTCAGCGTATTGTAGAATTTCGGCCGCGCCGCCAGCGCGTTGCCGCTTTCGACATAGGACAGGAACAACGCCCGCATTCCCGCCTGCGGCATTTCGATCGGATAGAGATAGAGATCCTCGCGGCGCACATTGGTCCGCACATAGATGACATCCCGCTCGTCCGCCGCGATCAGCACGAGGTTGAAGACACGGAAGAAGCCGGCGAGTGCCGAGAATTCCTGCGTCTTGTCGGGGCGGATCTCGGCCGAGAACGATAGGTGCTGGCCGTCGGTGAAGCCGAAGCTGATGATCGTATGGGCGATCTGCGGGCCCATCCAATAGCCGAGCACGAGATCCACGGTCGCGAGCTTGGAGAGGTCGTAACGCCGCGTCTCCCAGCGCTCGGTGAAATCCGTATCCGAACGCCAGTCGAAGTCGCGGACATTCGACAGTGTTACGATGTCGCCATCCACCGTACCGGTGACGCCATGCGCCACTTCGGGACGCCAGTCGCGATCATTGGTCGGCAGGATCGTCGACCACCAGGCCGCGAAAACGATGATCGCCAGGATATAAAGGCCGCGGACGCGCCAGCTCGGCCTGGCGATCTCCAAGGTGAGGATCGCGACGGCGAAAAGCGCCCAGGCGAGAACCGCGATCGACTTGGCGATGTCGGGCAGCGGCAGCTGGAAATAGAGACAGAAGCCGATCCAGACCGCCGAGAGAGCGACGACGAGAAAGAGGAGCGCGCGCAGCAGAAAACGGCCGATCCACAGAAGTCCGCCGCTCATTTCCGCCCTCGCTGCCATCGCCCTGCGCGCCTTGTAGCATGCGGGCATGCGGCCGAAATGGCGGCGCTACCGATTTTGCAGCTTCGTTGCCGCGCCGCTCAGTCGCGCGCGAGGCGCGCTGCGATCCAGTCGATCAGGCGGCGGCCGACCTCCTCCTTGGGAAGCTCCGGCCATCGCTCCACGCCCTCGGCAGTCACGAGGCAGACCGTATTGTCGGCGCCGCCCATGACGCCGGTTCCCGGCGAGACGTCGTTGGCGACGATGACGTCGCAGCCCTTCCTATCAAGCTTCGCCTTTGCATTGGCGAGCAACTCGTCCGTCTCGGCGGCAAAGCCGACGACGAGGCGCGGCCGGCCGGCGCTGCGATGGGCCACCGTGGCGAGAATGTCGGGATTCTCGGTCATGACAAGCGGCGGTGCCTTGCCGCTGCCATCCTTCTTGATCTTCGAGACAACCTCGTGCTTCGGCCGCCAATCGGCGACGGCGGCGGCGAAGATGGCGATATCGGCCGGCAGCGCGATCTCGACCGCCGCCAGCATGTCGCGCGCGGTTTCGACCGGATGGACGGTGACACCCGGCGGCGGTGCGAGGTTCACAGGGCCGCTGATGAGGGTTACGCGAGCGCCGGCGGCCGCGGCTGCTGCGGCGATGGCGTAACCCTGTCTGCCGGAGGAGCGGTTGGCGATGTAGCGCACCGGATCGATCGGTTCCTGCGTCGGCCCGGCGGTGACGACGACATGGCGCCCGGAAAGAGCGCCTGACTGCGGCGAAAAAAGCGCCTCGGCCGCGGCGACAATGGCGAGCGGCTCCGACATGCGGCCCGTTCCCGCCTCGCCGGCCTCGGCCATCTCACCGGTCGCCGGTCCGACGAAGTGGACGCCGTCGGCGGCAAGCTGCGCGACATTGCGCTTCGTTGCCGGGTTGGCCCACATGGCGGGATTCATCGCCGGCGCCAGCAGGATCGGTCCCTTGCCGGCGAGCAGGACGGCGCTTGCCAGGTCATCGGCATGGCCACCCGTCATCTTCGCCATCAGATCGGCGGTCGCGGGGGCGACCAGGACGAGATCGGCGTCGCGCGCGAGACGGATATGGCCGACATCCTGCTCATCGTCGCGATCGAAGAGCTCAGTATAGACCTTGCCGCCCGACAAGGCGCCGGCCGCCAGCGGCGTCACGAACTCCGTCGCGCCCTTCGTCATGATCACGGTGACGAGCGCGCCGCGTTCCTTGAGCCGGCGGATCAGGTCGAGCGCCTTATAGGCGGCGATGCCGCCGGCGATCACGAGCAGGATGCGGCGGGAGGCAAGGGGGGTCATGCCGGTGGCTCCCAGGGATTGATGATCTCGATACCTGCGTTGTCAAAGCCGCTATCGTCGCGCGTGGCCACTGCGAAGCCGCGCGCCCGTGCAATCGCCGCGATCTGCGTATCCGGCGCCGATGTCGATCGGCCGATGCGCCGTCGCCCAGCGATTATGATGGCGTAGTGGCTCGCCGCAGCCTCGTCGAAAGGAAGCACGCGACCGGAGAAGAGGGCAAGTACTGCAAGAGCCGCGGCCTGCTTCTCGCTGCGTCGCCGGCCCTGTGGCATGAATTCGATACCCGAAAGGATCTCGGCCATCGTGATGCTTGTGATGAACGCGTCCATGGGGTCGAGAAAGGCAAACCAATCCAGCACTACCGGCGAGGCGTCGGCTTCAGGCCGCATCAGCTCCGAGAGTACGTTTGTATCGAGAATGATCAAGAATCCGGTTCACCCCAGTTGTCGAACCGGATCTCGCGGTGATAGGCCCGTGGCGGCAGATCGAGGTCTGCCCCTCCGACCGGATCAACAATCGAACGAATGACCTGGGTGAGACCACTAGCCGGGCGATCGCCGGGCGTGGCCGCGCGAACACGGCTGCTCCACTCGGCAACGCGCTTCTTGGTAACCCCCGATTTTGCGGACGGTGTCTCCTGTGAAACCGCCAGAGACGGGTCAGCATGCTTTCGCGCCGCGCCATATGCCATGCCGACATCCCCTTCCCCATGTGAATATCCCGCATTGCGGCGAACCGATTGCTGCGCCTGCAAGACTCCCTTTGGAGCAAGAGATAGTACGTCTTTGCTGAGCAAGGTTCAAACGTCAGCGCAGCACCAGCACCGCGAGCAGCGCCGCCACGGCCCAGATGCCGATCATCAGCCAGCGATTGCCCCTGCCCTCCGCCCGGCCGATCGCCTCGACCGTTTCCGGCGATAGCGTGATACCGTCCCGCGTTGCCTCGCCGAGTTGGGCGGCAATGCGGGCACCGTTTTCGAGCAGCGCGGGGATCGTCGTTGCCGCGCGGCCGAGTTCGCCAAGGCCTGAGGCGGCCTGTTCCAGCTTGCCGGCGGGGCCGAGATTGCGCTCGATCCACTCGCGGACCACCGGCTCGGAGGCGCTCCACATGTCGAATTCCGGATCGAGCGAGCGCGCCACGCCTTCCACGACGACCATAGTCTTCTGCAGCATCAACAGTTCGGGCCGTGTCTGCATGTCGAAGATGCCGGTGATCTCCAGGAGCAGCGTCAGCAGCTTGCCCATCGAGATGTCGCTGGCGGGCTGGCCATGGATCGGCTCGCCGATCGCCCGCAGCGCCTGGGCGAAGTCCTCTGGTGCGTGGCGCGGCGGCACATAGCCGGCTTCGATATGCACCTCGGCGATCCGCAGATAGTCACGGCGAATGAAGCCGTAGAGGATCTCGGCCAGGAAGCGGCGCTCCGCCTTGCCGAGCCGGCCCATGATGCCTAAATCGACCGCGACGATGTCGCCGGCCGGATCGACGAAGAGATTGCCCTGGTGCATGTCAGCATGGAAGAAGCCGTCGCGCATCGCATGGCGCAGGAAAGCCTGCATCAGGCGGACCGCGACCGCACGCAGGTCGTGGCCGGCGGCTTCGATGGCCGCCGGATCGGAGAGCTTCACGCCGTCGATCCATTCGAGCGTCAGCACGTCGCGCGAGGTGCGCGCCCAGTCGACGGCCGGGACGCGGAAGCCGGGATCACCCTTCGTGCGCTCCGCCATCTCCGACAGCGCCGCGGCCTCGAGGCGGAGGTCCATCTCCATCGACACGGAACGGGCCAACGTATCGACCACGGCGACCGGGCGAAGGCGATGCATTGCCGGGTCGACCGCCTCGACCAGCCCTGCGCCGGCATAGAAGGTGGAGAGATCGCGCTGGAAGCGGCCGCGAACGCCCGGCCGCAGCACCTTGACCGCGACGAAATCGACCGTGCCATCGGCGCGCTGGCGGCTTGCCTTGTGAACCTGGGCGATCGAAGCGGCGGCGATAGGCGGCGAAAATGTCAGGAATAGCTCTTCGACAGGCTTGCCGAGGTCGCGCTGAATCACGAGGCGGGCCGCCAGCTCGCCGAAGGGCTCGATCTCGTCGCGAAGCTTGCCGAGTGCATCCGCGACGTCCTGCCCGACAAAATCTGGCCGCGTCGCCATGAACTGGCCGAGCTTCACATAGGAAGGCCCGAGCCGGTTCAGCGCGGCCGAGATGCGCGCGCCGCGGTCCTCGATCCTGGCAGATCGGCGCTCGAACAGGCGGGCGATCCGGACAAGCAGGACGGCCTGCGGCGGCAGATCGCCGGTCTCAACAATGCCGAACGCGCCCTCGCGCGCCAGAACGAAGCCGGCCGCCGCAACGCGGAAGAGACTGGCGGGGCTCCGTGCCATGACGATCAGATTTTCCAGCCCGAATGGATCGCCGCGATCCCGCCGGTAAAGTTGCGGTAGCTGACGCTTGCGAAGCCGGCGCGGCGGATCATCTCGGCGAAGCGCTCCTGATGCGGGAAGCGGCGGATCGATTCGACGAGATAGCGATAGCTCTCGGCGTCTCCCGCCACGAGGCGTCCCATTTCGGGGATCATGTGGAAGGAATAGAGGTCGTAAATCCGGTCGAGGCCCGGCACGTCGACCGAGGCGAATTCGAGGCAGAGAAAGCGTCCCCCGGGCTTTAGGACGCGGTACGCCTCCTTCAGCGCCAGCTCGATGCGCGGCACGTTGCGGATGCCGAAGGCGATGGTGTAGGCATCGAACCGGCCGCTCTCGAAGGGCAGCTCCTCGGCATTGCCTTCGACGAACTCGACCTTCTCGGCGAGACCGCGCTTGGCGGCGCGCTCGCGGCCGACCTCCAGCATCGAAGCGTTGATGTCGCAGACGATCGCATGCGCCCGGCCGCGGGAGCGATCGATTATGCGAAAGGAGACGTCGCCCGTGCCACCAGCGACATCGAGAACCTCGAAATCACGATTCGAGGGCGGGGCCAGCCAGGAAACCATCGCGTCCTTCCAGACGCGGTGGAGGCCGGCCGACATCAGATCGTTCATCAGATCGTAGCGCGAGGCGACCTTGTGGAACACGGCATCGACCATGCCCTGCTTGGCTCCGACCTCGACGTCGCGGAAGCCGAACGAAGCGTGCTCCCGCGAACCGTTCGCCGAAGTTTCGGTCGTCATGGCGCGCCACTCCTTATATTACACGATACCAACCTGTCGCCTTGATAGCCGAAGCCCGATCCTCGCGCCACGCCAACAGGCCGGAACGAACGCCGCAGCCATTATGCCCGAACTTCCCGAAGTCGAAACCGTCCGCCTCGGTCTCCTGCCGGCGATGGAAGGTGCACGGATCGAGCGCCTCGAATTGCGGCGGCCCGACCTGCGCTTCCCCTTCCCCGAGCGCTTTGCCGAGCGGGTCGGCGGTCGAACTGTGAACTCGCTCGGCCGGCGGGCCAAATATCTCCTGGCCGATCTTGACGATGGCGCGCTGCTCATCATGCATCTCGGCATGTCGGGTTCCTTCCGGATCGAGGCGGGGGACGATGCGGAGACGATCGGCGAGTTCTACCATCCGCGCGGCAAGGCCGGCGTCCACGACCATGTCGTCTTCCATCTCTCCGGTGGGCAGCGTGTCGTCTATAACGATCCGCGCCGCTTCGGCTTCATGGATCTGGCGCGGAGGGACACGGCGGAGGCGAGCCGGCATCTCGCCGCGCTGGGGATCGAGCCGATCGGCAACGAATTCCACGGCGAAGCGCTCCACCGGCTCGTCGCGGGCAAGAAGGCGCCGCTCAAGGCCGCTCTGCTGGATCAGCGCCTCGTCGCCGGGCTTGGCAATATCTATGTCTGCGAGGCGCTGCACCGGGCCGGCCTGTCGCCGGAGCGGCAGGCCGGCAGCCTTCGCCCGGACGAAGCCGAGCGACTGGCCGACGCGGTACGCACGGTTCTTGGCGAGGCGATTGTCGCGGGCGGCTCGTCGCTGCGCGACCATCGCCAGACCAATGGCGAACTCGGCTATTTCCAGCATTCGTTCCGCGTCTATGATCGCGAGGGCGACCCATGTCCGAACCTTACCTGCGACGGCGTGGTCGAGCGCACTGTCCAGTCGGGACGATCGACCTTTCATTGCCGGCGCTGTCAGCTCTGAAGTCTGAGGGCGGGCGGCGCTCCGCCACAGCTCGAAACATGAAAAGCATCGGGAGCAAGGCATGAGCTATGAGACCGTCATCGTCGAGACTCACGGAGCCGTCGGCCTCATCCGGCTCAACCGGCCAAAGGCCCTGAACGCGCTGAGCCGGCAGCTCATCGCCGAACTCAATGCGACGCTTGATGCCTTCGAATCCGACCCGGACATCGCCGCCATCGTGCTCACCGGCTCGGAAAAGGCGTTCGCTGCCGGGGCCGACATCGGCGAGATGCAGCCGCTCGGCTATGTCGACGTCTATGAGAACGACTTCGTCGCCGCGTGGGAGCGGCTTGCCCGTGTCCGCAAGCCGGTGGTCGCGGCCGTGGCCGGCTTCGCTCTTGGCGGGGGCTGCGAGCTCGTCCTGATGTGCGACATTGTGATTGCCGCCGACAACGCAAAGTTCGGCCAGCCGGAAATCACGCTCGGGCTCATCCCCGGCGCCGGCGGCACGCAGCGGCTGGCGCGATCCGTCGGCAAGGCGAAGACCATGGACATGGTGCTGACCGGCCGCCTGATCGACGCTGGCGAAGCCGAGCGGATCGGGCTGATCTCGCGCGTCGTGCCGGCCGCGGACCTCATCGATGCGGCCATCGCGGCGGGCGGGAAGATCGCGTCCCTCTCCGGGCCTTCAGTGAAGATGGCGAAGGAGGCGGTGAACCGGGCGTTCGAGACGCCGCTCTCGGACGGCATCCGCACCGAGCGGCGGCTGTTTCACTCCCTTTTCGCCACCGAGGACGCCAGGGAGGGCATGGCAGCCTTCCTTGAGAAACGGCCGCCGGCCTTCAAGAATCGATGATGCGCGATCGCGCATTGACGCGGCCTGTTGGCCCTACTATAAGGCGCCCTCGAACCGAGGTGGCCCCGAGCTGCCTTTCCGCCTTGTTACGACGTTGCGGTCGTCGGCGCGGAAATCCAACGAACCGAATTGACCAGGAAGGCCCTTAATGGCCAATACGCCGTCCGCCAAGAAAGCCGCCCGCAAGATTGCGCGCCGGGCCGACATCAATCGCACCCGCCGTGGCCGCATGCGCACCTTCGTGCGCAAGGTCGAGGAGGCGATTGCCTCCGGCGACGCCGCCGCCGCCGCGGAGGCGCTTCGCGCCGCCCAGCCGGAGATGATGCGGGCCGCCCAGAAGGGTGTCGTTCCCAAGAACACAGCCTCGCGCAAGGTGTCGCGACTGGCCGCCCGCGTTAAGGCCCTTTCGGCCTGAACCAAGCGTCAAAATCGTATTTTCAAAGCCCGGCTCAGGCCGGGCTTTTTGTTATGCGGGTAAGTGGCTGCACCGCTTGAACAATAGCCGGGCGCGACACGCACGACCGTTCATCCCGCTGCCATCTAGCAAAATTTCCTTATATTTTCCAACATGTTATGACTTGGTAATGTTGGACCTGCGCCCCGTGTTCCGATTCCAACCGAGTCAATAGGCAAGGCGTTTAAATTTTTCGCCCGCTATGGATTTCCCCGCCTTATCGAAAAGCGCGAAACGAAGCCTTTGACTCGCAAGGGTTTACGCAACGCCATCCGCTACGGGGGGCCGAGAGGCGGGACATGAGCAGGCCAACCATGCGCGGAGAGGCGTTGCGATAGGGGGGGTGGCTGTGTATTTTCCCTTCATAGCGATGGCGGCGGAAGTCGTCGTCCGACCGGGAGGGTCAACCGGCAGGGTTTTGCGAGCCCCATGCGCAAAACTCAAATCTAGAAGTGTGACCGCGTGTAAATTCAGCAAATTTGTATCTGTATATTACGGAAGCTCCGTGCGTATTTTTATTGTCTTCCGTCGGGGATGACTTCTCAAGCCTTGTAAAGTGTAGGGTCTGGATTGCGCATGACAGAGATGTCGGGCGCATGAGGGGGTATTATGTCTCGTTCACCTGCCGGCTCGTTCGCCGGCGACGTCACGGCCCTTGAGGCCTTTGAAGCGCTGTCGAGCGAACCGCAATCGGTTCTCATCGACGTGCGGACCAAGGCCGAGTGGGGCTATGTCGGGATTCCGGATCTGAGTTCGATCGGCAAGGAGATCCTGCTGGTCGAATGGCAGAGCTTTCCGGCCATGGCCGTGAATGAGGACTTCGCCGAGGTTCTCTCGGCGGAACTGACCCGGCGGGGGATCGGCCGGGAGACGGCGTTGTTCTTCCTGTGCCGTTCGGGGGTAAGGAGCCTCGCCGCTGCCAATGCGATGGCAGCAGAGGGCTTCGATCGCTGCTTCAACGTCGCCGGGGGCTTCGAAGGCCCGCTCGACGAGGATCGGCATCGCGGCAACGCCGATGGCTGGAAGGCCGCCGGTTTGCCGTGGGTTCAATCGTGACAGACGCAAGAAGGAAAAGGGGCTGTGATGCGCGATGACAGGATTGGAGAATTCGGGGTGGGTACGTCAGCGCTTCGGACGGTCGATATCGAGGAAGACCGTGCGATGACCGTCCGTGCCGACGCACTTCTCTGGGACCGGGTCAAGCGCCGCCTCCGCAGCGAACTGGGGGAGGACGTCTTTTCGAGCTGGTTCGCCCGCGTCGAATTCGAGAGCGCCGATGGCGCCTCCGTCACCCTCTCCGTGCCGACGCGTTTCCTGAAATCCTGGATCCAGGCCCATTATCTCGACAAGCTCATCGGTCTCTGGGGCGCCGAGATCTCCGGTATCCGCCGTGTCGAACTGACCGTTCGCGGCGCTTCGCGTCCCAAGCCGCTGCCAAAGACCGAAAAGCCCGTCGCCCCGGTGCTGGGCGCGGCGGCCGCGCCGACCTTGCTCCCTGCCGCCTCCGCGGCTCCGGTCTCGATGGCGTCGTCACGCATCGATGCCGACACGGCCGGCTCGCCGGTCGATCCGCGCCTGACATTCGAGACGTTCTGCGAAGGCGCGCCGAACCGCGTCGCCTATGCCGCGGCGCGCGCCGTCGCCGAATCCACCGCCGGTCGCCCGACGCCGTTCAACCCGCTCTACATCCATGCGGGCGTCGGCCGCGGCAAGACCCATCTCCTGCACGCGATCGCCCAGGCGGCCTTGCGGGCCGACCCCGGCCGCCGCGTCGTCTATCTGACGGCCGAGCACTTCATGTTCCGCTTCGTCGCGGCGCTGAAGAACCAGTCGGCGATCGCCTTCAAGGAAGGACTTCGCGAGATCGACCTGCTCTTGATCGACGACTTGCAGTTCCTGCAGGGAAAATCGGTGCAGCAGGAGTTCTGCCATACGCTGAACGTCCTGATCGACGGCGCGCGTCAGGTCGTGGTTGCCGCCGACCGGCCATCCGCCGATCTCGAGACGCTGGACGAGCGCGTGCGCTCGCGCCTTCGCGGCGGCGTCGCCTTCGAGATCGGGGCCCCCGATCTCGAATTGCGCCGGCACATATTGGAGAGCCGCTACAAGGTCGCGCAGTCGCAGAGCCCCGGCCTCGACATCCCCTCGACCGTTCTCGAATATGTCGCGCAGTCGGTCGTATCGAATGGCCGCGATCTCGAAGGGGCGCTCAACCGCCTCGTGGCGCAATGGCAGTTCACCCATCAGGCCGTGACCATGGCGTCGGCGGAAGTGACGCTGCGCGACCTCGTCGGCGCGCGGGAGCCGCGACGGGTCAAGATCGAGGACATCCAGAAGATCGTCGCGACGCATTACAACGTTTCGAAGGCGGACCTGCTGTCGAGCCGGCGCACACGCACCATCGTCAGGCCGCGGCAGATCGCGATGTATCTGTCGAAGACGCTGACACCGCGTTCGCTGCCGGAAATCGGCCGCCGCTTCGGTGGGCGCGACCACACGACCGTTTTGCACGCGGTGCGCAAGGTCGAGGAATTGATGCAGGGCGACCAGCATCTGGCGGAAGAGGTCGAGCTGCTGCGGCGCATGATTGACGAATAGCCGTTTCGGTCCGCATCGCTTCAATATCAAGACAGGACGCCGTCCGGCCATCGCGGGACGGCGTTTTGCCTGTCAGGCCTCCCGGATAGCGGACGGCCGTCGGGACAGCGAAGAAGCGGCAATCCGGGCCTTGCGTTTCCCGCCCAAACCCGCCAATTTCTTCGGCCCATACCGGGCGCAAGCCCGCCATCTTCCGCGATCACGCGCCGTTGGCTCGGCCCGCCCTGCAAGGTTCCGCGTTTCATGAGAGCGACCCTCGAGCGATCCAATCTTCTGAAGTCCCTCGCGCACGTTCACCGCGTCGTTGAGCGTCGGAACACCATTCCGATCCTCTCCAACGTACTGATCCGGGCGAATGGCCAGGCGCTGACGCTGAAGGCGACGGATCTCGACCTGGAGGTTCTGGAGACGGTGCCGGCCGAGGTCGGGCGCCCCGGCGGGACCACGGTGCCGGCGCATATGCTTTACGACATCGTCCGCAAGCTGCAGGACGGCTCGGAAGTGGCGCTGGAGACGGCGGTCGATGGCCAGACGCTGACGGTCAGGGCCGGGCGGTCCAATTTCTCGCTGCAGATGCTGCCGGAGAGCGATTTCCCGGATCTGACCATCGGCGAGTTTCCGATCCGCTTTGAGCTTCCCGCCGCGACGTTCAAATCGCTGATCGACCGCACCCAGTTCGCGATCTCGACCGAGGAGACGCGCTATTATCTGAACGGTATCTACCTGCACACGCCAACCATCGAGGGCCGGACGCTGCTGCGCGCCGTGGCGACCGACGGCCACCGTCTGGCGCGCGCGCAGACTTCCGTCCCTACTGGGGCCGAGGGAATGCCCGGCATCATCATTCCGAGGAAGACCGTCGGCGAGATCCAGAAGCTGCTGGATGGCGGCGAGGGCGACGCCATCATTGAGATCTCGGAGACCAAGATCCGCGTCACTTTCGGCCTGGTCGTGCTGACGTCGAAGCTGATCGACGGCACCTTCCCGGATTATGCCCGCGTCATCCCGCAGACCAATGACAAGCTGCTGAAGGTCGACCGGAGCACCTTCTCCTCCGCTGTCGACCGCGTCTCGACCGTGGCGAGCGAGCGCGGCCGCGCCGTCAAGCTGGCGCTGTCCTCGGAGGGACGGCTGGCGCTCAGCGTGAACAATCCCGATTCCGGCTCGGCGACGGAAGAACTCGACGTCGACTATGATTCCGATCCGATCGATATCGGCTTCAACTCGAAATATCTGCTCGACATCGCGGCGCAGTTGAAGACCGACAAGGCGGAATTCCGCTTCGCCGATCCGGGCTCCCCGACCCTGATCCAGGACGAGGGCGACGATTCCGCGCTTTATGTCCTGATGCCGATGCGCGTGTGACGGCTCCGGGCGACGCCGCCGCGCCGCGCATCATGCGCGTTTCGCTTGTCGATTTCCGTTCCTATGCCACGCTCGACCTGACTACTGGCGCCGGCCTCGTGGCGCTCACCGGCGAAAACGGCGCCGGCAAGACCAATCTGCTCGAAGCTCTGTCGCTGTTCTCGCCAGGCCGAGGCTTTCGCCGGGCCGATCCCGCCGACCTGGCGCGGAGCGGCGGCAGCGGCGGCTTCTCCATAGCGCTGACGCTTCAGCGCAACGATATCGAGACGCGGCTCGGCACGGGAATTGAGATCGGCGATACCGGCCCGACGCGGCGCTATCGCATCGATGGCGATAGCGTCGGCTCCGCCACCGCCTTTGCCGATTATCTCCGCCTCGTCTGGCTGGTGCCGGCCATGGACGGGCTCTTCTCCGGTTCGGCCGGCGACCGGCGCCGCTTTCTCGACCGGCTGGTGCTGGCGCTCGACGCTCGCCATGGCAGCCGCGTTTCGGCCTATGAGCGGGCGCTGCGCTCGCGCAACCGCCTGCTGGAGGAACCAGCGCCCGATCGCGCCTGGCTCGATGGCATCGAGGCCGAGGCAGCGGCCCTCGGAACCGCCATCGCCCGGATCCGGCTCGAGACCGTGCGGCGGCTCAGCGCAATCATCGAGGAAGGGAGAGGCGAAGAATCCCCCTTCCCTCATGCCTTGCTGGCGCTCGATGGTGAGATGGATCGCTGGCTGGCCGAGGACAATTCCCTCGCGGAGCACCGTTTCCGAACCGCCCTTCGCGACGGACGCCCTCGCGACGCGGCGGCAAGGCGGGCGCTTGTCGGACCGCAGGCGAGCGATTTTCTCGTGCGGCACGGGCCGAAGGACGTCGCCGCCGATCGCGCCTCGACCGGCGAGCAGAAGGCGCTTCTCGTCGGGCTGGTGCTCGCCCATGCCCGGCTCGTCGCGCGCGAGAGCGGCCTTGCCCCCATCGTCCTCCTCGACGAGATCGCCGCCCATCTCGATATTCGCCGCCGCTCGGCGCTCTATGCGGCGCTCGAACGCCTCGGCAGCCAGGTCTTCATGACCGGCGCCGATCCCGGCCTCTTCGCCGAATTGCCGCAATCGGCGGCGATCTTCCGGGTCGGCGGCGGCAGGGTGGAGCCGATCACCGTTCGGGGAGGATAGCCGACATGACCGGAATCTCGCTTTCGGGGCTGGCGCTTTTCGCGGCGGCGCTTGGCATTGCCGCCTTCTCGCCCGGCCCCGGCATCGCCGCGATCGTCGCGCGCGTGCTCGGGCGGGGCCGCGACGGCGCCATCGCCTTCGTCGCCGGAATGGCGATCGGCGACGTCGTCTGGCTATCGCTCGCCATATTGGGCCTCGCCGTCCTGGCACAGACCTTCCACGAGGTCTTCGCCCTGATCAAATATGCCGGTGCCGCCTATCTGCTCTATGTCGGCTGGAAGATGTGGACGGCTCCGGCCAAAGCCCAAGCTGTCGAGGCCAACACGGCGCGCGAAAGCCGCGTTCGCCTGTTCCTTGGCGGCCTCGCGGTCACCATGGGCAACCCGAAGACCATGGTATTCTACCTCGCCTTGGTGCCGAGCCTCGTCGATCTCTCCGCCGTCGACGGGCTCGCTTTCACCGAGCTGGTCGCCACGACACTCGCGGTACTGACACTTGTCTTCGGCTTCTATGTTGTGCTGGCGCTGCGCGCCCGCCGGCTCTTTTCCAACCCGAGGGCGATCCGCCTCGTCAATCGTGGCAGCGGCGTCGTGATGGCGGGTGCTGCCGTGGCGATCGCCGCGCGGTGAGCGGGTCGTCCGTCCGCGACCCAAACCGCTATGGCGCTTATCTTGAGCCGGCCCGGCGTCGTGCCCATGGTGTCATCGACCGGCTTCCAGCACCGCTGCGCGAGTTCCTGATTTTCGGCTTCAAGGAGGCCTGGGCTTCGCTTTTCGCCGGCCTGATGCTCGGCGCCATCCTCATCTCCAAGCTCGTCTGGCAGGAGGGTTGGCTTCTCGCGCGCTATGATTTCCTGTTCCTCTTCGCGATCGCGGTGCAGGCTGCCTTTCTGGCGCTGAAGCTGGAGCGGTTCGACGAGGCGAAGGTCATTCTGCTCTTCCATGTCGTCGGAACGGTCATGGAGCTCTTCAAGACCCATATGGGCTCGTGGCAATATCCTGAGGCAAATTTCTTCCGCATTGGCGGGGTGCCGCTGTTTTCGGGCTTTCTCTATTCCTGCGTCGGCAGCTACATCGCCCGCTCGACCCGCATTTTCGATCTCCGCTACCGTAACTTCCCGCCGCTCTGGCTGGCCGGGCTGGTGTCGGCGTTGATCTACGTGAATTTCTTCAGCCATCACTTCGTGCCGGACATGCGGATCGCTCTCTTCGCTGCGACGATCCTCGTCTTCGGGCGGACAAGCGTCCAGTTCACCGTCGACCAGACGCCGCGCCGCATGCCGCTCGTCGTCGCCTTCCTGCTCATCGCGCTGTTCATCTGGTTTGCCGAAGTGATTGGCACGGCGAGTGCCACTTGGAGCTATGCCCGTACCGGCCTCGTCTCCCCGGCCAAGTTCGGCTCGTGGTATCTCCTGATGATCCTCTCCTATGTGCTGGTGCTCCTCGTCCATCCGCCCAGGTCCTTTCTCGCGCAGGTTTCGGCAGATCGCCTGCCTTCCGGCGTGAATCTCGGCTCCTGAGGGCGTAGCATCGCCGCGGCGAATCAGTTGGAAGGCCCGAATTAATGCCGCTTTCGCGCGCCCGCGCCGCGCTCAAATCCGTCTTCGGCTATGACGATTTCCGACCAGGCCAGGACGAGGTGATCGGGGCGGTGCTCGCCGGCGAGAATGTGCTCGCCGTCATGCCGACCGGTTCGGGCAAATCCATGTGCTACCAGCTGCCGGCCGTGGTCGATGGCGGGCTCACCGTGGTCGTCTCGCCGCTGATCGCGCTGATGCGCGACCAGGTGCAGCAGATGGGCCATGTCGGCGTCGCCGCCGCGACGCTGAATTCGGGCAATGGCGATGAAGCCAATCGCGAGACGCTGAAGCGGCTCCGGGCCGGCGAGGTCTCGCTGCTCTTCGTCTCGCCGGAGCGGCTTGCGGGTGACGGGCTGATTTCCCTGCTGGCGGCCAGTTCCGTCAGGCGGCTCGCCATTGACGAGGCACATTGCGTCTCGCAGTGGGGCCATGATTTCCGCCCGGAATATCGCCAGCTGGCCCAGGTCCGGCAGGCGCTCGGCAATGTCCAGGTCGTGGCGCTGACGGCTACGGCCGACCAAGCGACGCGCAACGACATCGCGAGCCAGCTCTTCCCCGCGCCGCCGCGCATTGTTGTTCACTCCTTCGACCGGCCGAACCTGCATCTGCGCTTCGAGGCCAAGGACAAGCCGAGGAACCAGATCGCAGATTTTCTCGAGCGGCATCGCGGCTCGAACGGCATCCTCTACGCCGCCTCGCGCGACCGCACCGAGAAGCTGGCGGAATGGCTCTGCGGCAAGGGTGTCCGCGCACTCGCCTATCATGCCGGGCTCGATGCGGCGGTGCGCTCGCAGCGGCAGGACGTCTTCCTGCAGGAGGACGGCGTCGTCATGTGCGCAACGATCGCCTTCGGCATGGGCATCAACAAGCCGGATGTGCGCTTCGTCATCCACGCCGATCTGCCCTCCGGCGTAGAGGCTTATTACCAGGAGATCGGGCGCGCCGGGCGCGACGGCCTGCCGGCCGAGACGCTGACGCTCTACGGCATCGACGATTTCGCCTTCCGCCGACGCCAGATCGACGAGAAGGCGATCAGCGACGCCCAGCGCCAGCTGGAGCACCGGCGCTTCTCGGCCATGATCGACCTCGCCGAAGCCGTCACCTGCCGCCGGCAGGCGCTGCTCGCCTATTTCGGCGAGACGAGCGGACCCTGCGGGGCGTGCGACCTCTGCCAGGGTGGTGCCGAACTGGTTGACGCCACGGTGGATGCGCAGAAGGTGCTGTCGGCCGTCATGCGCACCGGCCAGCGCTATGGCGCCGGCCATCTGGTCGACATCCTGCGCGGCGAGGCCAGCGACAATGTCCGCCGGCTCGGCCATGACCAGATCAAGACCTTCGGGGTCGGCGCGGCCCGTGGCGCCAATGAGTGGCGGACCGTCATCCGCCAGCTTTTCGCCGCCGGGGCCCTCGCCGAGGCCAGCGCGGAGCATGGCGGCTTCCGCCTGACCGACACGGGCGAAAACATCCTCTTCGGCCGCGAGACGATCGCGCTTCGGAAGAGCCGCGAGGCGCCGAAGCGGGCGCGGCGTTCCGAAGCGCGCGAGAACCGCACCAGCGGCCTCGACGATGCCGCGTCATCGCTGTTCGAGGCCCTGCGCGCGCTCCGCCGCGAGATCGCCCGCGAGGAAGGTGTTGCCGCCTATATGGTCTTCCCCGACCGGACGCTGATCGAGATGGCGGAGACCAAGCCGGCGACGCTCGCCGAGATGCGCGAAGTCCAGGGCGTCGGCGAGCGCAAGCTGTCGCTCTATGGCGAGGTGTTTCTGGAACGGATCGCCGAGATCGGCTGAGCCTATGCGCCGGGCGGCGGCGGGTCGCCGGCCGCCTGGCGTCGCATCCACCAGCCTCGCCCCAGATGCAGCACGACGAGCGAGACCAGGCCGATCGCCAGCGCGACGAGCAGCTTGTGCTCGATATGATGCAGGCGGCCGGCATATTGCTCGATGATCTGACCGAAGAAATAGCCGATCGACGTGACGAGCGCGGCCCAGACCGCAGCCGCGACAACGTTCAGCGGCGTATAGAGCCACGGGGAAACGCCCGCTATGCCGATGGCGATCGGGCTTATCGTTCGTACACCGTAGATGAAGCGGAAGGACAGGATGAACAGAACGCGGCGGCGATGGATGATATCCAGCACCTTTGCAAAAGCAGGCCGTACCGTCTGGCGCTTCACCAGCCTCGAATCCGCAGAATATCTTCCTATATAATAGAGGATCTGGTCGGACGTGACCGAACCGGCAAAGGCGGCCAGAAAGACGGTGATCGGGTTCATGACGCCCTGATGCGCCAGAAATCCCGCTGCGATCAGCACGCTGTCGCCTTCGATGATCACACCGAAATAGACAACGACAAGGCCGTAGGTCGCCAGGAACTGATCGATTGCGTGCATCATTGGTGGAGTTCGATCGCCTCTTTCGCCGCCAAATGAAACGGGAGAATCGATGCTCCGCCGTCCCGGCGCAAGCCCGCCGGAGACACGCGTCGCCGGGAACCGCCGAAACGGCGGCAGAATGCGGCCGCGCCACCTTGGCGCCGTCTTTCAATGATAGGCGGAAACGTGCAATTCGCACGACGAAGCAATAGATTAGCACGACGAATCGAGTTCTCGCGCGCGTGTATGCGCGCGAATCCAAGGAAGATTGAATGTCGGATACCGCCCGCGACCAAGCCACCGAAGCCTACGGCGCCGATTCCATCAAGGTTCTGAAGGGCTTGGATGCTGTCCGCAAGCGCCCTGGCATGTATATCGGCGATACGGACGATGGTTCGGGCCTGCACCACATGGTCTATGAGGTCGTCGATAACGCGATCGACGAAGCGCTAGCCGGCCATGCCGACCTCGTCAGCGTGACGCTCAATCCGGACGGATCCTGCACGGTCATCGACAATGGCCGTGGCATTCCGACCGATATTCATACCGGCGAGGGCATTTCCGCCGCCGAAGTGATCATGACGCAGCTCCATGCTGGCGGGAAGTTCGACCAGAATTCCTACAAGGTCTCGGGCGGCCTGCACGGTGTCGGCGTCTCGGTGGTGAACGCGCTGTCGAGCTGGCTAAAGCTCAAGATCCGCCGCGGCGGGAAAATCCATGAGATGAGCTTCACGCATGGCAATGCCGATGCGCCGCTCAAGGAGACGGGCACCTACGAGGCCATGGACGTGGCCGGCGTCAATGAGGGCCGCAGCGGCAGCGAGATCAGCTTCCTGCCGTCGACGGAGACGTTCACGAAGGTTGAGTTCGATTTCGACACGCTGGAACATCGGCTGCGCGAGCTCGCCTTCCTGAACTCCGGCGTCCGCATCGTTCTGACCGATCGTCGCGGTGTCGAGCCGCGCCGCGAGGAACTGATCTATACGGGCGGGCTGGAAGCCTTCGTGCGCTATCTCGACCGCGCCAAGCATCCGCTGCTGCCGGGCCCGATCGGCATTTCGGCGGAACGTGACGGGATCACCGTCGAAGTCGCGATGTGGTGGAACGACAGTTACCACGAGAATGTGCTCTGCTTCACCAACAACATCCCGCAACGCGATGGCGGCACGCATCTCGCCGGTTTTCGCGGCGCGTTGACGCGGCAGATCACCAGCTATGCCGACAGCCAGGGCGTCTCGAAGCGCGAGAAGGTGTCGCTCACCGGTGATGATTGCCGCGAAGGCCTGACGGCCGTGCTCTCCGTCAAGGTGCCCGATCCGAAATTCTCGTCGCAGACCAAGGACAAGCTGGTCTCGTCCGAGGTCCGGCCCGTGGTCGAAAGCCTCGTCAACGATCTGCTCGGCCAGTGGTTCGAAGAGCATCCGGGCGAGGGCAAGCAGGTCCTCACCAAGGTCGTCGAGGCCGCGACGGCGCGCGAGGCGGCGCGCAAGGCGCGCGAGCTGACGCGCCGCAAGGGTGCGCTCGACATCGCCTCGCTGCCCGGCAAGCTCGCCGATTGCCAGGAGCGCGATCCAGCCAAGTCCGAAATCTTCATCGTCGAGGGCGACTCGGCAGGTGGCTCGGCCAAGCAGGGCCGCAACCGCGAGAACCAGGCCGTGCTGCCGCTGCGCGGCAAGATCCTGAACGTGGAACGAGCCCGCTTCGACAAGATGCTCTCGTCCGAGCAGATCGGCATGCTGATCATTGCGCTCGGCACATCGATCGGCAAGGACGAGTTCGCGCCAGACAAGCTGCGCTACCACAAGATCATCATCATGACGGACGCCGACGTCGACGGCGCCCATATCCGGACCCTGTTGCTGACGTTCTTTTTCCGCCAGATGCCGGAGCTGATCGAGCGCGGACACATCTTCATCGCCCAGCCGCCGCTCTACAAAGTCACGCGGGGCCGTTCCGAGCAATATCTGAAGAACGAGCGGGCTCTTGAGGACTATCTCATCACCCAGGGCGTCGAGGACGCGTCGCTGACGCTGGAGAATGGCGAAGTGATCGCCGGGGCGGACCTCGCCTCGATCGTGAGCGACACGCGCACCGTCAAGCATCTGATCGACGCGATGCACACACGCTATGACCGCACGCTCATCGAGCAGGCGGCAATCGCCGGGGCGCTCAACACCGCTGTGATGAACGATCCCGATCAGGCGCAGGCGGCGGTCCAGGAAGTGGCGCGGCGTCTCGACACCGTCGCCGACGACATCGAACGCGGCTGGACGGGGAAAGTCGGCAGCGATGGCGGCTATCTGTTCGAACGCGAGGTGCGCGGCGTACGCGAGGCGACCATGATCGATGCCGCGCTGGTCGATTCCGCCGATGCACGCAAGCTCGACAGCCTCACGGCCGGCATGCGCGAGATCTACGGCGCTCCGTCGCGCTTCCGCCGCAAGGACAATGAGACGCCGATCTTCGGGCCGCGCTCGCTGCTCGATGCCGTCTATGCCGCCGGCCGCAAAGGCATCCAGCTGCAGCGCTACAAAGGCCTCGGCGAGATGAACGCAAGCCAGCTCTGGGAGACGACGCTCGATCCGAATGTCCGTTCCCTGCTGCAGGTGCGCATCAAGGAGGCCGACGCAGCCGATGATCTGTTCACGAAGCTGATGGGCGACGAGGTCGAGCCGCGCCGCGACTTCATCCAGGACAATGCGCTCAACGTCGTCAATCTGGACGTCTGAGTTCGCCTCCTCCTGACAGGCGGCCGGCGCTTACAGCCGGCGCGCCGCTTCGCTGCGGGCATGGTAGTCGGCGTCGATCTGTCCCTCGCCAGCCTTGAAGTAATATTGGCTGGCGACGAGCCAGCCCTTCAGCGGCCTGAGCGGCGGAATGCAGGTGGCGAGCAGGAAGGGCAAAGTCGTGAAGAGGTGCACCCAATAGGGCGCCTGGAACGCGACCTCGATCCACAGCGCCAGGACCACCGCCGGCACGCAGGCAAAACAGATCACGAAGAAAGCCGGGCCGTCCGCCGGGTCGGCGAAGGAATAATCGAGGCCGCAGACCTCGCAGCGGGGCGCCAGCGTCAGGAAGCCGCTGAAGAGATGCCCTTCGCCGCAACGTGGGCATCGCCCCCGGATCCCCGTCTTGAGCGGGGAGAGCGGCGGATATTCGGGTCTGCGCGGTTCCATAAACGGGAACTCCAACTTCCAGTCGATTGATCTTCATATTGTATGGATCGCGGCATATTAAATGGCATTGACCCGTCTATTGTATGGATCCGTTTGTAGGGTCTTCAGCAGGAACCGCCATGTGGCAGCCCCGGATTCAGAAATCGGCTCCCTCGAAGTTCATGGGCCTCGTCGCGGCGATCGCGGAGGACATCGCGGCAGGGCTGATCACGGAAGGCGAGCGCATGCCGCCCCAACGCGGCGTCGCCGATGCGCTCGGCATCGACCTCACCACAGTCACGCGTGCCTATCGGGAAGCGAAAACGCGCGGCCTCCTTTCCGCCAGGCCCGGACGCGGAGGGACCTGGGTTGCGGGAAACGCCGACACGCTCGCGCGCCGGGCCGGGGAAAGCCCGGTCGATCTCAGCCTCAACATCCCGCCGCAGCCCGCCCGCGCCGATCTCCCAGCGCGGATCGGCCGAGCGATGGCGGATATCCTGCGAGCGGGCACGGCGTCGCCGCTGCAATACGTGCCCTCGATCGGCTCCGAAGCGGACCGGGCCGCGGGTGCCGCCTGGCTGCTGGAGGCGTTCGGACCGGACCTTTCCGATCGGATCGCCGTCACCAACGGAGCGCAGGCCGCGCTCCACGCCGTCTGTGCAACCCTGCTGCGGCCCGGTGACGGCCTCTGCGCTGGCGCCTCCACCTACCCGGGCGTCAAGGACGTAGCGGCGCAGATCGGCATCTCGTTGATCGGCCTTGCCATGGACCGCGAAGGGATCCTTCCGGACGCCTTCGAGACGGCTTGTGAGCGCCATCGCCCGAAGGCGATCTATGTCGTGCCGACGATCGACAATCCAACCACTGCAACCATGCCGACATCGCGGCGGGAGGCGATCGTAGCGGTGGCGCGACGCTTCGACATCATCATCGTCGAGGACGATCCCTATCGGCCGCTCGCGGACGGCGCGCCCGCGCCGATCGCCACGATCGGGCCGGAACGCAGCTACCACATCGCCACGCTGTCGAAATGCGCAACGCCCGGACTGCGGATCGCCTATCTCGCCGCGCCCTCCGCCAGCGCCCTGATCGGACCCGGCGAAGTCCTGCGGGCGACCGCGCTGATGGCGTCTCCGCTCATGGCGGCGGTTGCCTCGCGCTGGATCTCCGATGGCACGCTACACCGGATCACCGCCGCACTCACGGAAGAGGCCGCGGCGCGTCAGCTATTGGCGGCGCGCTACCTTGCGGCGGCGGACTACCGTGCGGATGCGAACGGCTACCATCTCTGGCTCACCATGCGAGACGGCTGGACATCCTCTGCCTTTGCCGCCGCCGCCGGCACGGGCGGCGTCGCCGTCGTTCCCGGCGCAGCCTTCGCGATCGGTCATGATGGAGCCGGCGCCGTCCGAGTCTCGCTCGGTGCGGCGCCGGATCGCACGGCGCTCGCATCCGGCCTTCGCCGCCTGCGCGACCTCCTTTCGGGTCCGCCGGCCTGACAGCCGAGGGTCGCCCGCCGGAATAGGTTTCCCGATTTCGGAACCGTCATGTCCGATTTTTCTTGAATCGCGGATTTTCCATTCCCACTTCCGTTCTCGTTGGGAAATTTCCAGGAAGGAAGGATCCATGACCCAAACTCAGGCCCTGCGTCCCGGTTGGACGCCGCTCACCATCGCGATGATGGTCCTCGGCTTCGTCTTTTTCTGGCCGCTCGGTCTGGCCATGCTCGCCTACATCATCTGGGGCGATCGCATTCCCGAGTTTCGCCGGAATGCAAAGAGCATGAAGGCCGATTTCAGCCGGTCGTTCGGTGGTTGTGGTGCGCGCAAGAGCTGGAACAGTGCTCCCAGCGGCAATGCAGCGTTTGACGACTATCGCGAAGCCGAGCTTCGCCGGCTCGACGAGGAGCGCCGCCGTCTTGAGGATGAGCGCGCCGAATTCGAAACCTTCGTCCGCAATCTGCGGCGCGCTCGCGACCAGGAAGAGTTCGACCGCTTCAAGGCCGATCGGGACCGGGCTCGCCCGCAAGCCGCCAATGGTGAGAACGACGGGCGCATCATCGACCTCTAAATTCAGGTCGACGCATCCATTCGAGGCCGGGCCGCAAGGTCCGGCCTTTTTCATGCGAAACTGACATGACGAATCACCGCCGGTCGTGAAACAGGCCATGGGCTTCCTGCCGAGACTCCGCAGCCGAGGCGCCGAGACGCCACCGACGCCCGATCATTGCCATGTCGAGATCGACGGCGAGCGGGTTCGCGTCGCGCTCAACTGGAATCCACGGGCCAGCCGCTACACGCTGCGCCTGCGCGGTTCGGTGCGTGAGCCCGTCGTCACCATTCCCTATCGCGGTACGCTGGCCGAGGTGCGCGGCTTTCTCGACCGGCATCGCGGCTGGCTGAAGGCGCGCATCGACGCGCTGCCGATGGCGACGCCGCTTGCCGATGGCGCATCGATCCCGCTGCGCGGCGAGAGCGTCCGCCTTCGCCATGTCGGCGGTCGTGGCACGGTCCGGCTGCAACACACCCTTACGGGCGACGAGCTGGTCGTGGCTGGCGATGCCGAGCACCTTCCCCGCCGGGTCACCGATTTCCTGAAGCGGGAGGCGCGGGCCGATCTCGAGGCAGCGACGGCCCGCCATGCGGCGGCTCTCGGCGTCACCGTCAAGGCGATCCGCCTGGGCGATCCGGCGAGCCGCTGGGGTTCCTGCTCCTCGTCGGGAACGATCGCCTACTCATGGCGCATCATCATGGCGCCGCCCGAGGTGCTCGACTACCTCGTCGCGCATGAAGTGGCGCATTTGCGGGAGATGAACCATTCGCCGCGCTTCTGGCGCCTGGTCCGCACGATTTGCCCAGGCATGGAGGCGGGCAAGGACTGGTTGCACCGACATGGCGCCAGCCTGCATGCGGTGGGCGCCGACTGATCCGGCCTCCCGGCCCTCCGATTCGGACCCCTCCCTATTCGTCATAGTTGCATCGCCGCATTGGCGCGATCATGCTGCAGATCCGGTCTACCGAACGGATTGGCACCATGATCCACCGCATGTTCGTGTCACTGGCGTTTCTTGTCCTTCTGGCCACGTCAGCCTTCGCGGCCTGCGACGGACCCGTCGTCGCGCTGAAGAAGACCACGACGCAGGATCATGATTCCGGCATCCTCGTTTCCGGCGACACGGTGATCCTGCGCCCCAAGCCGGATGGCTGGAATGCGCTGCTGCTGCGCCAGGTCGTCGGCAGCGAGATTGACGTCTGCTTCACCATCGCGGCACGGATCGATGACGATCCGCGCTCATCCGCCGGCGGGATCCAGTTCTGGCGTTCGGGACAGTCAACCAGCGACGATTTCTATGCCTTGGAGGTCGATTCGGGCGGCAATGCCGCGGTTCTTCGCTACGAAAACGAGAAGTGGATCAGCATCGTCAAATGGGGCCGGGCCAAGTCGCTGAAGAAGGGCCTCAACGAGCGCAATGAACTCCGCCTGACGACCAGCGGCGACACGGCGAAGCTCTACATCAATGGCAAGCTCTACAAGACAGTCGAACGCCTGCCGGGCGGCAAGGGCGGCTACGCCACGGCGCTGATGGCCGAGGCCAACAAGGCGGCCGCCCAATTCGATTTCACCAATGTGCGCTCGCCGACGCAGACCGACACGCCGGCGACCCCGTCCGCGGACGCGAGCCCCGTGACACCCGCCGACGATGCGCAGAAGACCGCGGAGGCGGCCAAGGAAGTCGTGCCGCCGCTCGATGTCGAGGGCAAGCGGATCTACGATCTGCTGATGGCGGTGCCGCTCAATCCGGCCTACGCCGCACTCGTCCGTTCCGACTTCGTGGCGGCGACGGGAAATCTGGCGCCGTCGCAGCGCTGGCAACATGGTTCGGCGGAGGTCACCTATGCCCTGAAGCCGCTGGCGGGCAGCACGGCAAGCCGGCTGTCATTCCTCATCTATCCCGACGCAACCGAAGCCGCGAAATATCTCGCAGAGAAGATCTCGGGCTCCAACTTCTTCTGGGATTCGCCCGAGGGCAGCGTGCACCACGACACTTATGATGCCGACGCTCCGTTCGGTCATCCCATCGACTATGCCTTCGGCATCCAGGCGCTGAAGCGCATAGGCTGGACGCGGTGGGCCTACCAGGATGGCCGTGTCGTCATCATTGCCTTCACCGACCAGACGCTGGAACCCTTGAAGGAAGGGGTCGTCACCACCGACAAGGTCTCGGACGAAACGCTGGAGCGGGGACTCAATCTTCTGCTCGCGGGCAAATACCAGCTCGACGCGATCCAGGACATGAAGATCAGCACCGGAACGGGTCCGGCGAATGGTGTCACGGCATCGCTGAATGCCGAGATGCAGGCTGTCTACGATCGGCTGCTGGCGACACCGCCCGATGCCAACAATCTCGCCAAGCTCGACACGGCGCTGATCGATGTGAAGGGCAGTCTGACACCGCCCACGGGACACGGCACGGCCGAGATCGTCTATGCGCTGAAGTCCCCTGCCGACACCGTCGAGACCAGCTTGTCGTTCTATTTCTTTCCCGACGCGGCGGCGTCCGGCCAATATCTGAGCCTGGAGAACTTCGACAATTCGATCTTCACCGAGCTGGGGACCAACAAGTTCGGGCAAGGCCAGATCGACCCGTTCCCGCCCTTCAACGAGAAGCTCAGCTACATGGTCGGCGAAGCCGAGGGGGAGAAGCGCGGATGGGTTCGCTTTCCCTATCAGGACGACAATGTCGTCATCGTCGCGCAGACGGGCGAGAAAAAGACCAGCGATGCGCCCTACAAGGTGTCGGCGGAAGCCATGCGTCAGGGTGCCCTGCTCCTGGCGCTCGGCAAGCTGCAGCTCGATGCGGCGCGGGCCTCAAAGGCCGCACCGGCGAGCGAGGCTCCCTCCGCCGCGCCAGCCGCATCCGGCAAGGCCCCCCTACCGAGCGGGCCGTCGTCGACCCAGAAGGTCCAGTGATCCGGGACAATCGGCCGGCGGTTCCCCCATTCCGGCCGATGCGCGATGTGATCCGGGACGAAACCCGGACCGTTTCGCTCCCAAACGGCGTGAAACGAACGCCGTCCGGGCGATGTCAGTTCTTCAGCGCCGACGTGCCGTCAATTGCCGCCGGATAGGGCAGGTCGCTCACCAGCTTCGATGCCGGCTTGTCCTGCGCGAAGATCGTATCGAGATCGATCGTCACATAGGTCAAGCGGTGCGCGTAATCGGAGATCATCAGCTTGTTGTGCGTCAGATCCTTGATCGCCACCCACTGCGTATAGTCGGAGACGACTTCCTTGCCGTCCGTACTCTGGGCGATGCCGATCGGGATATCGACCGTGTTGAGAACGTGGCCGATCGCCTGGATCGCCTCGGCGCCGGTCTGCGGCGGCGTGATGTTGTGGCGCATGAAGGCGGCGCGGACGAAGCGCGAGGGCGGGGTGAAATCTCCCGGCAGACCCATCATGCCACCGCCCTGGCCGAGCGCGGTGACATTCACGGAGCCGATGTCGCGGCTGTTCACGCCGATGGTCGACAGGTTCAGATAGTTGCGTACGTTCAGGAGATGCCAGTCATAGGTCGGCGCGTTGGTAAGCACATGCGCGGCATTGTCGTACATCTTGAGTTCGCCGCCGACATATTCGACGACGACGCCGTCGCCCGTCTTGTCGGTGAAGACCATATGGATGGTCGGGGGGGTCGGGCCGGAGGGCAGCGACGGATCGGTCCAGACCTTGATCTTCGGCAAGTTCGCGCGGACGTCGGCGACCGAGCCGTTCATGCCGAGCACCCACTGGCCGAAGCCCAGGATCGACACGTAGCTGGTGTCGTCCTTGGTCACGGTCTGATACTGCGTGAAGCCCGGCAGGAAGTTGCCGCTGACGCCGAGGCCAGCGGAATTCTGGCCTTCCAGAATGGCGCCACCCGGGATGACCTCGGCGCTGATGCCGACCACGGCGTATTGCGTCGCGACCTTGTTCGCCGGAAGGCCAAGTTCCGGCGGCGCCGTCAGCGTCAGCTCGGTACCCTTGGGGAAGCTCTGCAGCGTCCATTTCATGTCGAACGCCCATTCCATGGTGCGTCCGGCGATGACCGTGTTGTCGGCGGCGACGATGTCAACCGCTGTGCAGGCGAAGGCCTGGCTGAAGCTGGCCGCGAGCGCCAGGCCGGCGGCGAGAATGCGTAGCATGAGAACCTCTTCCTATGACCGCGGCGAGCCATGCGGCCCGTCGCCACGCCCCGTCGCGATCGTAGCAGATCGCGGTTAAGGCTTCACGAGGGTCAGCGTCAGCGCCATGAAATGTCGACCGCGATCATCTCGTGGTCGGAGATGGCCCGCCGCTCGCTGTCGACCGCCTCGATGGTTCGCGGATGCGAGGCTTGCACACCGCGCGTGAACAACCAGTCGATGCGCCGGAACGGCGGCAAAGGCTTGCCGTCGGGAAGGGTGCGCAGCGTCGCCTGGGCATCGTTGCTGGGGAGCCAATCGAAGCCGGCCGCCCGCAGCAGGGCAAAAAGCGGTTCGTCGGCCTCCGGCTGCGTCAGCCACAGCGACGGATCGAGCGGCAGAGCCTTCGTGTTCAGATCGCCGCCGACGATCGCCGGAGAGCCTGGATAGAGTCGGTCCAGCGTTTCGATGAGCCGGCGTATCTGCGCGGCACGGTCGGCTGCGTCCGACTTGCTCTCGAGGTGAACGGAAACGGCAAGCAGCGGGCCGGCACGGGTTTCGATCTCGGGGCGACCGCCATGCGGAAACCGAGACGGCGCTGACCCTCCCGCGCATCGATCCACCATACGGCGCCGTCATCGAGACGGATCAAGGCCACATTGGAGAAGGGCAGCCGCGACAGAACGGCATTGCCATGGAAACCGACATCATTGCGCTCGCCGCGGTGCCATTCGCTTTCGCGCTCGTCGCCGATGCCAAGTTCCAGAAACTCCACGCCATAGGCGTAGCCCATGTCGAGCGCTGCCGCGAGATCGGCAACGGTGTGGCGGTTGCCGGAGCGGGCCATGCCGATATCGGCCTCCGACAGGAGCAGAACATCGGGCCCGACCGCCCGCACCAGGTCGGCCGAAGGCGCCGCATGCTTGAGCCGCTCGGCGTTCCAGGCGGCCACTCGGAGCGTCCCGGTATCGGGGACGCGCCTCGGCGCCGCCCGCACTTCCAGCGCGTTGAACGCCAGAAGATCGAGGGCGAGGCCATCATGGGCCGCGCGCGTCAGCTCCGCCTGCGGAGCTGCGCCGAAGAGCTCCGCAGGCGGCGTCGGCAAGGCGGGCACCGTGGCGGTCACGACGTGGGGAACGTTCACCCGATGGTCCATGGTCGGCTCTCTCAAGCATCGACGTCGGAGAGGCGACGATTGACCCGCTCGGCGAGGTCGCGGGCCCGGACGAGGCATTCGGCGCGCTCGGCCTCAAAACGCTCGCCGATCTCCATGATCAGCGCCGTTCCCGGCAGCACGTCGATCTCGTCGAAGATCGGCTCCCACGGAATATCGCCCCAGCCGATCGGCAGGTGCAGATCGCCGATGCCGAGCGCGATCGCCTCGCTCGTATAGTAGAATTTCGACATCGTATAAGGCCGGCCGAAGCTGTCATGGACGTGCAAATGGCCGGTGACCGGCGCCATGGCGCGGACCTCGTCCCGGAAGTCGGCGCCGATGCGCGTCGTCTCGATATAGGCATGGCTGAAATCGATCAGCCCGACGAGGGAGGGATGATCGACCGCGCGGATCGTCTCGGCCAGTTCGGACGGCGTCTGGCGATATTCGGTGTCGGCGACGGCGAAGATGTTTTCGAGCGCGATCCGAACGCCGATCTTCGCCGCGGCTTCGGCCATTTCCGCCAGGGCGTCGCGCTCCATCGCGTCATACTTGGCCAGCAACGGCCGCGGGCCGATCGGCGCCTGGCCGCAATGATGGACGAGGACGTCGGCACCGACGCGCTCGCACAATTCCAGCATCGCCCGTACGGCGGCCTTCTGATAGGCGAGATGGGTCTCGTCCATGAAGTTCGAGACGATGAGGCCATGCACCGTATAGCGGATGTCGAACTTGGCGCAGATCTCGGCGAGGCGCCGGGCGCGGCCCTCGATGACGCGTCCGCCCGAGATCAGGTCCTCGCCGAAAAGGGCGAGTTCCGCGACATCGGCGCCGAGATCGACGATGCGGCGCAGCGATTCCTCAAGATGGCCGAGGTCGCCGTTCTTGGCCGTGGTCGAGAAGCCGACATGGGAGATGATGTTCGACATGGAAACCTCGCTTTGAAACGTCAATCGGCGCGAACCGACGCCAATATCTCGGCCGGGCGCTCGATCCGCAGACCGGTATCGGCAGAATAGAGATGAATGTCTTCCGGCGCGAAGGCGACGGCGACGCTATCGCCCGGCTTCAGCGCCGTGGTCGTAGCGAGCGCCACCGCGAAGGATAGTCCGTCGAGATCGGTATGCACCACACGGCCGGCACCCAGTTCCTCGACGAAATCGACGGTCGCGGCGAGGGAGCCCGGCGTTCCCGGCTCGACGAAGCGCGCCGCTTCCGGCCGAACGCCGAGCGCGACGCGAGCGCCCGCCTTCGCATGGCCTGGTGAAAGTGCGACGCGGCGGTCCCTGTCATAGAGGAACACGTCATGCGCATCGACGACGCCTTCGAGCAGGTTCATCGCTGGCGAGCCGACAAAGCCGGCGACGAACCGGCTGGCTGGACGGTTATAGACGTCGGCCGGCGTGCCGACCTGCTCGACGCGGCCGCCATTCATGACGACGAGGCGGTCGGCCAGCGTCATCGCCTCGATCTGGTCATGCGTCACGAAGACCGAGGTGGCGCCGAGCCGGCGATGCAGGCGGCGGATTTCGGCACGCATGGCAACGCGCAGCTTGGCGTCGAGATTGGAGAGCGGCTCGTCAAACAGGAAGACGCCGGGCTCGCGCACGATCGCCCGGCCCATGGCGACGCGCTGGCGCTGGCCGCCGGAAAGCGCGGCGGGCTTCCTATCGAGGAAGGCTTCGAGGCCGACGATCTTGGCCGTCGCCGCGACGCGCGCCCGGCGCTCGGGCTTGGGCACGCCGGCTACTTTCAGCGCATAGCCGATATTCTCAGCCACGCTCATATGCGGATAGAGCGCGTAATTCTGGAACACCATCGCGCAGCCGCGCTCGCGCGGCTCCAGTCGGTTGACGACGCGGCCATCGATCGCGATCTCGCCGGACGATATTTCCTCAAGCCCGGCGATCATGCGCAGGAGGGTCGACTTGCCACAGCCCGACGGGCCGAGAATGACGATGAACTCGCCCGAGGCGATGTCGAGATCGACGCCATGGACGACGGTGTTCTTCGCATAGGCCTTCCTGACGTTCCGGATCGCGATCGAACCCATCTTCGTTCCTTTCGTCTATTTTTCGGTCGAGATGAGGCCGCGCACGAACCAGCGCTGCATCAGGATCACGACGATGAGCGGCGGCGTCATGATGAGCAGCGTCCCGGCCATGGCGACGTTCCAGTCGGGAAGGCCGAATTCGGACGGGATCAGCGTCCTGAGCTCGGTGACGGCGATGCCGAAATTCGGATCGGTCGTGACGAGGAGGGGCCAGAGATACTGGTTCCACGCCCAGACGAACATGATGGTGAACAGCGCGATCATGTTGGAGCGCGACAGCGGCACCAGCACGTCCCAGAAGAAGCGCAGCGGCCCCGAACCGTCCATCTTGGCGGCCTCGGCGAGTTCCTCGGGGATCGTCAGATAGAACTGGCGATAGAGGAAGGTGCCGGTGGCGGTCGCGACCAGCGGCAGCACGAGGCCCGGATAAGAATTGAGCAGGCCCCATTGCAGCTTGATCTGCACGCCGGCCAGATGGGCGGCGAGCCAGGTGACGCCGGTGACGTCGAGGATCGCCTGGAACGGTGCCAGCGCATTGGCGGCCACGGCATAAGTCGGCACGATGCGCACTTCGAGCGGCAGCATCAGCGTGACGAAGATGGCCCAGAAGATCAGCGAGCGGCCGGGGAAGCGGAAATAGACGATCGAGAACGCCGCCATCGCCGACAGGATCACCTTGCCGCAGGCGACCGCCGTCGCGAAGATGACCGAGTTGAACAGCTTGCGGCCGAGATCGGCCCGGACCCACGCCTCGTGGATATTGGCCATGAAATCATGGCCAGGCATCAGCGGCATCGGCACGATGTTGACGGTCTTGATGTCGTGCGTCGCCGCGATGATGACGATCGCAAACGGCAGCAGCGCCGTCAGCAGCCCGACCAGCAGGATCAAATGGCAGACGACGTTGAAGATCGGGGTGCGCTCAACCATGGCCGCCTCACTTGTAGTGGATGCGCCGCTCGATGAAGCGGAACTGCACGATGGTAAGCAGGATGACCAGCACCATCAGGATGATCGACTGGGCGGCGGCGCCGGAATAGTCGAGGCCTTTGAAGCCGTCGAAATAGATCTTGTAGACCATGAGTTCGGTGGCGCGGGCCGGACCGCCCTGGGTCATGATGTCGACGATGCCGAAACTGTCTTGGAAGCTCTCGGTGATGTTGATGACGAGCAGGAAGAACAGCGTCGGCGTCAGCAGCGGCAATTGGATGTCGAAGACGCGGCGCAGCGGGCCGGAGCCGTCCATGGCCGCCGCCTCGATCATCGAGCGGGGAACGCCCTGCAGCGCCGAGAGGAAGAAGATGAAATTGTAGCCGATATATTTCCACGAGAAGGCGACGATGATGGCGATCATCGCGTCATTGCCGTCGAGCGCCGGATTCCAGACGTTCGGCCAGAGATGGTTGACGATGGAGAGAAGGCCGGCTTCCGGCGCCAGGATGAAGCGGAAGGCGAGGCCGAGCGCCGGCGCGGCGATGGCATAGGGCCAGACGAAGACCGAGCGATAGAGACTGTGACCCTTCATCTCGCGATCGGTCAACAGGGCGAGAACCAGCGCCACAACCATGGCGATCGCCGTCGAGCCCAGGCCGAAGACGAGGCTGCGCGTGATCGAATTCCAGTAGATCGGGTCCTTCAGCAGATGGGCGAAGTTCTGGAAGCCGACCCATTTATTGCCGCCACCCCAGGGCTGCTCCAGCGTGAAGGCCCAGAAGAGCGCCTGGCCGCCGGGCCAGTAGAAGAACACGAAGACCAGCAGCAGCATCGGCAGGGCGAAGAGCAGGCCGATGGTGGTCGACGAGAAGGTGACGCGCTTTTCCATGGGAATCTCGCCAAAAGCCCTCCCCCGGTGACGGGAGAGGGAGACGCGAAGTCGGGCCAGCTCTACGGCAGCTCTTTGCCTTCATAGGTTTGCTGGAAGCGGCGCAGGATGTCGTTGCCGCGGGCGGCCGCCTGGTCGAGCGAGGCCTGGACGTCTTCGTTCTTGATGAAGATCGCCTGCAGGCCGTTGGAGATTTCCTGGCGGATCTGCAGCAGGCCGCCGAGGCGGATGCCCGGATAGGAATTCGCATCGTCGGGCGTCGACGCCGTCAGGCTCTGGATCGCCAGCTCGCGGCCGGCATAGGGGGCCTTGTCGTAGAAGCCCTGCTTGACGAGGTAGTCGTAGCCCGAATTGCGGACCGGGATATAGCCGGTCACGGTCGACCAGGTCAGCGCTTCTTCCGGCTTGGCGATGAAGTTGAAGAAGGCGGCCGCGGCCTTGTAGTCCGCGTCCTGCTTGCCGGAAAGCACCCAGAGCGAGGCGCCGCCGACGAAGGAATGTTTGCGCTGCGTGCCTTCATAGACCGGCAGCATCGCGACGCCCCAGTTCAGGCCTTCCTTGGCGGTGCGGCCGATATTGCCATGGTCGCCGACCGAGGTCAGGATGGCCTGGCAATCACCGGCGGCGAAGGCCTCGACGAAGGTCTGCCCCGTCTCCTTCGACTTGATGACGGCGTAGCCGTTGTCGTACCAGCCCTTCCAGTCCTTGACGAACTGAACCCACTTGCCCTTGTTGAAGACCAGCTCGGCGTCGAGGCCCTCATAGCCGTTCTTCTTGGTGGCGATCGGCTCGCCGTGAACAGCGTTGAACTGCTCCTCGAACTGCCAGACTTCGTCGCGCGAGATGTTGAAGCCGAGCGGGCAGGTATAGCCCGCTTCCTTCAGCGCCTTGAAGTCGGCCGCGGCTTCTTCCCATGTCGCCGGCGCGTGATCCTTGCCGATCTTGGCGAAGGCGTCCTTGTTCCAGTAGAACAGCGCCGTCGAGGAATTGAAGGGGAACGAGTACATCTCGCCCTTCGAGGTCGCGTAATACGACTTGATGCCGGCGAAATAGTCGTTCCAGTCGACGTCGTACCCCATGTCCTTCATGAGCTTGTTCGCCGGGTAGAAGGCGCCCGAGAGCATGATGTCCAGCGTGCCGGCATCGGAGACCTGCGCGATGGTCGGCTGCTGGCCGGCGCGGAAGGCCGCGATCGTATTCTGCAGCGAGGCGTCGTAGGAGCCCTGCGAGGTGCAGACGACTTCATAGTCAGACTGCGAGGCGTTGAAGCGGTCGCACTGCTCCTGGACGCGCTTGGCGATATCGCCCGAATTGCCGAACCAGAAATCGATCTTGTGCTTTTCGGCGGCGGCCGGACCGGCCAGGAAGGCGGCCAACGCAAACGCGCTGACAGCGCCGAGAATCTTGGCGTTCATGAGAACCTCGCGAAGAGATGGAGCGCCGCTCCCGGCGCGACGGCCACCGCTTAGCTCATTAGGACGCCTGATAGTAATGAAGATTCAATGACATGCCGGCTTATTGTTAGCCAGCTCTCCAATAACTCATACCCGGCCTGTCTCCGAAATTCCGGCGAGTGACGGGACTGCACGCCGGGTCTCAGAGCACCCGCAAGGACGGATCGCGTACATAGCGAAGATAGGAGCGTACCTTCCGGAAGCCGCCCTGGTCGGCGAACATCCGCTCGGCTTCTTCGTCCGAGATGAAGGGCAGCACGACGGTATCGTCGCCGGGACGCCAATCCGCCGGCGTCGCGACACGGTATTTCGACGAGAGCTGCAGCGCGTCGAGCACCCGCAGGATCTCGTCGAAGCTGCGCCCCACCGAGGCCGGATAGGTCAGCATCAGTTCCACCCGCCTGGCGGGCGAGATGATGAAGACGCTGCGGACTGCCATGGTCTGGCCGAGCGCGGCGCCGTGGCGGAAATTCGTCGCGTCGAGCATGCCGAACAGCATCGCCACGCGGCGGTCCTTGTCGGCGATGATCGGGAAATCGACCGTGGTATGCTGCGTCTCGTTGATGTCGGCGATCCAGCGTTCGTGCTCCTCCTCGCCGTCGACGCTCAATCCGATGACCTTGGTGGAGCGCTTGCGCCATTCGTCGCCGAGCCGCGCCGTCGCACCGAATTCGGTCGTGCAGACCGGCGTGAAATCCGACGGGTGCGAGAACAGGATGCACCAGGAATCGCCGATGAATTCGTGGAAGCGGATCGGCCCGAGGCTGGTATCGGCGACGAAATCGGGAACGCTGTCGCCGATGCGGATATAGCCTTGCTTGCGTAGCTGCTCCTCGGTGCGAAGGAAGGCGGCGTCGGGGCCGGCATAGCTGAATTCGAATGCCCGCCCCGATGCTTCGCCGGCTTCGGGAAGCAGCGTCTGGTATTCATGGTCCAGCAGCTTGACCGTCCGGCCCTTGATCGTTCCCGCAAAGACGAAGTCGCCATCGGGTCCGCGCACCAGCGGCAGGTCGAAACGGAAGGAGCTGTCGCCGAGGAACTCCTCTTCGGCCGTCGTGTTCTGCCGCTGCAACAGCTTGTTGCGATGGGGAAAGCGGCCGAAGCGCTTGATGACCGCGACATGCCGGTGAAAGATCTCGTGGAAGGCGTTGAGCGGGTCGTCGGACGCCAGTTGCTCCATTGCCCGGCCCCACTCCTCCATGCAGAGATACTGGTCCTCCAGCGCCTCCGAATGGGTGAGGACGAGGCAGAGGAAGACGCGCTCGACCGGCTTCAGCTTCTCGGCGATGCCGACCCGAAGCCCGCGCTTCACCAGGGTGAGGCAGCGCGCATCGGTCGCATACATCTGCGCCGTGTCGCGATACATGTTGCGCGGGAACTGGTCGAGCATGATGACCAGGGCGACCAGGAGGCGCGGATGATCGACGTTCAGCGCCCAGTTGTCATAATGGCCACGCGAGGCGAGCGCGACGTCGGCGCCGAAGCGGCTCCAGATCTCCTGGTCCGTCTGTTCGGACTTTCCGAACCACAGGTTCAGGCAGTCCTCGATGCTCGGCCGCAGCATATAGGCCAGGACCTCCTCGGCCTTGTCGAGTTCGGGGGTGTCCAGCTCGAGGCGCTCGTTCTGCAGCAGGATGCGCAATTCGCGCTGCAATGTTTCGAGATCGGCTCCGGACAGCGCCTCGCGCTCGTCGAGTCCCGCGAGGATCACCTTGAGGAATTGCTGGATCAGCGGCCCGGCGCCGGGATTGAGGGCGGCAAACCGGTCATTCGTCTGGCGCAACCGGCGGACCAGCGTCTTCATGAAGGTGCCGGCGAGGCCCGGATTGGTCTGCGACGCGGCCAGGAACTCGGCATAGGTGGTGAGGAGGCATTGCGTGTCGCTGAGCGCCCGCACGCTCGCCGATCGGGGACCGGGATCGATCAGGCTCATCTCGCCAAAGACGTCGCCCGGCTCCAGCTTGCCGACGATCCGCCGCTTCTCGCCCTTGCCGATGCTGACTTCCGCGGATCCGCTGACGATCAGATAGGCTGTGTCTCCGGCGTCCCCTTCGGAGATGATCGTGTCCCCGGCCCTGAAATTGACAGTCTGCATCGTACCGAACTCGTTGTTGGGGCCTTCCCGCCCGCTGGAAAGCTAGAAGGAATCTCGTGGCGGCGAAAGGGCCGCGGCAGACAGCTGGCGGCCCACAAAGACGATGCCCATAAGGCCGTCGGCGCCCTATCATGGCGGCATGTCACGCTCCGAACGCCTGCTCACCTTGCTTCAGGCCTTGCGCCGCCATCGGCGGCCAGTGAGCGGGCGCGCGCTGGCCGAGGAGCTCGATGTCAGCCTGCGCACGCTCTATCGGGACGTCGCGACGCTGCAGGCGCAGGGCGCCGACATCCAGGGCGAAGCGGGCATCGGCTATGTGCTGAAGCCCGGCTTCATGCTGCCGCCGCTGATGTTCTCGGAGGAGGAGATCGAGGCCTTCGTGCTCGGCATGCGCTTCGTGGCGAGCCATGGCGATCCGGCGCTGCGCCACGCGGCGGAGGGCGTCCTCGCCAAGGTCGCGACCGTGCTGCCGGCCGATCTGAAGGCCGGGCTGGACGGTTCGACGCTGCTGGCCAGCGGAATGAAACAGGCCGGCGAGCGTATCGATCTCGCCCTTGTCCGCAAGGCGATCCGCAGTGAGCACAAGGCCATCATCGCTTATGCCGATGGCGCGGGGCAGGCCAGCGAGCGGACGATCTGGCCTTTCGCGATCGGCTTTTTCGAGAAGGTGCGCGTTCTGGTCGCCTGGTGCGAACTGCGCCAGGATTTCCGCCACTTCCGCACCGACCGGATCGAGAGCATCGCCATCCTCGACGAACGCTATCCGAGCCGCCGCGCGGGGCTGCTCAAGACCTGGCGCGAGAAGGAGGGGCTGCAGCATCATACTGACAGAAACTGACAGCATGAACGCGTAGATCCACCCCGTCAGCAACGACGGAGGCCGGTCATGGCAAATCTCAATCTCATCGTTCTCTATGTCGAGGATCCCGCGGTGAGCACCGCGTTCTATGAAAAGCTGCTCGGCGCCGCGCCGCTGGTGACGTCGCCCAATTTCCATGCCTTCCCCATGGCGGGGAATGGCATGCTCGGCCTCTGGCGCAAGAGCCACGTCAAGCCAGAGCCGGTCGGATCGGGCGCCGCCAACGAGATCGGCATCATGCTGTCGGACGCCGACGCCATAACCGCCTGCTATCAGAGCTGGGTCGCAGCCGGCATCGATATCGAGCAGGAACTGGCTACGCTGGATTTCGGGCCCACCTTCGTCGCGCGCGATCCGGATGGTCACCGCATCCGCGTCTGCCTGTTCGACAACTAAGCGCCATGCGCTTCTGGATCGGCGTCGCTTCGGCGGATCATGTCGCCATCGGCCGGGCCGGCGGCTTCGCGCAGCTCGGCCATGGAAAGGCGGCGCCGCTGAAGCGCCTGCGGCCCGGCGACGGCATCGCCTATTATTCGCCGGTGCGAAAGCTCGGTGGTGCCGAGCGGGTCCAGGCCTTCACGGCCATCGGCATCGTGCGGCCCGGCGAGATCTATCCGGCGGTGCTGGGCGAGGACTTCGTCTGTTCCCGCCGCGATATCGACTGGCTGGCGGGCCGGGACGCGCCGATCGCGCCGCTGCTCGACAGGCTCACCCTCACCAGGGGCAAGCGGAACTGGGGCTATGCCTTCCGCTTCGGGCTGGTCGAGATCGACGAGGCGGATTTCCGCCTCATCGCGGAAGCGATGGCGGCGAACTGGCCCGGCGATACGCTCAAAGCGTGACGCCGAGCCGCTCCGTCCACACGAGCCCTTCGAGCGTGTCGCCGCGCGGCTTGTATTCGCAGCCGACCCAGCCGGCATAGCCGAGCGCCTCGAGCTCCAGGAGGATGGCGGGATAGGATATCTCGCCCTCGTCCGGCTCGTTGCGGCTCGGCACCGCGGCGATCTGCACATGGCCGATCAGCGGGAAGAAGCGGCGCAGCCGCATGATCACATCGCCGCTCGCGACGCCGACATGATAGACGTCGAACATCAACCGCACATTCGGCGCGCCGACGCTGTCGATGATCTCGGCCGCCTCCTCGACGGTCGAATAGAAATAGCCCGGCGCGTCGCGTGGATTGAGCGGTTCGAGCAGCAGCGTCACGCCGAAACGCCGCGCCTCCTCGGCCGCCCGCTTCAGATTGGCGACCAGCGTCGCGCGGGATTGGGAACTCACGGGCACGGCACCCGCCATGGCATGCACCATGGTCGCGCCGGTCGCCGCGCAATAGGCGAGCGATTGCGCGACCGCCGCTTCGAACCCAGCCTCCCGGCCCGGCAACGCGCCGAGGCCGAAATCGCCCGCCGCGCGGTCGCCCGGCGACGTGTTGATGCCGGTGAGCACGACGTCCGCCGCCTCGCATGCCTGCGCGAGCGCCTCGGCCGGTACGTCATAGGGCCAGTGCAGCTCGATCGCGCGGAAACCCGCGCGGCCAGCCGCCTCGATCCGGCCGAGCAGCGGCAGCTCGGGAAAGAGGAAGCCGAGATTGGCGCTGAAGCCCTTCATCGCATACCCCTTTTGATTGATCGTTTCGCCAGCCTCGCCCCACGCTGCGGCGTCATCCCGGGCTTGACCCGGGATCCGTACAGCCGAGGTGCGATACGATCAGACACCTCAGGCTAAATGGATCCCGGCTTTCGCCGGGATGACGGCGGAATGGACCTCAGGCGACGAAGCTTCCGCCGAGTTCGTCTTCGATATGGGCGCGGATGATCTCGTCGAAGTTCTTCTCCGCGCGGAAACCGAGCTCATGGGCGCGGCGCGTGTCGAAATTCGTCGCCCAGCCATCGACGATCTTGATGATGACCGGATCAGGCACGCGCTTGATGCGCGCCGCGACGTTCGCGCCGGCAATGCGGGTCAGCGCCTCGATTTCGTCACCGACCGTGCAGGAAAGACCGGGCATCGAGATGGCGCGGCGCGGGCCGATCGCCTCGCCGGACAGCGTCGCGGCATGCTTCAGGAAGCCGACGGCGGCGCGCGGCGATGCGAACCAGTGGCGCACGCTCTCGGAGACCGGCAGAACGGCCTCTTCGCCGTTCAGCGGCTCGCGGATGATATTGGAGAAGAAGCCCGACGCCGCCTTGTTCGGCTTGCCCGGCCGAACGCAGATCGTCGGCAGGCGGATCGCGACGCCATCGAAGAAGCCACGGCGCGAATAGTCGGAGAGCAGCAGCTCGCCGATCGCCTTCTGCGTGCCATAGCTCGTCAACGGCGTCGTGAAGAACTCGTCGGGGATCGTCTGCGGGAACGGCGACCCGAACACGGCGATCGACGAGGTGAAGACGATGCGTGGCTTATAGCCGTCGCCGATCAGACGGATCGCATCGAACAGATCGCGCGTGCCGTCGAGATTGATGCGGTAGCCCTTGTCGAAATCGGCCTCGGCCTCGCCGGAGACGATCGCGGCAAGATGGAAGATCATATCCGGCCGGTCAGCGACGAGCTTGGCCGCCGTGCCGGGCGACGACAAATCGGCGGCGAGGCGGTCGACCGTCCCGGAAAAGCCGGCGGGAGCGGAGGGCTCGACGACATCGACCAGCGACAGCCGGTCGACCGGCTTGCCGCCGATACCGCCGTCGGCGACGATCGCATCGGTGAGCTTGCGCCCCACCATTCCGGCCGCGCCGATGATCAGGACATGCATTTTCGTTCCTCCGCCATATTTTCCTTCCGCTTGATCACAGCCCGGCCGCCGATGCAAGCGGCCTTCAGCGCCACATGCCGCGCATGCGCGCCTTGAGATCCACCGGATCGGTCCGGGTGGCCCCGGCCGGCGCGATGGACGCCGTCGCCGCCGGCCACATCACGGGCTCGAACAGGCCGACCAGCGGAGGCGGAATGAATCGCGTGCGGCTTGCGTAAAGGTGGCGGTCGCCACCGCTTCTCTGCTGGGTCACATAGAAGCGCTGCGGCACGACGAGATGAAGATCGTCCTTGGCGCGGGTCATCGCGACATAGAGCAGCCGCCTTTCCTCATCGATCTCGGCCGACGTCCCGGTGCCTAGATCGGAGGGAATGCAGCCGTCGACGACGTTGAGCACGAAGACCTGCCGCCATTCCTGGCCCTTGGCCGAATGGATCGTCGAGAGGATGAGATAGTCCTCGTCGAGATACGGCACGCCGGCCTGGTCGCTGGTCGCCGCCGGAGGATCGAGCGTCAACTCCGTCAGGAAACGCTCCCGCGAGGGGTAGCCGGCCGCGATCTGCTCAAGCTGGACCAGATCGGCGAGGCGAACTGCCGCGTCCTCATGGGCCCGCTCCAGATGCGGCTGATACCAGTTCCGCACCGCCTCCATCTCGGCCGGCCAGCCGGCGCCCCGATGGCGCAGCGCCCCGAAGAGTTCGGCGAAGGCATGCCAATCGGCGGCCGCGCGCGCTGGCGGTTCGAAATTCGCCAGCTCGGTAAAGGGGTCGGCGCTCGCCGCCATCTGGTCGAGCAGCCGGCCTGCCGTCGCCGGACCAATGCCCGGCAGCAGCAGCAGGACGCGGAATGCCGCGACGCGGTCGCGCGGGTTCTCCGCGAGGCGCAGCAGTGCGAGGCAATCCTTCACATGCGCCGCATCGAGGAATTTGAGGCCGCCGAACTTGACGAAGGGGATGTTGCGCCGCGTCAGTTCGACCTCGAGCGGGCCGGAATGATGCGAAGCGCGGAACAGCACCGATTGATCTTTCAGCGTCAGGCCGCGTTCGCGCGCCTCAAGAACTTCGCTGACGATATAGAGTGCCTGATCGGCTTCATCGCGGACCGTCACAAGGCGTGGCCTGCCTCCCGATTGCCGGTCGGTCCAGAGATTCTTGGTGTAGCGCTCGCCGGCCAGCGCGATGACGCCGTTCGAGGCGGCGAGGATCGACGCCGTCGATCGATAGTTCCGCTCCAGCGTCATCACCGTCGCGGGCGGCGTGAAACTCCCCGGAAAATCGAGAATGTTGCGGACTGTGGCGGCGCGAAAGGAATAGATCGACTGCGCATCGTCGCCGACAACGGTCAGACCGGCTCCGTCCGGCTTCAGGGCCATCAGGATCGAAGCCTGCAGGCGGTTGGTGTCCTGATATTCGTCCACCAGCACATGATCGAAGCGCCCCGCAACCGAGGCGGCGACTTCCGCCTCGCCCATCAGCGCGGCCCAGTAGAGCAGCAGATCATCATAATCGAGCACGTTCTGGCTCTGCTTCGCTTCGACATAGGCAGCGAAGAGCCCCTTCAACTCGTCCTTCCACATGGCGCACCACGGAAACACCTCGGTGAGCGCGTTGTCGAGTTCCATGCCCGCATTGACCACGCGCGAGTAGATGGCGAGGCAGGTACCCTTGGATGGAAAACGGCTCGCCTTGGCGGAGAGCCCGAGTTCATGACGGACGAGGTTCATCAGATCGGACGAATCCTCGCGATCATGGATCGTGAAGGCCGGATCGAGGCCGATCGAAGGGGCATAGTCGCGCAGCAGCCGCGCGCCGATGCCGTGGAAGGTACCCGACCAGGCGAGCGCGTCGGTCATTGCCGCCGCCTTGTCGGCAAGGACATGGGCGGCGATGCGCTCGACGCGCCGCGCCATTTCGGCGGCGGCGCGGCGGGAAAAGGTCATGAGCAGGATGCGGCGCGGATCGGCGCCGCTGACGATGAGATGGGCAACGCGGTGGGCCAGGGTGTTGGTCTTGCCAGAGCCGGCGCCAGCGATAACCAGCAACGGCCCCGCCCCCGGCTCGCTCACGCCGAACTCCACCGCGCGGCGCTGTTCGTCGTTGAGCCGGGCGAGATGGGGAGCGGACATGTCCGGGAGAAAACCTTGCGCGAATCGGCGGTCGGATGCTCAGAATGGAACACGTTTCGTGTTTTGTTCGCAATCGACGATCGGGCTATGCTGCATTGTTGCAGTGCTGGAGCAGCGTGGGCAGTAGACATTGGTTCCGATATGAATGTCCGAACTGAAGCGGTCATTCACCTTCAACGGCAGTGCACATTGAACTTCGCGGCGCAGCATGCCACCATCCGCGCGTTTTCAGGGCCTCCGGCCGGACAGGCAAGTCGCGGGGCATAAAGAGGATTTCATGGCGAACGCAAAGATCGTCCCGGTCATTCTGGCTGGTGGTTCCGGAACGCGGCTCTGGCCGGTCTCGCGCGACAGCATGCCGAAGCAGTTCCTGGCTCTCGGCGGAAAGCACACCTTCTATCAGCAGACCCTGCTCCGCGTTCCAGGAGCCAGCGACACCGTCGCGGCGCCGATCATCGTCACCAGCGAGGATTTCCGCTTCTTCGCGCGCCGCCAGGCGGCGGAACTCGGCATCGACGCGACGATCGTGCTGGAGCCAGCACGGCGGGATTCCGCAGCCGCGATCTTCACGGCCGCCCAAATCGCCGCCAACCTCTATGGCGAAGATTGCCTGGTCCTGGCGCTCGCCGCCGATCACCTGGTTCCCGATGTGGAGCTCTTCCGCAATGCGCTGCTCGCAGCCGCCGAGGTGGCGCAGGACGGGTACATCGTCACCTTCGGCATCAAGCCGACCGAGCCGCGCACCAGCTATGGCTACATCAAGCCGGGTGCAGCGCTCGGCACCGCCGGCGCCTCCCGCGTCGCCTCTTTCGTCGAGAAGCCGGATAGGGAGACGGCCGAACGCTATCTCGCCGAAGGCTATCTCTGGAATTCTGGCAATTTCATCTTCCCGGCGTCGCTGATGCTGGCTGAAGCCGAACGCTTCGAGCCTGCGATCCTTGCCGGTACCACGGCCGCGATCGAGGCTGCCAAGGAGGACATCGGCTTCATCCGCCTCGACAAGGCCGCCTTTGCCACCATCCCCGCCAAGTCCATCGATTATGCGGTGCTGGAGCGGACCGATAAGGCCGCGGTGATCGAGGGACGCTTCGCCTGGTCGGATATCGGTTCCTGGGACGCGGTACGCGAACTCGGCCCCGTTCTCGACGGCGGTAACGTCACGCATGGTCCGGTGTCGCTGCTCGACAGCCATGACGTCTTCATCCATTCGGAGGGTCCGCTCGTCACCGGCATCGGCCTCGAGGGGATCACCGTCGTCGCCTCGGACGACGCCATCCTCGTCATGCCGTCGAACCGCAGCCAGGACGTCAAGGATCTGGTCGCCGGGCTGAAGGCCGAGAAGCGCAACGAGGCCAACGAGCACATCCGCATCCATCGCCCGTGGGGCACCTATGAGACGATCTGCCGGGGCGAGCGCTTCCATGTGAAGAAGATCGTCGTCGAGCCGGGCGCGATCCTGTCGCTGCAGAAGCACCATCACCGTGCCGAGCATTGGGTGATCGTCAAGGGGACGGCCGAGGTCACGCAGGGCGACCGGACCTATATCGTCAACGAGAATCAGTCGACCTATCACCCGATCGGCGAGATCCACCGTGTCGCCAATCCGGGCAAGATCCCGCTGGAACTCATCGAGGTCCAGACCGGCTCCTATCTCGGCGAGGACGACATCGTCCGCTACGAGGACGTCTATAACCGCGCCTAGCGCGAGAAGCGGCCGGCGCTGCTGCGCCGGCCGCTTTCACGATCATTTCTCCAGTCGGGCAATGAGGCTCGACGTATCCCAACGCTTCCCGCCCATCGCCTGCACATCGGCATAGAACTGGTCGACCAGCGCCGTCATCGGCAGCTTGGCGCCGTTGGTCCGCGCCTCGTCGAGGCAGATGCCGAGATCCTTGCGCATCCAGTCGACGGCGAAACCGAAGTCGAACTTGCCGGCATTCATCGTCTTGTAGCGGTTCTCCATCTGCCAGGACTGGGCCGCGCCCTTGGAGATCACCTCGACCACCGCCTCGACGTCAAGCCCGGCGCGCTTGCCAAAATGCAGCGCCTCGGCGAGACCCTGCACGACGCCGGCAATGCAGATCTGGTTCATCATCTTGGCGAGCTGGCCTGATCCGACCGGACCCAGGAGACTGCAGGCGCGGGCATAGCTGCGGATGACAGGCTCCACGGCCGCGAAATATCCCGCCTCGCCGCCGCACATCACCGTCAGCGCGCCATTCTCGGCGCCCGCCTGGCCGCCCGAGACCGGCGCATCGACAAAGCCGGCGCCGATTGCCAGGGCCGCGGCATGGAGTTCGCGCGCAACATCGGCAGAAGCCGTCGTGTGATCGACGAAAACCGCGCCCTTGGCGAGACCCGCGAAGGCCCCATCCGGCCCGATCGTCACCTGGCGCAGATCATCGTCATTGCCGACACAGCAAAAGACGATTTCCTGTCCGAGCGCCGCCTCGCGCGGCGTGGCGGCAAAGCGACCGCCATGCTCGCCGACCCAACGCTCAGCCTTGGCCAAGGTCCGGTTATAGACGGTCACCTCGTGACCCGCCGCCTTCAGGTGCCTAGCCATGGGATAACCCATCACGCCAAGCCCGAGAAACGCCACTTTCGCCATAGGATCCGCTCCGTCGCCTCGTTCCGTTTGAAATCGAGGCAGTAGCGGCCGCACCCGTCCTCGGCAAGCGGTGAGTGGGGTCCAAAGGATCGATTTGCCGGATCGTGCGTTGGATCATCACCCGCGATGCGGACAACAGAAGGAGGGTGTCATGAGTTTCGTCGATGTACCCACGACAACCGTCATCGAACGCGAGATCGATCCGGCGCTTGCCGACAAGATGGAAGCTGGCCGCCTGAACGGCTCCAGCCGCCTTGCCACGTTGCGCGAGGAACGTTCACTTTCCGCCACCGATCTCGCCCGGCTTGCGGGCCTTTCCCATGACGAGATCATCGCATTCGAGAGCGGCAAGCCGCTCGGCGCGATGGAACTCCACGCGATCGCCGCCGCGCTCGACGTGCCCGCCGACATGCTGGTGGATTGAGAGCAAGGATAAGGGGGACCATGCTTGCCTGCCGGGCCGTTGCTATTCCCCAAGGGCCAGGCGAGCAATATCCTCGACTTCATGCAGGAGACGGATATCAGCGCGTTGGCTGCGGATTTGCATGCGCTCGGCGAGCAATTGGCGGAGCAGGGCGTCGAGGTGTGACCGATCCTTGTCGAAGCGAGGTCGCTAGTTTCCGTGGCGAATCTTGGGGGTTCGCAATCCCGACCAGGCGGCGTTGATCTCGGCGCCGACGAGAATGACGAGGGCGGTGAACCAGAGCCAGAGCAGGAAGATCACCGCGCCGCCGAGGGAGCCGTAGGTGGCGTCGTAGATTGCGATCCGCGTCACGTAGAACGAGAACAGCGAGCAGCCCGGAAGCCAGATCAGGGTCGCCGCCAGCGCGCCGGGAAGCATCCGGCGCGCGCGGCGCCAGGGTCCGCCCGGCTTTCTGTGCGGCACGAAGAAGTAGATCGTCGAGATCGAGCAGAATGCCAGGAGCGCCAGGATCGGCCATCGCACCAGGAGGAAGGCCGTCGCGCTGGCATGGCGGATGTCGAGCAAGGACAGGGCAACCGGCAGGGCCGCGATCGCCGTCAGCGCCAGGACGGCGAAGATGACGGCACCAAGGGTGAGCGCCAGGGAGATGCCGATCGAGACGAGAATGTTCCGATCGTCCTTGACCTCATAGGCAAAGTTCACGCCGCTCATCAGCGCCGCGATCCCGGCGCGGGAACTCCACAGCGCTATCGCGAAGCCGATCAGAAGGCCGGCATTGAGCTTTGCCGGCTCTTTTCCGGCAAGTTCCGTCAGCATGTCCAGAACGATCGGACGCGCTTCTTCGGGAAGGACCGATGCGATCTGGCTGGCGCGCTGCGACACACCGGTCAGGTCGAACAGCATGCCATAGATGGAAATGAAGATCGCTAGCGCGGGAAAGACCGCGAGAAAGCCATAGAAGGCGACGCCAGCGGCGATCAGCGCGTCATCATGGGCGATGAAGCGCTTCACCACGGTCGTGAACAGCTTCCAGGCTGTGAGATGAGGGGGGCGGCTGGTCCGCGTAAGGGCCCCGAACGGAGCGTCCAGCTTCGAAGTGCCGGGCTCCGACGCGGCGCGCTGATGGGAGGCGCTTGAACTCAGGTTCGCGTCCTTCATTCACCACCCCGATCGATCGTCGCGACGCGCTTGTCGGTCTCTTATTGCCTACTAGCCGGCTTCCGGCTCGAAGAGCAAGTTTCACCGTCCGGCCGTGCCGATCAGCGGCGGCGCGAGAGCGCCCAGCCCAGCAGCGATCCACCGACGAGGGCTGTCGCGGCCACCAGAGCGATGGCGAGACCCGGACGCGCCGTCGCCTCGCGCGCGATCGCCTTGCCGAAGGCGCCCGCGTCGCGCTCGCCCTGCTTGAACCGGCGCTCGGCCTCATCCGCCAGATCGTGGAAGACGCTGCGATAAGTTTCGCCGGCCTCGCTGGCCTGCCTTACGCCCTCATGTGCCGCGCGCCTGGCGCGGGTCGAGGCGGTGCTAGCCGCGGACTTGACCGCCTCGGCAGCGGAATCGAGCGTTGCGGTGCGTGCCATGGTCGGAACCTCCAAACGTTGTGTCGACGAAACAACGCGGCGGACCGGAAAGGGTTGCGCTCCCCTATTCAGCGCGGAGCAGACTCATGCCTTCGTCGGTCAGCGTGTAGCCAGCGACGCGGGTCTTGACGAGGCCGAGCTCGATAAGACGCTGCACGGCCTTGCCGTTCAGCCCGACATAGGGGCCGGGACGCGAGACGCGGACCAGCATCTTCAGTTCGATCGCCGAGAGATCGGCCTTGGTGAGGGCGGGCTTGGCATCGGTCATGTCGGCGTTTCCTTTCGTTGAAAGCCGCGCAAGATGGCCCTTCTGGCCACGGGGTCAAGCGGAAAGCATATTCCACGGCCCCGCGCTCAGACGGCGGTCTCCATCAGGCCACGCTTTTCGAGCAGCGCCTCCGGGTCGGGGTCACGGCCGCGGAAGGCGCGATAGGCTTCGTCGGGCCGGCGGCGATTGCCGGCTGAATAGACGAATTCCTTGAGACGGCCGGCGACTTCCGGATCGAACACGTCGCCCACCTCCTCGAAGGCCTTGAACCCATCGGCGTCGAGCGTTTCGGACCAGAGATAGCTGTAATAGGCGGAGGAATAGCCGTCTCCGGCGAAGACATGCTGGAAATGCGGCGTGCGGTGGCGCATCGCCATCGCCGCGGGCATGCCGATCTCGTCCAGTACCTTCTTCTCGAAGGCGACGGCATCCAGATTGCCGCCATCCGGCAGCAGATGCATTTCCAGATCGACCAGCGCCGAGGCGACATATTCGACGGTCGCGAAGCCCTGGTTGAAGGTACGGCTGGCCTTCAGGCGGCCGAGAAGTTCGGCCGGCATCGGTTCGCCGGTACGATAGTGGACGGCGAAGCGCTCCAGGATTTCCGGCCGCTCGAACCAGTGCTCATAGAGCTGCGAGGGAAACTCGACAAAATCGCGGCTGACGCTGGTGCCGCCGAGCAGCGGATAGGTGACGTTGGACAAGAGGCCGTGCAGCCCGTGGCCGAATTCGTGGAACAGGGTGCGGGCATCGTCGAAGGAGAGCAGCGTGGGCTCGCCATCGGCTCCCTTGGCGAAGTTCATCACATTGACGATGATCGGCCGGATGTCGCCGGCGAGCTTTTCCTGGCCGCGATAACCGCTCATCCAGGCGCCGCTGCGCTTCGAGGACCGGGCGAAATAGTCGCCGAGGAAAATGCCGGTGAGCGAGCCGTCGCGGTCGCGAACCTCGAAGACGCGCACATCGGGGTGATAGGCCGGGATATCGAAGCGCTCGGTGAAGGTGACGCCGAAAAGCCGCGTTGCCGTATCGAAGGCCGCCTCGATCACCTTGCCGAGCTGCAAATAGGGCTTCAGGCCGCTCTCGTCCAAATCGAACTCGGCCTTGCGGCGGCGCTCGGAATAATAGCGCCAGTCCCAGGCGGCGATGTCGAAATCCGCCCCCTCGGCTTTCGCGAGCGCCTGCAGTGCTTCGCGCTCAGTAATCGCCCGCTCGCGGGCCGGTGTCCAGACCGATCGAAGCAGTCCCATCGCCGCATCGGGCGTCTTCGCCATCGAATCGTCGAGGCGGAAATGGGCAAAGGTCGGATAGCCGAGGAGGCGGGCCATTTCGGCGCGCAGCGCGATCGTCTCGGCGATGATGCCGCGATTGTCGGTTGCACCGGCCTCGCCCCGCGACGTCCAGGCGGCAAAGGCCTTTTCGCGCAGGTCGCGCCGCGCCGAGAATTGCAGGAACGGCTCGATCGAGGAACGAGAGAGGGTGATGACGTATTTTCCGGGAAGGTCGCGGTCCTTCGCGGCCTGGGCGGCCGAGGCTATCAGGAAGTCCGGCAGGCCGGCCAGGTCCTCCCCCGCCTCCAGCACCAGCTTCCAGCTTTTCTCATCGGCCAGCACGTTTTGACCGAAACTCGTGCCGATCGTGGCAAGGCGCTCGGATATGGCGGCGATGCGGGACTTCGTTTCCGCGGGCAGGCCGGCGCCGGAGCGGACGAAGGCAGTGTGGTAGCGGTCGAGGACGCGCGCCTGCTCCTCGCTCAAGCCGGCGAAGCCCGCCTTGAACAGGGTATCGATCCGGGCGAAGAGCGCGTCGTCGAGATAGATCGCGCTGTAGTGGCGGGAGAGTTTCGGCGCGATCTCGGTCTCGATCGCATCCAGCTCGTCATTGGTGTTCGCACCGGTCAGGTTGAAGAACACAGAAGCGACGCGGTCGAGCGAACGGCCGGAGAGTTCAAACGCGTCGATCGTATTGGCGAAGGTCGGCGGCTCGGGATTTTCGATGATCGCCGCGATGTCGCGGCTGTGCTCGGCAAGCGCCGCCTCGAAAGCCGGCCGGTAATGCGCATTGGCGATTTGCGCGAAAGGCGGCACGCCGAATGGGGTCGTCCAGGAATCGAGCAGGGGATTGGTCTCGATCGGCGGATTGGCGGCGGTCATGCGTATCTCCGGGCGGGGCGTCGAAGCGAGAGATGGCGCGAAGCGATGGCGCGTTCAAGGCAATTGCACACGGCGCCGCTTATCGCCCGTCATAATCGGCCCTATAGGATGACGCCACCGCAGTACGAATCGAGCCAACCCATGCCTTCCTCCGAAGCCAAGCCGCGTGTCCTCGTCATCGGCGACGTCATGACCGACGTCATCGTCCGGCCTGAGGGACCGATTGTGCTCGGCTCGGACCGCCGCGCGAAGATCGACCTCCACCCGGGCGGCTCCGCCTCCAACCAGGCGGCCTGGCTGGCGCATTTCGGCGTGCCGGTCGCGCTGGTCGGCCGCGTCGGCCAGAGCGATCTCGCCCAGCAGGAGGCACAGTTCCGCGCCGTCGGCATCACGCCGCTGCTCTCCGGCGACGAGACGCGCGGCACCGGCATGCTGATCAACATCATCTCGCCGGATGGCGAACGCTCCTTCCTGACCGATCGGGGCGCCAACTTGGCCTTCTCCGGCCGCGACCTGCCGCTGTCGCTGCTGGCCGGTCTCGATCTCGTCCATGTCTCGGGCTATGCGCTGTTCGCGCCCGGACCGCGCGCGGCGGTGATGTCCTTTATCGCCGTGGCCCGATCGCGCGGCATCACCGTCACCGTCGATCCAGCTTCGGTCGGCTTCCTCGAGGAGGTCGGACCCGACAATTTCCTCGGCTGGACCCATGACGCGACGATCCTGTTCCCCAATGCCGAGGAGGCCGCCTGTCTATCCGGCCGGCGCGATCCGATGGAGCAGATCCGATTCTTGACCGATCGCTACGGCGTCGTCGCGATCAAGCGCGGTGCCGAGGGCGCGGAGGTGGCAACGTCTGCCGTGCGGCTTCGCGCCGCGCCGCCCACGGTCGAGGTCGTGGACACCACGGGAGCCGGCGACGCGTTCCTCGCCGGCTTCCTGGCGGCCCGCCTCGCCGGCGCTGGTCTGGAAGCTTGCCTTGCCAAGGCGGTCGATGCCGGCGCCAGGGCGACGACGAGGTTGGGCGGGCGGCCGTAACCGCTCGTCTGCGTCAATCGGGGAAGAGCGCCCGGACGCGCGCGGCGCGCCGCTGGGTCTTGCGGGTCTTCAGCATCATCTTCACAAAGCGGCGCACCTTCTGGAAAAGCGGCAGCTCGCTATCGTCTTCGCGTGCATCCAGCCATTTGGCGATCGTGAGCGCTTCGGCCGTGTGCGAGAAGATCTGGCGCACGAAACGCGCGATGACGGGATCGTTCAGATCGACCTTCACCGCATCGGAGGGCTTGGTCTCGATCTTGGTAAGCCAGAGGCTCATATAGACGGCGGCATCCTTGATGCTGCGCTCGCTCGCCGGCTGGAACGGGCCGCCCAGATAGCCTTCGAGGCCCTTGAGGAACGCATCCGCGCGCGGCCGGCTGGCCCTCCAGCGCGTCGCATGGGCAATGGCGGCAAACACCGCCTTTTCACGCAGCCCCTGATACTCGACCTTGTTCCAGCGCGCCGGATGGATCTCATGCAGCAGGAAGGGCGCCGGCACGAATTCCACCTCGCGGTGAAGCGAGGCGACGACCGGGATCAGAACATCCCAATAGGGCGTTCCAAGCTGGAAGGCGCAGACATCGGGATCGGCAGCAAGCTCGGCGAGGGCGCCGGCCGAGAAGAAGAGACCGTCGATGCCGCGATTATAGCTGCCGATGACGCTCGACCCCGAGGAGGAGACGTCGAGGCGGCGGGCCAGCAGCACCTTGCCCGGCTGGTTGAGGATCACCGAGGCGGCGTCGCAGCGGAGCATGAAGATGTCGGCATTGACGATCGCACCAGGCGCATCGCCGAAATAGGCGAAGAGGGGCTCGAAATTCGGGCCGTATTTGTTCGGATAGACCCCGCCGGGCGGCACTTCGCGGATCTCGACAGTCGGATAGCCCTTGATCCCGGCCGCTTCGCCCTCACGATTGATCGAGACGACGCGGAAGCCGTTCGCCTCGAAGGATTGAACCGCGTCGGCAATGGTCAGGCCGACGCGGGAGAGTTGGCGTGCTTCGTCATCGCCACCGAAGCGCGGCGGGATCGAGGTCACGAGGACGATTGTGTCGCTCGTCATCAAATCTGCCCCCAAGAGCGCGCGCCGCGCCCGCGATGCGCCTCAGGCTCGTGCCGCGGCCCCGGCGACGATCGTATCGAAATAGAGCTTCAGGAAGCGCTCGGCGTCGCCGTCGATGCAGATCGCGTGATCCGGGCGGCCGCTCCAGGCATTCTCATGGAACTTGCGGCTGTTGGGCTGCTGGATCGTCTGGCCGATCGCAATACCCTCGGTCACCACGCGCAGCGGACCCAAGCGCGTCGTGAACAGGGTCGGATCGAGCAGATAGGCGACGGCGGAGGAATCATGCACCGGGATGCCTTCGAGCCCTGTCGTTGAGCTGTAGAAGTTGGCGTAGAAGCGGGTGATGTCCCAGATGAACTGTCCGGCCTTGCCGCCCGCATCGCGTAGCGCTTCTAGATAGGCAACGCTCATGACCGCTTCCTGCGTCACGTCGAGCCCGACCACGGTGATCGGCCAGGCGGCGCCGAAGATCTCGTCGGCGGCGTGCGGATCGCCGATGATGTTGGCTTCGGCGACCGGCGTCACATTGCCGGAATGGCCCTTGTAGCCGAAGGCGCCGCCCATGATGACGATCTCGCGGACCAGCGGAACGATGCCCGGATCCTGCCGCAGCGCGAGCGCGAGGTTGGTCATGCGCCCGACGGCGACGATGGAGATCTCGCCCGGATTGTCGCGTACGGTCTTGATGATGAATTCATGGGCCGGCAGCTCGTGAACCTTCGAACGGATCACATCCGGAAGCGGGATATCACCAAGGCCGTTTTCGCCATGGACATAGGTCGGCGGCGCGGTCGGCTCCATGACGACCGGACGGCCGGCGCCCTGAACGACGGGCGCTGCGATATCAAAATAGTCCTTCAGGAACAGCCCATTGCGGGTCGTCGTCTCGATCGTCGCATTGCCCAGCACGGTGGTTATGCCGACGAGATCGACGTCGGGTGAATATTCCAGGAACAGCAGCGCCATGGCGTCGTCAACGCCGGGATCCGTATCGTAAATGACCTTCTTCGGTGCCATGTTTGCCTGCTTTGCGTGGGGCGCCGTTTGACCGGCGGGAAGCCCATGGGCTAACCCGCCCGGCCCCGTTCCGCAACCCTTAGAACTTTTAAAGAAAGCTCTGCGGATCGATATCGACCTGAACCTTGACGCTGCCGCGAGGCGGTGGCGCCGCTGCGAGCCAGCCGCGCAGGAAGTCCTGCAGGTCGAAGCCGCGCGGCGCCTGGACCAGCAGGCGGAAGCGGTGGCGGCCACGCAGCACGGCCAGCGGCGCCTCCGACGGGCCCAGCACCATGGCGATCGTGTCGATCGGGGCGGCGCGTCGCAGCGTTCCGGCATAGGCATGAGCCCCGGCCCGGTCGGCGGCCGAGACGATGATGCCGGCGAGGCGGCCGAACGGCGGCAGACCCGAGACACGGCGCGCCTCGATCTCCCGCGCATAGAAGGCCTCGCGATTGCCAGACGCGATCGCCGCGATCACGGGGTGTTCGGGAGCATAGGTCTGGAGATAGGCATGGCTGTCGCCGCCAGCCCGTCCGGCACGTCCCGTCACTTGCGCGAGCAGCTGGAAGGTACGCTCCGCCGCGCGCGGATCGCCCTGGGCGAGGCCGAGATCGGCATCGACCACGCCGACAAGGGCGAGCAGCGGGAAATTATGCCCCTTGGCGACGAGCTGGGTGCCGATGACGATGTCGGCCTCGCCGCGCCGGATCGCTTCCAGCTCATCTCGCATGCGCTGGACGCCGCCGAGAAGATCACTGGAGAGCACGATCCGCCGCGCCTCGGGAAAGCGGGCTGCCACCTCCTCGGCGATGCGCTCGACGCCGGGACCGCAGGCAACGAGGCTGTCCTCGGCGTCGCAGACCGGGCAACGGTCCGGCCGTGCTTCGCTGTGACCGCAATGATGACAGACGAGCTGGCCGCGGAAGCGGTGCTCGACCAGCCAGGTGGAGCAATTGGGGCATTGGAAGCGATGGCCACAATGGCGGCAGAGCGTCAGCGGCGCATAGCCGCGTCGGTTCAGGAACAGCAACGTCTGCGACTTCGCCGCCAGCGTCGCCTCCATCGCCTGAACCAGCACAGGTGACAGGAACGAACCCTTCTCGGGCGGATGGAGACGCATGTCGAGCGCACGGATTTCCGGCAGCTTCGCGGCGGCAAATCGCGTCGTCAGCTCGATGCGGCGATAGCGGCCCTGATCGGCATTGACGCGGCTCTCAATCGAGGGCGTCGCCGAGGACAGAACCACGGGAAATCCGCCGATATGGCCACGCACCACCGCCATGTCTCGGGCATTATAGGTGACGCCTTCCTCCTGCTTGTAGGCGCCGTCATGTTCCTCGTCGACGATGACGAGGCCGAGCTTCGGGAAAGGCAGGAAGAGCGCCGAACGCGCGCCGACGACCGCCTTCGCCTCGCCGCTCGCCACCGCCCGCCAGACGCGTTCACGCTGGCGCGGGGATACCTCCGAATGCCATTCCGCCGGCCGCTCGCCGAAGCGGCGGGCGAACCGATCGAGAAAATCCGTGGTGAGCGCGATCTCGGGCAGCAGGATCAGCGTCTGCCGACCGCGGCGCAGTGTTTCTGCCACGGCCTCGAAATAGATCTCGGTCTTGCCCGAACCGGTGATGCCGTCGAGCAGGGTCACGCCATATCCGCCCTCGGCGGCCATCTTTCGCAGCGCCTCAGCCGCCTCGCTCTGGCCGTCGTCGAAACGCGGCCGGGCGTGGTCGGGATCGGGTGGAAGGGTCGCCGGCGGCGGCGGCAGATGCAGGACGGCGAGGCTGCCCGCCTCGATAAGGCCGGAGACGACGCCCGACGAGACGCCCGCCGCGGCCGCGAGGGCCGGGCGCGACCATGGCGCGCCATCAGCGGCGATGTCGAGCACGCGGCGGCGAGCCGGCGTCAGGCGCTCCGGCGGCGGACCGGCGATGCGGACCGCCTCGACAGCGCGCTCGGGCTCCAGCGCCCCCGGCGCGCGCAGCACCATGCGCAGGACCATGCCGCGGGGGGTCAGCGTGTAGTTCGCGACCCAGTCGACGAATTTGCGGATGGTCGGATCGAGCGGCGGCGCGTCATAGCGATGGGCGACCGGACGCAGGCGGTTATGGCCGACCGAGCCATCCGGCACATCATCCCATACGGCTCCGACGATCTCGCGCGGGCCCAGCGGCACACGGACGATGTCGCCGGGGGCAAGCTCCAGGCCATTCTGCACGCGGTAGGTATAGGGTCCGTCGACCGCGACCGGCAGCAGAACCGAGACCGTACGGCCGACATCCACGGGGCGCATCCTTTCAGCAGAGTTGCGGAACATGGCCCCGCCGGAGCCGAAAGGAAAGGGCGAACGACCCAGCGAACCCAGCCCTCCCTTCTTAAGGAACAACGCAGAGTTCTCATGGTATTTTAGAAAGCGAATCAGCGATTTCCCGTGAAATCGCCGCATTCGTCGGTCACTCGCTCGCAAGGGGCCGGACGTTCCGGCCGGCCGTTATCAAGGGATACCAGGACGAGCATGGCGAGACCGCTCACGCGCCGAGACCGCATCGAGCCTGTGATGGACAGGCCCCGCGAGAGTTCGGACGAGGATCTCGATATCGGCCTCAGCGAGGACGACCGGCCGGCGGGCAGCTCGGGCGGGCGAGAGAAGCGATCGCGCCGGGGAGGCGCACGGCGCGTCGCCGACGACATCGAGGACGCGGAGTTTTACGACATCGAGGAAGTAGCGCCGCGCCGCGCCCGCGAACGCCGCAAGCCGAAGCCAGAACGGCGGCGGCGTGGTTCCGGCGGCGGCGGTTTTTCGCTCTTCCGTCTTTTCCGACGCACGGTGAAATGGGGCATCATCCTCGGTGTCTGGGGAACCGTGCTCGTCGTCGGCGCACTCGCCTATTATGCGAGCCAGATGCCGTCGTCGGCCGATTGGTCGGTGCTGCCGAAGCGGCCGCCGAACATCAAGATCCTCGCCAATGACGGCTCGCTCATCGCCAATCGCGGCGATACGGGCGGCGAGTTCGTGCGCATCGAGGATCTGCCGCCCTATCTGCCGGAGGCCGTAATCGCGATCGAGGATCGCCGCTTCTACAGCCATTTCGGTGTCGATCCGATCGGCCTTGCTCGCGCCTTCTATACCAATGCCCGCGCCGGCGGCGTCGTCCAGGGCGGCTCGACGCTGACCCAGCAGCTCGCCAAGAATTTGTTCCTGAAGCCGGAGCGCACCTTCGAGCGCAAGCTGCAGGAAGCGATGATGGCGCTGTGGCTTGACGCCAAATATTCCAAGCAGCAGATCCTCGAAGCCTATCTGAATCGCGTCTATCTCGGCGCCGGGGCTTACGGCGTCGACGCGGCGGCGCGGCGTTATTTCGGCAAATCGGCCCGCGACGTCACCCTGAAGGAGGCGGCGGTGCTGGCCGCGCTCCTGAAGGCGCCGTCGCGTTATGCCCCAACCAGCGATCCCGACGCGGCCGATGCCCGCGCCAAGCTCGTTCTGGAAGCCATGCAGGATCAGGGCTTCATCACGGCCGACCAGGAAAAGCAGGCAGCCACCGTCGCGGTCGTTGCTCAGGCCGAGGGCGAAGGCGGCGGCGGCCGCTATGTCGCCGACTGGGTGGCGGATCTCGTCCCCGACGTCGTCGGCGCCCTTGATCAGGACGTCGTCGTCGAGACGACGATCGACTCGCATCTCCAGGATGCGGCCGGACGAGCGATCACCGAATCGCTCGACAAGAGCGGCAAGACCTATGGTGTCAGCCAGGGCGCATTGGTCGCGCTCGACGGCACCGGCGCGGTCCGCGCCATGGTCGGTGGGCGCGACTACCAGAAGAGCCAGTTCAACCGCGCGGTCGAGGCGAAGCGTCAGCCGGGATCGGCCTTCAAGCCCTTTGTCTATCTGACGGCGCTTGAATTCGGTCTGACCCCGGACACCGTCCGCGTCGACCAGCCGACGCGCATCGGCAAATGGGAGCCGAAGAACTACGAAAAGACCTATCGCGGCCCGGTCACGCTGCAAACCGCGCTGGCGCTCTCGATCAACACGATCGCCGTCCAGCTCGCCAACGAGGTCGGTCCCGACACGGTCGTCGCCACGGCGCACCGGCTCGGCATCACCTCGCAATTGCAGCCCAATCCCTCGATCGCGCTCGGCACGTCCGAGGTGAGCCTGCTTGAACTGACCGACGCCTATGCGCCCTTCGCCAATGGCGGCTTCGCCGTGCCGCCGCATGTCATCACGACGGTGACGAGCGTCGACGGCAAGGTCCTCTACCAGCGGCCGGCCTACAAGGCGACGCAGGTCATCGACCCGACCAATGTCGGCATGATGAACACCATGCTTTCCGATACGCTCTCGCGCGGAACCGGCCGCAAGGCCGCGATCGCCGGCTGGCCGGCGGCGGGCAAGACCGGCACGACGAACGATTCGCGCGACGCCTGGTTCGTCGGCTACACCGCGAACCTCACGGCCGGCGTATGGCTCGGCAATGACGATTTCAAGCCGACCAAGCGCATGACGGGCGGCAGCTTGCCGGCGCAGATATGGAACCGCTTCATGGTCGAGGCGCATCAGGGCGTCGCGGTCGCGAATCTTCCCGGCGACTATAGCTACCAGAATGCCAGCCATTACCAGACCTTCGGCGACGACCAGCAGGGTGGCCAGGAGGGTCTTTCGGACATGCCGCAACCCGGCACCGGTGGCCTCGTCCCGCCGGATACGCAGACCACGGGCAGCACGCAGCCCGTCTATGGGAATGATCCGGAGTCGGGTGACGGCCCGGTCGCGCCCTCGGTCGCGAACGATCCCAATTATCTCGCCAATGGCTCGCCGCCGATCCACCGCGAATCGATCTTCGATGGCGACAATGCCGGCGGCCCCGTGCCTCCCGCCAATGTCGGCCAGGGTGGCAATGACGGCTATTACGAAGCGCCGCCACGCCAGGGTGGGTTCCTGCGCCGCCTGTTCGGCGGCGGCTAGTCGAACGCCAAGAGTGGACTTTCTGGCGCTAGCATGACTTTCTGCGCGCGTCATCGATTCCGGGCGCCGGCTTGCGGCGCCGCCTGACCGCGGAGCCGTCCTTGGGCGAAAAACGCAGCCTTTATGTCGAACTCGGGGTCGATCCCGACACCAGCGCGGCCGAGATTGACAAGGCCTATCGCCAGAAGGCTCGCAAGGCCCATCCCGATACCGGCGGCAGTTCCGCGGCCTTCCATACGCTCGCTCACGCCTATGACGTTCTCTCCGACCCCGATCGCCGCAAGGCCTATGACGAGACGGGCTATGAGGGCGAACTGATCGCGGAGAACATCGCCGCCCGCGCGATGGAGCGCATCCATGAACTGGTCGCCTCCGTCCTCGACAGCGAGTTACCGTTTGAATCCGTCGACCTCGTCGCCGCCATCCGCGACACGCTCACCAAGCAGAAGGCGGAGATCGCCGTCGGCGTGAAGAAGCTGGAACGGCAGGCGAAGCGGGCCGAATTGATGGCGGCGCGCTTCCGCAAGAATTCCGGCGACAATTTCATCCGCGGCCTGCTGGAGCGGCGCGCCGCCGACACAAGGCAGAGCGCGGAGAAGACCCGGCACGAGGAGGCCGTCTTCGCCAAGGCGATCGAGCTTTTGGCCGATTATTCCTTCGAACACGAGAAGCCTGCGAAACGGCCGACCGATGCGGCTGCCCCCCGGCCGGCACTGTCCAGAGCCGGCGAGCACCCGGCGGCCGGGTCTCAGGCGAAATAGTTGCGGATAAAATCCCGTTCGATCGCCAGATTGGCGATCTCGTCCGGATCGCTGCCGTCATAGATCAAGGTGTAAGGGCCCCGGAAGCCAGCCGCCGTCGCGGCGGCGAGGCAGTTTGCATAGTCTTCCTCATCGAGTTGGCCGTCGCTGAAATCGCCCTTGGCGTGACAACAGATGGCGATTCGGAAGATCGCTTTCAGATCCTCATATTTGCCGGGACCGGACCAATTGCCGAAATCGCCGTTGAGCCCGACGGCGCCGTCCAGCCTATAGAACAAGCTATGGACCTCGGCCGGGGTCGAAAGAAAATCGAACCAGTTCTCGGTCACGATCCGAACGCCGAGCGTCTCGCCCTGCCGCGCCAGCCGCCTGAGACCTACGACACTGCGCCCCAGCGTCTCCGCGGAATGCTTAGCCTTACCGGCAATCACCCGCGCCTGCTCGGCGCCGAGTTCGGCGGCCGTCTCGATCCATCTGCCGATCCAGGCGAGATCGCGCTCGGCGGTCGCTGGATTGGTGATGTCGCCATATTCGACCAGCAGCGTCTGCAGCGTGATGCCGCTGGCCGCGAGCGCGGCCCGTAACTCCGCAAGATAGACGGGATCGCGGTTGGCGATATGGAACGAGCATATCTCGACGCGATCGATGCCGAGGCCGCGCACCAATTCGGGCATGTCAAGCAGGGAGATCCGCCCTTCGCCATAGGTCGGCTGCGGCGTCGGCGTCGCGACATCGTGATCGGGACGGTTCGGAAAGGTGAGGCCGAGCGTCCGGTGCAGGCTCCAGCTGGAAACGGCGAGGGGTGGCGAAGGAGCCGTCATCGGCATTCTTTCGGACGGGGTTGGGGCGTCGAACGCGGCAAGGCGGATTATCGCTCAGTGGCCTCATGGGCCGCCGATATTGAGCGAGCGCCGCTTGGCGCGCAATGAGCCACGTTGACTCTTTCCTCATCCGGAGTCGTTATAGAACAAATCATGAACATACAGCGACGATGGAGAACGGGTGGCGAGGATGGGCTTGGAAGCGTCGACCCTTTCCGCATTGCGGCAGCGCATCGCGGCGATCGAGACGGCGGGCGAGATTGCGCGTCCGGCGGCGTCCCGGCTCGTCCCGATCGATCGCGGCGAGGTCGACGCCCATCTCGGCGGGGGGCTCGCCTGCGGCGCGCTGCACGAATTCCATCCCGCCTCCGCCGGCGACCAGGTCGCGACGAACGGATTTGCCGCTCTGCTTGCCTTCGCCAGCGCGCCGGCTAAGCGCCCGATCGTCTGGATAAGGCAGGATCATGCGGCGCGCGAGGGCGGCGAACTCCATGTCGACGGGCTTAGCGCGCTCGGGCTCGACCCCGCGCGACTCGTGCTTGTGCGTCTCTCCCATGCCGTCTGCGTGCTGCGGGCGGGCATCGAGGCGGCACGCAGCACCGCCATCGGCGCTGTCCTCATCGAGCCCTTCGGCGAGCCCAAGGAGCTGGACCTGACGACGCAGCGCCGGCTCGTCCTCGCGGCGGAGGCGTCCGGCGTCACGCTGTTCCTGCTGCGACCAGGCGCCCGGCCGATGCCCGGCAGCGCCGAGACTCGCTGGGAAGTCCGCTCCGCTCCCGCGCAGCCACTCGCCCTCGATGCGCCGGGCCATCCGACCTTCGATCTGACCCTATTGCGCCATCGCCACGGACCGGCCGGCGGTCCGTGGCGCCTTGAATGGAACCGCGACGATGGACGCTTCGTACCCCCGCCGCTTCTGCGCGATCCGGCTGCCCTTCCTCGCCTCCGACCGGCTGCGCCGCCTGCCGAGGGGCTCCTTCTCCCGCCTTTCGCCGGAAAAGCCGCTGCTGATCGTCGAGAAGGTCAAGGGCGCCATGCGCATCGCCGCGCCGGATCCGGCGGCCCTTAGGCTCGGCCTCGGCCCCGGCCTCGCGCTCGCCGAGGCACGGGCTCGCATCGCCGATCCGGACGTCGCCGATATCGATAGCGCGGCCGACGACGCGCTGATGGAGCGCCTCGCCGATGGCTGCGAGCGCTATACGCCGCTGGTCGCCCGCCAGGATGGCAACGAACTCATCCTCGACATCACCGGCGTGGCGCCGATCTTCAAGGGCGAGGCGGCGCTGTTCCGCGATCTGCTGCGCCGCCTGGCCGCATCCGGCCTCACCGCCCATGGCGCCATCGCCGGTGCGAGCGAGGCAGCCCGCGCGCTGGCCCGTACCGGCCGCTCTCGTATCATCAAACCGGGACACGAGGCGCAAGCCGTCCGGCCGCTCCCGGTGGCGGCACTCGACCTCGGCGAGGCCGAAACGCTGGCGCTATCCCGCGCCGGACTGAAAACCATCGCCGACCTTGTCGACCGGCCGCGCGCCCCGCTCGCCGCCCGCTTTGGCGCAACCATCGTCGAACGGCTCGAAAGACTGACGGGGCGGGCCGAGCACCCGATCTCGCCGCGCCGGCCGATGCCGGTCCTGGTGACGGAGCGGATCTTCTTCGAGCCGGTCGTGCGCGAGGAAGACATCAGCGCGACGCTCAAAATTCTCGCCAGCCAACTCGCGCGGGAACTGGAGGCGCGCGGCGAGGGCGGTCGTGGCTTCGAGGCGTGCTTCTACCGTGTCGACGGGGCCGTGCGGCGCATCGCGGTCGCGACCGCCCGGCCGAACCGCGATCCGCGAATGCTGCAACGTCTCTTCGGTGAGCGGCTGGACGCTCTTTCCGATCCGCTCGATGCCGGCTTCGGCTTCGACCTGATCCGCCTCGGCGCCTTCCGAACCGAATCGATGACAGAGGCTCAGGCGACCCTTGACGGCAATAAGCAGGATGAAGGCGCCGTCTTCGATCTCGTCGACCAGCTCGGCGCTCGCTTCGGCACCGCCCATGTGCTGCGCTTTGCGTCGGAGGACACGCATATTCCCGAGCGCCGCTCGCGCCTCTTGCCGGCGATCCAATCCAGCGGCGCCCTCCCTGCGATCGAGGCTCAGCCCGGAGAACCGCCGCTGCGCCCGCTCTCCCTCCTCGATCCACCGGAGCGGATCGAAGCCCTCGCCGAAGTGCCCGACGGCCCGCCACTGCGCTTCCGCTGGCGCCGCGTGCTGCACGCCGTAGCCCATGCCGAGGGGCCCGAGCGCATCGCGCCGGAATGGTGGCGCGAGGAAAAGGCACCGAAGACGCGCGATTATTATCGCGTCGAGGACAGCGAAGGCCGCCGCTTCTGGCTCTATCGCCAAGGCCTCTATGAAGGCGGGGAGCCCCACCCGCTCTGGTTCATGCACGGACTGTTCGCATGAGCATTGCAACTCCGCTTTATGCCGAACTGGCCTGCCTCAGCAATTTTTCCTTCCTGGAAGGCGGGTCGCATGCCCATGAGCTCGTTACGCAAGCCCATGCGCTTGGCCTCTCTGGTATCGCCATCGCGGATCGGAACACGTTCGCCGGCATCGTTCGGGCCCATGAGGCTTGGAAGAGCAAGATGCATGGCGAGACTTGGCGGAAGGGGTTGAAGCTCCTCGTCGGCGTTCGCCTCGTCTTTGCCGATGGCACGCCCGACATCCTCGCCTATCCGACCGACCGGCCGGCCTATAGCCGGCTCTCGCATCTGCTGAGCCTCGGCAAGGGGCGCACGTCGAAGGGCGAATGCGAGATCCGTTTTGAGGATCTCCGCACCTTTCAGGAGGATTCGCTCTTCATTCTGATGCCGCCCCGTGGTTCCACGGACGGTATCGGCGCTCCCCTGAAAGCGCTCGCGGCTCTGGCGCCGGGGCGAAGCTGGCTGGGCGCCGCCTTTTATCGCCGCGGCGACGACCGCCGCCGCCTTGCCGCTCTGGCGCAGATCGCTCGCAAGACCGACGTTCCCCTGATTGCCGTCAATGACGTGCTCTATCACGCGCCGGAGCGTCGCCCCCTCCAGGACGTGCTCGCGTGCATTCGGGAAAAGACGACGATCGAAAAGGCCGGCCGCCGGCTGGAGATGAATGCCGAACGGCATCTGAAGCCGCCTGCCGAGATGGCGCGACTGTTCCGCGACCGGCCGGAGGCCATTGCCGAGACGATGCTCTTTATGCGGCGCATCACCTTCACGCTCGACGAGATCGAATATCAATATCCGCGCGAGCCGGTGCCGCTCGGTACGACGCCGCACCGCTATCTGCAGGCGCTCGTCTTCCAGGGCGCCAAGAAGCGCTATCCGCTCCGGATACCGCCTGCCGTGCGCAAGCAGATCAAGCATGAACTGCTGATGGTGCGCCGGCTCGATTATCCGGCCTATTTCATTACCGTCCATGACATCGTTGAGTATGCGCGCGAGATCGGCATCCTCTGCCAGGGACGAGGATCGGCGGCCAATTCAGTCATTTGCTTCTGCTTGGGCGTCACCTCTGTCGACCCGATGCGGCACAAGCTGCTCTTCGAGCGCTTCCTGTCGGCCGAGCGCAAAGAACCGCCCGACATCGACGTCGATTTCGAGCATGAGCGGCGCGAGGAGGTGATCCAATATATCTACCGCCGCTATGGCCGCTTGCGCGCATCGATCTGCGCTACCGTGATCTCCTATCGGTCCAAGAGTGCCATCCGCGAAGTCGGCAAGGCGCTCGGGCTCTCCGAGGATGTGATCCTGGCGCTGGGCGGCACGATCTGGGGGGGCGGCTGGGGTTCGGGCATCCAGGAGAAATTCGTGGCCGAGGCCGGTCTCGACCCCGCCAATCCGACCATCCGCCGCGCTATCGACCTTGCCATGGAACTGCGTGGTTTTCCCCGACACCTCTCCCAGCATGTCGGCGGCTTCGTGCTGACGCGAGCCCTTCTTAACGACCTGGTGCCGAGCGGACCGGCCGCGATGGAGGATCGCTCCTTCATCGAATGGGACAAGGATGACATCGACACCGTCCAGATGATGAAGGTCGATATCCTCGGTCTCGGCATACTGACCTGCATCCGCAAGGCCTTCGACCTGATCGAGGGCGCTGGCGGCGTGTCTTACGAGCTGCACACCGTCCCGTCCGAGGATCCGGCCGTCTACGACATGCTCTGCACGGGCGATTCGATCGGCGTCTTCCAGGTCGAGAGCCGGGCGCAAATGAACATGCTGCCACGCCTCAAGCCGCGAAAGCTCTATGATCTCGTCATCCAGGTCGCGATCGTCCGCCCTGGCCCGATCCAGGGCAATATGGTCCACCCCTATCTGAAGCGGCGCATGGGTCTCGAGAAGCCCCATTATCCTTCGCCTTCGCCGCAGCATGGTCCCGCGAACGAATTGGAGGATGTCCTCAGGCGCACCGAAGGCGTGCCGATTTTCCAGGAGCAGGCCATGAAGCTCGCGATGGTCGCAGCAAAATTCTCCGGCGACGAGGCCAACGGCCTGCGCAAGGCGATGGCGACCTTCCGGCGCAATGGAACGATCGGATCCTACAAGGAGAAGATGGTCGGGCGGATGATCGAGCGCGGCTATGAGCAGAGCTTTGCCGAGGCCTGCTTCGCCCAGATCGAAGGCTTCGGCGAATATGGCTTTCCCGAAAGCCATGCGGCGAGCTTCGCCAAGCTGGTCTATGTCTCGGCCTGGCTCAAATGCCACCATCCCGCCGCCTTCGCCGCGGCGCTGCTCAATTCACAGCCGATGGGATTTTATGCGCCAGCACAGATCGTGCGCGATGCGGCCGAGCATGGCGTGCCGGTGCATCCGGTCGACGTCAATTCGAGCTTCTGGGACAACACGCTCGAACCCACGGAAAAAGGTCTCGCGCTGCGGCTCGGCTTCCGCCAGATCGACGGCTTTCGCGAGGACTGGGCGTTGAGGATCGCGGCGGCGCGCGGCCGGGGCTTTGGTTCCATGGACGACTTCGTCCGCCATACCGGGCTCGAACGCCGGGCTTATGAAAAGCTCGCCGATGCGGACGCCCTGCGCTCGATGGACCTCGACCGTCGCGAGGGTCTGTGGCAGGTCCGCCGCCTGCCAGATTCGCGGCTTCTACCGCTGTTCGCGGCGGCGGATGCGGCCGAACTGGCTGCAGAGACCGACGTGCCGCTACCGGAAATGCCGCTTTCCGAGCATGTCATCGCCGACTATCAGACGCTGCGCCTGTCGCTGAAGGCCCATCCGATGAGCTTCCTGCGCGCGCGCCTCGCCGGGGAACGCATCCTTTCGGCGCAGGAGACGACGGCGCTTGCCGACGGGGCAGCCGCGCGGATGGCCGGCGTCGTGCTAGTGCGCCAGCGGCCCGGCAAAGGCAATGTCGTGTTCATGACGCTGGAGGACGAGACCGGAATCGTCAATGTCGTCGTCTGGACCCGGCTCTTCGAAAAATTCCGCCGCACGATCCTTGGCGCGAAGCTGGTCCTCGTCGAGGGCAATATCCAGCGCAGCCCGGAGAATGTCGTGCATCTGGTCGCGACGAACCTCGTCGACCGGACAGACGATCTGCGCCATCTGTCGGAGGATCGCCAACCGAAGCTCGATCCCTCTCGGGCCGACGAATTCCTGCATCCGCAAGCGCCGCGCGGCCCGAAACGCCGCCCCGGCGGCCAGCACCCGCGCGACGTCCGCATCATCCCGAAATCACGGGATTTTCACTAGGAAAGATCAGGCTTCAATAAGAAAGATCGTAGACGAGAATGCCGTCCACACCGCCCTCGGCCGCCGCCACGATCTTCGCGCCGACCTTGGCATGGGCCTCGTCGGCGAGATATTGGTCGCGGGCTTCGGTGCTGCGAAAGGTCACGATGAACCCTTCGGAGAAGCCCTTGTCGAGGCCTTCGGGGCTCGAATTGGCGCCGATGATGATCTGGGTCAGCCCGGGAATGCGCGGCTTAAGCGCTTGAAGTCCCTTATAGATATCGTCGCGCATGGCATCCGTGGCGTCCTTGCGGTAACGAATGAAGACGCAGTGGCTGATCATCGGCTTTCCACCCTTTTTGCATCGGCGACTCGCGGCCGCACTTCTTCGATTGCCGCGATTCTAGCCCGTGGCAGCGGCGAAACGCCACGAATAAGATCAGCCGCCTTTTCTCCGATCATGATGGTCGGCGCATTGGTGTTGGATGAATTCACCTGCGGCATGATCGAGGAATCGGCAACGCGCAGTCCCTCGATGCCGCGAACCTTCAATTCCGGATCGACGACGGCGTGCTCGTCGATGCCCATCTTGCAGGTGCCGGCCGGGTGGTGGTCGGTCTTGGCGTGACGACAGCCATAGTCGAAAAGTTCCTGGTCGGTCCGGATGCCGTCGCCAGGCAGTCTCTCAGCCATGATGAACGGCGCGAATGCTTTCTGGCGGAAGATCCCACGGGCGAGCTTCAAGCCTTCCAGCGACATTTCGCGGTCATAGGGGTCTTCCCAATAATTCGGATCGATCAGCGGCGCGGCGGCTGGATCGGCGGACGCGAGCCGCACCGTTCCGCGAGAGCGGGGGCGCAGGAAAGCCGAGTTCAGCGTGACGCCGGCATTCTTCAGTTTCGCGACGCCGGCCTCGATGCCGGAGCCGAGGCCGAGATGAAACTGGATATCGGGCGAGCGCGCTTCCGGATCGGCATACCAGAAACCTCCGGTTTCGAAGAGAGAGGAGGCTACAGGACCTTGTTTGAACAGGAGATATTGAACTCCGGCCCAGGCCGAGCGGTACCATTTGGCATAGGAATCATAGGTGTGGTCGCCGGTGCATTCGCAGATGGCGAACAGATCGAGATGATCCTGCAGATTGCCGCCGACGCCCGCGAGGTCGTGGACCACATCGACCCCGACCGCGCGCAAATGATCGGCCGGGCCGATGCCCGATTGCAGCAGAAGCTTCGGCGAGCCGATCGCGCCGGAGGAAACGATGATTTCGCTATTCGCCGAAATCCTTGACTTCACGCCATTTTCAGCGATCTCGACGCCGACGGCCCGGCCCTTCTCGACAAGGATGCGCAGCACCTGAACTCCAGTGCGCACCGAGAGGTTGGGACGCGATGCCGCGGCGCGTAGATAGCCAACGGCGGAGGAGCGGCGGGCGTTCTTCTGCGACAATTGATAGAAGCCGACGCCAGCCTGGCGGGCGCCGTTGAAATCATGGTTGTAGGGGATGCCCATTTCCTGGGCAGCGCGCATATAGGCGTCGCAGATCGGCAGCGGGGCAACCGGCATGGAGACGCCGATCGGGCCGCCCGAGGCGTGGAAATCATCGCTAAAGCGTTGGTTATCCTCTGCTCTCTTGAAATAGGGCAGCACCTCTTCATAGGACCAGCCTCGGCAGCCGGCCTGCGCCCACTCCTCATAGTCGAGGCGGTTGCCGCGCGTATAGAGCTGGGCGTTGATGGTCGAGCCGCCGCCGATGACCTTGGCCTGCGTATAGCGCAGCACGCGGCCATTCATGTGGCGCTGCGGCACGGTCGACCAGCCCCAGGAGCCTATCCCCTTGGTCATCTTGGCGAATCCCGCCGGCCAGTGGTAGAGCGGGCTCGTATCCTTCGGCCCCGCTTCCAGCAGGAGAACCTGGACCGATGGATCTTCCGACAGCCGCGCCGCAATGGCACAGCCAGCCGGGCCACCGCCGACGATGATGTAATCGGTCATCTCAAACCTCTTGGCCCATTTCGCCCGCACACTACCGGTGGCGAAACTGGAACGTTCCAATTCTGCATCACAGCCTCGCTACACCGAGACCGCCATCGACGCCGATGACGGCGCCGGTCGAGAAGGCGAAGGCGCCCGAGGCGAGCGCGACGACGGCACGGGCAATGTCGGAGCCCTCGCCCCAGCGGCCGGCCGGAACCAGCCCGCCCTCGATGAGCCGGTCATATTTCTCCGCGACGGCCGCCGTCATGTCAGAGCGGATGATGCCGGGTCGAACTTCGAAGACGCCGATGCCAGTGGGCGCGAGGCGCAGCGCCAAATTCTGGACGAACATCGCAAGTCCCGCCTTGGAGACGCAATATTCGGTTCGCTCCGGCGAGGCATGGGTCGCGGAGACCGAGGTGACCGTGATTACGGCGCGGGGATGGATCAAGGCGCTGGCCAGCATCGCCTGGACGACGCGCTGGGTCAGAAACAGCGTGCCGCGAAGGTTGACGTCGAGGACGCGGTCGAAATTCTCCGCCTTCATGTCGAGCAGATCGCCGCGTACCACCGCGCCGATGCCGGCATTGTTGACGAGGAGATCCACCGGCCCGAGCGCTTGCTCGATTTGGGCCAGCATCGGGCCATGCGAGGCGAGATCGGCGAGATCGAATCCGGCGAAATACCCCTTCCCACCCGCCTTCTCAATCCCAGCAAGCGTCTCGTGCGGGTCGGACTCAGCACGATCCGCGACCGCCACCTCATAACCCGCCTCGGCCAGTGCCAAGGCGACCGCGCGGCCGATGCCACGGGCGGCGCCGGTGACTAGGGCGATGGGACGTCGCGTTGTCATGCGGCGAACCCTGTCGCGATCATGTGGTCGGCGGTGCGCAGCGCCTGCGCCGCGATGGTGAGCGCCGGATTGACCGCAGCCGAAGTCGGCAGGAAGGACGCGTCGACAACGAAAAGGTTTGAGTGGTCGTGGGCGCGGCAATTCGTATCGAGCGCCGACGTCGCCGGATCGCTGCCGAAGCGGACGGTGCCGCATTGATGCGAGGGCGTGCGGCGATCGAAGGGCTTGGTCAGAACAATCGGGAAACCGGCGGCTCGGAGCCGCTCCTTCATCGCATCGATGAGCTTCTGGTGCGCGACCATGTTGGAGCGCTTCCATTGCAGGACGACGCGCTCGCCATCGACGAAGATGCGGCTTTCCGGATCGGGCAGATCCTCGTTCATGGCGAGGAAATCGACGGCGTGGCTGGCGAGCCAGGACAGCGACCATTCCGGCGCGAGAGGCACGCCAGCCTTCATCACCGGCCCGGAGACGCGGCCGAGCAGCTGGATATTGCCGAGCGGCCGGCCACCCTTGCCGTCAGACAGGTAGAAGTCGTTGAGGCCGAAGGTCTTCTGGTGGACCGCGTCATTGCGGAAGCGCGGATCGACGGCGATCATCGCCGTCGTATTGTGGTTCATGAAATAGCGGCCGACGACATCGGAAGCGTTAGCGAGCCCGTTCGGATGACGCTCGTCCTTCGAGGCGAGCAGCATCGCCGCCGATTTCACCGCTCCGGCGGAGAGCACGACGATCTTCGGCGACAGCGTCTTCGTCTCCCCACCCTGAGAATAGACGATATGGTCGATCCGTCCGTCAGCGCCGGCAACGAGACACTGCACCTCGGCGCCGGTCTCTATGGTGATGTCCGGGTCCTCTAGGGCGCTGGCGAGGCCGCAGGTCTCGGCGTCCATCTTGCCCGCGCGGGTGTCGGGAAAGGCATCCCACGGCGTCTGGGCGCGCTTTAGCCAAGCCTCAATATCGACGCCGAGCGGCAGCGACGCCGGGTGCAGCCCGGTAGCGGCCAGCCGCGCGCGCACTTCGGCGAGCGGCCGCTCGTCGGGAACGGGCGCAAAATCGTAAGGCACGGAATGATAGGGCTCGGTCGGATCGCCTCCGAGTTCGCCGCGGACGCGGTAGAGCTGTTCGGCGCGGCTGTAATAGGGCTCGATCGCGTCATAGCCGAAGGGCCAGGCTGGTGAAATGCCGCCCTCATGCTCCAGCACGCCGAAATCCTCGGCGCGGTAGCGGATCAGCACGGCGCCATAGAATTTCGAATTGCCGCCGACATAGTAATAATTGCCGGGATTGAACGCCGAACCGTCGGCAGCGTCGTACCAGACCTCCTTCGGGCGGAAGAAACCGCGCTGGAAGATCGCGCGCGGATCGCGCGTCTCCGGCGTATCGGCAAGCCGCTCGCCCTTTTCGAGGATCAGCACCTTGGCGCCCGATCCGGCCAGCCCTGCCGCCAGGCTCGCACCGCCCATACCGGAGCCAATGATGACGATGTCGGGGGTCATGAGCAAGCCTCGGGCTTATCCCCTCGCCCCTTGCGGGGGAGGGCCAGGGAGGGGGAACCCGCTATCCGCGCGAAAACCGGCGCTGGTGACGCATTACGCCCGGCAAAGACCCCCCTCTCCAACTCTCCCCCACAAGGGGGGAGAGGGTGAGCCCCGTTCTGCTCCTCCCCCCTTGTGGGGGAGGCCGGGAGAGGGGTGTGCCGGGGAAGCATGCGAGTTCCAAGGATAGGGCGGGGCAGTACCCCCCTTTCCAGCTCTCCCCCACAAGGGGGGAGAGGGAAAGGAAGACCCTCACCCCAGCCCTCTCCCGCTACGCGGGCGAGGGAGTCCTGACGGAGGACTTCATAAAGCTCACCGCTAGAGGTTGCCGCCCCCTCTCCCGTGCGCGGGAGAGGGCTGGGGTGAGGGCCTTGCTGCCTTCCCGAAGCCACCACGACCTTCGATGCGCCAGTACCCGCCATGATCCTCACGCCACCCGCTGCTCGGTCTGCGGGTCGAAGAACACGGCCTTGTCCATGTTGAAGGTGAACGGCGCGCGGTGGCCGGCGCGGACCGGCACATCGGAGCGCATGCGCGCGATCACGTGCTTGCCGCCGAGATGCGCGACGACGAAGGTGTCGGAGCCGGCCGGCTCGACGACCTCGACATGGCATTCGGCGTCGACCAGCGTGCGGGCATTGCGATCCGCGCCGTCATGGTCGGTGATCGCCTCCGGCCGGATGCCGAACAGCACGGTCTTGCCGAGCGCGGCGGAAAGCTTATCGCTCGCCTGGCCCGGATCGAGCACCAGATCGCCCTCGCCCTCGCGCTTCAGCGCCACGACGGTCTTGCCGGCCTCGGCGCGGATCTCCGCCGGGATCAGGTTCATGGACGGCGAACCCATGAAATCGGCTACGAAGACATTGGCCGGGTTGTTGTAGACCTCGGCCGGAGTGCCGAACTGCTGCAGCACGCCGTCGCGCAGCACGGCGATCTGGGTGGCGAGCGTCATGGCCTCGATCTGGTCATGCGTCACATAGACGATCGTCGTCTTCATGCGCTGATGCAGCCGCTTGATCTCGGTGCGCATGTCGACGCGCAGCTTCGCATCGAGATTGGAGAGCGGCTCGTCGAACAGGAAGACCTGCGGATTGCGGACCAGCGCCCGGCCCATGGCGACGCGCTGGCGCTGGCCGCCCGAAAGCTGGCTCGGCTTGCGCTTCAGCAGGTGCCCCATCTGCAGGATCTCGGCGACCTCGGCGACCGCCTTGTCGCGCTCGGCCTTCGGCACCTTCCGCATCTCGAGGCCGAAGGCGATGTTCTCCGCGACGCTCATGTTCGGATAGAGCGCATAGGACTGGAACACCATGGCGATGTCGCGCTGCGAGGGATGCAGCTCGTTCATGCGCTTGCCGGCGATCCGCACCTCGCCTTCGGAAATGGAATCGAGGCCGGCGATCATGGAGAGCAGGGTCGACTTGCCGCAGCCGGACGGCCCGACCAGCACCAGGAACCCGCCCTCCTCCACCTGGAGCGAGATGCCCTTCAGGATGTCGGTCGCGCCATAGCGCTTCACGAGACGATCGATTTCGAGAAACGCCATATCCTATACCTCAGCCAAGACGTTGCTATCCCTTGACCGCACCCGCCATGAGGCCGCGAACGAAGTAGCGGCCGGCGAGGATGTAGACGAGGAGGGTTGGGAGGGCCGCGATCATCGCCGCCGCCATGTTGACATTATATTCGACGACGCCGGTCGACGTATTGACCACGTTGTTGAGCGCTACCGTCATCGGCATTACGTCGCCCGACCCGGCATAGGACGAGGCGAAGAGGAAGTCGTTCCAGATATTGGTGAACTGGTAGATCACCGTCACGACGATGATCGGCAGCGAGTTCGGCAGCAGCACGCGACGGAAGATCTGGAAGAAGCCGGCCCCGTCGACCATTGCCGCCTTGACCAGTTCGGTCGGGAACGCCTCGTAATAATTGCGGAAGAACAAGGTCGTGAAGCCGAGGCCGTAGACGACGTGCACGAAGACGAGATTAGCCGTCGAATTTCCGAAACCCAGATTGGTGCCGAAGCTGTTGGTCAGGAACTTGCCGAGCTGGCCGAACTGGCCGAGCACCGTCGCCATCGGCAGCAGGACCGACTGGAACGGGATGAAGCAGGCGAACAGCATCAGTCCGAAGACTAGGCGGTGGCCCTTGAACTGCCATTTGGTCAGCACATAGCCGTTGAGCGCGCCGAGCAGGGTCGAGATCGCAACGGCCGGCACGACCATCTTGATCGAGTTCCAGAAATAGCCGTGGATGCCCTCGCAGGTGAGGCCGACGCAGGACGCTCCCCAGGCCTTGATCCAGGGCTCGATCGTCGGATCCTTCGGCAAAGCGAGCATGTTGCCGTTCTGGATCTCCGGCATGGTCTTCAGCGACGTCACCAGCATCACGAAGAACGGGATCAGGTAGACGACTGCGAAGAAGGCCAGCAGCCCGTAGATGACGATGCGGTTGACGATCGTCGTGCGCGAGGCGCGCGGCGCGGCGATGGCGGCGGCACTCATCTCGTCTTCTCCCGAAGCTCGGAATAGAGATAGGGGACAATGATCGCCGAGATCGTCATCAGCATGATCACGGCGCTGGCCGAGCCAACGGCCATCTCGTTGCGCTTGAAGGTGTATTCATACATGAAGTTCGAGGGCAGCCAGGCCGATCCGCCGGGACCCCCGCTCGTCAGCGCGACCACAAGGTCGTAGGATTTGATCGCCATATGGGCGAGCACGATCAGCGCCGACAGGAAGACGGGCCGCAGCAGCGGGATGATGATGCGGCGATAGAGCTGGAACGGCGAGGCGCCGTCGATCTGCGAGGCCTTGACGATTTCGCTGTCGATACCGCGTAGACCTGCCAGGAACATCGCCATGATGAAGCCCGACGCCTGCCAGACGCCAGCGATCACCACCGTATAGATCACGTAGTCCTTGTTCTTGATCCAATCGAAATGGAACGAGGTCCAGCCCCATTGGTGCAGCGTCTGCTCCAGCCCGAGGCCGGGATCGAGAAACCATTTCCACGCGACGCCGGTAACGATGAACGAGAGCGCCATCGGATAGAGATAGATCGGGCGCAGCAGGCCTTCGCCGCGGATCTTCTGGTCGAGCAGGATGGCGAGCAGCAGGCCAAGGGCCAGGCAGATCACGATGTAGAGCAGGCCGAAGATCGCCATATTGGTGATCGACGTGTACCAGGACGAGGGCGGGTTGCTCTCGAAGGTCCAGCGCCAGAGTCGCTGATAGGCGCGCGGGCCGGTGAGCGTGTAGTTCGGGAACGCCTTGGAATTGGTGAAGGACAGATAGATCGTCCAGAGGATGAAGCCGTAGACGAAGAACAGCGTGATGGCGAAGCTCGGCGCCAGAACGATCTTCGGCAGCCATTCCTGGAGATGGGCGCGCAGCGACTTGCGCAAGGGGGTCTGCGCGCTTGCCGATGGCCTGTCGCGTTGGGTTGCACTTGTGAGCGCCATGGGCGGACTCCGGATCAACGATCGACGGATCCCCCGAACGCCCGTCATTGCCGGGCTTCACCCGACAATCCAGCCTCGCTTGCTGCGTCGGGCCAGAGACTAGCGTCCAAGGGAAGTCTGGATTGCGGGTCAAGCCCGGCAATGACAGGGTGCTTCTTCCCCGCTCAGGGCGCGGGGAAGAAGCAGGATGCGTCGCCTATTTCGCGTCGTCGATCGCCTGGACGAGCTGGTTCACCGCCTCGTCGGAGGTCGTGATCTGGCCGTGGACGAACTTCGAGACGACGTCCTTATAAGCGTTGGCGACAGCCGGCGGGGCGCCATAGCCCTGGGCCAGCGAGCCGAACAGCGTACCGCCATCGTTGGCCGCCTTCAGATCGGCAATGCCCTTCTTGCCGCAGGCGTCGAAGGCGGTATCGGGAACGTCGGTGCGGGCAGGAACCGAGCCCTTGACGACATTGAAGGCAGACTGGAAGCTCTTGGAGAGCGTCGCCTTGGCGAGCGCAATCTGCGCGGCCTTCTGGTTTTCCGGCACGTCGAACATGCCGAACATGTCCGAATTATAGATCACCGAACCATCGGTGCCGGGGAAGCGGTAGCAGAGATAATCGGTACCCGGCTCCTTGCCGGCCGCCTTGAACTCGCCCTTGGCCCAGTCGCCCATCACCTGGACCAGTGCGTCGCCCTTGATCACCATGGCGGTGGCGAGGTTCCAGTCGCGGCCCGAGAAGTTCGGGTCGACATATTCCTTGAGCTTGGCGAGGTTATCGAACGACTTCTTCATCGTGTCGGACTTCAGCGCTTCCTCGTCGAGGTCGTTGAAGGCCTTCTTGTAGAATTCCGGACCGCCGGTCGACAGCACGACGCTGTCGAACATCGTCGCTTCCTGCCAGTTCTGGCCGCCGAGGGCGAGCGGGGTGACGCCGGCCGCCTTGGCCTTGTCGAGCAGGACGATAAAGTCGTCGAAGGTCTTGGGCTCGGTGCCGCCGATCTTGTCCATCACGGCCTTGTTGATCCAGAGCCAGTTCACCGAATGAACATTGACCGGCGCCGCGACCCATTTGCCGTCATAGACCGAAAATTTCTGCAGAGCAGCCGGGACGGCCTTGTCCCAGCCCTCGGCGATCGCCGTCTCGGTCAAATCGCCCATCTTGCCGGCCTCGGCATAGTCGAGCACCGTGTAGCCGAGCATCTGCGAGGCGGTCGGCGGATTGCCGGCCGCGACCATCGCCTTCAGCGCCGTCATGGCCGCGTCGCCGCCGCCGCCGGCCACCGGAACATCCTTCCAGGCATAGCCTTCCTTGGCCAGATCCTGCTTGAGGACGTTGAGAGCGGCCGCTTCGCCGCCCGACGTCCACCAATGCAGCATCTGTACTTCCTTGACGTCCTCGGCATGGGCCGTGAACGCCGTAGCCGCCAGCAGAGCGGTCGCGATCAGCATCTTACGCATTGAGAATCCTCCCGATTCAATAACCCGACCGTCCGGGCGGACGATCGTCTCCTCCTCAGTTGCCCACCCACCAGGCGGTGCGCGGGCCTCGATGGAACTGAATGGTCTTGGCTTCCGAATAATCTTCGACGGCATTCTTGCCGAGTTCCCGGCCGAGACCCGATTGCTTCATCCCGCCGAAGGGAAGCTCCGGATAGCCATCCATGAAAGTGTTGACCCAGACGGTGCCGGTCCTCACCGCGCGGGCGACCGTGACGGCCGTATCGAGGTCGCGGCTCCAGACGCCGGCCGAGAGGCCGTAATCGGTCGACTCCGCGAGGTGAATCGCCTCCTCGATACGATCGAACTCCAGCACCGACAGCACCGGGCCGAAGACTTCGTCGCGAGCTATCGCCATCTCCGGCTTCACACCGCTCATGACCGTCGGCGCCATGTACTGGCCGGCGCCCGATTGGATCTCGGCGCCGCCGAGGAAGACCGATGCACCATCCGCCGCGGCGTCGGTGACGGCATTCCCGATCTTCGCCAGATGCGCCGGTGTGATGATCGCGCCGACGTCGCTGGCCTCGTCCAGCGGATCCCCGACCCTGACCTTCGCGGCGCGTTCGGCGAAGGCGGCGAGGAAGTCCTTGGCGATGGCCTCGTGAATGATGAGCCGGCTGCCGGCATTGCAGCACTCTCCGGCATTGAAGAAGGCGCCGAACACGGCCGCGTCGACGGCGGCCTCCAGATCGGCGTCCGGAAAGACGATCTGGGCATTCTTGCCGCCAAGCTCCATCGACACTTTCTTCAGCGTCTGCGCGGCGGCCGCGACCGTCGCCTTGCCGACGCGGGTCGAGCCGGTGAAGGAGATCATGTCGACGGATGGGTGCTGGACCATATGCTGGCCGACCTCAGGACCGGTGCCGAGCACGATGTTGCAGACGCCGTCGGGAAGGCCGGCCTGCATCAGCAATTCGCCGAGGAGAACCGTGGAGGCCGATGTCATCTCGCTCGGCTTGACGATCGCCGTACAGCCGGCTGCGAGCGCAAAGGGCAGCTTCTGCGCCACGATCAGGAACGGAAAATTCCACGGCGTGATGATCGAGACGACGCCGACCGGCTCGCGCAGCACTACGCCGAGCATATGATCGCCGAGATTGGCATAGCTCTCGCCATGCAGCGTGCGGGCAAGCGAGGCGGCATAGCGCCAGATATCGGCGGCGCCCGCGATCTCGCCGCGGGCCTGGCGGATCGGCTTGCCGCTCTCGATCGCGTCGAGGCGGGCGATCTCCTCGCGGCGGGAATCGATCAGGTCGGCCGTCTTCAGGAGAACGGCGGCCCGCTCGCTCGCCTTCATCCTCGGCCAGGGACCGCGATGAAAGGCACGGCGCGCCGCGATCGCCGCCCGGTTGACGTCGGCCTCCGAGCCGAAGGCATAGCGGCTGACGACGATGCCATGGCCGGGCGAGACACGCTCGCCCTCGAGCCCGACCTCGCCATCGGTCCACTTGCCGTCGATCAGCATCTGCCAGCGCCTCGGACCGCTCTTCGCCTCGATCAGCGAGGCGGAATCGATGGTGAGCGTCATGTCATTGGTCCTCGAAACGGGGCGCACGCTTCTCGCGGAAGCTTGCAGCGCCCTCCTTCAGATCCTGCGTATAGGCGACGAGCGCACCGGCTATGGTCTCGATCGGCGCGCCCTGTTCTTCGCCTTCGGCGGCGTTGATGAGCTGCTTGGCAATTTGGACCGCGACCGGGCCGCGCGCTGCGATGTCGCCCGCCAGCTTCAGCCCGGCGGCAAGGCCGTCGCCCTTCGGCACGACCTGATCCACCAGCCCATGCGCCAGGGCTGCTTCGGCGGCAAACATCTCTCCTGCCAGCGTCATCCGGCGGACGATGCGCGGACCGAAGCGGCGCACCAGGCGCTGCGTGCCTGACCAGCCCGGCACCATGCCGAGGCCGGTCTCGGGCAGGCCGATGCGGCCATGCTCTTCCAGGATGATCAGATCCGCCGTCGCCGCGAGTTCCAGCCCGCCGCCGAAGGCATGGCCATTCAGCACCGCGATCAGCGGCTGGCGGAGGCGGGCGAGACGATCAAAGACGCGGTGGCCGTTGCGGACCCAATCGCGCATGAAGGTCAGCGGATCGAGGCCGGCCCAGGCGGCGATGTCGCCGCCGGCGGAGAAGACCTTCTCGCCGCTACCGGTCAGGATCGCGACGCGGATGTCGCGATTGGCTTCGGTCGCTTCGATCCAGTCTTCGATCGCCGCGATCATCGACTGGTCGAGCGCGTTCAGCTTCGCCGGGCGGTCGAGCGTCAGGATCGCGACCGGGCCTTCGATGGTGGATCGGATGCGGTCGTCAGCCATCGTCTGTGCCTCAGCCATGGACCACTCCATCCAGCGCGAGGCCGATCGGCTCCGGCCGATAGAGCCGGTCGGGGGCTATTCTCAGATCGTCGGAAACGAGCAGCGGGAATTCCGATTGCGCGAGGATGTCTCGCTCCAGATGGAAGCCCGGCGCGATCTCAGTGACCATCACGCCGTCCTTCGTCAGCTTCATCACGCAGCGTTCGGTGACGTAGAGAATCTCCTGGTCCTGCTCGATCGCCCGGCGGCCGGAGAAGGAAACGTGCTCGACCTCCGGCACCAGCTTCTTGACCTTGCCTTCTTTCAGGATCCGCACCGAGCCGTCCTCGACCGAGAACTTCGCGCCGGCGTTGAAATAGCCGGAGAAGATGATGCGCTTCGCCCGCGCCGTGATGTCGACGAAGCCGCCGGCGCCGGCCGTCACATGCGGACGGGCGGCGAGGCGCGAGACATTGACCGAGCCGAAGCGGTCGATCTGCAGAAAGGAGAGCAGCGAGCAATCGAAGCCGCCGCCCTGGAAATAGACGAATTGCTGCGGGCTCGGCACGATCGCCTCGGCATTGGAGGCGCAGCCAAACTGGAAATCGAGGAGCGGCACGCCGCCCACCGCGCCCTGCTCGATCACCCAGGTGACCTCGCCGTGCCGGCCTTCCTCAATCAGGATGCGCGGCACGTTGGCGGAGATGCCGAAGCCGATATTGACCGCCCAGCCCTGGCGAAGCTCCAGCGCGACGCGGCGCGCGATCACCTTGGCGATATCGAATGCGGGAACCTCGAAGCTCGACAGCGGCCGCGAGATCTCACCGGAAATCGCCGGCTCATAAGGCGTCTGGCAGGTCTGCCACTGGTCCGGCGCGACCACGATGTGATCGACGAGGATGCCCGGCACGTGCACGTTGAGCGGCTTGAGGGTACCCGACTGGGTGAGGCGCTTCACCTGCGCGATGACGATGCCGCCATGGTTGCGCACGGCGAGCGCCTGGTCGAGCGGGCCGAGATAGGCGCCCTCATGCTCGAAGGTCAGATTGCCGCGCTCGTCGGCCGTGGTGGCGCGGATGATCGCGACATTCGGTACGATCACCGGGAAGAACAGCCATTCCTCGCCGCGGAAATCGATGAGCTCGACGATCGGCTCGGCTTCGGCCGCCGCGTTCATGGCGCAGCCCTGGCGGCGCGGATCGGCGAAGGTGTCGAGCCCGACCTTGGTAATGACGCCCGGACGCTTCGCCGCTGCCTCGCGGTGGAGGTCGAACAGAATTCCGGACGGCACATTATAGGCGGGGATCGCATTGTCGCCGACCATCTTCCAGATCGCCGGCGGCTCGGCCGACGACGGGCCGGAGGGATAGGACCCCGCGATGATCCGCCCAAGCAGGCCGGGTCTTGCGATATGGTCGATGCCCTTGACGCCATACATGTCGCCGGCCGCGATCGGATGCAGCATCGTCAGGTTCTTGGGATGACCGGTCGCTTCAAAATGCGCGCCGATGCCGGCCAGTGTCGCGTCCGGACAGCCGAGCGCGCTCGCCGAGGAGACGGTGACGACGGCATTGTCGGGAATGAGGGCGGCGGCCTCGGCGGCGGTGATGATCTTGGATTTCATCTAGAGACCCGTCTCCACCTTCACCGCACCGCCCGTCTTCGCCGCTTCCGCAACCGCGAGGCCGAAGGCGAGGGAGCGGATGCCATCCTCGCCGGTCACGGCCGGCTGGCCCTCGCCGCGAATGGCAGCGTGGAAGGCGCCGAGCGCACGGACATAGAGATCGGTGCGATCGAACTCGATCGCGTGCTCGCCGCTCTCATTGCGCAGCACCAGCGAGCCGATCGGCTTCTGGGTCATCACATCGCGTGCGATCAGTGAGCCCTCGGTGCCATGCACCTCGAAGCCGGTGCCGGCAAATTTCGAGGTGAAGGCGTCATGGGTCTGTGCGATCAGCCCGGAGCGAAAGGTCACCGTGGTCATCACAGCGTCGGCAAGGCCGGCTGTTGCCATGCCGGAGGACTGCGTCACCGCAACGACGCTTTCCGGCTCGTCGTTCAGCACGAAGCGCAGCGTGTCTGCGTCATGGACGGCAATGTCGAGGATGACGCCGCCGCCGGCATCCGGCGCGTTGATGCGCCAGCCCTGCAGGTTCGGCGGCAGGTAGACGGCGTGGAAGACGCGGGCGGCGAGCGGGCGGCCGATCTTGCCCTCGATGATCGCCTGCCGCATCGCCCGGTGAGCGCCGGCATTCCTCAAATGATGGTTGGTGGCGAAGACGACGCCGGCCGCCTTGGCCGCATCGACAGCCGCCTTGGCGTCATCCAGCGTCAGCGCCAGCGGCTTCTCGCAGAGCACATGCTTGCCGGCGCGCGCCGCGGCGATCGCCTGGTCGCGGTGCAGTTCGTTCGTCGTCGAAATATAGACGGCGTCGATACCTGGCGTCGCCAGCAATTCGTGCAGATCGGTCGTCGAGGCCGGGATGCCGTTCTCGGCCGCATAGGCCGCGCCGCGCGCCGCATCCGTGCTCATTACTGCGAGCGGCTCGCCGCCATTCTGGCGGATCGCATGAATGACGAACTGCCTGGCGATGGTCGAGGCGCCGACAAGGCCCCAGCCGATGGTTCCGCTCATGATCCCCTCCCGATGGAGCCGCCGCTGCTCGCCCGGACGACGAGGTCGACATCGCTCACGAATTCTTCCGGCCGCGTATCGCCGCCGATCATGCGCAGCACCATGTGGGCGGCCCGCTCGCCGAGCGCCGCGGTGTCGACATGGACGGTGGTAAGCGGCGGATTGGTGTGGCGCGCCTCGGCGACGTCGTCGAAGCCGACCAGCGCGAAGTCGCGGCCAGCCACGAGGCCACGGCGCTCCAGGCCGGACAGCACGCCGAAAGCGACGACATCGTTGAAGCAGAGCGCCGCAGTCGGTGCGTTTTCCATGTCGAGCACGCGCCCGATGGCGCTGGCGCCGCAGTCGCGGTTGGGCGGTCCCTCGATGATCCAGCCGGGATCGATCGGAAGGCCGGCGGCGTCCATCGCCGCGCGATAGCCGCCGCAGCGCTCATTTTGCGCAATCATGTCGGCATAGCCGCCGAAGAAGGCGATGCGGCGATGGCCGAGGGCGATCAGATGCTCGGTTGCGCGCTGCGCGCCGCGCCGATTATCGGGCGTCACGGAGGAGAATTTCTGGCCCGCGAGGCGGCGCATGGCGAGCACGGTCGGGAAGCCGAGCCCGCCCAGGGTCGCGATATCGGCCGGCCGTGTGCCGCGCGCCGGGCAGATGATCAGCCCGGCAATGTCATGCTCCGACATGGAGCGCAGCACTTCCGCTTGGCGCTTCGGATTCTCGATCGTATTGGCGATGAACGGAATATAGCCGGCGCCGTGAAACACCCGCTCAATGCCGACGGCAAGCTCGGCGAAGAAGGGGTTGGCGAGGTCGTTGATGACCATGCCGACGATGTTGGAGCGGGAAGAGCGGAGATTGGCGGCGCCGCGGTTGTAGACATAGCCGAGCTTGTCGATGGTCGCGAGGACCTTCTCCCGCGTCTCCGTCTTGACCTGGGTTGACGCCTGCAGCACCAGCGAGACAGTCGATTTCGACACGCCGGCATGACGGGCGATGTCGATCATCGTCACTCGCGAGGCGGATCCTGGAGTTTCCCTGGCGTTCATCTGGCCCCTGACGGCACTCTATAATTGGAACGTTCCAGTTCATAGTACCGCCCTTCGGAAGCGTCAAGGGCATCAATGGCCGGCGAGAGGCCCTTGAATTCAGCGGACCACCGCAGCGGATTTTCTTATATTACATTGATATAACTGAATTTTCTCTATTCCGCATCGGGCATGGCCGCGAACGCAGGATGGAGCGCCAACCTTCCAAAATCCAATAGAATATGGAACGTTCCAACTAGTGAGCAGAACTAACCCACGCCAACGACGCTACTTTCAGATGGCGTGGGGCGGGTCGCTCTCACCCGGAACGAGGGACATCGGCCAGATGTCCTGCACGAGGCCGACGGGATAGAGATCGCGATAGGCCGGCATGGTCGCCAGCAGGCCCTCGGCGAGGCGGCGGCCGAGATCGTGAAGCGATACGTCGAAGCAGGTCAGCGTCGGCGACAGGAAGCGCGCCTGCGGCGATTGGCGGAAGCCGACGACGGCGACATCGCGCCCCGCCTGCAAGCCGGCGTCATGCAGCCGCCGATAGGCACCGATGGCCATGATCTCGTTGACGAGCAAAACCGCGCTGGGTCGCTCTCGCAGGGCGAGCAGCTGGCCCATTCCGCCATAGCCGCCCTCCTCGCTGGTTTGTTCGGCACGGACGACAAGTTCGGGATCCGGCCGAATGCCGTGACGGGCCAAGGCCTCGTAATAGGCCTCGGCGAAGACATATCCGAGATTGAGCTCGCTGGCCGGCTTGACGAGACCGATGCGAGAGTGGCCCCGCGCGACCAGCCGGTCGACGGAGGCTTTGGCAACGCCCTCGAAATCGAGATCGATCCAGGGATGCGAGCCACCCGACAGGCTGCGGCCCAGCGCGATGAACGGAATTTCGCGCTCAATCAGATAATCGATACGCCTGTCGCGGCGTTGGGTGGCCGAGATGAACAGCCCGTCGACAAAGCGGCGCGACACGACGCGGCGCAGATGTTCGTAGGGATCATCGTCGAAGGGGCAGAGCAGAACGACGAGATCGAGGTGGAGCGGCTTGAACACCGCCTGCACGCCAGCAAAGACGCTCATGAAGAACGTGTCGCCATGCAGGCTGGTCTCGCTGTTCATCTCGATCATGAAGCCGACGGCGTTGGTCGTGCCCTGGCGCAGGCTACGGCCGGACTGGTTCGGGACATAGCCGAGCTTCGCCGCCGCCTCGAACACGCGTTTGCGCGTCTCGGCATTGACGTCCGAACGCCCGTTCAGCGCCCGCGACACCGTGCCGATCGAGATATTCAGATGCTGCGCCAGCTCTCGAATGCTCACGCGTTCCCGTCTCCCAGCCCCGCTTCCAACCCTGCATATAGGCGACCGTGCCCCCGCGACGCCAGCAGGCAATTCCCACCCGGCACGCGGCGCGCCCATCCTCCCCACATTCGTCCTCTTGACAAGAGCGGCATCCAGATGTCTCATCGTAAACGTTTACGGCACTCTTGCAGCGCACCGAAAACGTTTGCGGCGCAGCAAAGAGGGAGGGTGCCGGCGGGAGGAGACCGCAAGATGCAACGTGCTGTTCTCGTCGGCTGCGGCGCGATGAGCCGCGCCTGGCTGGAGGCCGCGCAGACGATCGAGGGGCTCGAGATCGTCGGCCTCGCCGATATCGACACGGAGCGGGCATCCGCGCGTGCGGCCGAGTTCGGCCTGACAGGCGCCCGCATCGCAGACAGCCTGGACGCGCTGCTCACGACGGAGCATCCCGACATCGTATTCGACGTCACCGTCCCCGGTGCGCGCCACGACATCGTGGCCACGGCGCTCGCTGCCGGCTGCGACGTGCTCTCCGAAAAGCCGATGGCGGCCAGCCTCGACGAGGCCCGCGATCTGGTGGCGCGCGCCGAGGCCATCGGCAAGCTCTATGTCGTGGTGCAGAACCGCCGCTATCTCGAAGGCGTCCGCCGCATCCGCCGTGCCGTCACCGAAGGCGTGATCGGCGACATCACCAGCCTTCATTGCGATTTCTTCCTCGCCCCGCATTTCGGCGGGTTTCGGGAGGAGATGGCGCATGTCCTCCTGCTCGACATGGCCATCCACACCTTCGATGCGGCGCGGTTGATGTCGGGCGCGACGCCCGTTTCCGTCTATTGCCACGAGTGGAACCCGAAAAGCTCATGGTACGCCGAAGGCTCCTCCGCCGCGGCGATCTTCGAACTCGATAGCGGCGCCGTCTTCACTTATCGCGGCAGCTGGTGCGCCGACGGGCTGATGACGAGCTGGGAGAGCCAATGGCGCCTCATCGGCACCAAGGGAACTCTGCTCTGGGACGGCCATGACGGCGTGAAGATCGAGATCGCCAAGCCCGCGGGCCCGGGTCAGTTCTTCTCCGAGGTGGCCGCCGCCGAGCTTCCTCCTCTCGACGCGTCCGACCGGACCGGCGGCCATCTCGGAGTTCTCCAGGATTTCATCGCGGCGACCCGTGGCGGGCCTTTGCCCGAGACGGTCGGCACGGAAAACATCAAAAGCCTGGCCATGGTCTTCGGCGCGATCGAGAGCGCCGAGACCGGGCGCCGCGTCGACATTTCGATCTGAAGGACCGCCTCGTGACCAATCCGCTCCTCGACATCCGCATCGGCACCATGATCAAGGGCAACGCGCCCGATCCGGCCGCCTATGTCCGGCAGATCCTGCCGCTCGGCTTTGAATCGATCGAGCCGTTCTTCTGGCAGACGATCGGCGACAAGGACATTCCGACGCTTGCCAATGAGCTGAAGGAAGCCATCGGCGATCAGGACGTCGTCATCGACACGCTCGGCATGTTCGGCAATCCGCTCGAGACGACAGATATCGATCAGCAGACGCTTGCCGGCTGGAAGACACTGATCGACAACGCCCATCTCTTCGGCGCGAAGACGATCGCCGGTTTCACCGGTCGCCTGCGCGGCCAGCCGATCGAGGCGAGCCTCCCGCGCTATAGGGAAGTGTGGAGCGATCTCGCCAAGCGCGCCGCGGACAAGGGTGTGCGCCTCGCCTTCGAAAACTGCGCCATGGACGGCAACTGGGCCACGGGCGACTGGAACCTCGCCCATAATCCCGACGCCTGGGAACTGCTCTTCAACGAGACGCCGGACGACAATATCGGTCTCGAATGGGAGCCGTGCCACCAGATGGTCTATCTGATCGATCCGGTGCCGCAGATCCGCAAATGGGCGCCGAAGTTTTTCCATGTCCACGGCAAGGACGCGACGATCCGCTGGGACGTGATCCGCGAGCATGGCGTGTTCGGCAAATATCCGTTCGTCCAGATGCGCTCGCCCGGTTTCGGCGACAGCGACTGGACGCGGATCATCAGCGAATTGCGCCTCGCCGGATACAAGGGCACCATCGACATCGAGGGCTGGCATGATCCGGTCTACCGCGATGCGCTGGAGATGACCGGCCAGGTCCGGTCGCTGAACCATCTGAAAGAGGCGCGGGGCGGCGCAGTCTTCGTCGCCGACCCGGCCTGAACCGCGACGGCCGGGCGAAGAGGCGCCAGGCCGCAGCGGAAGGCGGACATGGGAGGAGGCGCCACGCAAAAGCGTGGTGCGCATGTCCGAAGCGCGTGGATTTCGAGGCGTAGAGGCGCCTCGAGATCATCGAAGGCTGCCGCAACCATGACGGCCGGCAGGCGATCCAGAGGGAGGAAGAACCATGAAATTCGATAGGCGTGGCGCGCGCTTCGGCGGGCTTCTGAGTGCGGTCTCGATCGGCGTCCTGATGGCGCTCTCCACGGTCCCGGCATCGGCGGAAGCCTTGCGGGACAAGTGGTGCAAGGACGTTCACATCCGCTTCTTCGTCGGCGGCGCCGAGGGCGATGCCTTCGGTTCGATCGTCTATAATGGGGCGAAGCAGGCGGCGGCGGATACGGGCGCGCAGGTCGACTACATCTTCTCCGGCTGGCAGATCGAGAAGATGGTGCAGCAGCTGCGCGAGGCAATCGCGGCGGCGCCGAACGGCATCGCGATGATGGGCCATCCCGGTTCGGCCTCGATCCAGCCGCTGGCCGAGGAGGCCGCCAAGGCCGGCATCAAGATGGAATACCAGAACGTCGACGTTCCGGACGTGCGTGCGAAGTTCGGCGGCGGCTATGTCGGCGCCAATCTCGATCCGCAGGGACGCGCGCTCGGTGAGCAGGCGGTCAAGCAGTTCGGCCTCAAATCCGGCGACACGGCCCTGATCATCGCCGACTGGTCGCAGGAAAACCGCGTCATCCGCGAAGCGGCGACCGCCAAGGCGCTCGAGGATGCCGGCCTCAAGGTCGTCAAGCTCAACGCGACCCCCGAAATGGCCGGCGATCCCAACCTCGCGATTCCGGTGATCAGCGCCGGCCTGCTCGCCAATCCGGAGACGAAGCTCATCGCCTATCCGGGCGGCCAGATGCTGGGCAACGCCCCGGTCTACATGCAGACCGTCGGCAAGAAGCCGGGCGAGATCGCCAATATCGGCTTCGACACCTCGCCGCAGATCGTCTCCGCCTTCAAGGATGGCTGGGTCCAGCTCACGTCCGACCAGCAGCCCTTCCTGCAGGGTTATCTGCCGATCCTGAGCCTTTGCGGTCAGGTCGCCTATGGCCTCGGGCCGCTCAATGTCGATACCGGCGCCGGCTTCGTCACGCCCGACAATTACAAGGCGGTCGCCGACCTCGCCACAGAAGGCCTGCGCTAGTCGCGCCGACCGAAAAGCGGGGCGGCTTCATGCCGCCTCGCCGACCCTTCCCTTCCTGAGCGGGAGCACCCCATGGTCGAGCGGCTGATCGAGCTCCGCGACATCAAGAAATCCTATGGCAACGTCTTCGCGGTCGGCGGCGTCAGCCTCCATGTCGATCGCGGCGAAGTGGTCGGACTGCTGGGCGACAATGGCGCCGGCAAATCCACCCTCATCAAGATCCTGGCTGGCGCCGTGCGCCCCTCCAGCGGCGATATCCTCGTTCGCGGCAAGCCCGTCCCCGGCTGGAGCCCGGCCAAGTCGCGCGATGCCGGCATCGAGACGGTGTTCCAGGACCGCGCGCTGGCCGTGCAGCAGACGATCGTGCGCAACATCTTCATGGGCCGCGAGATCACCGGCCCGCTCGGGGTACTGAGGGTCGCCAAGGAATATTCCGAGGCCGAGCGCCTCATGCGCGAGATTGGCTTCACCTCCAAGGTGTTCTCGCCCGATTCGATCGTGGGCCAGCTTTCCGGCGGCGAGCGCCAGGGCGTTGCCATTGCCCGTGCGATCTACAACAAGGCAGAGTTGATCATCCTCGACGAGCCCACCACCGCTCTCTCCCTCACCGAGACCGAAAAGGTTTTCCGCTTCGTGCGCACCGTGCGCGAAAGCGGCCGCTCGATCCTGTTCATCGGCCACAACATCCACCACGTCTACGACATCGCCGAGCGCTTCATCGTCATGGATCGCGGCAGAGTCGCCCTTTCCGCCACCAAGGCCGAAGTCGAGAGTGCCGAGAAGCTGATCGGCTTCATGGAGCACATCGCCCATCCGATCGGCATCAACCCGCTCGCCCATCTCGCTCTCCATGACGGAGCCGCCGCATGACCCACATTTCCGAAGTGGGCCGACAGGCCCCGGCATCGCGGCGCGACACGCCGCTGCAGCTGTTCTTCTCCCGCAACCGGGCCTGGCTCGGCACGCTCGGCGTCTTCGTCGTCATGATGGCGATCTTCTTCGCCTTCTCGCCGAAGATCTTCTCCTCCTGGCCGATCTATAACTCCGTCCTGCTCACCTTGCCGGTCGCCCTGTTCCTGGTCGTGCCGATGGTTTTCATCGTCACCGTCGGCGAGATCGACCTTTCGTTCCCCGCAACCATGGGCTTCTCCGCCTGGATCTTCGCGCTTCTCGTCCAGGCCGGCTTCGATCCGTTCCTCGGCATCATCGGCGCCATCATCGTCGGCATGGGTCTCGGCTTCGGCGTCGGGGCCGTGGTCGTCTATGCCGGCCTCTCCTCGCTGGTCGCCACGCTCGGGATGAACTTCCTCTTGCGCGGCCTGATCATGATCCTGACCGAGGGCAAGTCGATCGCCATGCCGACGTTGTCGAGCAGCTGGGCATTCAGGATCTTCTCCAGCCAGGTGGCCGGCTTCCCGATCCAGATGGTGTGGGCGCTCCTCTTCGTCGCGCTCTCCATCCTCCTGTTCAACCGCCACCGCTTCGGCGCCCGCATCCGGGTCGTCGGGGACAATCCCGACAGCGCCGCGCAGATGGGCATCGACACCAAGCGCGTGCGCGTCGCGTCCTTCGCCTTCATGGGTCTCGGCGCTTCGCTCGCCGGCATCTTCTCCACCATGATCAATTTCACCTGGTGGCCCTCGGCGGGCGACGCCTATCTGCTGCCGACCCTGGCGGCCGTCTTTGTCGGCGGAACCCCCACCTGGGGCGGCGTTGGAACCGTCGCGGGCGGTGCGATCGGCGCCCTCATCGTGTCCTTCATCCAGACAGGTATTGTCGCCGGCGGCCTCTCTGGCTTCTACGTGCAGTTCTTCAATGGCCTGATCATCATCCTCTCCCTCATCGGGCATCGTTGGAATCAGATCCGGTATCGGTGAACGTTTATCGGACGGGAGCCTTGTCGCCTGACGGGTCGCCGGGCTCCCAATCCCATCCGTGAATAGAGCCGGACTCAGCGGCGGACGAGCTTCGCCTCGACGCTTCCGACCGGAATGCCGAGCGTGTAGATCACCGCCTTGTTGAGGACCGTGCGCGGTCCCTGCCGCGAAACACTGTCCTCGAAATGCAGCGTCAGCCGCGAGCCATCCTTGCGCGGTACGACGACGTCATAGGCCATGGTGATGCGCCCGCCATCGACCTTCACCACCGCCTCGCCGACGACATCCTTGCGCGTTCCGGCATAGCGGCCCGGCGCGATCCGGCGAAAGCGCCAGACGCGCCGGTCGATCTCGCCATTGTCGAAACGGAATTGCTGGTCGAGGACGAAGACCGCGCCGGACTGGCGTCCAATCGTCGTCACGGTGAAGCCGCGATCGAGGCCGATCAGCGCGCTTTTGAAGCGGCCCTCGCCGGATGCGACGCCGCGAAAGGCGTCGAGCGTCGGCTCGGCCACGGCCGAGAGCGACCCGGCCACGGACATAACGAGCAGGAGCGGTAATGCGAGCCTCGCCTTCATCGTTTCCCCGTAGGCGCGCGTTTGCACCGCGAAAGGGAAGCCGCTTTGGCGCTGAAGGTCAAGCCGCGTTGGAGGCCGTCGCGCTGGCGGTCAGGACGGCATAGAGCGCGCTAGCGTCGGTTGAGGCCCGCAGCTTGGCGGCAAGTCCCGGCTCACGCAGCATGCGCGCGATGCGGGCCAGCGCCTTCAGATGATCGGCGCCGGCGCTTTCGGGTGCCAGCAGCAGGAAGATCAGGTCGACCGGCTGGTCGTCGAGAGCATCGAATTCGATGGGCTTGGCGAGGTGGGCGAAGACACCCCGGATCCGGGCGAGCCCCGCCAGCTTGCCATGGGGGATAGCAATGCCATTCCCCACGCCGGTCGAACCGAGACGCTCGCGCTGCAGCAGCGTGTCGTAGATCTGGCGCTCGTCGAGGCCCGTAAGAATGGCGGCTTTTTCCGCCAACTCCTGCAGAGCCTGCTTCTTGCCATTGGCTTTCAGCGCCGGAACGATCGAGTCCGGGGTGATCAGGTCGCTAAGGTCCATGACTTGGTTCGATACGCCTCGTTCATGCCTCTGATCCGAGACTCGCCGTCCGCCGCGCGGGTGCTTGCGCGGCGGCGTTGCGGACGAGCTTAGGCGGAATCAGCGGTCGACGGAATCCCCTTTGCCGGCCGAAGCCGGATCGATCCACCCAATATTTCCATCTTGCCGGCGATAGACGACGTTGACGCCGCCATGCGCCGCATGCCGGAAGACAATGACCGGCGCGTCGGTAAGATCCATCGCCATGACGGCGCTGGAGACCGAAAGGGTCTTCAGGCGCGTCGATTCCTCGGCGATCACCACCGGTGCATAGTCGAGTTCGATTTCCTCATCGTCCTCTGGCGTTGCAGCCAGCACCACATAGCTGGCATCGGCGCCATTCTTCTGCTCGTGGTGGTGGTCCTTGAGGCGCCGCTTGTAGCGTCGGAGCTGCTTGTCGATGCGCTCGGCCGCCTGATCGAAGGTCGGGTAGATATCGTGGCCGCGGCCCTCGGACTTCAGGTCGACGCCGCTGTCGAGATGCAGCGCGCAATCCACACGGTAGCCGGCGCCGTCACGCTCCAGCACGACGCGGCCGGAAAAGCCGCCGTCGAAATATTTCGCGAGCGTCGCGCCGATGCGGCTTTCCACATGGACGCGATAGGCGTCACCGATCTCGATGTTCTTGCCCGAAATGCGCAGAGACATGGATCCCGTACCTCTTGGTCGTCGTTGCGATCCGAAGCGGCCCCTGTTTCGGACCCCTCCGTCGAGCGCGACACCAACCGGACCCGCCGGCTCATCGCCGTTCCGGCCTCCGACGCGGAGCGCCGGGCCGAGCACGCCTTGCGGCGCCGCGCCCTTCTATGAGCGGCCGTCCGCGAAGTCAAGGAAGCGGGCGCCGCCTATAGGCAAGCTGGGCATTTGCGAGACGGAAGGCAAGGCCCGATCTGACGGGAGGCAGCGCCGAAGGACCGGTCAACGCATCAGGGCAGGGTCGGATTGCTTCTCGCGCCGACGCTGAACCGAGGACGGAATGCGCAGCGCCTCACGATATTTCGCGACCGTGCGGCGGGCGATGTCGACGCCGGAATCGCGCAGCATCTTGACCAAGGTATCGTCGGAGAGAATGTCGTCGGCGCTCTCGGCCTCGATCAGCGTGCGAATCCGGTGGCGCACCGCCTCGGCCGAATGCGCCTCGCCGCCCTCCGAGGAGGCGATCGCCGAGGTGAAGAAATATTTGAGTTCGAAGATGCCGCGCGGTGTCGCCATATATTTGTTCGACGTAACGCGCGAAACGGTCGATTCATGCATGCCGATCGCCTCGGCAATGGTCTTCAGATTGAGCGGGCGCAGATGGCGCACGCCATGGGCCAGAAACGCGTCCTGCTGGCGGACGATCTCGGTCGCGACCTTCAGAATCGTCTTGGCGCGCTGGTCGAGGCTCTTCACCAGCCAGTTGGCCGTCTGCAGGCAGTCGACCAGATAGGCGCGCTCCGTATCCTTCGTGCCGCGGACGACCTTGGAATAGTAGCTCTGGTTGACGAGAACGCGCGGCAGCGTGTCGGTGTTGAGCTCGATCAGCCAGCTGCCGTCGGGTGCCGGGCGAACGACGACGTCGGGGACGATCGGCTGCATCGGCGCCGAGCCGAAGCGCGCACCCGGCTTCGGATTGAGCGCGCGCAATTCGGCCAACATTTCAGCCAGATCCTCGTCATCGACGCCGCACAGGCGCCGGAGCGCGGGAAAGTCGCGCCGCGCGACGAGGTCGAGATGGGCAATCAGCGCCGCCATGGACGGATCGTAGCGGTTGCGCTCGGCAAGCTGGAGGGCGAGACATTCCGGCAGGTCGCGAGCGCAGATGCCGGCGGGCTCGAAGCCCTGCAGCACGGCGAGCACCTGCTCCACCGTGGCAATATCGGCACCGAGCCGATCAGCGATCGCGCCGAGATCACCGCGCATGTAACCGGCGGCATCTACCTCGTCGATCAACGCGTAGCCGATCAACCGCAGCTTCGCATCGCCGATGGCAAGACCGAGCTGATCGCCGAGAATATCGGCGAGGGACTTCTCCTCCGCGACGAAAGCCTCGAGATTGTAGTCCTCCGATACGGCGGAGGAGCGCGTGCCGGTCGTGGCCCAGGGATCTCCCGACGGCGCAGGCGCGGCCTCGCCGGAGGCCCGGCCGTGATCGTCCGGGAAGACATTGGACAGGTCGGTATCGAGCCGCTCGGCGATCGCGTCGGGGGACACCTCAAGCCGCGTCTCCAGCCAATCAGGACGGTCCTCGGCAACATCAAGGCTCGTCGCCTGCTGCTCGGCCAGGTCCGAGACCCGCTCGGACGGCGCGGCGATGTCACCCTGCTCATCGCGCTCGTCACGCTCCAGCAGCGGGTTGCGCTCCAGTTCGGCGTCGACATAGGAAACGAGATCGAGATTGGAAAGCTGGAGCAGCTTGATGGCCTGCATCAGCTGCGGCGTCATCACCAGCGACTGGGTCTGCCGAAACTCGAGCTTAGGCGATAAGGACATGGATACGCGGTCAGGCCCTACGGTTGGTCCAGGAATTGCTTGTCGCCATTCCTTGGTACCGTAAGGCGCGCCGGCTTCAAAGCGTAAACTGCTCGCCGAGATAAAGACGGCGGACTTCCGGGCTCGCCACGATGTCGTGCGGGCGCCCTTCCATGAGCACTTCGCCCGAATGGATGATATAGGCGCGGTCGATGAGACCCAGCGTCTCGCGCACATTGTGGTCGGTGATCAGCACGCCGATGCCACGCGCCGTCAAATGGCGGACGAGGGCCTGGATGTCGCCGACCGCGATCGGATCGATGCCCGCGAAGGGCTCGTCGAGCAGCATGAAGGCGGGGCGGCTGGCCAGCGCCCGGGCAATCTCGCAGCGCCGCCGCTCGCCACCGGAAAGCGCGATCGCCGGCGACTGGCGCAGATGCGAAATGTGGAATTCCTCGAGAAGGGAATCGAGTTCCTCCTCGCGCTTGTCGCGATCCGGCTCGACCACTTCGAGCACGGCGCGGATGTTCTGCTCGACCGTCAGGCCGCGAAAGATCGACGTCTCCTGCGGCAGATAGCCGATGCCGAGCCGGGCGCGGCGGTACATGGGCAATTGCGTGACGTCATGGCCGTCAAGCTCGATGCGGCCCTGATCGGCCTGCACGAGGCCGGTGATCATATAGAAGATCGTGGTCTTGCCGGCGCCGTTCGGCCCCAGCAGGCCGACGGCCTCGCCGCGCGCCACCGCAAGGCTCGCCGAATAGACGACCCGCCGCCGACGGTAGCTCTTGCCGAGCCCGTGCGCGACCAGCCAGCCCGGCCCGCCGGCATCGGGCGCGTAGCGGGTCGCCTGCGGCTCGTCGCCAGCCTCGAATTCGACTTGCTTCGCCTTGCGGCCGGAGAAAAAGCCGGACATGTCAGCGAACCTCCCGAGCCGCGCTCTGGCGCAAGACGCAGCGCGTCACGGTTTCGGCGCCGCGGCGGCGTCCGGCGTGCCGGGAGCACCAGGCGTCGACCCTGGCGTGAACACGCCGCGAATACGCCCGCCCGCCTTCTGATCGATACGGGCCTTGCCCGTCTCCATGTCCCAGACGAGCTTGTTGCCGGTTATGACGTTCGGGCCCTGGCTCAGCACGACATTGCCGGCGAGCGTCACCGTCTTGCCGACCATGTCGACGACGGCGGTGTCGCCGGTCGCCGTCTGGTCGCCGGAATTGACATAGACTTTTCCGCTCGCCTCGATGCGCGTGAAGCTGCCGGCGCCCGGTAGGCCCGTATCGGCGCCGCCGCTCAGCTTGGCCGCCGTTTTCGCCGCCGTGGCGGCCGCCGCCGCTGCCGCGGGACTGGCCTTCTCGTCGGTCGAATAGATGGCGATCTTTCCGGCTTTCAGCACGGAGTCGCCCCGGGTCACCGTGACATTGCCGCTGAAGGTCGAGATCCTCTGGCCGTCCTTCTGGGCGACTTCGAGGGCATCGGCCTCGACATTCACGGGTCCGTCCGAATTGGACTTGAAACCCTTGAACATCTCGCCCGTGGTCTGGGCAGCGGCCAGGCCCGTCATCAACGGCACGGCGAGGCAAAGGGCTAGTATCAGGCGGGGGGTCGGCTTCGATCGTGTCATTCGTTCACCGGGAAGGAGCGGCCGATTTGGTTTTCGATTCGTCAGGGACGGAATAGGTCACTTTAACACCGTTTGTGAACGATATCCGCTCTCCCTTGTCAGCAACGCGAACGCGCTCGGCGCGGATCCGGCTGCCCTGGGACTGGAAATCGATCGGCTGGTCGGTGGTCATCGTGCCGGCCGTCATGTCGATGTCGGCCGATTGCAGCTCGCCCGTTATGCCCGTCGTCGTGTTGAGCGTGATCTTGTCGGTCAGGACGATGCGCTGCTTGTCCGAATAATAGGTGCCGGTGCGGGCAAGTATCTTGGCCGACTGGCCGTCGCCGAAACCGATGGTCGCCGCGATATTGCTCAGAGTCACGACCTTCGTGTTCTCCAGCGACTGCTCGGCGCGGTCGGCACGAATTTCATAGGTGCGCCCGCCACTCAGAAAGCCAGAGACATGCGGGTTCTGCATGACGATCGAATTGCTCGTCAGGTCGATGGACGAGGCGGAGAAGCCCGGTACGCCTTCCGGCAGGATGTAGGCAACGAGAAAGAACGCGACGACGCCAACGATGCTCGCCAGCGGCAAAGCATATTTCAGGAAACGGACAAGCATCGTGTGGCGCCGAGCCGACGCATAGCGCGCCGCGATTTCGGCGCGCGACTGCTCCAGCCACGCTTCGTCTTCATAGGCGTTCTGCGATTCGTCCAAGGAGACCATTCGAGCTCCGGATATTGCGACGCACTAACCTACACGATTGTGGAAGATTGACGACCATCACCCTCACGAGTGGGCGAATATGTCCTCTTCGGCCCAGCCTGCAAGATCCAGCGCGGCGCGCGTCGGCAAGAAGCGGAAACAGGAATCAGCGAGCCCGATCCGCCCTTCCCGAGCGAGGCGCTCGTCGAGCCGGCTCTTCAGCGCGTGGAGATAAAGCACGTCGGAGGCGGCATAGGTCAGCTGTGCATCCGTCAGCGTCTCGGCCGCCCAGTCGGAACTTTGCTGCTGCTTCGAGAGATCGACGTCGAGCATCTCCTTGACCAGATCCTTGAGCCCGTGCCGGTCCGTATAGGTGCGCGTCAGGCGGGACGCGATCTTGGTGCAATAGACGGGGGCGACCGTGATGCCGAAGGTCTTGCCGAGCACTGCAACGTCGAAGCGCGCGAAATGGAAGATCTTTACAATGGTGGGATCGGTGAGCAAGCGGATCAGGTTGGGCGCCGTCGTCTGGCCAGGCGCAATCTGCACGACGTCGGCCGTGCCGTCGCCGGGCGAAAGCTGCACGACACAGAGCCTGTCGCGATGCGGGTTCAGACCGAGCGTCTCGGTATCGATCGCCACGGAATTGTCGTAGCGCGAAAGATCGGGCAGGTCGCCGCGATGCAGTCGGATCGTCATGGTTCTCGCGTCCTCGCTCCGGTTTCGCAGCCGTCCTAGCGAAGCGCGCTCATTTCTGCAATGACGCTGGACACAGGTCGAATGGTCGCGACGACGCAGAGGAGCGCAGGATGATGAAACTCGAGGGTGAACCGGCGCCGCGTCCCATCCGCTGGGGGGTGCTCAGCACCGCCCGGATCGCGCGGCAGCGCGTGGTCCCGGCCCTGCTGAAGAGCGCCTCGACGGAAGTCGTCGCGGTGGCCTCGCGCTCCCTGGAGAACGCCCGCGGCTTTGCCGACGCCTTCGGAATCGCCCGCGCCTACGGCTCCTACAACGAGCTGCTGGACGATCCCGAAATCGACGTCATCTATAACGCCCTGCCCAACCATCTCCATGCGGTGACCGTCCGCGCGGCTCTTGAGAAGGGCAAGCATGTGCTCTGCGAGAAGCCCATGGGCGTGAACCGGGAGGAGATCGCCGCCATCAGGCCGGCGGCCCGAGGGCTGCACGTCGCCGAGGCCTTCATGTTTCGCCATCATCCGCAATGGCACGAGGTGCGACGCCTCCTCGACGCCGACCGGATCGGACCGCTGCGTCTGGTGCAGGGCTTCTTCTCGTTCCTGAATGTCGATCCGGCCAATATCCGCAACCGAGTCGAGACCGGCGGTGGTGCGCTGCTGGACATCGGCTGCTATGTCGTCGCCGCCGCGCGGTTCCTCTTTCGCGCCGAACCGATCCGCGTCCTGGCGCTGATCGACCGCGATCCGGCCATGGGCACCGACCGGGCAGCGAGCTTTCTCGCAGATTTCGGCGAGGGACGGCAGCTGTCGGCGACCGTCTCCACGCAGACCTTCCGTCACCAGCGCATCGCCATCGTGGGAACCAGCGGCCGGATCGAGATGCCGACACCGTTTTCTGCGCCGACCGACGAGGCGGCTCACATTACGATCGATACGCACGGCCCCGGCCATCCCGGCGAGACGATCGCGCTGCCGCCGGTCGATCAATATGCCCTGCAGGCGGAGGCGTTCTCCCGCGCCGTGGCGGGCACAGGTCCCTGGCATTTCGGCATTGATGACGCGATCGCGAACATGGCCGTACTCGACGCATTGTTCCGATCCGAGTCCTCTGGAACATGGGAACGGCCCGTGTCGGAGGCTTCTTGAAGGCCGGTCCGCACGGACCATATAGATGAAGCGGAAACGTTCCGCCGGATGCCTCCTATAGGGTCCGTAGACAAGGTCGCTTGGTGGAAGGACTTTGTGATGTCGCGTGTTTCGGGCTTTTCCAGCCCGCTGCTTCTGGGGTTCGACGAGATCGAGCGCGTGCTCGACCGCGTCGCCAAGGCGTCTGGTGACGGCTATCCGCCCTATAATATCGAGCGGATCGCCAAGACCGATACAAACGACGAATGCCTTCGCATTACCCTGGCGGTCGCGGGTTTCTCTCGTGAATCGCTGGATGTGACGGTCGAGGAGAACCAGCTCGTCATTCGCGGCCGTCAGGTCGACGATCGCGAGCGGATCTACCTGCATCGCGGCATCGCGGCGCGGCAGTTCCAGAAGACCTTCGTCCTCGCCGATGGCATCGAAATCGTTTCTGCCGAACTGAAGGATGGGCTGCTCGCCATCGACCTAGCCCGGCCGACGCCCGAGCGTATCATCCGAAGAATTGAGATCGCGGCGCGCGACTGACCGCCGATCCCTTTCTCGCTCAATCGAGGAGACAACTATGTCAGAACCCCGCAACGTCATGACGCCCGAGAATTTCGCCGGCCTCGGCAACGGACAGATCGCGTTCGTCCGACCGGTGTCGTCGGACGAGATCCGCCAGTTCTTCCCCAACGCCCCCGCCGTCCAGCCCGGCCAGAACTTCTGGGCCTTGCTCGACGCGGCCGGCTCGCCGCTGATGATTTCGGATAGTCGCGAGGCGATCGTGATGAACGCCCGCGAGAACGATCTCGAGGCTGTCAGCCTGCATTGAGGCTGCCTCGCGGCCGCGGCTCGCTTACCTCGTCCAGATGGTGAGCGAGACGCGGGCCGCCGGATCGAGGTCCCGGCTTGTCGCGGGATGAAGGCCGTGGCTGGCCAGCAGCCGCTCCGCTGAACCCGCCACCCAGACGCGTGTGAACACTGGCACGCCCTTCGGGATGACGACGCCGCGCTTGCGCACCAGGTGGAAGGCGTCGAAGCCGAGGGACAGGAAAAGATCGTTGACCCGCCGCCCGCCCGGCACGGCGATCAGACCGCCTTCCGGGGCCACAATCCGCAATACCTCGCCAAGCGAGGCCTGGCCGGGGTTCCACCACCAGGCATCCGGCCGATGCTCAATCCCATCGACGCGGGAAGAAACCACGAGGCGGCGGCGCCCGCGCGAATTGGGATGGGCCTCGTGGCCTCCTCGTCCCAGAACGGTCAGGACCGCCCGATCGAGCTCCAGCTGGAAGTAGTTCCAGTCGGTCTCGTTGCGCAGCGAATCCGGCATTCGCCCGTCCGGACCGGCGATGCAATCATTGTCGGAAATGATCGCATGGCCGTGGATTTCATAGCGCGGCATTCCAAGCACCCGTTTCGTAAGAACCGTGCGAAGGGGTCTCCGCGCGGTTAGTCACGGTATGCCGCCGGGCCCGATTCCGGGTCCGCCGTCTTCTCAAGGGCCCATCAGGCCCGCAGCACCCCACCGGTCGCCTTGGCAACCTGGACGATGATCTTCTTCGAGACCAGGTCGATCTCCTCCTCGGTCAAGGTCCGCTCGCTCGGCTGAAGCGTCACCTCGATCGCCACCGACTTCTTGTCGGCGCCAATCGACGGACCCTCGAACAGATCGAATATGCTCGCCGCCGCGATGAGGTTCTTGTCGGCAGACTGCGCCGCCCTGACGATCTTCGCCGACTCGACCGAACGCTCGACCACGAAGGCGAAGTCGCGCCGGACCGGCTGCAGCGAGGTCAGGTCGATCGCCGGCTTGGTGCGGGTCGGGCGACTCTTGGGCGCGGGAATCGCGCCCAGCACGATCTCGAAGCCCGCCACCGGTCCTTCGATGTCGAGGATTTCCAGCGTCGCGGGGTGGAATTCGCCGAACCAGCCGATGACGTTCTGCGGCCCGAGCTGGATCGTCGCCGACCGCCCGGGATGGAACCAGGCCGGCCCGCCGGGAACGATCTGCATCCGGTCGACCGCTGCGCCGAGCGAGTCGAGCAGTGCCAGCGCATCGGCCTTGACGTCGAAGACGCCGACCGGTGCCGCCTTGCCCTGCCAGTGACGACCTGCGGCCGAAACGCCTGCTGTGCCGCGGCGAACGCCGGAGGCTGCGATGATCTGGTCGGATGGCCGCGTGCCCCGGAAGGCCTGCCCGACCTCGAATAGCGCCGCATCGTCATGGCCGCGATCGGCATTGCGCTGGACCGCCAACAGCAGACCCGGCAGCAGGCTCGGCCGCATGTCGGACATGTCGGTCGAGATCGGATTGGCCAGCGCCAGCGCGGGAGCGCCGCCGCCGAAGGCTTCCGCGGCCCGCTTGGCAACGAAGGACCAGGTCACGGCCTCGACGAGCCCCCGCGCGGCGAGGATGCGCTTGGCGCGGCGCGTGCGGCCCTGCAGCAGCGTCAGCACCGGACGCGTCACGTCATCAGACTTCGGCAGCGGCGTTGAGGGCACGCGGTCGACGCCGACGATGCGCATCACCTCCTCGACGAGGTCCGCCTTGCCGTCGATATCAGGCCGCCAGGACGGCGCCACGGCCGTCAGGACCGGAGCCGAACCGGAAAGACCAAAACCCAGCGCCGTCAACACGGCGCGGATCTCGTCCTCGCTCGGATCGATGCCGGCAAGGCGCTTCACCTCGGCGATCGGGAAGGCGACCGAACGATGCGGCTGCGGCACCGTGCCGGCGACGACGATGTCGCTCGGCGTCCCACCGCAAAGGTCGAGCACCAGCTTGGTCGCAAGCTCCAGGCCCGGCAGCATGAAGGCCGGGTCGACGCCGCGCTCGAAACGGTAGCGCGCATCGGAATTGATGCCGAGCTTGCGACCGGTCTGCGCGATGGCCAGCGGCTCCCACAGCGCCGATTCGATCAAGACGTCGACGGTATCTTCGGAACAGCCCGAGGCCTCGCCACCCATAATGCCGGCGAGCGATTCGACGCCATGATCGTCGGCGATGACGCACATCGACGGATCGAGGGCATAGGTCCGCCCGTCCAGCGCCAGCAGGCCCTCACCGTCGCGGGCACGTCGCACGGTGAGATGGCCGTGGACCTTGGCCGCGTCGAAGACATGCAGCGGCCGGCCGCGATCGAAGGTCAGATAATTGGTGATGTCGACCAGCGCGTTGATCGGGCGCAGCCCGATGGCACGCAGCTTGGCTTGCAGCCAATCCGGTGAAGGGCCGTTCTTCACGCCGCGCACGAGGCGTAGGCCGAAGGCCGGGCAGAGCGAGGGCGTATCACCGAAATCGAGCGTCACGCCGACGGGACAGGGGAACGTCCCGGCGACGGGAGTGACCGCGCCGTCCTTCAGGGTTCCAAGGCCAGCGGCGGCCAGATCCCGCGCGACGCCGTAGACACCGAGGCAATCGGAGCGGTTGGGCGTGATCGCGATGTCGATAACCGGATCGGCGAGACCGGCCCACTCGGCATAGGGTGTGCCAACCGGCGCGTCGTCCGGAAGGTCGATGATGCCGTCATGATCCTCGGAAAGCTCGAGCTCCGCGGCCGAGCACAGCATGCCGTGGCTCTCGACGCCGCGGATCGTGCCGACAGCAAGCGTGATGTTCTTGCCGGGAATATAGGTGCCGGCGGGCGAGAACACGCTCTTCATGCCGGTGCGCGCATTCGGGGCGCCGCAGACGACCTGCACCGGCTCGCCCGAGCCCGTATCGACCATGCAGACGCGCAGCCGGTCGGCATTGGGGTGCTGAACGGCCGAGACGACATAGGCGATCGTGAACGGCGCGAGTTGCTTCGCCTTGTCCTCGACGCCCTCGACCTCCAGCCCGATCCGCGTCAACCCCTCGGCGATCGCGTCGACGGAAGCCTCGGTGTCGAGATGTTCCTTGAGCCAGGAGAGGGTGAATTTCATGTCGCTCTCCTTACGAACTCAAACCGCTCACGAGGCTTGGAATATCCAGCGGGCGGAAGCCGTAATGGGACAGCCAGCGGAGATCGGCGTCAAAGAAGGCGCGGAGATCGGACATGCCATATTTCAGCATGGCGATGCGGTCGATGCCCATGCCGAAGGCGAAGCCCTGATATTTGTCCGGATCGAGGCCAGCGAAACGGATCACGTTCGGATGAACCATGCCGCAGCCGAGAATCTCCAGCCAGTCGTCGCCCTCGCCGAAGCGAACCTCGTTGCCGATGCGGCGGCAGCGAATATCCACCTCCATCGACGGCTCGGTGAAGGGGAAGAAGGACGGCCGCATGCGCATCTCGACCTTCTCGACTTCGAAGAAAGCACGGCAGAAGGCTTCGAGCAGCCATTTCAGATGGCCGATATGGCTCGTCCGGTCGATGACCAGCCCCTCGACCTGATGGAACATCGGCGTGTGGGTCTGGTCGCTGTCCATGCGGTAGGTGCGGCCGGGCGCGATGATGCGGATCGGCGGCTTCAGCTGCTCCATGGCGCGCATCTGCACAGGTGAGGTGTGCGTGCGCAGCAGCAGACGCTCGCCGTTCTCGTCCGGATTGAAGAAGAAAGTGTCGTGCATTTCCCGCGCCGGATGGCCGACGGGGAAGTTCAACGCCGTGAAATTATAGTGGTCCGTCTCGATGTCCGGGCCCTCGGCGACGGAGAAGCCGAGATCGCCGAAGATCGCGGTGATCTCGTCGATGACCTGGCTCACCGGATGGATCCGGCCGGTCTCCAGGCCGCCCGTCCGGACGGGCAGCGTCACATCGACCGTCTCGGCAGCGAGTCGGGCGGCGAGGCCCGCCGATTTCAGCGCGGCGCGGCGGATCACAAGCGCTTCGGCGATGCGGTCACGCAGGCCGTTGAGCGCCGGTCCCATGACCTTGCGCTCTTCCGGCGTCATGGTGCCGAGGCCCTTTAGACGCTCGGAAACGGAACCCTTCTTGCCGAGCGCGGCAATGCGCACGGCCTCGATCGCGGGCTCGTCGGCGGCCGCGTCGATGGCGCCGCGCAATTCACGCTCGAGCGTGTCCAGATCGGACATCGGAACCCCCTCAGCGGCGCCGCTGGCGCCGGATCAGTGACAACGGATCCGATGAGGAAAGCTCGCCGGATCCACCGGAAACGCCCCGCGCCACGGCAAGCCGCAGCGACGGAGAGGCTCGTTCCGGCCCCGGAAAGTCCGGTGCGGCCGCCCTGACAGGGCGGCCCGGGCGTCAGGCGGCCTTGAGCGCGCCTTCAGCCTGATCGACCAGCGCCTTGAAGGCCGCGGGCTCGCTGATCGCGAGCTCGGCCAGCACCTTGCGGTCGACCTCGATACCAGCCTTGGCGAGGCCGTCGATAAACCGGCTGTAGGTCAGGCCCTCAGTCACCTCACGGACGGCAGCGTTGATGCGCTGGATCCAGAGACCACGGAAGGAGCGCTTCTTGGCCTTGCGGTCACGGAACGCGTACTGGGCAGCCTTGTCGACCGCGGCCTTGGCCGTACGGATCGTATTCTTGCGGCGGCCGTAGAAGCCCTTGGCCCTCTTGAGGACCTTCTTATGCTTGGCGTGCGCGGCAACGCCGCGCTTAACTCGCGACATGATTCAATTCTCCGGTAAGGGGCGTTCAGCCGTTCAGGAACTGCTTGATGATCTTGGCATCCGCATCCGAAAGCGTCGTGGTGCCACGCGCATTGCGGATGAACTTGGCGGAACGCTTGATCATCCCGTGCCGCTTGCCGGCCTGAGCCGTCTTCACCTTGCCGGTGGCCGTGAGCTTGAAGCGCTTCTTCGCTCCGCTCTTGGTCTTCAACTTGGGCATTTTGCATATCCTTAGATCTGCGCCGAAAGATAAATCCGCCGATCCGCCCGTCGTCAAACGGGTGGTGCGGCGGCGTCTTCGGCATGGAAGCCTTCGTGAGCCGACACGGCATGCCCGGAGAAATCGCCGGAATGGCGTTCCTCTCGCCGGGCGGCTCGGAAACGGCGGCGTTATAACCGCCGCCGCCCTTCAGCACAAGCACAATGCTGGATAGCCGGCTGAAAACAGCCGGATCGCAAAGCGAACAGCGAGCCCGGGTCAGCGCGGCGCCAGCACCATGATCATCTGGCGGCCCTCAAGCTTCGGCTCGGCTTCGACCTTGGAGATCTCGGCCGTCTCGTCGCGGACGCGCTCCAGAAGCTTCATGCCGAGATGTTGGTGCGCCATCTCGCGGCCGCGGAAGCGCAGGGTCAGCTTGACCTTGTCGCCTTCCTCGAAGAAGCGCTTGATCGCCTTCATCTTCACGTCATAGTCGTGATCGTCGATGGCAGGGCGCATCTTGATCTCTTTGACCTCGACGATCTTCTGCTTCTTGCGGGCCTCGTTGGCCTTTTTCTGCGACTGGTATTTGAAGCGGCCGAAATCGAGGATCTTGCAGACCGGGGGTTCGGCATTGGGCGAGATCTCGACAAGGTCGAGTCCGGCCTCTGCCGCCATGGCCAGCGCTTCATCGAGCGGCGTGGGCCCTACGTTCTGGCCGTCCTGGTCGATCAGCTGGACATCACGGATTCCGCGGATTTCGCGGTTGATACGCGGCCCGTCCTTGGTGGGCAGCGGCGCTTTGAAGGGACGACGAATGGAAGAGACTCCTCTCACGATGGATCGAAGGCAAGGCCGAAACGGCCACAAAACCGACACGAGCAGCCCCGACGTCCTTGACGCGAGGTTATCACCGGCCGGTTCGGGGCTCAGCCTGCCCGAACATGTCGTTGAAAATCAGCGAATGAGTCGCGAAAGTCAACCGCAAGCATGGTTTTCCGCGCGAAACGCCACGAAACGTGAAGATGGGGATCCTATGGCGCCTTTCCAAGGTGAGCTGACGGTGGGAAGCGGGGTGGATGCGCGGCAGGTCGCGTTCCTGCGCCGCGAGGGCGAAGGCCCCGAGATATTCTTTCTCGGCGGCTTCATGTCCGACATGCGGGGCGCCAAGGCCGAGGCACTGGACGCCTTCGCCGAGCGCACCGGCCGGGCGATGATCCGGTTCGACTATTCCGGCCACGGCCAATCGGGCGGAAACGTCGAGGACGGCACGATCTCGCGCTGGCTGGAAGAGGCGGCGACGGTGCTGGGCGACGTCGCCAAGGGCCCGCAGATCCTGGTCGGCTCGTCGATGGGCGGCTGGATCGCCGTGCTGCTGGCGCTGGCCGATGCCCGCGCGCAGGGCGGACGGATCGCGGGGCTGGTGCTGCTCGCCCCCGCCATCGACATGACGCAGGATCTCATCCTGCCGCATATGAGCGCCGAGGCTCGCGCCGAGCTGGAGACAACCGGGCGCTGGCGGTTGCCGAGCGCCTATTCCGAGCGGCCCTATGTCATCACAAAACGGCTGATAGAGGATGGCAAACGCCATCTTCTTGGCGGCGGACCCATTGCCATCGGCGCGCCCGTCCATATCATTCAAGGCGTCCTCGACGAGGAGGTTCCCTGGAGCCACGCGGTGGATCTGGTCTCGCATCTGGCGCAGGACGATGTCGTGCTGACGCTGATCAAGGATGCCGGCCACCGCCTTTCGCGGCCGGAGGATCTCGACAAGATGCTATCGGCGGTCGCGACGATCGCCTGACAGTGCCCCACGCGAATAGGAGAAGACGATGGCGACGCGCGGATTTGTCGGCAGGCGGCCGACCGACGAAATCGGCAACCGCCTGCCGCCCGGACAATATCTGACCGAGGATTTTCCGGTCCTCTCGGCCGGGCCGACGCCACATGTCGCGCTCGACAAGTGGTCGTTCACGATCAAGGACGGCGTGAAGCCGGTCGCGACGTGGAACTGGGATGAATTCGCGAAGCTGCCGCATGTGAAGCTGACGCGCGACATTCATTGCGTCACCAAATGGTCGAAGTTCAACACCGCCTGGAGCGGCGTGATGATCGACGACATTCTCGCCGAGGCGGGGATCGAGGCGCCGACCGAATGGACGCTCGCCCATGGCCATGACGGCTACACCACCAATGTGCCGACGGCCGATCTCGTCGGCGGCAAGGCGATGGTGGCGACGGCATATGAGGGCCAGCCGATCACAGCGGACCATGGCGGGCCGGCGAGGCTGCTGGTGCCGCATCTCTATTTCTGGAAGTCGGCCAAATGGCTGACCGGATTGCAGTTCACCAAGCGCGACGAGGCCGGATTCTGGGAGCTTCGCGGCTATCACATGTATGGCGACCCGTGGCGCGAGCAGCGTTTCACCGGTGACTGAGCCCCTGTTGGATGCATCCGCACGGCCCCGGCGGCTCGAATGGCAAAGCGCTGTCGTCGAGGCGATCGAGGCCCAGACGCCGACTGTAAAATCGTTCCGCCTGCGTCCCGAGCGGTGGGGCGGCTTCCGCGCCGGCCAGCATGTCGATGTCCGCCTGACCGCTCCTGACGGCTATTCTGCCCAGCGTTCCTATTCAATCGGTTCCGCACCGGATGGAAGCGGCACGATCGAACTCGCGATCGAGGAAATGCGCAATGGCGAGGTCTCGCCCTTCTTCCATGAGGTGGTGGAGGTCGGCGATACGATCGAGCTCAGAGGGCCGATCGGCGGTCATTTCATATGGGACGTCTCGATCGGGGGCCCCATTCTCCTGATCGGCGGGGGCTCGGGGCTGGTGCCGCTCATGTCGATGCTGCGCCACCGCGCCATTGTCGCGCCGGAGATCCCGGCTGTGCTCATCTATTCAGCGCGGCGCTATGACGATCTCATCTGGCGCGAGGAACTGTTCCACCGCCGCGACAAGGACCGCAATTTCCGCCTGATCGTGAACCTGACCCGTGAATCGGCCCGGCCCGGCCTCCATTTCGGCCGCATCGACGCCGACCGAATTCTGGAGGCGATTGCCGAGGAGACCTCCTGGATCACCTATATCTGCGGTTCCAATCCCTTTGTCGGCGCCGCGTCGGACCTTGCCATCGCGGCCGGGCTTGCCCCGGAGACGATCCGCACGGAGCGCTATGGGGGCTAACCTCGCCAGCTTCCGCTGTCCCACAGCGCGCTCAGAGCATCGCGATAGGTCGGATATTTCAGCTCCACCCCAAGCCGGGACTTGAGCGCGCCATTGGCGATGCGCTTGTTGTCGGCATAGAAGGATCGCGCCATCGGCGAGAGCTGGGCGTTCTCGAAGGGGATATCCGGCAGCGGCGGATAGCCGGCGAGGCTCGCTGCGAAGGCGACGACGTCCTGCGGCGGCGCGGGCTCGTTGTCGGTGACGTTGAAGATACCGCCCGCACGCTGATCGGCCGCCGCTTCCAGCACGGCGGCGATATCGTCGACATGGATACGGTTGAACACCTGCCCTGGCTTGACCAGCCGGCGCGCGGTTCCCTCAGCCAAGTTGACGAAGGTGTTGCGGCCCGGCCCATAGATGCCGGCCAAGCGGAAAAGACCGACGGGAATGGCCTTCTCCTCGCCGAGCGCGGTCCATGCGGCCTCGGCCTCGACGCGGTTGCGCGCCCGCTCGGAGACGGCATTGGGCGGGCTTGCCTCGTCGGCCCAGCCGCCGCCCTGATCGCCATAGACACCAACCGTGGAAAGATATCCTATCCAGGCGAGATCGGGCGCGGCGAGGATGGCGTCGCGATAGAGCCGCAGCGCGGAATCGCCGCTCGAGTCCGGCGCGATGGATTGAACGAGATGCGTGGCGCGGCGAACCGCCTCGCCGATGGCTGGGCTCGGCGTCACTCCGTCGAAGACCAGCGCATCGATCCCCTCGGCGCGCAGCCGCCTTGCCTTTTCCGCCGAACGCACCGTGCCGCCGATCGAGGCATAGTCGCCCCGGACCCGCCGCACGAAGGCGCTGGCCGAATAGCCCAGCCCCAAGATAAAGAGATGGCGCGCTGTCATGACTATTTCCCGGGCGACCCCTGAACGAAGGTGACCGCCCGGCTTTACGATCGAAGCGCTGCCGCGATCAAGCCTCGTCGCCCTCCGCCGGCTGGCTGACGACGCCCTGCTCCCAGCCGAGGATGGCGCGCTTGCGCGTCAGGCCCCAATGATAGCCGGTCAGCGCGCCAGACTTGCCGAGGATGCGGTGACAGGGCACGACGAAGGAGATCGGGTTTCGCCCGACCGCGGCACCCACCGCCCGCGCCGCCTTGGGGTTCGCCACCTTCTCGGCGATCTGCGAATAGGTCGCGGCATGGCCGAGCGGCACGGACAGAAGCGTCTCCCACACCCGCACCTCGAAATCCGAGCCGATCAACACGATCCGGAGCGGCGTATCCTCGCGCCAGCGCGAGGGCTCGAAGATGCGTGCCGCGTAGGGCGCCGTCGCCTGCTGGTCTTCCTCATAGGTCGCGCAGGGGAAGCGGCTTTGCATGTCGAGCAGCGCCGCGCGCTCCTCGCCCGGATCGGCGAAGGCGAGTCCGGCGAGGCCGCGGTCCGAGACCATGATCAGCGCATAGCCGAAGGGCGAGCCATGAAAACCCCATTTCATGATGACGCCCTCGCCGCGCGCCTTGTAGGCGCCCGGGCTCATCGCCTCATGGGTGACGAAGAGGTCATGCAGCCGGCCCGGCCCCGAAAGGCCGACCTCGTAGCTCGTATCGAGGATCGACGCATCGGCGGCGAGCAGGGCACGGGCATGGTCGAGGGTCAGGGCCTGGATGAAGGCCTTCGGCGACAGGCCGCACCAGCGCGTGAACAGCTTCTGCAGCGACAGCGGGTTCATGCCGACATGCTTGGCCACGCGCTCCAGCGACGGCTGCTCACGCCAGCGTTCCGACAGAAACTCGATGGCGCGGCGGACGATCTCGTAATCGGCCTCCGGCGTCAGGAGCGGCATGGGCTCGCAGGCGGCAAGGGCGGCGGGGATGTTCAGCATTGGCGTCGTGTCCCGTGTCTACGTTGCCAATCTAGGAAGCCGGCGTCGACGACGACACCCGAATCTTGCACGAGGCTTCTTTCCAGACCAGCTCCACGACGCTGCACCCGGGCCACGACGAAAAAAGGGCCGCCCTCTCGGACGGCCCCATTACTATTCCGGCTCGGAAGCCCCCGCTCAGTAGCGGTAATGTTCCGGCTTGAACGGACCCGTTTCGGCGACGCCGATATAGGACGACTGCTTCTCCGACAGCTTGGTCAGCTTGACGCCGATCTTGGCCAGATGCAGCGCCGCGACCTTCTCGTCGAGATATTTCGGTAGCGTGTAGACCTTGCGCTCATAATGGCCGGGCTTGGTCCAGAGTTCGATCTGTGCCAGCGTCTGGTTGGTGAAGGACGCCGACATGACGAAGCTCGGATGACCGGTGGCATTGCCGAGATTGACCAGGCGCCCTTCCGACAGAAGGATGATGCGCTTGCCGCTGGCGAACTCGATCTCGTCGACCTGCGGCTTGACGTTGTTCCACTTCAGGTTCCGCAGCGCGGCGATCTGAATCTCGCTGTCGAAATGGCCGATGTTGCAGACGATCGCGCGGTCCTTCATGGCCCGCATATGCTCGATCGTGATGACATCGACATTGCCGGTGGCCGTGACGAAGATGTCGGCGCGCGGCGCCGCATCTTCCATGGTCGTGACCTCATAGCCTTCCATCGCCGCCTGCAGGGCGCAGATCGGATCGACTTCCGAAACCATGACGCGGCAGCCGGCCTGGCGCAGCGAGGCGGCCGAGCCCTTGCCGACATCGCCGAAGCCGGCGACCATGGCGACCTTGCCCGACATCATGACGTCGGTGCCGCGACGGATGCCGTCGACCAGCGATTCGCGGCAACCATAGAGATTGTCGAATTTCGACTTGGTGACCGAATCGTTGACGTTGATGGCCGGCCAGAGCAGCTTGCCCTGCTTCTGCATCTCGTAGAGGCGATGCACGCCGGTGGTCGTCTCCTCGGTGACGCCCTTGATCGATCTGGCGATCTTGCCGTACCAGCCTGGATGGGTGCCGAGGCGTTTCTTGATCGAGGCGAAGAGGACTTCCTCTTCCTCATTCTCCGGCTGTTCCAGGAAGGCGGTGTCGCCATCCTCGGCGCGCTGGCCGAGATGGATGAGCACCGTGGCGTCGCCGCCATCGTCGAGGATCATGTTCGGAACGCCGCCATCGGCCCATTCGAAGATGCGGTGCGTATAATCCCAATAGTCGACGAGGCTCTCGCCCTTGATGGCGAAGACCGGCGTACCGGAAGCAGCGATCGCCGCCGCGGCGTGGTCCTGCGTCGAATAGATGTTGCAGGAGGCCCAGCGGACATCGGCGCCGAGCGCCTTCAGCGTCTCGATCAACACGCCCGTCTGGATCGTCATATGCAGCGAACCGGCGATGCGCGCGCCCTTCAGCGGCTGCGTCGGACCGAACTCGGCGCGAACGCTCATGAGCCCCGGCATCTCGGTCTCGGCGATCGACAGTTCCTTGCGGCCCCAATCGGCGAGTCCAATATCCTTGATCGCGTAGTCGTGCACCTTGGCCATGAGCCGCATCTCCTTGTCGCTTGAGCGTTGGCAGCGCTTATAGCGGAGGGAGAGGACGGCGGCAATCAGGATATAAAGATATCTTTATGTGATGGAGTGCAGCTTCGCGTTCCGGTGCCACGCTCCGCTTGAACCCTCCCCTTGAGGGAAGGTTCAAGAAAGAAGGGTTACTCCTCCTCGCCGAACTTGTCGGCGAGGAGCTTCTCGATCGCGTCGAGGGCTTCCTGGGCCTGCGGGCCTTCCGCGGTGACGCGGATGGAGGAGCCGATGCCGGCGGCGAGCATCATCAGGCCCATGATCGAGGTGCCGCCGACCATGTTCTGGTCCTTCGAGACGGTGATGACCGCATCGAAGCTGTCGGCGCATTGAACGAATTTGGCCGAGGCACGGGCGTGCAGGCCGCGGCGGTTGATGATGGGGAGGTCGCGGCAGAGTGCGGCGTCGTCCGTCATCGTCGCGCTCATTGGCCCGCCAGAACCTGGCTGGCGACATTGATATATTTGCGTCCCGCCTCCTGAGCGCCCTGGATGGCCGCCTGCAGCGGCTTCTCCCCGCGCACGCTGGCGAGCTTGATAAGCATTGGCAGATTGACGCCGGCGATGACCTCGATGCGGCCGGCTTCCATCACCGATATGGCGAGGTTGGACGGGGTGCCGCCGAACATGTCGGTGAGCAGGATGACGCCGCTGCCGTCATCGACGCCTTTGACGGCATCGACGATGTCCTGACGCCGGCGCTCCATATCGTCCTCCGGACCGATCGCGATCGTCTCGATCTGGCTCTGGCGGCCGACGACGTGCTCCAGGGCGGCGCGGAACTCGGTGGCGAGCTGGCCGTGGGTGACAAGGACGAGCCCGATCATGCCCTTCGATTACCTGTTGTTCTCGTTGCTCGACGCCCTGCGGGCCGAATGGCTGTCCGAAGCCGGACCTTTCCGGTAGCAGGGCGGGTGGAGGCCCGCCGAACGGCTCCGCATCTTGACCGAACGATGCCGCAACGCAAGAAAAAAGCGGGCGCGTGGATCATGGATTTTTCAGTCATCCTAAACTGGAACCGCCGGAAAGCGGATGGCGGCCAACACCCGCACCCAGCCATCGGCCTGCCCGATCGGCAAGGCCATGCGCCTGAGGCGGACCCCTTCAATCTCGATTTCCGCCGCTGCCGCCGATGGCAAGCGGGAACAGAGTTCGACGGGCTGCAGGTCGACGACGAGACCGATTTCCGCTGAAGATAGATAGGGTTGGCGAAGGATCCCCTGGCCACGCACCTCGATCAGGCCAGCCAGCGGCTCCGGCGGCGACGCGAAAAGCCGGCCCGCCTCAGCGGCCAGGACGACGCGGTCGTCGGCGATCAGGCGGCAGTCGTCCCGACCGGCGATGAGCAGGGCGAGGACGAGCGACGACTTGCCGCTGCCGCTCTGGCCCCGCACCAGCACGCCGCGCCCCTCGACTTGAATTGCCGAGGCATGGACCGTCGCCGGTAAGGCTTTTGGCGTTTGTCCCATGGTGTCAGGCCGACGCCGCCGGCAGGCGCACGGTGAAGCGCGCGCCATGCGCCAAGCCTTTCTCGGCCCCGGAGCGACCCACATTCTCCGCCCAGATGCGGCCGCGATGGGCCTCGACGATCTGCTTGGAAATGGAAAGGCCAAGGCCGGAATTCTGCCCGAACGCCTCCTGCTCGGGGCGATCGGTATAGAAGCGCTCGAAGATGCGCTCGATCTGGTCGGCGCCGATTCCCGGCCCGTCATCCTCGACGACGATATCGACGAAGGCGCCGCTGCGCTTCACGCTGACCCGGACATGGCCCTCTTTCGGCGTGAAGGAGCGGGCATTGTCGAGAAGGTTGGTGAAGACCTGGCCGAGGCGCCCGTCATGGCCGAGCACGACATAGGCATCGGGCGTCTCCGCCTTGGCAACCTCGAGGCGGATCTGCGGCCCTTCCGGCGATGCGATTTCGCGCGCGATCGAGACCACCGCATCGGCAATCTTCGCGACATCCACCGGCAGCGCGTCCTGGCGGGCCAGCTCGGCATCGAGGCGCGAGGCGTCGGAGATGTCGCTGATCAAGCGGTTCAGCCGCTGGACGTCATGCTGGATGATCTCGTTGAGCCGTGCCTTCGACGCCGCCGTCTTGGCGAGCGGCAGCGTCTCCACGGCGCTGCGAAGCGATGTCAGCGGGTTCTTCAGTTCGTGACTGACATCGGCCGCGAAGCTCTCGATCGCCTCGATGCGGTTGAAGAGCGCCTGCGTCATCTCGCGTAGCGCCACCGAAAGATGGCCGATCTCGTCCTGCCGGCTCGAATAGTCGGGGATCTGCGGGCGCGAGGAGGCGCCGCGGCGTACGCGGTCGGCCGCATCGGCGAGGCGGCGGAGCGGCGCGGCGATGGTGCCGGCCAGCAGGATCGACAGGACGACGACGACGGCTGCCGAGACCAGGAAGACGCGCACGATCGCCATGCGCTCGGCGTGAACGATCGCATCGATATCGCCGCCCTGGGTCGAGAGCAGCAGCACCCCGAGCACCGATCGATAGCGCTGGATCGGCACGGCGACGGACACGATCAGTTCGCCGCGCTCGGTAATGCGCACGATCGAGGACGGACTGCCGACAAGGGCCGTCGCGACCTCCGGATAGTCCTTGCCGGAGAGGCCCGCGAGTTCGTGATAGATCGGCAGATCATCGCGCTGCAGATGGATCTTCACCCATTCCCAGATGCGATCGAACAGGGCCGGCTCGTCCTCCGCCGTCGCCGGGAGGTCGAAGCGCAGCACCTGGCCGCGGGAATAGAGATTGGAGGAATCGAGGATCAGGCTGCCGTCGCGGTCATAGATGCGGGCGCGCGTGCGCGTCGGCGAGATCAGGCGCCGCAACACCGGCGCCACGCGTTCCGGATTGATCGGGAAATCGAGACCCTCGACTTGATTGAGGCCCGGCGCCAGGTTTTCACCGGCCTGCTGTTCCAGCAGCTTGTCGGGATCGATCGTGATGGTGTTGGTCTCGACGCTCGCCGAAGCGGCGATCGCCCCGGCGATGATCTCGCCCTGCGTCAGAAGGCTCTCGAGCCGCGCGTCGATCAGGCCGGCGCGGAACTGGTTCAGATACAGGATGCCGGAGACGAGAACGATCAGCGCCGCGAGGTTAAGGACGACGATCCGCCGCGTCAGGCTCGAAAAGAGATGCGGCCCGACCGAGCGCAGCATGCGCGCGCCGAGACGCCGCCACAGCCGCAGCCGCAAGCGCCGCGGCGGATTGCGGACGGGAAGCTGCTCGTCGAGGCTCGCCGTCATTCCTCCATCCGTTCCCGCGATCGGCCCGTCACGCTTCCTTGAAGCGGTAGCCGACGCCGTAGAGCGTCTCGATCATGTCGAAATCGTCGTCGACGGCTTTGAACTTCTTCCTCAGGCGCTTGATATGGCTATCGATGGTCCGGTCGTCCACATAGACCTGATCGTCATAGGCGGCGTCCATCAGCGCATTGCGGCTCTTCACCACCCCAGGGCGCTGGGCGAGGGCGTAGAGAATCAGGAACTCCGTCACCGTGAGCGTCACCGGCTCGCCGTTCCAGGTGCAGGTATGGCGTTCCTGATCCATGGAGAGAGCACCACGATCGAGATTCTTCGCCGCGTCCGGCACCTTGCCGGGCACAGGCGCCGCGTCGCGCGGCTGGAAGCGGCGGAGCACCGCCTTGACCCGCTCGACCAGAAGGCGCTGCGAGAACGGCTTCTTGATGAAGTCGTCGGCGCCCATCTTCAGGCCGAACAATTCGTCGATCTCGTCATCCTTCGAGGTCAGGAAGATGACGGGAAGATCCGTGCGCTGGCGCAGGCGGCGCAGAAGCTCCATCCCGTCCATACGCGGCATCTTGATGTCGAGGATGGCAAGATCGGGAAGACTTTGCTGAAAGCCATCCAGCGCGGAAGCACCGTCCGTATAAGTCTGGACACGGTAGCCTTCCGATTCGAGCGCGATGGATACAGACGCAAGAATGTTGCGATCATCATCGACGAGGGCAATCGTCGGCATGAAATGACGTCTCCCGGCGGTTGTTCCGCTACGCTGCTCTTCTCGGCCACGTGGACGAGAATCCGGCCAACACGGCCGGCAACCGCGTTAAGGTCGCAGGAATACGCGGAAAATGTGGCATTGACCCTATAGGATATCCACGATCGACGCCATGGCGACGCTGGACCCACCGATAAAAATGATGATTATAACAGTCATCATTTAGGATTCGAGCGGCGCGAAAGGTGGATTAGACATGGCAGACGAGACCTCGTTCGACGCAATAGCGACGGCCCGGTCGGTGATCCGGAATGCGCGCTCCGCCAGCCTGGGGACGCTCGACGAGACCGGCGCCCCGTTTGTCAGCCTCGTGACCTTTGCCACGATGCCGGACCTTCGTCCGGTGCTGTCGCTTTCCGATCTCGCCGTCCATGCGAAAAACCTGAAGCGCGATCCGCGCGCCTCGCTGCTTTTCGTTGCCCCCGGCGGCGAGAGCGGCAACCCGCTTGCCGGCTCGCGGCTTACCCTGACGGGCCGGCTGGCGCCGACGGACGACGAAGCGGCGCTCTGGCGCTACCAGCAGATGCATGGCGACAGCACCACGAGCTTCGCCGACTTCCACACCTACCGCTTCGAGGTCTCCGGCTCCCATCTCGTCGCCGGATTCGGCCGGATCGTTGCGATTGCCCCCGACGAGCTTCTGCCCGACCATTCGGATTGCGGCGACGTGCTGGCGGGCGAAAAGATGGTCGTCGAGCATATGAACGCGGACCACGCCGACGCGATCGGCTTCTATGCCGTCAAACTGCTCGGGCTGGAGCCCGCGAACTGGCGCATGACCGGCAGCGATCCGGACGGCATCGATCTGGCCTTTTCGGAAAAGAGGGCGCGCCTTGACTATCCCGCGCGCGCCCGAACCGTCGCGGAGGCCGGCGGCTATCTCAAGAACTTCGCCAAGGAGGCGCGGGAACGCGCCTGAGGCCAAGAAAAGCCACCTCGCAATATTCGACGCGGATTGCGATCTGTTTGCTTTTATTTGGAAACCAAACAATCCAGACGCTTAACCGCGTTGCTTGGTCGCACCCGATTCAATCGATTTTATGGGCTGCCGAGGCTGGGTACCCCATTGTTCTGCTTGCGAAAAAATCCTTGGCCACCCTAGGTTCCGGAGCTGGGCCGAGCGCCCGCGCGATCGGGAAATCCGTATCGCATCGCCCGTAGCGAGGACCCGTCCGCCGGCGTCCTTACCGAGGAGAATATACTGTGACCGAGAACGGCATTTTCAATCCTTCTTTCGGCGCCGATCGCTTCGGCCTGAAGTGGCTTGCCGGTCTCTATTGGAACTACGGGGCGCCCGAGCTCTATGAACAGTCATTGCGCCGCGGCGAGGGTCGCCTGACCGCCGATGGCGCGCTGACGGTCGAGACCGGCGTCCATACCGGCCGTTCGCCGCAGGACAAGTTCATCGTGCGCGACGCCGCCACCGAGGCGACTGTCTGGTGGGACAACAACAAGCCGCTGTCCGCGGCGCATTTCGATACGCTCTATGCCGATATGCTGTCGCATGCGGCCAATCGCGAACTGTTCGCGCAGGACCTTTTCGGCGGCGCCGATCCGACCGAGCGCGTCAATGTGCGCGTCTTCACCGAGAAGGCCTGGCATTCGCTCTTCATCCGCAATCTCCTGATCCGTCCGGATGTCGCGGCGCTGAAGACCTTCGTGCCGAAGCTGACCATTCTCGACCTGCCCAGCTTCAAGGCGAGCGCCGAGCGCCACGGCGCCCGCACCGAGACGATGATCGCCTGCGATTTCTCCCGCGGCATCGTGCTGGTCGCCGGAACCTCCTATGCCGGCGAGATCAAGAAAGCCGTCTTCACCTATCTGAACTTCACCCTGCCGGCGAAGGGCGTCATGCCGATGCACTGCTCGGCCAATATCGGCCCCGAGGGCGACACGGCCGTGTTCTTCGGCCTTTCCGGCACGGGCAAGACGACGCTTTCGGCCGATCCCGCGCGCACGCTCATCGGCGACGACGAGCATGGCTGGGGTCCGCAGGGTGTCTTCAACTTCGAAGGCGGCTGCTACGCCAAGACGATCCGCCTCTCGGCCGAGGCCGAGCCGGAGATCTATGCGACCACCAAGCGCTTCGGGACGGTACTCGAAAACGTGCCGCTCGCCCCGGTTACCCGCGTTCCCGACTTTGACGATGCGTCGAAGACCGAGAACACCCGCGCCGCCTATCCGCTCGACTTCATCCCGAATGCCAGCGATACGGGCCGCGGCGGCCACCCGAAGGTCATCGTCATGCTGACGGCCGATGCCTTCGGCGTGATGCCGCCGATCGCTCGGCTGACCCCGGCGCAGGCCATGTATCATTTCCTCTCCGGCTACACGGCCAAGGTCGCGGGAACCGAGAAGGGCGTGAGCGAGCCGCAGGCGACGTTCTCGACCTGCTTCGGCGCCCCGTTCATGCCGCGTCATCCGGCCGAATATGGCAATCTGCTGCGCGAACTCATCGCCGAGCACGGCGTCTCCTGCTGGCTGGTTAATACCGGCTGGACCGGCGGCGCCTACGGCACCGGACGGCGGATGCCGATCAAGGCGACCCGTACGCTGCTCGCCGCGGCCCTTGATGGATCGCTCGACCAGGGCCGGTTCTATCTCGACCGCACCTTCGGCTTCCAGGTTCCCACGGACGTCGCCGGTGTCGAGCCGCATCTCCTGCATCCGCGCAAGACCTGGCAGGACAAGGCCGGCTATGATGCGCAGGCGGCGCGGCTCGTCGGCATGTTCCTGAAGAACTTCGAGAAGTTCTCGGCCTATGTCGACGACGAGGTTGTCAACGCCGCGCCGGGCATGGTCGCGTAAGCTGCCAGGACGGCGCCGGCCGATGGGCCGGCGTCGCTCCGCCGCACCTCAAGAGCCATTTTGGATCAGCGCCGCGCGCCAATCTATCCATAGTGGTTTATCTATTCTGATACACTGTATATTGATATTTAGTCTTTACGAATGATTAACCATAGTCGGCCGACAATCGATCGGCTCGTGATGATCCTACCGTCGATCTTTTTCTCGGACCGATCGACTTCCCAGGTGATTCCCCAAGCCGCTACATTAGGGTGATTCGCGCGTAGCCGGAGTTTGTGATCGGCATAGGAAGCGGCTTGATCTCAATAGCTCTGACGGCGGAAAGGCCTGTTGCATGCTTTGGCATCGCAGGAAATCGACGAGGATTCGGACGGCGCTCGGCTCTCCGATGCTCGCTTCCTCGCTCCTTTTCATACCCGGATCGACCGCCTCGGCCGCCGACGCGCTCTCGTCCACAGCTCTCTCCGGGCCGTCCGGCGTCGTGGCACTGTCCGCCAGCCTCGGCGTCGTCCTGTTCTCGATCCTAAGCGTCGTCGTGGTGCTGCGAGCCCGCCGTAGAGCCGAGCGCGACAACGCGGCGCTCCGCCTTCGCCTCGCTGACCTTCGCTCTGCGGCCGACCGGGCCGAGGCTCTCGTCGATGTCGACGATCAGCGCCTCGTCGCCTGGAGTGGCGCCGGCGAGGCGCCTTTGGTCATGGGACGCCTGCCGGAGATTTGCGGTGCGCCGGTCGACCGGTCGAATTTCCTGGCCTTCGGCACCTGGCTGCCGCCGGCCTCGGCCTCGCGCCTCGACGCCGCGATCGAGCGGTTGCGCGGACGCGGCGAGACATTCACGCTGGCGCTCGACACGCGAAGCGGGACGGTCGTCGAAGTGACGGGGCGCACATCCGCCGGCCGCGCCGTCGCCCGCTTCCGCGACCTGACCGGCGACCGTCTGACGCTCGCCGAGCTGGAATCGCGCCATCGCCGCCTTTCCCTCGAGGTCGGCGCCATGCGAGCGCTGTTCGAGGCGGCAGACATGCCAGCCTGGATCCGCAATCGCGATGGCCGGCTCGAATGGGTGAACGCCGCCTTTGCCCGCGCGGTCGAGGCGCCCGATCCCGAGGACGCCGCCGAGCGAGGCGCCGAGCTGCTCGACACAGCCGGACGCCAGGCGATCATCCGCGCCCATGCCGCCGGGCCCTTCTTCTCGGGCCGATTGCCGATCGTTGTCGCCGGCGCCAGGCGGGCCTTCGATGTCGTCGATGTCGTGTCCGAGGCCGGCAGTGCCGGCATCGCCGTCGACGTCACGGAACTTGAGACGCTGCAGAGCACGATGCGGCGCCTCGTCGAATTCCATGCGCGCACGCTCGATCAGTTGGCGACCGCGGTGGCGATCTTCGGCGCCGACCGGCGGCTGCGGTCCTACAATGCCGCCTTCCGCTCGCTGTTCGGCCTCGACGACGCCTTCCTGGCCGCCATGCCGGATGAAAGCGCGGTGCTGGACGCGATGCGTGCCGGCCGCCGACTGCCCGAGCAGGCCGATTTCAAGAGTTGGCGCAAGGAATTGCTCGCAGCCTATCAATCGGTCGACACCCGTGAACATTGGTGGCATCTGCCGGACGGACAGACGCTGCGCGTGCTCTCCAATCCGCATCCGCAAGGCGGCATGACGTGGATCTACGAGAACGTCACGGAACGACTCGACCTTGAAAGCCGCTACAATGCGCTGATCCAGGTCCAGGGCGAGACGCTCGACCATCTCTCGGAAGGCGTCGTCGTCTTCGGATCCGACGGAAGGCTGCGCCTCAACAATCCCGCCTTCGCCGAGATCTGGCAGCTCGGCGCCGATTTCCTGGCCGATCGGCCGCATGTCGGCGAGATCGTGCGTGCCTGCCGACGCTTCCACGACCAGCCGGCGGATTGGGCCAATCTGACCGCCGACGTGATCGGGGTCGGCGACCGGCGCGCCGCCCGCAGTGGGCGCATGGAGCGTCGCGACGGGCATATGCTCGACTATGCCACCATCCCGCTGCCGAACGGCCAGACCATGGTCACCTTCGTCGATGTCAGCGATTCGGTGCGCGTCGCCCGGGCGCTGACCGAGAAGAACGAGGCGCTGGAGGCGGCGGACGGGCTCAAGAACGCCTTCATCCAGCATGTGTCCTATGAGCTGCGCTCGCCGCTCACCAACATCATCGGCTTCACGCAGCTACTTTCCGACGACGGCGTCGGCCCGCTCAACGACAAGCAGCGCGAATATACCGGCTACATCCTCTCCTCAAGCGGCGCGCTGCTCGCCATCGTCAACGACATTCTCGACCTCGCCACCGTCGATGCCGGGATCATCGCGCTCGAACTTGGCGATGTCGACGTCGCGGCGACGATCTCTGCGGCGACGGAAGGCGTGCGCGATAGGCTGGTCGAATCGCGCATCCGCCTGGAGACGAGCATCGCGCCAGATATCGGCTCGTTCGTCGGCGACGAGAAGCGCGTCCGCCAGATCCTCTACAATCTCCTGTCCAATGCCGTCGGCTTCTCGCCGACCGACAGCCGCGTCGTGCTCACGGCCAAGCGCAATGGCGCGGCCGTCGAATTCACCGTCGCCGACGAAGGCCCTGGCATCTCGCCGGAGTTCATCCGTCAGGTATTCGACCGCTTCGAGAGCCGGACATCGGGCGCAGCCCGGGGCGGTGCGGGGCTGGGCCTTGCCATCGTCAAGAGCTTCGTCGAGCTGCATGGCGGCACCGTCGCGATCGATTCGGAGGAAGGCCGCGGCACGACCGTCACCGTCCGCTTGCCGACCCGCCCGGCGACGATGGCTGAAGCCGCGGAATGAGCGGCGCGATCCTTCGCCTGGCACTGGCCGATGAGGCTGCCACACGCCGCCTCGGCGAGGACATCGCGGCGATCCTGAAGCCCGGCGATCTGGTCCTGCTCTCGGGCGATCTGGGTGCTGGAAAATCGACCCTGGCGCGATCGTTGATCCGCGCGGTTGCCGACGACGAAACGCTCGACGTGCCCAGCCCGACCTTCACGCTGGTGCAATCCTATCCGCTGCGCCTGACGCTTTCCCATTTTGATCTCTACCGCATCGCCGACGCCGGCGAGATCGACGAACTCGGCCTCGACGAGGCGCTCGGCCTTGGCGCGGCGCTGGTCGAATGGCCCGAGCGCGGCGGTTCGATGCTGCCGGCCGGCGCGCTCCGCATCCGTCTCGAAGACGAGGGCGAGGGCCGCGTTGCGACGATCGATACACCAGGCGACTGGCCGGAGCGGATTGCCCGTACGCTCTCCGTCCGCTGCTTCCTCGATCGCTCGGGCTGGCCGGGCGCCGCACGGCGCCATCTGCAGGGCGATGCCTCGACGCGGGCCTATGAGCGTATCTCTCGCCCCGAGACCTTCGGCGCGGGCGAGAGCGCGGTGCTCATGAATGCGCCGGCCCGTGCGCCCGGACCGCCGCTTCCGGGCGGCGGCACCTATGACGAGGTCGCCCACCGCGCCATCGATGTCCGTCCCTTCATCGCCATGGATGAGGCGATCCGCGCCGCCGGCTTCTCCGCCCCCGCGATCTTCGCCGCCGATATGGGCGATGGACTGCTGCTCCTGGAAGATCTCGGCAGCGAGAGCCTCCTGAAGGCCGGCGAACCCGATTTCGAGCGCTATGCGCTGGCGGTCGAGGTACTCGCGGAGATCCATGCCGTACCTCGGGCAAGGCATTGGAAGCTGCCGGACGGGACGGATTATCGTCTCCCGCGCTTCGACGTCGCCGCCTTCGCCATCGAGGCCGATTTGGCGATTCGCTGGTATGCGCCACTGCTCGGGGTCACGCTTTCCAACGAGGCCGAGGCTGCGTTCGCATCGATCTGGCAACAGCTTTTCCAGCGTCTCGACAGGACCGAGAAGAGCTGGCTGCTGCGCGACTATCATTCGCCGAACCTCCTCTTCCTGCCGCATCGCCATGGCACGGCGCGGATCGGCATCCTCGACCATCAGGACGCGATGATCGGCGCCAGCGCCTATGACGTCGCCTCGCTCGGCCAGGATGTCCGCGTCGCCGTAGCGCCGGGCTTCGAAAGTGCGCTGAAGGCCCGCTATGTCGCACGTCGCCATGCGCTCGGCGCCTTCGACGAGGTCGCCTTTGCCGAGGCCTATGCGATTTCAGGGGCGCAGCGCACGACCAAGGTTCTGGGCGGGTTCGCTCGCCTCGCCGCCTCCGGAAAGCCCCAATATCTCCGTCACATTCCCCGTGTATGGGATTACCTTCGGCGCAATTTCCAACATCCGGTTCTGTCGGACCTCGCGCTCTGGTATGAGTCCTATTTACCGTATGATGACAAATCGGCTCCATCCGGGAGCCCTTGAGACGACGAAGAAAAAGAGCGTTCGATGAGTGCGCCTATCCCTTTTCGCAAGCCCGCTGGTCCGAAGCGGGGCATGGTCCTCGCCGCCGGCATCGGCAAGCGCATGCGCCCCGTGACGGCGACCGTGCCGAAGCCCCTGGTCGAAGTTGCCGGCCGGCCGCTGCTGGATCACGCGCTCGACCGCCTCGCCCGCGCCGGCGTCGAGACTGCCGTGGTCAATGTCCATTATCTCGCCCATCTCGTCGAAGCGCATCTGAGGCGGCGCGAACGTCCCCATGTCGTGATCTCGGATGAGCGGGGCGAATTGCTGGAGACCGGCGGCGGCATCAACAAGGCCCTGCCTCTGCTTGGCGACCAACCCTTCTATGTGATGAATTCCGACAGCTTCTGGATCGAGGGGCCGCGTCCCAATCTCGATTGGCTGGCCGGGGCCTGGGACGATGCGCGCATGGATGCGCTGTTGATGCTGGCACCGACCGTCGCATCCATCGGCTATCCGGGCGCCGGCGATTTCGTGATGGAAAAGGACGGCAGCCTCGCACGCCGCGCCGAGCGGACCATTGCGCCCTTCGTCTATTCCGGCGCCGCGATCCTCTCGCCGCGCCTGTTCGACGGTGCGCCTTCCGGTGCCTTTTCGCTGAACCTGCTGTTCGACCGGGCGATCGAGGCCGGACGCCTCTTCGGCGTGCGCATGGACGGTATCTGGCTGCATGTCGGTACGCCGGAGGCGATCCGCGACGCGGAGGCCTCGGTCCGGGAAAGCGCAGCCTGAGGACGATGGCGCGGGAACTGCCCCATGTCTTTTCGATCCCCGCCGGCCTCCCTTTCCTGCCGACACTCACGGACGCACTGCTCTCGGGCCGCTTCGGCGGGCTCGGCGACGATCCGCTGGCGCTGGCCGATGTCGTCATCTTCCTGCCGACCCGGCGCGCCGCGCGGGCGCTGCATGAAGCGATCCTCGAGCGTTCCGCCGGCCGCACCGCGATCCTGCCGGAAATCCGGCCGATCGGCGATGTCGACGAGGCCGATCTGCTGCTCCAGCCCTTCGAAACGCCGGCCGATCGCCTCGTCCTGCCGGCCGCCTTCACGCCGCTCGACCGCCAACTGACGCTCGCCCGGCTCACCGCCGCCTGGTCGGGCGCGCTCCGCCGCGATCTGCTCGGCCTCTCTGGCCCGGGGACGCCGCTCATCCCCGCTTCGGCCGCCGATGCCTTTCATCTCGCCGGGGACCTCGCGCGGCTGATCGACGATGTCGAAACGGCCGGCGTGGACTGGCGGCGGCTCGACAATCTTGTCCCGGAGAACCTCGCACGCTACTGGCAAATTTCGCTCGATTTCCTGAAGATCGTCGCCGAGGCCTGGCCGGCCATCCTGGCTGAGAAGGGCCGCGCCGACCCGTCCGCGCGCCGCGACCGGCTCATCCGGGCCGAGGCGGCGAGGCTCAAGGCGACCGCTGGGAACCGTATCGTGCTCGCCGCCGGTTCGACCGGCTCCATTCCCGCGACGGCCCATCTGCTCGCCACCATCGCGCGCCTGCCGCGCGGCGCGGTCATTCTGCCCGATCTCGACCAGCAGCTGGACGAGATCGGCTGGAACGCGATCGGCGGTCCCGATCTAGCGGAGAGCGCACCGGCCCATCCGCAATATGGCCTGCGGCAGCTTCTGGCGGCCATCGGGATTGCGCGGCGGGAGGTCGAGGCGCTTGGCGCACCAGTTCAAGCCGTAACGGCCCGGCGACGGCTGATTTCCGAGGTCTTCCGCCCGGCGGCCACGACGGAAGCCTGGGCCAGTTCCGGCGCCGCCGACCCCGAGGCTACGAAGGGCATGGCGCTCCTAGTCGCCCGAACCGAGCAGGAAGAGGCCGTCGCCATCGCGCTGGCCTTGCGCGAGACGGTGGAGACGCCGGGCGCCACGGCAGCGCTGGTAACGCCAGACCGCCGCATTGCCGGCCGGGTCGCGATCGAGCTGGCGCGCTTCGGCATCGCCGTCGACGATTCCGCCGGGCGGCCCCTATCGACCGCGCCGCCGGGCGTGCTGGCGCGGCTGGTGCTCGCGGCGGCGGCTTCCGACGGCGCTCCGCTCGACCTGCTGGCGCTCGCCAAGCATCCGCTCGCCCATTTCGGCATGGAGCGCGCCCGCTGCCGCCGCGCCGCCGAGATCCTCGATTTGCATCTCTTCCGCGGCCGACCTCTGCCCGGCGGGCTGGCCCGGCTGGAAGCCGAGTTTGCGGCGCTCGACCTGCCCGAGGAATTCCACGAGCCGGCTGGCGAACTCATCACGCGGCTCGTCGCGGCGCTGATGCCGCTGAAGGCGAGCCTCCTGCAGCGAGACCGCCTGTCCGTCTCGGCGCTGACCGCGGCACTCCTCGGCGCGCTCAAGGAAGTCTCGGCCGACGAAGCGGCCACCGAATCGGTATGGACCGGCCCTGCCGGCGGCGCGCTCGAAGCGCTGCTCGAAGGACTGACCAGCGAGGCGGCGGGCGAGCTTCTTCTGCGCGGCTTCGAATATCTGCCGCTCGTCGACGCCGCCATGGCTGCCGTCGCGGTTGCCGGCCCGCCAATTGCGGACGGCCGCGTTTTCATCTGGGGCACGCTGGAGGCCCGCCTGCAATCGGTCGACCGCATCGTGCTGGCCGGGCTCGACGAGGGCATCTGGCCGAGCGAGGCGCGCACCGACCCCTGGCTGTCGCGCTCGATGCGGCTTGCCTTCGGCCTCGAAGCACCCGAACGCCGTCTCGGCCTCTCTGCGCATGATTTCGCGAGCGCCCTGGCGACACCCGACGTCGTGGTGACGCGGGCCGAGCGCCGGGGCGGCACGCCGACCGTGCCGGCGCGCTGGCTGCAGCGCCTCGCGGCCCGGCTTGGCCCCGAGCCCAGCGCGGCGCTGACCCGGCGCGGCCATGTCTATGTCGAATGGGCCCGGGCGCTCGACACCGCCGAGATGGTGCGCTCGATCCGCCGGCCGGAGCCGAGGCCGCCGCTGGCCGCCCGGCCGCGGCAGCTTTCCGTGACCGAGATCGAGACTCTGGTCCGCGACCCCTATGCCATCTACGCAAGGCGGGTGCTGAAGCTGCAGCCGCTCGATCCACTTGACGTTGTGCCGGATGCGGCAATGCGCGGCACGCTGATCCATGAGGCGCTGGGCGAATTCGGCAAATCATGGTCTGGCCCCTATGATGAGCGGGCGCTCGCCGCGTTGATCGAACAGGGCCGGCTCGCCTTTGTGCCAATCGAGCCCTATCCGGCCATCCATGCGCTCTGGTGGCCACGCTTCCTGGCCATTGCCGACTGGTTCATCGCCTGGGAGGCGGAGCGCGGCGAGATTGCCGCGCGCCATGCCGAGATCGGTGGCGCCTGGACGTTGCCGGACGGCTTCCGGCTGGTCGGCCGGGCCGACCGCATCGACCTGCGCCGCGACGGGGCCGTCGAGATTCTCGATTTCAAGACCGGCAACCCGCCCTCGGCCAAGCAGCTTTCGACCGGGCTCGCCCCGCAATTGGCGCTGGAAGTGGCGATGGCCCGCGCTGGCGGCTTTCCCAATATTCCCGCCGGCGCCTCGGTCGCGACGCTCGGCTGGATCGGCCTCGGTTCGGTCGGGAAAGGCGAGCCCTTCCGCTCGGCCGTGCGCGACCGTTCGCCCGACGAACTCGGCGCCGAGGCGGCGGAACGGCTGGCAGCGCTCATCACCGCCTATGCCGATCCGGCGCGCGCCTATGTCTCGCGGGCGCGGCCAATGTTCGAGACCCGCTTCGAAAGCCCCTATGATCATCTCGCCCGCGTCTCCGAATGGGCGCTCGGCGAAGACGGCGAGGGCGAGGCATGATCGCCGTCGACGCCCATACGAAACGCGTCCAGCAGCAGGCGACCGACCCCGCCGCATCGGCCTGGGTGTCGGCCAATGCCGGCTCGGGCAAGACCTATGTCCTGGCGCGGCGCGTCGTCCGATTGCTGCTTTCCGGAGCCAATCCCGGCTCGATCCTCTGCCTGACCTTCACCAAGGCGGCGGCGGCGGAAATGGCGAGCCGCGTCTTCGGCATCCTCGCCGGCTGGACACGGCTCGACGATGCGGCGCTCGACGCGGAACTCACAGATTATCAGGGCCACACCGACGCCATCGAGCGGGTGAAGGCGCGGCGGCTCTTCGCCGAGGCGCTGGAGACACCGGGCGGGCTCAAGATCCAGACCATCCACGCCTTCTGCGAAAGGCTGCTGCACCAGTTTCCGCTGGAGGCCAATGTCGCCGGCTCGTTCGAGGTGCTTGACGAGCGCGAGGCGGCGATCCTGATCGAGCGCGCCCGCCGCGATATGATTGAGACGGCGTCGTCAGCACCGGATGGCCTGCTCGGCCAGGCCTTCTCCCGCGTGCTGGAGGCAGCCAGCGACAGCGGCATCGAGGAAGCGCTGGCCGGCATCATCGAGAAGCGCGACGCGATGGCGGAATTCATCGCGCGGTCCGGATCGCTGGAGGCGGCGCTTGCCGCCCTGCGCCAGGCGCTGGATCTGGGACCGGACGACGACGCGGAGCATTTCACTTTGGCGATCGCCGAGGGGGTGCCACTTAGCGACGGCGAAATCGCCCGCCTTGCCGAGCAGCTTGCGTCGGCCGGCACGCGGCATCGACCGCGCGCTGAGCCACTGCAAGCCTTCCTCCACGCGGGGGATGTTGCGGGCCGCGCCGAGGCCTGGCTCCGCTTTCTGACGAAATCGGATGGCAAGGAGTTGCTATCGCTCGCCTATTTGGCCCCGAAGGCAGTATTCGACGCCTGGCCGAGTCTTGAAGAGGCCCTTTCGGCCGAGCGTGAGCGAATCGAGACCTTGCTCGACCGCATAGCCACTGCCACCGCCTTCGAAGCGACCACGGCGCTGATGATCGTCGGCGAGGCGGTGCTGCGCTTCTATGAGTCGGCAAAGCTTCTGCGCGGCGCGCTCGACTTCCAGGACCTAATCGTGCGCACTGCCGAATTGCTGACCCGCTCGGGCGCTAGCGCCTGGGTGCACTACAAGCTCGACCGCGGGCTCGACCACATCCTCGTCGACGAGGCACAGGACACCAGCCCGCGCCAGTGGCAGGTGATCGGCGAACTGGTCTCCGAGTTTTTTGCCGGCGAAGGCAGCGACCCACGCCGGCGTACCCTGTTCGCGGTCGGCGACGAGAAGCAGTCGATCTATTCCTTCCAGGGCGCGGTTCCCGCCTTCTTCTCGCGCCAGCGCGACCAGTTCGCCCGCCGGGCCCAGGAAGTCGAGCTGCCGTTCTCCGCGCTGGAGCTGAACCTCTCCTTCCGCTCGACCGCCGACGTGCTCGCCGCCGTCGACCGCGTCTTCGCCGCGCCGATCGCCCATACCGGCCTCACCCGCGATCCGCAGCCGACCGTGCACCAGGCGGCCCGGCGGGGCGAGCCTGGCCGCGTCACGGTCTGGCCGCCGATCGTCGCCGAGAAGCGGGAGGAGCCGGACGAATGGCATCAGCCGCTCGACCGGCTGGATGAGGCGAGCCCCGAAGTGCGGCTCGCCACCCGGATCGCCTCGACCATCCGCCAATGGCTGGATGCGGGCGAAAGGATCGAGGCCACCGGTAAGCCGATCCGCCCCGGCGGCATATTGGTGCTGACGCGCAAGCGCGGCGCCCAGACCGACGCGATCAACCGCGCGCTGAAATCCGCCGGCCTCCCTGTCGCCGGCGCCGACCGCCTGGCGCTCGCCAGCCATATCGCCGTGCTTGATCTGCTCGCGCTCGCCGATTTCGTATTGCAGCCGGAGGACGATCTATCGCTTGCCGCCCTGCTGAAGAGCCCGCTGATCGGCCTTTCGGAAGAGGCGCTGTTCGCGATCGCCCATGGCCGCCGCGGCTCGCTCTGGAAGGCGTTGCGCGCGGCGACCGATGGTCCGTTCGTCGAGGCGGCCGAGCGGCTCCAGGATTGGCGAGGCCGGGCGGATTATCTGCGGCCCTATGACTTCTTCGCCCGGATTCTGGGCCCGGACGGCGGAAGGCGCCGCTTCCTCGCTCGGCTGGGGCCGGAAGCGGATGATGTGCTGCAGGAGTTCCTCGCCCAGGCTCTCGCCCATGAAGGCGTGGACGTGCCGACGCTGCAGGGCTTCACGCAGTGGATGCGGGCGGCGGCGACGCAGATCAAGCGCGACGCCGATCTCGCCCGCGACGAGATCCGCGTCATGACCGTGCATGGCGCCAAGGGGCTTGAAGCCGAGATCGTCTTCCTGGTCGATACCGGTTCCAAGCCGGTCCATCCCAGCCATGATCCGAAGATCGTGGCGCTCGCCGACGATCCCGACGAGGCCGAGGGCGCCCCACTGGTCTGGGTTGCGCCCGGCGCGCCACGGCCGCGTACGATCGAAGCCACGCTGGAACGGCTGCGCGACAAGGCGCGCGAGGAATATCGCCGCCTGCTCTATGTCGGGCTCACCCGCGCCCGCGACCGTCTCATCGTATGCGGCACGGCCAGATCGGCCCCCGGCAGCGAGGTGCTCTGGCAGGACCTCGTCTTGCAGGCGCTCGAAACCGAGGCCCGCAGGAGCGAGGTCGCCTTGGGCGCGGATCGGTTCGAGGCCCTCGAATGGCGCGCCGACTGGACGGCCAGTCCGGCTGCTCTGGTCGACGAGACTGTCGCGACCTTTCATGGGACGCCGCTCCCCGACTGGATCGCCAGGCCGCCCCCGGCGACGCCCGCCCGACGCCGGCTGGCCCCGTCCTCCGCGGCCGGCTTCGCCGAGGCCGAGCCGGATCCGTTCCGGCCGGCACCATCGGCGGGCAGAGCCGAGGCCATGAAGCGCGCGGCCGAGCGAGGGCGGATCGTGCATCGCCTTCTCCAGGCCCTGCCCGAGCACCCGCCGGAACGTCGAAGCGCCGTGGCTGCGGACTTTCTGGGCCAGGCCACCGATTGGCCGGAGGACGCCCGCATGGCCCTGGTCGCCGCGCTCGGTGCCATCCTGGCGGACCCGGCCTTCGCTCCCGTCTTCGTCGCCGGAAGCCGCGCCGAAGTGCCGCTGGCTGGCTTCATCGCGACGGAGTCCGGCCACGCAGAGGTGTCCGGACGGATCGACCGGCTTTCGATCCTGCCGGACCGCGTCCTGCTAGTCGACTTCAAGACCAGCCGTCCGCCCGCGAGCGCCGATGACGCGCTCGCGCCGTCCTATATCGCCCAGATGGCGCTCTATCGCGCCTTGCTGGCGGATCTCTATCCGGAGCGCCGGATCGAGGCGGCTCTCCTCTTTACCGAGGGCCCTACGCTTATTCCGGTCCCGCCGGAGCGGCTCGATGCGTGCATTTCGCGCATCACCGCGACGTGACATACCAGCGCTTGACCGCGCGGGAGGCGATACCTACGTTCGGATCAACTTCCTCAAGCTGCTAGCGAGTCTTCTATGGCAACCGCCAAAGTCACCGACAGTTCTTTCGACACCGACGTTCTCGGTGCTACCGGCCCGGTCGTGGTCGATTTCTGGGCCGAGTGGTGCGGCCCGTGCCGCATGATCGCCCCGGCTCTCGAAGAGATTCAGGCCGAGATGGGCGGCAAGGTCACGATCGCCAAGCTGAACATCGACGAGAATCCGAACATCGCCGTGCGCTATGGCGTTCGCTCGATCCCGACGCTGATCCTGTTCAAGGATGGCGAACCGGCTGCGATCCAGGTCGGCGCGGCGCCGAAGAATCGCCTCGCCGACTGGATCAAGAACGCGATCTGATCGCTTCGGAACAGCCGACTGGATTCGGGGCCTTCGGGCCCCGTTTTCGTTTCAGCGTGGCGGCGTGCCGTTGGCTTCCAGCACCGTACCGGCAAGATAGAGCGAGCCGCAGATCAGGATGCGCGGCACGGTGCCGGGCGGCAGCAGGCGGCGAAGCTTTTCGAAGGCGGCGGCGACATTCGCCACCGCTTCCGCCTCAAGGCCGGCCGCCATGGCCGCGCCGACGAGCTCCACCGGATCCCGCCCGGCATCGGAGCTCTCGATCGGCACGGTGAAGACGTGGCTGGCGAGGCCCGCGAAGGGACGGAAGAAGCCAACGGGATCCTTGGTCTGCAGCATGCCCACGATCATGTAGAGCGGCCTCGGCACGCGCTCCTCCAGATCGGCCATGGCTTCCGAGATCACCGCGCCGGCGCCCGGATTGTGGCCGCCATCGAGCCAGATCTCGGCGCCCGCCGGGGCGAGATCGACGAGCTTGCCGCTCGCAAGCCGCTGCATGCGCGCCGGCCATTCAACGCTCGTCAGACCCGTTTCGATCGCGGCCGTCGGGATGGCGAGCGAGGACCGGCGCAGCGCCGCGATGGCGGCACCGGCATTGACGAATTGATGGCGGCCGGGAAGGCGGGGCGGCGGCAGGTCGAGCAACCCGTCCTCGTCCTGAAAGACGAGACGGCCCCGCTCGGAATGGGCGATCCAATCCTGATTGCCGACGAAGAGCGGCGCGCCAAGCCGGGCGGCCTTCGCCTCGATCACGCCGAGAACGGGCGCCACCTGAGGCGAGGTAACGACCGGCCGGCCGCGCTTGATGATGCCGGCCTTCTCGCCAGCGATATCCTCCAACCGATCGCCGAAGAATCTCTCATGGTCGAGCGAGATCGACGTGATCACCGAAACTTCTGGCAAGCGGATGACGTTGGTGGCGTCGAACCGCCCCCCGAGCCCGACTTCGAGCAGCGTCACATCCGCCGGATGGTCGGCGAAGAGCTTGAGCGCCGCGGCCGTCGTGATCTCGAAATGGGTGATCGGCGCGCCGTCATTGACGCGTTCGAGTTCGAGCAACGTCGCGACGAGTTCCTCCTCGCTCACAAAGCGACCGCCGCCGGGCTGGCCCAGACGGATGCGCTCGTGAAAGCGCACGAGATGGGGCGAGGTATAGACGTGGACGGTCCGACCCGAGGCCTCCAGCATCGCGCGCAGAAAGGCCGTCACCGAGCCTTTGCCGTTGGTTCCGGCGATGTGGAACACCGTCCCCAGACGCTCTTCCGGATGGCCGAGCTTTTCCAGAAGCGGCTCCAGGCGATCGAGCGATAGATCGATCTCCTTGGGATGGAGCTGGAAGAGCCGCTGCAGGACGACGGTACTGGTAACCATGGGAAACGCTCTCGGCGACGGGCGGGCGCCCGCCGATCGGTAGTTTCATGCAGAAAAGACGGTCGAGCCCGGACAGCGGTGGCGCCGCCCGGCGGAAGATAGCAGCGGACTACGACGCCAGCGCGACCTCGTCATGGCGCTGGCCGGCGATCGCCGGCAGCCTGGCTGCCTTCGGCCCGAGCAGGCCGCAGAGCCGGGCGATGGTCGCGCGGAGCTGATGGCGATGGACGACCATGTCGACCATGCCGTGATCATAGAGATATTCGGAACGCTGGAAGCCCGGCGGCAGCTTCTCGCGGATCGTCTGCTCGATGACGCGCGGGCCGGCAAAGCCGATCAGCGCGCCCGGCTCGGCGATATGAATATCGCCCAGCATGGCATAGGACGCCGTGACACCGCCGGTCGTCGGATTGGTGAGGACGACGATATAGGGAAGCCGCGCCTCGCGCAGCGCGATCACCGCCGCCGTCGTGCGGGGAAGCTGCATCAGCGACAGGATGCCTTCCTGCATGCGGGCGCCGCCGGAGGCCGCGAACATGATGAAGGGCTGCTGGCGCTGCAGCGCCGCTTCCATGCCGGCAATCACGGCCTCGCCGGCCGCCATGCCGAGCGAGCCGCCCATGAAATCGAAATCCTGCACCGCCGCGACAAGCGGCACGCCCTCGACGAAGCCGGCGCCGACGACGACCGCGTCCTGCAATCCGGTCTTGGTGCGCGCATCCTTGAGGCGGTCCGTATAGCGACGCTCGTCGCGGAACTTCAGTGGATCGACCGCCACATCGGGAACCGCGATCGACTCGTATTTCCCCTCATCGAAGAAATAGTTGAGCCGCTTCGGGGCGGTCATCCGCATGTGATAGCCCGAATTCGGGATCACGTAGTGATTGGCCTCAAGGTCGCGATGGAACACCATCTCGCCCGTCTCGGGACATTTGACCCAGAGGTTCTCCGGGACTTCCCGCTTGTTCAGGAGGCTCTTGATCTTCGGACGAACGACGTCGTTGATCCAGCTCATGCGAAAAACCCTCTTCTTCAGGCCGCGGCGGACCGGCGCACGCTGGCAACGCCCGAGGCGAGCGAGGATACGAGATTGACGACGGCCGGCACGGTCGCCGCCGTTGCCCTGCCCTCGTCGTCCAGTGAGGCGGCGATCGCCGCGACAATGGCCGAACCAACGACGACGCCATCGGCATTGGCGCCTATGGCGGCAGCCTGCTCGGCCGTGCGAACGCCAAAGCCGACCGCGACAGGCAGATGGGTATGGCGCTTGATGCGCGCAACCGATTCTGCGACGCGGCTCGCATCCGGCGCGGCTGAGCCAGTGATGCCATTGATCGAGACGTAATAGACGAAACCGGAGGTGTTGCGGAGCACCATCGGCAGGCGTTGGTCATCCGTCGTCGGGGTGGCGAGGCGGATGAAATTGAGCCCGGCCGCGAGCGCCGGGATGCAGAGCTCATCATCGGCCTCCGGCGGCAGGTCGACGATGATCAGACCGTCCACGCCAGCCGCCTTCGCGTCGCGAACGAAGGCTTCGGAGCCATGCGAATAGATCGGGTTGTAGTAGCCCATGAGCACGATCGGCGTCGCGTCGTCGCTCTTGCGAAATTCGCGCACCAGATCGAGCGTCTTGTTGAGCGTCTGCCCGCCCTTCAACGCGCGCAGCCCGGCGGCCTGGATCGCCAGACCATCGGCCATCGGATCGGAGAAGGGCATGCCGAGCTCGATGACGTCGGCGCCGGCGGCCGGCAGCGCATGGAGCAGCGCCAGCGTGGTTGCCGGATCGGGATCGCCGGCCGTCATGAAGGTCACAAGCGCCGGCCGGCCCTCGGACTTGAGCGCGGCAAAACGACGGTCGATGCGGGTTTCGGTCATGGCATTCGGCCTAGGCTCGATGGAGGATGGCGTCAAGACGGGGAAGGCGCGCGGGGAAGGTTCGGCCACGCGCCCGATTCAAACATCCATCCCCAAGATCTTGCCGACGGTGTGGACGTCCTTGTCGCCGCGGCCCGAGAGATTGACGAGGATGATGTCATCCTCGGCCATGCCGGGGGCGCGCTTGACGGCTTCCGCGATGGCGTGGGCCGATTCCAGCGCCGGGATGATGCCCTCGGTGCGCGTGCAGAGCTGGAAGGCGGCGATCGCCTCGTCGTCCACGATCGGGACATAGGAAACGCGGCCCGTGTCGCGCAGCCACGAGTGCTCTGGACCGACCCCGGGATAATCGAGGCCGGCCGAAACCGAATGCCCCTCGAGGATCTGGCCGTCGGAATCCTGCAGCAGATAGGTGCGGTTGCCATGAAGCACGCCCGGACGACCGCCACTCATCGAGGCGGCATGGCCGTTGTCGACGGCCAGTCCATGGCCGCCGGCCTCGACGCCCACGATCGCGACGTCCTTGTCGTCGAGGAAGGGGTGGAAGATGCCGATGGCATTCGAGCCACCGCCGACGGCAGCGATCACGAGATCCGGCAGGCGACCCTCCTGCTCCATCATCTGCGCCCGCGCCTCGCGGCCGATCACCGACTGGAAGTCGCGCACCATTTCCGGATAGGGATGCGGGCCGGCCGCCGTGCCGATCATGTAATAGGTGTCCTCGACATTGGTCACCCAGTCGCGGAGCGCCTCGTTCATGGCGTCCTTCAGCGTGCCGTTGCCGGCGGTGACCGGGTTCACCGTCGCGCCGAGCAGCTTCATGCGGAAGACGTTCGGCGCCTGCCGTTCCACGTCGGTCGCGCCCATATAGACGACGCAGGGCAGGCCGAAGCGGGCCGAAACCGTAGCAGAAGCGACGCCGTGCTGGCCGGCGCCGGTCTCGGCGATGATGCGCGTCTTGCCCATCCGCTTCGCCAGCAGGATCTGGCCCAGGCAGTTGTTGATCTTGTGGCTGCCGGTGTGATTGAGGTCCTCGCGCTTGAAGAAGATGCGCGCGCCGCCGAGATGCCTGGTGAGGCCTTCGGCGAAATAGAGCTTCGAGGGCCGGCCGGCATAGTGGTTCGACAGCGAGGCGAGTTCGGCCTGGAAGGCCGGATCGTCCTTGGCCGAGAGATAGGCCGCCTCCAGCTCCAGGATCAGTGGCATCAGCGTCTCGGCGACGAAGCGGCCGCCATAAATGCCGAAGAAGCCGCGATCGTCGGGGCCGGTGGCGAAGGAATTGGGAAGGACAGGTGCGGTCACGTCGGAATCCTCAGGCCGGCGGCCCGGCTGGTTTCGGCTTGAAGGCTGGCGCCGCGCGCTGCGGCCACGAAGGCGCGGATTTGCTCCGGATCCTTGATCCCCGGAACACTCTCCACGCCGGACGAAACATCGACGCCGATCGCATGCGTTCGGGCTAGGGCCTCGGCGACGTTGCCGGCGTCAAGCCCACCCGAGAGCATATAGCTAAGGTCCGGATCCAGTTCGTCCAGAAGGCTCCAGTCGAAGGCGAGGCCGTTTCCGCCCGGCAGGACGGCTCCCTTCGGCGGCTTGGCATCGAGAAGCAGGCGGTCGGCGACGTGCGCATGAGCGGCGATCGCTGCAAGATCGGCCGGCCCGGAAATGCCGATCGCCTTCAACACGCCGAGACCGAAGCGATCCTGCACCGAGGCGACCGTTTCCGGGGTCTCCTGGCCATGCAGTTGCAGCCAGTCGGGACGAACCGTCGCGACGATCTCGGCAAGCGCCTCCTCGGTCATATCGACGGTGAGCGCGACGATCTCCGCCCGGCCGCGCACCCGTGCGGCCAGTTCCTGGGCGCGTTCCGGCGAGACGAAGCGCGGGCTCCTGGCGAAGAAGACGAAACCGACCATGTCGGCGCCGGCGCCTAGCGCGGCATCGAGCGTCTCCTCGGTCGAGAGGCCGCAGATTTTGACGATCACGGACATGAATTCTGCATCCTGAGCATGGGCACCCTTTGCCACGAAAGCGCCGGGAAGTCCAACGGTCCGGGCCTATCCGAGCCGGGACAGGAGGCGAGTGGCAGAGGCGACGTCCGCCGCATCGAGCCCTGCCTCAAGGCGCGCGTGCTCTTCCCGCCAGAGCGGAACCGCCCGGCCGACCGTCTCGCGGCCGATTTCGGTCAGCGACGGGCGGCGGATGCGCGCGTCGCCGTCGTCCGGACGCACAATGACCAGCCCGCGCCGCTCCAGGACGCGGACCGCCGCCGTCAGTGTCGCCTTGTCCATCGCCAGGAATGCCGCCAGCTCGCCGAGCCGGGGTTTCCAGCCGCCGCTGAGGGCGACCAGAATGGAGAAATGGCCATTGGTGATCCCAAGCGGGGCGAATAGCCGATCGAACCGCTGCGCCAGCAGTCGCGCCGCCCGCTGCGCGGCAAGACAGAGGCACCGATCCCGCACTTCATGGACAGCGGCAAGCGGCAGGGCCGGCGCAACTTCGAGAGAGGGGCTTGTCGTCGACATTATCGTTTGATATCAAATTATCGTTTGAGAGGCAATGTGACGGGACGCCGCGGGGCTTGTGCAGTACAGGCTCCGCACGGTCGATGGGAGAAGAGACGATGCAGCAACACCCCTATCGCTGGGTGATCGTCGCGGTCGGCGGCCTGATGGGCTGCGTCGCCATGGGGGCGATGTTCTCGCTGCCCGTGTTGCTGACGCCGATGACCGAGGCGACGGGCTGGTCGCGCACCGGTATTTCGGGGGCGATGACCATCGGGTTCCTGTCCATGGCACTGACTTCGATGGTGTGGGGGGCGCTCTCGGATCGCTTCGGCGCGCGGCCGGTGGTGATGACCGGCGCCGCGCTGTTCGCCCTGAGCCTCTGGCTTGCCGGTCACGCGCCGAGCCTCCTGCTGTTCCAGCTTTTCTTCGGCGTGATGGTGGGCGGGGCGGTCGCTGCCTTCTTCGCGCCCATGATGGCGACCGTTACCGGCTGGTTCGAAACGCAGCGCAGCCTCGCCGTATCGCTGGTCTCCGCCGGCATCGGCCTCGCCCCGGTGACCATGTCGCCCCTCGCCGCCTGGCTGGTTTCAAGCCATGACTGGCGCACCGTGCTCTCGATCCTTTCGGTGATCGTCGCCGTGACGACGATCCCGCTCGCCTTCTTCCTGCGCCGGCCGCCAGTATCGACGCCGCACCCGAGCGACGAGATCGACGCGCCGCCGGCCGCGATGAGCGTGCGTGCCGCCGTGACCTCGGTGCCGTTCGTCGTTCTGGTGCTGACCAATTTCTTCTGCTGCGCCACCCATTCCGGGCCGATCTTTCACACGGTCAGTTATGCCGAGATCTGCGGCATAACGGCCATCGCGGCCGTGTCGATCTATTCGGTCGAGGGAATCGCCGGCATGTTCGGCCGCATCGGCTTCGGCGTGGCCGGCGACCGCTTCGGCGCCAAGCGGGTTCTGGTCGCCGGCCTGCTGGCGCAGGCATTCGGCGCGCTCGCCTATTTCTTCGCCCGGGACCTCGGTGAGTTCTATGCCGTCGCCGCTGTCTTCGGCTTCATCTATGCGGGCATTATGCCGCTCTATGCGGTTCTGCTGCGCGAGAATTTCCCCATGCGCATCATGGGCACGCTGATGGGCGGCACGGGAATGGCCGGCGCACTCGGCATGGCGCTCGGCCCGACGCTGGGCGGCTGGATCTTCGACGTCACCGGCAGCTATGGCGGGCTTTACCTGACCTCGTTCGGGCTCGGACTGGGCGCTTTCCTCATCGCCATGACGTTCCGACCGTTTCCCCCGCGGACGCTGGACGAGGAACTACGCACGGCATGATGTGCCCGAAGCGGAGCGGGATCAGCCGATCCGGCGCCAGAGATGGGCCGCAGCTGCGAGATCCTCGAGCGCCGTGCCGACGGACTTGAAGAGCGTAATCTCCTCAGCATTGCGCCGACCTTCGCTCTCCCCCCGCGCCAGCGAGAAGAGGTCGCCCATGATCGCCTCCCGCGTCAGAACGCCGGACGCGATCGGACCTACAATGTCGCCGGCCTCGGCCAGCGCGCCATCGAACGTGTCGACATAGACCCGGGCGCGGCGCATGGCATCATCGTCGGCCTCGCGCATGGAAGGCGTGAAGCCGCCGACCAGATCGACATGGGTGCCGGGTCTCAGAAGCGCACCCCGGACGAGCGGCACCTTCGACAGGGTCGCCGCCGAGACGATGTCGGCCTCGGCTACGGCGGCTTCGAGGTCGTCGACAGGCTTGACCACGAGGCGCGGCTGCGTCAACCGTGCAGCCAGCGCCTCCGCCTGTTCGGGCCGCCGGCTCCAGATCGAGACGCGCTCGATCGGGCGCGAGGCGGCGTGTGCCTCGACGAGGTGGGCGGCCACCGCGCCGGCGCCGATCATGACGAGATGCGAGGCATCCGGACGGGCAAGATAGTCCGCCGCGAGCGCCGAGGCGGCGGCCGTTCGCCATAGCGTCAGGCGCGGCCCATCGATCAGCGCCAGCGGCGCTCCGGTCTCGCCGGAGAAAAGCAGATAGACGCCCTGCACCGTCGCAGCGCCCCGGGCTGCGTTGCCGGGAAACACCGAGACGATCTTGACGCCGACATGGCCGAAACCCGCTTCCGTCTCGCCGTCAAAGGCCGGCATCAGCAGCAGCGTGGCGTCGCCATCCTTCCGTGGGATCGTGTGGTGATGGCGGGTCGGCGTCTCCGCAGGCGCGCAGAAGGCTGCGCGCAAGGTCTCGACCAGCTCCACACGGTCGAAGGTGGCGTCGATCCTCTCAGCTGGAATGACCCGCACAATGTTCAGGCGGCGCCGCGGCGCGGTATGGCCAATGCGGTGGCAGGGCTGCTGCGCACCGCCTTGAAGGCCTCATTCTCGCGGCGGACGCTCGCCGTCTCCCGCTTCAGCCGCCGTGCCTGGCTACGCCAATGCGACTGCCCGAGCCAGACGGCGACACCCCCGATAAGTACGCCCAGAGCGAGGGCCGCGAAGAAGACGACATAGAGCGGCAGCGCCATGGCTACCGCCGGTGCCTCGCCGTTGAAGGGGTCCAGCGAAAGGATGACTGGATGGCGATTGGCCACAGAAAGAGCCACGACCACAATGGCCAGCGGAATCAGGATGATAGCAGCTATCAGACGTCTCATCGATCGCTCCCGCTGGAACCATCCGGCGCATCATGGAATCGCGAAAGGGTCTCAGCGCTCCGTGGGGCCGCGCTATCGCGGCGCGAACCGGGGTCCACTTCGCTCTTTACGAACGCGGGTCAGGCGTCGTTCAGGCGCTCCCGCATTTCCTTGCCCGTCTTGAAGAAGGGCACGAATTTCTCCGTCACATCAACCTTTGTGCCCGTACGCGGGTTCCGGCCCTGGCGCGCCGGGCGGTTCTTGACCGAGAAGGCACCGAAGCCGCGCAGCTCGACCCTGTCGCCCCGGGCCAGAGCATCGACGATCTCGTCGAGTATCGAGTTCACGATGTGCTCGACATCGCGTTGATAAAGATGCGGATTCTGCTCGGCGATCTTCTGCACGAGTTCTGACTTGATCATCGCGCAGTCCCCTCCGCGTCCTCAAAAGCCGCCGGAGCCTGCCAAACCGATTGCAGACCGTCAAGGTTCAGTCTCTGCGGCAGAAAGCGGGCGAGGCCGCCAGCGGCGGAAGCCGGGTCGAGACCGACCTGTCTGGCGAGAAGCAGCACGGTCGCCTCGGCGAAGGAGAAGCTCGAAGACGGCTCCTCCTTCTTCCATTCGACAATCCGAAGATCGGAGGCGATGCCCCGCTCCTTGACCAGCCACGCAATGGCCGCCTCCTCGCCGCCCACCTCGTCGATGAGCCCGGCGGCAAGGGCCTGGCGGCCCGAATAGACGCGCCCATCCGCAAGGCGGAGCGCGGTCGGCCGATCCAGCTTGCGCCGCTCGGCGACGATGTCGACGAACCAGCCATAGGTATCGCCGATCAGCGATTGGATCACGGCGATCGCCTCGGGCGAAGCCGGCTCGAACGGCGAGGGCGAGGCCTTGAGTGGCGAGGACTTCACCTCGGTAAGCTTGATACCGAGCTTCGCCATCGCCTCGGAGACCTCCGGCGACTGGAACAGGACGCCGATCGATCCGGTGATGGAGCTTTTATAGGCGACAATGTGGTCCGTCGCGATCGCCGCCATATAGGCCGCCGAAGCTCCCAGCGTCTTGATCGAGGCGACCGTCGGCTTCTTCTGCGCCAGTTCGCGCAGCGCATCATAGAGCGCCTCGCCGCCAACGGTGGCGCCGCCCGGCGAATCGATCGAGATGAGCACGGCCTTGACGGCATCGTTCTTGGCGAGCCGGTCGATCAGTTCCAGCTGGGCCCGGTCATCGGCGATGAAGCCGTTGATGGCGATGCGGGCGACATGCGGATTGGAACGCTCGCCGATCCGCTCCGGCCCGATGGCGAGCACGGCTCCGATCGCCACCGCCGCAACCAAAGCGAGGAGGCCGACGACGCGCCAGAAGACAAGCTTCCGCTTCAGCCGTCGTCGATCGATGATCTGGTCCGCGTCCATGCCGCTCGGATCTCCTAAGCCAGTCGCCCCTCAACCATGGGGTTAGCCGCTTTGGGTCGCGAAATCAAACCAGCGCGGCGGCAAGCGATTGGCCGAATTGGAAAAACCCGCCTCAAACGCAAAACGCCCCGGACAAGCCGGGGCGTTTCGTTACCGAACCGTCGTTGGACGGAAAGGATTATTCGTCGCTCTGGCGAGCCTTGAGCGCTGCGCCGAGGATGTCGCCGAGCGAAGCACCCGAATCCGACGAGCCGAACTGCGCGACGGCTTCCTTCTCTTCGGCGATTTCGAGCGCCTTGATCGAGACGGAGACCTTGCGGGCCTTCTTGTCGAAATTGGTGACGCGGGCGTCAACCTTCTCGCCGGGAGCGAACCGCTCCGGACGCTGCTCGGACCGATCGCGGGCCAGATCGGCGCGACGGATGAAGGTGGTCAGATCCGAATCGGCGATCCGGACTTCGAGGCCGCCTTCGTTGACCGCGAGGATCTCGCAGGTAACGACAGCACCCTTGCGGATGTCGCCGGAAGCTTCGACGAAGGGATCGCCGCCGACCTGCTTGATGCCGAGCGAGATGCGCTCCTTCTCGATGTCGACGTCGAGCACCTGCGCCTTGACCATGTCGCCGCGGTTGTACTCGTCGATGACCTGCTCGCCCGGACGGTTCCAGTCGAGGTCCGAGAGGTGGACCATGCCGTCGACATCGCCATCGAGACCGATGAACAGACCGAACTCGGTCTTGTTCTTGACCTCGCCCTCAACAACGGCGCCGATCGGATACTTCTCGGCGAAGGCTTCCCACGGATTCTGCAGGGTCTGCTTGAGGCCGAGCGAGATGCGACGCTTGACCGGATCGACCTCGAGGATGACGACTTCGACTTCCTGCGAGGTGGAGACGATCTTGCCGGGATGGACGTTCTTCTTCGTCCAGGACATCTCGGAGACGTGGATGAGGCCTTCGATGCCCGGCTCCAGCTCCACGAACGCGCCGTAATCGGTGATGTTCGTGACGCGGCCGGTGAACTTGACGCCAACCGGGTACTTCGCCTCGATGCCGGCCCAGGGATCAGCCTCGAGCTGCTTCATGCCCAGCGAGATGCGATGCGTCTCGTGGTTGACGCGGATGATCTGGACGCGAACGGTCTGGCCGATCGAGAGCACTTCGGTCGGATGGTTGATGCGGCGCCACGCGATGTCGGTGACATGCAGCAGGCCGTCGATACCGCCAAGGTCAACAAACGCACCGTAATCGGTGATGTTCTTGACGACGCCCTCGATGATCTGACCCTCTTCGAGGCTCTGGACCAGCTCGGAACGCTGCTCGGCGCGGGTCTCTTCGAGGACAGTACGGCGCGAGACGACGATGTTGCCGCGGCGCTTGTCCATCTTCAAGATTTCGAAGGGCTGCGGCGTGTGCATCAGCGGACCGACGTCGCGCACCGGACGGATATCGACCTGGCTGCGCGGCAGGAACGCCACGGCGCCGTCGAGGTCGACCGTGAAGCCGCCCTTGACCTGGTTGAAGATCACGCCGGTGACCTTCTCCTTCTTGTTGAACTGCTCCTCGAGGCGGATCCAGCTCTCCTCGCGGCGCGCCTTGTCGCGCGAGAGAACGGCTTCGCCGAGCGCATTCTCGACGCGCTCCAGATAGACTTCGACGACGTCGCCGACCTTGATCGGCTGGTCACGGCCGGGGCCGGCAAATTCCTTGAGCGCCACGCGGCCTTCGGTCTTCAGACCGACGTCGATGACGGCGAGATCCTTCTCGATCGCAACGACGGTGCCCTTGACGACGCTGCCCTCATAGAGGTCTTCCTTCTGGAAGGATTCCTCGAGCAGCGACGCAAAGTCTTCGCGGGACGGGTTGGTTTGAGCCATAAAATCTCCTGATGCCATTGCTGGCGTGCGTCGGCGGTTCGTGTTGCGATATCGAGACCCGGCCCTGCCAGGCGATCCGGCCCTTCTGAAGGGCGGATGGCGGCTGCCGAATTCGGCGGACCGACGCTTCCGGATCGGGACTCGATGCTTCATCCGACTGCGGCCTCCCACAGCGTCCCCGAAGAGACGCCGGACGATGGTCCGTCGGAATTGGGGCTCTATATAGCCTCGCTCGCTGTACAGCAAGGCAGAAATGGCGCAAAAAGGCGCGTTTCAGCCTCGAAACAGGGCAAATTCAGCGCCGTTTTGCCTCGACGATCGCCATCGCCGCCCGGAAGGCCTCGTCGATACCGAGATCGCTCGTATCGAGCAGCGCGGCGTCGGGTGCCATCTGCAGCGGCGCCGCGGCCCTCCCGGAATCGCGGGCGTCGCGCTCGCGGATCTCGGCGAGGATCCGCTCATAGGCCGCCTCGCGCCCCTTGGCGATGAGTTCGTCGCTGCGGCGGCGCGCCCTCACCTCGGGCGATGCGGTGACGAAGATCTTGACCTCGGCGCCCGGGCAGATCGCCGTGCCGATGTCGCGTCCATCCAGCACGGCCCCCGGCGGGCGGGCGGCGAAATCGCGCTGGAAATCGATGAGCGCCGCGCGGACCGGCGGATGGATGGCGACGCGCGAGGCAAGTTCGCCCGCCTCGCGGCCACGCAGATCCGCATGCCCCAGATCGGCCGGATCGAGCGCCCGCGCGACCGTGCCGGCCAGGTCGGCATCGTCGAGATCGAGCCCGGCATCGGCCATCTTGCGACCGATCGCGCGATAGAGGAGGCCGGTGTCGAGGTGGTTCAGCCGATAGTGCTCGGCGAGGCGGAGCGCGATCGTGCCTTTTCCCGCCGCCGCGGGCCCATCAATGGCGATGATCATCTGGCAGTCGGCTCCATGGCCTCGAACCGCGCCCCGAGGCCGGTCATGAGGGTTGAGAATTCGGGAAAGCTCGTCGCTATCGGCGCGGCGTCGTCGATCGTCACGCCCTGCCCGGACGCGAGACCGAGCACGAGGAAGCTCATGGCGATCCGGTGGTCGAGATGGGTTTTCACGCTGCCGCCGCCTGCCACGACGGCGCCGCCGGTGAGGACCAGCGATTCCGGCCCCTCCTCGCACAGGATGCCGTTCGCCGAGAGGCCGGCCGCCATGGCGGACAGGCGATCCGATTCCTTGACGCGCAGCTCGCCCAGCCCCTCCATCACCGTCCGGCCCTCCGCGAAGGCGGCGGCGATCGCCAACACCGGATATTCGTCGATCATGGAAGGCGCCCGCTCCGGCGGCACGACGACGCCCTTGAGGCGGCTCGAACGGACGCGGATATCGCCGACGCTTTCGCCGCCGACCGTACGGCGATTGTCGATCATGATGTCGCCGCCCATCTCGATAAGCGTCTCGATGAGGCCGTTGCGCATCGGGTTGAGCAGGACCGATTCGATCGTGATGTCGGAGCCCTCGACGATCAGCGCCGCGACCATCGGAAAGGCTGCAGAACTCGGATCACCCGGCACCCGGATCGCCTGCGCTTTCAGATCCAGCCGTCCCTCGACACGGATGATTCGCTCGCCATCCTCGCCCTTGTCGATCTCGATGCCGGCACCGAAGGCCGCGAGCATGCGCTCGGTATGGTCGCGCGTCATCACCGGCTCGATGACCGTGGTGACGCCCGGCGTGTTGAGCCCGGCAAGAAGCACGGCCGATTTCACCTGCGCCGAAGGGACGGGAACGCGATATTCGATCGGCAGCGCCACATCCGGCCCCCTGATCGTCAGCGGCAGGCGACCCTGCGAGCGCGCCAAGACCTGAACGCCCATGCGGCGCAGCGGATCGAGGATGCGGCCCATCGGCCGGCGGCGCAGCGAGGCGTCGCCCGTGAAGGTGACCGCGATCGCCTGACTGCCTGCGAGGCCCATGGCGAGCCGTACGCCAGTGCCGGCATTGCCATAGTCGATGACATCTTCTGGCTCCAGGAAGCCGCCCACGCCGACGCCCTTGACCACCCAGACGCCGGTTCCGGTCCGCGTCACGCTGGCACCGAAGGCCCGCATGGCTGCGGCGGTCGCCAGCACGTCCTCGCCTTCGAGCAGCCCCTCGATCACGGTCTCGCCGATCGCCAGCGCCCCCAACATCAACGCTCGGTGCGAGATCGACTTGTCGCCGGGAACGCGGATCGTCCCAGTCAGCGGACCCGAGGCCGAAGCCGTCAGCGGCCCGGCATCGGCGGTGGTGGAAAACCCGGTGGTGGAAGACATGGATCAGGCTCCCCGAGGCCGCGAAAGCCGGTGAAGGCTACGACGCGCCACCGCCGGAACGAGCGATCGGCGGGCGGCCGTCCGATAGCATGACGCGCGCCGACCCGCCACCTTGGAGCGGCATTCGGGAGACCCGTTGTGCCTTTCCGGCCTTCGGCCGCGAGAATCCGCGCGGCCTCGCATATGAATTGTTTTTGACAGCGCCTTTCCAAGTCATTATGGGAGCCCGGCTCTTTCAAACCGACGAGGCACGACGTGGCGAAAGCTGAACTCGGCACAAAGCGGATCGACCCCGAGACGGGGAAGAAGTTCTACGACCTGAACAAAGATCCCATCGTCTCGCCCTATACGGGCAATTCCTACCCGCGTTCTTTCTTCGAAAGCGGCCCGGTTCGCGCCCGGCCGGCCACGAAGGAAGTCGAGGAGGAAGAGGCTGAGGATGAGGTCGCGGAGACGGCCGAGTTCATTAGCCTCGAGGAAGCCGACACCGAGGCCGCCGGTGGCGCCGAGGTCGTGGACCCGGATGCCGACGACGAGGACGTCGTGATCGAGGACGACGGCGACGTCTTCATCGAGGAAGAAGAGGAAGAGGGCGACGACGTGGCCGACATCATCGGCGGCGTCGACGACGAGGAAGTCTAAAAGCTTCCACAGCTGCTTTGGCGGCTTGGTGGCAATCCCGAGATTGCCACTTGATTTGCAAAAAGGCGCAGCCTAAAGATCGCGCCGCGCCGGGGGTTCCCATCCCCCGGTACTGGACGGAAGGGGCCATAGCTCAGTTGGGAGAGCGCTTGAATGGCATTCAAGAGGTCGTCGGTTCGATTCCGATTGGCTCCACCAGTCCTCCTCAGATCATTCCATTGACGCAGACTGGCCGCCTTTCGGGCGGCCTTGTCGTTTCTGGCTGCGAGCTGTAGGCGGTCGAATGTCCAGCGGCCTCGAAGGAATAGCGAACGCACGCCCTTCACAGGGCCAGCGATAGCTGTGATGTTGCCCCGCAGGAATTCTCTTGCCCTGTGATCGCCGATGTGGACCCCGCCTGAACCGCCGCCAAACGAGGGCGCGCGACTTGCCGAGCTCAACAACCTGGGTCTTCTCGATTCGCTTCCCGAAGAACGTTTCGACCGCATCGCACGGCTCGCTGCACGCTTCTATGGAGCTGACGTTGCATTTCTCAGCTTCATCGATGGCACGCATCAATGGATGAAGGCCAAGACGTCGGCCGACCTTCATGATTTCATCGAACGAGACCGAAGCGTTTGTACCCTGGTGGTCTCCTCGGGCACCGAACTCGTCATCGACGACATGCGCACGGCGCCGGAACTGGCGGGGCATCCGCTCGCTGGCGACATGCCCTGGCGCTTCTATGCGAGCGTCCCCTTGCGCGGCGAGCACGATCATATCGTCGGATCGCTCTGCATATTGCGCTCGGATCCGGGAGCGCCTCCCGAGTTCAGCACGGACATACTTTGCGATCTCGCCGCGATTTCGAGCCATGAGATGATTCTTGCGAAGCGAAACGCCGAGCTTCGCCGGATCAGCAATACCGACGCGCTGACCGGGCTCGCCAATCGGCGAATGTTCGATGAGACGTTGCAGCGCGCATGGCGTCGCGCCCGCCGCACAGGCGAAGAGGTGTCGCTGCTGATGCTGGACCTCGATCACTTCAAGGAGGTGAACGACTCGCTTGGACATCATGCCGGCGACAGGGCGCTTGCAACCTTTGCCGACTTTCTCTCGCCATTCGCCAGACGCCCCGAAGACCTCGTTGCGCGCGTCGGCGGCGAGGAGTTCGCCGTTCTGCTCTCGGGCACCGACGCCGTCGGCGCCGAGACAGTCGCGCGGCGCTTGCTGGAGGAGCTCGCGGATGCCGACATCCCGCATCCACGGCGCGGAAGACTGACCGTCAGCGTCGGCGTCGCGACATTGTCGGCGAGCGAGGCTGTCGATGACTGGCGAAACCGGGCTGATAGCGGGCTCTACGCCGCCAAGACGTCCGGAAGAGCCGCGGCGCGGGTGGGATAGACGCCGATTGACGAAGCTTTTGGGCCGGACAACGCGCCGGGCTGATGGCCCGAATGTCCGCCCCCGTCGTCAGGACTTGCGTCATTGAACCAACATCGCCACATCTTGGCCGTTGGGGAAGGATGAGGCCGATGGCGATTTACCGCGCATATTTCATTTCAGGTCCGGCACGATCGAGCTGGAAGGATCGCTTGCGGCTCGTGGCCGCCGCGGTCGCCGGCATCGTGATCCTCGCCTCGGCGCTGATCCTCTCCGTAAGCCTGCTGCTGGTGCTGATTCCAATCGGACTCGTCGCCTATCTCTTCCGTGGCCGGATCCTGCGTGCTCTGTTCCGCCGGGCGGGAGTGGAGATGCCGACAGCCGCTGCTCCCGAGCCGCCGCCTCGTCACGGCACGGACGGGGTGATCATCGAGACGGATTATACCGTCATCGATAGGACAAACGATCGCAGCTAGCCGATTGGCAGGAAGGCGAGGCGGAAACTTTTGCCGTCCCGCGCATTTCCCTTCCAGAGAAGGAGAGATGCCATGACCGAATTCGCGACCAAGCGGACTGCCGATATCAACGCCAGCCAGAAGCTCGATACCGTCGAGGCCCGCCAGGCGGTCGCGCCGCATCGGCTTCGTTACATGCTCGTCTTCGGCACCGTCGGCGCCATCGTCGCATTGGGGGCGATCTGTCTTCTCTTCCTCGCGGGATGACCGCCGACCGGAGCCGGGCGACGTCGCTCAGGGCTGCGCGTTGAGCGTCGAGCCGACTTCCTCAGCCACGCTTTCGCCCTCGGGCGTGCCCACGCGGCGCTCCTGAATGAGGATGTACAGACCCGAGGCGACGACGATCGCGGCACCGACCAGCACATGCAATTCGGGATGGTCGCCGAAGAAGATGTAGCCGAACACCACGGCCCAGAGCAGCATCGTATATTGGTAGGGGACGACGACCGAGGCCGGGGCGAGCTTCAGCGAACGATTGACGCAGAACGCGGCGATCATGGCCGCGATGCCGACCATCGACAGCAGGCCGAAATCCGTCAGGGTCGGCGTCACCCAGTCGAGGGGCGCGAGGATGAGGCCAGCGATGAGCGCAGCTCCGGTCGAGAAGGCGAGCAGCGTGCTGTCGGGCGAACCGCGCAGCTGACGCGTCACAATCATCAGCACCGAATAGAGAAAGCTGCCGGTCATGGCGATGACCGCCGGCCAGGAGAGGCTCGCGGCGGACGGTTTCAGCACGACGATCACGCCGACGAAGCCGACCAGAATCGCGATCCACCGGCCGCGATCGATCTTCTCCTTCAGCACCAGCGCCGACAGGGCCGCAACGAATACCGGCGAGGCGAGGTAGAACGTCATGACGTCGGCGAGCGGCAGATAGCGGACGGAGGCGTAGAACATCGCCACCTCCGTGGTCGCCAGCACGATGCGGAAGACTTGCAGGCCGGGGCGTGGCGCGCGGCGCAGTGCGGCGATACCGCCATCGCGATGAAGGAACGGCACGAGCGCGATCATCGCCGCCAGCGAGCGGAACAGCAGGACTGCACCCACGGAATAGGTGTCAACCAGCCACTTGCCAAGCGCGTCATTGGCCGAGAAGATGAAAATGCCAAGCAGCATCAGGCCGATGCCGGCCATCCTCGGGGAAAGCCGTCGGCCGCCGCGGGTAGAAGCGGTGGGATGGGTTGTGATTGTCATGGCCGATGCGATCGCGACGGCGGCAGAATGCACAATTTAGCGGCGCATACAATTGTCCTTCCGGGCAATATTTATGCGAGCATCGTGATTCAACCGTCACGGGAGCGTCATTCACGTTCCGTGACGAGTTTTCATTTGATTTTTCGTACACGACCCCGCATATAGCGAAGGATGATCATCGTGATCGCGCATGCTCCATGCGACACTGTCCATGGTTCGAGCCCGCAACTTGCGGGGCACGACGCCGTCCTCTGACTCCTTCGCGCGTGGGTCACGACTTCAGTTCAGGTGCCGGATGGCGCTTGCGAAATTAGGCTATTTTTCTTGAATCCATCGAATAATTTTGCGGATTTGGCTCTTGCCGAACCGCTGCTGCGTGCTCTAGCCGCGGCGGGCATGGTCGTGCCAACGCCGATCCAGGCCCAAGCCATTCCGGCACTGCTCGAAGGTCGCGACATGCTGGGCATCGCCCAGACAGGAACCGGCAAGACGGCGGCGTTCGGCTTGCCGCTCCTCCAGCACCTTTCCAAGCGTGCGGACGGTCTCGAAGCCAAGAGCGCCCGCGCGCTCATCCTGGCCCCGACCCGCGAACTCGCGATCCAGATCGATGTCGAACTGCGCAAGTTCGCGAAGTTCCTCGGCATTCGTCATGCGCTCGTCTTCGGCGGCGTCGGCCATCAGCCGCAGATCCGCGCCATGGAGAAGGGCGTCGACATTCTGGTTGCGACGCCGGGCCGACTGCTCGACCATATCCAGGCGAAGGCGATCCGGCTCGACCGCGTCGCCCATCTCGTCCTCGACGAGGCGGATCGCATGCTCGATATGGGCTTCGTCCGCGACGTCATGAAGATCGTCGCCATGCTCCCGGCCCAGCGGCAGACGCTGCTGTTTTCGGCGACCATGCCCGACGAGGTCGCCCAGCTCTCACGCAAGCTCCTCAAGGAGCCGATCCGCGTCGAGGTGACCCCCGAAGTCGTGACGGTCGAGCGCATCGAGCAGAAGCTCTACCGCGTCGCGACAGCCGACAAGCGCCACTTCCTCATCGACCTGCTGTCGGACGCCGCCATGGAGCGGGTGATCGTCTTCACCCGCACCAAGCACGGCGCCGACCGCGTCGCGGAGCATCTTGCAAGGGGCGGCGTCGCGACGCTCGCCCTGCATGGAAACAAGTCCCAGGGCGCCCGTCAGAAGGCGCTCGCGGGCTTCAAGGACGGGAGCCTTCGGGTTCTCGTGGCGACAGACATAGCGGCACGCGGCATCGACGTCGCCGATATCACTCATGTCGTCAACTTCGACCTGCCGGACGAGCCGGAGGCCTATGTCCATCGCATCGGACGGACGGCCCGGGCTGGTCGCAGCGGCATGGCCTACTCCCTCTTTGACGCTGGCGAAACTGCGCGGCTGAAGGCGATCGAACGGCTGATTCGCCGTCCGATCCCCGAAGTCGCGACGAATTTCAGGCCTTCCATCCCGGTCGCCCGCCCCGCGAAAGATAGTCCGCGCGGCGAGCTTTCGGCTCGGGAAGGGCAGCCGATGCAAGAAAAGAGCAAGAAAAACCGGTGGCGAGGTCAACAACGCCGCCGCGCCGCTTGACGACGGGGTCGTCGACGGCAAAGTTCTCTACCGCCAGACTGAAGGAGATTTCCATGGCGACGGGTACGGTGAAGTGGTTCAATGCGACGAAGGGCTATGGATTCATCCAGCCCGACCAGGGCGGTCAGGACGTGTTCGTTCACATCAGCGCAGTTGAGCGTGCTGGTCTGTCGACGCTGCGCGATGGCGCCAAGATTTCCTATGAGCTCGAGACGGATCGCCGCGGCAAGACGTCGGCGACGAATCTGAAGGTCTCCTGAGGAACCCCATGGCGAAGGAAGAAGCGCTCGAATTCGAGGGAACGGTCGTCGAGGTTTTACCCGACGCGAAGTTCCGGGTTGAACTCGAGAACGGGCATGTCGTCGTCGCCTATACGGCGGGCCGGATGAAGAAGAACCGAATCAAGACCCTGGCGGGTGACCGCGTCACGGTCGAGATGACGCCATACGATCTCGATCGTGCACGGCTGGTCTTCCGGCACAAGGGCGACTCGGTCGCGCCGCCCTCGACGAAGACGCCGTTTCGCGGTGGAGCGATGCGACGTCGCTGATTCCGACGCTGGAATTTCGGCCTGGCGCGATTTTGTCGTGCCGGGCCGTCCTTCCGGCGAGGGCATTGGTTCGCGAAGCCAATACCCCTCTTGCGCTACTAGTCGGAAGGCGTTAATAATTGCTTCGTCCGGTGGGGTTCTGTTGAACGTTTCCGGATGTTGGTTAGAAATGTACTAAAAGTTGTCGTCTTCGTAGTTGTGTTGGTAATTTATGAGTTCGGGCGCGTTTTGGTCCGGACAAAAGGTTATTCGATTGAAGTTTAGTCCCACCGCCGGCCTTGTGCCGGCGGTTTATTTTTGGGGCCGACATTCGCGGCGGCTCTGCGGTCGGCCGGCCTTCCGACCCGGTTGACGGGGTTGGATCTTGAGGCTGGCAAGCCGGCCCGAGTTCTGCATAATCTGATGCGAAAACAAAGAGATAGATCGTCAATCCTCCATTCAAGAGGGCCTATGGCGATCAAAGTTAAGCCTCGCGGTGTGGAGAGCGCTTCGAGCCCTCCGATTGGTCAAGGCCTCCGCTAGCCCCCTATCGTTCCAGCATTCGACGCCGCTTGAAGTGGCTGCGACCGGTTCGCTCCGGATCGCGATCCGGAGATTTCCATGTTCAAGGCCCTTCGCAATCTCCTGGCCGATTTCGGCGGCGACAGCCAGACACGGCATTTTCGCGAGGACGATCACCGCCTCGCGGCCGCGGCGCTGCTTTATCACGTCATCGCCGTGGACGGATCCGTGGATGAGAGCGAGCGCGTACGCCTGCATGGTCTCCTGAAATCGCTTTACGCGCTGGATGATGAGGAGACGGATGAGCTTGTCCGCGACGCCGAGACGGCCGACCAGGAGGCGGTCGACCTTTACCGCTTCACCAGCCTGTTGAAGGATCGGCTCGAACTCGCCGAGCGCGAGCGCGTCGTCGCGATGATGTGGGATCTCGTCTATCGTGACGGCGAGTTGCACGAATTCGAGGACAATGCGATCTGGCGAGTTGCCGATCTGCTCGGCATTTCGAACCGCGACCGCATCCGCCTCAAGCAGGACGTGCGCAGCCAGGCCGTCAAGGACGCCTGAGACGCGGCCGGCGCGACCATTTGTGTCTGGCGCGATATTTGCGTTAAGTTTCTCGCCATGTTGCCGCGCAACGCACCCCGCAAGCTCCCCGTCCTGATCGTCCTGCATCAGGAGCACTCGACACCCGGCCGCGTCGGACAGCGGATCGAGGCGCGAGGGCACCGCCTGGACATTCGCCGCCCCCGGTTCGGCGATCCCCTGCCGACGACTCTGGTCGATCATGCAGGCGCCATCATTTTCGGCGGGCCGATGAGCGCCAATGACGACGAGGACTTCGTCCGCCGCGAAATCGACTGGCTTGCCGTGCCTTTGGCCGAGCAGGCGCCTTTTCTCGGCATATGCCTTGGTGCCCAGATGCTGGCCCGTCATCTCGGCGCCCGGGTCGGCCGCCGCGAGGATGGCCTGGTCGAGATCGGCTACTACCCCCTTCACCCGACGAAAGCGGGAAGCGAACTCTGTCCGTGGCCGGAGAAGGTCTATCAGTGGCACGGCGAGGGCTTCGAGATTCCCGCCGGAGCCGAACTTCTGGCCACGAGCGAGCTTTTTCCCAACCAGGCCTTCCGCTACGGATCGTCAGCCTTCGCCTTCCAGTTCCACATCGAACTGACGCTCGCCATGATGCATCGCTGGACCACGCGCGGCGCCGAGCGCTTCGGCCAGCCGGGAGCCCAGCCGCGCCATCACCACCTGGAGGGGCGTGCGCTCTACGACGCACAGAGTTCGGCCTTTCTCGATGCCTTCCTAGATGGGTGGCTTGCTCTGCCGCCGGCCCGCGCTGGCCGATCGGTTGTCCTCGCCGCGGAATAAGCGGTCTCGCAGTCTGCAATTCCTGTTGCAGAATGCAATGCGCGCTTCGTGAATCAGCTCTTAACAAGTTCTACATATTGCGGTTTCGGAATCGTCTTACCTCCGCATCTAGCGACATGGGGAGCCTTTGCGCGTGGCAAGGGGATTGCGACAGGGTTACCAAGCTGACCTTCAGGTTTTGCGTAGTCAGCGAGAATCGGACGGAGAGGGGGATTCAACCGAGACCCCCGGGCACCCCCTCTCCGCACCGACCACTTGCATAGATTCCGAACAGCGGATTGAGTGGAGGCGCGGCGGAGTTCTCCGGCTGCAGCCCTGCCACCGGATGATCCGCCGATGATGCTGCCTCCCGATCCGAAGGCCTTTGCCGCGGGCCTCGCCTGCTGGAGCCGGCCGGTCGACCCTGAGCCCCTGCCGGGTGGCCTCACCAACACGAATTTCATCGTCGAGGATGATGGCCGCCGCTATGTCGTCCGCGTCGGCGGCGATATTCCCGAGCATGGCATCGTCCGCTCGATCGAGCTTGCCGCCAGCCAGGCCGCGGCGGCCGCCGGCATATCGCCGATCGTCTATCATCATGAGCCCGGCGCCCTGGTCATGGATTTCATCGAGGGCCGGACGCTCACCCCCGAGGACATAAGGGATCCGCGCAACCTCGAACGACTGGTGCGGCTCATCCGCCATACCCATCGCGACATACCGCGCTTCTTTCGCGGGCCGGCCCCGATGTTCTGGCCGTTCCAGGTGATCCGCGACTACACCCACACGCTGGAGGATGGCGAAAGCTACCATCTGCCGATGCTGGTCCGCCTGCTCGACGCTGCCGACCGGCTGGAGGTCGCGGTCGGGCCGATCGAACTCGTCTTTGGCCATAACGACCTGCTCGCCGCCAATTTCATCGATGACGGGATGCGGATCTGGCTGGTCGACTGGGATTATGCCGGCTTCAATTCGCCGCTCTTCGACCTCGGTGGGCTCGCTTCCAACAATTCCTTCCTGCCGGCCGAGACCGAGCAACTGCTCGAACTCTATTTCGAGCGCCCCGTCGACGAATCGCTTCGGCACAAGGCTGCGGCTATGACGGCGGCGTCGCTGCTGCGCGAGAGCATGTGGAGCATGGTGTCCGAGATCCATTCGACGCTCCATTTCGACTATGCCGCCTACACCCAAGAGAATCTGCGCCGCTTCGACGTGGCGCTCGCCGCATTCGACGCGCTGGACCGCTGAGGCCAATCCTTCATGAGTGAAATTCCCTCCGAGGCCCGGATCGTCGTCATCGGCGGCGGCATCGTCGGCTGTTCCGTCGCCTATCACCTCGCCGCCATGGGCGAGAGCGAAGTGCTGCTGCTGGAGCGCGGCAAGCTCACCTCCGGCTCGACCTGGCATGCCGCCGGGCTCGTCGGCCAACTGCGCACCTCGGCCAACATCACGCAGCTTCTCGGCTATTCCGTCGCGCTCTATGACCGGCTGGAGGCCGAGACCGGGCAGGCGACCGGCTGGAAGCGCAATGGCGGATTGCGGCTCGCCTGCAATGAAGAGCGCTGGACCGAGGTGAAGCGGCAGGCGACGACGGCGCGCTCCTTCGGCCTGGAGATGGAGTTGCTGTCGCCGAAGGAGGCGCAGGATCTCTGGCCGATCATGCAGGTTGAGGACGTCATCGGCGCCGCCTTCCTGCCGACCGACGGCCAGGTCTCGCCTTCCGACATTTCGGCAGCCCTCGCCAAGGGCGCCCGCATGAAGGGCGCTATCATCCGCGAGGGCGTCGCCGTCACCGGCATTCGGATCGAGGACGGGCGCGTCACGGCGGTGGAAACCGACCAGGGGCTCGTTGCCTGCGGCAAGGTCGTGATCTGCGCCGGGCAATGGTCGCGCGAACTGGGCCGTATTGCCGGCGTCAATATCCCGCTCGTCTCGGTCCAGCACCAATATCTGATCTCCGAGCCGGTACCGGGGGTGACACCGGGCCTGCCGACGCTCCGCGATCCTGACCGCCTCACCTATTGGAAGGAGGAAGTTGGCGGCCTCGTCATGGGCGGCTACGAGCCGAACCCGAAGCTCTGGGACGTCGATCCTCTGCCGGCTAACTTCGAATTCCAGCTGCTCGACAACGATCTCGACCATTTCGAGCCGCTTCTCGAACAGGCGCTGGGCCGGGTGCCAGCGCTCGGCGAGGTCGGCATCCGCCAGTTCATCAACGGCCCCGAGAGCTTCACGCCCGACGGCAATTTCATCCTCGGCGAGGCGCCGGAGGTGAAGGGCGTGTTCGTCGGCGCCGGCTTCAACGCCTTCGGCATCGCGTCGGGCGGCGGCGCCGGCATGGCGCTGGCCGAATGGGTCGCCAAGGGCCGGCCGCCCTTCGATCTCTGGCCGGTCGACATCCGTCGTTTCGGCCGCAATCACCACGACCTTTCCTGGATCCGCTCGCGGACGCTCGAAGCCTATGCACGGCACTACACCATGGCCTGGCCATTCGAGGAGTTTGAAAGCGGCAGGCCGCTACGCCGCTTGCCGCTCTATGACCGGATCAAGGCGGAAGGCGCGTGCTTCGGTGAGAAGCTCGGCTTCGAGCGCGCCAACTGGTTCGCAGATATTGGCGCGGGCGAGACGCCCGAGGACCATTATACCTATGGCCGGCAGAACTGGTTCGAGGCGGTCGGGCGCGAGCATCGCGCCGCGCGTGAGGCCGCCGTGCTGTTCGACCAGAGTTCCTTCGCGAAGTTCGAACTCACGGGGCGCGATGCCGAGTCTGCACTTGCCTGGATCGCCGCCAACGACGTGGCCAAGCCCGTCGGCCATCTCGTCTATACGCAGATGCTGAACGCGGCCGGCGGCATCGAGGCCGACCTGACCGTCGCCCGCCTGGCGCCGGACCGCTATTACGTCGTCACCGGCACAGGCTTTGCGACGCATGATTTCCACTGGATATCATCGAACATCCCCGAAAGGCTCGACGCGCGGCTCACCGACATCACGTCGCAGAACGCGACCCTGGTGTTGATGGGACCGAGGGCGCGCGACATCCTTTCGAAGCTGACGCGCGACGACATCTCGCACACTGCCTTTCCCTTCGCCCGTGCCCGGCGCCTTTCCATCGCGGGCTGTCCGGTCCTCGCGCTACGCGTCACCTATGTCGGCGAACTCGGCTGGGAGCTGCATGTACCGGCCGAATTCGCGCTGACGCTCTATGATGCGCTGATCGAGACCGGCCGGCCGCTGGGCCTGAAGCTCGCCGGCTACCGCGCGATCGAATCGCTGCGGCTGGAAAAGGGCTACCGCGCCTGGGGCGCCGAGATCGGGCCGGACCATTCGCCGCTCGTCGCCGGGCTCGGCATGTTCGTCAAATTGAAGAAGCCGGTTCCCTTCCTCGGCCGCGCGGCGCTGGAAGCGCAGGCCGCCAAGCCGCTGCCACGCCTGCTCGCCGCCTTCACCACGGAGGATCCCGACATCGTCCTCCTCGGGCGCGAGACGATCTACCGGAATGGCGAGCGGGTCGGCTGGCTCGCCTCGGGCGGCTATGGCTATACGGTCGGCAAGCCGATCGGTTATGGCTATGTCCGCCGCGCCGCGGGCGTCGACCGCGATTTCGTTCTCTCCGGCCGCTTTGAGCTGGAAGTTGCCGGCGAACGCGTCGCCGCCGAAGTCCATCTGGATCCGCTCTACGATCCCGAGGGGCTTTGTATCCGCGCCTGAGACGATTTCACCGGGGGCTGACGGCGGCAATATTGACCTGCGTCATTGACAGATCGTGCCGTCCTCATATGTGTTCGGATCAGAAATCGGTAATAATCACTTAGAGTTATTCCAATGTATGACGTCACGCGGCGCCGGTTCCTGCTGACGGCGGGCGCTGGCGGACTGGCCTTGGTCTCGGGCCTTCCCCGCCCCGCCCGCGCCGACAGCGCGCCGCTCGCGCTCTATAATGGCCAGCATCGCCCGCCCGTCGAGGCGCTGATCGCCGCCTTCACCAAGTCGACCGGCATCGAGGTGACGGTCCGCCATGGCAACAGCGCCCAGCTCGCCAGCCAGATCGTGGAGGAGGGCGCTCACTCCCCCGCCGATCTGTTCTGGTCGGAGGAGAGCCCCTCCCTTGTCGCGACCGCCCGGCGCGGCCTGCTGGCGCCGCTCGATCCCGAGACGCTCCAGCAGGTGCCGGCCATCTTCTCGGCCAAGGACGGCACCTGGATTGGCGCCACGGCACGCTGCCGCGTCGTCGTCTACAACAAGTCGATGATCGACGCCGCCGCGCTGCCGCCTTCCGTGCTCGATTTCGCGACGGAAGCCTGGAAGGGCAAGGTCGCCTATGCGCCGAATTCCGGCGCCTTCCAGCAGCAGATCATGGCCGTGATGATCCTCAAGGGCCGTGACGCGGCGCTCGCCTGGCTGAAGGGGCTGCGCGATTTCGGCGAGGTCTATAATTCGGATTCGGCCGCCGTCGAAGCCGTCGAGGGCGGCGATATCGCTGTCGCGCTCAGTAACAACTACTATTGGTATGCGCTCGCCCGCGAGATCGGCGAGGCCGACATGAACTCGGCGATCTACAATATTGGCCGCGGCGATCCAGGCACGCTCGTTACCGTCTCCGGTGCGGGCGTCCTGAAGAGCGCGAAGAACGCGGAAGCCGCGCAGCGCTTCGTCGCCTTCATGGTGAGCGAAGAGGGGCAGAAGACCATCGTGGAAGCGATCGCCGAATATCCGCTCCGACCCGGCGTCACCTCGCCCTTCCCGCTCGCGCCCTTTGCCGGGCTCGACCCGGCACCGGTGACGCCCGATCAGCTTGGCGACGCGGAGGCGGCGCTCGACCTGCTCCGGGAGGCGGGCCTCGCTTGAGTGACGCGCTCGGCGATATCGGTTCGGGACTTGCCGGCGGGGCGCCACGATCGGCGCGGCGCATCGCCCTCGGACGGCCGCCGCTGCTGCTGGTCATGGCGGCGCTCGTCCCGACGGCGCTGATCCTGCTGCCGATCGTCTATGTCGTGCTGCGATCCTGGAGCGCCGGCTGGTATGCGATCGGCGCGGAACTCGTCCGGCCGCGCACAGCTCTCCTCTTCTGGAACACGACGGTATTGACCTTTGCCGTCACCGGCCTTTCCGCGGTGATCGGCTTTACAGGGGCTTGGCTGACGGAGCGCTGCGCGTTGCCGGGCAGGGCGATCTGGCGCATCGCCCTGTCGCTTCCCCTCGCCATGCCTGCCTTCGTCGCCAGCTTCGCCTGGAAGTCGCTCGGCTCGGAATTCCAGGGGCTCGGCGGCGCCATATTGATCCTGACTCTGGAGAGCTTTCCGCTGATCTATCTGCCGCTCGCCGCAGCCCTGCGCTCGATGGATCCAGCGATGGAGGAGGTCTCGCGCTCGCTCGGCCGCAATGGCCGCCGCACCTTTCTCGCCGTCGTGTTGCCCCGCGCCCTGCCGGCGCTCGGCGGCGGCGCGCTGCTGGTTGCGGCGCATATGCTGTCGGAATTCGGCGCGCTTGCCATGCTGCGCGTGCAGACGCTGACGACGGCGATCTTCCAGCAATATGAACTGCAATTCGACAATGCGACCGCGGCGGTGCTCTCGGCCGTCCTGATGCTGCTCTGCCTGCCGGTGGTGCTGGGCGAGATCGCGCTGCGGCGCGGCCAGCGCGTTTCCAAGGTCGGGCGCAACACGGCGCGGCAGCGCTCGCCCGTGCCGCTTGGCCGTCTCGCACCGGTTGCGCTTCTGGGTCTTGTCGCGCTGACTGTGCTGTCGCTTGGCGTGCCCTTCGGCCGCCTGGTCTATTGGCTGATCGTCGGCCTCTCGGCGGGGCGCGGCATCGATACGATCCTGCCGGCACTGGGCGGCTCTTTGTCGCTCGCCATCGCCGGAACCTTCGTGACGACGCTGGTCGCGCTGCCGCTCGTGCTTCTGAGCCTCAAGAGCCGCGGCCTCTTCGTGCGCATCGCCGACCGCCTGCCCTATGTCGTCCATGGCCTGCCGGGTCTCGTCGTCGCGCTGGCTCTGGTCTATTTCGCCATCCGGCTCTTTCCGGCGATCTACCAGACCGCTTGGGTCCTGTTTGCTGCCTACGCCATCCTGTTCCTGCCGCTGGCCCAGTCGGCGATCCGCGCTTCGGCCGAGCTCGTCCCGCGCGAAATCGAGGAGGTGGCGCGTACGCTGGGTCGCGGGCCGATCGCCGCCTTCGTCAGCGTGACGCTCCCGGCGCTGGCGCCGGGTCTCGGCGCGGCACTGGCCCTCGTGGCGCTGGAACTGATGCGGGAACTGACCGCCACGCTGATCCTGGCGCCCACCGGCGTCTCGACGCTGGCGACCGAGGTCTGGTCGCATACCAATGACGGCGCCTATGCCGCCGCGGCGCCCTTTGCAGCGCTGCTGGTGCTGATTTCCGGCCTGCCGGTCTATTTTTTTACGCGTCGCACCCTCACGGCGATCCGCCGCTGACGCCTTATCTTTCAAAAGCATAACGACGATCTACGACAGTCCGTCGGCTCGCTCCGCCGGCGCGGCAAAGTCTCGCCGCAATTCGTGTGCATAAAGCCCACGGTATGCGTAGCGAGCTGGCTCGACAACCTAAGCGTCGACTTGGCTCCGATGGAATAACGCTCGATTTTATAAATCGTTAATGGGAGATATTCACGCGGATACCAAAGCGGCGGCGGGGCAATACGGTCTAGGTCAAATAGAGAGCGATCTCATGAAACACTCCGTCCAGTTCGCAGAGCGCGAAAAATCAACCGAATACTTCGACGCGCCGCGGCGCGCGGCCGAAACGCGGCAAGCCGCTCCGACCAATCCTTTTGCTCGTCCAGAACGAGCCGAACGCGACGGGACGGCGCCGGCGCCCAATCCAGCGGAGCCCGATGAAACGGCGACGGCCTCGCTCGACGAGCTCGTCTCTGAGCTCGAAGCGGCGCTGATGGCCAATCTGCACTCCGTTTCCGCCATGCTCGAAGCCGAGCCGCCGGCCCGCAACGAGCTTGAGCCGCCTGCCAATGAGGAAGAGACGGTCGATGCCGAGGCGCTGCAGCGCTTGATGGACAGCATCCGCCAGCCCGCGCCGAAGCGCCCGACCGAAGAGAGCCACGAGGAGTGGATCCTCCGTCCCACATCTCCCCTGCCGACGGCAGACGGCAACGCCGACAAACGGTCGCGGCGAGCAACCGCCCGCCCGCCGGAGCGACGCGAGCCGGCGGGACGTCGCCTGCAGAGCAGCTTGATCGTCGGCGCGGCCCTCGTGGCGCTGGCCGGGGGCGGCGCCTTCATGACGGTGCAGTCGGTCACGGCCCATGACAACACCGAGCCGGCATCGACGGCCAATGTAGCGGCCGCTGCATCCACCCTCGAACCAGCGTCCGAGCAGGTCGCTGCCCCCGCAATCGAGCCCGAGGCCGCCGCACCGGCGCCCACCGTCGCTAAAGCTGAGGATCGGGCTCCGGCCGAGACGATAGCGGCACCGAAGGAGCCGGCGGCGCCCGTCCGCAGCTCCGCTGCCAATCCCGAACCTATTGCAGCAAGCGATGCCAGCCCGCGCGGCGATCTCGGCTCACTGCCTGAAGCGGCGACGCGTTCGGCGCTTGGGCTTCCCGAAGTTGACGCCCCGGCTGCCGCACCCGCTCCCGAGCGGCTCGCTTCCGCCGATGTGCAGACCACGGTCCCGGGAGCTGCGCCGGAACCGGTCAAGCGCAGCCTCGGCACGATGGGCGCCGGACCAGCCAAGATCACCAGCAGCGTCAAGCTGCGCAGCAATCCCGACAATGGCGCGCCGGTGATCGGCGTTCTTTCAGCCGGGACCGATGTCACCATCGTCGGCTGCAAGGGCTGGTGCGAGGTGACGGCGGGCGACAGGCGCGGCTTCGTGTTCCAGCGCTTTCTGGCCCCCGCGAATGCCGGCTGAGGCGAACCGGTCCGTCTCGCCAGCGGCAATCTCGCGCTCGATTTCCCGAACGATCGCCATATAGGCGGTCGCTGCCGGCGAGCGCGAGCGCCCTCGGCGGGTGATGAAACCGTAATTGAGCCGCAGCCAGGGAACGTCGACAGGAAGGATGATCAGCTGGCCGAGTTCGACCTCGCGGCGAATCTGAAGCGGCGCGGCGGCGCCGAGGCCAATCCCCGAGGCGATGATGTTGCGGGCCGCTGTAAAGGTTTCGACCGTGATCCGCGGCAGGAAGCGATCGCGCACGAGATCGAACGTGCCGAAATGGCCCTCGGTTCGCGGCAAGGCCGCGCTGATCCGGGCCGGCGTCGTCGGCCCGACCCAGGGATAGTCCAGAAGATCGTCGAGCGTCAGCGCAAGCCGCGCCGCCAGGGGATGGCTGTTGGCGCAGTAGAAGCGCAGCGGCCGGGTCGACAGCGGTTCGACCTCCAATTGGAGCTGCTGGCTCGCCTCCGCGATCTCGGCGAGCGCCAGGTCGGCTCTTCCGGCGGCGACGTCCTCGACGGCGCGGGTCCAGTCGACGATGTCGAGACGGACCGCGAGCCCCGGATAGAGCGAGGATAACCTGCCGATCGCCTGTTGCCCGGAAATCTCCGCCGCATAGGGCCCGGCGACGATCGTGAGGTCGCCGATTTCCAGCCCCTTGGCGAGCGCGATCTCGCGCATCATCCCGGCAAATTCGTCGATCACCCGCTCGCCATGCCGCAGGATGATCCGGCCGAACAAGGTCGGCGTGACCCCGTCGCGGTCGAAGAGCGGCACGCCGAGATCGTCCTCCAGATATTTGAGACTGCGCGTCAGCGCCGGCTGCGACACGCCGAGTGCCGTGGCGGCACGCCCGAAATGCCGGTGCTCGGCGAGCGCGCGGATCAGTTCCAGATGTCTAATCGAGTGCACGATAACACGCTGTTATGGTCCGATACCGCCAATGGTATTGGACGACCGCATTTCTATAGTTCAGTCTGATCGCAATCTGGGCGCGGCGCAATCGCGCGACAGTAGATAATCGGGAGGGACAATATGGCCTGGAAGTCGAAAGCGCTGGTCTCGCTTTGTACGGCGACCTTATTTCTATCGGGCAGCGTGGCCTTTGCAGCAGAGACGGTCAAGAAACCCAATATATTGGTGATCTGGGGCGACGACATCGGCGGCTTCAACGTCAGCGCCTACAATAACGGCATGATGGGCTACAAGACGCCCAATATCGACAGTATTGCCAAGGAAGGCGCGCTGTTCACCGACTGGTACGGCCAGCAGAGCTGCACAGCCGGTCGGGCAGCGTTCATCACCGGCCAGTCGCCGATCCGCACCGGCCTGACCAAGGTGGGCCTGCCGGGGGCGCCGGAAGGGATGCAGACCGCCGACCCGACCATCGCGACCCTCCTGAAGCCGCTCGGCTACGCGACCGGCCAGTTCGGCAAGAACCATCTGGGCGACCGCGACGAGATGCTGCCGACCAACAATGGCTTCGACGAATTCTTCGGCAATCTATACCACCTGAACGCCGAGGAGGAACCGGAGAACGTCGACTATCCGAAGGACCCCGCCTTCAAGGCCAAGTTCGGACCGCGCGGCGTCATTCACTCCTGGGCGCTTCCGGATGGAACCCAGAAGATCATCGACACCGGCCCACTGACCCGCAAACGCATGGAGACGGTCGACGAGGAGGTCACCAAGTCGGCGATCGAGTTCATGAACAAGTCCCACCAGGACGGCAAGCCGTTCTTCGTCTGGTGGAACTCGACCCGCATGCACGTCTTCACCCATCTGAAGCCGTCCTCGGAGGGCAAGACGGGCCTCGGCATCTATGCGGATGGCATGGTCGAGCATGACGGCATGGTCGGCGAACTCCTGGCCGAGTTGAAGAAGCTCGGCATCGAGGACAACACGATCGTGATGTACTCGACCGACAATGGCGCCGAGACCTTCACCTGGCCCGATGGCGGCACGACCATGTTCCGCGGCGAGAAGAACACCAACTGGGAAGGTGGCTACCGCGTGCCGTCCGTGATCCGCTGGCCCGGCGTCATCAAGCCCGGCACTGTGGTCAACGATATCACTGCCCATGAGGACATGCTGCCAACGCTCGTCGCCGCTGCTGGCAATCCCGACGCCAAGCAGCAACTGCTCAAGGGCGAGACCATCGGGGCGCGCAGCTACAAGGTCCATCTCGATGGCTATGATCTCGCGCCCGCGCTGAAGGGCGAGGCGGCATGGCCGCGCAAAGAATTCATCTATTGGACGGATGACGGCAGCGTCGCGGCCCTGCGCTACGACAATTGGAAGGTCACCTTCCTTGAGCAGGACGCGCTCGGACTTCGTGTCTGGCAGGACCCGTTCAAGCAGCTGCGCGCGCCGCTCCTTACCAATCTCCGCATGGACCCGTTCGAGCGGGCGGAGGAGGAGAACGCGATGGGCTATCAGCGCTGGTACATGGACCGCATGTTCGCCATCGCCCCGGCCGGAGCCTATGTCGGCGCCTGGCTGCAGAGCTTCCGCGACTTCCCGCCGCGCCAGAAGCCGGGGAGCTTCAATCTGGAGCGCGTGATGGAGACCGTGTCCTCCAGAGTGCCGAGCGCCCAGTGAGCCCCACTTCGACCCTTGGCCTTCGAGGATGACGGCGCCCGCCCCCCGGCGGGCGCCGTTTTTCACCCATCCGGCCCGTTGAGACCCAGACGGTTGATCATATCGCAGACCGCCATCTTCACTTAAGCGGTTCTCGACCTTGTGCCGCTGGTGGGATTTTCCGGCTTTGGCTCGGCGGGATGCGGGGGTTGATATCCCTGGCTGCGAGCGCCTGCCGGGACCAGGCGCCGTCTTAGCCGCAATCGGAAATGACAGTCTTGGCCGGCGGGGAGACATCCAGCCCGAAGCGGGCGCTCTGGTGGTCGCGGATCTCACCTTCCGACAACGGCATGACGATGGGGCAAACACCGTGACGGCGTCGCGTGTGGAGCTGCCGAAAGAATTCGAAACACATCTTCGAACCGCTTGTTCGGCCCTGACTGCCATGTTCCTCGACCACCTGCTACAACCTCCTCATGGCACGCATCCGCATCGTCCATTCCACCGTCTATACTTACCGCAACCCCGTCGGCCTCACCCGGCATCGGCTGATGCTGCGGCCGGATGACAGTCATGATCTGCGGCTGGTGGAATCGAGCCTGGTCGTCGAGCCGACGCCGTCACGTATTCTCTGGGCGCATGATGTGTTCAACAATTCCATCGGCTTTCTCGAATGGCCCGAGGATCTGCGAACGGATCGCCTTTCGATCGTCTCGACGCTCGATCTGATCCATCATCCCGACGGCGCGCCAGCGCCCCTCTACAGCCTCGATCCGGCGGCGGAGCATTTTCCCTTCGCCTATTCGGCCGACGAACTCGCCGATCTCGGCCGTCTCGTCGAGCCAGCGGGCGCCGATCCGGATGGCGCGGTTGCGGCTTTCGGACAGCGCTTTGCCCGCGAGCATGGCGCCGCCGGGACGCTGGCGCTGATCGAAGCGATGACGCATGCGATCCAGGCCGAGATCGGCTACAGCGCGCGCTACGAGGAAGGGACGCAGACGGCGGCCGAGACCTTGAGGCTCGGCACCGGCACCTGCCGCGACTTCGCCGTGCTCATGATCGGCGCGCTGCGGTCGCTTGAGATCGCCGCCCGCTTCGTCACCGGCTATCTCTATGACGACACGAGCGGCACGACTCGCGGCGGCGGTTCGACCCATGCCTGGTGCAGCGTCTATCTGCCGGGCGCCGGCTGGATCGAATATGACCCGACCAACGGGCTTCTCGCCGGCGCCAATCTCGTGCGCGTCGGCGCAACGCGGACGGCGGCGCAGGCGCTGCCGATTTCCGGCGGCTTCATCGGCGATGCGAGCGATCCGCTGGCGCTTGAAGTCGACGTGGCGGTGAGTGCCATACCGCTCTGATATCCGCTCTGGAACGGCGCGCCGATCGCGGGCAATCTCGGCTATCGCCTTCCAACGGGAACATCCTTGCATGATCATCGAACAGCGCCTCGCCGAGCTCGGCATCGTCCTGCCGACCGTTCCCCAGCCGGTCGGTTCCTATCTGCCCGCCGCGCGCATGGGCAATCTGCTCTTTCTGTGCGGGCAGGGACCGCTGCTGGAAAGCGGAGAAAACGCCAAGGGCAAGCTCGGCCGCGAGGTCAGCGTGGAAGAGGGCTACAAGCTGGCGCGGCTGACCGGGCTCTATCTGATCGCGGCGATGAAGCAGGGACTTGGCGATCTCGACCGCGTCGTCAGGGTCGGCAAGGTGCTCGGCATGGTCAATTGCACACCGGAATTCGGCGACATGCCGGCCGTGATCAATGGCTGCTCGGATCTGTTCGTCGAAGTCTTCGGCGACAAGGGCCGCCATGCGCGCTCCTCGGTCGGCATGGGCTCGCTGCCCGGCGGCATGACCGTCGAGATCGAGGCGGTGGTCGAGATTTCGGACTGACGGTGCTGAATGCGAACAGGCGTCCTGTGATGCCTAGACCGGTCATCCCAGGACGCCCGCTGCAAACCACGACGGTGGGGCTACCGGCGGGCTTGTAGTGGCGAGCGATTTGGCGAAAATAACGCGCCTGACAGATCGCTCGGTACGTGGGAAATTTACCCACAAATATCAGCCCTGTCAATCGGCCGATTGAGAATTTTACGCACCTGCCGTTCAGCCGGATCCGTTGTCCTTCGCCCGGCGCAGCAGATAGGCGTCCATGATCCAGCCTTTTTCGGCGCGGAGCCTGGCGCGCAGCTCGGCGATCGAAGCCGCCACGTCGCCGGCGCGGCCGGAGATGACGACCTCGTCCGGCGTGCCGAGATAGGCGCCCCAGAACAAGTCGCGATCCTCAATACCGGGCCGCGTGAACGTCGCCTCGCCGTCGAGCAGCACGACGCAATCTTCGTCGGGAATGGCCTCCGCGAGCCGCCGCCCGGTCGTCAGCAGCACCGGTTCGCCGATGCGGTTGAGCGCAATGCGGTGTCGCGCCGCCAGCGCCTGGATGCTGGATATACCGGGGATCACCTCGACTTCCAGATCGAGGCCGCCGGCTTCGATCCGCTCCAGGATGCGCAGCGACGAATCATAGAGCGCCGGATCGCCCCAGACGAGCAGAGCGCCGGTCTCGCCTTCGGCCAGCGCGGCGGTGATCGCCTCGCCATAGGCGCTCGCGATCGCCGCATGCCAGGTGTCGACGTTGCCCCGATAGTCTTCGCTCTTCGCCCGCTTCGGCATGACGATATCGACGAAGCGATGGCTATCGCCGCGCCGGAAGCGCGCCAGCATGTCGAGCCGGAGCTGGCGCAATTCGGCCTTCTCGCTGCCCTTGTCGGGCAGGAAGAAGACGTCGGCGCGGTTCATCGCCTCGATAGCCTGCACGGTCAGGAAGTCGGGATTGCCGGCGCCGATGCCGATGACAAGGATCTTGCGCATCACTCCCCCGCGCCGGTCGGCAGCCAGAGGCAGGGTGGACCGGACTTGTCGTTTAGGCGGCTGGAGGATCAGCCGCCAGCTTTCTCATAACAGTGCCGCCCGCATAGACAAAGGGCGCCGGTGTGAGCCGGCGCCCTTCGTTTCGCCACAGGAGGCGATGCTCGCTATTGGCCCGAGGCGGCGTTGCGCTCGGCCTCCAGCAGCTTCTGCTGGTCGGCCGGGGTGAGTACCGGCGGGTCGACGGCAATGGTCAGCTTGTCGATGGTGCCGGTGAAGGCGAACGGCACCTGGTAGTCGGTGTCGTCGACCGGGGTCGCCGTGTCCCTGCCGATGTCGAACGACTCGTCCCAGGGCAGCGTCAGCGGCACGGTGTGGTCCATGGTCTGCGTCGAGACGACCTTGCCGTCGACCGACAGCGTGCCGGTGCCGCCGTGGCCGAGCCCGCTCATCTGGTTGAAGGCCAGCGTGGCGAAGCCGAGACCGTCATATTTGAAATCGTAGACGAGTTCGTGCTTGCCCGGCGTCAGCGCCGTGTCGTCCGTCCACTTGATCCGTTTCAGATCGAGCAGGTTCCAGGTGAACACCGGCTTGCCCTTGAGCAGGTAGAGGCCGTAGCCGCCGAAGCGGCCGCCACGCGTCACGATCATGCCTTCGGCGCCGCCCGCGGGGACGTCGACATCGGCCGTGATCGTATAGGACGTGTTCAGCAGGTCGGGACCGGTACCGCGCGGCAGGCCGGTCACCGGTAGGCCGGAGAAGTTGAACACGCGGCGCCCGCCCGAGACGGAGGGCCGGGGCGTAACCATGCGGGTCGCGACCGAGGCGTCGAGCGGCAGAACCTGATATTTGGCGAACTCGCCGAACATCTGCTTGGTCATCTCCGCGACCTTGGCGGGATTCTGCGCCGCGACGTCGTTGTTCTGGGTCCAGTCGTGGTTGACGTCATAGAGCTCGAAGGTGAACGCCGACGCCGGGTTCTCGATCGCCGTGCCGACCAGTTCCCACGGCGGGCGCTTCGGAACCGCGCTCAGCATCCAGCCATTGCTGTAGAGTCCCTGCAGCCCCATCATCTCGAAATATTGGACGGGATGCGTCGTCGGAGCGTCGGCGTTCTTCTTGTCGAAGGTGTACGTCATGCTGACGCCTTCGATCGGTTTCTGGGCGATGCCGTCGACGACGTCGGGTGCGCGGATGCCGGTGACATCGAGAAGCGTCGGCACGATATCGATGACGTGGTGGAACTGCGTACGGATGCCGCCCTGATCGGTGATGTGGCCGGGCCAGGAAATGGCCATGCCCTGACGCGTGCCGCCGAAGAAGGACGGTACCTGCTTGGTCCATTTGAACGGCGTGTCGAACGCCCAAGCCCACGGAACCGCCATGTGATTATAGGCGAACTGGGTGCCCCAGGCGTCGTAGAACTTCATCTGCTCGGCGACGGGCAGCTCGATGCCGTTGAACTGCAGCACTTCGCTCGGCGTGCCGTTGGGCGAACCTTCGGCGGAAGCGCCGTTGTCGCCCGAGATGTAGATGATCAGCGTATTGTCGAGCTTGCCCATGTCCTGCACGGACTGGATCACGCGGCCGATCTCATGGTCGGTATAGGCTAGATAGGCGGCATAGACTTCAGCCTGACGGATATAGAGCTTCTTCTCCTCATCCGTCGTCTTGTCCCACTGCTTCAGCCAATTGTCCGGCCAGGGGGTCAGCGCGGCGTCCTGGGGTATGACGCCGAGTTTCTTCTGATTGGCGAAGATCTCGTCGCGGAGCGCATTCCAGCCCCTGTCGAAGAGATGCATGGAATGGATCTTGTCGACCCATTCGGGCGTCGGATGATGCGGCGCATGCGTCCCGCCGGGCACGTAATAGACGAAGAATGGCAGATCGGGGTTGATGTCGTTCAGCTGGTTCATCCAATGGATCGCGTCATCGGCCATCGCCGTGGTGAGGTTCCAGCCGGGATGACCCAGGAAAGGCTCGATCGCCGTCGTGTTGCGGAAGAGGTTGGGCTCCCACTGGCTCGCATCGCCACCGACGAAACCATAGAAATAATCGAAGCCCATGCCGGTCGGCCACTGATCGAACGGCCCGGCCTGGCTCGCCGTCCAGGTCGGCGTGTTGTGGTCCTTGCCGAACCAGGAGGTGCGATAGCCATGGCCCTGCAGGATGCGGGCGATCGTGGCGTTGTCCTTGCCGATGATGCTGTCATAGCCGGGGAAGCCGCTGGCGGCCTCCGAGATGACGCCGAAGCCGACCGAATGATGGTTGCGGCCGGTGATCAGCGCGGCGCGGGTCGGCGAGCAGAGCGAGGTCGAGTGGAAATTCGTGTAGCGCAGGCCTTGATTGGCGATGCGGTCGAGCGCCGGCGTCGGGATGACGCCGCCGAAGGTCGACGGCGCCGCGAAGCCGACATCGTCGGTCATGATCAGCAAAATGTTCGGCGCGCCCTTGGGCGGCACGATCTGCGGCTGCCAAAATGGCTTCGACTCGATCGCGTTCAGGTTGATTTCGCCGCCGAACGGCTTCGGATAGGGTGGCAGCATCACGCCGTCGATGGCGCGCGTCGCGTCCGGCGCGCCGGGCGGCGGCGCGGCCGCCTCCTGCCCCAAGGCGGTGCCGGCAAGCGCGCCAAGCATGGCGAGCGCCAGGATGGCAACTCTCATAGTCGACCTCCCACGTTCAAGCCGAGCCGCCGCGCGCGCTGCCCCAGCGATGCGCCCAACGTCGCGGCTTCAGCCTCCATTCCCCTTCTCTTTCGCGCCCGGCGCGAGACGAACCCCCCGTTCCGCCAAGGTCCATTCTGCTCCCGGCCGGGCGCCAAGTCGATGATCTGGATCAAGGCCGCCAGCGGCGTCGCCGCAGCCGCGGCCGGGCCTATCGCGGCACGAAATAGCGCGTGGCACCGTCGATCTGGCCGGTGCGGGCGGCGCCGGTGACGACCAGCGTGTCGAGAACCTGCTGTACGCGCGCCTTGCGCTTGTCGGTGACGCGGCCGGGGAAGGCGGCGGCGATCGCCTCGGGCGCGGCTGGCGCCGGCGCCTTGGCCAGGACCTCGCGCACGATGCGGATCTGATTGAAGGCGTCGGCGGGCCATTTGAGCCCGCCCTCCGCTTCGACGATGGCAAAATCCGCCTCGACCTGCTCGCCCTGCGGCTTGGCGATCTTGGCGCCGAGCTTCGGGATCTGATAGTCGGGCCGCAGCCAGCGCACCAGCCCGCGCGCCTCCTCGGCCGCCCGCTCGCGGCTCGCTTGTGGGGCTCGCCTGATGGACCGCCTCTTCATCGAGACCAAGATCGCGGCCGACGATGCCGGCGCCATTCGCGGCATCGCGTGGAAGTTCGGCACGCCCGATCGGATCGGCGATGTGATTGAGCCGGGCGCCTTCGCCAAGGTCGCACTCCCGATCCCGATGCTGTTCGGCCACGACATGAGCGACCCCGTGGGCACCTGGGACACGGCGAACGAGAAGGCAGACGGCTTCCATGTTGAGGGCAAGCTCCTCGTCGACGAGGTGGCGCGCGCCCGCGAGGTGTTCGCCCTCGTCAAGGCCGGTGCCGTGCGCGGCCTCTCGATCGGCTTCCTGACGAAGAAGGCCGATGCCCGCCCCGGCGGCGGGCGGACGATCAAGGCGCTCGAACTGTTCGAGGTCTCGCTTGTCACGGTCCCCATGCATCCCGGCGCCCGGGTCACCAGCGCGAAATCCGCGGCCGATGCGCTTCGCCTCGCCGCGCTCATCAACCGCGCCACGACGGCGCTCACCGGAGGCTGACATGCAGCATGTGTCTCAGCGCGCCCTTCTCGCCGGCGCCATCGAATTGAAGGGCGAGGAAGACGATCCGGTCGCGATCGTCACGAAGTCGATCGCTGACCTGACCAAGACAGTCGACGATCGCCTGAAGGCTGTCGAGGGCAAGGGTCTCGACCCGAAGCTGGTCGAGCGTCTCGACAAGATCGAGGCGAAGATGAACCGCCCCGGCACCGGCGAGGACAAGCCGACCGAGCCAACCGTCGAGCGCAAGGCCTTCGGCGCCTATCTGCGTCATGGCAATGGCGCGCCGCAGGATGAGCTGAAGGCTCTGACCGTATCGAGCGATCCAGGCGGCGGCTATCTGGCGCCGGCCGAGATGAGCACCGAGTTCGTGCGCGAGCTGACGCTCGTCTCGTCGGTGCGGACGATCGCCTCCGTCCGCTCGACGGGCGCGCCCTCGGTCAAGTACCCGAAGCGGACCGGCATCACTAATTCCCAGTGGGAAGGCGAGATCGACGACCAGCCGGAGAGCGCCGTCACCTTCGGCCAGGCGGACATTCCCGTCCGCATGCTCACGACCTATGTCGATATATCCAACCAGCTGCTCGCTGATAGCGCCGGCCAGGCCGAGGCCGAGGTCAACCAAGCGCTCGCGGAGGATTTCGGCAAGAAGGAGGGCGCGGCCTTCGTCAATGGCAACGGCATCCTGGCGCCGGAAGGCCTGATGGTGAATGCCGACATCGCCTATACGGCGAACGGCCATGCGACGGTCCTGGCGACCGATCCTCTGATTTCCCTGCTCTATGCCCTGCCGGCGCAGTACCGCAACGTCGGCTCCTGGGCGATGAACGGTACGACGCTCGCCTATATCCGCAAGCTGAAGGACGGCCAGGGCAACTACCGCTGGCAGCCGAGCTATCAGGCCGGCCAGCCGGAGACGATCCTGGGCCGTCCCGTGGTCGAGATGGTGGACATGGACGACATCGCCTCGGGTGCGTTCCCCGTCATGTACGGCGATTTCTCCGGATATCGGGTCGTCGACCGCCTCAGCCTGTCGATCCTGGTGAACCCCTATCTGCTCGCCACCAAGGGCGTGACCCGGATCCATGCGACCCGCCGTGTCGGCGGTGCCGTGCTGCAGGCGTCGAAATTCCGCAAGCTGAAGATGGCGACCTCGTAAGGGGTTGCTTCTCGGACGATCCCGCGCAACCACACAGGAGACCACGACATGCGCGACCTCGCTTCCAATCTCGGGATCGTCAACGCGATCGATCCCGCCGTCTATGCTGCCGACAATACGCCGGCTGCCATCGATCTTCTCGGCTTCGACAGCGCCGTGCTGTCGCTGCATATCGGCGCCGGCGGCATCACCTTCTCCGGCACGAACAAGATCGAGTTCGTGCTCACCGATTCGGACGATGACGTGACCTATGCGGCGGTGACCGATGCCGACGTGCAGGGCGTCAGCGGCATCTCCGGCGGCATCATCAAATCGCTGAAGACGGCGCATGCAGCTGCCGATGTGACCAAGATCGGCTATGTCGGCAACAAGCGGTACCTCAAGCTCCTCGCCGATTTCTCGGGTACCCACGGCACCGGAACGCCGATCGCCGCGCTGGTGATCAAGGGTCACGCCCGCGCCAAGCCGGTAGCCTGATCGTGACCGACGCGTTTGCGAGCTACAGCCTGGGCCTCGACAGTCCGTTCGTGCGGACCGTTCCGCTCACGGATCAACTGGGAGAGTTTCCGCCTACGCGTGCGGTGTGGGTCAATGTTGGTGGGGTCCTGACCGCCGTTTTCGCCGAGAATGAAAGCCCCGTCCTTCTCGATCTCAGAGGTGAAGAAGCGACGATCCGTCATTTTCGGATCAAGCGTGTGGTCAGCTTCAACAGTGCGCCGGATGAAGCCGGCGAAAATCTACTCTTGGATACCGACTGGCCCGCTCTTGTGGGGTTGTACTGATGCCGATGAAGCCGCCGAGGATCTGTGGATGCGGGTACAGGATCGCCTCTGGCGAGCCTTGCCCGTGTGAGCGCAAGCAAGCAGAAGCTCGGCGGACCCGCCACGACGCCCGTCGCTTGCCGGCGCGCGAGCGCGGCTATGACAGCCGTTGGGACAAGGCGCGCGCCACGTTCCTTAGCCGTCGCCCGCATTGCGAATTCGTCGTCGACGGCAAGGCTTGCGGCAAGCCGGCGACGATCGTCGACCATGTCGTTCCGCATCGTGGCGATCAGGAATTGTTTTGGGATAGCGGTAATTGGATGCCGCTCTGCGCCCATTGTCATTCGAGCCGGAAGCAATCGCTGGAACATCGCGGCAGCGCGGCTGCACGGGCGCGCGCCATGCCATTTGGCATCCGTCCCTCGCGTATCCCTGTCATCATCGTCTGCGGCCCGCCGGGCGCAGGCAAAGCGGCCTATGTCGAGATCCATTCCAACCCGCGAGATCTGGTCATCGATTTCGACGTGATCCGCGATCGCCTGGCAAGCCAGGCTGGGAGAAACCCCGTCACCTCTCTGACGGCCAAGGCGCTCGACGAGCGCAACCGTCTGCTGCGCTCGCTCGCCGACGATCATCTGCACGATCGGTGTTTTTTCATCGTCTCGGCGGCCGATCCCGAGGATCGCGAGACCTGGCGCCGCAAACTCGGCGGCCGGATCGTTCTTCTCGCCACGCCGCTCGAGGAGTGTATCCGCCGGATCCAGTCAGACCCGCGCCGCTACGGCAAGGAAAACCAGTTGATCGATCTTGCGCGGGCCTGGTGGGAGCGCCAGCCTGCGCCCGCGCAACCGCTCCGACAGGAGGCCTAGCGTGATCGTCACTCTTGAGGAAGCCAAGCAACACCTTCGCGTCGATTTCGACGACGATGACGATCTGATCACGGCGAAGATCGAGGCGGCCGGAAACCAGCTCGAGCGCATGCTCGGCTATGCCGTCGCCGACACATTCGGCGGCGTGGATCAGGATCCGGTGCCGCCGGCACTGAAAGAGGCCGTGCTGCAACTGGTGACGACCTGGTTCGAGAACCGGGCGACCGTTGCCATGGATGTCTCCCTCGCCGAGATGCCGATCTCGTTCCAGGCGATCGTCTGCGAGTACCGGGAATGGAGCTTTTAGATGCGCGGCGTGAAGCCCTATCTCGCCGTCGACAATGGCGATTTGAAACAGATACCGGACCCGCCGGAATGGATCGGTGAGAGCGCGGCCGACGAATGGCGCCGTGCCGTTCCGGACCTCGTTGCGCGCGGGCGCCTGAACGGGGCGGACCTCGGATCCGTCGAGGCCTACTGCGTCGCCATGGGTCAAGTGCGCGACCTGCAAGCCATCCTGATCGAGAAAGGACCCGTGATCTATCCCCAGAATGGCGGCTTGCCCAAGCGCCACCCCGCTGCGGTGATGCAGGCGGAGGCGATGAGCACGGCGCTGCGCCTCGCGGCCGAACTCGGTCTTACGCCCGTCAGTCGCGGGCGCCCCTCCCTCCGGGACAATCATCGTGACGACGGCAATCAGTCGCTCTTTGGCGTGGATTTCTGACGGTTCGCCGATCGACGACCCGTTCGGCTATGGCGAGCGGGCCGTTCGATTCCTGCGCGCGCTGCGTCACCCGAAAAGCCGCCTGCCCGATCATGCCTTCGAACTCCTGCCGTGGCAGGAGCGGATCGTCCGGCGGATCTACGGGCCTTGTCATCCGGATGGGCGCCGGATCGTCCGCAACGTCTCGATGCTTCTGCCAAGGGGCGGGCGCAAAACCTCGCTCGGCGCGGCTCTGGCGCTGCTGCACGCGATCGGACCGGAGCGCATAGCCGGCGGCCAGGTCATCTGCGCCGCCTCGGACCGGGAACAGGCGCGTATCGCCTATGCCGAGGCGGTCGGGATCGTCCAGGAAGACGAGCATATCGCCAGCCGCATGCGCTTCGCCGACTATCGCCATTCCATGGTGCACCCGCTTACCGGCTCGGTCCTGAAGGCGATCAGCTGCGACGCCGGCCGGGCGCATGGCGGTACGCCCTCCTTCGTGCTTGCCGACGAGCTGCACGCCTGGCTGAAGCGGGATCTATGGGACGTTCTGCGCACGGGTCTCGTCAAGGTGCCGCGCTCGCTCATGGTCGTCATCTCGACCGCCGGACGCGGCCAGGAGAATGTTGCCTGGGATGTCTTCGACTATGCTCGCCAGGTGGCGCGCGGCGAGAAGGACGATCCGGCGACGCTGCCGATCCTGTTCGAGACGCCGGCCGATGCCGACTGGCGCGACGAGGCGAACTGGTACGCCGTCAATCCGGGCCTTGAGCACGGCTTCCCCGACATTGAGGGCCTTCGCCAGCTTGCGCGCGAGGCCGAAGGCCGTCCGGCGGATCGCGAGGCCTTCCGGCAATTGCACCTGAATGTCTGGCTCGATCACTCGGCCGATCCCTTTGTCGACATGCAGATCTATGACGAGGGCGCCGATCCGGTCGACCTCGACGAGATGCGGGATCGGTCATGCTGGCTCGCCGTCGATCTGTCGTCGAACTCGGACCTGACCGTCATCGTCGCGTGCTGGGAGGACGGAGAAGGCGCCTATGTCGTCTGGCCGTTCTTTTTCTGCCCGGCCGACAATCTGCGCGGCCGTGCCGATCGCGACGGCGTCCCCTATCCCGGCTGGGCCGAAGACGGCTTCATCACAGCGACGCCGGGCAATGTCGTCGACTTCCGCGCCGTCGAGGCGAAAATCCGCGATCTTTGCGAAATCTTCGATGTGCAGGAGATCGCCTTCGATCCGCACCTCGCCCGCAACATGATGGCGAACCTCGGCGAGGATGGGCTTCCTGTGGTCGAGATGCGCCAAGGCTGGGTGACCATGGCGCCGGCGGTCAAGGAACTCGAGCGCGCGATCGTCGGCCGCAACCTCCGCCATGGCGGCCATCCCGTGCTGCGCTGGAACTTCGCCAACATCGCCGTGGAAACCGACAAGGCGGGTAATCGCTCATTCCACAAGGGCAAGAGCCGCGACCGCATCGACGGCGCCGTGGCAACGGCTATGGCCGTGGCGCGCTGCGCTGCTGGCAGCTCGTCAAACTCGATCTATGAAAGTGCGGACGGGTGGTCTGGGGAGATGGCGTATTTCTGAGAAAGCCATTCCACCATCTTCAAAACTAGCAACGGTTGACGATGACCCAATATCTCAACACACTCAATGGACGCAGGACAGGCGCGTCTCAATCGCATTTGCCCGGGATCAAGCGTCGGAGATCAAGGACGGTCGAAATGAAAGCCGGCGCCAAAATCAGCTGCCTTAAGGAGCTATCCTTCGGCAATCAAGTCGCCGAAGAGGAGAGAGAAACTCTTCGAGCTTATTTCGTCAAGACGCAAGCTTGGAATCGAATATATAACGGCGATATCGATATCATATACGGCCCGAAGGGTTCGGGGAAGAGCGCATTATACGTATTGATCCGGGATCATGACGACGACTTATTCGACAAACGTGTCTTGGTGATTGCTGCTGAAAACCCGCAGGGGGCGCCGGCATTCAAAGATCTTGAGCGCGACCCTCCACCGACCGAACGAGAATTCGCGGGAATATGGAAGCTGTACTTTGTTTCACTGCTCGGCCGAGTTGTGGCCGATTTTGGAATCGATAATGCAGCATCACGCGAGCTCGTTTCGGCGTTGAAAGAGCACGATCTTCTTCCCGAGAAGAGGACCGCACTAGGCGTCGTGCTGAAAACAGTCAGACGTTATGTTGCCCGAATGTTCCGCCCCAGTTCGATTGAAGGATCGGCTACCGTTGACCCCTCAACAGGCATCCCTTTGGTCACAGGCAAGATCGTCTTCGAAGAACCAGATATGGCTGCCCAGAAGGCAGGCACAATTTCTGTAGACGAACTGTTGTCAGTTGCTAACAACGCGTTTGATGCTGCCGGCTATGATGTATGGCTAATGCTGGATCGCCTAGATGTCGCATTCGATGAAGCATCTGAATTAGAATTCAACGCACTGAGATCGCTATTCCGCGCCTACAGAGATATCCGCTCATTCGGGCGCATTAAACCCAAAATATTTCTTCGCACCGATATATGGAAAAGAATAACGGAGGGCGGTTTTCGAGAAGCTACGCATTTTTCAAGAGATATACATATACAGTGGGACAAACCATCTCTAAAAAATTTGATCGTCAGAAGACTCTTGAATAATAAGCAAGTGATAGATCTGTACGATGTCGCGGTTAGCAATGTACTCTCGTCGTCGGATCTGCAGGATCAATTCTTTGAGAGAGTTTTTCCAGACCAAGTTGAAGTTGGCAAAAAACAGTCGACGACCCTTGACTGGCTTCTTCGACGAACGGCTGACGGAAGTCATGAAACGCAACCAAGGGATCTGATCCTATTCTTGAACAAGCTGAGCGAAGTGCAGACAAAACGAATCGAGCGTGGCGATATCGAACCGGAAGGCGAATATTTGTTCGATCGAACCGCTTTCAAGGAAGCGATGCCCGCTCTATCTGAGTACCGCGTTACAAAAGTAATATTTGCTGAATATCCGCGACTGCGACCGTATGTGGATGCTCTTCGCGAGCAGAAGACTGAGCATACGGTTTCATCTTTGGCGGATTTGTGGGCCCTGAGCATCGATGAGACGGAGGTAGCGGCCAAAGAGCTGGTTGACGTCGGATTCTTCGAAGAACGACGCGTAAAAGGAGAGACGACTTATTGGGTTCCCTTCGTCTATCGCCCATATCTGGCCATGACACAAGGTCGATCATCGGGAAGATATTCAGAGTTTGACTGGTTTGATTTGGATGATGACGTGGAGGATCTGACGGACGAGACTGATAAGGTTGGCTCGTAAAGCAGGATTGGTTCGCCCTATGCGGACCGAAAGACGTTCCTAGATTTGAATTTGCGTCGGCACTCCGGTTGTCGGCCGGCGCCAGGCAGCGAGCGACCCGTGCCGCGATATCCATCGGGGGGAACCTACGCCTACGAAGCGGCACCGGTTATGCGATCTGCGATGTTCGGGCCGCAATCAGCACCGCATCCAGCCCTTGAGCTGACTACACTAGCGAGGACGAGGTAAAGCCGTAGGCGGGGGAGGTGAGACCACGTTCGCCACCGGGGCGCATACTTGCTGTACTCTTGTCAATTATATCATTTGCGGGAGTTTACGTTGACTAGACGGACGAACTGCGAGGCGGTATCCAGTATGCCGCGCAATACTTCGATGATATACGTCACATAGCAGAGCTTCCTCAGGAGGCCGACCTCATGGGTGGACAGGCATTTTGCGAGGTCTCCCATAAGTTTGAATCCCTTCGACTCATAACTGGTTTTGCTCGATGCCGAAGACCGACTACCGGCGACCTTAACTGAACTGCGTTTTGTATTTCCATCTATTATAGGGGTTTCTGTAGAAATAGATTCGGACGAATTAACGGCAGCATCACTAGCGGAATACAACCTAGAGAATTGTTGCCAATACAAGGAGGCGCGACTACAAAGTGCGGCCCACTCGGCTATTGAGTTATCGCTGACGTCATCGCCGTACAAGGCGTGCCGTTTAATATCGCGCCTTAAAATTGACCAGTTAGAATCAATGTCTAGTATTTCGTCTATATCGTCAGCGATACCAAATATATTAGACAGATATAAATTATCGACTTCTATTCTGTCACCAGAAGATAGATGTAGCAATTTGTCGAGTTGATCGTCGATGTAATCGCAAAGTGTTATGATCGTTCTTGTTTCTGATTGTTCGGTAGACATTGGGTAGCCCCCCCGAGTTATACCGTATCTACGCTGAATTTTGCGGGAACGTATATTTAAAGAACGCTGTATATAGTGTTCAAGCCGGAATGGCTATGCGGTTCCCCTTTTCCTAAGCCGCACTCCCGGGCCTTCGCCATTCTCGTCGACGAAGATCACGCCGGCGGCCTCAAGGGCACGGCGAATCGCCGCCAGATTGTTCAGCGTTGGGACGCGTCGACCCTTCTCGAAATCTCGGATCGTGCTTTCGCTCAGATTGGCACGCTCCGCCAGCGCGGTCTGCGACCAGTCGAGGAGGCCCCTCGCGCCACGAGATTGGGCTGGCGATACGCCTAAAGAGACGCTTTCCGTCATTGATCCACGATTTCCGTTGACAAATCCTTGAGGCCAACGCTATTCGTTTAGCGCCAACGATTTTCTACCACATGAGGCCGCGCATGAACAAGCATTTGCGCGAACGGGCGAGCTATGTCCGCACGTTCGAGATGGTCGAGACGACGAGCTTGCGCCAGCGCGTCGAGGACGCGATCGAGGGGCTGGCGGATATCCTGCAGGCGATCGACGCCACGGCGGGGGCCGAAGCCAGCGAGGCGCGGGAGGTTCGGTCATGCTGAGCCGCCGCGAACTCCTCCCAGCCGTCGCCGCTGCCTCGCTGGCGCCGATCCCTGCCGGTCCTGCCCTTGCCCAGCTCAACATGGACGCGGACCCCTGGGCGCGCCTCTGCGGCGAGCGGGCGACGCTTATCCGCCTTGTGGCGGGATCCTCCATCGGGGGCAATATTCCGGACGAAGTCGCCCTTCCCGCCTGGGACCGCTGCAACGAGATCGATGAAGAGCTTGGCGCGTCGGCGCCTCTGACCCGGCACGGCGTCCGCCTCGCGATGGAAGCCTTCAAGTCCGAATTCGACGACGCGTGCCTGCCGAACGAGGGCGCCATCGCGGCGATGTTCCGGGCGGTCTTCGCGCTGCTGGACGGAGATCTCGCATGATGGCCCGCGCTCTTGTCCTTCAGCCCCGTCCGCTCCTGGTTGACGAGATTGTCCGCATGCGCGGCGGCGTCGCGGCTCTTGCCACCCTGCGCCGCGAGGCCGAAGCCGAGATGGACCGGCTGATCAGCCTGCTTGACGAGATCGACGGCGATCCCGACCTCGAGGCGAATGGCGATGAATCCGAGCCGTCGCTCGGCTGGTGCCCTTCCGGCGGCCATGGCGACACCGAGGACCGCGAGGAAGATTGCGAAGACGAGGGCGCCGCCTGCGATGACGAGGGATGGCTGGAAGAGGACGGTGACGCCTCAAGCGAGGATGAGCCGATCTTCCCGCTGTGCCGCGCGCCGAACCGAAGCTCGATCGAGCCGGCGCTGTTGCCGCCGCAATATTTCATGACGGGCGAGGGCGGTTGCCTCGATCCGGTCGTCAAGGATGGCGACCGCGTGCTGATCAGCCGAGGCGAGCCCGTCCGGCCGGGCGATTTCGTGGCGCTCTTCCTCCACCGCGATTGGGTGCCGCGCGGCGGTCACCAGGTGCTGTTGAAGCGCCTCATCGCCGATCGCCGCGCCCCCGATCCCGGCGCGCCTGCCGAGGTCGAGGTTGAGATGTTCAACCCACAGTTGCGTCTTCGCTTTCCGGCGAAGGCTGTGCTGGCAATCCACCGCATGGTCCGGGTCGACAACACCTCGCCGAGCTATCGCCTGACGCAGGGGGAGATGCTCGCGGCTGCGGCGAAATCGAACTCCCGAGCAGTGTAGACAGGTCATGCTACGCGAACGTGGGGATTGCAGCGGTTTTAAGAGCGTGGTATCTACATCGCAATTGATCGTGGGAACCACCATGCATTCTTACACCCTCACCGCCTTCACGCCGGCCGAAGTTGAGAAGATCACGGGCTTGAGCACGATGATGCAGCGCGATTGGCGGCGCCGTGGCTTTATTCCCGTGGTCGGAGGGCACGCGCGTTTCGATCCTTTCTCCCTCGCCGAAATCTTCGTCATGAAGCTGCTTGCGGATCGCGGTATCGGGCCGATTCACTCGAGGGGTGTGGCTGAGTGGTGCGCAATCGGTATCCTCTGGAACGCGCTTCTGTGGGTGGATGCCTATGAGGGAGATCACCTGCGGACCTTCGAGTGGTATCCGGAAGACGTTCGTCAGGCTCTTGCCGCTCAGCGCTCGCCGAGCGCCAAAGATGAGGGTTTGCTCGAAGCCGTCCTCGGGGCAGCCGGCATCGAACTGCCGAAAGGCTTAGGAAGCGGTTGGGCCGCAAAGGGCGAGTATCTAGCCCGACAGGTCCTCCGCATGCGAGGCCATGGCCGCGTCATCCCTGCGAGGTTCTTCGTCTGGTGGGCTGACGGAACGCATGTCTGGCACGAATCCCTCGACATGGCTTTCGGCGGAGTTTCAAACGAGGCCAAGTATGCCGGGCCCGTCATCGTGCTCGATCTCAATGCGATAGCTTCGACCATGGGCGAGCGGGCGGGGCGAGCACTTGTGCATGTTGAATTCGAGACAGATGCGCAAGGCAATGTGCTTTCGCCGATCGAATACGGAGATGCTGTAGCCCTTACCAATCCTGTTGCATGAACGGATAGGAAGAGAGGGAACGGCAGAAATGGCCATTGATCGGCGTATCGTCTCCGGCATCCCCGCGATCACCAAGGCCCTGGCGGACTGCGGCTTGCATCTATCCGAGCGCACCGTTCGGCGGCTGCACCATGAGGGCAAGCTGCCCGGCGCCTTCCAGAGCAACCCCAGCCGCACCTCGCCGATTCGCGCGCCGCTCGACATCCTCAACGACTTTGCCAGCGGCCGTTGCCGGCAGAGCAACGCGGGGTAGCGGCGCCATGTCCCGCCGCGCCGCCAACTTCGTCCAGGCCGATGTTTCCCGCGCCCTTCGCGCCGCCAAGGCGGCAGGAGACGGCTGGCGCGTCGACATTTTGCCGGGTGGCGTCATCTCGATCGTCCCCGTCCGCATCACGCCGCCGGCGCATCAATCTTCGCCGGATACCACCGACGACGATGGCTCGACCATCGTTCTTTGAGGCGCAGCATGAAGAAGCGTCCGCCTTATTTGCACCGCGAGCGTTCGCGACACGGCAAGGTCAAGTGGTACGTGCGCCGCGATCATGGGCTGCGCACGCCGCTGGCGGAGCCCTACGACACGGATGCATTCTGGGCGGAATATCGCGCGGCTCTGGAAGGGTCGGCGGCGCCGGCGCATCGTCGCGCCACTCGCGGCACGCTCCGCTGGGCGATCGACCGCTATCGGGCGGGCTCGACATGGGCAGGCTATTCCAACGCGACGCGCCGGCAGCATGAAGCCATCTTCCGCAAGGTCGTTGAAACCGCTGGCGATGAGCCGCTTTCGCGAATCACCGCCAAGACGATCATCGCCGGGCGGGAGCGTCGGAAGGACCACCCGCACGCCGCCAACAATTTCCTGAAGGCAATGCGGGCGTTCTTCAAATGGGCGGCGGATGAGAAGCAGGGCGGGCTCGTCGACAAGGATCCGACCCTCGGCGTGAAGCTGCTGAAGGGTGAGAACGATGACGACGGCTTCCACACCTGGACGGAGGAGGAGGTCGAGCGTTTCGAGCAGCATTGGCCGCTAGGCACTCGGGAGCGCCTTGCACTCGATCTGCTGCTCTACACCGGGCTCCGTCGCGGCGACGTGGTGCGTCTCGGCCGGCAGCATGTGCGCAACGGCATCATTGAGTTTCGTGCCGAGAAGAACAGCGAGGCGATCACGATTCCCGTGCTGCCGCCGCGGCAGGCATCGATCGATGGGACGAAGACGGGCGACCTGGCCTTCCTCGTGACAGCTCACGGCACGCCCTTCGTCAAAGAGAGCTTCGGCAACTGGTTTCGGAAGGCCTGCACGGCCGCCGGCTGCCCGGGCGCCGCTCACGGGCTTCGGAAGGCCGGCGCGACCCGGTCAGCCGAGAACGGCGCGTCGGAACGCCAGCTCATGGCGATCTTCGGTTGGAAGACGAACAAGATGGCCGCGCTCTACACAAAGAAGGCGGAGCGCAAGAAACTGTCCCTCGACGCGGCGGTGACGCTGCTTCCGGGACAATCCCAGAACGTAAAACGCCCGCACCTTCGTTCGGGTGCGGGCGTTTTGCCGAAATCGCCAAAGAAATCAGGACGCTAGAAAATGAATGGTGCCCAGAAGAGGAAAGGGCAGATCCCCACTCATGCTATTGAAAAAACTGATGAATTAAGCCTGTCCGCGCCGCGTTGTATAGCAGTTCTGTTGGGCGCCGGCAACCCGCGAACGAACTCGGCTTGCTGCGGCAGCGGAGGCCGCCGATGGCGGAAACGGAAGGAGCGTTTTGTTCCGTGCCGAAAATCTGAACGGTGCCCTCGACAGGACTCGAAGCTTGTCCCCCCGTCCCTACCCCTCCATCTCCTTCGGGTCGGTCCTAACGGGAGCGGGTTGCAGCGCATGGCCGCCGAGGATCGCGATAGTCCTCGGGACGGCGGCAATCACCAGCCCAGCTTGCGTGAGTTCTTCGAGGGCGATGGGGAAGCCCGCGATCATGAGCGCCACCGCAGCGTGGTTGATGGCCGGCTCGGCCGGAACATCCGACTGCAGGTCGGCCAATCGGCTGACGAACGCCTCGACGGCATATGATGCGTCGTGATGGTGATCCGTTCCTTTCGCCTCGCCAGTCACCAGCGCTTCCCAGACGAACAGTCCCGAGTTCCATTGTCGAAATCGCTCCACCGATGTGGTGGCGGGAACGACGCCATTGACGGCCAAGGCAGAGAAGCACCAAGGCATCAGGGCAAGCGCTGCGCCAAGCGCTCCGCAGCCCGCACCGGCCGACCAAGCCCGCCGGAGGACGAGTTCCGCGCCGCCGCGGCTTGAGGTGATCCGGGCGAACTCGCTGCGGCGCGGCGTCCAAATCGGCGCTTCGAAGCCCAGCGCGACCAACTCGCCTCGCTGGAGACGCAGTGCGACGCGGAATAGCGCGGCAGCAAATGTCTCCGGTCCACCGGTTTCGCCTTCGTTGTCCGCCCAGCCAACGTTCCTTGGACTGCCGACATCAACACAGAAGACATAGACGCTGGTTTCCGGCATCCGACTCCCCCCGTTCGATGAAGGAGTGTCGCTCTCTTCAGGCGAGGAAGTCGAGCCAGGGGGATACGAAAAACCCCTCAGAAAGCGAGACGCCGAAGCCGAGCAATTCCGAGCCTCCGTCGAGGCCTTCCAGATTATACGATAATCACTTGTTTTTCGTATGGCATGGCGCTACCGTCCGCCATCCCTTCCCGATGAACGAGACCGATGATGAAGACGACCAAGCGCGTGGCCCTGTATCTCCGTGTCAGCACCTCGGGCCAGACCGTCGAGAACCAGCGGCTGGAGCTGGAGGGCGTGGCCGCGCGCCATGGCTGGGAGGTCGTGGCTACGTTCGAGGATGCCGGTATTTCGGGCGCCAAGGGTCGGGACCAGCGGCCGGGGCTCGACGCAATGATGAAGGCGGTCACCCGCCGCGAGGTAGACCTGGTCGCCGCCTGGAGCGTGGACCGGCTCGGCCGCTCGCTGGTGGATTTGCTCAGCCTCTTGCGGGATCTGCACGAGAAGGGCGTGGACCTCTACCTGCACATCCAGGGCCTCGATACCTCCACATCCTCCGGCAAGGCGATGTTCCAGATGATGGGAGTGTTCGCCGAGTTCGAGCGCGCCATGATCACCGAGCGCGTCAATGCCGGACTGTCGCGCGCCAAGGCCAACGGCACCAAGCTCGGCAGGCCCGCGCGAGGCACCGAGAAGGACCGCAAGAAGGCCGCAGAGTGGTCGCGCGTTCATGCCCAGGTCCTGGAGGCGAGAGCGGCTGGCAAGGGCAAGGTGAAGATTGCCAAGGAACTCGGCATCGGCGTCAGCACGGTCGACAAGATCGTGCGGGAGATGGCCGCCAGCCCTTCTTCGTGAACCGGAAGGGAAAGAGTGTCGCCGCTGCCTTGGGGATGCATGGCGCAGATCCGCATGGCCGGATGAGGTTCCATCCATATCCACAAGGACGGTCACGGACGACGTGTCATTGCTGCGCATGTATGTGGCCAAGGCGTTGGCCGCAGCCAGCAACACCGCCCAGCGCTCCCGACAGCGCTCACCGATACCGGGTATTGACCCTAGCCGAGGTCTCGGTCTAGTCGGGCTGCTCGACGGCGTCACCCCGCTTTTGATCCTTTCGCGCCTGTCTCCACGGGGATGGATGCCAATATCCTGCAATCGTCCTGAGGCCCCATGATCCGACCCTGTCGCGCGCCGGGATGCACCGCGAGCACGACCCGCTACGGCCTCTTCTGCCCGACGCACAAGAGCAACCTGCGGCGCCACGGGCACCCTGAGCAGAGCGCCGTCACCAAGGCCGAGCTGAAGCCGTTCGTGGCGCTGGTTCGCGCGCGCATCGAGAAGAATGCCGAGAACGCCACCTGGACGCATTGCGAAGCCCGTTGGCTGACCGCTGCCGACCACGCGCGGGGCATCGTCGCGCAGGCTCAGCGGGGCCTACCGGGCAACCGTCATGAGCGGATTGCGGCTCAGCAGGTGGCAGCGCTGGCGGACACGCTCTCGCCGCGCGATCTCATCGAGACGGCCTTCGCGGTCTTCCTTCTCCAAGATCACGACCCGAGGCGGTTCCGCTCGGATGATGCCTTCAGGGCACAGCTCGTGCGCCGCCTAAGGGGGCTCTCGGAGGGGAATATAGCCGAATGGACGGGCAGCAGCGTCGGACGCCTGAAGCGTGTCCAACGGGACATTCCGCCGAAGTCCGTGGCCATCATCGGACAGTGGATTGCCGAAGCCGTTGGTGGTGTTGGCGTCCACCTCGCGCGACTTGAAGAGCGCGACAGAAAGGAACGCGAAGCCCGAGCCGGCGATCTCGCGGCAGCGATGAAGGAATTGCAGTGATGGAAGAAGCCGTGCCGCAGACCGAACCCGCCGTGGCCATGGAGGCCGAGGCGGCCGACAATCTCGACGTATTCGAACCTTCGCGCCTCATGGCCGAGTTGAAGGAGAAGGCCAAGCAGCCTTCGCCCGAGAATTTGCCCGATCAGCTACCCTGGCATGCGATCAAGACGCTTCCTGGATTGTTCCAGCCACGAGGTTCGGATGGCACCGACGAGAAGCACATCCAAGACCTAAAGAGAGCTGTGGAGAACCAAGGTGCGCTGGAGCCGGTCGAGGTAATGTGGATCGGCAGTGATCCCTATCTGATCGATGGCCACCACCGAATGTTCGCCTATGAGCAGGCGGGGTTCGACGGACTGATCCCGGTCAAGACATTCACGGGCACGGTCGAGGAAGCCGTATTGGCGGCTGGAGCCGCGAACAGCAAGGCCAAGCTACCGATGGATAGCCAAACCCGGCAGAACTATGCGTGGAAGCTGGTTCTGTTGGGCGGGTACTCCAAGGCCGAGACCGCCAAGGCGGCGAGTGTGTCGGAGCGCACCATCGCCAACATGCGCACAGCGAAAAAGAAGCTAGGTGTCGATGCGATCCACTACGATATCTGGTGGAGGGCGCTACAGGCCGCCAACGGTGTTGGTGATGAGCCTTTCGACCCCGACGCACACGATGATTGGCTGGAGCAACAAGCCCAAGCCTATGCGGACCGGCTCACACATGAGTTCACCAACAAGCTGTCACGAAATCCGGAGATCGCCGGGCGCGCGCTCGCAATCTATTTCGGACGGAACCTGCCAGACGTGGTGGTCGAACTGCAGCACCACGCCGACAGGATCAAGCGAGAGGACGAGGGATTGGAACCGGACTTCTGAGGGGGCGCCTGTGCATCCCTTAGGTCGTGCATATGCATAGGCGCGAGGCTGCTGCCTACGCCGTCTCTCGCAACAGCGTTTCCGCCTGCGCCAGAACGGTCTGGACGGCCAAGTCGGACAAATCCGGCGGATAGCCGTAGCGGCGTAGGATGCGCTTTACCAGGATACGCATCTGCGCTCGGGCGCTTTCGCGGTGGTGCCAGTCGACCGTCGCATTCTTGCTGAGCTGTTCGACGAGTTCGTGCGCAATCACACGAAGCGCCTCGCTACCCATGATCTCGACGGCCTTCTCGTGCTCCGCAAGCGCGTCATAGAAGGCCAATTCCTCGGGCGACAGTCCGCTCTCTTCGCCGCGGGCATAGGCCGCCTGGACGTCCTTGGCGAGCGCAATCAGCTCCTGGATCATCTCGACGGCCGAGAGCGCGCCTGCGTGATAGCGCGCAACGGCGTCTTCGAGACGTTCGGAGAAAGCGCGGCTTTCCACGACGTTCGTCCGAGAGCGGCTCCGGATTTCACCTGCTAGCAGCTTGCGAAGCGCGTCGAGGGCGAGGTTCTTCTTCTCCATGCCGGCCACTTCGAGCAGGAACTCGTCGGATAGAATGGAGATGTCGGGCGACTTCAGGCCTGCCGCCTGGAGGATATCGACGATCTCGGCCGAGGCGATGGCCCGGTCGATGATCTGTTGCACCGCCAGCGTCCTGCCCACGATGCCAAGTTTGCCATGGGCGTTGTTCTTCACGATGGCCGCGCGAACGGCCTGGAAGAAACCCACTTCGTCGCGGATGGCGCGCGCCTCGTGGCTGGCGCCGGCCAGCGCATAAGCCTTGCTCAGCTCCAGGACCAGATCCTGGAAGCGACGAAACGCCTTCTTCTTCTCCTCTGGCGAGACCGCCTTCGCCGCTTCGCGCTCGCCCCACTTCAAGGCCCAGTCCACTGCGCCGGCCAGACAGGCGAGGCGTTGCAGCGGCTGGCCGGTGATACCGGCGCTATAATCGAAGCCGTGGAAGATCGACCGGACGATCTCGTACCGCTCCATCAAGGCCGAAACCGCCTCTTCCTCGTCTATGCCGGTCCGCTCGCGGTCTGCCTGGGTATATTGGCCGAGCGCCGCCTTCAGGTTCTGGGCGATACCGATATAGTCGACCACGAGCCCGCCCGGCTTGTCGCGGAAGACGCGGTTGACGCGTGCGATGGCCTGCATCAGCCCGTGTCCACGCATCGGCTTGTCGATGTACATCGTGTTCATACAGGGGGCATCGAAGCCCGTCAGCCACATATCGCGGACGATGACCAGCTTCAGCGGGTCGTTCGGGTCCCGCGCGCGCTTCGCCAGTTCGTCGCGGCGCTTCTTGTTGCCGATATGCTGTTGCCAGCTCAGCGGGTCGGAGGCCGCCCCGGTCATCACGATCTTGATCGCGCCTTGGCTGTCGTCCTCGGAGTGCCAGTCCGGCCGCAGCGCCACGATCTCATTGTAGAGTTCGACGCAGATGCGGCGGCTCATGCAAACCGCCATGGCCTTGCCGTCGAGCGCCTCCAGGCGCGCTTCGAGATGCGTCACGAGGTCGGCGGCAACTTCCGAAAGCCGCTTGTGCGAGCCTACCAGCGCCTCGACGGTCGACCACTTTGCCTTGGCCTTCTCGGCTTCGGTGAGCGTCTCGTCCTCGACCATCGCCTCGATTTCGGCGTCGATGAGTGGCTTTTCGTCCTCGTCGAGTTCGATCCGCGCGAGCCGGCTCTCGTAATAGATCGGGACGGTGGCGCCGTCCTCCACCGCCCGGCTGATGTCGTAGATATCGATATATTCGCCGAAGACGGCGGGCGTGCTGACATCGCCAGACTCGATGGGCGTGCCCGTGAAGCCGATGAAGGATGCGTTTGGCATCGCCTGCCGGATATAATGGGCGAAGCCGTGGCGCCGCGCGCCGGTCTGCTGGTTGAGTTTGGCGTCGAAGCCGTACTGGCTCCGGTGCGCCTCGTCGGCCATGACGATGATGTTCCGCCGGCCGGAGAGCTCCGGGAAGTCTTCCTCGCCGCGCTCGGGCGAGAATTTCTGGATGGTGGTGAAGATCACGCCGCCCGCATTGCGATTGAGCAGCCGCTTGAGGTCCTCCCGCGTTTCGGCTTGCTCGGGCGTCTGGCGGATTAGGTCGCGGCAGAGGCCGAAGGTCGAGAAGAGCTGGTCGTCGAGGTCGTTGCGATCCGTCAGCACGACGATGGTCGGGTTTTCCAGTTCCGACGACTTTACCACCAAGCCGGCGAAGAAGGCCATCAAGAGGCTCTTACCCGAGCCCTGCGTATGCCAGATCACGCCAATCTTGCGGTCGCCATCCGGCCGGGTCGCCGCCACCGCCTCGTGCAGCGCCTTTCGCGCGCCGTGGAACTGGTGATAGCCGGCAAGGATCTTGATCGGCCCCTTGTCGCTGTCGCCGAAGACGGTGAAATCGCGCAGCAGCGCCAGGAACCTGCCCTTCTCGAAGACGCCACGCAGCAGCGTGTCGAGTTCCGGCGTGCCGCGATGGGCGAAGTCCGCGCCGTCCGTCGTCCGCCAGGGCATGAAGCGCTCGAAATCCGCCGTCAGCGAGCCGATGCGCGCCTCGATGCCGTCCGAGATCACCAGCACGCCATTGGTGCGGAAGAGACTCGGGATCCGCTTCATATAGGTCTGGATCTGGTTGAAGGCGCCGTGCGTGCTGGCGTTCTCGGAAGCCGCATTCTTCAGCTCCAGCACGGCCAAGGGCAGGCCATTGACGAATAGCACGACATCGGCGCGGCGGTTCTGTCCGGCCTCGACGACGGTGAACTGGTTGACGACGAGCCAGTCATTGGCGTCCGGAACGGCGAAGTCGACGAGCCAGACCTTGGTCGAGGCGATGCGGCCGTCGGAACCGCGATATTCAACCGCGATGCCATCGGCGATCAGTTGATGGATGCGGCGGTTTTCCTCGACCAGCGAGGGCGTCTGGCTGGTCAGGAGCTGTCGGATCGCCTCGTTCCGCGCCGCCTCCGGAACATCGGGGTTCAGATCCTCCAGAGCGCGCTCCAGGCGCGGCAGCAGGACGACATCGGCAAAGGCTTGCCGCTGCGGCGCTGGCCCGTCCGGGGCAATGCTGGTGCCATGCAGATGGAACCAGCCGAGTTCCTTCAGGACTTCGATCCCGGCATGCTCGACGATGTCCTCGGAGAAGCCGTTGTCAATCCAGTCGTTCATCGCCCCCGCTACAAGCCTCCTAGACGACTACGCGTGTGGCAGACGCAGCGAACAGCTGATCAAGAACGACCCCCAACTCCTCAAACCGGTCGATAGAAATTCGCACAAGGTCCGCGTCGCCAAGCTGTGGCATCCGCTCCAGCGCACTGTGGCGACCGTAAAGGACGTTGCCGCGCCTCCCCGTCCTTGTTCGGAGAGATGATGCCATCGAAACCGCGCCCTTCGACGACAGTGGGCCGGCCGCCTTTAGCGCCATCCACAAATTGACCGGACTAGCGACGTCTTGCTCGAACATGATTTCAAGCGGCGTACCGCTGGGCGCCGCCAGGATGTAACGCCGCGCCTTACTGGGTTGGTGGCGCAGTGGGTGTTCACTTGCAATTGCATCCAGCACACCCACCACGGCCCGCTTCAGAGTCATTCGATCAACGCTCACTCGCAAGCCTCCTCCAGCTCCAGTGCTTCCGGCGACTGGGCCTCGCGCACAAATCGCTCACGCCAGAACAAGTCCTCGCTTGAGCCCGAGACGCGCCTGAAACTCAGTTGGAATATCGTCCCAGTGCTCGACGAGCAGGTCGACGAGCTGGCTGCCATTGATCAGGCCGATGCGTGGAAAGCCCGACTCGACCGCAACTTCCAAGGCTTGTTTCTGGAAATCGGCCGTCGTGATGAAGGCGCCCTGCCCGCCGAACGGAATGGCTTGGCGGAGCGCCCGAACGGTGCCGGCGGATATCTTGCTGCCAATCTTGTAGCGCTTAGCCTGAACGAAGATCTTCACCTTGGCGAGGTTGGACGCATTCAGCTCGCCGGTTGCATCCACGCCCCCGTCTCCCGTCATCCCGACGACTTCGGAGCCTTCGAAACCGAGGGCCGTCAGAAGATGGCCGACGAGGATTTCAAACTCCTTGTCATCGAGGCGCAGTACCTGTTCGAGGACTGCGCCATAGGGGTCATAGGCTGCGGCAACGCGAGGCGGTAACTCGGAGACCTGCCCCGTGGCCAAGAGCACTTCATCCGCCTGCGAGATTCCGAAGACGGTCAGGGATGCGCGCAACGTGTTCTGGAGCGGGACGGAAAGACTGCTGCGGATCAGAGGTTTCTTGAACCAGTTCACCCTGCGCCGATGCGGCAGGGGGCAGGCTGCATCGTCAGGCTGCCAATAGTACGCACCCTCGACCCTCCCGCACCGGAGCAGTTCCGTGTTGGCGTCTGGCGTGATGACGAGATCACCAGCCGCCATCTCAATGACGAAGCGCGCGATTTGCCCAGTCTGCTGGCCAACGACATAATTGCTGTGGTCCGGGAAGGCCTGTCGGTACCGTTCGACAAGCTTCTGCCGGTCCTTGTCCTCAGCCAGATCGGGAATTTCGCCCCAACCAATGGCGACATAGCCGCCCTGCACAAATGCTTCTGCATAGCGCCCGCTTTCGGCGCGCACACACCAGGCACGAGCGGAGGAGAGGGCGGCGTTCATTCTGCGGCCTGCTTTCGTGCTTCTGCTTCCCAGATCCGCACCTCGCCTGACATCAATCGAGGCAGCAGATAGTCGCGGCTGTCGACGAGGGTAAGGTTCTCGGACAGATTGTGGTCTACCAGTTGGTACAGGCTCGCTGCGAGGTCATCAAACCGAGCGATAGCCGGCATCGGAGGCGTGACAACATTCACTTCGTGCACATGATTTCTATTGAGCGTCGGCACCGCGGACCCCGCATTATAGGACTGAAGGTCCAGGCCTCGAAGCAGGTGGTATGCGTAGATCGGCGTTGAGCGAGGAAACTCCTTGACCCAAAGGGAGGTATTGAGGGGCCAAAAATCCTGATGAACTAAGAAGACGTTGCCTAACACCCCGCTTCGTCCAGTGCACACGCCGGGCGCCCGCACTTTGTACTCGTTATGCATTCCGTTGGGGCCACTTGCAGCGATAACGGGATAGGCCCCGTCGGTCCGGTCTGGTTTCGGAAGGTCAAATCCACGCTGGAGCACGAGACTGTCTCGGAGTGGTCGTAATTCCCAACCTTCCGGCAATCCCTCAAGTCCAAGTTCATCGGGGAACAGCGCGGCAAGCTCAGCCGCTCGGGCGGGGTCTGTGGTCACGCCGCCCATGATGGCGACCGGGTCGGTGGCGCCCTCGATCTTGCGGCGGACGGGGCCGAAGTCGACGAACCAGTCGCGGAAGATCGCCTGCGCCATGGCCTCCAGCGCTTCGTTCAACCTCTGGTTCAGCTCGATCTTCTCGTCGAGGCCCATAAGGAGGTTCGCGAGCATCTGCTGCTCTTCAAAGGGAACATCCGGGATAGGCAGCGACACCAGACGGTCAGTCGAGAGAACACCAGTGCCATGGCCAGCTGCGCTCACCCGTTCGAGTAGCTGAGTTCTATTGGCCAACAAGGCATAATAGAGAAAGTGAGGATCGATTCCGTTATTCGCGACTACGGCTTTGATGTCCTGATTGAAGGTGAGGGGTGTATCGCTAAAGACCACGCGTATTTCGGTGTGCAGAGACATCCCTCGAACAGCAACGAAGCTTGAGTGAGCCGGAGCCAGCCGAGTGCCGTTGCCAATTGCTTCGGTTGCAACGCTCTGGTCCGTCTCGCCAGTCCACCGTCCCATGTCTTTGGGAGTCAACCAAGGCACTCGGCCGTCCCAAAGTTTCGGCTGGGTTTTGCGCGGCGTTCCACCAGAAAATAACCTGGCTACCTTGCTCAGCGGCACAGTCTGGAATGCGGTCATTTCCGGAGTCCGCTTAGGGCCACAGCGATCTTGGCCTGCAAAGCAGCCCCCTCTGCGAACTGCTCAGTGAGTTTCTCCCTCAGCGCCCCGAACCGCTCCTCAAACGAAACGCCATCATCCTCCGCATCTTCAGCCCCGACATAGCGCCCCGGCGTCAGCACATGGCCGTGGCCGCGCACCTCCTCCAGCGTTGACGAGCGACAAAATCCCGGTTCGTCGGCATAGGGCTCGACGCCAGCCGCCTCGTTCGCCTCCGGCTTGTTCCGCCAGCGATGATAGGTCGCTGCGATCCTGGCGATATCCTCGGCCGAGAACTCGCGCCGCGTGCGGTCCACCATGCGGCCGAGCTTGCGAGCGTCGATGAACAGGATCTCGCCGCGCCGGTCGCGGTGGCCGTTGGCGCTCTTGTTGCGGGCCAGGAACCAGAGGCAGGCCGGGATCTGGGTCGAATAGAAGAGCTGGCCGGGCAGCGCGACCATGCAATCGACGACGTCGCGCTCGACCATCGCCTTGCGGATCTCGCCCTCGCCGGACTGCTGGGACGACATCGAGCCATTGGCGAGGACCACGCCCGCCGTCCCGCGCGGGGCGAGGTGGTGGAGGATGTGCTGCAGCCAGGCGAAATTGGCGTTGCCCTGCGGCGGCGTGCCGAAGGCCCAGCGCGCGTCACCTTCGAGCTGCGGCTGCCACCAGTCTGACACGTTGAAGGGCGGGTTCGCCATCACATAGTCGAACTTCAGCTGCGGGAAGGCGTCGCGAAGGAACGAGCCCTCATTGTTCCAGGCGATGTCGGCGTCGATGCCGCGCACCGCGAGGTTCATCTTGCAGAGTTTCCAGGTGGTGTGGTTGCGCTCCTGGCCATAGATGGCGATGTCGCTGCGCCGGCCCTGATGCACCTCGACGAAGGTCTCGGACTGCACGAACATCCCGCCCGAGCCGCAGCAGGGATCATAGACACGGCCCTTGGTCGGCTCCAGCATCTCGACGATGGTCCGCACCACCGAACGCGGCGTGAAGAACTCGCCGCCGCGCCGTCCTTCGGCGCCGGCAAACTGCGAGATGAAATATTCATAGGCGCGGCCGAGCAGGTCCTGCGCCCCGCCATGGCTCGCCTTCATGTCGACATTGGAAAAGAGGTCGACCAGTTCGCCCAGCATGGTCCTGTCGAGTTGCGGCCGGCCATAGATCTTCGGCAGGACGTCCTTCAGGACCTTCACATTGGCCCGCTCGATGGCCTCCATGGCATTGTCGATCAGCCCGCCAATGTCGCCCTTGCGCTCGCGCCCGGTGGTGACGTCGACGAAGTTGATCTCGGGCCGCTTGGCGTTCGCCTGGAGATGCGCCCAGCGCGCCTCGGGCGGTACCCAGAACACATGCGCGGCGAGATATTCCTCGGGGTCCTCCGGATCGGCATAGGGCGTCGCCTGGAGCTTCTCATGCTGCGCCTCGAAGGCCTCGGAGATGTATTTGAGGAAGATCAGCCCGAGGGCGACATGCTTGTATTCGGACGGCTCCAGATTGCCCCGCAGCTTGTCGGCGGCCTTGAACAGCTCAGCCTCGAACCCGAGATCGCCGCCATTGTTCGATTGCGCTGATGCCATGAAATCTCCCCCGTGCAATTGTTAGGCGGTCGATGGGCCGGGTGCAATCGCTGCATCCTGCGGTCCTTCGATCTTGTATCTCGGCAGCTTGTCGATGGCGTTGGCCTTGGCGGTGATGGAAACCTCGCCATAGGCCTCGGCCACGGTTCGCGCTGCATGGCCCTGGATGGCATCACGCACGCCCGGATCGATCCCGGCATCGCGGCAGACGCTCTTGAAGCGATGTCGCCAGCCATGGTTCGGCGCGACGCGCGGGTCAGCCACCACCTGCCGCACGAATTCGGCCAGACGGTTCTTGAGGCCCTGGAGGGGGCCGAGAACATCGCCATCCTTGGCCGGGATCAGGAACAACGGACCAGGTTCCGCGCGGTCGACGAAGTCGATAAACCCTTGCTCGACGAGATGTGGGTGGAGCGGCACGTCGCGCGCTTCGTCCGTCTTCACGGTCCCGGCATCAGGCGTGATGTGGATGACCGAGCGGCCGGCCTCATGGCGGATATCCTGCTTCCGAAGCTGCGCCAGCTCGCCCACACGGCCGCCCGTATAGGCGCAGAGCCAGGGAACCCAGCGTTTCGCGGCTGCCGTGGTCGCGCGCTCGTCGCCGCGTTGATGGTTCGCGGCATGACGGAGGATCGTTGTTGCCTCCTCCTCGGTGAAGCCCGGATTGCGCATCCGCTTCGTCTTGCCGATCTTCAGCGTCACCTCTTTGGCCGGGTTGCTCCAGAGCTTCCGATTGTCGACAGCCCAGTCGAACACGACCTTCAGCCCCGCAAGATCGCTTCCCTTCACGGTCTTCGGCGAGATCGGCTTGCCGTTCCTCGGGTTGATCTCGGCCAGCCGGGCATCCTTGAACGCAATCACATCCTCGGGCGTCACCTTCAGCGCATCGTCATGGCCGAGGTGCTTGATGAAGCGCGCCATCGTGTTGGCGTAGCTCTCATGCGTGCTGGGCTTGCGCCCGGTCGCCTTGGCCTCAATCCACCAGCCCTCGACAAGACCTGTCAGGGTCACGTTTCCGGCGCCGGAGGGCGACCGATGAACGGCCTGGCTCGATTTGGGTTCTGGAGCCGGCGCGGGCGCTTGCCATTCCGGATAGCGCGTCACATGCGGGTCTGGACTGTAGTCGCCGGTCGCCCGGATGCTCAGCAGATCAGCGGCCTTGAACAGCGCCGCAACGACGGCCTGGACAAAGGCAGCCCGGCTCTTGGGGCTCAAACGGAGGCCTTCCGAAGCCAGAAAAGCGTCGGCGTCGAACAGCGACTTCAAGGCGCGCTCAGCCGCCTTCGGATCGAAGCGCGGGCTCGTTTTGCCGTCGCCATCGGGATCAAGGTAGTCGGCAGCGTCGCCTAAGAGCGTTCGGAACCGTTGCCAATCCCGAGGACGGCCCGGCTCGTCCTCGTTTGCCGAGACGAGTTGACGATAGGCGACTCCTGCGAGGGCTTGGATCTGCTTGAACGAGAGTTCGACCGGCCCGGTTCGCTCGGCCTTGAACAGCGCCTCGACTTGGGCCGCTACGGCAGCATGTCGCAGATTGGTCAGGGATTTGTCGGCGGTTTGCAGCGAGAAGCCGATCAGCGTTCCCGCCTTCGCTTGAACCGCGATATCGGGTGTTCCAACTTCGCCGCTCGGCAGGCTGAACCGGAAGCTCCGGCCTGCCATTCGCGCCACCAGATCGGCCGGAACGCGTCGGACAAACTGGTTGTTGGCAGAGCCGTTACGTTTGGTAGATCGGGCCATCCTCAGCACCATGTTTGGCACCCCTGTATAGCAGTCGGGGTGGACTAAGTCCCTGATATGCCGAAAACATCAGGGACTTCAACGGTGCGTAAGGGAAATGGTGCCCAGAAGAGGACTCGAACCTCCACGACTTGCGTCACACGGACCTGAACCGTGCGCGTCTACCAATTCCGCCATCTGGGCTTCGGGGCGGATGCTTAAGGGTGCTCCGCCGGCTTGTCAATCGCGAGGTTGGATTTCAGAGTGGATAGCCGGATTGGCGGGCGAGATCGAGCAGCGAGACGGCCGGGCGCGGGCCGACATGGGTGATGACTTCGGCCGCCACCAGCGAGCCGAGCGCGGCTGCCTGCGTCAACTCAAAGCCGCGCGCGACGCCGTAAAGAAAGCCGGAAGCGTAGAGATCGCCGGCGCCGGTCGTGTCGACGACATGGTCGACCTCGGTCGCCGGCACCTGCTCGATGCCGTCCGGCGTCACCACGAAGGAGCCTTCGGCCCCGACCGTCACCGCGGCGATCCGGCATTCCGAGCGCAGAGCCTCCAGCGCGGCGCCAAAGCTCGACGTCTCGTAGAACGCCTTCAGCTCGGCGTCGTTGGCAAAGAGGATGTCGATCGTGCCGTCGCGCAGGAGGCGGCCGAAATCGGTGCGGAAGCGGTCGACGCAGAAGGCATCGGAGAGCGTCAGCGACACTTGCCGGCCGGCCTTGTGGGCGATTCCCGCCGCCTTGTGGAAGGCGTCGCGGGCGCTCGGCGCGTCCCAGAGAAAACCTTCGAAATAGGTGATCTTGGTGTCGGCAACGAGCACCTCGTCGATATCGTCCGGCCCCAGCGCATGGCAGGCGCCGAGATAGGTGTTCATCGTCCGCTCGCCGTCCGGCGTGATGAAGATCATCGAGCGCGCGGTCGGCAGCGTTCCGGCGGCGAGCGCGGGCACGTCGAAGCGGGCGCCGATCGCCCGCATGTCGTGGCGATAGACGGCACCGAGCTCGTCATCGGCGATCTTCCCGACATAGGCGCAGGCGCCGCCGAGCGAGGCGATGCCGGCGATCGTGTTGCCGGCCGAGCCGCCCGAGGCCTCGATCGCCGGGCCCATCGCCTCGTAGAGCCGCTTCGATTCGGTCATGTCGACCAGCCGCATCGAGCCCTTGGTCAATTTCTGCTCGACGATGAAATCATCCTCCGCCCGCGCCAGGATGTCGACAATGGCATTGCCGATGCCGAGGACGTCGTGGCGGGCTTCCGTCATGGAGTTTCCTGATCGAGGCGGGCCGCATGGCGGCAGGATGGGACGGAGGCGGACTATACAGCGGGTGCTTCGCCGTGCAACCATTCCAAGCACTGCGTCGGCGTGGCTTTGTGGCCTTGCGGTACGGCTTTTCCATGCCCAAATCCCGGGGCGCTGTCCGATCCCGAGGCGGCTCCCGGAGATGAACCTTGCTGAGCGCCGCCCTCCTTGCCCTCACCGAGATCCTGACGCCGCCCTTCCGCGCCGTGCTGTGGAAGTCGCTCGGCCTGACGGCGCTGCTGCTGGTGCTCGCCTGGGTCGGTCTGCAATATCTCGTAACGCATTTCGTCACCTGGCCAGACCAGCCCTGGATCGAGACCTCAGTCGCCATCGTCTCGGGGCTCGGCTTCCTGGTTGGGCTCGCCTTCCTGATCGCGCCGATCTCGGCGCTGATGGCCGGCCTGTTCTCCGACGACATAGCGAGCCTCGTCGAGGCGAAGCATTATCCGCAGGATCCGCCAGGGCGCGGCCTTTCGCTCGGTGCCAGCCTCCTGGGCACGCTCGGCTTCACGGCGACGGTAATCCTCGTCAACCTCATCTGTCTCGTGCTGCTGCTCGTCCCCGGCGTCAACCTCGTCGCCTTCTTTATCGGCAATGGCTATCTGCTCGGGCGGGAATTCTTCGAAGCGGCCGCGGCTCGTTTCGTCGGTGTCGAGGGCGCGCGGGCGCTGCGGCGCGAGAAGGCGGTGACGGTGATGCTCGGTGGCTTCGTCATCGCGCTGTTTCTGGCGATCCCGATCGTCAATCTGCTGACTCCGCTCTTCGCCACGGCCTTCATGACGCATCTGCATAAATACGTTACGGGATCGCGGCCGATCGACCCGGTTCGCGTCTGAGCGCTATCGCCGCTTGGCTGTAGCGCCTAGTCTCCGGCTCCAAGACGCGTGTCCCCGGAGCCCCCATGCTGACCGATCTGCTGCTGGCGATTGCCCATCATCTGCTGATCTTCATCCTCTTCGCCATCCTCGCCGTCGAGCTCGTCTGGCTGAAGCGCGACATCACCCGTGACGGTCTCCGCCGCCTCGCCAAGGTCGACATGGCCTATGGCATCGTCGCCGGCCTGATCGTGATCATCGGCGTGTCACGCGTCTTCTTCGGGCTGAAGGGCTATGAATATTACGTCGAAAGCCATTCCTTCTGGGCGAAGATGGTTGCCTTTCTCATCGTGGGGCTGCTGTCGATCAAGCCGACGCTCGCGATCCTCGCCTGGAACCGGCGCGCGGCCCGCGAGCCAGGCTTCCTGCCCTCGGCGGCGGAAATATCCGGCGTCCGCCGTTATCTGCACATCGAGGCGACGATCTTCCTGCTGATCCCGATCTTCGCAGCGGCGATGGCGCGCGGCTATTGATCCAGATCGGGGTCAGGACGGTTGTGCCCTCGATACGATCCATCAAATGCCGATACCCAAGCCCCTGAAGCGGAGCGCCAAAAAGGCAAGCCATCCGATCGATTTCGGTGCCTTGGCGAAGCTGGAAGGCGATGGACAATACATTCGGCTTGTTTAATTCTGCCGCCGCAGGATAGCGCTCCGCGCGTTCTCCGATTGTCTCTCACTTCGATGTTGGCAAGGTTGACCTGATGAAGGGTCTTGTAGTTCTGGCGCTTCTTGGATGCCTCGCGTATGTCGGGTACATCGTTTTACCGAGCGCACCGGAGCGGCCGGAGGAGGCTCCCGCCGCTACCAGCGTCTCGGTCGTTCACCCGCTGCGCAAGGACCTCGCTTCGGTCATCGAGGTGACGGGCAGCCTCATGCCCAGCCAGGAAGTGCAGGTTCACTCGCTGGTGGCGGGGTACGTCAAGGATATCCGGGTCGACATCGGGGATCACGTCAAGGGCGGCGACCTGATCGCCACGCTGGAGGTCATCAACCTCGAAGGGCAGCTTCAGGCCGCCAAGGACGCCAACCGCGGGCTCGGGTCCGCCGATATGGGCGCCGGGCAAGGCGCGACCGCGACGCCGGCGGCCGCGACCCCCGGGAGCCCTGCGCCGGGAGCCTCCGCCCCGAACGTCTCCAACACGTCCATTTTCGCGCCGTTCTCGGGCGTCATCACCCAGCGCAACGCCGACACGGGAACGCTGGTCCAGACCGGCATCTATTCGAGCACCCAGAGCCTGCCGCTGGTGACATTGGCGCAGGACGACTTTCTCCGGGCCTCCTTTCCCGTTCCGGAGACCGCGCTTGGTAAATTCCGGATCGGCGAGGAGATCGAGATCGACATCCCGGTCTTGAAACGCAAAATCACGGGCAAGATCGCCCGCTCTTCCAACCAGATCGCCAGCGCAACCCGCACGATGGATGTCGAGGTCGACATACCCAATCCCGACCTCTCGCTCACGCTGGGTCTTTACGCGATCGCCTCTTTCCCCCTTGAGCGGGCGAATGGCGCGCTGGCGCTTCCGGTTCAGGCGATCCGGACGCCCGACGATCCGAGCGTGCTGGTCATCTCCGGGGCAGGCCTGCTGGAACAGCGCCCCGTGAAGCTGGGCGTCGAGACCCCGTCCCTCATACAAGTCGTGTCCGGTGTCGCGGACACGGATCTGGTCGTGCTGGGCAACGCCTCGGAACTCGAGCCCGGCATGAAGGTCGCTCCCCTCGAGTTGCCAGACCCCGCGGCAAAATAACCCCCGGCCGCTGCGGCAGAGAATAGACATCATGGCGCGCTTCGCTATCCGATACCCGTATCTTGTGCTCGTGGCGTGCCTGGCGCTGGTGGTTTTGGGCATCACGACGCTGGTCAGGATGCCCGTGGACCTGTTCCCCGAGGCGCCGATCCCGGTCGTGGTCGTGGCTACTTTCTATTCCGGCATGCCGCCCGAGCAGGTCGAGGCGAGCATCACCGGGCGGTTCGAACGGTTCTTCACGCTCGCCGGTGGCATCGACCGCATCGAGTCCCGCTCCCTGCCCGGCGTCAGCCTCATCAAGATCGTGTTCAAGCCCGGAACCGACGCCGATAGCGCGGTCAGCGGGATCTCCAACCTGGCCATGGCGAACCTGCGGCGCCTACCCGCCGGCACTTTGCCTCCGGTCGTGCTGAAGTTCGACGCCTCCGCCCTGCCGGTCTGCCTCATCACGCTCTCCGGGCTGGGGCTCGACGAGACGCGTCTGCGCGACCTCGGCCAGTTCTCCATCCGCAACCAGGTCGCCGGCGCGCCCGGGGCTTCGGTCCCTCAGCCCTTCGGCGGCAAGTACCGGCAGATCATGGTCTATGTCGACCCGATGAAGCTGGAATCGCGGCAGCTGAGCCCGATGGATGTCGTGACGGCGCTGCAAGGCGCCAACGCCATTCTGCCGGCGGGCAGCGTGACGATTGGCCCGATCGACTACACCGTCCAGGCGAACTCGCAGCTCAATACGCTGGCCGAGATTGGGCGGACGCCGTTGAAGTCGTTGCCGGCGGGGCAGGTGATCGTGGCGGATGTCGCCGCGGTGAAAGACGGGGCGGCCATCCAGACCAGCATCGTCCGGATCAACGGCCAACGCTCGGTCTACCTTCCCGTGCTCAAGCAGGGCGGCGATTCCAACACCATTGAGGTGGTGCAGGGCATTCGCAAGGCGGTGGAGGATCTGACCGGCCTGCCGCGTTCCCTCAAGGCCAATGTCGTCTTCGACCAGTCCACCTTTGTCACGGGCGCTATAGCAACCCTGATGAAGGAGGGGATTCTCGGCCTCGCCCTGACTGTCATGCTGATCCTGGTCTTCCTCGGCAACGTCCGGGCGACCATTGCCGTCTTCCTCTCGATTCCGCTCTCCGCGCTGGCGGCGTTCATGATCATCGGATGGACCGGCGGCACGGTGAACTCCATGATGCTCGGCGGGTTGGCGCTCGCCTTCTCGCGCCTCATCGACAATTCCGTCGTGGTGCTTGAGAACATCTTCCGCCACCTCGAGGAGGGTGCCGATCCCGGGACCGCCGCCATCAAGGGCGGCGAGGAGGTTGCCTTGCCCGTGCTGGCCGCGACCCTGGCCACAGGCATCGTCTTCTTCCCTGTGACCCTGCTCGCCGGGGTCAGCCGATACTTCTTCGGTTCCCTCGCCGCAGCCGTCGTCATCGCGCTTGCGGCCTCCTACCTGGTCGCGATGACGGTGGTTCCGCTTTACTGCGCGCTGTTCATAAAGAGCGCTCCCGCCGGCGAGAAGACAGGCGGCCGCCTCGCCCGGCTATGGGCACGATTCCTGGCTTCCTTCGACCGGGTCTTCCGCGCCTTCCTCGAATGGTTCGGAAGTATCCTCGACAAGCTTCTCACCCGTGCCCGGACAGTCGTCGCGGTGATCCTGTTCGCCTGCGTCGGCTGTTTCGCGCTGCTCCCCTTTCTGGGGACCTCCTATTTCCCCCGGACCGACCCGTCGCAGTTCGTCGTCAGCGTGAAGGCGCAGCCCGGCACCAGCGTGGAGGAAACCGAGAAGATGGTTGCCAAGATCGAGTTCCTCGTCCGGCGGATCGTGCCCGCCGCCGACCTCGGCATGATCGTCTCCAACATCGGCAACACGGCCGATCTGTCGGCGATCTACACCAGCAATTCGGGCTCGCACACGGCTACCGTACAGGTCAGCCTCGCCAAGGGTCATCGTCGCGGCAGCTACGAGTACCTCGGTCTTGCACGGGAGGCGATCGCGGCCGAGCTTCCGGAGCTTTCCGTCTATCTGCAGGCGGGCGGCCTCGTGGACTCCGTTCTCAACATGGGGCTGCCGGCGCCGATCGACCTGCAGTTCACGGGCAAGGACCAGAAAGCGGCCTTCGCCTACGCCAAGAAGATCATGGCGAAGGCGCGCTCGATTCCCGGCATCGGCGACATGATCATCCCCCAGGACCTTGAGGCGCCGATCCTGCAGGTGACCGTCGATCGCACGCAGTCCGGCATGCTGGGCGTCACCGCCAAGGATGCCACCAGCAATTTGGTGACCGCGCTGGTGTCGAACGCGATGATCCAGCCCAATTACTGGATCGATCCGGCGACCGGCATCGACTATCTGCTGAGCGTTCAGTATCCCGAGGGCCGCGTCCGCAACCTCAACGACCTCAAGGCTATACCCGTCCGCGCTTCCGTCCGCCTCGATTCCGTGGCCAGCGTCACCAAGCTGGAAGGCCCCACGGAGATCGACCATTACCAGCTTCAGCGCATCGTCAACCTCTACGCCTCCACCAAGGGCGAGGCGCTGGGTCCAGTGGCGCACGCCCTCAACCAGCTCATCGCGGAAAATCCGCCGCCGGCCGGCGTGCGCGTTGTCATGCGGGGACTGGTCTCCACGATGCAGGAAACCTTCACCTCGCTGGGATGGGGCATCGCGCTGGCCATCCTGCTCGTCTACCTCGTGCTCGTCGCGCAGTTTCGTTCCTTCACCGATCCCCTGTTCATCCTGCTCGCCGTGCTGCCAGGTCTCTCGGGGGTGATCGTGATGCTCCTGCTCACGGGAACCACGCTCAACATCATGTCGCTCATGGGCGTGATCATGATGATCGGCATCGTGGTGACTGACAGCATCCTGATCGTGGAGGCCACATCGCGGCTGCTCGGGCAGGGGCTCGTCCTGCGCGAGGCAGTCTTGGCGGGCGTCAAGACCCGTATGAGGCCGATCCTGATGACGTCGCTGGCGACCGTGGCCGGGCTCCTGCCCATGGCGCTGAAGCTCGGCACGGGAAGCGAATCCTATGCCCCGCTGGCGCGCGCGATCATCGGGGGCGTCTCGGTCTCCATGGTGGTGACGGTCATCCTCGTGCCGTGCGCTATCTATCTGATGCGCTCACGAAAAGGTGCAGTCCCAGCCTGATACCGCCGAGACGCAGCCAGATCTTCGTTATGTGCCCAGGTGTGTAAGAGACCTGCGGGACGTGCAGTTCCGAGATTGCTTCGACTATGCTGCGCAGCCCCTCCCCGAAAGGGGGAGGGAATCCGGGGGGCTCCCGCTTGTCTATGGCCCCGGCATCAAGGAGGCTTCGGCTTTGCCGAAGCTGACCCCGCCCCGAAACCGCCATGCGGTTTCGACCCGCCTTCAAGGTGCTGGCTCAAGCGAGAGTCTGAATCTGCAATATTCCAGGATCGCTTCGATTATGCTCCGATCCGTCACAGCAGGCTCATCGAGGCGCGGCCATGGAATGACGCTCATAGGATCAGAGCGAATCGTTTACCGGACGGATCCGGCCAGCAGCATCGCCGCGCTCGCCTTCGGCGCGCTGGTCGGGGGTGCATTGTCTCCTCTTTGCGTTCTGGCCTGGTCGATAATCTTCGGTCACGGAGACATCACCGTGTCAGTGAACGATATCATCCTTGGTTTCTATATCTTCACGGTCTCATCCTTCGTCTGGCTTTTTGGTCTGACATTCCTCGCGGCGCCGATCTGGATCGTTCTCCACTGGCGGAATTGGCGGGATGCGCGCGCCGCCATTCTATTTGGTGCCGGCCTTTGCTTTGCGGTCGGCTTCGCGTTGTTCGGGCTGCTGGCGGATAATCACGCCAGGGGGTCTGACGCGATGTTTGTGGGCGGGAGGCTGACAATTCTTGGCTGGCAATCGGCTGCCGAAGCCGGCCTGTTCCTCGCCGTTCAGGGAGCCATTGTCGGCTTCGCCGTCTGGCGTTGGGCCTATCGAAAGCAAGTTAGCTGACGTCCGTTCAATCGTATTGCCGTCTGGAGCCGCAAGAGTTCACCACCCGCTCCCCTTCAACCCTCCCCTTGCGGGAGGGTCAAATCCGCGCAACCGGATTGGGGAGGGGTCGCTTTCGCACCGGCCTGGCTGCCCGCCGGGGCCTGCAATGATCCACGCCCAGCACCGCGACCCCTCCCCAAATCCGCTTGCGCACTTTCGGCCCTCCCGCAAGGGGGGGGCTCAAGGAGACCGTCGCTCTTCACCCCACCACCTTCCCCTCCCACCGACAAATATCCCGGACGATACAAACCGCACAGTCCGGCTTCCGCGCTTTGCAGACATACCTTCCATGCAGGATCAGCCAGTGATGCGCGTGGAGGCGGTAGGGCTTCGGCACGACCTTTTCCAGCCCCGCCTCGACCACCACGACGTCCTTGCCCGGCGCCAGGCCCGTCCGATTCGAGACGCGGAAGATGTGGGTGTCGACGGCGATGGTGGGGTCGCCGAAGGCGATGTTGAGGACGACATTGGCCGTCTTGCGGCCGACGCCGGGTAGCGCCTCCAGCGCTTCGCGGCTGCGTGGGACTTCGCTGCCATGGCGCTCGATCAGCAGTTGCGACAGCGCGTAGACGTTCTTCGCCTTGTTGCGAAAGAGGCCGATCGTCTTGATGAAGTCGCGGATCCTATCTTCGCCGAGCGCCACCATCTTTTCCGGCGTGTCGGCGAGCGCGAACAGGGCGCGCGTTGCCTTGTTGACGCCGGCGTCGGTCGCCTGCGCCGAGAGCACGACGGCGACGAGCAGCGTGAACGGATTGACGCTTTCCAGTTCCCCCTTCGGCTCGGGGTCGCGCGCCTCGAAGCGGGCAAAGAAGGTCTCGATCTCGGCCTTCGACAGCAGGCTCGCGCGCCGCGACGTTTTTGCAGGGCCGGGGCGGCGAGCTCCGGTCGGAAGGGTCTTCGCTTTCGCCATCAGTCCTCTATACTTTGCCGTCATGAGCGATCGCAATCAGGACCCTGCGCCGGATGTCCTTTTCGAAGCCGTGCTGAAGCCGCACCGCTCGCTGTCGCCGCGCGGCTTCGGCTTGCTGCTGATGTTCATCGCCTCGACCTGCTTTATAGGGGGGCTGCTGTTCTGGTCGATGGGCTATTGGCCGATCGCCGTCTTCTTCGCCCTCGACATCGTCGCCATCCAGTTCGCCTTCCGGATGAACTATCATTCGGGCCGGGCGATGGAGATCGTCACGATGACCCAGCAGAGCCTGACCGTGCGACGCGTCGCGCCGGACGGGCGCCTGCAGGACTTCGCCTTCAACCCCTATTGGGCGCGCTTCGAGGTCAATCGACACCCGGAATGGGGCGTGATGCGCATGGCGTTGACCTCGCATGGCAAGGCGCTCGCCATCGGCGATTTCCTCGGCCCCGACGACCGCGACAGTTTCGCGAAGGCGTTTCAGGAGGCGCTGAAGGCGGCGCGGGGAATGCCGGAGGTTCACGGCGTCGCTTGAGCGTCCCCGCCGTGGCCGGACGGATGCCTCGTCCGCCGCTGGGGGCATCGCCTTCGCTAGCCGGCGTGCAAATCGTCGGCCGCGATGTCGAGCAGGCGGTTCATCGCCGCGCGCGCGCCAGCCGTATCGCGCATGCGGATTGCCTCCAGCACGCTTTGATGGGCGGCGAGCGCCCGTGACTGGGCCTCCATCAGCCGGTTCGTCACCAGGAATGAGGCGCTGAGCGCCGCCTCCAGCATGCCAACCAGCCCCTTCAACACGACATTGTGGCTGGCGCCGATCAGGCTGCGATGGAAGGCGAGGTCGGCGCGGCAGACGCCTTCGAGATCATGCGGGATCGAATCGCGCATCGCATTGAACGCCGCTTCGATCGCCGCCAGATCCGAGCCGGTGCCGCGCCGCGCTGCGAGTTCGGCGGCGGCGGGCTCGAAGATGCGACGCGCCTCCAGCAGGCCTGCGACCAGCTCCGTGTCGTTCTGGATATCGGGATGCCAGCTCAGCACGACGGGATCGAGCAGGCGCCAGTCATCGCGCGGCAGCACACGCACGCCGACCCGGCGCCTTGCCTCGACGAGACCCTTGGCCGACAGAACCTTGACCGCCTCGCGAATGGAGGTGCGGCTGACGCCCAGCAGGGTGCAGAGTTCTTCCTCGCGCGGCAGCATGTCACCGGGGCGATAGGTGCCGCCGAGGATGCGGCTGCCCAGCACGTTCACGACCGAATCATGGACGCGGCTGCCGCCGCCCGCGGCCTCGGCCGGCCGCCAGGCCTCGCTGTCGCCATCCGCCGGACGGGCTGTCATGTTCGTCCCCCGCATTCCTTCGGCAGCCGGACCTGCGACGATGTCGAAGACGCGACCGTCATTCATGATAGAGCACCGACCGGCCGCCATCGACGACGATGCAGGCCGCGTTCAGGAACGGCGCCTCGTCGGACGCAAGAAACAGCGCGGTCATCGCGATCTCGTCCGGCTTTCCGATGCGCTTTTGCGGATGCAATTCATAGGCCCGTCTTTTTTCGGCTTCCGGATCGGGAAAGCCGTTCCAATAATCGATCGCGATCTGCGTCTCGATATAGCCCGGCGCGATCGCGTTCACACGCAGGCCGCGGGCAGCATATTCAATGCCGAGCGCCCGGGTGAGGCCGAGCAGGCCATGCTTGGCAACGGGATAGGGAAAGCAGCCGGGAATGATCGAGAAGCTGTGCGTCGAGGCGATGTTGACGATCGCCCCATGGCCCTGATCGAGCATCGCCGGCAGGACGGCGCGGCTCATGCGCCAGACGCCGTCCAGATCGATGTCGAAGCAGCGGCGCCATTCGGCCTCGCTGGTTTCGAGCGGATCATGGAAGACGTTGATGCCGGCATTGTTGACCAGGACGTCGATCCGGCCGAACGCCGCCAGCGTCGCGCTCGCCACCGCCTCGACGCTGTCGGCGCTGCGCACGTCGCAGGGGAGGAACCGGGCCGACGATCCCTCCGGCGACAGGCTGGCCGCGACCGCCGCCCCCGTCGCGGCGTCGATCTCGGCAATGACGACCCTCGCGCCCTCCCGGTGGAAGGCGCGCGCCGTGGCCTCGCCGATGCCACGACCGGCGCCGGTAATGATCGCGACCTTGCCTTCAAGCCTGCCGCAACCATCGGATCTTCCACTCATGGCCGCCTCACCAATCCACCACCGTGCCATCGCCCAGCACGGCATTCTGCGTGTGCAGCACCTCCTGCGCGAAGGGATGGCGGTCGCAGACGGCCTCGTCGACCTCGATGCCCAGGCCGGGCGCCTCCGGCACCTGCCAATAGCCATCCACCATGCGGATCGGCCCCTGGACGACGTCGAAATACCAGGGCACTGCGCCGACCATCTCCTCCTGGATGACGTGGTTGGGCGTCGATACGGCAAAATGCAGGGCCGCCACGCCGGCGATCGGTCCGAGAGGATTGTGCGGGGCGACGCCGACGCCGACGGATTCGGCATGGGCCGCGATCTTCTTCGCCTCCAGCAGGCCGCCGCAATGGCAGATATCGGGCTGGATGATGCTGACCGCGTTCGCCGCCAGGAGCTCGACGAATTCGCTGCGCTCGACAAGCCGCTCGCCGGTGGCCAGAGGCACGGACGAGCGTGCGGCGATCGCCTTCAGCCCGGCTGTATCGCCCGGCGGCAGCGGCTCCTCGACGAACATCGGCCGCGCCGGGGCCAGCGCATCGATATAGGCGAGCGCGGCGCCGATCGAAGCCGGGCGGCCGTGAAAATCGACCATGATCTCCACCGTCGGACCCACCGCCTTGCGCAGGCCCTCCATCAGCCGGGCGACCTTGTCCACGTCCGGCAGCGGCGCATGATAATGCGTATAAGGGATGAAGACGGCCTTGAACGCGCGATAGCCCTTCTCGATGACCTCGCGCGCCCGCTCGACAAGCGGGTCGGCTTCCAGCGTCTCATAGACGGCGCGCATGTCGCCGAGGCCCAGATGCGTATAGACGCCGACCTTGTCGCGCACCTTGCCGCCGAGCAGCCGCCAGACCGGGACGCCGAAATCCTTGCCCAGTATGTCCCATAGCGCCATTTCGATCCCGGAAATGGCGCTCATGCCGATCGCCCCGAGCCGCCAGAAGGATTGCTTCTTCATGACGCGCACGGCCTGCTCGATATCGCGCGGATCGCGGCCAAGGAGAAGCGGCGCCAGATCCTCGACGGCACCGACGACGGCCCGCGTCTTCCATTCGAGCGTCGCCTCGCCCCATCCATAGAGGCCCGGCGTATCCGTCAGCACCTTGACGAACACCCAGTTGCGCATTTCCGCATTGACGATGCGGGTCTCGATACCGGTGATCTTCAAGGCGTTCCTCAGCTGCATTAGATCATATCTATATCGACAATAAGCGACTTGCTGGCCGGATACAACGACCTTCGAAACAAAGGCATGAAGCCGATATTGCGCCGCAACAGGCTGTTGCAATGCACACTATGTTCTTCGCTCTGGCCGTTGACCGCCAGTTTTAAACATCGTATCTAACTTTCGTTTGATCAGACATAAACAGTCGATCGAGCCGGCCACGAGGAACTTAAGTCCGGCCGTTTCCAGCCGCGGAGGCGGTTTTGGAACACTTCATCATCCGAGGGGAGGACCGAATGAGATTCGCCAAAAAGCTCGCCGTCGCCGCTCTGGCCGCCGCATCGTTCGCGTCGGTCGCAGCCCCGGCCCGCGCCGATTCGATCGGCATCGGCGCCATCTATCTGGACGATGTCGGCTTCTATGCTGCCGTCCGCAAAGGCATCCAGGACGGCGCCAAGTCGATGGGCCGGGAGATCAACCTGCTGGAGACGAACGCTCGCGCCGACCCCGGCGCCGAGGCCTCGTTCATCGACCGGCTGATCTCGGCCAATGTGAAGGCGATCATCCTTTCCGCCGTTTCCGCGGATGGTTCGGTGCGCGCGATCAAGCGGGCGCATGAAGCCGGCATTCCGGTCGTCTGCTACAATACCTGCATCAATGAAGCGGACATGAAGCAGTATGTCTTCGCCTACGCTGTCGCCGATCCGAAGGAATTCGGCCGCAAGCTCGGCGACGTCGCTGCCGATTACTTCGTCGAGAAGGGCATCAAGGCACCGAAGATCGGCGTCTTGAACTGCGAATTCGTCGAGGTCTGCGTGCTGCGCCGCGAAGGCTTCGAGGAAGCGCTGAAGGCCAAGGTTCCGGGCTACGTCATTGCCGGCAACCAGCGCGGCACCGTTCTCGACGAGGCGGTTTCGGTCAGCGACCAGATGCTGTCGGCCAACCCCGATATCGACGCCTTCTTCGGCGAGGGCGGCGATGCCGGCACCGGCGCCGTGCGCACCATCAAGCAGCGCGGCCTCGCCGGCAAGGTCGTCGTCTTCGCCGCCGACATGACCTCGTCAGCCGCCGAGGCGCTCGCCGACTTCACCGTGATGAAGGCGATCGCCGACGTGTCCGGCCAGGGCATCGGCAAGCTCGCGCTCGAGCAGGCGCTGAAGGGCGCCGACGGCCAGAAGATAGACAACATCGTCGTGCCGATGAGCATCTCGATCTTCAAGTCGCCGGAAGAAGCCAAGGCCTGGCTTGCCGCCCATCCCGACGGGCTTTCCTGATCGCCGCTTCCTCCCGAGCCATGCGATCCTGGCCGCCGCCCGGTGCGGCGGCCATCTTGACCTGCGGAGACGAAATCATGCCCAGAATGCTCGCCGCCTATCTGCCCGGAAATTCCACCGTGGACATGCGCGAGATCGACGTCCCGAAGCCGGGCGTCGGCGAAGTGCTACTGAAGATGAGAGCTTCCGGCATTTGCGGAAGTGACATCCACTACATCTACCACAAGCACCTCGGCGACGATCCGCGCACCTCCTATCAGGGGGTGGTAGCGGGACATGAGCCGGCCGGCGAAATCGTAGAACTGGGCATCGGTTGCCGGCATTTCCGACCCGGCGACCGCGTCGCCGTCTATCATATCTCCGGCTGCGGCTTCTGCCGCAATTGCCGCAAGGGATTCCAGATCTCCTGCACCGACCCGATGCGCGCCGCCTATGGCTGGCAGCGTGACGGCGGCCATGCGGAATATATGGTCGCCGACGAGCGCGACCTCGTTCACCTGCCGGATTCGCTCAGCTACCGCGACGGCTGCTTCATTTCCTGCGGCGTCGGCACGGCTTATGAAGCCGTGCTGCGCGGCAACATCTCCGGCAGCGACGCCGTCCTCGTCGTCGGGCTCGGCCCGGTCGGCATGGCGGCGCTGATGCTGGCCCGCGGCCGGGGCGCCCGGGCGACGATCGGCGTCGATGTCCAGCCGGAGCGCGTCGAGACGGCCCTCAAGCTCGGCCTGCTCGACCATGGCCTCATCGCGGGACCGGATACGCTTGGCGAGATCGAGGCGCTCACCAAAGGCGGCGCGGCCGTGACGATCGACTGCTCCGGCAATCCGCGCGGCCGGGTGCTGGCGCTGCAGGCGACGCGCACCTGGGGGCGCTGCGTCTATATCGGCGAGACCGGCATGGTGCAGTTCAATGTCAGCGATGATCTGCTGCACCGCCAGCGCACCATCTACGGGTCCTGGGTCACCAGCGTGCACAATATGGATCAGTGCTGCGAGGACCTCGATGCCTGGGGCCTGCATCCGCACGACATCATCACCGATGCCTTCCCGCTGGAAAGGGCGCCGCAAGCCTATGCGCTGATGGCGGGCGGGCGTTCCGGCAAGGTCATCATCGAATATCCGGGCTGAGCCATGGCCGATTTCGAGATCGCCAACGCGGCGCTCCGTCTCGCGGTCACGACCACCGGAGGCTCGGTCTGGCGCTTCGCCACCTCCGCCGGCGAGCCGCTCTTTCGCGCCCCGCCGGCCGGACCGGACAGGGCTCCCCTCGCCTCCGGCTGTTTTCCGCTGGTGCCGTTCGGCAACCGCGTCCGCGACAATCGCTTCTCATTCGAGGGGCGCGATTACGCATTCGAGCCGAACATGGACTGGGACCGTCACTATCTCCATGGCGACGGCTGGACCGGCGAATGGGAAGCTGCCGAGGTAACACCAACCTCGCTTGCCCTCCGCTATCGCCACGCAGGCGGCGGTACACCCTATCGCTACGAGGCAGAGCAGCTCTTCTCCCTCGACGGCTCGACGCTGACCACATCCCTCTCGATCACCAATCGGGGGCCGCTTGCCCTGCCGTTCGGCCTCGGTTGGCACCCCTATTTCCCGTTGACGCCACAGACATCCCTCAAGGCGTCCGCTTCGCACTACTGGGACGAGGACGAAAGCTGGCTGCCGACAACACGCCATCCCGTCGGCGGCGCGATCGACTTCTCGTCCCCCGCGCCCCTTCCGCGGCGATGGGTCAACACCCTGTTCGAGGGCTGGAACGGCGAGGCCGAGATCATCTGGCCGGAGCGCGGGCTGGCGCTCGCGATCGCCGCCGATCCGGTCTTCTCGCGCTATCTCGTCTTCGTCTCCGATCCCGCTTTCGACCCGGGCTATGATTACGACTTCTTCTGCTTCGAGCCGATGAGCCACAGCGCCGATGCCCATCATACGGACGATGGCGGACTGATTCGGCTGGAGCCCGGCCAGAGTTTTTCCGGCACCGTCCGCTACAGTTGCAGCCATCACGGCGCGCCGACCCAACAGGATCCTTCGCGATGACTGAAGCGCCTCCAACTTCCGGCCGACGCGGCAGCCGTCTCCTGTCGCTCGACATGAACGAGATCGGACTGATCGGCATCCTTCTGCTGCTTTATTTCGGCTTCGGCCTGACCACGAATGGCTTCCTGTCGGCCAACAACCATCTCTCGCTGCTGCGGGACGCGGCCTCGATCGCCATCGCCGCCTGGGCGGTGACGCTGATCATCATCGCCGGCGAGATCGACGTCAGCGTCGGGCCGATGGTGGCGTTCACCTCCGTGTGCCTCGCCTTCATGCTCAAAGCGGAAGTCAACGTCGTCGTCGCCATCGTCGCGGCGCTCGCGATCGGCGGAGCATTGGGAACCCTGGCGGGGTCGCTCAGAGCCTATTTCGGTATGCCGTCCTTCGTCGCGACGCTGGGCCTGTGGAGTGCGCTGCGCGGCATGTCGTTCTTCACGACCAATGCCCTGCCCGTGACCTTCAAGGACAATGCGCTGCTCGACGTGCTCGCGGACAACATTCTCGGCATACCTGCCTCGGCCATCGTCATGCTGGTGCTGTTCGTCATCTTCGCCTTCATCAGCCGGAAGACCGCCTATGGCCGTTCGATCTATGCGATCGGCGGCAATGCGAGCGCCGCGGAGCTTTGCGGCATACCGGTCGCGCGGATCCGCGTCCTGATCTTCACGACGTCCGGCGTCATGGCGGCGCTGGCCGGCGTGCTGCTCACGGCCCGGCTCGGCTCCGGCAACGCCGGCACCGCCAATGGGCTCGAATTCGACGTGATCGCAGCCGTCGTCATCGGCGGCACGTCGCTGTCGGGCGGACGCGGCTCGCTGCTGGGAACGCTGCTCGGCGTCTTCGTGATCACGCTGATCGGCAACGGCCTGGTGCTGCGCGGCATCAATCCGTTCTTCCAGGAGGTCGTGCGCGGCGTGATCATCGTCGCCGCGGTGCTCGCCAACATCCTGATCGCGCGCTATCGCAAGCAGAGCGCCTGACCGGAGGAGGTCCGATGCCGACCGCAGAGAAAAGCGAGGCTCACCGGCCCGTTGCGCAGGTGCGCGGGGTCCGCAAGCAATATCCCGGCGTGCTGGCGCTTGACGATGTCGATTTCGAGGTCCGCCCAGGGGAGGTGAGGGCACTGCTCGGCAAGAACGGCGCCGGCAAGTCGACGCTGATCCGTCTCCTCACTGGCGCCGCCGTGCCCGACAGCGGCGAGGTCGTCATCGACGGACAGAAGCTGGGCGGCAGCGGCACGCAGCGGACGCTGGAGGCTTCCCGCCTCGGCGTGCGCGCCGTCTATCAGGAACTCAGCCTGATTCCGACGATGAGCATCGCCGAGAACCTCTTTCTTGGCCATTGGCCGAGCCGGGGCGGCGTGCTCGCCCATGACGAGATGGCCCGTCTCACCACCGCGACGCTGGCCCGCCTCGGCCTCGACCTCGATCCGCGCCGCACGGTCGAGACGCTGAGCCCAGCGGAGCGCCAGCTCACCGAAATCTGCCGGGTCATGCTCGGCCATCCGAAGTTGGTGATCCTCGACGAGCCGACCAGTTCGCTGGCGGCGGCCGAGGTCGAGATGCTGTTCAAGGCCGTGCGCAGCCTCTCCGCTGAAGGCATCGCCGTCATCTATGTCAGCCATCGCATGAGTGAGATCCGCCAGATCGCGGAGGCGGCGACGGTGATGCGCGATGGCCGCATCGCGGCGACGGTCGACGTCGCCGGCGCGGTGACGTCCGAGATCGTCCGCCTCATGCTCGGCCATAGCGAGACGGAGGATCGGCCGGTCGGTGCCTCGGAGCGACGCGAAACCGTTCTCTCCGTTCGCGGCCTGACCATGGCCCCGAAGCTCGCCGGCATCGATTTCGACCTGGCTCGCGGTGAGGTCCTCGGCCTTGCCGGACTGCTCGGCTCCGGCCGCACCGAATTGCTCAAGGCCATTGCCGGCCTCGCCCCGGTGGATAGTGGCACCGTGACGCTCGACGCGGAGGACGTGACGGGGCGGCGCTACCGCGACATGGTGCGGCTCGGCATCGGCATGACGCCGGAAAGCCGCAAGGAGGACGGTATCGTGCCGCTGCTCGGCGTCGACGAGAACATCGTCGCCACCGACTTCTCCAAGGTCACCGCGAACGGGATACTCTCCAGCGACAAGGTCGCCGCCGCCGCCGGCGAGATCATCCGCCGCATCGGGATCAAGGCGGCGCGGGCATCGACGCCGATCGGCACGCTATCGGGCGGCAACCAGCAGAAGGTGGTGATCGGTCGCTGGATCTATGCCGGCAGCCGCATCCTCCTCCTGGACGAGCCGACGCGCGGCGTCGATGTCGAGGCCAAGTCGCAGATCTATGCGATCATCCGGCAGCTCGCGGCCGAGGGAAAGAGCATCCTCTTCGTCTCCAGCGAGATCGAGGAACTGCCCAAGGTCTGCGACCGCGTGCTGGTGCTGAAGGACGGCGCGATCGCGCAGGAATTCGTGCCGCCCGAAATCGACGCCGACCGGCTGATGGCCGCCTGCCTCTGACAGGCGCCGGGCTGGCCGTACGATCAGGCCTCGGCCGCGACCGACGCTGACGGCATGTCTACGCCGAGGCGCGCGGCATGGCCGGCGAGCTTCAGCCAGTGCGCTTCGACGACCGGCACGCCCTCCGCCAGTGCTTTCCGGCGCTTGCGGGAGGCGCTGTCGCCCGGGACGCGCACCGGGCCGTTGTTCCACGGCGCGGGCGGATTGGTCCGGCAAGCTTCAGCCGTCCAGTCCGACTGCTCGGCGAAGGCGCCAAAGCCTGCGAAAAAGGCCGGGTCGATCACCTGAAGGAAGGCGCTTTGCGCCAGCGGTCCCGGCGCCGTATTGGCGCGCCCCTTGCCCGAGAGGCCCTGGCCCAGCAGGTCGACCATAAGCGCCAGCCCATAGCCCTTGTGGCCCTTCAGCGCGCCGCCCAGCGGCATCATCGACCCGCCGCGCTCGGTGATTTCGCGCGGATCGTCGGTCGGCTCACCCTCCGCCGTCAGTCCCCAGGCCTCGGGATAGAGTTCCCCGCGCTTGGCGAGGAGCTGAGTGGTCGTCGTGGTGGTGATGGAACAGGACACGTCGACAAGGATCGGGTCGCCCGAGGTCGGGAAGCCCATGGCCAGCGGATTCGGGGTCAGCAGCGGCTTTGTGCCGCCAAAAGGAGCCACGCGCGCCGCCGCCGGGTTCGACACGGAGATCTGCACGATCAGCCCGCGATCCGTCACCTTGCGCATGTACGCCGACAGGGCGCAGGTGTGGTGGCTGTTGCGGATCGCCGCCCCGACGATGCCGTGATCGGCAACGCGCTCGCACGCCTGGTCAAGCGCCCGGGTCAGCAGCCATGCGCCCGGCAGGAGCCGTCCGTCCCAGACGAAGGCCGATCCCTTGTCGGCCACGACGTCGAAGCTGCCCTTGCCATTCAGGCTGCCATCGGCCAGTTGCTCCAGATACCACGGCATCAGCTGGAGGCCATGGGTATCGTGGCCGATCATGTCGCCCTCGACCAGCACTTCGGCTGTGACGGCGGCCTTGTCGTCCTCCATCCCCGCGCACACCAGAAGGTTACGGGCGAAGGCGATCAGGACCGGGCGTTCGATCAGGGGCATGGAATTCTCCATCACACGGCAGGTTCGCGGGCCGGAGCCTCCGGCCCGCGAAGAGGATCACTTGAACTCGATCTGCGAGAGCTGCAGTTCCGAGTTCGTTGCGATGGTCGGCTTGAAGTCCAGCCGCGGCGACACCCGGGTGAAGCCGACCATGTGGAACATGGGAATGTCGGCGATGTCCTGGGTGTTCACCTTGGCGAACAGCTCCTGCCACAGCTTCGTGCGCTCCTCGCCCGTCGCCGCGGTCGCCTTCGCGATCAGCGCGTCGACCTCGGGGTCGCGCAGCATGGAATGCGTCCCGGTCGAGGCATATTTGACGAAGGCCGTGAAGACGGGATCGCCGGTGGCATTGTCGTGTTGTGACTGGGTCAGCGTCGGGCCGGCATCCGCCACGAAGGGCGACACGAAGTAATTGTTCCAGACCGAGACGTCGTACATGTCGAGTTTGACGTTGAAACCGACGTCCTGAAGCATCGCCATGATGGCTTCCATCGCCTCGGTAGCATTGGGATATTGCCCGTTGCGGCCGATGATGCGGATCTGCGTGTCGACGGGCACACCGTCGGCCTTGGCTTCGGCGATCAGCGCCTTGGCCTTGGCGGGATCATAGGGCCAGACCGGCACGTCCTTGTTGTAACCGATGGTGGTTGGCACGACGAGATGCGTCGCGACCTGGGCCGAGGCAGGGAACAGCGTGCCGAGCATGGCCTGGCGGTCGATGGCAAGGTTGAGCGCCTCGCGGACGCGGCGGTCGTTCAGCGGCGCCGTGCGCGTGTCGATGCGCAGCGAGGTGGTCTCGGAGTTCGGATAGGAGATGTCCGTCTTCGGGTTGGTCGCGTCCTGCAGCGCGATCGAGGGCACGATGTCGGCCTCGCCCGTATCGACCATGGCGGCGGCCACGGCGCTGTCGGAGCGGAACAGATAGGTCGCCTTCTCCACCTTCGGCTGGTCGCCCCAATAATTCGGGTTGCGCGTCAGCGTGATCGACTGGCCGACCTTCCAGTCGGAGAAGACATAGGGACCGGTGCCAACCGGGCTGCGCGTGAACTGGTCCGGGGGCGTTGCCGCGGCCGATTCCACCGGCATCACCGTCATCAGCAGCGGCAGGATCGGCTGCGCGGGATTCGTCGTGATGCGGATCGTGTGCTCGTCCGGAATCTCGAAGCTGAAATCGGTGCCACCGAAATATTTGCCGCCGGTCTCGCAGCTCAGCTCGGCCTTCTTGTTGCGCTCGATCGTGAATTGCACGTCCTTGGCAGTGAAGTCGCTGCCATCATGCCATTTGACGCCGGGGCGCAGCTTGAATTCCCAGGTGTCCGCGTCGATCTGCGACCATCCTGTAGCGAGGCGCGGCTTCAGTCCACCATTCACATAATCGAACTCGACGAGCATCTCGTTGACGTTTTCCGAGATGACGCGGCCGACATCCTGGCGCGCGGCCATGCAGGGCTCGACCACGTCCACCGTCTCGGCGAGGACTATCGTCACGTCGCGGCCGGCATCGGCGGCGAAGGCGGGCGCGAGGCCCATCGCCAGCATGGTGGTGGAAAGACAGATGGCTGTCCTCATCAGGTTCATTTTTCGGTTCCCTCCCTTTGCGCGCATCCAAGGCGCGATCTGCGGTCGCTGGCGATCCGACTCCTCAATCGGGACGGCGCTCACTCGGGCGCGCCGCTACCAGCCAACGCTTCACGAACTTATACACATGAACACTAATATTCCAGTTCAATTTCTCACGAGGCCGGCATTCGCCAGGAATTCCTCAAGCCGCGCCTGCTGGTCGGCGCGGAGCGGCCAGGCGGAGGGCGGACGGGTCGGCCCGCAATCCTGTCCCATGGCGAGAAGCGCCGCCTTCACGGCCGAGACATTGGCGCCGTTCATCTCCGTGGCGCGGATTTCCTCGAAGGCGGCCATGCCGGCGATCAGGGCGCGGGCTCGTGGATAGTCGCCGGCCTCAAGGGCTGCATGGATCGCGAGCGACCGCTCCGGCCAGATGTTGATCAATCCCGAGGTGAAGCCGCGCGCGCCAACGGCATAGAGCGCCGGCGCCCAGATCTCGGCGAGGCCGCCGACGAAGATGATGCCGGGGTCGCAAGCGGCGATGGCCTCCGCCAGACGCATCGGGTTGGGGGTCGCCCATTTCACCCCGATCACGCCGGGAATGGCGCAGAGATCCGCGATCGCCGCCGTCCCGATGGCGTCATTGCGCAGATAGAGCATTACCGGCAGGCCGTCGCCCGCCGCGGCGACGCGGCGGACATATTCGGCGACGCCGCGCGGCGCCGCGAAGGGATCGGGCGGCTGGTGCACCATCAGTCCGGCCGCCCCGCCACGGGCGGCCGAGCGTGCCAGACGGCAGGCATCGCCGACCGAGCGCCCGACGCCGCAAAGGACCGGAGCGCGGCCGGCGACCAGATCGACGAGCGCGCTCGCCATGGTCTCGGCCTCCTCGATGGAGAGCGCATAGAACTCGCCGGTATTGCCGTTTGCGACCGGCACATGCAGCCCGGCCGCCAAGGCGCGCTCGACCAGGGGACGGAGCCGATCGGGTGCGACGTGGTCGTCGGCGTCGAAGGGCGTGACGAAGATGCCGGAAATGCCCGTCAGCGCGGAATGGAGCCGCGCGCTCATGTCGCTGTCGCGATCAATGCCTGCATCATCGCAACCTCCTCCTCGTTCAGATCGACCAGCGGCGCGCGGACCGGGCCGGCATCGAAGCCGCGCAGGCGCACGCCGGCCTTGATGGCGGAAACCGCATAGCCGGCCTGGCGGTCGCGGATGCGGGCGAAGGGATAGTAGAAGTCGCGCAGCATCGTCTCGCAGGCCACATCGTCGCCCGCGCTGAGGGCGCGATGGAAGGCGAGGGCGGTCTCGGGCACGAAATTGAACACCGCCGAGGAATAGGTGGGCATTCCCGCCCCCTTATAGGCCTGCGCGAACAGTTCATGCGTGGGCATGCCACCGATATAGGAGAGGCGGTCGCCCAACTGGATCGTGACGCGGCGGACGGTGTCGATGTCGCCCGTGCCGTCCTTGAAGCCGATCAGATTGGGGCATTCATCGGCAAGCCGCGCCAATTGCTCGGCCGAGACGCGCGCCTGGCCGCGATTATAAACGATCACGCCCATCCGCGTGGCATGGCATACTGCGCGGATGCGAGCAGCGATGCCTTCGGGCGGCGCCTCGGTCAGATAATGCGGCAGGAGCAGGATGCCGTCGCCGCCTGCCGCCTCGATATCGCGAGCCAGGTCGCAAGCGATGCGCGTGCCATAGCCGCAACCGGCGATGACCGGCGCGCTGCCCGCGACGGCGCGAGCGGTGCGCACGACATCGACCACTTCGGCTGGCGTGAGCGAGAACAGTTCCCCGGTACCGCCCGCGACGATCAGGCCCGCGACGGGATAAGAGGACAGCCAATCGAGATGGGCCGCGAAGGGCTTCGGCGCGAAGCGGTCCTCGCCGTCGAAGGGCGTCACGGGGAAGGAGAGAAGGCCGTTGCGAAGGATATCGCGCAGTTCAGTGGGTGAGATCATCGGGCTTTCCACGGTCAGCGATCCAGGCAGCGGTTGGGGTCAGCGTCCGGTCCGGCCGCGCCAGGCCTCATATTTCTTCTGATTTTCCTCACGCGTGCTCGGATAGAGCCCGATGATCGAGGCTCCCGACTGGACTTCCTCGAGCACGAACGCTTCGAAGCTCTCCATGCCGGTGCATTCATCGGCGATCTCGTCGGCCAGATGGGCGGGGATCACCATCACCCCGTCCTTGTCGCCCAGCATCACATCGCCCGGAAACACCGCGACGTCGCCGCAGGCGATGGGAACATTGATATCCAGCGCCTCGTGCAGCGTCAGATTGGTGGGCGCCGAGGGCCGGGCGAAATAGGCGGGCATGTCCAGCTTGCCGATGCCCTCCGCGTCGCGGAAGCCGGAATCCGACACGACGCCCGCCGCCCCGCGCAGCGCGAGGCGGGTGATCAGGATCGAGCCGGCGGTCGCCGCCCGCGCATCCTTGCGCCCGTCCATCACCAGCACCCAGCCGGGCGGGCAGGTCTCGATAGCGACACGCTGAGGATGGTCGGGGTTGCGGAAGACGCTGATGGGGTTGCGGTCCTCGCGCGCCGGGATGTAGCGCAGCGTGAAAGCCTGCCCGACCATCGTCGCCTCCTTCGGCGAGACGGGGACGACGCCCTGGACGAACTGGTTGCGAAGGCCGCGCTTGAAGAGCGCCGTGGCGACCGAGGCCGTCGAGACCCCCTTCAGCTTGGCGCGGGTTGCGTCGGAAAGCAGATAGTCGGTCATCTCTCGCCTCAATAGATGATGGGTTCGTCGACGGGGCGGCCGAATTCCGTCTTGAGGAAATCGAAGTCGCAACCCTTGTCGGCCTGCTCGATATGCTTGGAGAACATGAAGCCGTAACCGCGCTCATATTTCGGCTGAGGCGCGATCCAGGCCGCGCGGCGCGCGGCGAGCTCCTCATCGCCGACCAGCATGTTCAGGCTGCGGTTCGGAATATCGAGCGACACCATGTCCCCCGTCCGGAGCAGCGCCAGCGGCCCGCCGATGAAGGCCTCCGGCGCGACATGCAGCACGCACGCACCGAAGCTCGTTCCCGACATGCGCGCATCGGAAATGCGCACCATGTCGCGCAGGCCGAGCTTCAGCAGCGCTTTGGGCATGGGAATCATGCCCCATTCCGGCATTCCCGGCCCACCCTGCGGCCCGGCATTGCGCAGGACCAGCACCGTGTCGGGGGTCAGCGGATAGTCGGGATCGTCGATGATCGTCTTCAACTCGGGATAGCTGTCGGCAACCAGGGCGGGGCCGGTGTGAAGGTGGAATTTCGGGTCGCAGGCAGCGGGCTTGATGACTGCGCCGTCGGGACAGAGATTGCCCTTCAGCACCGCCAGCGAGCCTTCATGATAGACCGGGTTCGACAGGGGCCGGATCACGTCCTCGTTCCAGATCTTGACGCTGTCGAGCCCCTCGACAAGCGGCCGGCCGGTAACGGTGATCGCCTCCGGATCGAGTTTGTCGCCCAACTGCTTCATCAGCGCGCGCAATCCGCCCGCATAGAAGAAGTCCTCCATCAGATAGGTCGTGCCGGAGGGGCGGATATTGGCCAGCACCGGCGTGGTGCGGCCGATGCGGTCGAGGTCGTCCAGTTCCAAGGGAATGCCGGCGCGGCGCGCCATGGCGATGAGATGGATGATCGCATTGGTGGAGCAGCCGGTCGCCATGGCGACGACGACGGCGTTCTTCACCGCGGCGGGGGTGATGATGTGATCGGGCGTCAGGTCTTCCCATACCATCTCGACGATCCGCCGGCCGCAACTCGCCGACATGCGCTGATGGTTGGCATCCGCTGCCGGGATGGACGAGGCACCGGGAAGCGTCAGCCCCATCGCCTCGGCGATCGCCGTCATGGTGCTGGCGGTGCCCATCGTCATGCAATGGCCATAGCTGCGGGCAATACCGCCTTCGATGCCCTGCCACTCCTCCTTCGAGATGGTACCGGCCCGGCGCTCATCCCAATATTTGAAGCCGTCCGTGCCGGAGCCAAGATATTTGCCGGCGTAATTTCCGCGCAGCATCGGGCCGGCCGGGAGATAGACGAAGGGCAGGCCCATGCTGACCGCGCCCATAACCAGGCCGGGGGTGGTCTTGTCGCAGCCGCCCATCAGCACAGCGCCATCGACGGGATGAGAGCGCAGCAGCTCCTCGGTCTCCATCGCCAGCATGTTGCGATAGAGCATCGTCGTCGGTTTCACGAAGTTCTCGGAAAGCGAAAGCGCCGGCAGTTCCATCGGGAAGCCGCCCGCTTGCAGGATGCCGCGCTTCACCCATTCCACGCGGTCCTTGAAATGCATGTGGCAGGGCTGGGCGTCGGACCAAGTGTTGATGATCGCGATCATCGGCTTGCCCTGCCAATCCTCCGGCGCATAGCCCATCTGCATGGTCCGTGAGCGATGACCGAAGGACCGCTGGTCGTCCGGCTGCATCCACCGCGCCGAGCGCAGCTGCTCATAGGCCTTATTCGCGGCCATTTTTCCCTCCCTCGCGCGATCGACGAAAGATCGCGCCGTCTTCATTGATACTAATATTTCAGTATGGCATCTATATCAACAGCTATATTTGTGTCGTTGTGCATCAGTCGCGCCGCCGCTAGGATTCGCCTGGCAGGAACTCAAAACATGAACACCTCGCTCGCCTCGACCTTCGGCCTGACCCCGCCCGGACTTCCCGCGCTGAACGGCGGGACCGTGCAGCGCGTCTATGACGATCTGCGTCGGCGGATCATCACGCTGCAGCTCCCACCCGACACCACGCTCTCGCGGTCCGAACTGACCGATACCTATGAGGTCAGCCAGACCCCGATCCGCGAGGCTATGCAGCTGCTGAAGCAGGAGGGGCTCGTCCGCATCTATCCACAATCGAAGACGATCGTGACGCGGATCGACGCGCCGCAGATCTACGAGGCGCATTTTCTGCGGGTCGCGCTGGAAACCGAGGTCTGCCGCCGTCTGGCCGCCGACGGCGACGCTGCGACCGTCACGCGTGCCCGCTCGATCATCCGCATGCAGGAGGCGGTGGCCGACGACCCCGAGCAACTCGCGATTTTCCAGGAACTGGACGAGCTTTTTCACCAGACGCTCTTCTCCGGGGTGGGGCGCAGCGGGCTGCATCAACTCGTGCGCGAGCGTTCGGGCCATCTGGAGCGGGTACGCCGCCTGCATCTTCCGGAAAAAGGCAAGATCGTCAGCATCCTCGAAGGCCACCGCGCCATCGTCGAAGCGATCGCTGCCGGCGATGCCGACGGCGCCGTCGCCGCGATCCGCGACCATCTGAGCCGCACCGTGGCGAAGGTCGAGGAATTGCAGCGCGAATTCCCGCATTATTTCGCCTGAACGAGCGGCATCACGCCGGGCGCCTTCTCAATTGACCGGTGTCAGGAGCGGTTCTCCGGCGAAGAAAGCTGCGAGATTGCCGAGCGTCAGCTCGGCCATGCGATCGCGGGTCTCGACGGTGCCGCTGGCGTGGTGGGGATAGAGCACGACATTGCGGAGCGCGGCGAAGGCCGGATCTGGATCAGGTTCGTTCCAATAGACATCGAGCCCCGCTGAGGCGATCTCGCCCCGTTGCAGCGCGCCGATCAACGCCGTCTCGTCGACCACGCTCCCGCGCGAGACATTGACGAAAGTTCCCTCAGGGCCCAGCGCCGCCAGGACGGACGCCGAGATGAGCCCCTCCGTCTCCGGCCCGCCCGGCGTTGCGACAAGCAGGACGTCCGACCAGGCCGCCAGACCCGCCAGGTCGGCGAAGAAGGGGTAGTCGACGCCCTCTTTCCGTCGACGGCCGAAATAGCCGATGCGCATGCCAAGCGCCTGCAGGCGGGTCGCGATCGCCAAGCCGATCTTGCCGAGGCCGACGATGCCGGCCTGGCTGCCGGCGGTCGCGGCCGTCAGCGGAAACATGCCGCTGCGGCCCCATTCGCCGGTTCGCGCATAGGCATCGGCGCGCACGAGCTGACGTCGCGCCGCCAGCGCGAGCAACACCGCCATGTTGGCAACCTCGTCCACCAACGCGTCTGACGTATTGGTCAGGCGGATCTGGCGCCGCACCATCTCGGCGAGGTCCATCCGGTCGAAACCCGCCGACGAGCAGACGGCAAGCTTCAGAGCCGGCAGCTGGTCGAGCAGGGCCTTGTCCACGGTGACATGGCCATTCACCACCATGGCCCTGCAGAGCGGACCCGCCTTGGCGAGCACGGCCGCGCGCATGGCCTCGTCCGCCGCGAGATCGAGGCGGTGCAGCGTATAGCGCTCCTCCAGCACCGCCATCTGGCGGGGGCGCAGGGGATAGGCGACGAGGACATCGGGCTTCATGCGGCTATGATCTCGGCATCGTGGCGGGCAGCACGGCGTCTGGCCTGAACCTCGGGATCGGGATCGAGGCTCGCCGCCAGGAGGGCGCGCGTATAGGGCTCGACCGGCGCCTCGAAGATCTGCCGTACCGGACCCTGCTCGATGATCCGGCCAGCCTGCATGACGATGACGCGGTCGGCGAAATCGCGCACGACCGGCAGGTCATGGGCGATGAACAGATAGGAGAGGCCAAACTCGCGACGCAGCCCCTCGAGCAGTGCGATGACCTGCGCCTGGATCGAGACGTCGAGCGCCGAAACCGCCTCGTCGCAGACGATCAGCTTCGGGTTCATCGCCAGGGCGCGGGCTATGGCGATGCGCTGCCGCTGGCCGCCGGAGAACTGATGCGGATAGCGCGCCGCCATGTCGGCCGTCAGCCCGACCTTGACCAGCAGTTCGGCCACCCGCTCCCGCCAGGCGGCCCGGGGCAGGATGTCGGGATGGATCACCCAGGCTTCCGCGATGAGCTGGAACACAGTCATGCGCGGATGGAGGCTCTGGGTCGGATCCTGGAAGACCATCTGCAGATCGCGACGGAGCGCGAACAATTCGCGCGCGCCCATCGTGATCAGGTCGTTGCCGCGATAGAGGACGCGGCCGGCATCCGGGTCGTCGAGGCGCAGGATCGCTCGGGCCAGCGTCGACTTGCCCGAGCCGCTCTCGCCCACCACCGCCACGGTCTCGCCCGGCATGATCGTGAGGTCGACGCCCTGCAGCGCATGGAAGGCGCCAAAGCGCTTGTGCAGTCCTTCCACCCGCAGCAGCGGCTCGCCGCTCCTGTCGCGCTCGGCGGGCATGACGCCCTTGCCGGGGGCGGCGGCGATCAGCTTGCGGGTATAGGGGTGCTGCGGATCGCGATAGACCTCGGCTGCCTGGCCGGTCTCGACGATGCTGCCGCCGTTCATCACCACGACGCGATCGGCGATCTCCGCCACCACGCCGAGGTCATGAGTGATCAGCAGGAGCCCCATGCCGGTCTCCTGCTGCAATTCCTCAAGCAGTGCCAGGACCTGCGCCTGCACGGTCACGTCGAGCGCCGTCGTCGGTTCGTCGGCAATCAGGATGTCGGGCTTGCAGGCGAGCGCCATCGCGATCATCAGGCGCTGGCGCTGGCCGCCCGAGAACTGATGCGGATAGCGGCTCATCGCTCGCTCCGGGTCGGGAATGCCGACGCGCGTCAGCAATTCCAGCGTCCTGGCGCGCGCCTTTTCCCGAGGCTCGCCATGCGTCGTCATCATTTCGGCGATTTGCCAGCCGGCGGAATAGACCGGATTGAGGTGGGCGAGCGGATCCTGGAAGATCATGGCGATGCGGGCGCCGTTGATCGCGCGCCTCGCCTCGGCGGACATCGCCAGCATGTCCTTTCCGTTGAGCAAGATCGCGCCGCTCGTGATGCGGCCCGGCGGCATGTCGATCAGGTTCATCACCGCCGCGGCGGAGACCGACTTGCCCGAGCCGCTCTCGCCGAGGATCGCCAGAGTCTCGCCCCGATCGAGATGCCAGCTCACATTGCGGACGGCCTGCACCGTGCCGGCGGCCGTGTGGAACTCCACCGACAGATCGCGCACTTCCAGAAGGTGATCAGCCATTGCGGCGTCCTCCCATTTCGAGCCGCCATCTTTGTGCCGGGTCGAGCGCGATGCGCATCCAGTTGGAGAGAAGGTTCAGCGACAATGTCGTCAGGATGATCGCGAGGCCGGGCCAGAACGACAGCCACCAGGCCGTGGTCAGGTAGGGCCGGCCCTGCGACACCATCAGGCCCCAGGTGATCTCCGGTGCCTGAATGCCGATGCCGAGAAAGGACAGCGCCGATTCCGCCAGCATGACATAGGCGAAGTCGAGCGTGGCGATGGTGACGAGCGTGGGCAGAACCATCGGCAGGATGTGGCGGAAGAGAATCCGCCGGTCCGAGGCGCCCATGACCCTGGCCGCCTGCACGAACATGCGCTCGCGCAGTTCGAGCACCTCGGCGCGGGTGGTGCGCAGGTAGATCGGGATGCGGGTGATTGCCAGAACGAGCACGATATTGGCGATCGAGGGCTCCAGCATGTAGAGCACGACCACGGCAAGCAGAAGCGAGGGGAAGGACATGATCACGTCCCCGAGGCGCAGTATCCACTGTGCCGCGCGGCGGCGGCTGTAGCCCGCGACGAGACCGAGCGCGCAGCCGACGATCGAGGAGGCCAGTACCGCTGCGCCGGCGACGAGCAGGGTGTTCTGCGCCGCCACGACGATCCGCGCCAGGAGCGGCCGGCCGAGCGCATCGGCGCCAAGAACATAGAGCCAGCCCCGCGCCAGCTCGAACGGGGCGGCGTTGCGGCCGCGCAGGTTCTGCTTGATCGCCGCCGTCTCCAGCAAGGCCGGGCCGAAGATCGCGCAAAGCACCGCGATGAGCAGGAACAGCGCTGCGCAGAAGGCGAACTTGTCGGCCCACAACATGGCGAGCCACCGCGCGGCCGCGCTTTCCGGTCTCCGCCCCGTGGGTTTGGTTTGCGTATCGGCTCGGGTCTCGCTCATGGCCATCGCTCAATACCGGATGCGGGGATCGAGCAGCACATAGGCAAGGTCGATCACGAGGTTCATGAGGAAGATGGCGACGGCCGAGACCATGATAGCGGCCATGACTACCGAGAAGTCGCGCAGCAGGACCGAATCGATCATCAGCTTGCCGATGCCGGGAAAGCCGAAGATGGTCTCGACCACGACAGCGCCGTTCAGGATCGCCGCCGCCTGGTCGCCGATCACTGTGATCACCGGCAGCATGGCGTTGCGAAGGGCGTGGATGAAGATGATCGGCATCGTCCGCACGCCCTTGGCCCGCGCCGTCTTCACATAGGGCGAGGTCAGGACCGAGATCATCGCGCCGCGCACGACCTGCAGGATCAGGCCGAAGGGCCGGATGAAGAGCACCGAGACCGGCAGGATCCAATGCGCTGCCGTGCCGGTACCCGAGGTGGGCAGCCAGTGGAGATGGACCGCGAAGATGACGATCGCGACGATCGCGATCCAGAAATCCGGGGCTGATGCGCCGATGAGCGAGAAGAAGGTCGCGATCCGATCGAAGATGCCGCCGACGCGAAAGGCCGCGAGGGAGCCGATGATGATCGCCGCCGCCGTCACGCAGCTCATGGTGATCACCGCCAGCCACAGCGTCCAGCCGAAGGCATGCAGCACGACATCCATGGCGGGGCGGGCCTGCCGGAGCGACTGGCCGAAATCGCCATGCGCCAGATCGGCGGCATAGCGGCCGAACTGCACGATCAGCGGATCGTTGAAGCCGTGGATCTCCCGGAACTGCTCGCGCGCCGCGACCGAGGCGTCGAGCGGCAGATAGAGATCCGTCGGATCGCCGGTCAGCCGCGACAGGAAGAAGACGAGGATGACGAGACCGAGCAGCGAGACGCCGCTGGCGAGCGCCCGCTTTCCGATGAATGTTCCCATGCCCACCCTCCTCCCTTGGGTGTCGGCGGATGGGCGAGCCCGTCCCTCCAGGCCGGCCCGCCGCCGCGATAGCGCAAGGCGGCTCACCCTCGATCGGGCCGGCCACCGGTGCATTCCCTGCTTAATTGAAATATTAGTGCATCTAAGATTTTTGTGAAAGCCCTTTTCCAGCACGAGGTCACGGGGCGTCGTCAAACCGCCGGCGCAGCAGCCGCGACCCACCGGCTAAGGCCAGCGGAGCGGCGCAGATGATGGCGGCGCCGATCCATGTCGACGTCGTTGCGACTTCCCCGAAGAGGAGGAACGCAAGGAGCGCGACGATCGGCAGGCGCAGGAAATCGAGCGGTGCCAGGAACGAGGCATCGGCCATGCCGAAGGCGCGGGTGATCAGCGTCATATTCAGCGCGCCGAGCCCGCCCTGTAGCGCGAGCAGCGCCAATTGCCAGGGCGAGGGCGTGACCCAGACCGGCAGCGCGACGATGAGGCCGATCGGCGCCATGGCCAGCAGGTTCCACGCGACCAGCCGGTCGGTCGTGTCGTTAAGGGCCATACGGCGCAGCATCAATTGGATGATCGCCGTCAGCACCGCACCGGCCAGGGCGAACAGGAGCCAGGGATCGAAACCGGTGACGCCGGGGCGGATGATGATCATGATGCCTGCGAATCCGGCCAGCACGGCGAGGATACGCCCGATGCCGATCTGCTCGCCGAGAAAGAGCCAGGCGCCGAGGATCAGGAAGATCGGCATGGAGAAATTGATCGCCGTCGCATCGGCCAGCGGGGCATGCATGAAAGCGACGAACAGCGAGACCAGCGCGGCGAGCTTCAGGCCGGCGCGCAGAGCATGCAGCCAGCGATAGGGCGAGGCGCGCAGGTCCACCTGCGTTACGATCCAGGGCAGCAGCACCAGAAGGCCGAAGAAGGCGCGAAAGAAGCCGATGATCAGCGGATGGACGCCATGGGCGAGCGTGCGCACGATGGCCGCGTCGAGCCCGTTCAGGAAGGCGGCCGCTATCATCATCAGGGCGGCCAGGGTGGCACGGCGCTGCCGCGTCATGGCCGGGAACGGATCGCTGACGGCCATGGCTCAGCCCGGATTGGCGCCGGAAACCGCCACAAGTCACGTCCCCGATCGAGCGGCCATCTTCGACACATGTGCTGTCTCCTCCGTTCCCGGAGGTTATTCAACTCGTGGCCGCACATCCATATCTGAAATACAAAAATATCAGATGGCGGGCCAACACCTCGTCGTGCTGAGCCGGAGAGAAGCCCGAGCGGTTCTCGTACACGCGATGGACGGGTATCGGGCTTCGCCGCAAAGCGCGCCGACGTCAATTCGTCAAACGCGGCGGCGGCTCGGGCATTGTCTTCATCGTCGCGAGGATTGTCTCGGTACTGGCGCCAGCGGCACACATTTCATTGGCCGTCTCGCCGAAATCCACCAGATCATGATGCCGCTCGTCGGTTGCGCGCCGGAGGGGAATAAGCCAGGCCGAATGGCCGCGCGCCACCAAGCCCTCGAAATAGAGCGTCTGGGACGAGAACGGGACGTTCGTCTCACGCGGATCGCCGATGATGAAGATCCGGCGCGCGGGGTCAGCCTGGATCTTGTCGAGCGAGACGTAGGGGTCGAAGCGCGTCAGCTTGTCGCCCGGCTTGATCAGTCCGCGCGCCTCCAGATAGGTCCGATAGGCCGAGGCACCGGAGGAGATGACGGCGCAGCGCACGTCGTCCCGCCGGGCCAGCAGTTCCGCGACGATCGTGCCACCGCCGCTATGCCCGCCGAGCGCCCATGACTGAATTCCGTAGCGCTTGCTGAGGCCATCGAGTGCGGCATTCACGAGGTCGGCCTCGATCGGCCGGCCGCGCATCGTGTAGTGCTTGCCGGAACTGCCATAGGTTCCCGGCCGTCCGAGGAAGATCGACGGCACACCGAAGCGATCGGCAAGCCTTTGCTCCTGCGCGACCATGACGGCGGGACCAAAACCCTTCTGCCGCTTGTCGGCGTTGCGGCCGCCCGGTCCCAGCACATCGCCGTTCAGCCAGATGGCGGCGATCGGATTGGGACCGGGCCCGGTCTTGAGGCCAGCCGCGAAATATCGCAGGCATGCCGGCTGCCCGTCGGCCTCCACCCAGATCGCCGTTTCGTTCTTCTCCAGGGCCGCGCACTCCGACCGGCTGAGCTGGATTCCATCGACGACGGCGACGGGATCGAAGAACTGACTCTCCGGCCGAGACTGCGCGAAGGACGGGATCGCAGGTCCGGCTATGGCGAACAATACCGCCAGAACCAGGGTTCTTCGGAGATTCAGGAAAGTGGGCATCGATTGGCTCCAAGGACGGGAGCCTGCATCAAACCGTTAGACTTTGATCTGAAATTGACCGTTTTGGCGCATCCGACGACAGCGTTAATGAAACCTGGCCATGCCGTTTCCGGCATTCAAGCTGTTCCGTGCTTCATGGGATCGAAGAGCGGTGACATGTCTATTGCCCAGCTCACTTCCTTCACGCGCACCAATGCCACTCGCTAAAGATGGTCCAAGTGGCCGTCTCTGGCTTCCTCGCGCTCCGTGCTCGCTCCGTCCTGGCGGAACCGATCGCGCGAAGCCTCCTGATCGACGAGCCCGAAACGCAAAAGGCCCCGGCGATCGCTCGCCGGGGCCTTTGTCATGGTCGGAAGCGGGAGATTACTCCGCGGCGGATTCCGCCTTGTCTTCCTTGATTTCCTGGCCGGTGGTCTGGTCGACCATCTTCATCGACAGGCGGACCTTGCCGCGCTCGTCGAAGCCGAGCAGCTTAACCCAGACCTTGTCGCCTTCCTTGACCACGTCCTGCGTCTTGGCGACGCGCTGGCTGGAAAGCTGCGAGATGTGGACGAGACCGTCCTTGGCGCCGAAGAAATTGACGAAGGCGCCGAAATCGACGGCCTTCACAACGGTGCCCTGGTAGATCTGGCCGACCTCCGGCTCAGCGGCGATGCCGCGGATCCAGTTCAGCGCGGCGGTGATCGCCTTGCCGTCCGAGGAGGCGACCTTGACGGTGCCGTCGTCCGAGATGTCGATCTTGGCGCCGGTCTTCTCGACGATCTCGCGGATGACCTTGCCGCCCGAACCGATCACTTCACGGATCTTGTCGGTCGGAATCTGGATCACTTCGATGCGCGGCGCATGCTCGCCGAGCGAGGGGCGCGCCGAGGTCAGGGCCTTCGACATCTCGCCGAGGATATGGGCACGACCGCCCTTCGCCTGGTCGAGGGCGACCTTCATGATCTCCTCGGTGATGCCGGCGATCTTGATGTCCATCTGCAGCGAGGTGACGCCAAGCTCGGTGCCGGCGACCTTGAAGTCCATGTCGCCGAGATGATCCTCGTCGCCGAGGATGTCGGAGAGAACCGCATAGCGGTCGCCTTCGAGGATCAGGCCCATGGCGATGCCCGCCACCGGACGCTTCAGCGGCACGCCGGCATCCATCAGCGACAGCGAGGTGCCGCAGACGGTGGCCATCGAAGACGAACCATTCGACTCCGTGATCTCGGAGACGACGCGGAGCGTGTAGGGGAATTCATGATGGTTCGGCAGGACCGGGCGCACGGCGCGCCAGGCGAGCTTGCCATGACCGATTTCGCGGCGGCCGGGCGAACCCATGCGGCCGGTCTCGCCGACCGAATAGGGCGGGAAGTTGTAGTGCAGCAGGAAGGTTTCCTTGTAGGTGCCTTCCAGCGCGTCGATGAACTGCTCGTCATCGCCCGTGCCGAGCGTCGCAACCACGAGAGCCTGCGTCTCGCCGCGGGTGAAGATCGCCGAACCATGGGTGCGCGGCAGGACGCCGACTTCCGAAACGATCGGGCGAACCGTCGTCAGGTCGCGGCCATCGATGCGGCTCTTGGTGTCGAGGATATTCCAGCGGACGATCTTCGCCTGCAATTCCTTGAAGACGGCGCCGATCTTTTCCTTGTCGAAGCGCGGCTCCTGCCCTTCCGGGAAGAAATGCGCCATCACCTTCGCCTTGACGGCGTCGACGGCGGCGTAGCGCTCCTGCTTGACGGTATTCTTGTAGGCGGCGCGCAGTTCGGTCTCGGCAATGCCGAGCATTTCGGTCTCGATCGCCGAAAGATCGGGAGCTACGAAATCGCGCGGCTCCTTGGCGGCCTTCTCGGCGAGCGCGATGATCGCGTCGATCACCGGCTGGAAGCCGCGATGGCCGAACATGACGGCGCCGAGCATCGTGTCCTCGGAAAGCTCCTGCGCTTCCGATTCCACCATCAGCACCGCATCGCCCGTACCGGCGACGACGAGGTCGAGCTTGGAATTCTCATGCTGGTCGAGCAGCGGGTTCAGGACGAACTCGCCATCGATCAGGCCGACGCGGGCGGCGCCGACCGGGCCCATGAAGGGCACGCCGGAAAGCGTCAGAGCGGCCGAGGCGGCGACGAGTGCGACGATATCGGGATCGTTCTCGAGATCATGCGACAGAACCGTCGCGACGACCTGCGTCTCACAGCGGAAGCCTTCGGCGAAAAGCGGGCGGATCGGCCGGTCGATGAGACGCGAGGTCAGCGTCTCCTTCTCCGACGGACGGCCTTCGCGCTTGAAGAAGCCGCCGGGGATCTTGCCGGCTGCGAAGGTCTTTTCCTGGTAGTTCACGGTCAGCGGGAAGAAGTCGATTCCCGGCTTGGCCTGTTTGGCGGCGACGACGGTCGCCAGCACGGTGGTCTCGCCATAGGTGGCGAGCACGGCACCGTCGGCCTGGCGGGCGATCTTGCCGGTTTCGAGAACGAGGGTGCGTCCGCCCCACTCGATTTCGACGCGTTGTGTATCGAACATGGCTGTTCCTATCCTTGGCGGATGCCTCGGCTCAGCCATGGACAAGATGACGAGAGGCTTTCGGTTCACACCCGAAAGCGTCCGGCAATCCTGCCATGGCTCGGGCTGTCATCCGCGAACCAGTCGCGCGGCAGCCCCATGCCGCCGCGCCGTACAATTCTCGTCTTCCGGATACGGGCCTCGGCCCGATCCGCTCAGCGACGCAGGCCGAGGCGCTCGATCAGCGACTTGTAGCGGGCTTCCTCGACCTTCTTCACATAGTCGAGAAGGCTGCGGCGCTGGCTGACCATCTTCAGGAGGCCGCGGCGGGAGTGATTGTCCTTGCCGTGGGTCTTGAAATGCTCGGTCAGATTGGCGATCCGCTCGGAAAGAACGGCGACCTGCACCTCCGGCGAGCCCGTATCGTCGGGTCCGGTGGCGTATTCCTTGATCAATTCCTGCTTGCGAGCAGCTGTGATCGACATCGGGGCATCCCTTTCGTGATTGGGGTTCCGGCAGGAGCCGGAGCTTCGTCGACGCGCGGCCTCGTTCGGGTCCACGCGCTCGCCGGTCTCGGGGCGGCCAGTGCCGGGATGTCGTCCAGCACGGTCGCCGCGCAAACGGCTAAACCCCGGATGGCCGCAGGGCCGTCCGGGAGCGGGCGACATATGCACGATATGGCGTGCCATGACCAGCGGAATGTTCAGGCGGCAGAATGGGTTTCCGGCGGGAACACCCGGGACGGGAGAAACTCGCCGCGCTCGATTTCGCCGATAGCCACGAGCACGCCCTTGTGGGTTGCATAGCAGGTCTCGCCGTTGGCGGCTTCCGGGCGACCGCGCAGGATGAAGCCTTGGCCATTGCGCAGGCGAGCCGCCTCGCTATCGGAGGCCCGGACCTCGGTGAGTTCGGCGAGTGCCGCTTCGATCGGCGTCAGCTGGGGTGCGACGGCCTCGGGGCCGCCTTCCTCATGCATCGTGCGTAGATCGTCGAGCCGGATCATCGAAGCCTCGTCAAACGGCCCGACCATCAGGCGGCGGAGCTGCACGACATGGGCATGCGTTCCCAGCGCACGCCCCAGATCCCTTGCAATCGCTCGGACGTAAGTGCCCTTGCCGCATTCCGCCTCGAATATGGTCGTATCGGTATCCGGCAGGTCGACGATCTCCAGCCGGTGCACCTGAACGGGCCGGGCATCGAGCTCGACGACTTCGCCTTCGCGGGCGAGGTCATAGGCGCGGTCGCCATCGACCTTGATGGCGGAGAACGCCGGTGGTGTCTGGAGAATCTCGCCGATAAAGTCTGGAAGCGCCGCCTCGATCGCCGCGCGATCCGGGCGGTGATCCGAGCGGGCGACAATGTCGCCCTCCGCATCGTCCGTCGCCGTCTCTTCGCCCCAACGCACGGAGAAGGAATAGACCTTTCGCCCGTCCATGACATAGGGGACGGTCTTGGTCGCCTCGCCGAGCGCGATCGGCAGCATGCCGGTCGCCAGCGGATCCAGCGTACCCGCATGTCCGGCCTTCTGGGCATCGAACAGCCGGCGTATGACGGCCACAGCCTGCGTCGACGTGATGCCGAGCGGCTTGTCGAGGATCAGCCAGCCGGAAACCGGCCGGCCCTTCTTGCGGCGGGCCATGGCTCAGTCTTCGTCGCTGTCGGATTCAGGCTTCGCCGCCTCGATGTCGTGGCGCACGATCGGATCGGAGCGCAGCAGCGCGTCAATGCGCGATCCCTCGGCAAAGGAGGTATCGACACGAAAGCGCAGATCCGCCGCGAATTTCATGTTCACGCGCCGCGCCACCTCGCCGCGCAGGAACTTCCTGTGCAGTTCCAGCGCCGCGACGACGCCTTCGGCGTTCTGGCCGCCAAGCGGCATGACATAGGCCGTCGCAACCTTGAGGTCCGGCGAAAGGCGGACCTCCGGGACCGTGACGATCACGCCCTCGAGCGCAGGCTCGCGGAGTTCGCCGCGAGCCAATATTTCCGACAGCGCATGCCGCACCAGCTCGCCGACGCGGAGCTGGCGCTGACCGGGCGTGCCGATCTTCTTTCCGTTTGAAGCCGTTCTCGCCATGAAATCCCGCACGGTCGCTCGTTAGAGCGACCGCTTGATCTCCTCGACGCGATAGCACTCGATGACGTCGCCGGCACGCATGTCTTCGTATTTCTCGAAGGCCATGCCGCATTCCTGGCCCGCCGGCACTTCCTTGACTTCGTCCTTGAAGCGCTTGAGCGTCGAGAGCTTGCCCTCGTGGATGACGACGTTCTCGCGGATGAGGCGGACATTGGCGCCGCGCTCGACCGTGCCGTCGGTGACGCGGCAACCCGCGACCTTGCCGACCTTGGTGATGTGGAAGATCTCGAGGATCTCCGCATTGCCAAGCATCGTCTCGCGCCGCTCCGGCGTCAGCAGGCCGGACATCGCCGCCTTCACGTCGTCGACGAGATCGTAGATGACGTTGTAGTAGCGGATCTCGATGCCGTCGCGGTCCGATACGTCACGCGCCTGCTTGTTGGCGCGAACGTTGAAGCCGAAGATCGCCGCATTCGAGGCTGCGGCGAGCGTGACGTCGGACTCCGTGATGCCGCCGACGCCTGCATGCAGGATCCGGGCAGCGACCTCGGAAGTTCCGAGCGCCTCCAGCGCACCGATGATGGCCTCGACCGAGCCCTGAACGTCACCCTTGATGACGATCGTGAACTCCTTGAGCCCGGCACTCTGGCGCTGGTTCATCATTTCGGTCAGCGAGCCACGGGCGCTGGTCTGGCGGGCAACCGCCTTCTCGCGCTTCTGGCGAGCGCGATAGTCCGCGATTTCGCGAGCCCGCGCCTCATTCTCGACGACGGCGAAACGATCGCCGGCCTCGGGAGCCGCCTGGAAGCCGAGCACCTCGACCGGCATCGAAGGCGCCGCCTCCGATACGGTCTTGCCGTGGTCGTCGATCAACGCGCGGACGCGGCCCCACTCGGAGCCGGCCACGACGATGTCGCCCGGATGCAGCGTGCCGCCCTGGACCAGAACGGTCGCAACCGGACCGCGACCCTTGTCGAGCTTGGCCTCGATGACGACGCCGTCCGCAACGCGGCGGGGATCGGCCTTGAGATCGAGAACTTCGGCCTGCAGCAGGATCGTCTCCAGCAGCCTGTCGAGATTGAGGCCGGTCTTGGCCGAGACTTCGACGTCGAGCGTCTCGCCGCCCATGGTTTCGACGAAGACCTCATGCTGCAGCAACTCGGTGCGAACCCGCTGCGGATCGGCGTCCGGCTTGTCGATCTTGTTGATCGCCACGATGATCGGCACCTTGGCGGCGCGAGCATGGTTGATCGCCTCGATCGTCTGCGGCATGACGCCGTCATCCGCGGCCACCACGAGGACGACGATATCCGTCGCCCGTGCGCCGCGCTGGCGCATTGCCGTGAAGGCGGCGTGACCGGGGGTATCGATGAAGGTGATCTTCTCCCCGTCCTGCTCGACCTGATAGGCACCGATGTGCTGCGTGATGCCGCCGGCTTCGCCGGAGACGACGCTGGTCTTGCGGATCGCGTCGAGCAGCGACGTCTTGCCGTGGTCGACATGGCCCATGATGGTGACGACCGGCGGACGCCGCTCGACGTCATCCTCGACGCGGTTGCGGTCGAACAGACCTTCCTCGACGTCGGATTCGGCGACGCGGCGGACGGTATGGCCCATATCCTCGGCGATCAGCTGCGCCATGTCGGCGTCGATCACGTCGGTCGCCTTCAGGAGCTGGCCCTGCTTCATCAGGAACTTGATCACGTCGACGGCGCGCTCTGCCATGCGGTTGGCAAGATCGCCGATGGTGATCGTTTCCGGAAGGATGACCTCACGAGAAATCTTCTCGCGCGGTCCCTGCGCCATCTGGCGGGCCCGTTCCCTTTCGCGGCGGCGGCGGACCGAGGCGAGCGAACGCTCACGCTCGGAATCATCCAGCGCATTCGAAAGCGTCAGGCGGCCGCGCGGCTTGGCGTCTTCCTTCTTGACGGGCTTGGGATCAACGGCCTTGGGGCGCTTGGACGTGGAAGGACGCAGGCCGCCGGAGCGATCCTCCTCCTCGTCGCGACCGGAAGGCCGCGCCGCGCCCGGAGCGGCCGTGCGGCTCGCCGGCTTTTCGGTAGCATTGGGGTCGCGCTGGGTCGGTGCGGTACGAGACGGCTGGACCGTTCCCTGCGGACGCGCGGCTTCGCTTTCGCCGAGACGCCGACGCGCGGCCTCTTCGGACTTTTCGCGAACCGCGGCCTCAACGAGACGGCGTGCATCCTCTTCAGCCTGACGCTTCGCGGCCTCCTCGCGCTCCTTGGCGAGGCGAATCTCTTCCTCGGCACGGCGGCGCGCATCTTCCTCCGCCTGGCGACGCTCTTCCGCATCGCGGACACGCGCCCCGGCCAACGCCTTGGCGCGGGCGTCGAGTTCATCGGTTGAAAGCTGACGCAACACCATGCCGCCACGCGGCTGCTGGCGCGGCTGCGGAGCGGCCGGCGTCGGGCGAACCTGTGTGGACTGGATGGTGCGGGTCTGCGAAGGCGGAGCGCCAGCAGGGCGCTGCGACGCCGGCGCGGGCGCGCTTGGCGCGGCGGCTACCGTCGGCGGCGTTTCACTCTTGCCCGGGATCAGGACACGCTTCTTCTTCTCCACGACGACGGTGTTCGTCCGCCCGTGCGAGAAGCTCTGCCTGACTGTCCCACGCTCGAGGTCACGGCCCTTGAGGCTCAGCGTCTTCTTCGCGCCGCCAACATCCTTGTCGCCGCTATTGCTCGTATCGTTCATTCGGTCTTTAGTCCTGCGGGTCCTGCGCCGCTCCCGGCGCGTTCTTCTCGGGCATTTCCGGCGGTTCTGTCTCGGAGCCGTCGCCAATGCCGACAAGCCCGTCTTCGCCTCGAAAACGGGCGAGCGTTGCGACACGCTCCATAGCATTTTCGCTCGCCCGGCCCGCGAGCAGAGCAGCATGTATCACATTTGACCGGCCTAATGCCAAATCCAATTGTCCGGAAGCAAAGATTCGGACAATCGGAACGGAATTGGCCTTTCCAAAGCGCCGCCGAAGCGCCGCCTCGATCTTTTCGCGCCCGTCATCGCCGGCTTCCTTGGCCTGAACGATGGCGATCACGGCATCCCTGGCAATCGCCGCCTCGACCTTCGCAAAGCCGGTGAGGATCTCACCGGCCTTTCGCGCGAAGGACAGCGACTGCAACGCTGCATCCTCCAGCAGGCTGTCGACGCGATCGGCAAGGCCGGGCTCGACCTTCGCCTCGACGCGAAACCCGCGCGAGAAAACCTTCTTGCGCTCCGCCGCGGCCAGGATCTCCCACCGCGCCGTCACCCAGACTCCCCTTCCAGGAAGCCGGCGGCGAAGATCGGGAACCACCCGGCCCTCCGGATCGAGCACGAAACGTATCATCCGGTCCGTCGGCATCGCGAGGCGCGAGACGACGCAGCTTCGGATCAAGGGCTCGTTGCGGCTCGCCAAAACTACCTCCGCAAGAAGAGAGACGGGTTCAAGACCCGCTCTCTTCCTCCGTCTCCTGAACCTCGGCGGCCGCCTCTTCCTCGGTGATCCATCCCGCCTTCACGCGTGCGGCCATGATCATCGCCTCGGCGTCGGCTCGGGTCAGCCCGAACTTGTCGAGCAGGCCCGAATGACGCTTCGTCTCGCCATCGTTTCGTTCCGCCCATCCGACCAGATCGTCCGGAACACTTCCGGCGAAATCATCCATCGTCTTGATGCCGTCCTTGCCAAGCGCGACCAGCATCGAGGAGGTCATGGCGGGCAGTTCGAGCAGATCGTCCTCAACGCCCAGCTTGCGACGCTCCTCGTCGTGCTCGGCTTCGAGACGCTCCAGATAGTCGCGGGCGCGCTGCTGAAGCTCGCCGGCCGTCTCTTCGTCGAAGCCTTCGATCGAAGCGAGTTCTTCCGGTGCGACGAAGGCGATCTCCTCCAGCGAGGCGAAGCCTTCCGATGCCAGCAGCTGGCCCACGACCTCGTCGGCGTCGAGCGCCGTGTTGAAGAGGGTGGACCGCTCCTGGAATTCCTTCTGCCGGCGCTCGGACTCTTCCTGCTCCGTCAGAATGTCGATGTCCCAGCCGGTAAGCTGCGAAGCGAGGCGCACGTTCTGGCCACGCCGTCCGATCGCAAGCGACAATTGGTCATCGGGGACGACAACTTCAATACGCTCGGCGTCTTCGTCCAGCACGACCTTGGCGACTTCGGCCGGCTGCAAGGCATTGACGATGAAGGTGGCCGGGTCGCCGGACCAGGGAATGATGTCGATCTTCTCGCCCTGAAGCTCGTTCACCACCGCCTGGACGCGGCTGCCACGCATTCCGACGCAGGCGCCAACCGGATCGATCGAGCTGTCGCGCGAGATCACGGCCATCTTGGCGCGCGAACCCGGATCGCGGGCAACCGCCTTCACCTCGATGATGCCGTCATAGATCTCCGGCACTTCCTGGGCGAAGAGTTTCGCCATGAATTGCGGGTGCGTGCGGGAGAGGAAGATCTGCGGGCCGCGCTGCTCGCGCCGCACGTCGTAGACGTAGGAGCGAATGCGGTCGCCATAGCGGAAGACTTCGCGCGGAACCAGCTCGTCACGGCGCACGATGCCCTCGCCGCGGCCGAGATCGACAATGACATTGCCATATTCGACGCGCTTGACCGAGCCGTTGACGATCTCGCCGATCCGATCCTTGTATTCGTCGAACTGGCGATCGCGCTCGGCCTCACGAACCTTCTGGACGATGACCTGCTTGGCCGACTGCGCCGCGATGCGGCCGAAATCCATCGGGGGAAGCGGCTCGGCGATGTAGTCGCCGATGCGGGCGGCGGGGTTCTGGTCGGTCGCTACTTCAAGGGACACCTCGACCGCCGGATTATCGACCGTCTCCACGACCTGAAGCAGGCGCTGGAGCCGGATCTCGCCGGTCTTCGGATTGATCTCGGCGCGCACGTCTGTCTCGGAACCGTAGCGCGAGCGGGCTGCCTTCTGGATCGCATCTTCCATGGCGGCGATGACGATCTGGCGATCGATCACCTTCTCGCGGGCGACCGCGTCGGCGATCTGCAAGAGTTCCAGCCGGTTGGCGCTGACTGCCATCGTCCTGTCTCCACTTTAACGTCTGAACAAGCGTCCCGCCTCAGGCGTCGGACGACTCGTCGGTTAAGTCCTCGTCATCCAGCCCGGCGACGCTTCTCGCCGCCTTGGTCTGGACAAGGGTGTCCTCAATCAGCGCGTCCGTCAGGACGAGCTTCGCTTCGCCGATCGCCGAAAGCGGCAGGCGAAAACGATCCGGTGCGTCCGGCTGGGCGTCGTCGATCTTCACGCCGATCTCATCGCCCTCCAGACCGAGCAAGGTGCCGCGGAACCGGCGACGACCCTCGATCGGAATGGCCAGTTCTATCTTGGCGACATGACCGGACCAGCGCTCGAAATCGGAACGCCTTACCAGCGGACGGTCGATGCCGGGCGACGATACTTCAAGATGGTAGGCCTCGGCGATCGGATCATCGACGTCGAGCGCCGGCGACAGATCGCGGCTGATCGCCTCGCAATCGGTTACCGTCATCGTCCCGTCAGGCCGCTCCGCCATGATCTGGAGGGTGAGGCCGTTACGGCGCGAGGTCTTCACGCGGACCAGGCGATAGCCGAGTCCTTCGACGACCGGCTCGACGATCGCAGCGATGCGGGCATCGAGTCCCGTCTCGACGACGATGCGAACCTCGATCTCGGAACTGCTGTCGGCCAAGCGCCGCATCCTCCGTCTTGACGATCGGCGTAGACCGAAAGGAGCGGGCCCGGCGGGTCCACTCTCTAACGAACCGATCGTTTGAGATGAATGACAAGCGCTATAGGCCGAGACGCGCTCAAATGCAAGCGACCCGAAAGCTGGGGACTTTGAAATGATCCGATGGCGCCTGTGACAGCGTTCACTGGCGCGTCATGCGGATTATTCTAATTTGAGCAGCGTTTCGTAACGATTCGCAAAGCATGCCGGGATAGTCCTTCGTCGACCGGCACCCCCTCCTCCCTAGAGTTGCGTAACCGATGCAGTCCGTTCTCATCCGCTTCGTCGCTTTCCTGCTGCTCTCCGTCGCCGGCACCTGGATCCTGGCGCTGCCCTATCTGGTGCAGAACTAGAACTGGGCCAGGGTCCGCTTGCTTCCTGGCGAGCCGGTTCCCCGTTGGCTTGGACGCCGTCGGAGTGCTGTCAGCGCCTCTTGAAGGTCAGATAGGTTCCGCGCCGACCCTCGCGGATCGCTTTTGCCTCATAGCGCGTGCCGGGCCAGCCCGGGAAAGGCGTGCGCCAATCGTCCGCATCCTGGGCCAGCCACTCGAAGGCGGGGGCGTCGCGCAGATGCAGCAGCGTCCATTCGACATAGCTGTCGATGTCGGAAGCGAAGCGGAACAGTCCCCCGGGCTTCAGGACCCGAGCAAAGCGCTCGACATTCTTTGCCGAAACGAAGCGCCGCTTCCAGTGCTTGAACTTCGGCCATGGATCTGGATAGAGCAGATCGATTGCGGCGAGGCTCTCGGACGGCAGCCAATCCAGCAGTTCCGCGGCGTCCCGGCTGAAGAGACGCAGATTGCGGACGCCGCGTTCCTCGATCGCGGTGGCCGCCTTGGCCATCCCGTTCAGGAACGGCTCGACGCCGATGCGGCCGATCGCGGGTGCTTCGACCGCACGGTGGAGGAGATGCTCGCCGCCACCGAAGCCAATCTCAAGTACCACTGAACCGACGGGGACCTCGAACAGTTTTTCGAGCCGCTCGGGCGGGGGCTGCGATAGATCGAGTTCCAGGCGGCCGAGCACGCGTTCCAGCGTGTCGGCACGGCCGGCACGAAGCGTATGACCCTTGCGGCGCCCGAAGAAGGAATCGCGGCGCTGACCGATTTCCGTGTCGCTCACAGCGCCTTGCGAAGCCGTTCTGCGAGATCCGTCCGCTCCCACGAGAAGCCGCCATCGGCCTCCGGCGGGCGGCCGAAATGGCCATAGGCCGAGGTGCGGGCATAGATCGGCCGATTGAGATCGAGATGCTCGCGGATGCCGCGCGGCGACAGGTCCATGACCTCTGCCAGCGCCCTTTCCAGCTGCGCTTCCTCGACCTGCCCCGTGCCATGCAGATCGACATAGATCGACAGGGGCTGCGACACGCCGATCGCATAGGAGAGCTGGATCGTGCAGCGGCCGGCGACGCCGGAGGCCACGACATTCTTGGCGAGATAGCGCGCCGCATAGGCAGCGGACCGGTCGACCTTGGTCGGATCCTTACCCGAAAACGCGCCGCCGCCATGGGGAGCCGCGCCACCATAGGTGTCGACGATGATCTTGCGGCCAGTGAGGCCGGCGTCGCCATCCGGGCCGCCGATCACGAACTTGCCGGTGGGATTGACGTGCCAGATCGTCGACGGCGAGATCCAACCTTCGGGAAGCGCTTCGCGGATATAGGGTTCGACGATCGCGCGGACGTCATGCGAGGTCAGGTGCTCGTCCAGATGCTGGGTCGAGAGCACGATCTGCGTCACCTCGACCGGCTTGCCATCCTCATAGCGAACCGTGACCTGGCTCTTGGCGTCCGGGCCGAGCGCCCGCGTCTCGCCGGTGCGCCTGGCTTCCGACAGACGCTTCAGGATGCGATGAGCATAGAAGATCGGAGCCGGCATGAGCTCCGGCGTCTCGGAGCAGGCATAGCCGAACATGATGCCCTGATCGCCGGCGCCTTCATCCTTGTTGCCGGCGGAATCGACGCCGACCGCGATATCGACCGACTGCGCGTGCAGATGCACGTCGATAGCGGCCGTCTCCCAATGGAAGCCGGCCTGCTCGTAGCCGATGTCCCGGATCGCGAGCCGTGCCGTGTGCGCGACGAAGTCGCGTGTGATCGCCGAGGGGCCGCGCGTTTCGCCCGCGATCACGACGCGATTGGTGGTCGCAAGCGTCTCGCAGGCGACGCGCAGATGCGAAGGATCCCAGCCCTGTTCCGGTCCGATCCGGAAAAAGGCATCGACCACTTCATCGGATATTCTGTCACAGACCTTGTCGGGGTGGCCTTCGGAAACGGATTCACTCGTGAACAGATAGGACGTCCTGGACACTTAGAAAGACCCCGCACAAGGTTCGGCCGGGTCGTTCACCCTGGCAACAGACGAACGCTTTTAACCCGATCATTCTATCGGTCAAGCGAGATTGCCGCGGTTTCCGGAAGATTGCCTGCAGCCGAAACGGCGTTCCAACGCGGCCGCAAGCCCCGCAAAACGTTTGCGCCAGCCAATACTCCGCCCGGCTCCGTTCAGTCGGTCGCTTCCTCGCCCGCAATCGAACGCACGAGTTCGACGATGCGCCGGCGCACCTTGGCATCCTTGATGCGTACAAAGGCCTTGTTGAGCTGCAGCCCTTCGGCGCTGGCGAGAAAATCGGTCACGAAGGCCGCAGGACGGGACTCGGCAAACCCAGCTTCCGTCGAAGCCCCCGGAGCATCCTCGAAGAAGAAGGAAACCGGAACCTCCAGAACGGAAGCAATGTGCTGGAGCCGGCTCGCGCCGATGCGGTTGGTGCCCTTCTCATATTTCTGGATCTGCTGAAAGGTGATGCCGAGGCTCTCGCCCAACCGTTCCTGGCTCATGCTCTGCATCATGCGTCGAAGACGCACGCGGCTTCCAACATGGATGTCGATCGGGTTGGGCTGCTTCTTATTGACCATCAAGGGCTCACCTATAAAAACGGGTATGCGCGAGCGAGGACGGATCCAATCCTACCTCTACACGTGTCGAACAACAGTCTCGGTCCATCGCTTTTGCGGCGGTGGACGTAAGCCCCACGGCGTCAAAATGAAGCCCATCCGACATGCTGTCAATTGCGACGTTTAGTTCTAGTGAAACTTCCAGTAGCCGCAACGGCTGCGGACAATAGGCATAACGCAAGATAGACTGCATCACCAAACCGTGAATAGATCGTCTGGCTCAGCGGCTTCGGCAGCGGCCCGTCTACGATCCCCGCCTCCCCGACTTCGCGCCGGGCCAGGATCCGACCATAGGGGTCGATGATCGCCGAGATGCCGGAATTGGCGGCACGCGCGACCGGAAGGCCCTCTTCAACCGCCCGCACGACCGCCTGCTGCAGGTGCTGGCGCGGTCCGGGCGTATCGCCGAACCAGCCGTCATTGGTGACGTTCACGAACCAGGACGGCCGATTGGCAGGATCGGTGACGGCCCCGGGAAAGATAATCTCATAGCAGATGAGCGGGCCGAAGGAGGGTGCATGCTCCAGTGGCAAGGTGCGCAGGCGACGACCCGGATCGAAGCCGCCCGGCAATGCCACCATCTGGCGGAAGCCGAGCTGCCGTAACCAGCCCTCGAAGGGAAGATATTCTCCAAACGGAACAAGATGGACCTTGTCGAAGGCATCGCGGATCGTTCCGTCATCACCGATGACATAGAGGCTGTTGAAGACCCGGGCGCCGTCGATGCCGTCAATATCGGGTTCTGCCCGCGCGGCACCTGTCAGCAATGTGGTGCCTGGAGGCAACAAAGCGCCTATCGCGGCGAGCGCATTGGGCCGGTCGGTCAGGTAGAAGGGGAAAGCGGTCTCCGGCCAGATGAGCACCGTGAACGGGGCCGGGCCGCTCTCGGTCATGCCGGTGGCGGAGAGGCTCAGATAGCGCGCCATCACATCGCTTTCATGCTCCGGCGACCACTTTTCGTCCTGCGCGATGGCGGGCTGGACCAATCGGAGGCGGACGCTATCGACGACGGCCCCGTCAGCCAGCGCGAGGCGATAGGCGCCGAAGGCAATATCCGCCAGGAGCAGCAGAAGAATGAATGCGAAGGCGGCAGGGTCACCGCGGCGGACGCGGGACGAGGGGCCGATCACCAGAGCCGGCGCCGCGAAGACCAGCACCGCCAGCAGCGTCACACCCCAGATGCCGATAAGGGAAGCGATCTGCATGAAGAGCGGTGTCGGCGTCAGGACATAGCCGAGCGCGTTCCAGGGGAACCCAGTGAGCACATGTCCCCGAAGCCATTCCGTGAGGCTGAGCGCAATGGCCAGAACGACGATCCGGGGCCAGCCCTCCGACCAGAAGAAGCGCCGAGCGACCGCAGTCGCGACGCCCCAGAACAGCGCCAGACCCGCGGGCAACGCGACGACGGCGATGGGCATGAGCCAGAGAAACGCCCCCGCATCGGCGAGGAAGGCCGCGCCGATCCACCAGAGGCCGCCGAGGAAATAGCCGAAACCAAAGCCCCAGCCGACCGCGAAGGCTGGGCCGAGGCTTGCCCGAACCCCCGCCCGTGGCTCGGCGATGCAGCCGTCGAGAAGCCAGACGAATACCGGAACCGTCACCCACAGGACGGGAAACCAGCCGAGCGGCGCAAGTCCGAGCGACGAAAACGCGCCGGCTCCGATCGCCAACGCCAGCCGACGCCAGCCCCAGCTCAACAGGACGAAATGGCCGAATTCGAGCGCGGCGCGCCGGATGGCGGACCCGTTCGGCATGGAGATTCCTCGAAACTTCGTGAAAAGAGGCAGACTATGGAGGGATGAGCGAGCGGGCGCCGCCCGTCAAGCGGCGGCCGCGTCGCTGCGGCGAATGCGGAGGCGCTTTACGCGGCGAGGGTCGGAATCCAGGATCTCGAATTCGAGGCCGCCGGGAATCTCGACGCGTTCGCCAGCCAGCGGAATGCGGCCAAGCAGGGTGAAGACAAGGCCGCCGACGGTGTCGACATCATCATGCTCGGAGCCGAGATCGAGACGGGTTCCGACCGTCGCCTCGAACTCGTCGAGATCGGCTCGCGCGTCGGCGAGGTAGCTGCCATCCGCCTCGCGGACGATCTGCGGCGCCTCTTCCTCGTCATGCTCGTCCTCGATCTCGCCGAAGACGATCTCCACCACATCCTCCAGCGAAACGAGGCCGTCCGTACCACCATATTCGTCGATGACGAGTGCCATCTGGACTCGGTTCGCCTGCATCGTCGAGAGCATGGTGGCAGCCTGCATCGAGGGCGGGACAAAGAGGACGCGGCGAACGATGTCGGCGTCGGCGAGCTTGACCTGAAGATCGACGCGGGCGAGTTCGAGGCCGGACTCCGTCAGTGCCTTGGAGAGGATGCGGTCCATCAGATCCTTGATGTGGATCATCCCGATCACATCGTCGAGCGATTCACGGTAGACCGGCATGCGCGAATGACCGGACTCCTTGAAGCCCTTCAGCGCCTCGCCGACGGTCATGTCGACGTCCAGGGCAAGGATATCGGCGCGCGGCACCATCACGTCGTCGACGCGGACCTCGCGCAGATGCAGGATGTTGCGGAGCATGCGCCGCTCTTCTTCTGAGAAGGCGGCCTCCGCCCCCTCCGCCTGAAGCGCATCCTCGATATTGTCGCGCAGGGATATGGACGGCTTCAAGCCCACGGCCTGTCGGAGGCGATCGAACCAGCTTTCGCTGCTCTTTTCCACCTCCCGCTCGGGCGCGAAGGCCTGGCTACTCTGCGGTTCGGAATTCGCTTCGGCGCCCGGGCCGGGCGTGTCGGTGTCGGTCATCGTCCTGCTATCTAGTGGTGTGGGTCGCCGCCGTCCGGGTCGGAACCGGCATAGGGGTCGGCGATACCCAATCTGCCGAGTATCTTCGCTTCCAGAGCTTCCATACGCTCCGCCTCGGCATCTTCCAGATGATCATGCCCGAACAGGTGAAGCAAGCCGTGCACGACCAAGTGAGTGAGATGGTGGTCGAAGGAAAGCCCTTCGGCTTCCGCTTCGGCCGACACGGTCTCCTGCGCGATCACGATATCGCCGAGCAGCGGCCCGAACCGTTTGCGGCCCGGGGGCGTGCCCGGAAACGACAGGACGTTGGTCGTCCGGTCCTTCTCGCGGTACTGCGCATTCAGCGCGCGGACATGCGCGTCGTCGGTGAACACAACGGAGAGCTCGGAGCCTTCGACGAAGCGCAGGCCGCCCACGGCAATACTGGCCTCAACGACATCGGCCACGAGTCGGGCCAGGTCCGGATCGCCCGGCCAGTTCCCGGATTCGACCAGGAGATCGACCGCGATCGGCAACTCGGACGTCATCCGGCGCTCCCGAAACCACCGCCGCCATGCGAGCCGGCCGAGCGGTGCGGTGGCGTGACCCGCGACGCGGCGTCATAGGCGCGGACGATGCGGCCGACGAGCGGATGGCGGACGACGTCGACATCCGTGAAGCGGATCTGCACGATGCCGGGCACGTCACGCAGCAGATCCGCCGCCTCGGCCAAGCCCGAAACCTGGCCGTTCGGCAGGTCGACCTGGGTCGGATCGCCGGTGATGATCATGCGCGAGCCTTCGCCCAGACGCGTCAGGAACATCTTCATCTGCATCGAGGTCGTGTTCTGGGCCTCGTCGAGGATCACCACGGCATTAGCGAGCGTACGGCCGCGCATGAAGGCAAGCGGCGCCACCTCAATCATGCCCGACGTCAGGCCGCGCTCGACCTTGTCGGGCGGCATCATGTCGTAGAGCGCGTCATAGAGCGGACGCAAATAGGGATCGACCTTCTCCTTCATGTCGCCGGGCAAGAAGCCGAGCCGCTCGCCCGCCTCCACAGCCGGACGCGACAGGATGAGGCGTGAGACGTCGCCGCGCTCGATCAGCGCCGCCGCATAGGCCACGGCCAGATAGGTCTTGCCCGTTCCGGCCGGCCCGATGCCGAACACCATCTCGGAGCGGTCCATCGCCCGGATATAGGCGTCCTGCGCCGGATTGCGGGCCATGATCGTGCGCCGGCGCGTCGAGATCTGAGCCATGGCGAGGCGGCCCTTCGGCTCGAAGCTCGGCAGGCTGAGCTGCTCGTCGGCGGTCTCGGCCATCCGGACGGCGCCCTCGACATCGGCCGGGCCAATCTCGTGCCCCTGCTGCAGGCGGATGTAGAGCAGGTCAAGCGCAAGGCGGGCTTGCGCGCAGGCCTCCGGACGTCCCCGGATGGTCAGCTGATTGCCACGCGCCACCGCCTCGATGCCGAGCTTCTGCTCGAGAATGGCGAGGTTCTGGTCGAACTGGCCGAACAGTTCGCTGGCGAGGCGATTGTCGTCGAAACCGATCACCACATGGGCGATATCGGAGGCATGCGACATCTCCGATACCGTGCCACCGGGCGGCCTCGGGGGCGTCGAGGAGCGTGCGTTCACGTCGTGACCTCCAGAGATACGGACGGGCGATGCCTCGCAAGCGCCTCGATGCGCTCGCCGAAGAGAGAGTTGCTGCCGAGTGACGCGATCGAGACGCGGCCTATCTTGCCGATCCAGCTGGCGTCGCCATCGAGCTGCACCGCCTGCAGATAGGGGGAGCGGCCCATGATCTGGCCCGGCTGGCGGCCCGCCCGCTCGAAGAGCACGTCCATCGACGTTCCGACCTTGGAACGGTTGAACGCCGTCTGCTGATCGAGGATGAGCGCCTGCAGCCCGGAAAGCCGCTCGCTCGCGATCGGATCGGCAACGAAATCCGTAAGGCCGGCGGCCGGCGTGCCGGGACGGGCGCTATATTTGAAGGAATAAGCGGCGCAATAGCCGACGCGCTCGACGAGATGCATCGTCGCCTCGAAATCGGCATCGGTCTCGCCCGGGAAACCGACGATGAAATCCGAAGAGAGCGCGATATCCGGCCGAATGTCGCGGATGCGGTCGACGAGGCGGAAATAATCGTCGGCGCGGTGGCGGCGGTTCATCGCGGCGAGAATGCGATCCGAGCCCGACTGAACCGGCAGATGCAGATAGGGCATCAGCGCCGGCAGATCCCGATGGGCCGCGATCAACGCGTCGTCCATGTCGCGCGGATGGCTCGTCGTATAGCGCAGCCGGTCGAGTCCGGGAATCTCGGCGAGGCGAAAGAGCAACCGTCCCAGCCCCCATTCGCTGCCATCATCGCCAAGCCCATGCCAGGCGTTGACGTTCTGGCCGAGCAGCGTCACCTCGCGCACGCCCGCCTCGGCGAGCCGCTGGGCTTCCTCGACGATCCGCGACACCGGGCGCGACACCTCGGCACCGCGCGTATAGGGCACGACGCAGAAGGTGCAGAACTTGTCGCAGCCCTCCTGAATGGTCAGGAAGGCCGTGACGCCGCGCGATCGGGTACGCGCGGCCGCGGCGGCAGGAAGGCGCTCGAATTTCTCGGCTATGGCGAACTCGGTCTCGACCGGGCGGCCGCCGCGCTCGACGTCGCGCAAGAGCGCCGGCAGGTGCTGATAGGATTGCGGCCCGACGACCAAATCGACAACGGGCGCGCGGCGCGCGATCTCCGATCCTTCGGCCTGCGCAACGCAGCCTGCGACGCCGACGACAACGCGCCGACCGGCCCGCGCCGCTTCCTCCTTCAGGAGACGGACGCGGCCAAGCTCGGAATACACCTTCTCCGCCGCCTTCTCGCGGATATGGCAGGTATTGAGCAGGACGAGGTCGGCATCCTCGACACGATCCGTCTGCTGGTAGCCCTCAACCGCCAGTGAGTCCGCCATACGATCGGAATCGTAGACATTCATCTGGCAGCCATAGGTCTTGATGAAGACGCGCTTTGGTTCTCGAATTCCGGTCATCGATCCCGGTGAATGGCAAGGGGCGGAACGCTGGTTGCATCCCTTGACCCTTCCTAGCCGCTTTCCGTGACGCTGAGAATAGGCGCCGGTGCCGTCGGCGGCGGAACCGGCGGTCTGTTGCGCCCGGCCCTCACGGCCCGGACCATGCGGCGGACCTCGGCTTCCGCCGCGGCGGCAACGACTTTGCGGTCCGTTTCAGGCCCGAAGGCGATCGGCGTTCCAAAGACGACGACCGCGTCGATCGATCCAACGCAGATCAGGCCGGTGAGATGGGGCGCTAGATCCATGTCGCCGTGCCAGGCAACGTCGGCCATGCGCTGTCGCCCGATCGCCAAGCCCTGCAACGCCGTGTAGACGATCGCCACGGGCTGGACGACGACCTCGGCGTCGGGGCCGGTAGCGTGCCGCGCGGCACCGACGAGCGCACTGCGGAAGGGCAGAACCGAGATGCCGTCATCGGTCGTGCCTTCGGCAAACAGCACGATGGCATCGCCGGCGACGAGACGCGCGGCGATCGCCTCGTTCGAGGCCGGTGCCGAGCCGCGACGGGTGCGATCGATGAAGACGCTCCGCTGCAGGCGGGCGAGCCATTTCACCACCGGCCAGGTCCCGACCTCGCTTTTCGCGATGAAGGAAACCGGAAGCACGCTTCCCAGGGTGACGATATCGAGCCAGGAAACGTGATTCGAGAGGATGAGGAGTGGCCTTTCCGACGCCGGGGCGCCCTGGATCGTTACCTTCAGGCCCAGGCAGAAGGCAGCGACGCGTTGCCACCACATCGGGATCCGTCCCGCGAGCGATGCGGAAAAGCGGATGGCGACCAGCTGCAGAGGCAGCAAAACGAGGGTCGTCAGCGCGAGGACCAGCAGGACAAGACCAACGCGCAGTCGAGCCATCAATGGGTTTCCTTGGGGGGATCGGTCAGCGGGAGGGCGTAAAGCTCAAGACGGTGGCCGACCAACCGGAAACCGAGACGCTTGGCGATCATCTCCTGCAGCGCTTCGATTTCCTCGCTGCGGAATTCGATGACCTCGCCCGAGCGAAGATCGATCAAGTGGTCGTGATGCTCTTCCGACACGGTCTCATAACGGCTGCGGCCGTCTCGGAAATCGTGGCGCTCGATGATGCCCGCGTCCTCGAACAGCTTCACCGTCCGGTAGACGGTCGAAATCGAGATGCGGGCGTCGATCGCGAAGGCGCGCCGATAGACCTCCTCGACGTCGGGGTGATCCGTGGCGGCATCGAGGACGCGCGCGATCACCCGCCGCTGCTCCGTCATGCGCATGCCCTTGGCGGCGCATGCCTCCTCGAGCGTCTGTATCGGCGTGTTCTCTTCCATGCCGCCCGTCCTTCAACTCTACAGAAAGGGTGACAGCCGCTTAGTGAAGTTGCAACCGCAAGACAAGCGCGCCGCTCTCCCGGCCATCGGCACCGCGATAATAGCCCTTCCGTCGGCCGACTTCGACAAAGCCTAGACGGCGATAGAGCGCGATGGCGGGTGGATTGCTCTCATCGACCTCCAGGAACACCTCGGCGGCCCTGTCAGCATAGAGACGACGCAGCAATTCATCCATCAGCCGGCGGCCGAAACCCTGCCCACGGCGCCCGAGCAAAACGGCGACAGTAAGTATCTCGGCCTCGCCGGCCGTGTTGCGGGCGATGACGAAGCCGAGAATCCGGCGCCAGCCAATCACCGATTCGCGGCGCAGCAGGATGCAGCGGACGGTGTCGTCGGCGAGCAGGCTCTCGAACTCATCGACGCTCCAGCCGCGGCGAAAGCCTTCGGCATGGATGGTGGCAAGCGCCTCGAGATCGGCGGCATCGCGCACCTCGTCGAAGAAAATCCGTGGCCTTGGCAACAGTTCGATCATCGCCGGGCAATCCCGCCGCTATGAGGAATGGCATCCGGCGGCTTGCCATAGACAGGCGCCGGAGGAAACGCATCGGGAGAAAGCGCGGCGCCAAGGTCGAGCAGCGTCGCGATGGAAGGTGCCGAGCGAAGGTGAATCGGGGCGAACGCCGCGCCGAGCAGCGCCGCGCCAGCACCAGCGACATCGTAGCTGCCCTCGGGCGCCAACTCGCCGAAGCGCCCCGCGTTGGCAACAGTGAGAGGCCCCAGCGGATCGCCTTCGCCCGAGAAGACTTGCCCATAGAGCTCGTCGGCACGGGCTGGAAGCAGCGCCAGGATCGGCCGATTCGGGGCCGAAACCGAATCGCGCATCTTGGACGCCAGCACGGCATGGGCCTTGAGCGTTGGAATGCCGATCACGGGAATATCCAAGGCGAGGCCAAGACCGCGGGCGGCGGCGATCCCGACACGAAGCCCAGTGAAGGAGCCGGGGCCTGTCGAGACGGCAATGCGGTCAAGATCGCGTGCGGACAGCCCCGCTTCGGCCAGAAGCGCGGCTGTGGCTGGCATAAGGATCTCGGCATGACCACGCCCGATCGTGCGCTCGGACAAACGAATATCCGAGCCCTGGCCGATCGCCACGGAGCAGTCCTCAAGCGCGGTATCGATGGCCAGCACAATCATGCGGACGAGATAGCCGCGTCAGCCCGAGCTGTCGAGCCTCAGCCTACCGCCTGGACTTCCCGCACTTCGGGGATGAAATGACGAAGCAGGTTCTGGATGCCGTTCTTCAGCGTCGCCGTCGAGGAAGGGCAGCCGGCGCAGGAACCGCGCATGTTCAGATAGACGATGCCGTCGCGATAGCCCTGGAAGGTGATGTCGCCGCCATCCTGGGCGACGGCCGGACGAACTCGGGTCTCGATCAGTTCCTTGATCGTCTCGACCGTTTCGGCGTCTTCGGCCTCGAAGAACTCGGAACCGCTGTCGGACGGCTCGGCAGCCGCCATAACGGGCGCACCGGCGACAAAATGTTCCATGATCGCGCCGAGGAGGGCCGGCTTCAGATGCTGCCATTCCCCTTCGTTCTTGGTCACGCTGATGAAGTCGTGACCGAGAAACACGCCCGATACGCCGGATACGGAGAAGATGCGCTCGGCCAGCGGCGAACGGCCTGCCTCGGACGAATCCCGGAATTCCGCCGTGCCATCGGGCAGGACGGGGCGACCGGGGAGAAACTTGAGCGTCGACGGATTGGGTGTCGCTTCGGTCTGGATGAACATTTTGGGCCTCACGTCACCTTGGAATTCTTCAAAGCCATAATGTGATGGATCGCCGGTCCGCCTTCAAGGCCAGGACAGAGATCCATCGCAAGGTCGGCGCCTGTCATGGGAACGCAACAGACCGAGCCTATCGGGATGTTCTCTCGCCACCACGGGGACTTTACGACCATGAAGATCATATTGCTCGCGACCAGCGCGCTTGTCGCTCTCTCGCTACCCGCTCTCGCCGATCCGATCAAGCTCGGCTCCGCGCAGGTCAAGCCTGCGGAAGACGTTCTGTCGCCGGGTCTCTCGCAGGTCCCCGTCGCCGAAGGCGCGTTCAAGCTCGAGAATCCGTCGAAATATCTCGGCTATTACGGCTATGGCAAGGACGGCCCGCTGGTCCCGGCCAAGGGCGCGGTTCAGTCGAAGGACCACAATGTCGAGGCTTCCAAGACCGAGCCCGACAAGAATACCTACCTCGTGCTCGAGGGCGCGACCGGCCCGGCCAAGGGCGTCAAGTATGGCACCCATTTCGTTTTCCAGGGTCATGAGAGCGGCCCGAAAGACGAGAACGGCGTGTCGCGCGGCGGCCTGACCCGCATCAATCTCGACGCGTCGAAGGCGCATCGCGTCACGCTGATGGCCGACACCGATGTCGATGGCAAGCCGCTGCCGCTGATCGACGGCTCGGCCTGGGACCCCTTCGCCAAGATGCTGCTGCTGACCTCCGAGGAAGGCACGGATGGCGGCGTCTGGGCCGCGACGGTCGATTTCCCCTCCAAGGTCGTCGACCTCTCCGCCTTCACCGGCCGCGCCGCGTATGAAGGCGTTGAAGTCGATGCGGACGGCTCGCTCTGGCTGGTCGAGGACGCCGGCGGCAAGGGTGGCCCGAAGACGAAGAACGCCAAGCAGCCGAACTCCTTCGTCTATCGCTTCGTGCCGAAGGACAAGACGAACCTCTCGCTCGGCGGCAAGCTGCAGGTGCTGCAGGTGCTCGACGCCCAGTCGCAGCCGGTCGTCTTCCACAAGGACGACATCGACGGCGACATCCTCTCGCCGAACCAGAAGACCCTCTACACCTATGGCAACGAGCTGCCGGCGAAGTGGGTCACGATCCGCGACAGCGACGAGCATCCGGCCGAGGCCTTCGACGCCAACGATCTCGCCAAGAAGGCGGGCGGCACGCCGTTCAAGCGCCCCGAAAACGGCCAGTTCCGTCCGGGAACGAGCTTCAAGGAGTTCTATTTCACGGCAACCGGCGACACCAACGCCAAGACCGAGGCCGGCGTTGATTTCGGCGGGTTCGGCGGCGTGTTCAAGATCGCCCAGTCGAAGAAGAACCCCGACAGGGCGACGGTCGCGCTCGTCTATCGCGGCGATGCGACCCGCACGGGCTTCGACAATCTCTCTTTCCTCAACGACACGCAGCTGCTCGTCGTCGAGGATGCCGGCGACAAGCTGCACATGCAGCGCAACGCCTTCGACTCCGGCTATATCGTCGACGTGACGGCTGATTATGCGAAGGCGAGCACGCCGGATCCGGTTCGCTTCCTGAGCCAGGGCCGCGACGACATGGCGACGATCGACGAGGCGCTCACCTCGGCCGAGGGCTTCCAGAATGACGGTGACAACGAGATCACCGGCATTCACGTCTCCGACGGCAATCCGACAGTCGAAGGCCTGATCGGCACCGCTGTCCCGACACCGTTCGAAAATGGCTGGCGCGTGTTCTATACCCGCCAGCATGGCCGCAACATCACCTTCGAGATCGTCCAAGATCCGGCATCGTCAAAGAAGGACGAAGCCAAGGCGAAGAAGATGTAGTCACCCGAGCCGATCGGAAAACGGAAAGGGCGCCTTCGGGCGCCCTTTTTTTGCGTCCGCTGTCAGGCGATGGCGGCGATTTCCTCGTCCGTCAGGGCACCCGGAACGATGGTGATCGGCACCGGAAAGGTGCCCGCAAGGCGCCCGGCGATCGCGGTGACGAGCGGGCCTGGCCCTTCCTTGTCGATGCCGGCGGCCAGCACCAGGATCGCGATGTCCTCGTCCTCGGCGATGAGGTGATTGACCTGCTCGGCCCGCGCGCCCTCGCGGATCACCAGCTCCGGCTCGACGGAAGAATGGCGCCGTGCGAGATCGGCGAAGCGGGCCAGTGCCTTTTCCGCCTCCTCCGACGCCTCGGCACGCATGATGTTCTCGACGCCGATCCAATCGTGGAAGCCGGGCGGTTCGATCACATAAAGCAAGGCCAGGGCACCGCTGGTTCGCTCGGCCCTTCGGGCGGCATAGACGACCGCGCGCGAACATTCGGGGCTGTCGTCGATTACGGCCAGGAACTTGCGCCGGTGTCCGGCCTCGGTGCTTCTGCGCTTCAGCATCGCTCTATGCTGCCACTCGCCGGTCACCCCCGCAAGGCGAGGGCGAGGGATCAGTTGCGGCGGATGAAGCCGACGATATCCTTGACGCCGTCCATGATCGGCCGGGCTATCGCCTCGGCACGGGCGGCGCCATTGGCGAGAATCTGGTCGATATGGCCAGGGTCGCCCATCAGCCGGCGCATCTCGCCGCCGACCGGGCCCAGCTTCTCCACGGCCAGATCGGCCAGGGCCGGCTTGAAGGCGGAGAATGGCTGGCCGCCGAACTGGCTCAGCACATCCGGCTTCGCAAGGCCCGACAACGCCGCGTAGATGCCGACGAGATTATCCGCCTCCGGACGTCCCTTGAGGCCTTCGACCTCGCTCGGCAGCGCGTCGGCATCGGTCTTGGCCTTGCGGATCTTCTGGGCGATGCCGTCGGCGTCGTCGGTCAGGTTGATGCGCGAATAATCCGACGGATCGGATTTCGACATCTTCTTAGTGCCGTCACGCAGGCTCATGATCCGCGTCGCCGGACCGGTGATCAGCGGCTCGGTGATCGGGAAATAGGCATCACCATAGCCATGCGCGGCGATCGAGCCGGCATAGTCGTTGTTGAACTTCTGCGCGATGTCGCGCGTCAGCTCGAGATGCTGCTTCTGGTCCTCGCCGACCGGAACATGCGTCGCCTTATAGGCGAGAATGTCGGCCGCCATCAGGCTCGGATAGGCCAGGAGCCCGAGCGAGGCGTTTTCCTTGTCCTTGCCGGCCTTGTCCTTGAACTGCGTCATCCGGTTCATCCAGCCGATGCGGGCAACACAGTTGAATACCCAGGCGAGCTCGGCATGAACCGAGACCTGACTCTGGTTGAAGACGATGTGCTTCACAGGATCGATACCGGCCGCGACGAAGGCGGCCGTGACCTCGCGGATCTGGCGCGACAGCTCGGCGGGATCCTGCCAGACCGTGATCGCGTGCATGTCGACGACGCAATAGATGCAATCGTGGCTCTCCTGCAGCGCGACGAAATTGACGATCGCGCCGAGATAATTACCAAGATGCAGATTGCCGGTCGGCTGGACGCCGGAAAAGACGCGCGGCTGGAATTCGGTCATGAGGAAACCCCGTTGATCGGCCGCCTTATCGCGCGGCGAAAGGCCTCGCGCAAGCGCCGCTCAGCCTTGCCGCGCGCGCAGAACGCGGATCAGCTCGGAAAAGTCGACGATGCGCGCAAACTGGCAGAGCATCGCGTAGAGCACGGCGGCGCCGAGGCAGATCGCCGCCAACGTCAACGCGGCAATGAGCCCGCCATGCGTCCGAAGCAACGGCTCGGCGAGCGCGGCGGCGGACCGGGCAACAAGGGTCATGGCGGCCGTGGCCACGATGAGCAGGAGAGCCGAGCGGCGGAGCCGAGCGTCCGGCTGCCAATGACCACGGACAAGCAGCAATCCGCCCAAAAGGCCGGCATTCACCCAGGCCGAGAGTGACGTCGCGAGGGCGATGCCGACTTCCGACAACACGGGGAACAGCGCCAGCGAGCCCGCGACGTTGATTGCCACCGCGATGGCAGCGAACCACATCGGCGTCTTCGTGTCCTCGCGGGCGAAATAGGCCGGCGACAGCGCCTTGATCAGGACGAAGGCCGGCAGGCCGAGCGCAAAGCCCATCAGCGTTCGCGCCGTGACGAGCGTATCGGCAGCATCGAAGGCGCCGCGCTCATAGATGATGCGGACGATCGGCTCGGCCAGAGCGAACAGTCCCGCCGCCGCCGGAAGCGTCAGCGCCATCGAGAATTCGACGCTGCGGTTCTGCAGCGCCGCGGCGAGATCGGCGCGACCGGCACGAAGCTGGCGCGACAGATCGGGCAGCACGACGACGGCGATGGTGGCGCCGACAATGCCGAGTGGCAGCTGGTAGAGGCGATCGGCATAGCCCAGTACCGCGATGGCGCCGGGAGCGAAGGAAGCGATCATCGTGCCGATCACGATGTTGATCTGCGTGACGCCACCACCGATCAGACCCGGGACGGCGAGCGCCGTCAGGCGCCGCACCCCGGCAGTCAGGCGCGGGCGAAGCAAGGGCAGGTCGATCCCTGCCCGGCGGGTCGCGACAACGACCATGAGAAGCTGGGCGAGGCCGCCGACCAGGGTTGCCACCGCCAGCAGGATACCGGCTTGCTCCGTATCCTGCCGCCCGGTCACGATCACATAGGCCAGCGCGCCGACCAGGACCACATTGAGCAGCGCCGGCGCCATGGCGGCGGCGAGAAAGCGCCCATGGGCATTCAGCACGCCGCTATAGAGCGCGAGCAGCGAAATCAGCGCCAGATAGGGCAGCGCGATCCGCGTCAGCAGGATGGCGAGCGCGAATTTCTCCGGGTCGGCTGCAAAGCCCGGTGCCAGAACTCCGATGATCGGCGACATGAAAATCTCGCCCACGATCGTGACGATCACGAGGAGCAGCGCGAAGGCCGATAATACTTCGCCGGCAAATCGATGCGCCGCCTCGTCGCCGCTCTCTTCCAGACGGCGGGCGAAGAGCGGGATGAAGGCCGCGGAGAACGCGCCTTCCGCAAAGAGGCGGCGAAAGAGATTGGGCAGGCGGAAGGCGACGAGAAAAGCGTCGGCGACCGGCCCCGTACCAAGCGCCGCCGCCATGAACATGTCGCGCACGAATCCGAGCAGTCGGCTCGACATCGTGGAGCTCGCGACCGTCGCAAAATTGCGCGCGAGCGACACCGCCCGTTATCCCGTCCGGCGGGCGGATGACTTATCGGCAGCGATATCGCCCTCGAAGACCTGCTGCAGCCGGCGGCGGATATTCGCCTCGCGGGCGGCGTTGGTGACCTTCCGCGCCATCAGGTCGGTGACGTAGAAGACGTCGACGGCCCGCTCGCCGAAGGTCGCCACATGGGCGGAGGCGATGTTGAGATTGAGGTCCGAGATCGAACGCGTCAGGTCGTAGAGCAGGCCGGGCCGATCGATGCCCGAGGCTTCGATGACGGTGAACTGGTTGGACCAGGAATTGTCGAACAGGATCTCGGTCTTGACCGTGAAGGCCTTGATCTTGGCGCGCGGCTTGGCCTTGCGGGCGATCGCCTCGGGCAGCGCCACGGTCCCGGACAGCGCGTCCTCGATCAGAGCACCGACTTTCCAGCCCCGCCGCTCTTCCTCCTCGTCCGAATCGAACTCGCGCTGCAGGACGATGGTGTCGAGGGCGCGGCCATCGGTGGTGGTGAAGATCTGCGCATCGACAATGTTGCTGCCTGCGGCCGTGCAGGCGCCCGCGATCAGCGACAATAGGCGAGGATGGTCTGGCGCGAAGATGGTGATCTCGGTGACGCCCTCGAAGGGGCGCATGGAAACGGCGGTGGCGAGCGTCTTGCCCGCCGCGTCGGCCTCGCGGATCATTTCGGCATGGGCGATCTTGCGCGGCAGGTCGACGCGCATCCAATAGGCCGGGTAGTGCCGCTCCAGATAGGCCTCGCGATCGGGAGCCGACCACCCCGACAGCGCATGGCCCAGCTCGGCCCGCGCCGCGGCGACGCGCTTGTCGCGCGAAATTTGGCTGTGGCCGCCGGTCAGCAAGGGCTCGGTCTCGTAGTAGAGCGTGCGCAGCAACTGGCCCTTCCAGGCATTCCAGACGCCAGGACCGACGGCGGAGATATCGGCGATCGTCAGGATCAGCAGGAGCTTCAACCGCTCCAGGCTCTGCACGACGGCCGCGAAATCCTGGATGGTCTTGCGGTCGCCAAGGTCGCGCGACTGCGCCGTCATGCTCATCAGGAGGTGGTTCTCGATGAGCCAGGCCACCGTCTCGGTCTGCGCGGGCGACAACCCAAGCCGCGGGCCGAGCTTGCGGGCGACCCGCGCGCCGGCGATCGAATGATCCTCCGGCCGCCCCTTGGCGACATCGTGCAGGAGCATCGCCACATAGAGCACGACGCGGTCCTGGATATTCGGGATCAGGCTGCTAGCTAGCGGATGATCCTGCGCATGCTCGCCGCGCTCGATCGACGAAAGGATGCCGATCGAACGGATCAGATGTTCGTCGACCGTATAGTGATGATACATGTTGAACTGCATCATCGCGACGATTTTGCCGAAATCGGGAAGGAAACGGCCGAGTACGCCGGCCTCGTTCATCCGTCGAAGAACGATCTCCGGCTGGCTTCTTGAGGAGAGGACTTCCAGAAAAAGCCGGTTCGCGACAGGATCCTCGCGCATCTCTCCGTCGATGAGCTTCAGCGAGCGGGTCGCCGCCTTCATCAGATCGGGATGGAAGGCGAGGTTGTGCTTGTCGGCCAGGTGAAAGAGACGGATCAGATTGGCCGGATCGCGCTCGAAGACATTGGCGGCCGCCATGTTGATGCGATCATGCTCGACGACGAAATCGGTGGTGCCGGGGATCTTCTTCAGCTTCCGGCGCGGCGCGATGCCGAAGAAGCGATTGAGCCTCGGCGTCGTCTTGGCGTGTTCTTCCTCCAGCGCCGAACAGAAGATCAGCGTCAGATCGCCGACATCCTTCGCGACGAGGAAATAGTGCTTCATGAAGCGCTCGACGTCCTTCATCCCTGGATGGGACGTGTAGCCGAGGCGTACCGCCATTTCGCGCTGAAGGTCGAAGGAGAGCCGTTCCTCGGCCCGGCCCGTGAGAAAGTGGAGGTGGCAGCGCACCGACCAGAGAAAGTCCTCCGACTTGCGGAAGAGCGCCAACTCGGAACGAGAGAAGACGCCGGCCTCGACCAGCGCGTCACCGGACCGCACGCGGTAGAAATATTTGGCGATCCAGAACAGCGTATGGAGGTCGCGAAGGCCCCCCTTGCCCTCCTTCACGTTCGGCTCAACGACATAGCGCGAGGCACCCTGGCGGCGGTGACGTTCGTCGCGCTCGGCAAGCTTGGCCGCGATGAACGCCGGGCCGGTGTTCCGCACCACCTGCTCGTCGAAACGGAGGGTAAGCTCACCGAACAGCTTTTCGTCGCCCCAGAGAAAACGGGCTTCGAGGATCGCCGTCCGGATCGTCATGTCGCCGCCGGAGAGGCGTATGCACTCGTCGACGTTGCGGGTCGCATGGCCGACCTTCAGGCCGAGGTCCCAGAGCATGTAGAGGACGAACTCGACGACGCTCTCGCCCCAGGGTGTCTGCTTGTAGGGCAGCAGGAACAGGAGATCGATGTCGGAGCCCGGCGCCAGCATGCCGCGGCCATAGCCGCCCACGGCGACGAGCGCCATGCGCTCGGCCGAGGAAGGGTTCTGCGCCGGATAGACGTGACGGATCGCCAGTTGAAAGATCGCGCCGATGACTTCGTCGACGAGATCGGAAAGTCGCCGCGCGCATACGCTGCCGCGCCCGCCTGCCAGCAGATCTTGCTCGGCGCGCGCCCGGCCTTTCTTCATCACGTCCTTGAGCCGCGACAGCGCGGCCGCGCGGACCTGTGATTTTTCCGAATGGGTGGCGATCGTCTCGAGTTCGGCAGCGAGTTCATCGCGGTCGACAAGCGCGGAGTCGGATCGGATCATCGGGTTCTGCGACATCCAGAGAAGAGAATTTTTCGGAACCTAGACCGGTTCGCGGGGATAAACCACCTCAAGCGCGTTTCGACGACGCCTTCGCTTCGGTGCGTAGCGCCTTGAGCCTGTAGAGCGCCTCCAGCGCCTCGCGCGGCGTCAGGTCGTCCGGCAGGATCCGGTCGAGTTCCTCGGCCATCGGATCGGTCACGACCGGCCGCTCGGGAACGGCGCGCGACAGCGCCGCGGCGAAGAGCGGCAGGTCGTCGATCAATGTCGCCGATGGCGACTGGCGATCCGTCTCCTCCAGCCGCGAGAGCACGTCGCGCGCCCTCGCCACGACGGAAGATGGCAGCCCGGCGAGCTTCGCGACCTGGATGCCATAGGACCGGTCGGCGGCGCCGGGAACGATCTCATGCAGGAAGACGACGTCGCCCTCCCATTCCTTCACGCGAACCGTCGCATTTTCGAGCCGCGCGAGGCGCTGCGACAGGGCCGTCAACTCGTGATAATGCGTCGCGAACAGGCCGCGCGAGCGGTTCACTTCATGGAGATGCTCGATCGCTGCCCAGGCGATGGAGAGGCCGTCGAAGGTCGCGGTGCCGCGGCCGATCTCGTCGAGGATGACGAGCGAGCGCTCAGTCGCCTGGTTCAGGATCGACGCGGTTTCGACCATCTCGACCATGAAGGTCGAGCGGCCGCGCGCCAGATCATCGGCGGCGCCGACACGGCTGAACAGGCGGTCGACCACGCCGATATGGGCGGCGCGAGCCGGAACATAGCTGCCCATCTGGGCGAGGACGGCGATCAGCGCGTTCTGGCGCAGGAAGGTCGATTTGCCGGCCATGTTGGGACCGGTGATCAGCCAGATGCGTCCCGCCTCCGCGCCCGCTTCCCCGAGACGGCAATCATTCGCCACGAACGGATCGGCATGCTCGTTCCGGAGCGCCTGCTCGACCACCGGATGGCGGCCACCCTCGATCTCGAAGGCTAGCGACCGATCGATGATCGGCCGGCACCAGCCCTCGGCATCGGCCAGCTCGGCCAACGCCGCCGCGTGGTCGAGCTTCGCCAGCGCATCGGCGCCGAGGCGGATTGCCTCCGCCTCGGCGGATACCGCGGCCAGCAGCGCGTCGAAGATCGACAGCTCCATGGCGAGCGAGCGATCGGCCGCCGTGGCGATGCGCGCCTCCAGCTCGGCCAATTCCGTCGTGATGAAACGCATCGCGCCGGCCATGGTCTGGCGGTGGATATAGCGACCGGCGAAATCGGCTCCGAGCAGCCGCTCGCCATATTGCTGCGGCACCTCGATGAAATAGCCGAGCACGTTATTGTGCCGGATCTTCAAGGCCCGGATCTCGGTCTCAGCCGCATAATTGCCTTGCAGGCCGGCGATGACCTGCCGGCTCTCGTCGCGCAGCGCGCGCGTCGCATCGAGATCGGCATCATAGCCGGCGCGCACAAAGCCGCCGTCGCGGCGCAATAGCGGCAACTCGTCTCCGAGCGCAGCGGCGAGGCGGCCGGCCAGTGCGGCAGGGGCCTTGGCCAGATCATCCACGGCGGCGTCAAGCTCTGCCGGAAGCCCCCCGGATGCCTGCGAAAGACGCTCGGCGAGGCCGAGGGCCGCCGAAACGCCCATGCCGATCGCCGCCAGGTCGCGCGGACCGCCCCGGTGCAGCATCAGCCGCGACAGCGAGCGCGACAGATCTGGGCCGGAGGCAAGCAGCGAACGGATCTGCCCCCGCGCGAAGCCGAGCGACAGCATGAAGGCGACCGAATCGAGGCGCTGGCCGATCTCGTCTGGATCGGTCGAGGGGCTGGCGAGGCGACTGGCAAGGAGGCGCGACCCGGCGCCGGTCACGGTCCGATCGATGGCGGCAAGCAGGCTGCCCCGGCGCTCGCCGGACAGCGTGCGCGTCAGCTCCAGATTGGCCCGCGTCGCCGCATCGACGAGCATGACCGTGCCGTCGCTCTCGCGAACCGGGCGGGCAAGGGGCGGCCGTTCGCCGATCTGCGTCTTCTCGACATAGGCGAGTACCGCCGCCGCCGCCGCGAGTTCCACACGTGAGAAGGCGCCGAGGCCGTCCAGCGTATCGATGCCGAAATAGGCAGCAAGACGGCTCGCCGCGGACGCACCGTCGAAGAAGGCCGACGGCAGCGGGGTCGTGGCTCCCGGCAGGACGCGGATAAGATCGCGCATCGTCTCGTCCGCGAAAAAGCTGTCCGGAAGGAGGACCTCGCGCGGGTCGATACGGGCGAGATCGGCAGCCAGACGCCCGGCCTCGCTCTCCGCCAGGCGGAATTCGCCGGTCGATATATCGATCCAGGCGAGCGCGAAGCGGTCCGCACCCTCCGCGCCCGTACCACGCGAACGCGCCACCGCCGCCAGATAATTGTTGCGGCCGGCGTCGAGCAGCGTCTCCTCGGTAATCGTACCCGGCGTCACCAGTCGCACGACGTCGCGGCGCACCACCGAACGGCCGCCACGCTTCTTCGCCTCGGCCGGATCCTCGGTCTGCTCGCAGACGGCGACGCGATGACCGAGACCGATCAGCTTCTGCAGATAGTCATTGGCCGCATGGACCGGCACGCCGCACATCGGGATGTCTTCGCCCAGATGCTTGCCCCGCTTCGTCAGCGTGATGCCGAGCGCGCGCGAAGCCGTTTCGGCATCGTCGAAGAAGAGCTCGTAGAAATCACCCATCCGGTAAAACAGGAGGCAATCCGGATTGGCCGTCTTGATCTCGATATACTGCTCCATCATCGGCGTCGGGCGCACCGAAGGGGCGGGAATTTCGTGGGTGGGATCCAGCATGGCCGGACCCTAGCAAAACGCCAAAGCTGTTTCACCGTCCCGGCATCAATCTCATGGCTTGAGATCACAGAAACCGGTGTTATCGTCGCCGACCACGATAAGGGTGGCCGCCAAGAGCCTCCCGCCTTCCGGAAACGCCTGACCCCGAGCGACACATGACAGAGACGAAGAGACCTACCCGGAACGGTCCTGCCGTGACGGACCAGGAAGCGCTGGAATTCCATTCACGCGGCCGACCGGGCAAGCTCGAGATCACGCCGACCAAGCCGATGGCAACGCAGCGCGATCTGTCGCTCGCCTATTCGCCTGGCGTCGCTGTCCCGGTGAAGGCGATCGCCGCCGATCCGAGCCTTGCCTTCGACTATACGACCCGCGGTAACCTCGTCGCCGTGATCACCAACGGCACCGCCATTCTCGGCCTCGGCAATCTCGGTGCGCTCGCCTCCAAGCCGGTGATGGAAGGCAAGGCCGTTCTCTTCAAGCGCTTCGCCGACGTCGATTCGATCGATCTGGAGATCGATACGGAAGATGTCGACGCCTTCGTCGATTCGGTTCGCTATCTCGGCCCGTCCTTCGGCGGCATCAATCTCGAGGACATCAAGGCGCCGGACTGCTTCATCATCGAGAGCCGTCTGCGCGAGCTGATGGACATTCCCGTCTTCCATGACGACCAGCACGGCACGGCGATCATCGCGACCGCCGGAATGATCAACGCGCTGCACCTGACCGGACGCGACATCAAGACGACGCGCCTCGTCTGCAACGGCGCCGGTGCTGCCGGTATTGCCTGCATCGAGCTGGTCAAGGCAATGGGGATGCCGTCGGAGAACGTGCTGCTCTGCGACACCAAGGGCGTGGTCTATGAGGGCCGCACCGAGGGCATGAACCAGTGGAAGACGGCGCATGCGACGCGGACGGATGCGCGCACGCTGCAAGACGCCATGGTCGGCGCCGATATCTTCTTCGGCGTCTCGGCGAAAGGCGCCCTGACGCCGGACATGGTGCGCTCGATGGCGCCGCGGCCGATCATCTTCGCCATGGCCAACCCGGATCCGGAGATTACGCCGGAAGAGGTGGCCGAGGTTCGCGACGACGCGATCATGGCGACTGGGCGATCGGACTATCCGAACCAGGTCAACAACGTCCTCGGCTTCCCCTACATCTTCCGCGGCGCATTGGACGTTCGCGCGCGGACGATCAACGAGCCGATGAAGATCGCCGCAGCCAAGGCCCTCGCCGAGCTCGCCCGAGAGGACGTGCCGGATGAAGTGGCCGCCGCCTATCAGGGCGTCCGGCCGCGCTTTGGGTCCAACTACATCATCCCCGTGCCATTCGACCCGCGCCTTCTGTCCGAGATTCCCGCGGCGGTGGCGCAGGCGGCGATGGATTCCGGCGTCGCCGGCAAGCCGATCGCCGACATCGCCGCCTACAAGATCCAGCTCTCGGCCCGGCGCGATCCGATCGTCGGCACGCTGGCGCGCATCTATGAGCGCGTGCGGCGCAACCCGAAGCGCGTCGTGTTCGCTGAAGGCGAGGAAGAGCAGGTCATCCGCGCCGCCGCCAGCTTCGCCGCCCAGAAGCTCGGCACCGCGATCCTCATCGGCCGCGAGGATATCGTCCGCGACACGGCCGCTCAGGCCGGCATCGAGATCCGTGACGGCATCGAGATCCACAATGCCCGTCTGTCGCGCCGCAACCCGGACTATATCGACAATCTCTATGCCCGCCTGCAGCGCCAGGGCTATCTCTTCCGCGACTGCCAGCGCCTCATCAACACCGATCGCAATTATTTCGGCGCCACCATGGTCGCGCTTGGCGACGCGGACGCGATGGTGACCGGCGTTACCCGCAATTATTCCACCGTCCTCTCCGATGTCCGCCGGGTGATCGATACCCGTCCCGGCCACCGCGTGATCGGCATCTCGATCGTCCTGGTGCGCGGCCGGACCGTGATCGTCGCCGACACCGCCGTGCACGACATGCCGTCCGGCGAGGAACTCGCCGATATCGCGGAGGAAGCCGCGGGCTTCGCCAAGCGGCTCGGCTATGAGCCGCGCGTGGCCATGCTCGCCTATTCGACCTTCGGCCAGCCGGAAGGCGAGCGCTCGCGCCATGTGCGCGAGGCCGTCCAGATCCTGGAACGGCGGCGGGTCGATTTCGAGTTCGACGGCGAGATGGCGGCCGACGTGGCGCTGAACCCGAAGGTCATGGCGTCCTATCCGTTCTGCCGGCTTTCCGGTCCGGCCACGGTTCTGGTCATGCCGGCGTTCCACTCCGCTTCGATCTCGACCAAGATGATGCAGGAACTGGGCGGCGCCACCGTGATCGGCCCGCTGCTGGTGGGCCTCGACAAGCCGGTGCAGATCCTGTCGCTGGGCTCGCGCGACAGCGACATCGTCAATATGGCGGCTCTGGCCGCGTTCAATGTCGGCGGTTGACGCCGCCGACATCAATTTGCAATCGGGAACGCCGATGTTAGCCTCTGCCAACCGATAAGCAGGGGAGAGATCGACATGGCCGAGCCGGGCACATTCTACTGGAACGAGCTGATGACGCGCGATGCGGCGCGCGCGAAGGATTTCTACGCCAAGACGCTGGGCTGGACGTTCGATTCCATGCCGATGGGCGAGGCTGGCGATTACCATATCGCCAAGGTCGGCGACACGATGGTCGGCGGCATCATGGAACTGTCAGGCGCGCAGTTCGAGGGCGTGCCCGACAATTGGTTCAGCTATATCGCGGTCGACGACCTCGACCAGCGCCTTGCCCTGCTGAAAGAAAATGGCGGCATGGTGATCCGCGAGCCCTTCGACGTGCCGGGCGTCGGCCGGATCGCGATCATCGCCATTCCCGGCGGCGCGGCGCAGGGCTGGATGGTTCCGGTCCCGATGTAGACTACGGGGCCGATAACTCAGAGCGCTGACGAAGCGATCCGGCGGACGCCGGTCGCGTCCATCGCCGCGATGGCCGCCGCCAGCGAGTCATTCGTGTCGATGGCGCGGCAGGCATCCTCGATCACGACCGTCTCGAAACCATGGGCGCGAGCATCCTGCGCCGTCCAGGACACGCAGAAGTCGGTGGCGAGGCCGACAGCATAGACCTTCTCGATGCCACGCTCGAACAGATAGCCGGTGAGCCCGGTCGGGGTCTTGCGATCGGCCTCGAAGAAGGAGGAATAGCTGTCGGTGTGGGCGTGATAGCCCTTGCGGATAATCATCTGGGCGTGGGGGATATCGATACCGTCGGCGAGCGCCGCGCCGAACGAGCCCTGGATACAATGATCCGGCCACAGTACCTGCGGCCCATAGCGAAGATCGATCACGTCGAACGGCGCCTTGCCCGGATGGGACGAGGCAAAGGAGATGTGGTGCGCGGGATGCCAGTCCTGCGTGATGACGACATTCTTGAAGCGTCGGGCGAGATCATTGACCAGCGGGATGATCGCGTTGCCATCCGCGACGGCGAGCGCGCCGCCGGGGAGAAAGTCGTTCTGGATGTCCGTTACGATCAGTACGCTGGTCGAATCCATCGATCTAGCCGTCCCTTCTGTTGTGCCGCCGATAAGTCCCTGCGAACGCCTCCCCCGTCAACCCGCCCCATCAACCCGCCCTTGTCACGCGGCGCAGGGTGAGATTGATCCGCCCGCCACCAGGAAGGAGCGTCGAGGTTCCCGGATAGATGCGGTCGACGCCGTGATAGGCAAGGCGCGCCTCGCCGCCGAGTACGACCACGTCGCCCGAGGCAAGGCGCAGCGAGCGGGTCGGGTCCCCGCGCCGGAGCCCGCCGAGACGGAAGAGGCAGCTGTCCCCCAGCGATACCGAGACGACGGGCGCGGCGAACTCGGCCTCGTCCTCGTCGCGATGCAGACCAAGCCTCGCATCGGCATCGTAGACATTGACGAGGCAGGCCTCGGGCGGCTCCGGGAAATCGGCGACGTCGCTCCATAGCTGCAACAAGGCGGGCGGAATCGGTGGCCAGGCGGCGCCGGTGACGGGGTGGACTGCCTGATAGCGATAGCCGGCGCGGTCCGAGACCCAGCCAAGCGTGCCGCAATTCGTCATGAGGACCGAGAAGGGCTTGCCCGTCTTCGGCATTTCCGGCCGATAGAGCGGCGCCGCGGCGACGGCGGCGAGGACTGCGTCGCGCAGCGCTTCCTGCTCGCGGCGATCGAAGCGGCCAGGGAAGATCCGGAAGCCTGTTGGCGGCGGCGATGCTGTGCTTGCCTGCATGTTTCCACGCCCCGATAACAGCCGGTAGCGGCCCCAATCCTCTCATTCGCCGCCTTGCGGCCTATTCGGCATCTTCTTATATACGCCGGGAACCCGCTTGGGACCTTTCGGCCCGGCGAGAAATTACATAGTCCATGGGGGCCGTCCGGCAGGACCGGAACGGCGGAGGCCTCTTAAGAGGGTCCGCCCGGCCCGCCGAAAAGGAGAATGAATATGGCAAAGGTCATCGGTATCGACCTCGGAACGACCAATTCGTGCATTTCCGTTATGGACGGCAAGGCGCCGAAGATTATCGAGAACGCCGAGGGCGCGCGGACGACACCGTCCATGGTCGCTTTTACCGATACGGGCGAGAAGCTCGTCGGCCAGCCGGCTAAACGCCAGGCGGTCACCAATCCGGAACACACCTTCTTTGCAGTGAAGCGCCTGATCGGTCGCCGCTACGACGACCCGATGGTCGAGAAGGACAAGCATCTCGTCCCCTACAAGATCGTCAAGGGCCCGAACGGCGACGCCTGGGTCGAGGTCGACGGCGAGAAATATTCCCCGTCCCAGATCTCCGCCTTCATCCTGATGAAGATGAAGGAGACCGCCGAGGCCTTCCTTGGCACAACCGTCGATCAGGCCGTCATCACCGTTCCGGCCTATTTCAACGACGCCCAGCGCCAGGCCACCAAGGACGCCGGCAAGATCGCCGGCCTTGAAGTGCTGCGCATCATCAACGAGCCGACGGCGGCGGCGCTCGCCTACGGTCTCGACAAGAACGAGGGCAAGACCATCGCGGTCTATGACCTCGGCGGCGGCACTTTCGACATCTCGATCCTCGAGATCGGCGACGGCGTGTTCGAGGTGAAGTCGACCAATGGCGACACCTTCCTCGGCGGCGAGGATTTCGACATGCGCCTGGTCAATTATCTGGCGGACGAGTTCAAGCGCGAGCAGGGCATTGACCTGCGCGGCGACAAATTGGCACTGCAGCGCCTGAAGGAAGCAGCCGAGAAGGCGAAGATCGAGCTCTCCTCCTCGCAGCAGACCGAGATCAACCTGCCCTTCATTACGGCCGACGCCAAGGGCCCGAAGCATCTCGCGATCAAGCTGACGCGCTCGAAGTTCGAGGCGCTGGTGGATGATCTGGTGCAGAAGACCGTGGCACCCTGCATCGCAGCGCTGAAGGATGCCGGCCTTGCCAAGGGCGAGATCGACGAGGTGGTCCTGGTCGGTGGCATGACACGCATGCCGAAGATTCAGGAGATCGTGAAGCAGTTCTTCGGCAAGGAGCCGCATAAGGGCGTCAATCCGGACGAAGTCGTCGCGGCTGGCGCGGCGATCCAGGCCGGCGTGCTGCAGGGTGACGTCAAGGACGTGCTGCTGCTCGACGTGACGCCGCTCTCGCTCGGCATCGAGACGCTCGGCGGCGTGTTCACGCGTCTGATTGAGCGCAATACGACGATCCCGACCAAGAAGAGCCAGGTGTTCTCGACGGCTGAGGACAGCCAGTCCGCCGTGACCATCCGCGTCTTCCAGGGCGAGCGCGAAATGGCGGCGGACAACAAGATCCTCGGCCAGTTCGACCTCGTCGGCCTGCCGCCGGCGCCGCGCGGCGTGCCGCAGATCGAAGTGACGTTCGACATCGACGCCAACGGCATCGTCAATGTCTCGGCCAAGGACAAGGGCACCGGCAAGGAGCAGCAGATCCGCATCCAGGCGTCGGGTGGCCTTTCCGACACCGACATCGAGAAGATGGTCAAGGACGCCGAGGCCCATGCGGCCGAGGACAAGAAGCGCCGCGCCGTCGTCGAGGCGAAGAACCAGGGCGAGGCCCTTGTTCATTCGACCGAGAAGTCGCTCGGCGAGTACGGTTCCAAGATCTCGGCCGCTGACAAGGGCGCGATCGAAACGGCGATCGCCGATCTGAAGACCGTGCTCGAGGGTGACGACGCCGAGGCCATCGAGCAGAAGACCAATACGCTCGCTCAGGCTTCGATGAAGCTCGGCGAGGCGATGTATGCCGCCTCGCAGTCCGACAACGCCGCCGGCAACCCCGAAGCAACGGGTTCCGACGACGTGGTCGACGCCGACTTCGAGGAAGTCGACGACGACAAGAAGAAGTCGGCGTAAGCTTCGCGCCGCGACTGATCCGGACCCGGCGCGGCAACGCGCCGGGTTTCCTCTATAGTACGGCGTCCTTCTCCCGATCCCGGACTTCCAACCCCGACACCACCGAGAGCTCCGCCGGATGGCCAAAGTCGACTACTACGAACTTCTCGGCGTAACCCGCGATGCCGACGACAAGGGATTGAAGACCGCCTTCCGCAAGCTCGCCATGCAGTATCACCCGGACAAGAATCCGGGCGATCACACGGCCGAGGCGAAGTTCAAGGAAATCAACGAAGCCTACGAGATGCTGCGCGACCCGCAGAAGCGCGCCGCCTATGACCGTTTCGGCCATGCTGCGTTCGAAAATGGCGGCGGCGGGCCTCAGGGCTTTTCGGGCGACTTCTCCTCGTCCATGTCGGACATCTTCGACGACATATTCGGCGAGTTCATGGGTGGGCGGCGCGGCGGCCAGCGGAGTGGCGCTGGCGGCGGTGGGCGCGAGCGCGGCGCCGATCTGCGCTACAACATGGAAATCACGCTGGAGGAGGCGTTTGCCGGCAAGACCGCCGAAGTGCGCGTCCCGACCCGCATCGCCTGCGAGACCTGCTCGGGAACCGGCGCGAAGCCGGGCTCGCATCCGAAGGTTTGCACCACCTGTGACGGGCATGGCCGGGTGCGCGCGGCGCAGGGCTTCTTCTCGATCGAGCGCACCTGCCCGACCTGCGGCGGACGCGGCGAAATCATCACCGACCCCTGCGACAAATGCGCCGGCTCCGGCCGCATAACGCAGGAGCGCACGCTCCAGGTCAACATCCCCGCCGGCATCGAGGATGGCACGCGCATCCGCCTGTCCGGCGAGGGCGAGGCAGGCCTGCGCGGCGGTCCGGCTGGCGATCTCTACTTGTTCCTGTCGGTGAAGCCGCACAGCCTGTTCCAGCGCGAGGGCGCCGACATCTTCTGTCGCGTGCCGATCTCGATCACCACGGCGGCCCTCGGCGGGCAGTTTGACGTGCCGACGGTCGATGGCGGCAAGACCCGTGTCAAGGTTCCCGAGGGGACCCAGACCGGCAAGCAATTCCGCCTCAAGGGCAAGGGCATGCCGGTTCTGCGCTCGGCGCAGATGGGCGACATGTATATCCAGGTGGCAGTCGAGACGCCCAGCAAGCTGTCGCGCCGCCAGCGCGAACTGCTGGAGGAATTCGAGCAGGCGTCCTCGGAAGAGAACAATCCCGAATCGGCGGGCTTCTTCGCCCGCATCCGCGACTTCTTTGGCGGCGCGTGAGCCGTTTCGTCACAGGAATGCCGTGAAGTGCGAACCATAGTCGGCGCGCGTCGAAGCTTGGGGGTTTCATGTCGTCGATCGAGAAGCGCAAGCTGAAGGCCATGATGGCGGACGAGGTCCGCTTTCTGCGCAACTGGATGGGCCGACCGCTGACGACCGGCGCCGTCAGCCCGTCGGGCAAGGCATTGACGCGGCTGATGGCGAGCTTTGTCGATCCGCAGGATACGCTGCCGGTGATCGAGCTTGGGCCGGGCACCGGCGTCGTGACACAGGCCCTGCTCGAGCGCGGCGTCGCGCCCGGCCGCATTGTTTCGATCGAGTTCAATCCCGAGTTCTGCACGCTGCTGCAGAAGCGCTTTTCCGGCGTGCGCATCATCGAGGGCGACGCCTATGGCTTCGGCACGACGCTGAAAGGATGGGTCGACGGGCCGGTATCCGCCGTGGTTTCCAGCCTGCCGCTCTTCACCCGCCCGCCGGAACTGCGCCGCAAGCTGATTGTCGAGGCGCTGGACCGCATGCCGGCCGGAAGGCCCTTCATCCAGTTTTCCTATGCGCTGGTGCCGCCGGTCCCGGCGGAAGCGGGCCGCTTCACCGTCGAGCATACGAGCTGGGTGGTGATGAACCTGCCGCCAGCCCGCGTCTGGATCTATCGCAAGATAGCGTAGCGGCGGTTCAGCGGCCTTCTTGTCGCGAAGCGGGGTGGCCTGATACAGCATCGCGCGACTGGAGTTCCGATGCCGCCACGCATTCTCCTTCTCGCCGGATCGACCGCACCCGCCGCTTCCGCCAACCTCCTTGCGGGCGCATTGACACGGGAGCTCGCCTTTCTCGACGCCGCGCCGACTCGGATTTCGCTCGCCGACTATACGCTGCCGCTGTTCGACGCCGACGCCTTGAGCGCAACGCCGGCCGCCCTGAAGGCGCTGCGTGGGCTCGTTCAGTCGCATGACGCCGTTTTCCTCGCGACGCCGAGCCGGCATGGCGCCATGCCGGCCATCTTCCGCAATCTGCTCGAATGGCTCGGCTCGCGCGAGGAACCGCGCCGGCGCCCGCTGCCACCCTTTGCCCTTGCGGCCACGGCCGAGGACGACGCGAGCGCCGCCGCCGCGCTCTCCGAGCTTGTCACGGCCGTCTCGCAGGGGCTCGGCGCGACCATCATCGGCGGCGGGCTGGCGATCGGCCGCGCTGGACTCGCCTTCGATGCCAAGGGCGGGCTCGACGATCCGCGTCTCGCCGTTGCGCTGCAGGCCCTCGCCCGCGAGATCGTGCGGACGGCGCGCGCACTTGGCTCCGAGCCATGACCTGAATTTGCTGCTCAAACCGGGAAGAAGCCATGCCCCTCCTCGATATGCGTGACCGCCTCATCGTCGGACTGGACCTGCCGACCGTCGAGGCAGCCGAGGCCATGGTGGCGACGCTCGGCGACACCGTCTCGTTCTACAAGGTCGGACTGCAGCTTTCTTTCGCGGGCGGCATCGATTTCGCGCGCCGTCTGGCCGACAGCGGCAAGAAGGTATTTCTCGACGTCAAGCTGCTCGACATCGACAATACGGTCGAGCATGCCGTCGAGAACATTGCCCGCCTTGGCGTGACCTTCTGCACCATCCACGCCTATCCGAAAGCGATGCGGGCTGCCGTCGCCGGCAAGGGCATGCGCGACCTGCGCCTCCTCGCCGTCACGGTTCTGACCTCGATGGACGAGGCCGACCTCAAGGCTGCCGGCTATGCAGGAACCGTCGCCGAAATCGTGGCGGCGCGGGCCGCCGATGCACGCCTTGCCGGCATGGACGGCATCGTCTGTTCGCCCGAGGAAGCGCGGGCCATGCGCTCGATCGTCGGTGCCGGCATGGCGATCGTGACGCCCGGCATTCGCCCCGGCGGATCGCCGGCAGGGGACCAGAAGCGCGTCGCCACACCAACAGCCGCCATTCGGGCCGGGGCTGACCATCTCGTCGTCGGCCGGCCCATTCTGGAGGCGGCGGACCCGCGCGCCGCCGCCGCCGCGATCCAGGCCGAAATCGCGCTCGCCCTTTCCGTCTGACGCTCTTTCCGCCGTCCGCCCGCTCCTGCTATATCGCTCGAGCAACAAGGAAACGCAGCATGAGCGAGATGGGCCTCGTCGTCGTCGGCGCGGCCGGCCGGATGGGCCGGACGTTGATCCGCATCATTCACGAGACGAATGGCGTTCGCGTCGCCGGGGCGATCGAGCGCGAGGGGTCGGCCGTGCTTGGCCAGGATGCCGGGACGCTCGCCGGGCTGCCGCCGCTCGGGATCGCCGTATCGGATGACCCGCTCACCGTCTTCTCACGCGCCGAAGGCGTGGTCGACTTCACGATACCCTCGGCGACTGTCGGCTTCGCCGAAATCGCGGCGCAGGCCAGGATCGTCCATGTCATCGGCACGACCGGCCTTTCAGCCGATGACGAGGCGGCGATCGACGCTGCCGCGCGCCATGCGACCATCGTCAAGTCCGGCAATATGAGCCTCGGCGTCAACCTGCTGGCGAGCCTGGTGCGACAGGCGGCCCGCGCCCTCGACGCCGATTTCGACATCGAGATCGTCGAGATGCATCACCGCCACAAGGTCGATGCGCCGTCGGGAACCGCCCTGCTGCTCGGTCAGGCCGCCGCAGAAGGGCGCCAGATCCTGCTCGCCGATCATTCGGTGCGGGTGCGCGACGGCCATACCGGACCGCGCGAGCCCGCATCCATTGGCTTTGCGACGCTGCGCGGCGGTTCCGTCGCCGGCGACCATTCCGTGCTCTTCGCCGGCGAGGGCGAAACGATTACGCTTTCGCATCACGCTTCCGACCGGGCGATCTTCGCCCGCGGCGCCGTGAAGGCGGCACTCTGGGCTTCCGGCCGCAAGCCGGGCCGCTATTCGATGGCCGATGTGCTCGGCCTTTCCTGATTCAACTGCCGACCCAAGGGAATCCCGCATGGACCGCCTCCTCGTGCTCGTGCGCCACGGCCAGAGCGACTGGAACTTGAAGAACCTGTTCACCGGCTGGCGCGACCCGGACCTGACGCCGCTTGGCGTCGAGGAGGCGACCCATGCCGGCCAGCGGCTGAAGGCACTGGACCTCTCCTTCGGCCTCGCCTTCACCTCGGAGCTGACCCGCGCGCAGCACACGCTGAAGCTGATGCTCGGCGAGATCGGCCAGCCGGATATTCCAACGATCCGCGACCAGGCGTTGAACGAGCGCGACTATGGCGAACTCTCGGGCCTCAACAAAGACGACGCCCGCGCCAAATGGGGTGAGGAGCAGGTGCATATCTGGCGCCGTTCCTATGACGTGCCGCCGCCCGGGGGCGAATCGCTGAAGGATACGGGGGCCCGGGTCTGGCCCTACTACATCTTCAACATCCTGCCGCCCGTCATGCGCGGCGAGAAGGTGCTCGTCGCCGCCCATGGCAATTCGCTGCGCGCGCTGATCATGGCGCTCGAAGGCCTGTCGCCCGAAGAGATCCTGAAGCGCGAGTTGGAAACGGGCGTACCGATCGTCTACCGCCTCAACGCCGATACGACGGTGGCGGAGAAGCGCGTCCTCAAGGGGTAAGGACGAGCAAGCGCCTCGAAGCCATGCGCCGCAGTCCGGCGTCCAACTGGACGATCGGAGATGTCGAAGCGGTGTGCAGGAATTTGATATGGTCTGCGCTCCCGCGCGCGGAGGCGGGTCACATTACAAGGTCGCGCATCCGAGATTGCCCGAGATACTGACGATACTCTTTAAGCGACCCATCAAAGCTTTATATATCAAGAGCTTGGTATCGTTCATCGATCGTCTGGAGGCCTTGCCATGACGGCGCTTCAATATCCCGTCGTGATCGAGCCCCTTTCTCGCGAGGACCGAGGCGGCTTTGTTGCGATCGTCCCGGATCTTCCAGGATGCATGAGCGACGGAGAGACACCGGAGCAAGCTGTCTCGAACGTTCAGGACGCCATCTCTACGTGGATCGAGGCCGCTCGCGATATGGGGCGTAAAATGCCGGAGCCCTCGCGCCATCTTCAAGTGACCGGCTGAGCCCTCGCCCACTCGGCCCGAACGGACACGTGGGTCTCCGCGTCGACGCGAGCATCCCGCTCAACCTCCCAACGCTCCAACGCCAATCGCCCAAGCGCCCACACCGCAGCGCCCCGCACCAATGGCGAGGCATCATCCAGTCGCGCGAGAACGACTTTCACCAGCTCCAGCCGTTCCGAATTACCGATTGCGATCAGGACGTTGCGAACGAAGCGGTCGCGGCCGATGCGCTTGACCGGCGAGCCGGCGAAACGAGTGCGGAACGCTGCATCGTCGAGGCCGGCAAGCTCGGCCAGTTCCGGCGCGAGGAGATCGTCGCGTGCCTTCAGCTTCATCTCGGAGGCGGATTGCGCGAACTTGTTCCATGGGCAGGCGGCGAGACAATCATCGCAGCCGTAGATGCGATTGCCCATGGCCGCACGGAATTCCTGCGGGATCGGGCCCGCATGCTCGATCGTCAGATAGGAGATGCAGCGGCGGGCATCGAGCCGGTAGGGCGCGGGAAACGCGTCGGTCGGGCAGGCGGCGAGGCAGGCACGGCACGAGCCGCAATGATCGGCCTCCGCCTCGTCCGGCGGCAGTTCGAGGGCCGTGAAGATCGAGCCCAGAAACAGCCAGGAGCCGAATTCACGCGAGACGAGATTGGTGTGCTTGCCCTGCCAGCCGAGGCCCGCCGCCTCGGCGAGCGGCTTTTCCATGACCGGGGCCGTATCGACGAAGACTTTGACCTCCGCGCCGGTGCGGGCGGCAAGGCGGCCGGCGATGAGCTTCAGCCTGCCCTTGATGACGTCGTGATAGTCGCGGTTTCGGGCATAAACCGAGATGGCACCGCGATCCGCCCGCTCCAGCAGCGCCCGTGGATCCTCGTCCGGCCCATAATTCATGCCGAGCATCACGATCGAGCGAACGTCAGGCCAAAGGACTCGCGGGTTACCGCGTCGGTCTTCATGGTCCGTCATCCAGCCCATTGTCGCGTGGTGGCCGTCTTCTAGCGCACGATGAAGGCGCTCGGCCGCGAAAGGGATGGCATCCGGCGTCGTCACGCGGACGACGGAGAAACCTTCCGAGAGGGCGTCCTGGACAAGAAGGTCCTTTTGGCGAAGCGCGTCGGCCTCGCTCAGAAGTCGAGATCGGCGTAGTGGGTCGACGCCGGCACCCCGCGCAGCGTGTCGGTCAGCAGAGAACGGAAGGACGGGCGCGACTTGATGCGCGCGTACCACGCCTTCGCCGTCTCGTCCGCTTCCCATGGCACCTCGCCGAGATAGTCTATGCAGGATATCTCGGCGGCGGCGGCGAAATCGGCCAGCGTGAGTTCACGGCCGGCCAGCCAGTTCCGGCGACCGGCGAGATATCCGATATATTGGAGATGATAGCGGATATTGGCGCGCGCCGCGCGGATGGCGGCGGGATCGGGCGAATTCTTGCCTTCGGCGGGCGTCATACGACGCTTATAGACCTTCTCGGTGACAAGATAATCCGTCACCTCGCCGTTCAGCTTGCGGCTGAACCACTCGACGAGGCGGCGCACTTCAGCCCGGTCGGTGGCGTGATCCGGCATTAGCCGCATCTCGCCCATCCGGGCGCCCTTGGTCTCGACCAGATATTCCGCAATCACCGAGCCGCCGCAGACGACCGTCTCGTTGTCGTCGATCAAAACAGGCAGCGTCCCCGCAGGATTCAGCGTCAGCAGCGCCGGATTGCGAACCCAGGGCTTCTCCTCGATGAATTCAGCGGTCTCGTCATACTCGGCCAGGACGAGACGAACGAACCGGGATGCGGCGGAAAACGGATGGTGATGCAGATGAGCCATGGTCGCGGAAGGTGGGGAGAAAACGAAGCGATTTTGCGGCGGTTCGTCCAATTGCCAGCGCCGTGTCGCGGCCCGCATATAGGCTTCGATTGCGACCGCGATCAAGCCGATTCGCGGTGAACGGCACTGCTCCGTCCCCACGGGAGAGATCATGGATACCCAGAGTCTGCTGGATGCCCTCATACTCGGCCTCATTGAAGGCCTGACGGAGTTCATCCCCGTCTCGTCCACCGGTCACCTGCTCCTCGCCGGGCATTTCCTCGGTTTCCAGAGCCCGGGCCGCGCCTTCGAGGTGCTCATCCAACTCGGCGCCATCCTCGCCATCCTCACGGTCTATTTCCGCCGCATCATCGAGATCATCCGCGATTTCCCCTCCGATCCGGCAACGCGGCGATTCGTTTATGGCGTGCTGATCGCCTTCCTCCCTGCCGTCATCATCGGCGTCGCGGCGCATGGCTTCATCAAGGCGGTCCTGTTCGAAAGCCCGATGCTGGTCTGCATCGCGCTCATCCTCGGCGGTTTCGTGCTGCTGATCGTCGACCGGCTGGATGTTAACCCGCGCTATCATGACGCGACGCGCTTTCCGCTCGGCATGTATTTCGTGATCGGCCTTGCGCAGTGCCTCGCCATGATCCCTGGCGTTTCGCGTTCAGGATCGACGGTGGTTGCGGCGATGCTGCTTGGCGGTGACAAGCGCTCGGCGGCGGAATTTTCGTTCTTCCTGGCGCTGCCCACCATGGCGGGAGCGTTCGCCTACGACCTCTACAAGAACCGCGATGCGATCACGGGCGCCGCAGCGCTCGATATCACCATCGGCTTCATCGCCGCGTTCGTGACGGCCGTATTCGTCGTGCGCCATCTGCTCGACTTCGTCAGCCGCCGCGGCTTCGCACCCTTCGCCTATTGGCGCATCCTGGTCGGCAGCGTCGGCCTCGCCGCGCTACTGACCTTTGGCTGAACGAAAAATCCGGGCGCCTCGACGAAGGCGCCCGGATTCTTATAGCGTTGATTTGGCAAGTCTTTCCAACAAAGCGATTGCAGCTTCGTCTGGCTGTGCCGCTCGCTCAGCCCGTCCGCTTGTGGTCGAACTGTCCGTGCGGCTTGAACCGGACGAGATAGGACGGAAGGACAGCCGAAAGATTGGTCGGCTGGATGCCGAGGCCGGAGAGCGTCCGGCCCTCATGAAGCGCCGCCGACGAGACGATATTGTCATGGGCGAGCAGGCGGACCTGATCGACGGTCAGCATCGGATTGGGCAGGCGCTGCATCACCGAGGCAAGCGCACGGGCGAGGCTGAAGGGAAGCGGCAGCAGCGGACGCGGGCGCTCGATTTCGGCCAGCAGCAATTCCATGCATTCGCGGAAGCTCTTTACCTCCGGTCCGCCGAGCTCATAGACCTTGCCGCCCGGGACCTGTCCCTCGACGGCACGGGCAATGGCCTCGGCGACGTCGCCGACGAAGACCGGCTGCAGCTTGGTAGCGCCGCCGCCGACCAGTGGCAGGAACGGCATCATCTGCGCCATGTCGGCGAAGCGGTTGAAGAAGCGATCCTCCGGGCCGAAGACGATGGATGGCCGCAGCACGACGGCTCCTGGCATCGTCTCGAATACGGCCGCCTCGGCTTCCGCCTTGCTGCGCGCATAGGCCGAATCGGAGCGCGGGTCGGCTCCGATCGCCGATTGGTGCACGAGGGTCGGGATGCCGGCGTTGCGGGTGGCTTCCGCCACGGCATGGGCGCCGAAGGTCTGCACCGCCCCGAAGGTCTGGCGGCCACTCTCATGCAGGATGCCGACCAAATTGACCACGGCGTCCGCGTCCTCGACCGCGCGGTCGATCGACCAGCGATAGCGCAGATTGGCCTGGATCGGCATGATCTGGCCGACGGTGCCGAGCGGCTGCAGATGGCCAGCGAGATCGGGCCGGCGCACGGCGGCGCGAATGCGCCAGCCGCGCTTCGCCAAGGCGCGAATCGCGTGGCGACCGATGAAGCCCGAGCCGCCGAATACCGTGACCAGCTTGCCGCTATGGGTCGTCATGCAAGTCTCCTATCCGTTCCCGGTTCTCATATCGGCTGGTACGGGGGCTGTACAGACGCCATCCGGTCGCGCTTCGCCGCCCTTTTCAGCGGATGAGGCGCCCCACCAGCTTCGCGGTGTAGTCCACCATCGGCACGATGCGCGCATAGTTCAGCCGCGTCGGCCCGATGACGCCGAGCACGCCGACGACGCGGCGCTCGGAATCGCGATAGGGCGAGACGACCAGCGATGAGCCGGAGAGCGAGAACAGCTTGTTTTCCGAGCCGATGAAAATGCGCACACCCTCGCCGTCCTCGGCATCACCCAGCAGGCGCACCAGTTCCTTCTGCGTCTCGATATCGTCGAAGAGCAGGCGGATGCGCTCGAGATCCTCCGCCGCGTGGACATCCTCCAGCAGATTGGCCTGGCCGCGGACGATGAGGGTATCCGGTCGGCCGGAGGCGGCCTCGGCCCAACTGGCGAGGCCTGCATCGACCAGACCAGCCGTCAGCTGGTCGAGCTCCGCCCGTGCCTCGCCCTGGCGCAGCAGCACTTCAGACCGCGCTTCAGAAAGGGTGCGGCCGCGCAGATGGTTGTTGAGATAATTGGCGGCCTCCATCAGCGCCGACGGGGAAACGCCTGGATCGAGATCGATGAGCCGGTTCTCGACCGATCCATCCACACCAACGAGCACAACCAGAGCCCGTGTCGGTTCCAGGCGCACGAATTCGATATGCTTCAGGCGCTGGTCGCTCTTGGAGGCAAGCACCACGCCGGCCCCGCGCGAGAGGCCGGACAGCATGCGGCTCGCATCGGCAAGGACATCGTCGGTGGAGCGGCTGGCGCCGCCGGCAACGACGCGCGCTTCAATGTCGCGTCGTTCTTCCGCGGTTAGATCGCCGACCTCCAGCATGGAATCAACGAAAAGGCGCAGCCCACTCTCTGTCGGCAACCGGCCGGCCGACGTATGCGGCGAATAGACCAGGCCGAGATTCTCAAGGTCCGACATGACGTTTCGGACGGAAGCGGGCGAGAGCGACATCGGCAATATGCGCGCGAGATTGCGCGAACCGAGCGGTTCGCCGGTCTCAAGATAGCTGTCGACGATGCGGCGGAAAATTTCGCGAGAGCGCCGGTCCAGCTGCGCGAGCGCCGACGCTGTCGTTTCAGGATTCGCGCGTTCGCCGGACACCTTGGATCGATCCTTGCCGAATTCACATTTCTTCCCGATGATTAAGTGTCGATTTTGTCGGCCGCTTCAAGCGGCCTTTGCTTCCAGGGCCTCACGCGGCTACAAGCGACCATCGGATCCGGCAAGGAATACCCATGCGACCTTCGAAACGCGCTCCCGACGCGCTGCGCACTGTCTCGTTCGAACGTGGCGTCGCCAAGCATGCCGAGGGCTCTTGCCTCGTCAAATTCGGCGACACGCACGTCCTTTGCACAGCGAGCCTCGAGGAGAAGCCGCCATCCTGGCTTCGCGGCAGCGGCAAGGGCTGGGTGACGGCCGAATATGGCATGTTGCCGCGTTCGACCGGGGACCGCATGCGCCGCGAATCGACCGCCGGCAAGCAGTCGGGCCGCACGCAGGAAATCCAGCGACTGATCGGGCGCTCGCTGCGCGCCGTTGTCGATCTCGTCCATCTCGGCGAGAAGCAGATCACCATCGATTGCGACGTCCTGCAGGCCGATGGCGGCACGCGGACCGCCTCCGTCACCGGCGGCTTCATCGCGCTCGCCGAATGCCTCAACTGGATGAAGTCTCGCGACATGGTCGGACCGAAGGTGATCCGCGACCATGTCGCCGCCATTTCGGTCGGCATCTATCGCGGAAAGCCCGTGCTCGATCTCGACTATGCCGAGGATTCGGAAGCTGAGACCGACGCCAATTTCGTCATGACCGGATCGGGCGGCATCGTCGAGATCCAGGGAACGGCGGAAGGCAAGCCCTTCGACGAGGCGGAGCTTACCGCCATGCTGGCGCTGGCCCGGCAGGGCATTGGCGAACTGATCGAGATGCAGAAAGCCGTACTTGCCTGAGATGACCATGACGCACCGCCTCAAGCCCGGCGACACGCTCGTCGTCGCCAGCCACAACAAGGGCAAATTGCGCGAATTCGCGGATTTGTTGGCGCCGTTCGGGCTGAAGACTGTCTCGGCCGGCGAGCTCGGCCTGCCCGAGCCGCCCGAGACCGGGACGACCTTCGAGGAAAACGCCGCCATCAAGGCGCATGCCGCAGCCACCGCTTCGGGCTTTGCGGCGCTTTCCGACGATTCCGGCCTCTGCGTCGATGCGATCGGCGGCGACCCTGGCGTCTACTCGGCCGATTGGGCGGCTCCCGACAAGGATTTCGCCCGCGCCATGCGCAATGTCGAGGAAAAGCTGCAGCAGGTGGGTGCCCTGGCGCCCGAGGCGCGGAAGGGCCGCTTCGTCGCCGTGCTTTGCCTCGCCTTTCCCGATGGCACGACGCGCTATTATCGGGGCGAGATCGAAGGCACGATGGTCTGGCCGCCGCGCGGCGAGCTCGGCTTCGGCTACGACCCGATGTTCCTTCCCGAGGGCCATGAACGGACCTTCGGCGAGATGGCGGCGGAGGAAAAGCACGGCTGGTCTGCCGGCCGAACCGACGCGCTCTCCCATCGCGCCCGTGCCTTCTCGCTTTTCGCTGCATCCGAACTCGGAGACTGACCGCATTGGCGGAACCGCTCGACCCCGGCTTCGGCGTCTATGTGCACTGGCCCTTCTGCCTGGCCAAATGCCCCTATTGCGACTTCAATTCGCATGTCCGCCACCATGGCGTCGACGAAGCCCGCTTCGCCGCGGCGCTCACGACCGAGATCCGCACTCTGGCCGAGAAAGTGCCCGGGCGCCGTGTCGGCTCGATCTTCCTGGGCGGCGGCACGCCGTCGCTGATGGCGCCCGCGACCGTCGGGGCGATCCTCGATGCGATCGGCGGCGCCTGGGAAGTTGCTCCCGACGTCGAAGTGACGCTGGAAGCCAACCCGACCAGCGTCGAGGCCGAGCGCTTCCGCGGCTATCGTGCCGCCGGCGTCAACCGTGTCTCGCTCGGCGTCCAGGCAATGAACGACGCCGATCTGAAGGCGCTCGGCCGCATGCACAGCGTCGAGGACGCGATGCGTGCGGTAGACATCGCCCGCGCCACCTTCCCCCGATATTCCTTCGACTTGATCTATGCCCGCCCCGGCCAGACGCCGCAGGCCTGGGCGGCGGAACTCGAAAGTGCCATCGAGCGCGCCTCCGACCACATGTCGCTCTACCAGCTCACGATCGAGCCGGGGACGATGTTCGAGACGCTCCACAAGGCCGGCAAGCTGCAGATTCCCGACGAGGATACGGCGGCGACATTGTTTGAGATGACGCAGGAGATCTGCGATCGCCACGGACGGCCGGCCTATGAGATCTCGAACCATGCGGTTCCCGGCGGCGAATGCCGGCACAATTTGCTCTATTGGCGCTATGGCGAATATGCCGGTGTCGGCCCTGGTGCGCATGGACGGCTCGTCATGGACGGCCGGCGCTATGCGACGGCGGCGACCCGCGAGCCCGAGAAATGGCTGGAACGCGTCGAATCCTGGGGCGACGGCATCGATACCAACGACGTGCTGACGCCCGAGGAAGCCGGCGACGAGCTGCTGCTGATGGGCCTGCGCCTGACGGAGGGCATCGACCTCCGCCGCTATCGCAAGATCTCCGGGCGGCCTCTCGATCCGAGCCGGCTTTCCGATCTGATTTACCACGGCATGGTCGAAGAGATCTCGACCGATCGCGTCCGCGCCACGCGGGCCGGCGCCTTCGTGCTCGACGCCGTCGTCGCCGACCTAGCAGCCTGATCCGCCCTCACATCGTGCGGGCAAAGGTCCGCGGCGCCGGATCGATCTGTGTGACCGTGCCACTGCCAACTTCGTAGACGGCGAGCCCACGCTGGTTGGTGCCGTCCTGCAGGAAGCGGAAGGCGCCATCGACACCGAGAAAGCCGTTCGGGTTGGTGATCGTCTGGGCCGTGAAGGCTTGCTGGCCATAACGAGATGCGAGCCCGGCGGCCAGGCTGACCGCATCATAGGCCAGCGAGGCGGCCCGGAGCGGCGCCGCGCCGAAAGCGGCCTGGTAGCGGGCGGCAAAGGCATCATAGGTCGTCTTGTCGGGCGCGGGATACCAGGCGCCGCGAAGCGCCGTTTCCGAGCGGATGCGCGGATCATCCCACTGGCCGGAGCCGAGGATCTGGATATCGCCGGGCTTGATATTCTGCGCCGAGAGGATCTGGGCCAGGAACGGCGCCGCATCGCCCGCATCGGGAAGGAGCAGCGCGTCGGCCTGGCGCTTCTGCAACACCGGCACGATCGCCTCGGTCTGCACCTGCATCGAGACACGGTCGAGCTGATAGCGCTCGATGGCGACGATATGGCTGTTGTTGACGGTCGCTACCTTCTGCAAGGCGGCCTCGACGACGGTGCCATAGCCATTGGCGGGCAGCAGCGCCGCGATCGCATGCTTGCCGCGCATGCCGGCGAAGGAAACGATCCGCTCGATATCGCTCTGCGGCAGGAAGCTCAGAAGATAGACGCCGCGAGAGGCAACGGTGGTATCGGTCGAGAACGCGATCACCGGAATGCCGGCGGGCCTCGCGATCGCCGCCGCCGCGCCGACCGACGGGGCGAAGAGCGGCCCGAGGATCAGCGAGGCGCCCTGCTGGATCGCCTCCGACACGGCGGCACGGGCGCCTTCGGGCGTGCCGCGGTCATCCTTGACCAGAATCTGCAGATTGGCACCCTGGAACTCGCGCAGGGCGAGATCAGCGGCATTCTTCAGGTTCGAAGCGATGGCACCGGCATTGCCGGTCGCCGTCGCGGGGACGATCAGAGCCACGCGGACGCTGCCATTGCCGAGCACCTCCCCGGTCGCGGGGATCGGGAGCGCCGATGTCGCCGGTCCGCCCTCCGATGTCGAAACCGGCGATGTGCAGGCGGAAAGCAATCCGGTAGAGGCCAGAGCGGCCATGAGGCCGCGCCTCGAAATACCTGTCCTTCCAGCCAATCCGTTCCGCTCCACCTTGCTCACCATTTGCCCCCGGCTTCCCCTTACGGTAGCCATAGCCCAGCCTTCTGGGCTATTCAGGGGCGAAAAGCGAGCCTTGCCCTTGTTTTCTCTCTTTCTGTCGCATCGCTACCACGCCGCCGCTGCGGTCACAGGCCTTCGATGAGCATGCTCACGGAGGCGCGCAGCTTTTCGATCGACGGCCACGTCCTGCCGGCGCCGCCGCTCGCGCCGGGGCTCTATATCGTCTCGACGCCGATCGGCCATCTCAAGGACATCACCATCCGCGCGCTCGGGACGCTGGCATGCGCCGATCTGGTCGCCTGCGAGGATACGCGGGTCACGGCGGTGCTCACCCGTCACTATGGCATCAAGGCGCCACTGCTTCCCTATCATGAGCACAATGCCGAGCAGCAGCGGCCCCGCATCCTCGCCGCGCTGGCCGAGAACAAGGTAGTGGCGCTGGTCAGCGATGCCGGGACGCCGCTGCTTTCCGATCCAGGCTTCCGTCTCGTCGGCGCTGTGGTGGAGGCGCGCCATCCCGTCTTTCCCGTGCCCGGCGCATCGGCGCTCCTTTCCGCGCTCGTCACCGCCGCGCTGCCGACCGATGCCTTCCTCTTCGCCGGCTTCCTGCCGACGCGCACCGTCGGGCGGCGGAAGCGGCTCGCCGAACTCGCCGCGACACCGGCGACGCTCGTCTTCTACGAATCGCCGCACCGCACCGCCGATGCGCTCGCCGACATGGCCGTCGTGCTGGGAGCGGACCGCCCCGCCGTGGTCGCCCGCGAGCTCACCAAGGCATTCGAGACGGTGAAGCGCGGGACGCTGGGTTCGCTCGCCGCCGAATTCGCCGCCGGCCCGGACCCGAAGGGCGAGATCGTCATCCTCGCCGGCCCGCCGGTCGCCGCGATACCGGAGGCCGATGACGTCGACAGTCTCCTGATCGGCCTGCTGGCTGAGCATCCGCTCAAGGAGGCGGCGAAGCTCGCCGCCGAGACGACCGGCCTCTCCCGCCGCGATCTCTATCAACGCGCGCTGGAGCTGAAGGATGACCCGGACGATGGCGCGTGATCGCCGCGCCGCCGAACGGCAGGGTCACCGAGCGGAGACGCTCGCGGCGCTCTACCTCCAACTGAAGGGCTACCGGCTGATTGCCCGTCGATTCAAGACGCCGGTCGGCGAGATCGATCTCGTCATGCGGCGTGGCCGGCTGCTCGTGTTCGTCGAGGTCAAGGCTCGCCGCACAGCGGATGAGGCGATCTCAGCCGTCTCGCCAACAGCGCGGCGGCGCATCCTGCGCGCGGCGGACTGGTTCATCGCCAGCCGTCCGGCAACTGCGGATTTCGGCGTGCGCTTCGATGTCGTGGCCCTGGCGCCGCGGCGCTGGCCACATCATCTGCGCGACGCTTTCTCGCTCGATCGCTGACGGCCGGGATTGCGTAGACGGCCTCTCACACGACATAAGGCTTCCAGCACCGGCGCGATCGCGCCGGCCTTGCGAAACGAGGGTTCGCCATGTCGCTTTCCGTCGCCGTCCAGATGGACCACATCGCCAGCATCAACATCAAAGGCGACTCGACATTCGCCCTGATGCTGGAAGCGCAGAAACGCGGCCACAAGCTGTTCCATTACACCCCGGAGCGGCTGTCGCTGCGCAATGGGCGGGTCGAGGCGCGGCTGGAGAGCGTTTCCGTCCGCGATATTCCCGGCGACCATTTTTCGCTCGGCGAAACCGAGCGGACCGATCTTTCGACCTTCGACGTCGTGCTGCTGCGCCAGGATCCGCCCTTCGACATGGGCTACATCACGACGACGCATCTTCTGGAGCGGATCCATCCGAAGACGCTGGTCGTCAACGATCCGGCCAATGTGCGCAACGCGCCGGAGAAAATCTTCGTCACCGAATTCCCGGACCTGATGCCGCCGACGCTGATTTCGCGCGACCCGGAGGAGATCCGCCTGTTCCGGCATGAGCATGGCGACATCATCATCAAGCCACTCTATGGCAATGGCGGCGCCGGGGTCTTCCGTCTCTCCGAGGGCGACCAGAACCTCGCCTCGCTGCTGGAGATATTCGGCGCCGCCTATCGCGCCCAGCCCTATGTCGTGCAGCGCTATCTTCCGGCGGTGCGGGCCGGCGACAAACGCATCATCCTCGTCGACGGCGTGGCCGTGGGCGCCATCAACCGCGTGCCGGCGGACGGTGAATCGCGCTCCAACATGCATGTCGGCGGCCGGCCTGAGCCGATCGAGATCACACGGCGCGACCGCGAGATCTGCGAGGCGATCGGCCCGGCGCTGAAGGCGCGCGGCTTCCTCTTCGTCGGGATCGACGTCATCGGCGACTCCATGACTGAAATCAACGTCACCTCGCCGACCGGCATCCGCGAAGTGAAGCGCTTCGGCGGCGCCGACATCGCCGCGCTGCTCTGGGACGCGATCGAAGCCAAAAGGTGATTTGGCGAGTCTTGCGCATGGGTGCGGCTCACCCGATCTGAATACCCACTCGCGACCCGACGATCCTATTGTTCCGAAGAGTATTCGTGCCCACACTTGTTTCTTCGCGACCCAGCCGTACTGCCTTACCCCCCATCCATATTTCGCCTTCTATCGATGCCTCATTTCCTTGGAAATCCATCCGAAGCGCGATACTCCTTGTCGCTGATCGCGCAATCGCGACACCCTGGCGACATTCAAAATCCCAGAAAGTACTCGCTCGAAGCGCTATTTCATTGTCCACCACCTGCAAGACAAGACGTCCTGCACTGTTGAATAGATTTAATGAAACGCGGGCTTGATTGTCGATTATCCTTGCGGATACGATCGGTGTATTGCGAAATTGGATCATTGTATCGACATTTTCAAACCAGTTTCCCCCAACGCGAAAAATTAGGTCTCGTTTGTCAAAATCAAGGAATCCTTGGACCCGATCCTCTACGATATTCTTTGGTTTATATTTTAATTGATATTGCCTATCCGCTCTGTAGACATCGATATTTGCGTGGCAGTTGGCGCATAACGCCACCATATCCTCGACTCGATAATGCTGGTCGTCTCGCCAGGGGACGATGTGATGATATTCTAAGTACGGATGGCCGCATTTGGCGCACCCGAACCCTGCCTCCTGACGTAGTTTTCTCGCCACGTCAGCAGGGATCCTTCTTCGATATCTTGTGATCACGCAGCCCTCCACGCCAGCTGTGCTGATACCGCTATAATAGCATTGCCCCAATTTCGTTCGACCAAAAGGTGAACGCTTTTCAACCGTGCACAACCGCGCGGCAACTGACGCGCGATTTTTGTTCCCTTCCTGTTCTTGTCGAGCGTTGCCGTTTCGCTTAAGCTTCCTGCAACAGGGGGCTTACCGATGGTTGCGCATGTCACGACGGTTTCGTTCCAGGGGATCGAGGCGGTTCCCGTCGACGTGCAGGTCCAGATCGTCCCGGGCCTGCCGGGCTTCCTGATCGTCGGCCTGCCGGACAAGACCGTGGCCGAGAGTCGCGAGCGGGTGCGCTCGGCCCTGCATGCCTCCGGCCTCGCCCTGCCGCCGAAGCGCGTCATCGTCAATCTCGCCCCGGCGGACCTGCCCAAGGAAGGCAGCCATTACGATCTGCCGATCGCGGTGGCGCTGATGGCGGCGCTCGGTGCCATTCCGGGCGAGCAGCTCCGCGACTATGTCGTGCTCGGCGAACTGGCGCTCGACGGCACGATCACGACGGTTGCCGGCGTCCTGCCGGCGGCGATCGGCGCCAATGCGCTCGGCCGCGGGCTGATCTGCCCGGCCGCCGCCGGGCCGGAAGCGGCTTGGGCGAGCGGCGCGCTCGACATTTTGGCCCCGCGCAGCCTCATCGCCATCGCCAATCATTTCAAGGGCACGCAGATATTGTCGCGTCCGATCGCGGCGCTGATGGGCGACCCGCCGCATCTGGCCGACCTGGCCGACGTCAAGGGGCAGGAACTGGCCAAGCGCGCGCTGGAGATCGCAGCGGCTGGCGGGCACAATTTGCTGATGACGGGGCCACCCGGTTCCGGCAAGTCGATGCTGGCGAGCCGCCTGCCTTCGATCCTGCCGCCGCTTTCGCCGCGCGAACTGCTCGAAGTGTCGATGGTCGCCTCGATCGGCGGCGAACTGGTCGGCGGCAAGCTGACCGATCGGCGCCCCTTCCGCTCACCACATCATTCGGCCTCGATGGCCGCCATGGTCGGCGGAGGCTTGCGCATCCGGCCCGGCGAGGTGTCGCTCGCCCATCACGGCGTGCTCTTTCTCGACGAACTGCCGGAATTCTCGCCGCAGGTGCTCGATTCGCTGCGCCAGCCGCTGGAGAGCGGCGAGGCGATCATTGCGCGGGCCAATCACCGCGTCTCCTATCCGGCGCATTTCCAGCTGGTCGCGGCGATGAATCCCTGCCGCTGCGGGATGGCCGGCGAGCCGGGACACACCTGCCGGCGCGGGCCGCGCTGCGCGTCCGATTATCAGGAACGCCTCTCCGGGCCGTTCATCGACCGGATCGATCTCCGGATCGAGGTCCCTTCCGTCATGGCTTCCGACCTGATCCAGCCCGGCCGCTCGGAGACAAGCGCGACGGTCGCGGGGCGTGTCGCGCTGGCGCGGGAGATCCAGGCCGAGCGCTATGCAGCACTCGGCAATGGCAGCTTCGTCACCAATGCGCGCTGCCCGTCCTCGCTGATGGAGGCGATCGCCGAGCCGGATGCCGGCGGCCAAGCCCTGCTCGGTGAAGCAGCGAGCCGGATGAAGCTCTCGGCGCGAGGCTATCACCGGGTGCTCAAAGTGGCGCGCACCATCGCCGATCTCGACGGCGCGGCCCAGGTCGGCCGTATCCATCTCGCCGAGGCGCTCGGCTATCGCAGCTCGGGCGAGAGGCTGCTCGCCGCGGCGTGACCCGAGGCCGACGCCGACCTCGCCATCACCAAGCCGGTACTGATTCGCTGCGCCGCGCGGTCGCGCTTGCCTGCGATTCCGGCGCCGGGTGAAAACGCTTCGTCACCAAACTGTATGAATTGCATGATTAAACTACCCCGGATCATGATTTGACGCGCGGGCGCGGCGGGGTGATCGGCGGGGGAGGATCGTGATATGGTCAAGCATGGCGACGCACGAAGCGGCGAGCGGGGCACGACCTTCCCATCGCCCATCGCGTCGCTGCCGGACTTTTCGCGACGGATGCTGCACGGGCTGAAGCTGACTATGCCGAAGGGACTTCGACTGGCGTCCGCTATGCCGGAGACGCTCGGGCGGCTCGGATCGCTCGAAGTGCGGCTGGCCGCCACGTCACGCGAGATCAAGAAGGCGCAGAAGCTGCGCTTCAAGGTCTTCTATGAGGAATTGTCGGCGATCGCCGATATCCAGACACAGATGTCGCGCCGCGACCGCGATGCTTTCGACGCGATCTGCGACCATCTCCTCGTCATCGATCACGACACGATGACGAAGTCCGGCGAGCCGGCAATTGTGGGAACCTATCGACTGCTGCGCCAGGATGTGGCCGCGCGCTATTCCGGGTTCTACACGTCGAACGAGTTCGATGTCGGGCCTCTCGTGGCGCGCCATTCCGGCCTCAAATTCCTGGAACTCGGCCGTTCCTGCGTGCTGCCGCCCTACCGCACCAAGCGGACGGTCGAGCTGCTGTGGCACGGCATCTGGAGTTATGTCCGCAACCACGGGATGGACGTCATGGTCGGCTGCGCCTCGCTCGAAGGCACCGACCCGGATCGCCTCGCTTTGCCGCTCTCCTTCCTGCACCACCATGCCCGGGCGCCAGGCGAATGGCGCGTCGCGGCACTGCCAGGCCGACATGTGGCCATGGACCGCCTGCCGCGCGAGGCGATCGACATGAAGGCGGCGCTTCACGCGCTGCCACCGCTGATCAAGGGCTATCTGCGGATCGGCGCTTATGTCGGCGAGGGCGCCGTGATCGACCGCCAGTTCGGGACCACAGACGTCATGATCGTGCTGCCCGTCAGCGCGATCAGCGAGCGCTACGTCAATCATTACGGCGTCGACGCAACACGCTACGCCGCCTGAGGATCAGCGCGGGGGAAAGTCGCGGCCCGGCCGCGAGCGATATCCCGGCAAGGTCCAGCCGAAGGCAAGCGCGCCGGCGCGAATGGCAAACGCGATGAGCGAGCCGCCAAACGCCGCGGGCCAGAAGGGCAGGCCGGTTCGAACGGCGATGACGAAGAACGCCGCGCCGGCCAGCGTCGCCGTCACATAGATCTCCTTGCGCAGGAGCACCGACGGCTCGCCCACGACGATGTCGCGGATAATGCCGCCGAAGGATGCGGTCATGATGCCCATGACGATGGCGCCAGTCGGGCTGGCGCCCGCCTCCAGCGCCCGCGACGCGCCCATGACGCAATAGCCGGAGATGCCGATCGCGTCGGCCCAGAGCAGCAGGCGGTAGCGATATTCGATGAAGGGCGCGAGGAAATAGACCGCGACCCCCGCAGCGACGCACACGAGGACCGGCTGCGGCGAGCGGATCCAGAACACGGGCGTCTCGCCAAGGAGGACGTCGCGCAACGTGCCACCGCCAATGCCGGTGATGGCGGCGAGAAAGACGAAGCCGACGATGTCGAGTTCTTTGCGCGAGGCCGCCAGCGCCCCCGTCGCGGCGAAGACGGCAACGCCGATGATATCGAGGACCTGGAGCAGGCTGAACCCCAGGTCCATGATCCGTCAGGCGGACTGTTCGGCGTCGGATGAGGCCGGCTTTTCGGCCTTCGGCTTGGCCGGGCCCTTGGCGACACCGACCATGGCCGGCCGCAGAACGCGCTCGCCGATGACATAGCCCGGCTGCATGACCTGCACGACCGTACCCGTTGGATGCTCCTCCGTCGGGACCTCGAAGATGGCCTGATGCAGGTTCGGGTCGAATTTCTGGCCGACCGGATCGAGCTTCTTGACGCCGTGCTTCTCCAGCGAATTGTGGAGATCGCGCTCGGTCATCTCGACGCCTTCGATCAGCGTCGTCAGCGCCTCGCTGGCGCCGCGCGCATCGTCAGGAATGGCCTGGATGGCGCGCGACAGGTTGTCGCCGGCCGTCAGCATATCGCGGGCGAAGGCGGCGATGGAGTATTGGCGTGCCTCCGCGACCTGACGCTCGGTGCGGCGGCGGAGATTCTCCATCTCGGCCAAGGTGCGCAGTGCGCGATCCTTGTTCTCGGCCACTTCCGCCTCAAGAGCGGCGATGCGCGCATTCGCTTCGCCGGCGACCTCGGCTCCGGCCGGGGTGGAGACGGCCTCATTGGGCGTCTCGGAGCCGGGCGGGGACTGGGTATCGTTGGACATCGCGAAATCTCGCTTTCTATCGACGTTGTAATTTCCTGCCCGATATCAGGATTCCGGCGCCGAAAATCAAGCGCGGCGGCCTTTGTTCTAAAGGACGATGACGCCGTGATGGCGTGCTTCCGAATCGGGCTCGACATGAATCAGCACTTCCGCACCCTCGACGGCGGCCTGGAGCGCCGCCTCGATGCGGTCGCAGATCTCATGCGCCGCCACGACGGAGAGCGATCCTGGAACGACCAGATGGAACTCCACGAAGGTCGCGCGGCCGGCATGGCGCGAGCGCAGATCGTGGACTTCGAGGGCCCCTTCCGCTTCGGTCGCGATGATCGCGCGGATCTCGCGCTCCACATCGCTCGATACCGCGGCGTCCATCAACCCGCTGACCGATTCGCGAATCACCTTCCAGCCCGACCAGAGAATGTTGCCGGCGACGAGAACGGCGACGAGCGAATCGAGCGCCGCCCAGCCGGTAGCGACCACGAGGAGCAGGCCGACCAGCACGCCGAGCGAACTGATTACGTCGCTGGTCAAATGCCAGGCTTCGGCGATGAAGGCGGGGGAGCGTCGCCGGCGTCCGAAGCGGAACAGGAACATCGCCCAGGCGCCGTTGATCACCGTCGCCACGGAATTGACGGCGAGGCCCATCAGCGTGTTCTCGGGCGTGTTAGCGGTGGCATAGGAGATCCACGCCTGGCGGAAGATCAGCAGGGCGGCTACGACGATCAGGACGCCTTCAAGCACGGCCGAGAAATACTCGGCCTTGTGGTGGCCGAACTGATGGTCGCTGTCGGCCGGCTTGCGGCTGACCTGGATCGCCCAGAAAGCCGCGACCGCCGTTACCAAATTGACGATGCTCTCGAGCGCGTCGGAATAGAGCGCCACGCTGCCCGTCATCGCATAGGCGATATATTTGATGCCCATGACGACGAGTGCGATCATGATCGACGCCGAGGCGACCGCCGTGGTCCTGTCGATCCATTTCGGCATGGCCCGCCCTCCCGTCTCAAGGTGATGTCGCGGCCTTAACACCGGCAGGAAAGGGGTTCAACGCCTATCTTCGCAACTGCGAACGAGTTGCGGCAGCGCCCTTCTCTCCCCTCGCCTCAGAGCCGGCGGAGCGCGACTTCCTCGATGCGGTGATGCTCGCCCTTCCGCAGGATCAGATCGGCCCGCGGCCGGGTCGGCAGGATGTTGTCGCGCAGATTGGCGAGATTGATGCGCGACCAGAGCCGCTCGGCGATCTCGATCGCCTCCGCTTCCGGGATCAGCGCGTAACGGTGGAAATAGGAGTTCGGATCGCGGAACGCCGTCTCGCGCAAACGCTGGAAGCGTGACACGTACCAACGATGGATGTCGGCTTCGTCGGCATCGATATAGATCGAGAAATCGAAGAAATCCGAGACGAAGGGCACGGCCTTGCCGTCGCGCGGAAGGCGGGGCGTCTGTAGTACGTTGAGGCCCTCGACGATCAGGATGTCCGGACGGTCGATGGTCACCCGCTCGCCGGGGACGATATCGTAGACGAGATGCGAATAGACCGGGGCAGAGACGTTCTTCGCGCCGGCCTTGATGTCGGAGAGGAACGAAAGCAAGGCCGGAAGATCGTAGCTGTCGGGAAAGCCCTTGCGCTCCATCAGCCCTTCGCGCTGCAGCACGGCATTGGGGTAGAGGAAGCCATCCGTCGTGATCAGCTCGACCTTTGGCGTATTGCCCCAGCGACTGAGCAGGGCCGTCAGGATACGCGCCGTCGTCGACTTGCCGACGGCAACAGAACCGCCAATACCGATGATGAAAGGGGTCTTGCCATCCTCATTGCCGAGAAAGGTCCGCGTCGCGGAATAAAGCTGCTGCGTCGCGGCGACATAGAGATTCAGCAGGCGCGACAGTGGCAGATAGATCGTCACGACTTCTTCCAGCGAAATCGGGTCGTTCAAGCTGCGGAGGCGAGCGAGATCCGCCTCGTCAAGGGTGAGCGGTGTGTCGGCGCGCAGATTGGCCCATTCATCACGCTCGAAGACGCGATGCGGGGCATGTTCCGGCCTCAGGATCCAGTCCATCCATCCTCCTCACGCGATGGATCACTCCACCGGTCGCGATGCCTTTTCCTGAAGACCTGTCTGTGCCGTCCGCCGGGCCAACTCGGCAAAGACGGCTTCGAACGACACGCCGCGCGATTCCAGCAGCACGGCAAGGTGATAGAGCACATCGGCGCTTTCCGAGACGAGCGCGTCATTATCGCGCTCGACGGCGGCGATCACCGCCTCGACCGCCTCCTCGCCGAACTTCTTGGCGATCCGCGCCGATCCCTTCGCCATCAGCTTGGCGGTATAGGACGACGGGTCGCCGGAATGGGCGCGGGCGCGGACAGTGGCGGCCAGATCGGCGAGCGTGAAATCGGGCAAGATGTCCTCAACCGTCGATGCGAACCGGAATGCCGGCCGCCAACATATGCGCCTTCACTTCCCGGATCGTAAAGTCGCCGAAATGGAAGACGGAGGCGGCCAGAACGGCGCTCGCATGGCCGTCGCGAACGCCGGCGACGAAATGGCCAGGATTGCCGACGCCGCCCGAGGCGACGACAGGCACGGAAACCGCATCGGCGATCGTGCGCGTCAGGGCGAGGTCGAAGCCGTCGCGCGTGCCGTCGCGGTCCATCGAGGTCAGCAGGATTTCGCCGGCCCCAAGCGACGCGACTTCGATCGCGTAGTCGACGGCATCGATGCCGGTCGGCTTGCGGCCGCCATGAGTGAAAATCTCCCAGCGGTCTTCCGTGGCGCCGTCCACACCGCGCCGGCGCGTCTGCTTGGCGTCAATCGCGACGACGATCGCCTGTGCGCCGAATTTTTCCGCCGCCCGGGCGACGATGCGCCGGTCGGTCACCGCCGCGCTGTTGATCGCGACCTTGTCGGCCCCGGCCAGCATCAGCGCCCGGATATCCTCGATCGCCCGAACGCCGCCGCCGACGGTCACCGGCATGAAACAGGCCTCGGCCGTTCGCGCCACGACATCGAGGATCGTGCCGCGGTTCTCATGCGTCGCGGTGATATCGAGGAAGCAGAGCTCATCGGCCCCGGCCTCGTCATAGGCCTTGGCTGCCTCGACCGGATCGCCGGCATCGACGAGATCGACAAATTGCACGCCTTTGACGACACGGCCGTCCTTGACGTCGAGGCAGGGAATGACGCGGGTTTTCAGCATCAGTTCAGCACCTCCCGCGTGGCGCGGATGAGCTTCAGCGCCTCCTTGGCGTCGAGCCTACCGTCATAGAGGGCTCGGCCGGAGATCGCGCCTTCGAGGATGCGGCAGTCCGGTTCGAGCAGGCGGCGCACGTCGTCGAGCGAGGCGAGGCCGCCCGAGGCGATGACGGGGATCTGCACGGCGCGGGCGAGCGCCAGCGTCGAGCCGATGTTCAATCCCTTCAGCACGCCGTCGCGGTCGATGTCGGTATAGACGATGGCGGCGACGCCGGCGTCCTCGAAGCGGCGGGCGAGTTCGATCGTCGTCAGCTCCGAGGTTTCGGCCCAGCCCTCGACGGCGACGCGGCCGCCGCGGGCGTCGATGCCGACGACGATGCGGCCGGGATGGGCACGGCAGGCCTCGCGCACCAGATCGGGATCGCGCAGCGCGATCGTGCCGAGGATCACGCGGCGAATGCCCTTGGCCAGCCAATCGTCGATGCCGGCGAGATCGCGGATGCCGCCGCCGAGCTGGACTGGCATCTTGACGCTCGCCAGGATCGCCTCCACCGCCGCGCCATTCACCGGACGGCCGGCAAACGCGCCGTTCAAATCGACGACATGCAGATACTCGAACCCATCGGCCTCGAAGGCCCGGGCCTGCGCGGCGGGATCGGGGTTGAAAACCGTCGCCTCGTTCATGTCGCCGAGCTTCAGGCGGACGCAGGCACCGTCCTTCAGATCAATGGCGGGGAAGAGGATCATCAGGGCTTCCACTTCAGGAAGTTGGCAAGGAGCGCGATGCCGAGCTTCTGGCTCTTTTCGGGGTGGAACTGCGTGCCCGCGAGGTTGCCGGTCGCAACGATCGCCGTGACCGGACCGCCATAATCGGCGCTCGCCACGACATCGGCAGGATCCTCCGGATAGAGCTGGTAGCCGTGCAGGAAATAGGCGTGCCAGCCTTCCGGTCCGAGCGGGATATCGTCCAGCAGCGGGTGACTGCGGCCTGCCTGCAGCGTGTTCCAGCCCATATGCGGCACCTTGAGCCGCCCATCGGACGGTTCCACGGGGCGCACTTCGCCAGCAATCCGACCGAGGCCAGGCGTGGCGCCATATTCGATACCGCGCGTCGCCAGCAATTGCATGCCGACGCAGATGCCGAGAAAGGGCCGGCCGCGCCGATCCACCGCCTCACCGATCGCCTCGATCATGCCGGGCACGGCATCGAGATGGGCGCGGCAATCGGCGAAGGCGCCATCGCCGGGCAGGATCACGTGATCGGCGGCAGCGACGCGCTCCGGATCGTCGGTGACGACGACAGGACCGTTCACGCCGGTCAGGTTCGATGCGAGCTCGAGCGCCTTGCGGACCGAATGCAGATTGCCGGCGCCATAGTCGATGACGGCGATGCTCACGATGCACCTCCGGACGCGGGAAAGAACCCCACCACGCCGCGCGAGGGTGCGATCGGCTGCGGGCGGAGCAGCGGCACGGGCGGCGGCTCCTTCGCCACAGGCTCCGGGCGCCCGGAGAAATAGCGGATCTCGGCCTCAGCGCGCGAGGCCGCCTCGACCACGGCCATCATCTCATAGCCGCGCAGGCCGAGCTGCCACCGCCGCAGATCATTGCCCTCGAATCCGAGCAGCAGCGGCACGAAGGCGCCAACCGCCATCGCGACGAGGATGAGCTCCTCCTGCCGCGACAGCGCAATGATGCCGGCGCCCGCAATGATGTAGAAGGCCAGCACGATCCACATGCGGCGGAAGACCAGCCATGGGAACGCCACGACCAGGCCCGGCCAACAGAAGCCTTCCTTGACGAAGACGGCGCGGAACGCGTCGCGCCCGGCCCGGCGGTCGCGGGCGGGCGGGACGTGCACGGTGTAGATGGTCATGGCCTCAGTCGCCCAGCTTGCCCTTGGTCGAGGGGACCCTGTCCCCCTGACGCGGATCGATCGCCACCGCGGCCCGCAGCGTGCGGGCCACTGCCTTGAAGCAGGTCTCGGCGATGTGGTGATTGTTCTCGCCGTGGAGATTTTCGATGTGCAGCGTGATCGCGGCGTTCTGGGCCAGGGCCTGGAAGAACTCCTTGAACAGCTCGGTGTCGAAATCGCCGACCTTGGGCCGCGAGAAGGGTACCTTGAAGACGAGATAAGGCCGCCCCGACACGTCCACCGCCGCGCGGGTCATCGCCTCGTCCATGACAAGATGCGTATCGGCATAGCGCGTGATGCCGCGATAATCGCCGAGCGCCTTGCGGAAGGCGAGGCCGATCGCGATGCCGACATCCTCGACCGTGTGGTGCTGGTCGACATGGAGATCGCCCTTGGCCCGGACGGTCAGGTCGAACATGCCGTGGCGGGCGAGCTGGTCGAGCATATGATCGAAGAAGCCGATGCCGCTCGCAACGTCCGAGCGGCCGGTCCCGTCGAGGTCGAGGGTCACCTCGATCTCGGTCTCCTTCGTCTTGCGCTCGATCGTCGCGCTGCGCATCGCCTCGTCCTCATCCTTGGAAACACGCGGCTTTTAGCAGGCGAAACGCCGTAAAGCCACACCATCGCGCAAGCCTTTGCATTGTCGAATGTCCAGCCTACATAAGGCTCTCCAACCAAGAGGGGTCGCCGCGGGGCCATATCGGACCAAGGCGGCCCGCCGGAAAGCTTCCATGACCCATTTCTCTCTGCAAGACAGCCAGGGCCACGATCCCTACGGCCCCTGGCACGGCACGACGATCATCACCGTGCGCAAGGCCGGCAAGGTCGTGATCGCCGGCGACGGTCAGGTGTCCCTCGGCCAGACCGTGATCAAGCACAATGCGAAAAAGGTTCGCCCGCTCGGCAAGGGCGGCGTCATCGCCGGCTTCGCCGGCTCGACGGCCGATGCCTTCACCCTGTTCGAGCGGCTCGAGGCCAAGCTCGACCAATATCCCGGCCAGCTGACGCGCGCCTGCGTCGAGCTCGCCAAGGACTGGCGCACCGATCGCTATCTGCGCCGGCTGGAAGCGATGATGCTGGTTGCCGACAAGACCACCAGCCTGGTTCTCACCGGCACGGGCGACGTGCTGGAGCCCGAAGGCGGCGTGATGGGCATCGGATCGGGCGGCAACTATGCCCTGGCCGCGGCCAGGGCATTGATGGACACCGACCAGAGCGCCGAGCAGATCGCGCGCAAGGCGATGGCGATCGCCGCCGACATCTGCGTCTACACCAACACTCATGTGACGCTCGAACAGCTCGATGCCGCCTGACGAGTCGTCCCGCTACGCGTTTCGGCCGTTGACCGATGAAGATTTCGGCCGGATCGCGGCGTGGCTTGAGAGGCCGCATGTCGCCCGATGGTGGGAGCCCGCCAAGGATGAGATCGACCGGATCGGCCGGCATCTGATCGAAGACGAGGTCACGCCCTATATTGTCTCGATCGAGGGCCGGCCGGCCGGCTATCTGCAAAGCTATGATCCGCATGCGGAGGCGGATCACCCCTACCAGGACCAGCCGATCGGAACGATCGGGATCGACCAGTTCATCGGCGAACTCGATCTCGTCGGTCTCGGCCATGGGCCGCGGCTGGTCGCGGAATTCGTGCGGCAGCGCTTCGAAGAAGGCGTGCCGCATGTCATCGCCGACCCGGATCCCGACAATCATCGGGCGATCCGGGCCTATCACAAGGCCGGGTTCCGCATCCTCGACCGACGCACATCGATTTACGGTCCCGCGCTCATCATGAGGCGGGATGCCGAGGACAGAGACTGATATGACCAATTTCTCTCCGCGCGAGATCGTCTCCGAGCTCGACCGCTTCATCATCGGACAGAACGACGCCAAGCGCGCCGTCGCCATCGCGCTCCGCAACCGCTGGCGTCGCCAGCAGCTGACCGGGTCTATGCGCGAAGAGGTTCTGCCGAAGAACATCCTGATGATCGGACCGACCGGCGTCGGCAAGACCGAGATCTCCCGCCGTCTCGCCAGACTGGCCGGCGCACCGTTCCTGAAGGTCGAGGCGACCAAGTTCACCGAGGTCGGCTATGTCGGCCGCGACGTCGAGCAGATCGTGCGCGACCTGCTGGAAGTCGGCATCTCGCTGACCCGCGAGAGGAAGCGCAAGGATGTCGAGGCCAAGGCGCATCTCTCGGCCGAGGAGCGCGTTCTGACGGCGCTGGTCGGCGAATCCTCGTCTCCCGCGACCCGCGAGAGCTTCCGCAAGAAGCTGCGGGCCAATGAACTCGACGACAAGGAGATCGAGATCCAGGTGCGTGATGCCTCCGGCGGCATGCCGCAATTCGAGGTCCCCGGCATGCCGGGCGCCTCGATTGGCGTCATGAACATCGGCGACATGCTCGGCAAGGCGTTCGGCGGCAAGACCAAGACGCGGCGCGTCAACGTCAAGGATTCGTACAAGATCCTGATCGACGAGGAATCGGACAAGCTGCTCGACGACGAGCAGCTCACCGCCGAGGCGATCGCGACGGTCGAGAATGACGGCATCGTCTTCATCGACGAGATCGACAAGATCTGCTCGCGCGAGGGCCGCGGCGGCGATGTTTCGCGCGAAGGCGTGCAGCGCGACCTTCTGCCGCTCATCGAGGGCACGACGGTGGCGACCAAGCACGGGCCGGTGAAGACGGATCACATCCTCTTCATCGCCTCAGGCGCCTTCCACATCGCCAAGCCGTCGGACCTGCTCCCCGAGCTTCAGGGTCGGCTGCCGATCCGCGTCGAACTTTCGGCGCTGACCCAGTCGGATTTCCGCCGCATCCTGACGGAGACCGAGGCGAGCCTCATCAAGCAATATATCGCGCTGATGGGCACGGAAGGCGTTGCGCTGGAGATCACCGACGATGCGATCGACGCGATCGCCCGCATCGCCGTCGAGATCAACGCCTCGATCGAGAATATCGGCGCGCGCCGACTGCAGACGGTGATGGAGCGGATCCTCGACGAGATCTCGTTCGCCGCTCCCGACCGGGCCGGCGAGACGGTTACGGTCGACGCCGCCTATATCGAGAAGCATATCGGCGATCTGACCCGCAACGTCGACCTGTCGCGCTATATCCTCTGACGACGTAGCGGCTGACGACGCGTGATCGTGATCACATGTCGGCAGCCGCACCATTTTGCCGGGCGATCCCGGATGCTATAAGGCCCGCCTGCCGAACCGGAAACGCCGGAGCGGCCCTCCCCTGTTCGACCGGCGGCCGTCTTGATGCAGCTTCTGCGCAGAGCCTTCATCCTTCTCCTGGCCCTTGCCTTCGTCACGCCCGCCTTCGCGGCCGTCATGGTACCGCCCGGCAACCGTTCGAAGACGCAGCCGGCGATCGACATGAGTTCGATCAAGCGCGTTGGCGAGACCAAGGAGAGCTTCGAGGCGAAGTATCGCCAGATCTACGGTCTCCTGAAACGCGACAAGGGCCTCATCCGCTCGATCAAGAGTTCCGCAGCGCGATACGGTATCGATCCGATCCACATGATCGGCGCGATCGTCGGCGAGCACACCTATAATGTCGGCGCGATCGACAGCGCGCAGGGATACTACGTCAAGGCGCTCGCTTATCTCGGCACCAAGGACCTTGTCTTCGGGTTCGGCGGTCAGACGATTGATGAATTCCTGGCAAAGCCCGAATTCGCCGGCTGCGATACCTACAAGAACAATTACGACCTCTGGAACTGTCGCGAGGATGTCTATGACAAGAGCTTCCGCGGCAAGGCCGTCGATGGGATTTCCTACCCGCGCGACCGCTTCTCCAAGACGTTCTTCCAGCCGATGTTCGCGGGCCAGACCTTCGGCCTCGGCCAGATCAATCCGCTGACGGCGCTGACCGTCACCGACATCGTTCACCGCACCAGCAAGCTGCCGTTGCTGACGGAGGACCAGGCGCCCGAGCTCTATCAGGCGATCATGGATCCCGACATGTCGCTCGACTACATGGCCGCGATCATCCGTCTGTCGATCGACGTCTATCGCGACACGGCCGGCGTCGATATCTCCAAGAATCCCGGCGTCACTGCGACGCTGTACAATGTCGGCGACGTCAAGGTCCGCGCCGCCGAACTGGCCCGGGAGCGCAAGCGCAACAAATCGGCCATGCCCCAGGAAAACTACTATGGCTGGCTGGTGAACGAGCGCGAAGCGGATCTGCGCGCGCTGCTCTGAGACCTCTTCAGCCGGGACAACGCTGCAGCACGGTGCCCGTGCCTTCGCCGACCGGATCCCAGTGCAGCTTGTCGTCGATCACCGAGAAGCGATAGTCGAACGATGGATCGTCGTCGCTGGGTCCCGCCATCGGGTCCTGGCAATCGACATGGACGATCCATGAGGCGCCATCCGGCGTAAAGGTGGCGCTCGGGCAATAGAACTCGCCCCAATAGGCGCCGCCCTCGTCGACCTTGGTCAGCGGCGGCACCGTCTTCGACGCGCAGTCCTTGGGATCCTTGGCCCAGAGGCCGACATAGGGTTCCGCCGCCAGAGCGGCCGACATCCCGCCGGCCATGATCAGCGCGGCAAGCCGCGCCACAAAACGCACGCACCGAACATTTCCCGGCATGGTCGCCTCCCCGGTGAGCTCCACGCCATCAGTGTGCGACCAGTCCGACGAAACCGCAACCCGGACGGGCAATAGCCTTCAGGACTCTCGCTTCGCCGCCGATTCTATTCGCGCCGCGATATCGCGAAGGTCGTCCCGGCTGAGCCGGCGGATATCTTCGGCCAGCCGATGCGCCAGCTCCGTCGCCTCCGGATCGAGACCGGCAGTGTCGATCACCACGCGCGGATGCGAACGGGAGGCCAGCCGCTGCAGCGCCTCGGCCTCGTCCCAGATGATGTTGAAATAGGTGATGATGCGCTGGACCATCAGCCAGGTCGGCGCGCCCCGCCTGCCATGCTCCAGCGCCGAGAGATAGCTCGCCGTGACGCCGAGCGCGGCGGCCATGTCCTTCAGCGTCACGCCGCGCTCGCGGCGCATGTCGCGCAGCTTGCTGCCGAACGGCGTCACGCTCCCGCCATCCCGCCCGGCGTGCGGGGCTTGCGGATCCGCACATAGATCGCGCCGCCGCCGCCATGGCTGCGATGCGCCTCCTCGAAACCGATGACCACCGACCGGAGACCCGGCTCGGACAGCCAGTGCGGCACGCGCCGGCGCAGTACGCCGCGCTCCTCGCCGAGCGGAAGATCCTCCGAGCCCGGCCGGCCCTTGCCGGTGATGACCAGCACGAGTCGGGCGCCCGAAGCCTGCGCGTCGCGCAGAAAGCGGTGCAGGCGGTCATGAGCGGCGAGTTGCGTCATGCCATGCAGATCGATGCGGCTGTCGATCGGCGTGGTGCCGCGCGCGACGCGAGTCAGCGTGCGCTTCTCGATCGGATGCAGCGGCGGGCGGGATGGCTTGGCGGGGGGCGGTGAAGCCGCCAAAGCCGGCATCTTGGACGACGCGGAAGCGGGCGCCGGATCCGGGACCCCGATCTCAACAGGCGGCGGTTCAGGCACCTCCTCCGGCCGCAAGGGTGCCACGGTGCGCGCGACGGTCTCCCAGAGGGTCTTCTCCTCGCGGGAGAGGCCGCGGCGACGCCGGCTCATACCGATTGCCGCGGCACGAGGACGACGAAGCGGCCCTTGGCGGCCATCCGGCCGGCAACACGGCCAGCGGCTTCGCCCGAGCCGAAGAAGATGTCGCCCCGCGCCGGTCCCAGGATCGCCGACCCGGTGTCCTGCGCCATCATCAGCCGGTTGAAGGCGCCGCCGCCCTCCTCGGCCGGCAGGCGGGTCTCGATCCAGATCGGCATATGGAAGGTGTGAAGCGTGCGGTCGACGGCGAGGCTGCGCCCTTCCGTCAACGGCACCTTGGCAGCGGCGATCGGGCCAAGCGCGGCGTTTTCAACCGGCGCCTCGCGAAAGAAGATGTAGGAGCGATTCTTCCACATCGCCTCGCGGCCTTCATCCGGATGGGCTGCGAGCCAGGCACGGATCGTCTGCATGGTGACGCCGCCGCTCTGCAGCGCACCCTTGTCGAGAAGCACGCGCCCGATCGCGGTGTAGTCGTAGCCGGACTTCGCCGCATAGGTAACGCGCAGCAGGCTGCCGTCGCCGAGCTTCAGCCGCGCCGCGCCCTGGACATGGATGAAGAAGGCGTCGACGGGATCGGCGAGCCAGGCGATCTCAAGGCCTCGGCCCGCAAGAGCGCCACGCTCGATCTCGCCGCGATCGAAGAAGGGCTCGAAAGTGGAAGCCGTCCGCCGCGCAAAACGCATTCCGGGCGGAAGGGCGGGCGGCGGGCTCTGCTCGTCGATTTCCACGAGTTCAGGCGGCGGACGCAGCAGCGGCACCGAAAAGCCCGGCTCGGGCTGACGTCGCGCCTCGCATTCCGGCTCATAGAAGCCGGTGTAGAAGCCATCGGCGCCGACGATCCGAGGTTCGAAATGGCTCTCGAAAAATCTGCGCGCGGTCTCGCGGTCCAGGACGGGAGGCAGAGCGAGCGCAGCCGCCGCGATCCGCGCCAGCGCCGCGCCGTCGATGCCGAGCGCGCGGGTCTTGGGCGGTTGGTTTGCCGCGTGGGCAGCGCTCAGGCGGAAGGCAGCAAAAGCCGCGGCGTGATCATCCGCCGCCCAGCCTTCCAGCGCGTCGAATTCGGCCGGAAAGAGACCCACGGACGGCATGGCAAGAACAGCTCACTCGACCGTTTCGGTCGCGACCAGTGCCCAATTGGGATCCCGCGAACTGGCGTCGCGGGCAAAAGTCCACACATCCGTGACATCGGCGACGAGGACTGGATCGCCCTCGACGACCTCGCCCGCCTTGTCGCGCGTGGCCGAAACCAGCTTGGAGCCGAACCGAACCGTGACCTGCGCGGTCGAGCCCTTCATCGCCGCGTCGACGATTTCCGCCTTCTCGATGCCGACGAAGTTGAACTCGACCGTCTCGCCATTCTGCTCGCGCTGCTGGATGGCGTTCGAGAAACCGTCGAAGACTTCGCGGCCGAGCAAGGGCTTGAGCGCCTTGCGGTCGCCGCGCGCGAAAGCGGTTACGATCAGCTCGTACGCGGTGCGGGCGCCGTCGAGGAACTGCCCGGGATCGAAGTTGCGGTCGGCGAGCAGGATGGCGCCAAGGCCGATCGCCGCCGGCGAGCCGGCTGTGGCCACCGCCGCGATGCGCTCATCCGCAGCCACAGCTGCGGGAGCGCCCTCGGGCCGCGGCAGCGACACGACATTGCCGCCGTCCTGCCCCGCGCCGCCAACCGGCTGCGCGTCGATCGCCTTGCCGTCATCCGGCTTTTCGGCATTCTTGTTGCGCCTTGAGAATGGATCGAAAGAAGGTCGCTCCGTGCCCGTGCGCTGGCCCAGCACGCTTCTGAGCTTGAAGAAGATCACGACCGCGAGGACGAGGAATATCAGCGTGTAGATATCAAAGCTCATGCCGATGGCATCCTGTCCCAATTCGGTAGCGCCGCTAGACCCGGTCGCGCATGACCTTAACCTATATCTGGTCATGGTCGATCGCCGATCCAAGAGCGTCAAGCTCTCAAGCCCGATGAAGGGCGGTGCTGTCAAGCCGTCGCGCGCCGGAGCCCCCCTCGCGCTTGTGTCGCCGGTTCGGAAGTGTTAGCGAGCCGTCCGAAAGCGGACGATCGAATTCCGCCAGTCGACAGGAGCGCCATGCCATGGCCGATATCAATGAAGACGGCGCGCAGCCGAACCTCACGGTCCTTATCCAGTACGTAAAGGACCTGTCGTTCGAGAACCCCGGAGCACCGCGTTCGCTCGGTCCGCGCAGGCAGGCTCCGAACATCAATATCGGCATCAACGTCTCGGCGAACCCGCTGGACGAGGAGGATTTCGAAATCGAACTCCGCCTTGAGGGCCGCGCCACCGACGGCGATCAGGTCCTCTTCGTGGCCGAGCTGCTTTATGCTGGCGTGTTCCGCATCACGAATGTGCCGAAGGAAAACCTTCCGCCGCTGCTGATGATCGAGTGCCCGCGGCTGCTGTTCCCGTTCGCTCGTCAGATCCTCGCCGACCTGACGCGCAATGGTGGCTTCCCGCCGCTGCTTATCGATCCGGTCGATTTCACCGCGTTGTATCGCCAGCGCCTGATGGAATTCGCCCAGACGCAGCCTTCTGGCCGCCCTAGCTGATCACTCCGCCTCTGCCGCCGCATAGCGGCTCCAGAGTGCGTCCTTGATCTTCCCAACAAAGGCCTCGTGCGCGGCGAACTCTTCCTCGTTGCCGCGCGGGGCGAGCGGCGCAGGCCGCACCAGCGGCCGTCGCACGGCCGACCCGGCGATGCCGGAGCTTGTCGTCCTCTCCTCCGCCCTCACCAGAACCAGATCCGGCTGGCGCCCGCCGATCAGCTCGATATAGACCTCCGCCAGCAGTTCGGCGTCGAGCAGGCCGCCATGCAGCGTACGCTTCGACGTATCGATGCCGTAGCGCGAGCAGAGCGCATCCAGCGAGTTCGGCCCGGCAGGATGCTTGCGACGCGCCAGCATCAGCGTGTCGATCACGCGGTCCGGCGGGATCGGCGGACGCGAGAGCCGCGCGAATTCCGCATTGATGAAGCTGATATCGAAGGTCGCATTGTGAGCGATCAACGTCGCGCCCTCTATGAAGGCGATGAAATCGTCGACCACATCGCGAAACAGCGGCTTGTCGGCGAGGAATTCGTCCGAGAGGCCATGAACGCGAAATGCCTCGACCGGCATCGAGCGCTCGGGATTGACATAGACGTGATAGCTCCGGCCCGTGGGGATGTGGTTGAGCAGCTCGATGCCGCCGATCTCGACCAGCCGGTCGCCTTTCAACGGCTCGAGGCCGGTGGTTTCGGTGTCGAAAACGATCTCGCGCAAATTCGTTCTTCCTTTTGCCGCTGTTATCCTGCGGCGTCGCCTTCGGCCGTACAAGCCTCGAGGGCGTTCATCCCCTGACACCTCGCGCCGCTGCGCTGGCAGCCAGCGCGCGCAGGATGTCGTCCACCTGGCGTTCGGCCGCTTCCAGCGCCCCGCCCGTATCGACGACGAAATGCGCGCGCCCGCGTTTCTCCGCATCGGGCATTTGCCGCGCCAGGATTGCGTCCCGCTTCGCCGAGCTCATGCCGGGACGAGCCAGGACGCGGGCGCGCTGGATCTGCGATGGAGCCGAGGCCACCACCACGACGTCGACGCGCGTCTCGCCGCCGGTCTCCAACAGCAGCGGAATGTCGAGCACAGCGAAGGCATGCCCGGCGCCCCGGACTTTCGCCAGCCATTCCGCCTGCCCGGCCCGCACCAGAGGATGGACGATCGCTTCCAGCTCGGCCAGCGCCGCTGGCCGCCGGGCGATTTCGGCCGAGAGGAGCGCGCGGTCGACGGCTCCATCACGAATGGCGTCCGGAAACACCTGCCCAACCGGATCGACGGCGGCGCCGCGATAGAGGGCGTGGACCATGGCATCGGCGTCGAGCAAAGGGGCGCCTCGCGCCGCGAAAAAACGGCCGAGCGTCGACTTGCCCATGCCGATCGAGCCGGTAAGGCCGATGGTGATCATCGGGATTCCATGTCGGCGAGCACAAGCTGCCGGAGTTCCTCCGTCACCTCGGGACGTGTACCGAACCAGCGCTCGAAGCCGGGCGCCGCCTGATGCAACAGCATGCCGAGGCCGTCGACCGTGGCAAGGCCGCGCTGGCGTGCCTTGGCGAGCAGCGGCGTCACCAGCGGAACATAGACGATGTCGGTGACGAGAAGTTCGTCGGGCGCCGGCTCGAGATCGATCTCCAGCGGCGGCTCGCCCTCCATGCCGAGGGATGTGGTGTTGACCAGAATGGACGCCGAAGGCAGCAGCGCCGGCAGATCCTCCCAGCCCGCCGCCCGGACGGCGGCGCCGAATCGCTCCGCGAGCGCTTCCGCGCGAGCGCGGGTGCGGTTCACGACATGAATCGGCGCGAAGCCCCGCTCGCGCAGCGACCAGATGACCGCCCTTGCGCCGCCGCCGGCTCCCAGCACGATCGCCGGACCGCCGCGTCCACCGAAGTCCGATGCGCTCTGGTCGAGATTGGCGAGGAAGCCCGGCGCATCGGTGTTGGCACCTACGAGCTTGCCGTCCTCGAAGAAGATCGTGTTCACGGCGCCGAGCGCCTCGGCCACCGCATCAGTCCGATCGACCGAGGCGAAGGCAATCTCCTTGTGCGGGACCGTGACATTGCCACCGACGAATCCGCTGGCGGGGAAGGCACGAAGGAAGCCAGCGATTTTTTCCGGCGGAACCGCATGAGGGATGTAGTCACCCGCGATGCCGTAGCGACCGAGCCAATGACGGTGGATCAGAGGCGAGCGCGAATGGCGCACGGGCCAGCCAAGGATGCAGGCGGTGGGAACGGCAAAGGCGGACATCGGCGGGATCAACTTTCGAGGGCGCCGAGTTCGCGCAGCGCTTCGAGGAGAGGCAGCATCGGCAGGCCGAGAATCGCGAAATAATCGCCTTCTATGGCTGAGAACAACTGGATGCCGATGCCTTCGATCAGATAGGCGCCGACGGAATGGAGGACATCCTCGCCGGCGGCGTCCAGATAGCGCGAAATCGCCCGTTCCGAAAGCGACCGCATCGTGAGCGAGACGGTGGCGATATGGCGCCAAACGACGATATCGCCTCGCGCGATCGATACTGCCGAATTCAAGCGATGGGTCCGGCCGGAGAGACGCGCCAGCTGGTCGGCCGCCGCCGCCCGGTCGGCAGGTTTGCTGAAGCGCTCGCCCGCCAGATCCAGCACCTGGTCCGAGCCGATGACGATATCGTCGGGTCGCAGCGGCAGCACCGCGAGCGCCTTGGCATCGGCGAGCGCGATGGCGAGATCGCCAGGCGAGGCTCCACCCGCTGCCAGCAAACGTTCGATGCGACGCTCGTCCACGCCCGGGGATAACGCCTCGAAGCGGATTCCGGCGTGGGTCAGCAGCGACTGGCGCGCTCTGGAGGAGGAAGCGAGAACGATCATGGTCCAAGAGCCTCGCGGATTCGGTTCTGTTCACCGCGGCGCAGCGCCAGGATCGCTGTCGCCGTTTCCTCGATAGAACGGCGGGTAACGTCGATGACCGGCCAGCCATTGCGCGCGCAAATCTTGCGTGTCGCCGCCACTTCGTTGGCGACGGCGGCGCGGTCGACATAGACATCGCCGCCGGGAACCTGGGAAAAGGCGAGAAGCCGGTTCTCGCGCATCTGCACGATCCGGTCCGGCGTCGCGATCAGCCCGACGATCAATGGCCGCTTCGCCTCGGCGAGCTGCACCGGCAAGGCGACGCCGGGAACGATCGGGATGTTGGCCGCGCGCACGCCGCGATTGGCGAGATAGATGCTCGTCGGCGTCTTCGAGGTGCGGCTGACGCCGAGAATCACCACTTCGGCGAGGTCTAGTTCTTCGGGGAGCTGGCCGTCATCATGCATCATCGCGAAGGTCAGCGCCTCGATGCGACGGAAATATTCGCCGTCCAGCGCATGCTGGGCCCCGGCACGGCCTTCGCTGGAAGCGCCAAGATAGGATTGGAAGAGTTGCAGCACCGGGCCGAGGACGGAGAAGCATGGCACGGCGATCTCGCGGCAGCCCAGCTCGAGCGGATCGGCGATGGCGCGATCGACCAGGGTGAACAGGACGATGCCAGGTTCGCGCTCGATATCGGCGAGGATCCGCTCGACCTGTTTGGGCGCCCGCGTCATCGAATGGAGATGCTCGACGACGGCAACGCTTGGATATTGCGCGGAAGCGGCACGGGCGACGGTAATGAGCGTCTCGCCAGTCGCGTCGGAGACAAGATGGAGATGAAGGTGGCGCGCCTCGTTCTTCACAGTCGCTCCGCCGGGCTGTGGAAAAATAGGGACGAAATCGCCCACTCCAGCCTCAAGGCCGAACTCTCCCCGATCCGCTCGAAAGGATCAACAGGCAGTGGGGCTGGGGATCCAATCCGAGCCTTTCGCGGGAATCGGGGACAAGCCGTAATGATAGCCAATTATGAACGAGTTCTTAACAAGCGGACCAGATCGTTACAATTTTAACGAATGGGCAAGATCCGTTAAGATTCAGGCCGATGCGCCGCCGGGTGCGTTAACATTTCCACATGGGTGCCTGCGAGCGGCCCAAACCAGCGCTGGTGGCCTTACGAATGCGCCGCATTGTGGATGGATAGGAATGACGCTAATCCCCGGTCAATAAGAAGAAACATTTCTAGACTCTCTCTCTTGATTGGAAGGTGCCTGTGCAGCGCGACCCCGGCTCTCGCCCAATCTCTCCGCTGCTGGCCGTGCTGGACGGAGAGAGCCTGGCCTCTCCGCCAATCTGGCTGATGAGGCAAGCGGGACGCTATCTTCCTGAATATCGAGAGCTGCGAGCCAAGGCAGGCTCCTTCCTCGATCTCTGCTTTTCGCCCGATCTCGCCACCGAGGTGACATTGCAGCCGATCCGCCGCTTCGGCTTCGATGCTGCTATCCTTTTTTCCGACATTCTGGTGATCCCCAAGGCGCTTGGCCGCGACGTTCGTTTCGTCGAGGGCGAAGGACCCCGGCTCGATCCGATCGATGCGGCGGGGATTGTCGAGGTTCTGGCCCGAAGCCGGGAGACGGGTGCCGTCGTCAACGATCTCGGTGTGGTGATCGAGACGGTGCGCCGCGTTCGTGCGGCATTGGCTCCGGAAACGGCTCTGATCGGCTTCTGCGGCGCGCCCTGGACGGTTGCCACCTACATGATCGCCGGGCGCGGCACGAGCGACCAGGCGCCCTCCCGTCGCTTTGGGCTGGCCGATCCTGATTCCTTTGCGCGCCTGATCGAAGCGCTGGTCATCGCTTCGACGGATTATCTGGTGGCGCAGTTGGAGGCTGGCGCCGACGCTGTGCAGATCTTCGATAGCTGGGCCGGCGTTCTGTCGCCGTCATCGTTTGCCAATTGGTCGCTGGGTCCGGCGGCCCGGATCGCAGCCGGCGTGCGGGCCCGCGTTCCGGGTGCGCGCATCATCGGTTTTCCCAAAGGCGCGGATCGGGCGCTGTCGGCCTATGCGGCGGCGATGGAAGCCAATGCTATCGGGCTCGACTGGACTGTGGATCTGGAGACCATCCGGCGGGAGACGCAGAACCGCGTCGCTTTGCAGGGCAATCTCGATCCGATGGCGCTGGTTACGGGCGGTGCCGCTCTGGATGCGGGTATCGATTCGATCCTTGCCGCGATGGAAGGGGCCCGCCACATCTTCAATCTCGGTCATGGTATCGTGCCGGAAACGCCCATCGCGCATGTCGAACAGCTCGTGCGCCGCATACGCGGATAGGAGACGAGGATGGCCGGCTATGAATGGATCAAGGCGCTGCACATCATCGCGGTGATCAGCTGGATGGCGGGCATTTTTTACCTGCCCCGCCTCTTCGTCTATCACAGCCACGCGGCGGTCGGTTCGGAAGCCAGCGAGACCTTCAAGGTCATGGAAGCCAAGCTGCTGCGGATCATCATGAATCCGGCGATGATCGTCACCTGGCTTGCCGGTCTCTGGCTTGCCTGGGATGGCGGCTGGACACAGCAGGGCTGGTTCATGGCGAAATTCGCCCTTGTCGTCGCCATGAGCGCTTTCCATATGTGGCTTGCCGCCCGGCGCCGCGACTTTGCCGCGGATCGCAATCGTATCTCCGAACGAGGCTATCGGCTTGCCAACGAGATCCCTACGATCCTGATGATCGTTATCGTCGTTCTCGTCGTGGTAAAGCCATTCTGAAACGAAACGACACCTTTCGTGAGCGTTGCGCTTGCCGATCGGCGTTCGAGCGATTAAGGTGCGGCATCTTATCGAAGCAGACGGGTGCCAGTCGGCCTGCCAGGGTTGATGGAAGCACCGCACCGCCGGCCCTTGAAGCCGCCGCTGGTTGAAGTTCTGCCAATCCCCTGACGAACCATTCTTCGTTGAATCCAAGCGAGATTCGCAAGACACATGCGTGAAATGAAACTACAGGACCTCAAGTCCAAATCGCCGACGGAGCTTCTTGCCTTCGCGGAAGAGCTCGAGGTCGAGAATGCGAGCACCCTGCGCAAGCAGGAATTGATGTTCGCGATCCTGAAGCAGCTGGCCGGAAACGATGTCGAGATCGTCGGCCAGGGCGTGGTCGAGGTTCTCCAGGACGGCTTCGGCTTCCTGCGCTCCCCCGACGCGAACTATCTGGCGGGTCCCGACGATATCTATGTGTCGCCCTCCCAGATCCGCCGCTTCTCGCTGCGGACCGGCGACACGGTCGAGGGCTATATCCGCAGCCCCAAGGATGGCGAGCGCTATTTCGCGCTGCTCAAGGTCAACACGATCAATTTCGAAGATCCGGACAAGGCGCGCCACAAGGTCCATTTCGACAATCTGACGCCGCTTTATCCCAATGAGCGCTTCAAGATGGAACTCGAGGTTCCGGCCTCGAAGGATATGACGCCGCGAATCATCGATCTCGTGGCTCCGCTCGGCAAAGGCCAGCGCGCGCTTGTCACTGCGCCGCCGCGTACCGGCAAGACCGTGTTCCTGCAGAACATCGCGTCGTCGATCGCCGTCAACCATCCGGAATGCTACCTGATCGTTCTTCTGATCGACGAACGTCCGGAAGAAGTCACCGACATGCAGCGCTCGGTGAAAGGCGAGGTGATCTCCTCGACCTTCGACGAGCCCGCGACGCGCCACGTCGCCGTCGCCGAGATGGTCATCGAAAAGGCGAAGCGGCTGGTCGAACATGGCCGCGACGTCGTGATCCTGCTCGATTCGATCACACGCCTCGGCCGTGCCTACAACACCGTCGTGCCATCGTCCGGCAAGGTGCTGACCGGCGGCGTCGATGCCAATGCGCTGCAGCGGCCGAAGCGCTTCTTCGGCGCCGCGCGCAATATCGAAGAAGGTGGTTCGCTGACGATTATCGCCACGGCCCTGATCGATACCGGCAGCCGCATGGACGAAGTCATTTTCGAAGAGTTCAAGGGCACGGGCAACTCGGAAATCATCCTCGACCGCAAGGTCGCGGACAAGCGCACCTTCCCCGCGATCGACATCACCCGCTCGGGTACGCGCAAGGAGGAGCTGTTGGTTCCGCCGGATGTGCTCAAGAAGATGTATGTGCTCCGCCGCATCCTCATGCCGATGGGCACGGTCGACGCGATCGAATTCCTGCTCGACAAGCTCAAGCAGACCAAGAGCAATTCGGACTTCTTCGATCAGATGAATACCTGATCGGAATCCGGAAGCGGAGCGCTTCCGCGGGACCGCGGAGGCGCTTGTCGCGGTCCGGTTCAGCCTTCGACCAGCTGATCTGCCAATTCGGCGGGTTCCTGGATCGGCAGCGAGCACGAGCCTTCCCGGCACAGATAGGCGGTCGCGCGGCCCTCGATGGCGCCGCGGCCATGGGCGGGATGATCGGACGGCAACGTGGCTCCGTCCGTCCGGATATCCAGCGTCCAGTTCGAGCGCCAGTTCTGAGCGACGACGCGGCGCAGGGGCTCGGCGGCCTCGACATTTGGCGCCACGATAACGATACTCCTCACACGGATGCGCAGATTGAGCGCGGCGAGAAGGCTTGCCGCGCCGAAGGCGTTGGCCGCGATACTGCCGCCCGCCGCGGCCAGGAGCGCGTCGGCCTCGGCGCGGAAGCGGTCCTCTCCCGTCAGCGACCAGAGGCGGATGAGTGCATCGGCCGCCAGACCGTGCGCGTTGGGCGCGGCGTCATCCTGTCGGTCGCGTCGACGCTGGATTAGCGGTTCGGCATCGTCGGCCGTGAAGAAGTATCCGCCATCGCCGGTCGCGTGGTGGCTGTCAAGGAGGCCCAGCAGCCGGATGGCCTCGTCGATATAGGCGGTGTCCTGCGTCGCGCGATGCAGCGAGAGCGCGGCATGGGCGAGGGCAGCGAGGTCGGACGAGAAGGCAGGTCCGATATGGCGGCCAGCGCGGTGGGCATGGACCGGCCTTCCGGCCAGCTGGAGGATAGTCCCCGTTGCCGCGAAGGCATCGACTGCGAGAGCGAGCCAGTCCGATCGATCCAGCCGAAAGGCGGCTGCCGCAAGGCCGGCAATGGCGAAGGCGTTCCAGTCGGTGAGTTGCTTGTCGTCGCGGGCAGGATGCGGGCGGCGCTCGCGCGCGATTCGCAGCGTTTGAAGAATGCGACGTCGGCGAGCGTCCTCCGCTTCGCTTAGCACTGGGTGGGGGTGCAAACGATTCGGGATCGAAACGCCTTCCCAATTGCCTTCGGCTGAAATGTCGTAGAGCGCGGCGATGAAGCCCGCATCGGCTTCGGTCAGGAGTTCGTCCAGGTCATGGCGTCGCCAGACATAGAAGGCGCCTTCATGGCCGTCGGAATCGGCATCGAGGCTGGCGCAGAAGAGCGCGTTGTCGAGCCGCATGTCCCGCTCGAGCCAGGCAATCGTCGATTCGATTCGGTCACGAAACAGGTGGTCGGGCTCGTCGAGCGGGACCGCGAAGGCTAGACGTTCGAGCAGCAATCCATTGTCGGACAGCATCTTCTCGAAATGCGGCACAAGCCATTTCGGATCGGTCGAATAGCGCGCGAGACCGCCGCCGACATGATCGAAGATGCCGCCTGCGGTCATGCCGTGAAGCGCGGCGTCGACGGCTTCCGTCAGGTCGACGCGGCCGGTCCGCTCGGCGCTCCGGGCGAGGAAGTCCAGGAGCGGGAAATTCGGGAATTTCGGGGCGCCACGCGTTCCACCTAGCTCGGGGTCCATGACGCCGAGCAGGGAATGTCCCGCCTGGTCCAGCAAGGCCCCGTCGAGCTGGGCCGTGCGATCCTGCCTCGGCGGCGCGGACAGGTGCGCCGTTAGGCAGCTTGCCTGCTCTGTGACTCCGACTGGATCGTCGGCATAGACCTCGGCTACACGGCGCATCACATCGATGAAGCCGGGACGACCATAGCGCGCCTGTTTCGGAAAATAGGTGCCGCCCCAGATCGGCTTGCCGTCCGGCGTCAGGAACATGGTGAGAGGCCAGCCGCCGGGCTCGCCGATCGCGTGGAGCGCCGCCATATAGATCTGGTCCAGGTCGGGCCGCTCCTCTCGATCGACCTTGATGTTGACGAACAGAGCGTTCATGACGGCGGCGGTCTCTACGTCCTCGAACGATTCATGGGCCATCACATGGCACCAGTGGCAGGCCGCATAGCCGACGGACAGCAGGATCGGGCGGTTCAGCGTCGCAGCCTCGGTGAGAGCCGCCGCATTCCAGGCCCGCCAATGGACGGGGTTATCGCGATGTTGCAGCAGATAGGGGCTGGTCTCATGACGCAGCAGGTTTTTGCTCATGTCAGGCCTTCCGATCGTTTCGCGGGAGAGAGTAGCGCCGAATGACAACGGGTCGAGCATGACAATGAGCGGCGAGACGATCTTTGCGCTTTCCAGCGGCATGCCCCCAGCCGGCGTGGCCGTCATCCGGGCCAGCGGACCCGGGATTCGATTCGGACTCGAAACGTTGGCCGGGCATGTTCCGGCGCCGCGGATCGCCACCCTCGCAACCCTGCGCGATCGTTCGGGCGGCAGCCTCGACCGGGCTTTGATCCTGTATTTCGCAGCGCCTGGGAGCTTCACCGGCGAGGACGTCGCGGAGTTGCATGTCCATGGTGGACGCGCTGTTGTCGCCGCCACGCTATCCGCTCTGGCTTCGCTCCCCGGCTACCGGCCGGCGGAAGCGGGCGAGTTCACACGTCGGGCCTTCGCCAATGGCAAGGCCGACCTGACCGAGGTAGAGGGTCTCTCGGATCTGATCGCGGCGGAGACGGAAGCGCAGCGTCGCCAGGCGGTCGGCGTTGCCGGCGGAGCCATGCGGAAAATCGCCGAGGACTGGCGGGCGCGGCTTATCCAGGCTCGGGCATATCTGGAGGCCGAGCTGGATTTCAGCGATGAGGACGACGTGCCGGAGTTGATCGGCTCGGCGGCGGATGAAGTCGCGGAGGCCGTGGCACAGGAGATGGAAGGCCATCTGCGGGCGGCGGATTTTGGCGAGCGCGTCCGTTCGGGCTTCGAAGTGGTGCTGCTCGGCGCTCCCAATGTTGGCAAATCGAGCCTGCTGAACGCCTTGGCGCGACGGGATGTGGCCATCGTGACGGCCGAAGCCGGTACGACGCGCGATATGATCGAGGTCGCCATGGATCTGGAAGGTTACGCGGTGACTCTGGTCGATACTGCCGGACTTCGCGAGACGACTGGGTTGGTCGAGAGCGAGGGGGTTCGGCGTGCCAGGGTTCGCGGCGGGGCGGCGGACCTTGTGCTCGTCCTCTCCGACGGCGAGATCGCGGCCCCGGAGGATCTGCCGTCGACGATCAGAGGTGTGATCCGCGTAAGGACGAAAACGGATCTCGCACGGATCGATTCGGGTCCGAACCAATATGACGTGGCGGTTTCGGCAGCCAACGGTTCCGGGCTCGGGGATCTGAAGGCGGCGATCGTCACGGCGCTAGGCCTGTTGAACCCACGTCCGGCCGCCCTGATAACACGGGAGCGGCAGCGGCGGGAACTCGGCACCGCCGTTACGGCATTGCGCTTCGCGGTCGGGGAGACGGCGGCCGAGCTCAAGGCCGAGCGCTTGCGGCAGGCCGGCGATGCCATCGGCCGGCTAACGGGGCGGATCGATGTGGATGAATGGCTTGACGTGATCTTTCGTGAGTTCTGCATCGGAAAGTGAGCTGCTGCGAAAGCGGTGTAATTGGCGGCGTTGTTTCACGTGAAACAGTTGTGGCTTTGACGACAGGCACGGTTGCGGCTATGGCCTTGCGGTGCGGCTATTGTCGGGCCAAGGCGCGGTTCCGCGTGCGGTCTGACAGCCGAACCCATTTCCTCGGAGTTTGATGAACCATGGACGACGCCAGGAGCGCGTTTGATGTCGTCGTGATCGGTGGCGGTCATGCGGGCTGCGAGGCCGCCGCTGCCGCCGCGCGCATGGGCGCCCGCACGGCGCTGGTCACCCACAGCCACGCCACGATCGGGATCATGTCCTGCAACCCGGCGATCGGTGGTCTGGGCAAGGGCCATCTCGTTCGCGAGATCGATGCTCTGGACGGATTGATGGGCCGGGTTGCTGATGCGGCGGGTATCCAGTTTCGTCTGCTCAATCGGCGCAAGGGTCCGGCCGTGCGCGGCCCGCGTGCGCAGGCCGATCGCAAGCTCTATCGCGAGGCGATGCAGGCGGCGATCGCAGGGACGCACAATCTGACCGTCGTTGAAGGCGAGGCCGACGATATCGTCGTCTCGGACGGTGCGGTTCAATCCGTTCGCCTAGCGGATGGCCGTGATCTGACCTGCGCCAGCGTCGTCATTACCACCGGTACGTTTCTGCGCGGCCTCATTCATATCGGCGAGCGGTCCTTTCCAGCGGGGAGAATGGGCGAGCAGCCGGCCATGGGCCTGTCGCGCACGCTGGAGCGCGCGGGTTTTCGGCTGGCGCGACTCAAGACCGGGACACCGCCGCGGCTGGATGGACGGACGATCGATTGGGCCAGCCTCGAGCGCCAGAAGGGCGATGACGAGCCGGAGCCGTTCTCGACCCTGACCAAGGCAATCACACGGCCACAGGTGGACTGCTTTATCACCCGGACGGGGGACGAAACGCATCGTGTCATCCGGGCCAACCTGGCGCGGTCGCCGATGTATTCCGGCCAGATCGAAAGCCGCGGACCGCGCTATTGTCCAAGCATCGAGGACAAGGTCGTCCGCTTCGGCGAGCGGGACGGGCATCAGATCTTCCTGGAGCCGGAGGGGCTCGACGATCCGACGGTCTATCCCAACGGCATCTCGACTTCGCTGCCTGAAGACGTGCAGCGGGCGCTGGTCGCGTCGATTCCGGGGCTTGAGAACGCGGTGATCCTGCGTCCCGGTTATGCGATTGAGTATGATCATGTCGATCCGCGCGAATTGCATCCGACGCTGGAAACGAAGCGGGTCGCCGGCTTGTTTCTGGCGGGACAGATCAATGGCACGACGGGCTATGAGGAGGCCGCGGCGCAGGGCATTGTTGCCGGCTTGAACGGGGCGCTGCGGGCCGGTGGCCGGGACGGCGTCGTTATGGCGCGCTCCGACAGCTATATCGGCGTTATGATTGACGATCTCGTCACGCGCGGCGTTAGCGAGCCCTACCGCATGTTCACATCCCGCGCCGAATATCGTTTGTCGTTGCGTGCCGACAATGCTGACCAGCGTCTGACCGCTTGGGGCGATGCGCTCGGTGTCGTGGGGATGGAACGTCGCCGCCGGTATGGCGAGAAGCTAGCGGCGCTCGTTGCGGCGCGTGACGCGTTTCACGCGGCGAACCTGACGCCGACCGAGGCGGCGCGGCATGGTCTGAGCGTCAATCAGGATGGCGTCCGGCGCAGCGCCTTCGATCTCCTGGCCTATCCGGATGTCACGCCGCAGCGTCTCGCCGCGATTTGGCCAGAACTGAGCTTGTTTGAGGTGGGTGTGCTGGCGCAAATCGAATCGGATGCGAAATATGCCGTCTATCTCGATCGGCAGCGCCATGACATTGAAGCGGTACGTCGCGACGAAGGTGTCGCGCTGCCTGAGGATATAGATTTCAGCGCCATGGATGGGCTTTCGAACGAACTGAAGCAGCGGCTGTCGTTGGTCCGTCCTGGCACGCTTGGGCAAGCAGCCCGGATCGAGGGAATGACACCGTCGGCCTTGGCCTTGATCCTTGCGCGGAGCCGGCGCCCAGCCATACGAGGTGTGGCATGAGCGATGGTGGGATGGGCGGCCTTCGAAGGCCGGCGAGCGCCGTCGTAGACGGGCCCGGGGCGATTGCGCGGATCCTCCCTGTTTCACGTGAAACAATGGCGCGGCTCGAGATCTATGTGGCGCTGCTCCGAAAGTGGCAGCCGGCGCAAAATCTCGTTTCCCCGAAGACCATGGACCAGATCTGGCGGCGACACATCGCGGATTCGGCCCAACTCGTCGCCCTGTTTCCTGCGGCTCTCAGATGGGCGGATCTTGGCAGCGGCGCCGGACTTCCAGGCTTGGTCACCGCGATTCTACTAACGGGCCGCGATGGAGCCGCGGTGCACCTCGTCGAGAGCAATCAGCGCAAATGCGCCTTCCTCCGAACCGTCGTCCGGGAGACTGGCGCGCCGGCGATGGTGCATGAAGGGCGGATCGAATCGGTTCTGAAGCATTTCGTCGAGCCGGTCGACTATGTCAGTGCCCGCGCGCTGGCGCCGCTCGTTTCGCTTCTCGACCTCAGCGAACCCCTGTTCGCCTCTGGCGCCCGCGCAGCCTTTCATAAAGGTGCAGATTTCGAGGGGGAACTGAGAGAAGCCTCTAAATCTTGGTCGCTCGATCTGGTAAGACACAAGAGCATGATCGACGCGGACAGTTCCGTCGTCGAGATCCTTCGGGCGGAGCGCCGTCCGGCGGGTTAATAGTTCATTGGAAGAGGCCTCCGATGACCCTGAATGAGAACTATTCGCCCCCCTCCCTGCTTCCTCCGCATCCGAGGGTGATCTCGCTTGCGAATCAGAAGGGCGGCGTGGGCAAGACGACGACGGCGATCAATCTCGGCACGGCGCTGGCTGCGATCGGCGAGGAGGTGTTGATCGTCGATCTCGATCCGCAGGGCAATGCCTCGACCGGGCTCGGCATCGACCGCCGGAGCCGGCTGCGCTCGACTTATGATCTGATGGTGGGCGATGCCGTTCTGTCGGAAATCGTCGTCGAGACCGCCGTGCCTCGGCTCTCGGTTGCGCCGTCGACGATGGATCTCCTCGGCGTCGAGCTGGAGATTGCGAGCCGATCCGATCGCGCCTTCCGTCTACGCCGCGCCCTCGCCAGTCATATGCAGCGCGCGGAATCGATTCGTGGCCGAAACTATACCTATGTCCTGGTCGATTGCCCGCCGTCTCTGAACCTCTTGACCATCAACGCGCTGTCGGCGTCGCATTCGATCCTGGTGCCCCTGCAATGCGAGTTCTTCGCGCTGGAGGGGCTCAGCCAGTTGCTGCTGACGGTCGAGCAGGTCAAGCAGGCGCTCAATCCGGAGCTTTCGATCCATGGCATCGTCATGACCATGTTCGATAGCCGCAACAATCTCGCCGGCCAGGTGGTGGCGGATGTGCGCGCCCATATGGGCGCCGCCGTCTATGACACGATCATCCCGCGCAATGTCCGCATTTCCGAGGCGCCGTCGCATGGCAAGCCGGTGCTGCTCTATGATTTCAAATCGACGGGCAGCCAGGCCTATCTGCGGCTCGCTTCCGAGATCATCCAGCGCGAGAAGCGCCTGCGGGCGGCATGACGATGTCGCGGCCGGAATATCATTCGACTAGCCCGGGAGTATCCTCATGAGTTTCGAAGATGGATCTCGCCGACGCCTCGGCCGCGGCCTGGCAGCTTTGATCGGCGATGTCGATACGGAGGCGGTGGTCAATGAGCGCTCTCGCTCGTCGCGACGGGTTCCCGTCGCCTTCCTGTCGCCCAATCCGCGCAATCCGCGCAAGTCCTTCGAAGAGGCGGATCTTGCCGATCTGACGGCGTCGATCCGCGAGAAGGGGATCGTTCAGCCGATCCTGGTTCGTCCAGTGCGCGGCGGCGGCGAGGCCTATGAGATCATCGCCGGCGAGCGGCGTTGGCGCGCCGCCCAGCGCGCTGGCCTGCACGACGTCCCGGTCATCATCAACGACGTTTCCGACAAGGAGGCGCTCGAACTCGCCATCATTGAAAATGTGCAGCGCGCCGATCTCAATGCGCTGGAAGAAGCGCTCGGCTACCAGCAGCTGATCGACGAGTTCGATTATACCCAGACGGCGCTCGCCGATGTCATCGGCAAGAGCCGGCCGCATGTCGCCAATACGCTGCGGCTGTTGAAGCTGCCCGACAGCGTCAAGACCTATCTGCGTGAGGGCAAGCTGACGGCCGGACATGCGCGTGCGTTGGTCACCGTCAATGATCCGGCGGCCGTCGCGGCCCGGATTGTCGAGGGCGGGCTCACCGTGCGTGATGCCGAGGCGCTGACGCAGCAGGAGCCGAGGCGCGGCGAGACGAAGCCGCGTCCGGAAAAGGATGCCGACACCCGGGCCTTGGAGCGTCTGCTTTCCGACATGCTCGGCCTCGTCGTCACGATCGATCACCGGCGCGATGGTTCGGGCACGCTTCGCGTCGGATACAGCACGCTTGAGCAGCTCGACGGGGTATGCCGGCTGCTCAAGCGAGAATAGCGGGCGTTGGCGACGCATAAGTGCCGCTGATCGCCACCCGCATCCTTCAATAGCTATTTGCGATCCCGCCGCCACCGCGGTCCGAGCGCCAGGGTCTCAACCCCGAGGGAGGGTCCGCTCCGCTTTACGTCGTGAGGCGGCGAGCCTGGCGGGCCAGGACAGCGATCGAGAGGAGGGCCTGGCCGATGATCTCGTCGCCGATTGCGGCCTTCAGGCGGCTGTCGAGGATGGCGCGGTCGAGACGTTCCAGCGCGGAGAGTACCCGGTCGCCCGTCCAGACCCGAACCGCCTGTTCGAGCTTCGCCTTGCGCTGAAAGAAGATAGCTCCGCCGGCGCGGTCCATCGCGCTTTGCGTCGATTCTCCAGCTTCGATGGCGGCGCGGATGCGGTGAAGATGCTGGAAATAGCGCAGCGCCGCCGAGGCGACGACGTAGGCCGGCGTGCCGGAGGCCAGGATGCGGCGATAATTCCGGTCGAGGCCCTCGGCATCGCCCGTGGCCGCCGCATCGACAGCGTCGTCGGCCGCGAAGCCCCCGCCATCGCCAATGACGGTACGTATATCTTCGACGTTGATTGTCGCCTGTCCGCGGGCGAAGAGCGCCAGTTTGGAGAGCTCCGAGCGGCTTGCCAGCCTGTCCGAACCCAGCAGCGTGCGCAGTAGCGCGCGTGCTTCGGGATCGAGGCGGAAGGCCGATAGTTCGCTGTCTATCAATCGCTCTAGCGCTGGGCCTTCGTCCGCATAGCAGGCAATGGCGGCCGCGCCGGGCGCGGCCTCGCAGAGCTTGCGGAGGCCCACGCCCTTGCGAATCTCGCCTGCCTCCAGAACGATCCAGCTATCCTTAGGCGGCGAACGAAGTACCGCCTCGACGGCATTCAGGATGGGTCGGTTGCCCGACACGCGGACGCGGATGACGCGGGAGCCGCCGAAAAGCGGAATGGTATGGGCTTCATCGGCGAGCCGTCCGGGATCGGATGCGATCTCGGATGAATCAAGCCGGACCAGTCCGAACGCGTCATCGGCGCCGGCCAGAACCGTTCGAGCGAAGGAAGCAGCACGCTCCGAGACGAGCCCGCCATCGGAGCCGTAAAGCAGGATGACCCGCTGGGCAGGGTCAGGCCGGCTCAAGATGCGGTCGACGTCCTGTTGGCGAACGGCAACCATGCGCGGTCTCCCCAGAACGAATTCAGCGGCCTGAAAAGCGGCCCGCCACGAAGGCGCGATTTCCCGAAGGCGGAGGCCTGCAACCGCTTCGATGAAGCGGCCCGCGCCCTACCCGCTTTGCATGTTGTTGCTCATGACTTCCGGCGTCGCGCCCGGCGGAAGGTTCGGGCCCTTCGGCACATAGACCGGGGCCGGGGGCTTGTCCTTGGCGATCGCCAGCGCAATGCGCAGGTTGATCTCGTCGGCAACCGACTTGGCCGCCCGGTTCTCCGCGTCGATCCGTGCGCGCTCGTTGGCGAAGCTCTGGTTCGAGCGGTTATAGGAGGCAAGACCAATCGATGAAGAGCGAATCAATACACGATCGTCGGCGATCGTCTTGACCTCGAACTTGACCTCGATCGAAACTTGATAGGCCGGCGCAAGGGAATCGGTCGTGAAACCGAGGCGTGACTCGGAATTTTTGACTTCGATGTTGAGCGTATATTTCGGCGGCGGTGGCGTCCTGCCGCCGGTGAAGATGAAGACCAGGTTGTTGCGCACTTCCTGACCGACACGATCGAAGCCGCCCACGACCGAGATCATCGAAAGATCGACACTGCTGAATTGATTGCCCGCGACCGGCATGTAAACGGGTCGGACCGTGCAGCCTGCCAGCATGGCGAGCGTCGCGAACATCAGCACCGCGCCACGGCGCGTCGGGTGCCTCGTCGCATCGGGGTGGCGATCAGACGACGACATTGACGATCCTTTTCGGAACGATGACGATCTTACGCGGCGGACGGCCCTCGAGAGCGCGAACGACGCCGTCGAGCGACATGACCGCCTTCTCAATATCAGCATCGGAGGCCGTTGCCGAGATGGTCAATTCGGCGCGTTTCTTGCCGTTGATCTGAACCGGCAGCAACATGTCCTCCTCGGCAAGGAGCGCCTGGTCGGCAGTCGGCCAGGCAGCCTCCGCCGCGAGGCCCTCGCCGCCGAGAACCGTCCAGCATTCTTCTGCCAGATGCGGGATCATCGGACCGATCGCGGCCACCAGATAACGCGAGGCTTCCAGCAGCGCGAAGGCGAGATCGGCCGGAAGATCCGCTCCCCGGCCGCGCGCGCTGGCGAGCGCGTCGGCAAAGCCGTTGGCGAAGCTGTGGACGCGCGCCACCGCCACGTTGAACCGCAGGCGGTCGAAATCTTCCTCGACATTGGCGATCAGACGATGCGCATTGCGGCGCAGCGCGGTCGCCTCGGGGCCGAATTCGGCGGGCGTTGAGGTGGCGGCGGGACCGGCGAGCTCGACCGCCTCGTTGATGAGACGCCAGATGCGCTGCGTGAAGCGCCAGGCGCCCTCGATGCCGGCCTCGGTCCATTCGCTGTCCCGCTCCGGCGGGGTGTCGGAGAGCATGAACCAGCGCGCGCAATCGACGCCGTAGCTGTCGGCGACGATTTCCGGCGGCACGACGTTCTTCTTCGACTTGGACATCTTCTCGGGCGGGCCGACCGTCACCGGTTCCTCGGTGCCGCGCTTCACCGAAGTTCCGTCGGAGCGCTTCTCGACCTCCTCGGGGAAGAGCCACTTGCCCGCCGCGTCCTTATAGGTCTCGTGGACGATCATGCCCTGCGTGAAGAGACCCGCGAAAGGCTCGGCCACCGAGATCCGGCCACAGGCCTTCAACGCGCGGGTGAAGAAGCGCGAATAGAGCAGATGCAGGATCGCGTGCTCGATGCCTCCAATATATTGGTCGACCGGCAGCCAGTGATCGACCGCCTCTTTCGCCAGGGGCGGCATGTTGGCGGGAGTGGCGAAACGCGCAAAATACCAGGACGAGTCGACGAAGGTGTCCATCGTGTCGGTTTCGCGCACCGCCGCACCGCCGCATTTCGGACAGGCGACATGCTTCCATGTCGGATGGCGGTCGAGCGGGTTGCCGGGGCGGTCGAAGGTGACATCGTCGGGCAGGCGAACCGGCAGATCGGCCTTGGGCACCGGCACGGGTCCGCATTCCGGGCAGTGGATGACCGGGATCGGACAGCCCCAATAGCGCTGGCGCGAGATGCCCCAGTCGCGCAGGCGGAAGTTCACCTGGCGCTTGCCCTGCGGCGCATTGCCAAGCGACTGATTCTCCAGGCGCCTCGCGACCGCGTCCTTGGCGTCCGGAATCGACAGGCCGTCCAGGAACTCCGAATGGAACAGGCGGCCGTCGCCATCATAGGCAATATCGCCGACCGCGAAGCTGGCCGGATCCTCACCCTCGGGAAGGACGACCGCCTGGACAGGCAGGCCATATTTGCGGGCGAAGTCCAGGTCGCGCTGGTCATGGGCCGGGCAGCCGAAGACGGCGCCGGTGCCATAATCCATCAGGATGAAGTTCGCGACATAGACCGGCAGGAACCAGCCGGGCACGAGCGGGTGCTCGGCCTTCACGCCGGTGTCGAAGCCAAGCTTCTCCTGCGTCTCGATCGCCTCGGCCGAGGTGCCGCCTCGGCGACATTCGACGATAAAATCGGCGAGTTGCGCATTCGATTCGCTCAGCTTTTCGGCCAGCGGATGGTTCGCGGCGATGGCGAGGAAGGAGGCGCCATAGAGCGTGTCGGGACGAGTCGTATAGACCTCGATCTCGGTTGACCCGGTGGGCGCCGTCGAGGCATCGAGCCGGAAGCGCAGCGACAGGCCTTCCGACCGCCCGATCCAGTTCCTCTGCATCAGGCGGACCTTGTCCGGCCAGCGGTCGAGCCCGTCGAGCGCCGAGAGCAGGTCTTCGGCGAAGGCGGTGATCTTGAAAAACCATTGCGACAGCTTGCGCCGCTCGACCAGGGCGCCGGAGCGCCAGCCGCGCCCTTCGATCACCTGCTCATTGGCGAGCACGGTATTGTCGACGGGATCCCAATTGACCTCGCTCTCCTTGCGGTAGACGAGGCTCTTGTCGAAGAAATCGACGAAAATATTCTGCTGCTCGGCATAATAGGCCGGATCGCAGGTGGCGATCTCGCGGCTCCAGTCGAGCGAAAGGCCCAGCAGCTTCAGCTGGCCCTTCATCGCCTCGATATTTTCATAGGTCCAGATCTTCGGATGACTGTTCCGCTCGATCGCGGCATTCTCCGCCGGCAGGCCAAACGCATCCCATCCCATCGGATGCAGGACGTTGAAGCCCTTCATGCGCTTGAAGCGCGCCACGACATCGCCCATGACATAGTTGCGGCCATGGCCGATATGGATGCGCCCGGACGGATAGGGGAACATCTCCAGCACATAGTATTTCGGCCGCGGATCGTCGTTCTTCGTCTCGAAGATGCCGCGATCGGCCCAGACGCTCTGCCAACGGGGTTCCGCGTCGCGGGGATTGTAGCGTTCTATCGTCATGATCCGTCGTCGAATTGGGGAAAGCGCGGCGCAACAAGGCAAGACTGGCGCGCCGCCTGAGCAGGCTGCGACCTTCACCAGAAAGCCGGCGCGCGGTCAACCGCCAAGCGGCCCGGCTCGTCGGTTGAGCCGGGCGCATCCGCGTGCTACCGGCTGCGAACCCCCGAGGAAATGCCATGTCCCTTCGTGTCGCCGAGCAACTCTCCGCCGTTCAGGCCCGGATTTCAGCCGCTGAGGAAGCCGCGCGCCGCGCGCCTGGCTCGGTCCGGCTGGTCGCCGTTTCAAAGACGTTCGCGGCCGATGCGATCCAGCCGGCGATCGATGCCGGCCAGCGCCGGTTCGGCGAGAACCGCGTGCAGGAGGCGCAGGGCAAATGGCCGGCATTGCGCGAGGCCACACCGGATATCGAACTCCATCTCATCGGTCCGCTGCAGTCGAACAAGGCGCGTGAGGCGGTGGCGCTGTTCGATGCCATCCATACGGTCGACCGCGACAAGATCGCCGCCGCCCTCGCTTCGGAGATCGTCCGCCAGAACCGCCGGCCGCAGCTCTTCGTCCAGGTCAATACCGGGCTCGAACCGCAAAAGGCCGGAATTGCGCCACGCGAGACCCGGGCCTTTGTCGAGCGATGTCGTGACGAGCATGGGCTCGTCATCTCCGGCCTGATGTGCATCCCGCCGGCCGATGAAGCGCCGGGCCCGCATTTTGCGCTCCTTGCCAAGCTCGCCAAGGAAATCGGCTTTGCCGAGCTCTCCATGGGCATGAGCGGCGACTTCGAGACGGCGATCGCGTTTGGCGCAACCCTTGTGCGTGTCGGCGGGGCGATCTTCGGTTCCAGGCCGCCGCTCTGAACGTTCAGGAGACGAGCGCTCCGCGTTCGGCCACAAGCCGCAGGCAGATCTCGAATGCCGTGGTGTCGGTGTAGCGCGCCTCGGGCGCGGCGTCATGGATGATGAGCCGGCCACCGCGCCGCTCGATGCCGCCCTGCAGCATGAGGTTATCGGCCATGTCGACGTCCTCGATCATCAATCCGTCCGGACCGCGCAGCCGTCCGCTCGCATCGCGGTGCACGTCGTTACCATAGAGCGCGACGGAGCGAGTCCGCATATCGGCGGCGACATTGGTGTATCCGTAGGCGATCTTACCCTGGGCGCACATATAGCCGAGCTCGAAGCAGGTTCCTGAATCGGCGGACAGGCCGTGATAGGGCGTCAGATTGGCGATGATGGCATCGGCGCGGTCCATCATGCTCTCGTCGATCGCGCTGATGGCATGTCCGAGCTCGCGCTGCGTCGGCTGTGGCGGAATTGAAAGATCCCCCGGTGCGATCGGCTGAAGCCCGGCGGCGCGGGTCAGCGCAATCTTGCGGTCGAGCTGCTCGCGGGCATTGGCGAGGAAGACCTCCGGGCCGGCGAGATAGACTTTGAGGCTCATGGGAGTTCCATCGAAGCACGGCAAGACATGCCGCAATGCAGCAGAGAATGCTGCATCCTCTGTGGCGATGCAAAGGGAGATGGACAATCAGCCGGCGATGTTAATCCTCGCCCCCGGCCGCAGCCCCGCCAGCAGGCGCCGCATGACCGGTGCGGTCACGGCTATGCAACCTTCCGTCGGGAGGAAGCCGGGCCGGGCCAAATGCAGGAAGATCGCGCTACCCTTCCCCTTGTGGCGACGGGAGAGGTTCCAGTCCAGAACGACGACGACGTCGTATAGATCGTCGTCGCGGCGCATCCGCTCATGGCTTGCCGGATAGGGCAGTCGCACCGGGCGATTATAGTTGCGGTCCGCGGCCGCGTCGCACCAGCCATCATCCGGATGAATCGCGCGAAGCGGCAGGCCCGTGCGCGGACGAAGCATCTTGTCGGCCCGATAGTGCACGCAAAGCAGAGAGAACTCCCCGGCGGGCGTCCCGCCATCGCCTTCGCGCTTCGCCCGCGTGATCCCTGCGCGCCCGAGGGCGCAGGGATAGACCTGCCCGCCAAAGAAGAGCCATCCACGCTGCCGGGCGCCCGGTACCGCTCTGACCCTTAGATGCTGTTGCGGTCGCATCCGCTTTCCCGAAATCCTTGCCCTGCTTGCGTCGCCGGGCTGATGAGGGCTAAACCTTGACGGGATTCGTGAACAATGTCTCCGGTGAAGTGGCGGCGGAGCCGAGATTGAAGGTGTAGCATGGCGGCAAGACGAATCCTCGTGGTCGACGATGATGATCTGCTCCGGGAAAGCCTCGTCGAGCAATTGTCGCTCTATGAGGAATTCGAACTCCTTGAGGAAGCAACGGCAGGTAAAGGCATCCAGCGCGCCCGTTCCGAGCCGGTCGACATGATGATCGTCGATGTAGGCCTGCCCGACATGGATGGCCGCGAGGCGGTCAAGCTGCTGCGCAAGGGTGGCTTCAAGGCGCCGATCGTCCTGCTGACCGGGCATGATTCCGAATCCGACACGATTTTAGGGCTGGAATCCGGCGCGAACGACTATGTCACCAAGCCGTTCCGTTTCGCCGTCCTGCTCGCCCGTATCCGTGCCCAGCTTCGGCAATTCGAGCAGAGCGAGGACGCGACCTTCACCATCGGACGTTACACCTTCCGGCCGAGCGCCAAATTGCTGCTCGACGAGCGCGGCCAGAAGATCCGCCTGACCGAGAAGGAAACCTCGATCCTGAAGTTTCTCTATCGGGCCGGCGAGAAGGTGGTCGGGCGCGATGTCCTGCTGCATGAGGTGTGGGGCTATAATTCAGGCGTTACGACGCATACGCTTGAAACCCACATCTATCGCCTGCGGCAGAAGATCGAGCGCGAGCCTTCGGTTGCCGAACTGCTCGTGACGGAGGCTGGCGGGTACAAGCTCATGCCTTAGCCTGTTTGCCCTTCGTTCGGGCGCGGAGATGCTTTTAACTCGTCAGTCCGTCGCGTTCCCTGGCGCGAACCGTCCCTGCTTCATCAGACTGCGCTCCAGGAAGCGCCCGGCCCGTTCATGACCCTCGCGGAAGACATTGCGCTCCTGACCCGCGTTCCGCTGTTCGCGGATCTCGCCGGCGACCAGCTGCGTCTGCTCGCATTCAGCGCGATCCGGCTGGAGCTTCCGGCCGGTCGCGTTCTGTTTCGCGCCGAGTCGAAGGCGCTTTCCGGCTTCGTCGTCATGACCGGAGAGATCGAGCTTTCGCACCACAAGGGCGAGGAGACGGTGCCGCTCGGCCGCTTTGGTCCGGGCGTGCTCATCGGGGAAATGGCGTTGTTCGTCGAGACGAAGCGGCCTGCCACGGCGACGGCCGTGGTCGATTCCGAAGTGGTCGAGATCGACGGCACCTTGATGCGCCGCATGCTGACCGAGTATCCGGACATCGCCGTCAAGATCTTCTCCAAGCTCAGAGGCCGGCTCGGCGAGACCCTTTCCGAACTCGGAGGCGTCGAGGCCAAGCTCGACGCGCTCCACTATCCTGGGCCCGCTAAGCGCTAGCGGCGGCCCCCGCCCCCAAATCCACCACCGCCGAAGCCGCCGCCTCCGAACCGGCCGCCGCCAAATCCACCGCCCCCGCCGAAGCTGTCTCCTCCGAAGCGCTCACCCCCGCCGAAATCGGAGGAATGGTCGCCGCCGAAGCTGTCGAAACCGCCAGCATTGCTGAAATTGTCGACGCGGTCCTGGCCCATGCTCTGGAACTGGCGCTGGTTGTCGAGATCGTTCATCGTGTTGGTGTCGTGCTCGTCCTGCCAGCCGCTGTCGCTATGGGTCTGCCAGCCATTGGTGTCGCTGTACTGGTGCACATTGCCGTCGTGATCGGAGTAGACGTTGCCATTGTTCCAGGCGACGCTATTGCCGGTCTTGGTGTTGGTGGCCACGCCGCGGCTGGCCGCGTTGATGTTGCCGTTGGTGTCGGTAATGCCGCCTTCGCTCGCATGGGCAATGCCCGTGTTGGCATTGTAGCTGGCCGATTGCCGACCGGCGGCGCCATTGCCGGTATAGGGGTTGAACGCCGCGCCGGAGCGAGCGGCGAAATTCGTGCCGCCGGCGGTCTCACCGCTGACGCTGCGCGTCGACCATTCATTGCCGGTCCAGGCGTTGTAACCCCAGGAATGGGTGGCTGTGGCTTCGCCGCCCCAGCGGCCATAGATGTTGGTCTGGTTGATGTTGACGTGGTTCCAAGTGCCGCCCCAGGGACCGGCGCCCCAATAGGGACCCCAATAGGGCGTTGCCGCGCCCCAAGCATAACCGGCCGCGAAGCCGAAGCCGAAGCCCACCGCCGTATCGAGCATGAAGTTGGCGCCATAGCCATAAGTGACCGGGCAGCCATACCAGACAGCGTCGGCGACATAGCCGGTGCACGGGTAGCCTGTGCCGTAGACGACCAGCCCATCGCTCACATTCACGCCGAAATAGCCCGGCGTATAACCGACGATCACCGTGTCCGGCGTCGAGGAATAGACCTGGACATAGGTCACGTAATGCAGCGGCGAGGAAACCGGGATCGTGTAGATCGCGTCCGGCACGATATCAGCCACCATCCAAGGACCGGTAGGCGACTGCGAGACGAACCAGATACCGTCCGAAAGCGCATAATAGCGGCCGGAATCAAGCTCGATGACCGGCGTCGTGGTGTTGGCTGCATAGAGCAGCTTCGTCCCCTGGATCGGCACGAAGCTCGGCGCGCCGCCATACTTGATGTCCAGCGCCGTCGAGCGCTTGACGGTTGCGGTCTGCGGGATCGTCGCTGCAATGGCAGCTTCCTTGGCCTGCGGCGTCCCGGGGACCGAGACGAGAGCCGATGCGCCGGGGTCCTGTGGCGAGATCTTGGCGAAGCCAGCCGGCAGGCTGCTGCCCGGCACAAAAGCCCAGGGATCGCTCGGACCCCCACGGCCGCTGAACCAGCGCCCGGAGATCAGGACGTAATAGAGATTGCTGTCGGGATCGAGGAACACCGCGTGATCGGCATTGGTCATGCGCAACAGCGTCGACCCGGTGACCGGTGCCATCTGCGGCTCGCCGGTCGTCAGGATGAGCTCGGTCGGCGCGTCGGTGACGAGGATCTGCGGCGGCTTGTCGGGCTTCTTGCCACTTTCCGGCAGCATGGCGTCCGGAGCACTGGCCTTGCTGGCGACCTTGGCGGCATCCGCGACGCTTGGATCGACCGTGGTCGTCTCAACCCAGGAACCATCAAGGCTCGGCGACTGGTACCAGTAACCGGCGACCTGGGCGTGGTAGATGTTGTCTGGGCCGACGAGGATCAGCGCGCGCGTATTGGCGATCCGGCGGAATGACGAAGCGCCGTCGACGGGCTCAAGGACGGGTTCACCGGAAATGAGGACGAGGTCGGTGGCTACCGAGCGGAAGACGATCTTCGGCGGGTCGTTCTTCACCGGAACGTTCAGTTCGGCGGTGAGGCCCTTGCCGGCGGCGTAGCTCGTCTCCAGATGGTCGAGCGCAACCGTCCAACCCTGCGCCGGCACGCGCGACTGGAGCGCGGTCTTCAGCGTGGCGTCCTGCGTCGGATCGGTCGGGACATCAACCCGGCTGACCGAAAGCTGGCTCAGATAGGCCAGCCGTGTCGGCTTGTCGATCGAGACGCTGGCTGTGAAGCGGGCTGTCCCGTAGATCGGCGTGCCATCCTTCGGGCCCAGGGCGATCGCGGCGCGGCCGCCGATCTGATCGCCGTTCCAGGTTTCGATCAGCGGCTGATAGACCTGCAGCGTCTGATCGCCGACGGCGAAGGTCCGCGGCCAGGACAGCGCCTGTGCCGCCGTGGGGGCGGGCGCCGCCGATTGGGCGAGGGCCGGGCGCGCCAGGATCGGCGCGGCAACCGGCGTCAGCGCGGTCGCGGCCAGCGCAACGGCGATGGCAATGCGGCGTTTCGACATGAATATCCTCGAGGCAGTTGGGTCGTTTGAACGTTCAGGCCTTGGCGAGGATGAATCCGTCCAGCGCCTACGCCGCAGTCTTCGATCAGTCCCCGGCTCGCAAAGCTCGTCAGCCGCCGCCTTTGGCGGTTGCAACGACATGGCGATCACCGAGAAGGATATACCGCAAGAACGACGCGTCGTCATTGTCCAGCCCGCGACGGTGCAACTCGACATATTCGACGGATTCCTCCCGCGACAGCCCCCGCAGGCATTCGCGGCCGTCGACGTCGAGCGACAACCCGCCGGCGCGCTGGAATCGCGCCCTTGCGGTATCATCCAGTGGAAGGGGCGCGCTGTGGGCGTCAACTTTTCGCAGGGTGCCGCGAACCGCATCGTTCTTGCGCGGGGAGTGGGGGGTTGCCGGGCTTTGCCGCTTGCCTCCCCCTCCTTCCGGCCGCTCGATTCCTCGCTGCACCGTCACGGCTTCCTCCCGGATATCCGTTGCTACCGCTGTCGGAGTCCTAGGCCTCAACTGTTTACGAAAGCAGAATCCCGACACGCAAACCCGCGCCTTGCGCGGCGTATTGCGCAGGGCAGCGCCGACTTCAAGAGGCGATGGGAAAGCCGCTTGCCCCTGCGGCTCCAGCCGATAAAGGCCAGCCCGCCGGTCAGGTCGCGGGTGCAAGATAGTCGTAGACGACCTCGCCAAGCCCGAGCGTCAGGTCGGCCTTGAAATGGACGGCTGACAAAACCTCGAGAACCGGCAGCTTCGCGACATCGCAGCTGACATGCGGCCGCAGATCCAGCGCGGCCGGTCCGGTCCAGGCCCCTTTCAGCGTGATGTCTTGCGTGTAATAGCGCACGAGTTCGCAGATCCTGGGTGTTCCGTCGACATGCGGAATGATCTTGATCAGGAAATTCGGCGCCTTCAGGGAGGCGAGGATGGCGTCCTCGTCGGCTGGCCTGTGCTTGTAGCCCATGGTCCCGACAGCGCAGAGCACGCTGCCATAGTGCAGCGTTCCGACGATCACTTCGCTTTCATGCACGAGCTTCGGCTTTGCGAGCTTCTTGGGAAAGCCCCAGAGTTCGCGGCCGCCGGCAATCGGCGCGTCGTCGTCCAGGTACATGGCGTGGACATAGCCACCCGTCTGGCCGTTGAAGCGGACCGGGATGACCTGTCCGGTTTCGGTATAATCCCCGAAGCCGGTCGAGTCCGGCATTCGGATGAACTCGTATTTGACGATCGGGTCGATGATCTCAAGCGGCGCGGGGACGACGGCTTCGAGCGCCTCGCGGCTCGTCCGGTAGGTGATCACGATGAATTCGCGATCATAGAAGCGGTAGGGTCCCGGCGGATAGGACGGGTTGGTCAGCGGCATCGCATAGGCGCGGCGTCGGACCTCGTCGATATCCATGGTTCTTACCCCAATTGCCGGAATCGGCGTTCTCGCCGGGCTGTGCTGCCCGGTAGCGTAGGGAGTGAAGCTTAACGACTCCGTCATGACGCCCTCATGGCGGCGCAGCCGTCCGCCGCGGGACGCGTCAGGCCGTCAGCGTTCGCTTCACGGCATCATGCCAGCCGGCGAGCTTCGCTTCGCGTTCGGAGCCCGTCATGCCGGGCAGAAAGCGCTGCTCGCGGTGCCATCCGGCGGAGAAGCCCTCTTCCCCGGGCCAGACGCCTTGCTGTCGGCCGGCGAGCCACGCCGCGCCAAGGGCCGTCGTCTCCAGGACGACGGGGCGGTCGACCGGCGCGTCGAGGATGTCGGCCAGTCGCTGCATCGTCCAGTCGCTGGCAACCATGCCGCCATCGACCCGCAGCACCGTCTCGCCGCCCGACGCCCAGTCGCGCTGCATGGCGTCGAGCAGGTCACGGGTCTGGAAGCACACGGATTCAAGCGCTGCGCGCGCGATTTCCTTGGGCCCTGTGGAGCGGGTGATGCCGAAAAGGGCACCGCGGGCATGGGCATCCCACCAGGGAGCGCCCAGTCCGGTAAAGGCGGGAACCAGATAGACGTCCTGATGCGGATCGGCTGCTGCCGCCATCGGCCCGGACTGGTCCGCTCGGTCGATGATGCCGAGCCCGTCGCGCAGCCATTGGATGGCGGAGCCGGCGACGAAGATCGAGCCCTCCAGCGCATAGGTCGTCTTGCCATCGAGCCGATAGGCGATCGTCGTCAGCAGGCGGTTCTGCGACGGCACGGGATCCGAGCCGGTATTCAGGAGCGCGAAACAGCCCGTTCCGTAAGTCGCCTTCATCATGCCGGGGGAAAAGCAGGCCTGGCCGAGCGTCGCAGCATGCTGGTCGCCGGCGATGCCGGCGATCGGAACCGCCGCGCCGAGGATGTCGGGATCGGCCGAGCCGAAATCGTCGGCCGAATCGCGCACATCCGGCAGCAGCGAGCGCGGCACGTCGAAGAGGCGCAGCAATTCGTCATCCCATTCGCCGCGGTGGATATCGAAGAGGAGGGTGCGCGAGGCGTTCGTCGCGTCGGTTGCGTGGACCCGGCCCCCCGTCAGGCGCCAGAGCAGGTAGCTGTCGACAGTGCCAAAAGCGAGTTCGCCGCGTTCCGCCTTCGCGCGGGCGCCCTCGACATGGTCGAGCAGCCAAGCGATCTTGGAGCCGGAGAAATAGGGGTCGAGCAGGAGGCCGGTCTTCTGCCGGACCAGGGCTTCCGCGCCTTCCGCCTTCAGTCGGTCGCATTGGTCGGCCGTGCGCCGGTCCTGCCAGACGATGGCATTGTGGATCACCTTGCCGGTGGCCCGGTCCCAGAGGATCGTCGTCTCGCGCTGGTTCGTGATGCCGATGCCGGCAAGATCGGATGCCGCGATCTTGGCGTTGGCGAGCGCAAAGCGGATCGTCGCCAGCGTCGTCCGCCAGAGATCCTCCGGATCATGCTCGACCCAGCCGGAGCGCGGGAAATGCTGCGCGAATTCCTGCTGCCCAAGACCGCAAACGCGGTAGTCGGTGTCGAAGACGATCGACCGCGTCGACGTCGTGCCCTGGTCGATCGCCAGTATGAACCCGCTCATGAGGCCTCCCCGCCCATCTCCGCAGAGGCGGCTCTCGAAAGCGGCCTCCTCCTCCGCCGCTTCTATAGCGGCGTTCGAGAATGCCGGCCACACTCACCAGCGTAGCAGGCGCGCTCCGAGGAGCGCCCCCATCACCGTCACGGCGGCAATCGCGAGGGCGTACCAAGTGGCGACGAAGAGGGGCGAATCGTCGGGACAATGCGCAGCATAGAACGTCGCGCCGACGGCTCCTGCCGCGAGGCCTGCCACGGCTCCGGCGAGTGCCGGGTTCGACGGCGCTCCGCTCCGCAGCGCGGCGAGCAGAGCCACCAGGGGCGCGAGCGAAAGCACCGGTATGCAGGCGAGACATACGAGCCAATTGCGGCCGAGCCATCGTGCCGGCCAGTCCGGCATCGGCACGACGGCGAGTTCGACGAAGACGGCGAGAAGGAGAATCACCGGCGCGACGATCAGCCACCGGGCACGGTGCGACGTTTCCGCGCCCGGTACGGCAAGTCGAAGCGCCAGGCCAAGCGCGCTCGCGGCAAGCGATACCGTCACGACGAATTTCAGCGGAAAGCGATAGGTCTCCAGCGCGGAGGCGATGTCCGGGCGCGGGCCGAGAAGGACCCAGAACAGGATCAGCGCAACGGGAAGCGAGGCGGCAAGTGCGATCAGAACCGATTGACGGATCGGTCGGCGGCGGATGACGGGATCCGCGGTGATCGCCTGGATCAGATCGTCGGTCTTCATGGCTTCAACTCTCTCATCTTCGCCGCAAGGGCCGTCAGCCCGCGATGCAACGCGACCCGAACGGCGCCTTCCGTCATGCTGAGCCGGCTGCCGGTTTCCCGGATGCTGGCCCCATCCACCGATACGGCACGCACCACCTCGCGCTGGGTCTTCGAAAGCTCCGCGAGTGCGCGATCGATCTCGGGTGCCGAAAGACTTTCCTCCGCCTCCGCCGCCGGCAGGATTTCCTCGAGGCCGTCGATCGGCAGCTCCAATCTCCGTCCGCGCCGCCGCAGATTGTCGATCGTCTTGTTGCGCGCGATGGCGGCGACCCAGGGAAGCAGCGGCAGCGCCTCATCCCAGGTCTGACGCTTCAAATGAATCGCCAAGAGGCACTCCTGGACCACGTCTTCAACATCCGCCGCACCGGCGCTCATGCCGCCCTGGGTCCGGCGGACCATGGCGCGGATAACCGGAGCGAGCGCTGAGAGAAGTCGCCGATAGGCCGTCTCATCGCCGCGGTTTGCCGCTTTCATCCAGTCTCGCCAGAGATCACCCTGCGCAGGCACTTCACACTCCGACTCTTCGTCGACGGACACAGCGATGTTACGCCCTGATCGCAATTATCACGGCGATGTGCGACACCCCGGCTTCAGGTGGCCTAGCTTTCCTCTCATATTTTCGAGGCGGACGCAGCCCCGCACCGTCTCGGCACCCGATCGGATTGAAAGGGGACTTTGCCGTGTCATTCGCTATGGTGGGACGGCGCGGAGGAGCGGCGCTATATGACGGAAACCATGCAAAAAGCGACCGATCGTCCGCCGGAGGACGGCCTCAGTTCCGAATTCGTCGAGTTCTTCCGGCAGTTCACGGGCTTCATCCAGGCACTCTGGCATTCATCCGGCCGGGGTCGGTTCATTCTGCTGACGGCCGCGATCATCACGGTGATCGTGGCGACGTCCGGCATGCAGGTCGTGCTCAACGCCTGGAACAAGCCGTTCTACGACGCGATAGAGCAGAAGAACGTCCGCCTCTTCCTGTTCTACCTGATGGAATTCGGCGCCATTGCCGGCGTGCTGCTGGTGCTCAATGTCGCGCAGACCTGGCTCGATCAGACCATCAAGCTGCTCTCGCGAAAATGGCTGACACGAGACCTGATCGACCAATGGCTCGCCCCTCGCCGATTGGTGACGCTCCAGGAAGCCGGTGAAATCGGCGTCAATCCGGACCAGCGCGTCCACGAGGATGCCCGGCACCTCGCCGAACTCTCGGCCGGCCTGGGCATTGGTCTTTTCCAGTCGTCGTTGCTTCTCGTCAGCTTCATCGGTGTGCTCTGGTTCCTGTCGAGCGGAATCGTCCTCTCCCTGAATGGCACCAGCCTTGTCATCCCGGGCTACATGGTCTGGTGCGCCCTGATCTTTGCGGCGACGGGATCCTGGGTCAGCTGGCGCGTCGGGCGCCCGCTGATCAATATCGGCGTCGAGCGTTATGCCCGCGAGGCGGATATGCGCTTCGCGCTTGTGCAGGTCAGCGAGAACGCCGACGGGATCGTGCTGAACGCCGGCGAGCAGGACGAGAAGACCCGGCTCAACGAGGAGCTGGAGCGCGTCCTCGCGGTGACGACCCGGCTGATCGGATCGGTCACGCGGCTCACCTGGGTCACGTCAGGCTATGGCTGGCTCGGGATTGTCGCGCCGATCGTCATTGCCGCGCCGGGCTATTTCGGCGGACAGCTCTCTTTCGGCCAATTGATGATGGTCGTCGGAGCCTTCAACCAGGTGCAGAATTCGCTGCGCTGGTTCGTGGACAATTTCAGCGCCATCGCCGACTGGCGGGCCACGCTGTCGCGCGTCATGACCTTCCGGGAAGCGCTCGTCGATCTGGAGAAGCCGCCGGCCGGCGGCGGCGCGCGGATCGACTATCATTTCGGCAGCGATGGTCATCTCTCCTTCGACAAGGTACGGATCCACGCGTCCGGCGCCGATATCCAACTGGACGCGGCCCATGTCGAGGCGAGCGTGGGCGACCGGCTCGAAGTGGTCGACAGCACCGGCACAGGTCGGGGACCCTTCTTCTCGGCACTCGCGGGGCTTTGGCCGTGGGGTTCGGGCCGTGTCGAATTGCCGCCTCGTGCCAAGGCGATGTTCCTGCCGGAACGGCCCTATGTGCCCGACGGCCTGCTGCGGTCCGCCATCACCTATCCCAATGCGTCCACGAATTTCTCCGACGATGAACTGGTAAAAGCGCTCGAACGGGTTGGCCTCACCCGGCTCAGCGCTTCGCTCGACCGCCGTTCGCGCTGGGCGCGCGAGCTCTCCTATGATGACGAGGAACGGCTGACCTTCGCGCGCCTGCTGCTGCTGAAGCCCGAATGGATCTTCTGCGAGCAGTCGATCGACCAGTTCGAGGAAGGCCAGAGAGCCATTCTCCGCTCTATCCTGGATGGGGAGCTGGCAAAGTCGGCGTTCGTCACCGTCTCAGGCCGCCAGTCGACCGGCGAGTTTTACAACCGAACGGTTCATCTCGTCGCCGACCCGGCGATCGATGCCGAAGGCAAACCCGAAGTCACGACATGAAAAAATCGCAGGGCAAGATGTCCGTCCATCGCGCCGGTAAGCTCTCTGACGAGGCGTTGCTGGATCTAGTCCAGCGCCAGACCTTCCGCTATTTCTGGGACTTCGCCCATCCGGCGAGCGGGCTGGCCCGCGACCGGTTCGGCGGCAATGACGAGTGGATCGCGGTTGGCGGGTCGGGATTCGGCGCCATGGCGATCGTCGTGGCAGCCGAGCGCGGATGGATCGCGCGTGAGGAGGCGGTCGACCGCCTGCACCGGATGGTCGCCTTCCTGGAGAAGGCCGACCATTATCACGGCGTCTTTCCCCATTTTCTCAATGGAACGACTGGCCGGACGATCCGGTTCGGCCGCAAGGACGATGGCGCCGACATCGTCGAGACAGCCCTGCTGCTGCAGGGGCTGATCGCCGCGCAGGTCTATTTCGATGGCGAGGGTCGCGAGGCCTGGCTACGCGGCCGGATCGGCGGGCTGCGTCGCGCCGTCGAATGGGATTGGTTCACGCGCGGTGGTCGCGAGGCGCTCTACTGGCATTGGAGCCCCAATCAAGGCTGGGCCATGAACCATGAGATCCATGGCTGGAACGAATGCCTGATCCTGCTCGTCCTGGCGGCGGGTGCGGGGCAGAACGCGATCGCGCCGGCGGTCTATCACAATGGCTTCGCGCAGAGCCGCACCTTCATCAACCAGCGCCCGCATGAAGGCATCGAGTTGCCGCTCGGACCCGATGGCGGCGGTCCGCTGTTCTTCGCGCATTATTCGTTCTGCGGGCTCGATCCGCGCGGCCTCAGGGACATCTATGCGGACTACTGGCAGCAGAACGTCGCCCATAGCCGTATCAACCATGATTATTGCGTGCGGAACCCGAAGGGCTATGCGGGGTATGGCCCGGATTGCTGGGGGCTGACGGCGAGCGACAGCGTCGACGGCTATTCGGCCCATGCGCCGGATAACGACCTCGGTGTCATCGCCCCGACGGCGGCATTATCGAGCCTGCCCTATACACCGGACGAGTCGATTCGCGCGCTTCGGCATTTTCACGACGATCTGGGCGACAGGATCTGGCGCGATCTTGGATTTGTCGACGCCTTCAGCGAGAGCGCCGGCTGGTATGCCAAGACGCATCTCGCCATCGACCAGGGACCGATCATCGCCATGATCGAGAACCACCGCTCAGGCCTTCTCTGGAGGCTGGTCATGCAGGACGAGGAAATCCGGCGAGGCCTCGGCCGCCTAGGCTTTTCGAGCCCCCATCTCGTTTCGGCGTAAAGGCCCTCGCGACTCAGACAAGCACCGGCTGGCGCGCGATCTCGTCCTGGCCGAAGACGCGGCGATAGCGGGTGATCTCCTCGGCGGGACCGGTGGCCTTGTTGGCGTTGTCGGAGAGTTTCACCGCCGGCTTGCCGTTCGCCTCGATCACCTTGCAGACCAGCGAGATCGCTTCGAGCCGATCGTTCTTGCCGTCCGGCGCGCAGTCCCGGAAATCGTTGGTGACATTGGTGCCCCAGCCTATCGAGAGGTTCACGCGGCCGCGGAAATGGCGGACCGCATCCTCGATGGTGTCGATGTCCATGCCGTCGGAAAGCACGATCAGCTTCTCGCGCGGATCGAGCCCGTGCATGGCCCACCAGGCGATCGCCTCTTCCGCGCCTTCGATCGGCGGCTTCGAATCGGGGCGGATGCCCTTCCAGCTCAGGATCCAGTCGGGCGCGTTGCGCAGGAAGGCCGTGGTGCCATAGGTGTCCGGCAGGATGACGAGCAGATTGCCGTCATACATCTCGGCCCAGTCCTTCAGTACCTTGTAGGGAGCTTCCACGAGCGCCTCGTCGCTGTTCGCCAGCGCCGCATAGACCATGGGCAGTTCATGCGCGTTGGTGCCGATCGCCTCAAGACCGGCATCCATCGCCATCTTGACGTTGGAGGTGCCGACGAAATTGTCGCCAAGTCCCTCCTGCAGCGCCTCGACGCACCATTTCTGCCAGAGAAAGCCGTGGCGCCGACGGGTGCCGAAATCGGCGATCTTCAGCGGCCCCTCGCGGCCAAGAAGACGGAGTCGCTCGATCTTGCCCCAGAGCTTGGCCTTGGCCTTGGCATAGAGCACGTCGAGTTCGAAGCGGCTCATGCCCGTCATGGCCGAGCGGGCGCGCAATTCGCTGACGATCGCCAGCGCCGGCACCTCCCATAGCGTGGTTTCGCACCAGGGACCCTCGAACAGCAATTCATACTGGCCGTCCGGAGTGCGGCGCAGATCATATTCCGGCAGGCGGAAGTCCTCGAGCCAATCTAGAAAGTCGGGCTTGAAGATCTGCTTCACGCCGTAGAACGTGTTGCCGGCCAGCCAGATGAGTTCGTTCTTCTGGAAGCGCAGCGTTCGCGCATGGTCGAGTTGGTCACGCAATTCACGCTCGTCGATCGAATCGGCGATGCGGACGGATTTGGTCCGGTTGATCAGGCCGAACGTGGCGCGAACGTCCGGCGAGCGCGCCCGGATCAGCTGCAGCATCAGGAACTTGTAGAAATCCGTGTCGAGCAGCGTGCGGATGATCGGGTCGATCCGAAAGCCGTGATTATAGACGCGGGTCGCGACGTCGAGCGTCATGAAATGTCCGTATGGCCAAGCGGAGGGGCCAAGGCTGCGGCGCCCTCCGGTAAATCCGCGGCCGGGGGTTCGGCCGTCCGCCCTCACGCTTGAAGCGGTTCAGATAGTCAATCAGGCTCGGGCGCGCCCTGCAAGGGCGGCCAGCATCGCCGATCTGGCAATCGCCGCCGCCATCGGCCATATAGAAGCCAACGAATTTTGGGCGCGGCCATGACAATCCCCTTCGCCAAGATGAACGGCATCGGCAACGAGATAACCGTGGTCGACCTCCGCGCGGCCGGTCGTCGCCTGGACGCCGAGACGGCGCGCCGGCTCGCGGCTGATCCAAAGACGACGTTCGACCAGCTGATGACGATCGAGCCGCCGCGGACGCCCGGCACCGACGCCTTCATGACGATCTTCAACACCGATGGTTCGATGTCCGGCGCCTGTGGCAATGGCACGCGCTGCGTGGCGCTGGTCCTGTCGCAGGATCTTCGCCGCAGCGACGTCGTCCTGGAGACCTCCGCCGGGCTGCTGCTGGCGCAGGCAGAGAGCGCGGCGCGCATCACGGTCGATATGGGAACGCCGCGCTTCGACTGGCCGTCGATCCCGCTCAGCGAGCCCTTTGCCGACACGCGGGCGATCGAATTGCAGATCGGGCCGATCGACGCGCCGATCCTGCATTCGCCATCGGTCGTCAATGTCGGCAATCCGCATGCGATCTTCTGGGTCGACGATGTCGAGGCCTATGATCTCGCACGGATCGGGCCGATGCTCGAACACCACCCGATCTTCCCGGAACGCGCCAATATCTCGCTGGCGCAGGTGACCTCAAAGGGTTCGCTGCGACTTAAGGTCTGGGAGCGCGGCGTGGGGCTGACGCTGGCTTGCGGCTCCGCTGCCTGCGCGGCCGCCGTCGCCGCTGCGCGCACCGGCCGGACAGGGCGAACCGTCGACGTCGCGCTGCCGGGGGGCATGCTGACCATCGAATGGCGCGGCGACGACCACATCCTCATGACGGGGCCGGCCGCCTTCGAGCATCGCGGTACGCTGGCGCTGGGTGAGACGATCGCGGTGACGCTCGCCGATGTGCCACCGATTCCGGCTTGAGGGTGGCCTTTTCGGCTGCTTTCCGCCATAGAACGGCGCCATGACCCTCGATGTTGTCACCTTTGGCTGTCGCCTGAACACGCTCGAATCCGAAGTGATGCAGATGCGTGCCCGCGAGGCCGGGCTGGATGATGCCGTGCTGGTCAATACCTGCGCGGTGACCAGCGAGGCGGTGCGCCAGGCGCGGCAGACGATACGCCGGCTGCGGCGGGAGCGGCCGGCTTCACGGATCGTGGTGGCCGGCTGCGCGGCGCAGATCGATCCTGCGAGTTTCGCCGAAATGGTGGAAGTCGACCTCGTGCTCGGCAATGCCGAGAAGCTCGACGCCGGCGCCTACCAGATATCCGATTTTGGCATCCCTTTGGAAAACAAGGCGAAAGTCGCCGACATCGCCGAACTGCGCGAGACGGCAGGCCATCTTGTTGCCGGCATGGATGGGCACACGCGGGCCTTTGTCGAGATCCAGAATGGCTGCGATCATCGCTGTACCTTCTGCGTCATTCCCTATGGCCGCGGACCCTCGCGCTCGGTGCCGATGGGCGCCGTCGTCGAGCAGATCCGCAGTCTCGTTGCCGGCGGGCATGGCGAGATCGTGCTGACCGGCGTCGATATCACCGCCTATGGCGCCGATCTGCCGGGCCAGCCGACACTCGGGACGCTCGTCGGCAAGATCTTGAAACTCCTGCCGGAATTGCCCCGCCTCCGCCTTTCTTCGCTCGACACGATCGAGGTCGACGCGGCGCTTCTGCGCGTGATCGGCGAGGAAGAAAGACTGATGCCGCATTTTCATCTCTCGCTGCAATCCGGCGACGACATGATTCTGAAGCGCATGAAGCGCCGGCATTCGCGATCCGAGGCGCTGGCCTTCTGCGCGCGCGTGCGCCAGCTTCGCCCCGACGCCGTGTTCGGCGCTGATCTGATCGCCGGCTTCCCGACGGAGAGCGAGGCGATGTTCGAGAATTCGTTGCGCCTTCCAGAGGATGCGGGGCTCACCTATCTGCACGTCTTCCCGTTCTCGCCGCGGCCCGGCACGCCCGCCGCCCGGATGCCGCCCTTGGCGAAATCGCTGGTGAAAGAGCGGGCTGCCCGGCTGCGCGCCGAAGGCGAGCGCCGGCTCGGCGCCTTCCTCGACGGTGAGGTCGGGCAGATCCGGTCCGTGCTGATGGAGCGCGGTGGTACCGGGCGGACGGAACATTTCGCCCCGGTGCGGCTCGGCGGCGTGCCGGCCGGAGATATCCTTGCCGTCCGGATCGACGCTCGCTCCGGCGGCGAACTGACCGCTTCCCCGATCGAGAAGGCTGCCTGACGCGATGAGTGACGAGAAGAAGGGCTTCTTCCGACGCATATTCGGCGGCGGCGAGACTCCCACCGAGACGAGGGTCGAGGTGCCGGAGGTGGCGCCGCCCGAACCGGTGCCGGCTGCCGAGCCGGTGGTGGAGGAAAAGCCGGCAACGGCGGCCGAGCCGAGGCTCTCCTGGTTCCAGCGGCTCAAGGCTGGCCTGTCGCGGTCGTCGAATGCGATCTCCGACAGCATCGCCTCGGTGTTCACCAAGCGGAAGCTCGATGCGGCGACGCTGGAGGAATTCGAGGATGTGCTGATCCAGGCCGACCTCGGCGTCTCGACGGCGAGCGCCATCACGGCGGCGCTCGCTAAGGGGCGTTTCGATAAGGAGATCGAGGGCGAGGAGGTCAAGACGATCCTCGCCGAGGAAGTCGCCAAGGTTCTGGTTCCCGTGGCGCGTCCGCTGGCGATCGATCCGAGCCGCAAGCCGCATGTCATCCTCGTCGTCGGCGTCAACGGCACCGGCAAGACGACGACGATCGGCAAGCTCGCGGCGAAGCTCACCGCCGAAGGGCGCTCGGTCATGCTCGCGGCCGGCGACACGTTCCGCGCCGCCGCGGTCGAGCAGCTGAAGATCTGGGGCCAGCGCACCGGCTGCACCGTGATGTCGCGGCCGACCGGTGCCGACGCGGCCGGGCTTGCCTTCGACGCGCTGAAAGAGGCGCAAGCGAATGGCACCGACGTTCTCCTGATCGACACAGCCGGGCGGCTGCAGAACCGCACGGAGCTGATGGCGGAACTGGAAAAGATCATCCGCGTCGTCAGGAAGCAGGATCCGACCGCGCCGCATACCGTGCTGCTGACCCTCGACGCGACGACCGGTCAGAACGCCCTGCAGCAGGTCGAGATATTCGGCCGCGTCGCCGGGGTGACGGGTCTCGTCATGACCAAGCTCGACGGCACGGCGCGCGGCGGCATCCTGGTGGCGATCGCAGCCAAATACGGCCTGCCGATCCACTTCATCGGCGTCGGCGAGGGCGTCGACGATCTGGAGCCGTTCGAGGCCAATGACTTCGCCAGGGCAATCGCCGGCCTCGCCGTGTGAAGGAAGCCCTTTATGCGGAGGCCGATCGGCACTATGTCGGTCTGGCCACCAGACGAAAGCCCTCCATGACCGCCCTTTTCGAACGCGCGCCGAATGATCCGAAGCACAAGGATCTCAATCCGATCCTGAAGCTCGTGTTGGAGCTCGGCCCGCTCGGCGTCTTCTTCTTCGCCAATGCCCGCCTCGATATTTTCTGGGCGACCGGCTCGTTCATGGTGGCGACGCTGGTGGCGCTCGCCGTCTCCTTCGCGCTAACGCGGCGCCTGCCGATCATGCCGGTCGTCACGGGCGTGGTGGTCGTCGTGTTTGGCGGACTGACGCTCTATCTGCACGACGAGACCTTCATCAAGATGAAGCCGACCATCGTCAACACGCTGTTCGGCGCGGTGCTGCTCGGCGGGCTCGTCTTCGGCAAGGCGCTGCTCGGCTATGTCTTCGATTCGGTCTTCCACCTGACCGACGAAGGCTGGCGCAAGCTCACCTTCCGCTGGGGCCTGTTCTTCCTGCTGCTCGCGGTGTTGAACGAGGTGATCTGGCGCTCGTTCCCGACCGATGTCTGGGTCAATTTCAAGGTCTTCGGCATCATGCCGCTGACCTTCCTGTTCACGCTGGCGCAATTGCCGCTGGTCAACCGGACAAGCATTGAGCAGAAGCCGGCGGAGTAGGGCGAGGCATCAGCTTCGCCTCGGCATTCGGTCTTACCCGCCCTTGAGCACCTTCTCGATCTCCGGCATCAGCTTAGTGGCGAGGCTTTCCTCGCTGAGCGGGCCGATGAATTTGTAGCGGATGGTGCCGTCCGGGCCGAGCAGGAAGGTTTCCGGAACGCCATAGACGCCCCAGTCGATCGCCGTGCGGCCGTTCGTGTCGACACCGATGGCGGCGAACGGATTGCCGAGCTGGCCGAGGAAACGGACGGCGTTTTCGCTCTGGTCCTTGTAGTTGATGCCGACGAGGCGGATGCGCGGGTCGGCAGCGAGCGTCTCCAGGATCGGGTGCTCCTCGCGGCAGGGCGCGCACCAGGACGCCCAGACATTGACCAGCGTCGGTTTGCCCGTCAGTTCCGCCGTGTCGATGCCGGGGAGGTTCACACCATCCAGGGCGGGGAGCTTGGTCGCCGGCGCCGGCCGGCCGATCAGAACCGAGGGCACGAGCGAGGGATCGCCGCCCTGTTCAAGCCGGTAGAGGAAGACCGCGGCGAGCGCCAGGAAGATGGCGAGTGGCGACAGGATAAGGATCCAGCGGCCGGGCGGCCGGCGCCGGTGGGCTGCTTCGTCCTGCGGGGAAGGAGCGGTCATGACGCGCCTCCGCTCTTCGCGGCGGAACGGCGGCGAATGCCGCGTGCCTCCAGCTCGGCTAGGCGGCGGCGCTGGGCGCGGCCATCCAGAACGATCCAGAGCGCCAGCGCGGCAACGATCAGAACCGTCGCGCCATAGGCGGCGAGAATGAAGCCCGCATGCGCGCCGAGATCGATCACGCGGCGGCTCCGGAAACCGAGGCGACGGCGACGAGCTGCAGCGCGCGGATGCGGCGGCGCAGGATCTCGTTGCGCATCGCCATGATCGTGAGCGTCAGAAACAACAGCGTCGCGCCGATCGCGCAGATGAAGAGCGGATAGAGCAGGCTGGCATCGATGGTGGAGCCGCCCATGCGGAAGACCGAGGCCGGCTGGTGCAGCGTGTTCCACCAGTCGACCGAGAATTTGATGATCGGGATATTGACCGAGCCAACCAGGATCAGCACCGCGGCCACGCGGCCGGCGCGGTTGGGGTCGTCGACGGCGTTCCAAAGCGCGATCAGGCCGAGATACATGAGGAAGAGAACGAAGACCGAGGTCAGCCGCGCATCCCACACCCACCAGGTGCCCCACATCGGCTTGCCCCAGAGCGAGCCGGTGATGAGCGCGATCAGTGTGAAGGCGGCGCCGATCGGCGCGGTCGCCTTGGCTGCGACATCGGCCAGTGGATGGCGCCAGACCAAAGTTCCGAGCGCGGAGACAGCCATCAGCCCATAGCCGAACATGGAGAGCCAGGCGGCCGGGACGTGGATGAACATGATCTTGACCGTCTCGCCCTGCTGATAATCCGGCGGAGCGACGAACAGCGCCAGATAGAGACCGATGCCGAGAACGATCGCGGTCGCCGCCCAGAGCCAGGGCAGCCAGCGGCCGGCGAGCGTCATGAAGCGGGTCGGGTTGGCAAGGTCGATCAGGGCCATGCCCACCTCAATAGAAGGGGCGCCGTCTTCCTGCAATGTTCTGCTGCTGCAGTGCAATCAAATTGCTGCGTGCGCAGGGCCATTGTCTGTCCTCGATCCTTCGGATAGCGCTATTCCGTCGACGCACTGGGGCGTTTCGCGCGGCTCGGTCCGAGCCGCCGGTAGGGTGGCGCTGTCGCCATGGAACAGGCGGTTGGTGTGTCCAGCCGCCGGCTTATCGCGCCTCCGATCCAGGAGGTCGATCTTGCGGGAGGAGCAAGATATGAGACTATCACGACGGAATTTGTTGCTCGGCGGGTCGGCCGCCCTGGCAGCGGCCAGGACGACAAGCGCCCTTGCCTTTGACGGGCCGATCCGGGACATCGTCGAAGACAGCGATGCCTTCCGGGCGGCCTCGGCTGCCTATGTGTTTGGGTACCCTCTCGTCACCATGGAGCTGACGCGGCGGGTGATCACCAATTCCGCGACCGTGGAAGGCACGCGCGGCCCGATGGGCACGCTGATCAAGCTGCGCAGCTATCCCGATGCCAGCTTCCGCGACGTCACCGCTCCGAACGCCGATACGCTCTACACGACAGCTTTCCTCGACGTAGGCGACGAGCCCTGGGTGGTCAGCATCCCGGACATGAAGGGACGATATTTCCTGCTGCCCTTCCTTTCCGGCTGGACGGATGTGTTCCAGGTTCCGGGTTCGCGCACGACCGGAACAGGCGCCCAGACGTTCCTTGTTACCGGCCCCGGCTGGAGCGGGACGGTTCCTGATGGAATGACTCAGCTCAAGTCGCCGACCAGCATGGTCTGGATGCTGGGCCGGATCTATTGCACCGGCACGCCGGAGGACTATGCCGAGGTCCATGCGCTGCAGGACCAGTTCAAGCTCTATCCGCTGAGCGCGGAGGGCAAGGACTACATGCCGCCGCCGGGCAAGGTCGATCCGTCGATCGACATGAAGACGCCCGTGCGCGATCAGGTCAACGCGCTCGGTACGGCTGAATATTTCAGCCTGCTCGCCGAACTGATGAAGCGCAACCCGCCGGCTGCCGCGGATGCGCCGGCGCTGGAGACCTTCAAGGAGATCGGCCTCGTACCGGGCCAAGCCTACGACGCCAAGGCGCTCGACAAGCGTTGGGACAAGCGTCTGCCGTCGCTCTCCTTTGATCGGATCATGCTGCATTTCGAGGACAGCCACGGCGATATTCAGAACGTCAATGGCTGGGGCTATACGACGAAGGCCGGCCTCTATGGCACGAACTACCTTCAGCGCGCCCTCGTCACCGCCATCGGCCTAGGCGCCAACCGGCCGCAGGATGCCGTCTATCCCACCTCGCTCAAGGACGACCACCACCGCCACTATGACGGGGCGAGCCAATATGTCCTGCGCTTCCCGGCCGGACAGCTGCCGCCAGTCAAGGGTTTCTGGTCGCTCACCATGTATGACGAGGCGATGTTCTTCATCGCCAACCCGCTCAACCGCTATTCGATGAGCGTGCGCACCAACCCGGTCTATGAGGCCGACGGATCGCTGGTGATCTATATCCAGAACGAAAGCCCCGGTTCGGCGAAGGAAGCCAATTGGTTGCCCGCTCCCAAGGGGCGCTTCAACCTGATGCTGCGCCTCTATTGGCCCGACGAGAACAACCCCTCCATCATTGACGGTTCGTGGGTTATTCCGGCCGTCACCAAGGCTGGTTGAGGAGCCTTTCGCCGGTAGTGCTTTTGTCTCCGCGGCCCGAAGGCCGCGGAGCATTTCGGCTCTGGTGGGTTCAGTTCGTCGCCTTGGTCGTGATCACGTTGAACGAGGCCGGCTTCAGCTTGATCTTCAGCTTTTCGCCGTCGATCTCGATATCGGGGTTCGCCTTCGGCGCCACGGTGTTCGGCGCTTCCTTGCTGTTGACCGCCTTCAGGTTCGAATGATGGATCTCGATCGCCGAGACGAGCGAGCGATCCGTGCCGAGGCCGCGCAGCTCGACATCGAGATCGAGCGGATCGGATAGGCTGCGGTTCAACGCGAAGATCGTCGTCGTCCCGTCGGCCGGATTGTCGACTACCGTCGCATAGAGATAGGGGATCTCCGGGAACGATTTGGCGCTGTAGGAGGGCGATTCCGCCACCGCGCGCATGACGCGGCCATGGCCGAATTTCGAGGCGAGCGCGAAGGGGTGGAAGATCGTCTGCCGCCAGGCATCGCCGCCGGTCTCGGTCATGATCGGGCCGATGACGTTGACGAGCTGGGCAATGCAGGCCGTTTTCACGCGGTCGGCATTGTTCATCATCGCGATCAGGGCGCCGCCGACGACCAGCGCGTCCTCGGCATTGTAGATCTCCTCGATCAGGGGCGGCGCCTCGGGCCAGCCGGGCTTGCGCATATTCTCGATCTTGTGGGTCTTGTACCAGACGTTCCACTCGTCGAAGGACAGCATGATCCGCTTCTGCGAGCGGCGCTTGGCGCCGACGGCGTCGCAGATCGCCACGACTTCCTTGATGAAGGCGTCCATCAGCTCGATGACGCCGAAATATTCGGCGGTCGAGTCGGCGTTATTGTTGAAATAGGTGTGCAGCGAGATGAAGTCGACCTCGTCATAGCAATGCTCCAGCACCTGGTATTCCCAGGAGCCATAGGTCGGCATGTTGCGATGGGAGGAGCCGCAGGCGGCAAGCTGGATGGTCGGGTCGACCCAGCGCATCACCTTGGCCGTTTCCAGTGCGACGCGGCCATATTCCTCGGCGGTCTTGTGGCAGATCTGCCAGGGGCCATCCATCTCGTTGCCGAGGCACCAGAACTTGATGTCGTGCGGCTTCTCGTAGCCGTGGGTCTTCCTGAGTTCCGAGAGTGTCGAGCCGCCGGCATGGTTGCAATATTCGAGGAACTGGCGCGCCTCGTCGGGGCCCTTGGTGCCGAGATTGACGCCGAACATCGGCTCGATGCCGGCCTTCTTCGACCAGTCCATGAACTCGTTGGTGCCGAATTGGTTGGTCTCCGTCGAGAACCAGGCGAGGTCCCGCCGCACCGGCCGCTCGTCCTTCGGGCCGACGCCGTCTTCCCAATTGTAGCCGGAAAGGAAATTGCCGCCGGGATAGCGGATGATGGTGGGGCCGAGTTCGCGCGTCAGCTCCAGCACGTCGCCGCGAAAACCCTGTTCGTCGGCGGTCGGGTGACCGGGCTCGTAGATGCCGCCATAGACGCAGCGGCCCATATGCTCGACGAACGCGCCGAACACGCGTCTGTCGAGGTCGGAAAGGACGAAGTCCCGGTCGACGATCAGGCGGGCTTTCAACATGGAAATGGTCTCTCGGCTCTTTCGGGTGGGAGGGGGCCGGCACCGGGGCACCGGATTTCGTGGGAGGTTAGCCCTTGATGCCGGCGGATAGCGTGATCGCCTCGGTCACCCGCCGCTGGAACAGAAGGTAGGCGACCGCGACGGGGAGGGAGGCCAGGACGGCACCGGCGAGGAGCCTCGCGTAATAGACGCCGAAGGCATCCTGGACGGACGAGATGCCGACCGTCACCGTCATCATCTTCTCGCTCTGGGCGGCCAGGAAGGGCCACAGGAACGAGTTCCAGGCGCCAATGAAAGTGATGATCGCGAGCGCCGTCGTCACGCCCCAGTTCATGGGCAGGAAGATCCGGAACAGGAGCTGGAATTCGTTGGCCCCGTCCACCAGCGCCGCCTCGCGAAACTCGCGCGGGACTGAATCGAAGAACTGCTTGTAGACGATGACCGTGACCGGGGCGATCAGCATCGGCAGCACCATGCCGGGATAGGTATTCACCAGCTTCACGCTCGCTATGATCATGAAATGGTTGACGATCAGCGCGGGGACCGGGACCATGAAGCTCGCCAGGATCATCCACCACAGCGCCGTCCGCCCGGGGAAGCGGAGCTGCGAGATCGCATAGCCGCAGCATGCCGCCATCGCGACGACGAGGATCGTCACCGATATCGAGACGATGGTCGAGTTCACGTACCAGATCGGCAGGCTGGAGTTCTGGATCAGGTAGAGATAGCCGTCGAGCGTCGGCTGCAAGGGCAGCGCGCTCATGCTCTTGACCGTCTCGTCCTCGGTCCGGAAGCTCGTGACGAGCGCCCAGTAGATCGGGAAGAACCAGATGCAGGCGGTCAGGACCGTCAGCGCCGTCAGAAGCAGGGCGCTGATGCCGGCAGCTCCGTGACGGCGGCCGGGGCCCTGCACGTCCACTTCCACGACCGCGCTCATGTCGCCCTCCGGATACGAGCCGCCTGGAACTGCAGAACGGAGAACGCCACCACGATGATGAATAGCGCCACCGCGATCGTCGCGGCATAGCCGCCATTGTTCTTCTGGAAGGCCTGCTCGAAGATGTACTGGACGAGCACCATGGTGGCCTGCGTCCGGCCGCCCCGCGAGAATAGATAGACCTGGTCGAAGATCTTCAGCTGCAGGATGAGCTGGATGGTCAGGCAGAGTACCGTTACGGGCCAGATCAGGGGCCATGTGATCCGGAAAAACACCTGCACACGCGACGCGCCGTCGAGCTCCGCCGCTTCGTAGATTTCCCGCGAGATGTTCCTGAGTCCGGCCAGGAACAGCAGGATCGAGAAGCCGTTGGTCCACCAGATCGTGATGATGGCCATAGTGGGCATGAACCAGGGAATGGTTCGCCGCACATTGACGGGGTGGCCGACGATTGGCTGGATGACGTTCTGGAGCACGCCGAACTGGACGTTGAACAGCCAGTCCCAGAGGATATAGACGACCGAAACGGGAAGGACGTAGGGCAGGAAGAACATCGCCAATATGATGCTCTGGAACCAGCCGTTGAGGCGGCTCACCATCAGCGCGATCGCGAGCGCCACCGCCGTGCCCGGCACGACGGTCAGAATCACGAAATAGGCAGTGTTCCAGACGGCGACCCTGAAGATGCGGTCGTTGAAAAGCCGCTGGTAGTTCTTCAGCCCCGCCCAGGTTCCCTCGCCGATGAGCGGCGCGTTCATCAGGCTCAGATGGACCATCTGGATCGTGGGATAGATGAACATCCATCCATAAAGCGCGACGAACGGCGCGATCAGCACCAGCGCGGCGAATATCTCATTCTTGCGGGTTTTGAGCATCATGTTCGTCGCGATGCGTAGCTCCTCCGGACGGCTCGTCCGGAGGAGCTACTGTGATCTACTGAAGGTCGGTCAGCGTATCGCGGAACTCGGTGACCGCGGTGGTCACATCGATCTCGCCGTTGATGGCGGGTGTCAGCGAATTGCCGGCCGCGTCGAAGAGCGGTGAGGCGACACCCGCGAACTTCGACGTCGGATCGTAGATCATGTTGGCCGTGAGCGGCGCGTAGGTCGCCTGCGGCTGCAGCGCCTTGTACTCGGCGGAGTCGGTGACCGCCTTGTTCGCCGGGATATGGCCGGCGGTGGCCCAGAACAGCGCGTGGTCCTCCATCCACTTGATCACTTCGAGAACCGCGGCGTGCTTCTCGGGCGTCTGCGCCTTGCCTACATTGTTCGGGATCGCGAAGGTGTGCGAGTCCGAGTAGGTGCATGGGTGATCGAAGAAGACCGGCAGTTCGACGGCGCCCCAGTTGAACAGCTTACCCTGCTTCTGGAGGTCGACCATCGTGGGAACCTCCCACACGCCGTTGATCATCATCGCGGCGTCCCCGTTGGTGAAGAGCGCGACGGTCGACGGATAGTCGGTGTTCTTCGGGGTTGCGCCGTTCTTCACCCAGTCGGCCTCGACCTGCACGGCGTTGACCATCTTCTGCAAATTGTCGCCCGGGAGCCAGTTGCCGTCGCTGCCGGCCGTTCCACCCTGCTGGCACAGCAGCGAATAGAAGGTTCGGTAGGCGAAGCTGCCGTCAGCGGTGACGGTCGAGAGACCGTATTTGGTGCCACCGTCCTGGAGCTTTTTCAGCGCCGCGGCGAAATTGTCGACGCCGTTCAGGCCCTTCGGCAGTCCGTCATCGCCGAGCAGTCCGGCGGCGGCGAGCTTGTCCTTGTTGTAGTAGAGCACGATCGGATGCTGGTCGAACGGCACGGCATACTGCTTGCCGTCGACATGCACCGCTTCCCAGGGCGCCTTGGCGAAACTCGCCTCGCCAAGGCCGATGGTCTTCATGTCGTCCGGCGTGATTTCCACGAGAACGTTCTGGCTGACACCGAGCGGAATGCGAGACGAATGATAGGTCATGATGTCTGGGCCCTCGCCGACGGCGGCGGAGGTCTGGACTTTCGAGTAGAACGGCACGCCCCATTCGAGCGTGGTGCCCTGGATCTCGATCGAATCCTTGTGGTCGTTGTTGAAGTCCTCGATGAGCTTCTTCATGCGCACGCCGTCGCCGCCGCCCAGGAAGTCCCACCAGACCACGGTTTCCTTCGCCTGCGCGCCGACCGTGAACGCCAGCAACGCTGCCGTCGCGAGCGTCTTTCCGAGAATGCCTCGTATCATGCCGTTTCCTCCTCCTCTGGGTCGCTTTTTTGGGCCTTCCATCAAGGCCCGTCCTCCGGCGACGTTCTGCTGCGCCCGGCTTTGCCGTGACGCCCCGCTCCGGCCACTCCCCGGCCGGCGCAATGCATAGAAATCCCGTCGGCGGCCATGACGGTCGCCGTTGCTGTCGTCTTGCGAAGATGGTTCGGGAGAGAGCGCTCCTCCGGGTCACGCGATAGCGATTTTTCCCGACGACCTTTCCCTAATTCCTCCCAATGGTATTATCATATGCGTCGGATCATGGTTTTGAACGGCGCCTTTGTCAACCAGCCGATGCGCCCGCACGCAGGTGGGATCGATAACGGTGGCTGGAAAACGAGAAAACGCGTAGGGGAACAGGCGTGTCGGGAGAGCGCGGTATGCTGGAACGAGAGAGCCTTGCCGTCGGTACGATGAGCGCCCAGGTCGCCAACCACCTGGGCGTGCGCGTCGTCTCGGGCGACTTCGCGCCGGGCTCGTCGCTGCCGATCGAAAGCGAGCTCTGCGAATATTACGGCGTGTCGCGTACGACAATTCGTGAGGCCGTGAAGAACCTCGCCGCCAAGCGGCTTATCGAGGTTTCGCCGAAGGTCGGCACGCGCGTTCTGCCCTTTGCGGAATGGAACCTTCTTGACCGCGACGTGCTGGCCTGGCGGCTGCAGACGCAGTTCGACGGCAAGATCGTCGAGGATATTTTCGAGATGCGGCTATGCTTCGAGCCGCGGGCCTCTTTCCTTGCGGCGCGCGACGGCACGGCCGAAGACCATGCGCTGATCGACCATCATTTCTTCGAATTGGCGTCGGCGCATGAGCAGAACCTGCCGATCAAGACGACGTCGGAATCGGCGCTCGAATTCCATCTCGCCATCATCAACGCCTCGCATAACGGCCTGTTCGTGACGATCGGCAGCGCCGTCAAATCGGCGCTGCGTGTTTCGTCGGAAAGGCTGCAGCGCCATGCGGGCCGGCCGAGCGAGGACATCGCGCTTCACGACGCGGTGCGCAGCGCGATCGTCGGCCGGCGGCCGGCCGAGGCGGCGCGGGCGATGGAACATCTGCTCGCCGCCGCCCGGGAGCGGCTTCTGCCCCTCACCGTCGACGCGGCCGAATGATCAATTCGAAACGACGGGCAACCCGGCGCGGATCCAGGCGCGAATTCCGCCGCGCAGGTGCCGGGTGATGGGAACGCCGGCCGCAAGGCTGGTATGGACGGCGTGGGCCGAGCGGCCGCCGACGGCACAATAGAAGACGATCGGCGGCTCGCCTTGAGGAAGGGTCGCCGGGTCGAGGCGCGACAGCGGGAACAGTTCTCCACCCTCGATATGCGCGGCGTCATATTCATGCGGCTCGCGCACGTCGATCAGCCGGATTTCGCCGGCCGCCAGCAGCTCTGCGACTTCGTCGGGCTCGAGTTCGACGAGGGTCGGGGTCGGGGCCATGATGGAGAGACCTTTCTCGGCTTGCGGGGGCTTGGGAACCCGTCTGGATGTCGCCGCAAGGATTGCAGTGGCGACCGCAGGTAGGGACGAACGGCGCCGCGTCAAGTCGCGACTGGGTGGCTCCAGGATTGCGTCGTCGTGGTGATGGGTGCGCCGCGCCGCGCCGCCTCGTCCATCGTCAGCGCCAGATAATGGTCCTGCGCCGCCTCGGCAAAGGAATAGAAGGAACGGCCGGTCTCGACATAGGTCTTCATGCCGTCGAGACAGGCAGCCACGGCGATCTCGTCATCGCTGAAGCGAGCTTCCGCATAGGGGTTGCGGTAGACCCACTCCGCCCCGGCGAGAATGCCGTCGTGGCGATAGTCCTCCAGATTGGCGAAATGTCCGGTGTCACGACGCTCGAAACGCAGGAACATCGGCGAGCGCTGGTCGATCAGATAGCGGATCTCGTCGCCGGAGATCTCGCCGCGCTCGCCGCGGATGGTGAGACGAGGCGAGCGGATCCAACCGTGATACTGGTCGCCCGTGAAGTCAAACAGCCCGATGCGGTCGCCAAAGTCGAAACTGGCGATGGTCTGCGCCGACGGCACGATTTCCAGGGTCGCGGGCGGGCGATAGCGGTCCGGGCTCCTGACGATGGGCAATTCGACCGCCCGCGCCGAGATGGTAGCGTTCTCGAAGCCGACGCCCAGATATTTCCGGATCAGGCTGGTGCCGTGATAGCCATGGGCGACGGCGACATGGGCGTAGCTCGGTGTACCGATCCGACCGCTCGCGATGAAGGCAAGCCGCGCCGCATGGCTCGGCTGGAGGAAATATTGCTCGGCGACTTCCACCCTGGCGCCAGCGGCGACTAGAGCGGCGACGCGGTCCAGCCCGGCCATGTCTTCGGCGGGCGGCGTCTCGGCGAGGATCGGCATATTGCGCGCTGCCAGGGCCTCGATCTGGTCGACGACGACGGCGCGCGGCACCGAGACGACGGCAAAGCGCGCGTCGGCACGCTCGGCCATCTCGTCGATAGAGGCGAAGGTCGGGATGCCCCATGCTTTGGCATAGGCATCGCGCTTCTCGGCACTGCGGGAAACGAGGCCCGTCACGGCGAAACGCTCGGGCAGGCTCGCCGCGATACGAAGAAAGAACTCGCTGCGCCAGCCGGTGCCGACGATTGCGAACGGATAGGGCGCCATGCCGAATTTCCTTGAGCTGAATCGCCGCGCCAGATTCGGCTGGTGCGCCTCGTTCGCAAAGTAGGGGTAGGCGGAGGCCCTGAACAGGGGTTTGGCGGGGCAAGGGCGCGGCGGCTTGACACGGCGTTTAAGATCATAATACTTAAGACAATGCTTAACCAATCATCGGCACTCGATCATCTGTTCCAGGCTTTGGCAGACCCGACGCGGCGGGTCATGGTCGAACGGCTTTGCCGGGGACCGGCGTCGGTCACCGAGCTTGCCGCGCCCTTCTCGATGTCGCTTCCGGCCGTCGTCCAGCACTTGCAGGTGCTGGAATCCAGCGGTCTGGTCCGCTCGGAGAAAGTCGGGCGGGTTCGGACATGCCGCATCGAGCCAGCAGCGCTGCGCGCGGCGGAAGGCTGGATCCAGCAGCGGCGCACGATGTGGGAGCGCCGCCTCGACCGGCTCGGTGATTTCCTCGCCGAGAGCGGCGAACCAGCCAAGACGATCCAGGGAGAGGAACCATGAAGCGATCCGCGGTCCACGCCACGTTCGTCATCGAGAAACACTATCCCGCGCCGCCCGAGCGGGTCTTCGCCGCCTTTGCCGATCCGAAGCTGAAGGCGCGCTGGTTCGTCGGCCCGCCCGAATGGGGGCAGGGACGGCATGAGCTCGATTTTCGTGTCGGTGGCCGCGAGATCAGCAGCGGCGGCCCGAAGGAAGGACCGGCCCATCGGTTCGAGGCGCTCTATCAGGACATCGTTCCCGACGAGCGGATCGTCTTCAGTTACGACCTGCATCTTGGCGACAGCCGCATCTCCGTCTCGCTGACGACGGTCGAGTTCGCTGCCGACCTCTCCGGGACGAAGCTCACCTTCACGGAGCAGGGCGTCTTTCTCGACGGATATGACGATGCCGGAAGCCGCGAGCACGGCACGCGCGAATTGCTGGGTCAGCTGGGCGCCTCGCTTGCCCATGGCGACGCGGTGAACTGAGGCCTACCAAGGAGGAGATCACCATGACCGACGAGAGGATCGTATCGCTAGCCCGCTCTTATTTCGACGCCTTCCAGAATGCCGACCGCGGGGCGATGGAAGCGCTGCTCGGGCCGGATTTCACCTTCACCAGCCCGTTCGACGACCGGATCGACCGGGATGCCTATTTCGAGCGATGCTGGCCGCATGCCAGCTCGTTTCGTTTCCGCGAGGACAAGCGGATCTTTGTTCAGGGGAATGAGTGCTTCGTTCTCTATGAGACAGAGGGCAAGCCGGGCGGAACCTTTCGCAATGCGGAGCTGTTTCGTTTCGAAGGTGAGCAACTGCGTTCCGTGGATGTCTTTTTCGGCTTCCTGCCGAAGGAGATCCTGAAGGTGTCAGGTTGAGCCGACGATAGGGAGGGAAGCGATGCCCAAGGTCATTTTGTCGATGTTCATGAGCCTCGACGGCTTCATTGAGGCGCCGAACCACGAACTGGTACCGCCGGACTGGTCGGACGATCTGAACCGATACTGGGTGGACGCGAACCTCGCGACAACCGGGACAATCCTCTATGGCCGCGTCGCCTATCTGATGAACGCAGCGTTCTGGCAGCCGGCCGCGACCGATCCGGACAGCCCGGCCGCGAAGATCGACCATGCCCCGACCATGAATCGCCTGCCGAAGGTCGTGTTCTCGAAGTCTCTGGCTGAGCCACTCTGGGACAACTCGCGGATCGTGCGCGGCGATGTCGCGACGGAGATCGCGCGGCTGAAGGCCGAGCCGGGCGGCGACATCGTGATGTTCGGCGGCGCCGACATCGCCTCGCACGGCATTCGGGAGCGACTATTCGACGAATACCGCTTCATGATCACACCCCTTGTTCTTGGCGCTGGCAATCCGCTGTTTCGCGGCAGCCATCATCGCTTCAAGCTGGAGCTTCTGTCCTCGCGCCAGCTCGATACAGGCGCCATGATCCTTCATTATCGCGATCCGCACTGACGGGCCGCGGCTTCCCTCTGACGGGTCGTGCCGCGCGGCTGGACTTCGCCGCAATCTCAAGCTATCGGGTCGGGCCGGGCCGCCACGGTCGTTCCCGATCGCCCAGTGACGTGTCCGCTCGCGCTTGAGAGGCAGCCGGCCATCGATTTCCGGCGTGCGGAGATCGAGTATGAACCAGCCTCTGATCGTCGCCAGGCCCGGCGATCTCGTCCCCGATCTCAGCATCGTCGTCCCGACGTTTCGGGAGCGGGACAATGTCGCGCCGCTCGTGGCAAGGCTCGCGGCCGCGCTCGACGGGATTCGCTGGGAAGTGATCTTCGTCGACGACGATTCTCCCGACGGCACGATCGACGCCGTGCGCCAGATCGGCGCGCGCGACGGACGTGTCCGCGCGATCCGCCGGGTGGGCCGTCGCGGCCTCGCCGGCGCCTGCATAGAAGGCATGCTGTCGGCCCAGGCTCCGGTCGTCGCGGTGATCGACGCCGATCTCCAGCATGACGAGACCGTCCTGCCGCGAATGCTTGCCCAGATCCGCGCCGGTGCCGAGCTCGTGGTCGGCACGCGCTATGCCGCGGGCGGCGAGGCCTCGGCGTTCAGCGCCCGCCGCAGCGCCATGAGCCGGTTCGCCACCGATCTCTCGAAGAAATTCTTCACGATCCGCACGTCCGATCCGATGAGCGGCTTCTTCATGCTGCGCCGCGACGTGATCGAGGCTGCGGCGCCTCGCCTGTCGAACCAGGGCTTCAAGATCCTGCTCGACATTCTGCTGACGTCGGGGTCCGACATCCGCATCGCTGAAGTTCCCTATTCCTTCTCGGCTCGCCAGCACGGCGAGAGCAAGCTCGACAATCAGGTCCTGGTCGATTTCGTCGGTCTGCTTCTGTCGAAGGCGAGCGGCGGTCTCATTTCCATACGCTTCGTCCTGTTCGGCCTTGTGGGCGTGCTCGGGCTCTTCGTGCATCTGCTGACGCTGCGCATCGTGCTGGGCGCTGGTGGCAGTTTCGTCCTCGGCCAGACAGCCGCGACGATCGTGGCCATGACCTTCAACTTTGTCGTCAACAATTTCCTGACCTATCGCGACCAGCGGTTGACGGGCTGGGCGATGGTGCCAGGGCTCCTGAAATTCTACGCCGTCTGCGGCCTCGGCGCTGTCGGCAATGTCGGCGTCGGCAGCTGGGTGTTTCACGAGACGGCCCGCTGGTGGGTGGCGGGTGTTGCCGGCTCTGTCGTTGGTGCGATCTGGAACTATCTGCTCAGCCGATCCTTCGTCTGGAAGAGCAAGGCGTGAGCTGGATTCACACCCAAGGTGACAGCGAAAGAACGGCGCTCTGGCTGATCGGCCTGCTCGTCCTCGGCCGCCTCGCCATCGGTGCCTTGACGCCGCTGACGCCGGACGAGGCCTATTACGCGCTCTGGGCGCGCAGCCTTTCGGCCGGCTATTACGATCATCCGCCGATCATCGCTTTCTTCATCCGCGCGGGCACGTCTTTGTTGGGTGAGACACCGCTGGGCGTGCGCCTCTTCTGCGTGCTGTCAGCGATCCCGGCCAGCGCCTTCGTCTGGCGCGCAGCGGCGATCCTGACCGCCGACCGACGCGCGGCGCCCCTCGCCGCTCTCTTCTTCAATCTGACGCTGCTCGGCTATTTCGGCATGGTGGTAGCGACGCCGGATGCGCCGCTCATTCTGTTTGCTGCCGCGATGCTCTATTGCGCGGCGCGGCTGACGACGAGCGATCATCTCGCGCATTGGCTCGCCATGGGTGTCGCCACCGGCCTTGCCTTCGAGGCCAAATATTCTGCCGCGCTGCTGGCGGCCGGCTTTTCGGTGGCCGTGCTGATCACCCCGCAATGGCGTCGCCAGCTACTGGGGCCAAAGCCCTGGTTGGCCCTCTTCGTGTCGGTTCTTTTCTTTGCGCCCAACATCGCGTGGAACGCCACGCATGGATGGGCGACGTTCCTCAAGCAGGGCGGGCGCGTCACGGAGGAGCAGCCCCTCGCGCCCCGCTATATCCTCGAACTGGTCGGCGCGCAGCTCGGCCTGGCAACCCCCTTCATCTTTGCACTCGCGGTCATCGGCTTGATCCCCGCGGCGGCGGCCGCCTATCGCTCGCCTGCGGCTCGAAGGCTGCTGCTTGCCCTTCTGATCGTGCCGACAGCCTATTTCCTGTTCCACGCGCTCCGCGCCCGCGTCGAGGGCAACTGGCCTGGCTTTCTCTATCCGGCGCTGGCGATCACCGCTGCGGCGGCAACGAGCCGTGAGGCCGGCGGCGTGCGGGGCTTTCTTTCGCGGTTCGCTGCTCCCGTGGCACTCGCCATCGTCATCTTCGGATCGATCTATGTCGTCGCGGGGCCGCTGCCGGCGCTCGGGCGAAAGGATCCTATCCTGCGCATGACGCGGGGCTGGAACGAGCTGGCCACCGAGATCCGCGTCCTGGCGAGGGAAAACGGCGCCGGCTACGTCGTTACCCATGACTATCAGCTCAATGCCGAACTCGCGCTGCTGCTGCCGGAACTGAAGGTCGCGCAGGCCAATGACCGCGAGCGCTATGCGACGCTCGCCGAGCCGAGGCCCGAGGCGTTCCGGGGGACCGGCCTCATGGTGATGCGGTCCGAGCTTCCCGGCGACTTCAAGGTCCCGTTCGCGACTATCACCTCGCTTGGCACCGTCGACCAACGCTATGGCGACGCGGTCATCACGCCGTTCCACATCTACCGGGTCGATATATCGCCCGATTCCTGAGGCGTGGCCGGCTGGTCGCAGAGCTCGGCCTGGCCTGGACGGCAGAAGGCTGCGTGCAGAGCCTCAACGACTGTGACGACCTCTGGGCGCGTGATGCGGTAATAAACCGTCGTGCCCTCGCGACGGGATTCCACCAGCCCGTCGGCGCGTAGCCGCATCAACTGCTGCGACATCGGTACCTGATCGATGCCGAGCTCCTGCCGGAGCTCCGCCACCGACTTCTCCGCCCCCCCCAAAGCGCAAAGCGTCAGAAGCCGCTGCGGATGCGACAGGCTCCGCATCAGTTCGGCTGCCTGTTCGGCTGCAGGGATCATATCTATGACATTCATAGTCTTGAATTTAAAACCTTTGAATGTTATGTGCAAGCTCGAAGTCGGAGGCAGGAGCCACGCCAATTCTCGCCGTTCACCCGATGGCGTCAAGGCGACATATGCCGTCCGGATCGGTGCCGTCGGCCCAAGCATTGATGAATGCACCGGATGGATTGATCGCGCGCAAGGCGCTCAATGGTCGGTTCGTAGAAATAGAAGTTGACGCTGTGGGAGGAAAATCATGGCGAATATAGCAGTTCTGGGCGCCGGGTTGGGCGGCGTCATCATGGCCTATGAGATGAAGTCGGCGATGCGGCCGGAAGATCGGTTGACGGTGATCAATCTTGGTTCGACCTATTCTTTCGTGCCTTCCAATCCATGGGTTGCTGTCGGTTGGCGTGAGCGGGGGGATATCAGTGTCGACCTCGAGGGGGTCTTCGCCAAGCGGGGTATCACCCTTCGTCCGGAGGGCGCGAAGCGTGTGCATGCCGTGGAGAACCGGATCGAACTGAATGACGGTACCTTCCTCGACTATGACTATCTGGTGATCGCAACCGGTCCCGATCTCGCCTTTGACGAGGTTCCAGGCCTTGGGCCCCAGGGCTACACGCAGTCGGTCTGCCATATCGATCATGCCCTAGATGCCAAGGTGGCTTATGAGGCGTTGGTCGACTCGCCGGGGCCGGTCGTGATCGGTGCGGTGCAGGGCGCGTCCTGCTACGGACCCGCCTATGAATTCGCCTTCATCCTGGAGACTGCGCTTCGCCGGGCGAAAGTGCGGGACCGGGTGCCAATGACCTTCGTGACGCCGGAGCCCTATATCGGCCATCTCGGCCTCGACGGCGTCGGCGATACCAAGGGCTTGCTGGAGAGTGCGCTCCGCGAACGTCACATCAAGTGGATCACCAATGCACGCGTCACCAAGGTCGAAGCGGGCCGGATGTTCGTCGAAGAGGTCAATGACGACGGGTCGCTGAAGACCAGCCACGAACTTCCCTTTGCCTATTCGATGATGCTGCCGGCCTTCCGCGGCGTGCCGGCAGTGGCCGGAATTGACGGTCTCACCAATCCGCGCGGCTTCATTCAAATCGACCGCCACCAGCGCAACGCCGCCTTCCCGAACATCTTTGCGATCGGGGTTTGCGTCGCGATCCCGCCGGTTGGCAAGACGCCGCTGGCCGTGGGCGTTCCCAAGACTGGCTTCATGATCGAATCCATGGTGACGGCGACGGCGAAGAACATCCGGGCGCTTCTGGATGGCGAGGCGCCGCGGGCAGTGGCGACATGGAATGCCGTGTGCCTCGCCGATTTCGGTGATCAGGGGATTGCCTTCGTCGCCCAGCCGCAGATCCCGCCGCGCAATGTCAACTGGTCGGCGCAGGGCAAATGGGTTCACGCGGCCAAGATCGGCTTCGAAAAGTACTTCCTTCGGAAGGTCCGCCTCGGCCAGAGCGACACCTTCTATGAAAATCTCGTCCTCGACGTTCTCGGCATCAAGAAGCTGAAGGACATCCATCTGGACGAGGTAGCAGGGAAATGAGTCGGCAAAGAATCGAGAAGAGGTGAATGAGATGAGCATTGATCGCGCCGTCATGATGTTTGCGGGTTTCGTCGTCCTGGTGTCGCTGGCGCTCGGGCACTGGGTATCGCCCTATTGGCTGTTGCTGACCACCTTCGTCGGTCTCAACCTGATCCAGGCGTCGGTCACCGGCTTCTGCCCCGCGGCGATGATCCTGAAGAAACTCGGCGTCCAGCCGGGTAAGGCCTTTTCCTGATCCGGAGAAGGCCACGCGTGCGGGTGCGGCACCCCCGGCCGCGCCCGCATTTCGTTCGAAGCGGGGTTCCGCCCGTCCAGTGGGTTGTTGTCATGAAACGCCTGAAATTCTCGCTGCTCTGTCTCGCCGTTGCGGCCTGTCTCTCGCCTGCCGGAGCGGCCGAGTTCGTTGCGAAGATCCAGACCGTCCCCGAACTCAAGGCCGTGTATGGCGAGGTCGAGAGCAGCAATGTCGTGCCGGCTCGCGCCCGAATCGGCGGAACCATCCGCGCGATCAAGGTAGAGGAGGGGCAGGAGGTCAGCGAGGGCGAGGTCGTGGCCGAAGTGGTCGACGACAAGCTGGCGCTGCAGCTCGATGCCGCCGATGCACGCATCAAGCAGGTCCAATCGCAGCTCGCCAGCGCCCAGCTCGATCTTGACCGGGCTCAGCAGCTCTTGCAGCGCGGCGTGGCCAGCCAGGCGCGCGTCGATCAGGCGAAGACCGCCTATGACGTCGCCGTCAACCAGGTCGCCGCCGCCCAGTCGGACCGCGCCGTCATCCAGCAGCAGGCCCAGGAAGGCGCGGTTCTGGCGCCAGCGACCGGAAGGGTTCTTTCGGTTCCGGTCACGCTTGGCTCGGTACTGCTGGCCGGAGAAAGCGTGGCACGGATCGCCACCGGCCAGTATTATCTGCGGTTGTCGCTCCCAGAGCGGCATGCGGCGCAGATCCGTACGGATGCGACCGTGCTGGTCGGCCAGCGCGGCCTCTCGTCGGCCGAAGGCGGAGCACCGCCGGCGACACGCGAAGGCCGGATCGCCAAGGTCTATCCGGAGATATCGGACGGGCGCGTGACCGCCGACGTCGCCGTCGATGGCATTGGCGACTATTTCGTCAATGAGCGCACCCTGGTCTGGATTCCGGTCGGCAGTCGCCAAGCGATCGGCATTCCGCCGGAGGCCGTCACCACCAAGCATGGCGTCGACTATGTGCGGCTCGTCGGTGGCGAAGGCGAAATGGATGTCGCCGTGATCCTCGGCTCGACCTTCGAACAAGGCGGCAAGACCTATGTCGACGTCCTGACTGGGCTTCGCGACGGCGACCGCATCCTCCTGCCGGAAGCCACGAAATGAAACTCGGTATCGCCGGCAATCTGACCCGGACGTTCATCGCCTCGCCGCTGACGCCCCTGTTCCTTCTCGCCGCTTTCGCGCTCGGTCTCGTCGCTCTCATCACGCTGCCGCGCGAGGAGGAGCCGCAGATCCTGGTCCCGATGGTCGATGTCCACGTTTCGGCCGACGGCCTGAAGGCGGAGGACGCCGCCAAGCTGGTCACCGAGCCGCTCGAGACCATCGTCAAGAGCATAGCCGGCGTCGAACATGTCTATTCGCACACCGAAGATGACGGCGTGCTGCTGACGGCGCGTTTCCAGGTCGGCACCAATTCGGATGCGGCGGTCCTTCGGGTCAGCGAAAAGATCCACGCGAATATGGACCGGATCCCCGTCGGCATTGCCGAGCCGCTGATCGTCGGCCGCGGCATCGACGACGTCGCCATCGTCGTCGTGACGCTGACCCCGACGCAGGGGGCCGCTTCGCGCTGGACTGAGAACGACCTGACCCGCCTTGCGCGCGAGCTTCAGGTCGAGGTCGCGAAGCTGCCGGATATCGGACGCACCTATATCTCCGGCGAGCAGGGTGAGGAAATCCGCGTCGAGCCCGATCCGGAGAAGCTATCGCTCTACGGCATCACGCTCGCGCAGCTACAGGCCAAGATCGCCGGCGCCAACCGTTCGTTTCAGGTCGGGCTGGTGCGCGACAACGGTGAGCAGCGCACGCTCGTCGCCGGCCAGACTCTGCAGACCTTGACCGAGATCGGCAATCTGCTCGTCACGGCCCGCGACGGCCGGCCGGTCTATGTTCGCGATGTCGCCAATGTGCGGCTCGTCACCGAGCCGAACGAAGCGCGCGTGACCGAGATCCGCAAGACCGGTTCCGGCCTCGACCGCGTGCCAGCCGTCTCGCTCGCCATCGCCAAGCGGCCGGGCACCAATGCCGTTGTCATCGCCGACGCGATCACCGAGCGCCTCGAGCAGGTGCGCGGCCAGATCTTCCCCGAAGATGTCGAGATGACGATCACGCGGAACTATGGCGAGAGCGCCAACGAAAAGGCGAATGAACTTCTGTTCCATCTCGGCCTCGCCACGATCTCGATCGTCGTGCTGGTCGCCATCGCGATCGGCTGGCGCGAGGCGATCGTCGTCGCCATCGTCATTCCCACAACCATCCTGCTGACGCTCTTCGCCTCGCGCATCATGGGCTACACGCTCAATCGCGTCAGCCTGTTCGCGCTTATCTTCTCCATCGGCATCCTGGTTGACGATGCGATCGTGGTGATCGAGAACATCGCTCGGCACTGGGCGATGAAGGACGGGCGGCCGCGGGCGCAAGCGGCGATCGAGGCGGTCGCCGAAGTCGGCAATCCGACCATCGTCGCAACGCTCACCGTCATCGCCGCGCTGCTGCCGATGCTGTTCGTGTCGGGGATGATGGGCCCCTATATGAGCCCGATCCCGGCCAATGCCTCGGCCGCCATGCTCTTCTCCTTCTTCGTCGCCGTGATCCTGACGCCGTGGCTGATGATGCGCTTCGGTCGCAAAGGAAATGACGGTGGTCATGCCCATGGCCACGACGCGGGGCAGGGCGGCTGGCTTGGGCGAGCCTATGCGGCGGTCGCGCGGCCGGTGCTGAAGACGCGCGCCCGGTCCTGGACGTTCCTGCTCATCGTCGGCGCGGCGACCATCGCCTCGCTGGGGCTGATCTACACGCAGCATGTCACGGTCAAGCTGCTGCCCTTCGACAACAAGACAGAGCTGCAGATCGTCGTCGACCTGCCGCCGGGGTCTTCCGTCGAGGCGACGGACAGGACGCTGCAGCAGATCGTCGACCGGCTCGGTGCCGTTCCGGAAGTCGTGTCGTTCCAGAGCTATGCGGGTACCAACTCGCCGTTCAACTTCAACGGCCTCGTGCGCCAATACTACATGCGATCGTCGCCGAACCAGGGCGATGTCGTGGTCAACCTGACGCCAAAGGGGGACCGCGTCCGCGCCAGCCATGCCATCGCGGTCGATCTGCGCGAGAAGTTGAAGGGCCTCGATCTTCCCGCCGGGACGGCGATCAAGGTGGTCGAGCCACCCCCGGGTCCGCCCGTGCTGGGGACACTGCTGGCCGAGATCTACGGCCCGGACCCCGACACGCGCCGCGCGGTCGCGACCAAGGTGCGCGAGATCTTCGCGAGCATTCCTTTCATCGTTGATGTCGACGACAGCTTCCACACGCAGCCGACCCGCCTGCGCATGGCGATCGATCAGGACAATCTCGAATATTATAAGGTCGAGCAGAGCGATGCCTATGACGCCATCAATGCGCTCTATGGCGGGACGACGGTCGGCTATTCGCATCGCGGCGGCGGGCGCCAGCCGATTCCGATCCGCCTCGCGCTATCCAAAAGCGACGGCGTGGTGGATGAGCGCGGCCTTGCCGTTCCGGTGCCGGCCGATGCGTTGCCCGGTGGGCGTGGCGTCGTGGAGCTGGGCGACATCGTCAAGGTGACGAGGGAGCCGGCTTCGTTCCCGATCTTCCGTCACAATGGCCGCGCGGCCGAGATGGTCACGGCGGAGCTTGCCGGAGCCTTCGAGGCGCCCGTCTATGGCATGATCGCGGTCTCGGATGCGATCGACAAAGCCGATTGGGGCAATCTGCCGAAGCCTGTGATTGCGTTGCATGGCCAACCGGACGATGAATCGCATCCGACGCTTCTGTGGGACGGCGAGTGGGAAGTGACCTGGGTGACGTTCCGCGACATGGGGGCCGCTTTCGGCGTCGCCATTCTCGGCATCTACATCCTCGTCGTCGCCCAGTTCGGCTCGTTCCGCCTGCCGCTGGTCGTGCTGACGCCGATCCCGCTGACCTTCATCGGCATCATGATCGGCCACTGGATCTTTGGAGCGCCGTTCTCGGCCACCTCGATGATCGGTTTCATCGCGCTGGCCGGTATCATCGTGCGCAATTCGATCCTGCTGATCGACTTCATCCGCCATGCGCAGACGCCGGACCGGCCGCGGATTGACGTGCTGATCGAGGCTGGATCGATCCGCTTCAAGCCGATCCTGCTGACGGCGCTCGCGGCGATGATCGGCGCGGCGGTGATCCTGACCGATCCGATCTTCCAGGGCCTCGCGATCTCGCTGCTGTTCGGCCTCGCCTCGTCGACGGCCCTCACCGTGCTGGTGATCCCGGCCATCTATGTGGCCCTGCGCGGACCGGGCGTGCCGAAACGCAAGACGGAGGTTTGAGCGGGTGGCAGGATCGCAGGCACCATGCTAGCTCTGGCTTCATCGTTGCAGGAGCTGCACCATGAAGCCGCCGATCCTTGCCCTTTTGGTCTTCGCAGCCGTCGCCGGTCCGGCGCAGGCTGCCGGGACATTTGATGCGTCCGGCGCCTGGGTCACGAAGCCCGATCCCGGAACGCTGACGGGTGACGTCCCAACCGAGGCCGAGCCGATCGACAACAAGATCTGTGAGGCCTTCGGGCCAGGGTTCACGGCCGTTGCCGGCGGGACGACCTGCATCAAGATCGGCGGCTATGTGAAGTTCGGTACGTCGTTTGGCTCGTCGAAGGGCGGCCAGTGGCACGAACCGCCACCAAAGTAGGCGCAGCTCCGGGGGCCGATCAAAAATTTCGTCGGTTCCCGGCGCCGCTGTCGCGTGCTTAACGCAATTTCAAGGAAATGCCGCTAAACCTTTGTATGTGGATGCGTATCCGTGTGTTTTTCCGGGATATCCATGACGACTTAAGGGACAGTCGGCCTTGCGGCCGGCTGTCCTTGTCGTATGAGGGGTCGAGCGACACGCCGGAACGGGGAGATACCCATGGCGATACGATCCAAGGACCCTTTCAAGGCGGCCGAAGCCGTCTTTGCCAAGAAGCGCGAACCCGATCCGAAGCCCGCCACGCCGCCGGCCGGCCGCGAGCAGGTCACGCTCCGCATCGACCGCGACGTGCTGGAACACTTCCAGTCCGAAGGTCCCGGCTGGCAGGACCGCATCAACGAGGCGCTGCGGCGCGTCGTCGAGAGCGCCTGATCGCGCCGATTCGCCGTCCGGGACAGATCGGCCTATCCTCTGCCCAACAGCGGAGGGCTTCGTCATGCGCCCGGACCAGCAGGAAGTGGACGGATCGTCGGCGGGTGAACTGTTCCAGCAGGGCTGGCAGGTCTACCGGAAGATGGTCGACAACAATTACCTCTTTCATCGCGAGGCCTATGCGACGCTGCATCGGGCCCTCGCCGGCGGCTTCGACGGACCGTTCCGTTTTCTCGATATCGCCTGTGGCGACGCGACGGCATCCGTCGGCGCTCTCCGTGGTACGCGTATCGCCGAGTATCATGGCATCGACCTGTCGCGGCCGGCACTGGAACTCGCCGCACGGGCGCTCGACGCCTTAGACTGCCGGCACAGCCTGGAGCAGGGTGACTTTGCCGAGGCGCTTGCCCGCCGCAGCGCGCCGGTCGATGTGGCTTGGGTTGGATTGTCGCTCCATCATCTCCAGGCTTCGGGCAAGCTGCAAGCGATGCGCGATATACGCCGCTTCCTCGGCTCCGGCGGGATATTCCTGGCCTATGAGAATGCCGGTCCGGACGGCGAGAGCCGCGACGAATGGCTCCGGCGCTGGGATCGCCAGGAGCCCGGCTGGTCTGCTTTCACGCGTGACGAGCTTGTCCAGGTGCATGACCATGTCCACGGCTGCGACTATCCGGAGACCGATTCGACCTGGCGTTCGCTCGGCGAGGATGCCGGCTTCGACTCGACGAGCGAGCTCTACCGCTCGCCGAGCGATCTGTTCCGCCTCTACCGTTTTAAGTGAGGTTCGGCGGTCGGAGCCGCAACAGCGCTGCTCCCCTTGCTCAACCTCTCCGACAGCCGGCGCACGACCACGTAGAACATCGGCACGAAGAAGATGCCGATAGCCGTTGCCGCCAGCATGCCGCCCATGACGCCGATGCCGACGGCGTTCTGTGCGCCGGAGCCGGCGCCCGTTGCGATCGCCAGCGGCAGCACGCCTAGGATGAAGGCGAACGACGTCATCAGGATCGGCCGGAGGCGCTGGCGCGCCGCCAGCAGCGTCGCCTCGACCAACTCCTTGCCGGCCGCCTGCTGGTCGCGGGCGAATTCGACGATCAGGATCGCGTTCTTGGCTGAGAGCCCGATCGTCGTCAGCAGACCGACCTTGAAGTAGACGTCGTTCGATTGGCCGAACAGCTTCGCCGCGACCAGCGCTCCCAGAACGCCGATCGGCACCGCCAGCAGAACCGAGAACGGGATCGACCAGCTCTCATAGAGCGCTGCCAGACAGAGGAAAACGACGAGGATCGAGATCGCGTAGAGCGCCAGCGCCTGATTCCCCGAGAGTTGTTCCTGATAGGACAGGCCGGTCCAGGCGGCGGTGAAACCGGATGGCAGCTTGGCGACGAGCGTCAGCATCTCGTCCATCGCCGTACCGGAGCTCACACCCGCAGCGGCCGATCCCTGGATGCTGACGGCGGAAATGCCGTTATAGCGATCGAGCTTCGGCGAGCCCTGCGTCCAGCTGGACGAGGAGAAGCTCGAAAACGGCACCATCTCGCCGGAAGCGTTGCGCGCATACCAGGAATTGAGGCTCGCCGGCGAGGCGCGGAAGGCGCCGTCGGCCTGGAGCCAGACGGGCTTGATCTTGCCGCGATCGAGGAAGTCGTTGACGTAAGATCCGGCGAAGGCGATCGATAACGTCGTGTTGATGTCGGACAGGTCGACGCCGAGGGTCTTGGCTTTTTCCTGATCGATGCCGACTTTGAACTCGGGCTGGTCCGCCTGTCCGCCCTGGCGCACAGCCGAGAGCTTGCCGTCCTGCGCCGCCGCCGCCAGCAGCTGGTCCCGCGCCGCCTTGAGCTTCTCCTGCCCGGCGCCACCGGTGTCCTGCAGGTACATTTCGAAGCCGTTCGACTGGCCGAGATTGGGAATCACCGGCGGCATCATGGCGAAGACCTGTGCGTCACGGATCTTCGCGAAAGCCGCCATGGCCCGGCCGGCGATCGCCTGGGCCCCCCGGCCCGCGCCCTTGCGCTCGTCGAAATCCTTCAGCTTGATGAAGGCCATGGCCGAATTCTGACCATTGCCGTTGAAGCCGAAGCCGAGTGCCGCGAAGACGCTGTCGACACTATCCTTTTCTTCGTTGGCGAAGTGCGCCTCGACCTGCTTGACCACTTCGAGCGTGCGCGCCTGCGTGGCTCCGGCAGGCAGCGTGATCGAGGCCATCAGGACGCCCTGATCCTCCTCGGGAAGGAAGGAGCTGGGAAGTGTCGTGAACAGCGCGTAGACGCCGCAGACCATGATCAGGAAGAGAGCCAGGAATCGGAGTGGCCGGCGGATGACGCCGTGTACGCCGCGCTCATAGCGGCCGGTGGCGCGCTCGAAATTGCGATTGAACCAGCCGAAGAAGCCCTTGCGCTCGCCATGGGCTGCCGGTTTCAGCAAGGTGGCGCAGAGCGCCGGGGTCAGAATGATGGCGACGAGGACCGAAAGCACCATCGCCGAGACGATGGTGACCGAAAACTGCCGGTAGATGACGCCCACGGAGCCTGAGAAGAACGCCATCGGCAGGAATACGGCGGAGAGCACCAGGGCGATGCCGATGAGCGCGCCGGTGATCTCGTTCATGGATTTGCGGGTCGCCTCGCGCGGCGGCAGCCCTTCCTCGGCCATGACGCGCTCGACATTCTCGACGACGACGATCGCGTCGTCGACGAGGAGACCAATCGCCAGCACCATGGCGAACATGGTCAGCGTGTTGATCGAATAGCCGAAGAAGGAGAGGACGCCGAAGGTTCCGAGCAGGACGACGGGTACTGCGATGGTCGGGATCAGCGTCGCCCGGATGTTCTGGAGGAACAGCAACATCACCAGGAAGACGAGCACGACGGCCTCGATCAGCGTCTCGAAGACCTTCTCGATCGAGAGTTGGACGAAGGGGGTGGTGTCATAGGGATAGACGACCTGGATCGTGGACGGCAGGCTGCCGCTGAGCTGCTCCATCACCGCCTTGACGCCGGCCGACGTGTTGATTGCATTGGCGCCGGTCGCGAGATTGATGCCGAAGCCAGCGGCAGGCAGGCCGTTATAGCGCGACAGGGAGGTGTAGCTCTCCGACCCGATCTCGACGCGCGCGACATCGCCGAGCCGAACGATCGAGCCGTCCGGCGATGTCTTCAGGATGATGCGGCGGAACTCGTCGGGCGTCTGGAGCTGGCTCTGCGCGGTGACGGTGACATTGAGCTGCTGTCCTTGCGGGCTTGGCAGATCGCCGAGTTGACCGGCGGAAACCTGACGGTTCTGAACGGTGATCGCGCTCGAGACGTCTCCCGGCATGAGCTGGAATTTGGCAAGCTTGTCGGGATCGAGCCAGATCCGCATGGCATAGCCGGATCCGAATACGTTGACGTCCCCGACCCCTTCGACCCGCTTGATGGCGTCCTCGAAGGTGGAGCTGAAATAATCGCCAAGGTCGGCCGAGGCGAGGCTACCATCGGTCGAGACGAGGGCGCCGACCATCAGGATGCTCGATGTCGACTTGGTGACGGTGATACCCTGATTCACCACCGCGTCCGGCAATTGCGATTCGACCAACTGCAGCTTGTTCTGCACCTGCACCTGGGCAATGTCGGAATCGACCCCGCTGTCGAAAGTGAGCTGGATCGATGCCTGACCGCTCGCCGAACTCGACCCCGACATGTAAGTGAGGTTCTCGAGTCCCGTCATGCCCTGCTCGATGATCTTGGTCACCGAGTTCTCGACCGTCTCGGCGCTGGCACCGGGATAGGAGGCTGAGATCCGGACGGTGGTCGGCGCAATTTCCGGATATTGCGCGATCGGCAGCGTATAGACGCCGAGCAGGCCTGCCAGCATGACGACGATGGCAAGGACCCAGGCGAAGATCGGACGGTCGATGAAAAAGGCGGCCATGGTCTCTGCCTCAGTTCTTGGCGCTGTCGGCGGTCGGAGCGGGCGCATCGCCGCCTGCCGCTGATGCCACCAGGCCATTCTCGTCGAGCGTCACCTCCACGGCCGTGACGGCGGCGCCTTCGCGTATCTTCTGCAAGCCGTCGACAATCAGCCGGTCGCCATCCTTTATGCCGTCGGTGACCAGCCAGGCATTGCCGACCGCCTGGACCGTCTCCAGCACGCGGGTCTCCACCTTGTTGTCGGCACCGACGAACATCGCCGTCGCCGCGCCCTTGGCGTTCCGATCCACAGCCCGCTGCGGCACCAGATAGGCGTTCTCGTCGGTACCGATTGCGATGACGGCGCGGACATACATGCCCGGGAGCAGCTGATGCACGGGATTGGCGAAGCGGGAGCGGATCGAGAAGGTGCCGGTGGTCTGGCTTACCGAAGCCTCGGTGGATTCGAGCGTGCCGGTCTGGTCATAGGTGCTGCCATCCTCAAGGATCAGCCGGATCTTCGGCGGACCGTCGGAGCGCTTCAGTCGGCCGCTGTCCATCATGCCGCGGATGCGCAGCAGATTGACGCTTGAATCGGTCACATCGACATTGATCGGATCGATCTGGCGAATGGTTGCCAGCGCCGTCGTCTGGTTGGCGGTGACCAGCGCGCCTTCCGTGACCGTCGAGGTGCCGATCAGCCCGTCGATCGGCGCCGTCACCTTGGTATGGGCGAGGTTGATCTCGGCCTGTTCGACACTGGCCTTGGCAGCGGCTACATCCGCTTTCGCCTGTGCGAGCGTCGACTTGGCATCGTCGAGATTTTGCGCCGTGACGGAGTTCGCGCCGACAAGCTGATCGTAGCGGTCGACTTTGGCCTGCGCGCTCGGCAATGCGCCTTCCGCTTTCTGGAGCGAGGCGGCAGCCGCGTCATAGATCGCCTGGTAGCTGCCCGGATCGATCTCGTAGAGCAGATCGCCGGCTTTCACCTCGGATCCTTCGGTGAAGACGCGGCTCTTGATGATGCCGTCCACCTGCGGACGGATCTCGGCCGTGGCGAGCGCGCTCGTCCTGCCGGCAACTTCCACCGTGAGCGGCACCGCCTGCTTCTTCATGCTGATGACGCCCACTTCAGCGGCACCTCCCGGCCCATTGGGACCGGCTCCGCCGCCGGATTGTTCCGAGCATGCGGCGAGTATCGTAGCCATCCCGAGCATCAGGGCGAAGGCGAGGCGTCTCTTGGTCATCGGCAATCTCCAAACATCCTCGGGCGATACCATGCGCGCCTTTCGGGGATTTGCCCAAATGTTTCAGACTATTGCCAGGGCGGCCCAATTGATTTCGGGCGGATGGGCAGCCAGTTTTGTCGCGAATTTGCGACACGTCCCGTTGGGATTGTTGTCGCCGCCGCTATGGCGGCGGCGGCTCCGATGAACTATCTACGCGCCATGCAGCCGATGATCTCGATCCGCAATCTCTCGAAAACCTATGCGTCGGGCTTCTCGGCGCTCAAGAATGTCTCGCTCGACATACGCCCGGGCGAGATCTTCGCCCTGCTCGGCCCGAACGGCGCCGGCAAGACGACGCTGATCAGCACAGTATGCGGCCTCGTCACGCCGAGTGGCGGCAGCGTCGAGATCGGCGGCCATGACATCATCCGCGATTATCGCGCCGCACGTTCGCTGATCGGCCTGGTGCCGCAGGAGCTGACGACCGACGCGTTCGAGACAGTCTGGGCGACGGTCAGCTTCAGTCGTGGCCTCTTCGGCAAGCCGCGCAATCCGGCCTTTGTCGAGAAGGTCCTGAAGGATCTGTCCCTCTATGACAAGAAGGACAGCAAGATCATCACGCTGTCGGGCGGCATGAAGCGCCGAGTGCTGATCGCCAAGGCGCTGGCGCATGAGCCGCGCGTGCTCTTCCTCGACGAGCCCACGGCGGGCGTCGATGTCGAGTTGCGCCACGATATGTGGAACGTCGTCCGCACGCTGCGCGAGGCGGGTGTCACGATCATCCTGACGACGCACTACCTCGAAGAGGCGGAGGAGATGGCCGATCGGATCGGCGTCATCCTGCGCGGCGAACTGATGCTGGTCGAGGAAAAGCAGGCGCTGATGCAGAAGCTTGGCCGCAAGCAGCTGATCGTCGAGCTGGCGCAGCCTGTCGAGACCGTGCCGATCGGGCTCGCGCCCTATTCGGTTGCGCTGTCGCCGGCCGGCACGGAACTGATCTATTCCTATGACGGTGCGCGCGCCGGCGTTTCCGATTTCCTGCGCGACCTTCCCGCCGCCGGCCTTTCGATCAAGGACGTGCGCACCGAGGAAAGCTCGCTCGAGGACATCTTCGTCAGCCTGGTCCGGGGGGAGCGATGAACTTCCACGCTATCGCTGCCATCTATCGCTTTGAGATGGCCCGCACGCAGCGCACGCTGCTGCAGAGCGTCATCGCGCCCGTCGTCTCGACGTCGCTCTATTTCGTCGTCTTCGGATCGGCGATCGGCTCGCATATGAACGAGATCGGCGGTGTTTCCTATGGCTCGTTCATCGTTCCGGGCCTGATCATGCTCGGCCTCCTGACGCAGAGCGTTTCCAACGCCTCCTTCGGGATCTATTTCCCGCGCTTCGTCGGCACGATCTACGAATTGCTCTCCGCGCCAGTGTCACCGATCGAGACCGTGATCGCCTATGTCGGAGCGGCGGCGACCAAATCGACGCTGCTCGCCCTGATCACCCTGGCAACGGCGGCTTTCTTCGTCGACCTTCGAATTGATCATCCGGTCTGGATGATCGGCTTTCTGCTGCTCACGGCGATCACATTCAGCCTGTTCGGTTTCATCATCGGCATATGGGCGGATAATTTCGAGAAGTTGCAGCTGATCCCGCTCCTGATCATCACGCCGCTCACCTTCCTCGGCGGAAGCTTCTATTCGATCGAGATGCTGCCGCCATTCTGGCGGACGGTGACGCTGTTCAATCCGGTGGTCTATCTCGTCAGCGGCTTTCGCTGGAGCTTCTTCAGCACGTCTGATCTCGCCGTCGGTGTCAGCCTCGGCATGACCTTGCTGTTCATGTTCGCCTGCATCGGCATCGTCTATTGGATCTTCCGCACGGGATACCGGCTGAAGCGCTGATCCTTCCTTCGCCCTTGTGGCCGGCGGCGGAAGTGATACAGCCGAGGCGAACCCTTCGTGACGGAGCGACGATGAAAGCCCTTTCCTGCGACGAGCCGCTGAAGCTATCCCTCGTCGACCGGCCCGTGCCCGTGGCGGGCGCCGATGAAGTCTTGGTCCGGATCCGTCATGTCGGCGTCTGTGGCACCGATTATCACATCTACCATGGCAACCAGCCCTACCTCGTCTATCCGCGGGTCATCGGCCATGAACTCGGCGGTGAAGTCGTCTCGGCGCCCGCCGGCAGCGCGTTCCGTCCCGGCGACGTTGTGGCGATCGAGCCCTATCTCTATTGCGGCGAATGCCGCGCCTGCCGCATGGGCCGCACCAATTGCTGCCGGCGGCTTGAGGTGCTCGGCGTTCATCGCGATGGCGGAGCCGGCGAATTTCTTGCCGTTCCCGAGCGCAATGTCGTGCCGGCCACCGGGCTCTCGACCCGCGAGGCGGCGATGGTCGAGTTCCTTGCCATCGGTGCGCATGGCGTACGGCGTTCGGCGGCCGGCCCGCAAAACGAAGTCCTGATCGTCGGCGCGGGGCCGATCGGCATTTCCGCCGCCATCTTCGCCAAGCAGCGGGGCGCCCGTGTCACCGTCGCCGACCGGATCGCCAGCCGGCTCGAATTCTGCGAAAGCGCGCTCGGCGTCGGGACGATCGAGGCGTCGGCGGATCTGTTCGAGCGGCTCGGCGCGCGAACGGGCGGCGAATATTATGACGTCGTCATCGATGCGACCGGCAGCCCGGCCGCGATGCAGCAGGGCTTCGCCTATGTCGGCCATGGCGGCACCTATGTGCTGCTCTCGATCGTGCGCGCCGACATCACCTTCTCCGATCCCGAATTCCACAAGCGCGAGACCTCGCTGCTCGGCAGCCGCAATGCGACGCGCGAGGATTTCGAGACCGTGCTCGCCGCCATGCGGGGCGGCAACGTTCCCGTCGCGGCGCTCGCCACGCATCGCGGCCTCCTCGTCGATGCGCCGGAGGCGATTCCGCTCTGGTCGCGGCCGGAGGCGGGCGTGATCAAGGCGATCCTGGAAGTCTGACCGAGCGGACACGTTTTCTGGCGCGGCGCCGCCCATCATGCTATTCGTTGTTCGTCCTTTGTTCTGGAGGGTCGAATGGCCAAGCGGGCGGGCAGCGCGGATCTGCCCTTGCACAATGGGCGCGTGCCGGCCTGGCTCGGCCAGCGCATGACCCGCCTTGGCGCCGTGATCGCGGAAGCGATCTGTCATCACTATGGCCGGGACGAATTCCTGCGCCGGCTCGCCCACCCGTTCTGGTTCCAGTCCTTCGGTGCCGTCATGGGCATGGACTGGCACTCCTCCGGTATCACCACCAGCGTCGTCGGCGCGCTGAAGCGCGGGCTGGCGCCACTTTCCGGGGAACTCGGCCTCCATGTCTGCGGCGGTCGCGGCCGCCATTCGCGGCAGACACCGGCGGAACTCGTCGCGGTCGGCACGCGCGTGGGCTTTGACGGGGCGGCGCTCGCCACCGCGTCGCGCCTCGTCGCCAAGGTCGACAGTGCCGCGGTGCAGGACGGTTTCGATCTCTATCTGCACAGCTTCTTCGTCACCGACGATGGCAAATGGGTCGTCGTGCAGCAGGGCATGAATGGCGATAGTCGTCTTGCCCGCCGCTATCACTGGCAGTCTGAAGGGCTGACGAGTTTCGTCGAAGCGCCGCATGCGGCGATCGACGGAAAAAATCGTGGCGAGATCGTCAATCTGACCGACCGCCGCGCTGCGGCGTCGCGAAAGGCGCAGCTCGACCTTCTCATGGAGCTTGGACCCGATGGCATCGTCGGCGAGGCAGTGGGTCTTGCAAGGCGGAGCGAGCCTGTGCCGCCTCCGCCCGAGGCGCCGTTCCTGCCGCATCTCGTCATGCCGGAGCATCACGACGTCCGGCCGAAGGACGTGATGATGCGCCGCCTGCATGGCGCGCTGGCGGCGGCGGCCGAGAGGGGACCGAGCGATTTTGCCGAGCTTCTACTGGTGCCCGGCGTCGGGGCTCGCACGGTGCGCTCGCTCGCCATGGTCGCCGAGATCGTGCATGGAACGCCCTGCCGTTTTGCCGATCCGGCGCGTTTCTCGCTCGCTCATGGTGGCAAGGACCGCCACCCCTTTCCCGTACCGACGCTCGTGCTCGACCAGACGATCGGCGTGCTGAAGTCCGCCGTCGCGGCGGCCAAGCTCGGCCAGGAGGAGAAGTTGGACGCGATCCAGCGGCTTGACAGCCAGTCACGTCAACTGGAGCGGACGGCGGATGGGCCCAGCTTCGATGCCTTCGTCGCCGAGGAGCGGCGGCGCTCGCATGATTATGGCGGGCGCAGCGTGTTCGGCTGGGAGCTGTCGCCGGAAGCCGAGGCGGAAAAAGCGTGGCGGCAATAGCGGGTGCGCTAAGTCAATTCCACGGGCGAGAAGCGTGTCGTGCCGCTGGCTTTCTGGCCCGGTTTCAGGACAATCACGCCGAGGCTGTCGGCGCTCGCCTCGCCGAGGCGGTTGAAAGCGCCTGAGGCGTTGGTCTGCGGCTCTATGCAGAAATGCGGCGCGCCTCTCGGCGTATAGAGCATCAGATGGCGGAAAACCGGATCCGCTTCGACCCGCAACCCCTGCCGCCATTCGGGCCACTCGATCTGGGCGGCGCCGTCCCAGCCGCCATAGCAGAGATTGCGTCTTGCATCCGGCAGCCGCGTCGGCTGGTCGAAGTCGAGTTCGGGCGGAACGCGGATCGCCTCGGTCGGCATGCCGTCATAGCCTTCGAGCCAGACCGTCTCCGCATGGTAGCGAAGTCGGGTTTGCGGCGTGCGGATGAACCAGGGGTGGAGGCCGAAGCCGAACGGCATGGCGACCGGGCCGAGGTTCGTGAGTTCGATCGTCACTGCGAAGCGCTCCGGCGTCAGCTGGAAAGCCTGCCGCGCCAGGAAGCGATAGGGCGAGCCGATCTCGTCGTCGCGAAGCTCGATCACGAGGCGCGTGGCGGTCTCGGCGATGACGCTCCAGCGCGACAGCCAACCCGAGCCATGCGTCGTGTCGCGCATCGGCGGGAAGTTCGCCTTGAAGCGCCAGGTCCTGCCGCCGAAGTCGAAGGCGTTATTCTCGATCAGATTGGCATAGGGCAACATCGGGAACATCGCCGCGCCAAGCACGTCGGCCGCCGCTGCCGCCTCCGTCGAGAGCGGCCGCATCAGGTCGATAGGGCCGGCCGCGCCCTGGCAGGTGAAGCGCGTCACGCTGCCGCCCAGCGACGGCTGGATCGTTGCCGTGAGCGGTCCGGCCGACAGGATGCGCGTCGCCGCCATCGTGAGTTAAGCGCGGGGGCTGACGAAGACCGGGGCGCCGTTCACCTCGATGCGGACGTCAACGCGGTATGTCTCCAGCGCGGCCGGGTCGATTTCGATGCCGAGACCCGGCGCATCGGGAACGGTGATCTCGCCATTGGCGTCGCGCTCCACATGGTTCTTCGTCAGGTCGATCGCGAGCTGGCGCGGCGCCACCGGATATTCGCAGATCCGGTGATCGGCCAGCCCGGCGAAGGGTTGCAGCGAGGCGGAGAGGGCCAGATGCGAGGTGAAGGTGTGGTTCACATAGGTGACGCCCTTCGCCACCGCATAGTCTGCCACCGCCTTGGCCGGGCCGATGCCACCGATGCGGCCGCAATCGATCTGGATGAAGCCGACCTTGCCGAAATCGATCAGATGCTCGGCCATATAGGTGTTGTGAGCGGCCTCGCCGCCGGCCATGTGGAAGGCGCTGGTGCGCGCGCCGAGCGCAGCATAGGCGCCCAGCGCGCCGGCATGGAAGGGCTCCTCGAACCAGGTGGCGCGATTGCGCTCCAGCGCCGGCAGGCGCTTTGCCGCGGCCTCGACATCGGCGACGAAGATCTGGCCGGCGTCGACGAGCAGGATGCCGTCGGGACCGAGCCCCTCGCGGGCGGCGTCGAGATGGGCGATGTCGTCCTCGACCGAGCCGGTGCCGAACGGCCCCCAGCCGAACTTCACGGCCTTGAAGCCGGCGGCCAGTGCCTCGCGTCCGCCCTCCAGCGTCTCCTGCGGCGTGTTGCCGAACAGGCGCGAGGCATAGGGCGTCTTGGCATGGGCCTTCGCATAGCCGAGCATCTTCCAGACGGGCTCGCCGCGCGCCTTGCCAAGAATGTCCCAGAGCGCCATCTCGATGCCGGACCAGGTATGCGGCGCCTGCAGGAGGTCCATGCTGTCATAGGCGACCTTGGCCGCGATCGCTTCGATGTCGGCCGGCGTCTCGAGCCTCGCTCCGAGCACCGAGGCACTCACCGAGCGGCAGGCGCCATGCGACATCGGCGTGACGAAGGCGGCGATCGAGGCGAGCGGCGAGGCTTCGCATTCGCCCCAGCCGATATGACCACCGGCTGAGACGCGCACGACCAGCGCATCCTGGCTGCCATCGGCGTCGGTGGTGACTTCCGGCATGGCGACATAGAAGAAGTCGACCGCATCGATTTTCATGGTGGCGTTTCCTGCTTTTCTTGATGCGTCAGGCGACGAGGAGGTGGCGGGCGTCGGGCGTGAAGCGGGCGAGCTGATCGATGTCGAGCTCGATGCCGAGGCCGGGCAGCTGCGGAATCTCGACATGGCCCTCGCTGTCGAGGGTCCAGCCGCCGAGCTTGATGTCGTCGAGATACGGCGAGCCGCCGATATATTCCACGAGCTCGGCCGAGGGGATGGCGGCGGCGAGCTGCAGGTCCGCGGCGAAGCCGACGGCCGTGTTCCAGCCATGGCCGATATAGCGGACACCGAATTCCGCGGCCATCTGGGCAATGCGGATCTGCTCCGAAATGCCGCCAACCTTGGTGACGTCGGGCTGGACGATGTCGAGCGCGCCGCGCACGAACCAGGGCAGGTAGGTCTTGCGCCGGGTCAGGCATTCGCCGGTCGCGATCGGCACCGGGCTCTGGGCGCGCAGCACGACGAAATCGTCGATCGCCTCGGGCCTGAGCGCCTCCTCGAACCAGTAGACGTCATAATCCTTGACCATCTCGGCGGTGCGCAACGCCCAGCGCAGGCCGTTGGGCCAGAAGGCGTCGGAAGCGCCGGGATCGACCATCAGCAGGCAATCCTCGCCCGCGCCTTCGCGGGCCGCGCGGACGATCTCCTCGTCGAGCTTGTAGCTGTCGCGCCGGCCCATCGGACCCCAGCCGATCTTGATCGCCTTGAAGCCGGCCGCCCGGAACTCGGCGGTGCGCTCACGCATCAGGTCCGGCATTTCCATGAGGATCGAGGCATAGGGCTTCACCTTGGTGCGATAGGTGCCGCCGAGCAGGCGGCCGACCGGCTGGCCGGTAACCTTGCCGAGGATGTCCCAGAGTGCGATGTCGATGCCGGAGATCGCATGGGTCAACGTGCCGCCCATGCCCATCCAGAAGGTGTTCTGGTGCAGCTTTTCGGAGACGCGCATCGGTTCGAGAGCGTTTTCGCCGAGATAGAGCGGCTCCAGCACTTCGAGCGCCGCCTTGACCAGGCGGGCATCGGTAAAGACGCTGCCGAGGCCGACGACGCCCTCATCGGTGTGGACCGCGATCAGCGCATGGACGGAGTCGTTCGGCTTGATCTCGTTGGACCAGCCACCTTTTGGGGTCTCGCCGAAGAGGCCGGTGGAGCGGATCGATGTGATCTTCATGATATCCTCGGAGTCAGAAGGTCGCCGACACGCCGCCATCGACCAGCAGAACCTGGCCGGTCACATAGCGGCTGTCGTTGGAGCAGAAGAAGCGGGCGGCATCGGCGACATCTTCGGGCGTGCCCGGGCGCAGCAGCGGAATGCGTCCATATTTCAGATAGATGTCGCGAAACCAGTCGGTCTCGTGTTCGTGGCCCGAACCGTCCGGGAGCAGCGCCATGCGCGTATCGATGAAGCCCGGCGCGAGCGCGTTGGCGGTAATGCCGTCGCTACCGAGGTCGCAGGCGAGAGCGCGGGTCAGATTGACGATCCCGCCCTTGGCAGCCGAATAGGCGACGCTGTCGCGAGCGCCCCGGACGCCGAGGATAGACGCGATGTTGAGGATGCGGCCGGCCTTCGACTGGCGTAGCAGCGGCAGCAGAGCGAGCGTGACGGCGAGGGCGCCGTCCAGATTGACATCCTGGACCTTGCGGAAGCGCGCCATGTCGAGCGCGGCGAGCGGGGTCGCATCGAGGATCGCGGCATTGTTGACGAGGATGTCGCAGCGGCCGAAGCGCGCCGCCACGAAATTCGCCAATCCCGCCACCTGGCCGCCATCGGTGATGTCGACACCGAAAGCGATGCTGTCGCCGCCGATTTCCGCCGCTACGCTTGTCGCTTCCGGTTCGTCGATGTCGGCGACGACTACCGCCACCCCATCGCCGGCGAGGCGGCGAGCGATGGCGGCGCCGATGCCGCGGCCGGCTCCGGTGACGATCGCGACACGGGCTTGCACGTCCGTGCTCATGCCGGACGCTCCCAGCGCTCGAGAAGGAGCGAGTGCGGGCCGATGACATGCGCGGTCAGGATCGCGTCGATATCCTCCTCCTTGCCGGAGCGTAGCAGTTCGAGCAGCTCGCGATGCAGCTTCACTTCCTGCGGCGGATCCTCGGCGCGGATCCATTCCCGGCAGAAGACGATGAGAAGGTGCTGCGAGAGGCCCTCCCAGATCCGCTCGGCCATCTTGTTCTGGGCGATATGGGCGACGGTCCGGTGGAACTCGACGTCGAGCTGGCCGACGGCGATATGGTCGCCATTGCTGGCGATGCCGTTCATCTCCTCGACCAGCGCCTCCAGCGGCGCTAGCAGGGCCGGGTTGTCGGCAGCTCGCCGCATAGCGTGGCGGAAGGTCACCTTCTCGATTGCGAGGCGCACTTCATAGAGCTCGTTGATCCGCTCTTCGGTGAAGTCGGCGACGCGCATGCCGCGCAGTTCGCTGGCCTCAAGGATGCCCTGCAGCGCCAGCTTCTGCATGGCTTCGCGCGCCGGCACACGGCTGACATTCATGCCGGTGGCGATCTCGGCCTCGGTGATGCGGTCGCCGGGCAGCTTCTCGCCATAGACGATCGCCATGATGATGCGGTCGGCGACCTCGTCGGGAATGGTCCGCGCCCGCTCGATCGGGCGGAAGCCACGCTGCGCCGATGAACGGTCAAGCTTCGCTGCGCCCGCCATGGCTCACTCTCCGCAAAAGGGGGTCGGGGAAAATCGGTCGGTTATGTATACGATAGACGGTATCATGCCAAGCGCGCCGCTCCCGCTTCGAGGGAAATAGCGCGGCGGCCGAGCATGGGCCCGCCGCGGCGCGAGGGATCCGGGATCGCGGCAAGGAGTGCGCGGGTATATTCGGCCCTGGGCGCGTCGAACACCTCGCCCACCGGTCCTTCCTCGATGATCTCGCCACGATACATCACCACCACGCGGTCGCAGAGATAGCGGATCACGCGCAGATCATGAGAGATGAAGATCAGGCCGAGGCCGAGCGAGGCCTGCAGATCGGTGAGCAGCGTCAGCACCTGCGCCTGTACCGAGACATCGAGGCCCGAGACGATCTCGTCGCAGATGACGATGCGCGGCCGGATCATCAGCGCCCGTGCCAGACTGACACGCTGGCGCTGGCCGCCGGAAAGCTGTGACGGCAAACGATCGGCCATCGCGGCCGAAAGGCCGACGAGACCGAGCGCCTCGCGCACGCGCTCCGCCCTTTCGCCGCGGCTGCCGATCCCATGCACCAGCAGCGGCTCGGCCAGAGCCTCGCCGACGCGCATGGTCGGGCACAGCGACGTATAGGGGTCCTGGAAGACGTATTGCACGTCGCGGCGCAGCGCCTTCCACTCCGCTTTGGTTCGGACAGGCTTGCCGTCATGCAGGACCTCGCCGCTCGTTGCCGTCTCGATGCCGATCAGGATGCGCGAGACCGTGGTCTTGCCGGAGCCGGATTCGCCGACGAGACCGACGATCTCGCCCGCCTTGACGCCGACGCTGACGTCGCCCGCGGCGCGGATCTCGTGGCGCTGGCCGCCGCGATGGGTCGTGAAGGTCTTGACCAGGTTGCGCCCTTCGAGAATAGCGTTCATTGCACGCCTCCAATCCCGTCCAGCGCAAAGCGGTGGCAGGCGACGGCGTGGTTGTCGCCGCAAGGCGTCCAGCCAGGCTTCGCGGTCTCGCAGCGGCCGGGCACGACGACCGGGCAGCGGCTGCGGAACGGCGCGCCGATGCCGATATCGGCAAGGCTCGGCACCTGTCCGGGGATCGGCTTCAGTGGATGGGCGCGAGAACTTTGCAGCGTCGGTGCCGAGTTCAGCAAGCCGATCGTATAGGGATGGCTCGGCCGGTCCAGTACGGCGCGAACCGGTCCGCGCTCGACGGCATGGCCGGCATACATCACCAGCACGTCGTCGCCGATCTCCGGGGCGAGGCCGAGATCATGGGTGACGAAGACGATCGAAAGGCCGAGTTCGTCCTTCAGATCGCGCAGCAAGCCGATGATCTGGGCTTGGATCGACACGTCGAGATTGGTCGTCGCTTCGTCCGCGATGATCAGCCTGGGACTGCAGGCGAGCGCCAGCGCGATGGCGACGCGTTGGCGCAAGCCGCCGGAAAGCTCGATAGGATAGGCGCGCATGCGCCGTTCCGGATCGGGGAAGCCGACCTGGTGCAGCACCTCGACGGCGCGCCGCTCGGCTTCCGCCCGGGTGACGGAGCGATGCGCGCGGACGACATCGACGATCTGCCGTCCGACCGGCATCAGCGGGTTGAGCGCGGCGCTCGGGTCCTGGAAGATCATGGCGATCTCGGCGCCGCGCACCTTCATCCAATCGCTTTCGCTCGATTGGAGCAGGTCACGGCCGGACCAGAAGATGCCACCACCGGAGACGGCGCCAGGAGCGGGCACGATGCCGAGCAGCGCCTGGCAGGCCATCGATTTGCCGGAGCCGGATTCGCCGACGATGACGAGGCACTTTCCGGGCTCGACGGCGAAGGATAGTTCGTTGACGACCTTGAGTGGGCCGGTCTCGCCGGGGAAGGCGATGGTAATGTTGTCGAAGCGGAGAGCGGGTTCGACCGACATCAGCGCACCGCCTTGCGATTGAAGCGCCGCTGCAGGCCGTCGGCGATCAGGACGAGGCTGAGCGAGGTGATGACCAGCGCGACGCCGGGCAGCGAGGTCATCCACCAGGCGGTGGTGATGTAGTTCTTGCCGTCCAGCATGATCCCACCCCAGGACGGCGTCGGTGGCTGCACGCCCATGCCGAGGAAGGACAGGGTGGCCTCGAACACGATCATCGCGGCCATCTGCATGGCGGCGAGCACGACGAGGCTCGGTACAATGGTGGGCAGCACATGGCGAAGCGCGACACGGATCTTCGGGATGCCCAGCACCGCGGCGGCCTTCACATAATCCTTGCCACGCTCCTGCAGCGCGATACCTCGCACGACACGCGCCGCCCCGGCCCAGCCTGCCAGCACCATGAGGAGGATCAGGACGGGGATCGAGGGCTTGACCGCGCTGGTCACGGCGATGGCGAGCAGAACGTATGGAAAGGCGAGCTGGATATCGATCAGCCGGCTGACGATCACCTCGACCAAGCGCCCGCCAAAGGCGCCGAGCAGGCCCATGATCGTGCCGACCGACAGAGAGCCGATCATGCCGATACCGGCAACGGTGAGCGAGACCCGCCCGCCATAGAGCACCCGGGTGAAGACATCGCGGCCGACGCCGTCCGTGCCGAAGAGATGGACGAGCGAGGGCGGCTTGCGCACGGCCGAAAGGTCGATGGCGACCGGCGAATAGGGCGCGAGAACCGGGGCGAGCGCGGCGGAGAGAATGGCGAGCCCGAGCAGGACGGCGCCGATGACGAGCGGCGCGTTGATGTCGGCGTGCCGGGTCCTGCGGGGGGTCGCTAGCGGAGCGTCCATCGGGATCGCCGTCACCTTGATTATGCGAGGTTCGGCAGCAACGCGGGCGAGCCGGTGCGCGGATAGGTCTTCAGTTCGCGGAAACCCTCGGCAAAGCCGCAATCCGCCACGGCGCCGCGCAGGCCCGAGACGCGCTCCATCAAATCGGTGATCGACGCGTTCTCATAGATCGCGCGGATCCAGGTGTCCTGGCTCTCATGGCAGCGCAGCATCGCCCGCTTGGTCTCGATCACACTGGAGATGTCGACATAGCATTCGGGCTCGAAGCCGACGCCGGCGACATTGTCCATGTAGAAGACATGCGGAATCTTCGGGCAGTGCGGTAGCATGGTCTCGACGAGGCGGACCGAAGCGGGGATGCGGCAATCCTCGGCGACCTGGCCGGCGATGCGGTGGTCGGGATGATAGTCATTCGGCGAATGGATGAACATCACATCGGGCTGCGCCTTGCGGATCGCGTCGAGAAAGACGGTACGCGTGGCGCGGTCGTTGAAGAGCCACTCATCATCGAAATCCATCCAGATCAGCTCGGCGCCGAGGATGGCGCAGGAGGCTTCCTGCTCCTTCCGGCGGATGGCGCCGATCTCGGCGCGCGTATGGGTGGGCGAGCCGACATTGCCATTGGTGGCGACGGCCATGAACACCTTGTGCCCCGCCTGCGCATAGAGCGCGAGCGTGCCGGCGCACTGCATCTCGATGTCGTCGGGATGGGCTCCGATGGCGAGGACGTTCATGGCTGCTCCAGTCGAATGCGTGGGTCGATCCGTCCGTAGAGGAGGTCGATCAGGAGGTTGATGATGACGAAGGTGGTGGCAGTGACGATCGTGATGCCCTGGATCAGCGGATAGTCGCGGGCATTGAGGGCCACGAGCGCGAGCTCGCCGATGCCGGGGAAGTTGAACACCACTTCCGCGACGATGACGCCGCCGAGCAGATAGCCGATATCGACGCCGATCACGGTGATCAGCGGCAGGCAGGCATTTCGGAGCGCATAGACGAAGACGATCCGCCGTTCCTTGAGGCCGAAGGCGCGCGCCGTGCGGATGAAGTCCTGCTTCAGCGTCGCCTCCATGGAGGCGCGAAGCACGCGTAATTGCGTCGGCAGGATCGACAGCGAAACGGCAATCGCCGGCAGGATCAGGCTGGAGGGCCCGGCGAAGCCGCCCGATGGGAGCCATCGCAGCGTGATCGAGAAGAAGAGTACCAGGATCACGCCGAACCAGAATACCGGCGCCGCCTGACCGAAGGCGGCGAGTGCCGAGGAGAGCCAGCCCCAGATCGAGCGTGGGCGGAGCGCGGCGAGCGAGCCGAGGATGACGGAGACGGTCAGCGAGATGGCGAGCGCGGCGGCGGCGAGCAGCAGCGTCTTCGGCAGCGCCTCAGCGATGAGGCTGGTCACCGGCGCCTGGAAGCGGAAGGAATTGCCAAGATCGCCGCGGGCCGCCCCGGCGAAAAAGCTCGCCAGTTGCACGGGAATCGGCCGGTCGGTGCCGAAGTCGCGGCGATATTGCTCGATGACGTCGGGGCGGGCGAAGACGGGCGCGCGGATGCGGGCCGGATCGCCGGCGGAGAGGCGCAGGATCAGGAAGACGCTGACCGCGATGAAGAAAACAATGAAGGCGGCCTGAAGGATGCGGCTGACGACGAAGCGGGACATGGTTCACCGAGGTCCGAGCGGGCGGATGGAAAGCGCGCCGCTGCCGGGCCGCACCTGCCAGACCATCGAATAATAATGGGAGGCGGGCATCGTCCGGGCGAGGTTCGCCCAATGGGCCCAGGCCTGGGTCTCGCTGGCGCCTGCCGCGCACCAGAGCGCCACGAGCCCGAAGATGGCCCGGTCCGCACCGGCAACGCTGCCGATCCAGCCGGTATAATCATGCGCAGGAGAGCATATGGCGGCTAGGCTGGCTGCCAGCGCCGGGCCCGAGGCATCGCCGAAACCCTCGCAATAGATCAGCGCCTCGCCCCGGGGGCTCAGATGGTCCGGCACGCCGGCCAGGATGCGCAGGGGCATTTCCCCGCCGGTGGCGCCGCCGGCCCCGCAGAGTGGCAACTCGCCGCCGGGTCCTTGCGGCAGGAAGGGCGGATTGGCGGTGATGAGGTCGAAGCGTTCGCCAGCGACCGGCGAGAAGAGGTCGCCAAGGCGCAGTTCGATGTCGGGGCGCAGATTGAGCGCGAGGTTCAGCCGCGCAACCGGGATGACCGACGGATCGAGATCGACGGCGACCGTCGCCTCGGCATCGGGCAGAAGCGCCATCAGCCCGGTACCGGTGCACAGATCGAGATGGCGGCCATAGGGGCCGCGCTTCGCCAGCATGCGGCCATAGAAGAGCGATTCCGGCCCGCAATAGGGCGCGAGATCGCGCGAGAATCGAGGATGGCCGGGCGGCGGCGCAGCGAAAACATGCTGATTCAGGAAGCTCGCCAGCAGCAGGGGGCTGGCAAGGCCGCCCTCCGCCGGCTGGAGAACCGCAGCGCTTTCGAGGGCCGCGACGGCCGCCGCGCCGAAGAGTTCGGCGAGGCGTTCGCGGGGCACGGACGATCCACCGAGAAACAGGCGGATGATTGCGGCGTCCAGATCCGGGGCGCCGGCGGCCATATGCTCGGCTGCCAGCGGATCCCAGAACGGGCCGCCGCCGGGGCCGGGCCTTTGCAACAGCGCGAGGTTCGCCGCATCGGCGAGGCGGCGCAGGGTGAGCGCAGCCTCGCTTTCCATTCCGACGACGGCATCCATGGGGGCGACCCGTTGTTTCGAGGACAGGGCTTGGTCAGCTCACCGAGGCTTTGGCGGCCAGGGCCTCGCCGACCAGCGGCGCGCGGGTATAGTCCTTGACGCGCCCGGCCACGATGAAATGCCACTTCTCATCGCTGAGATACAACGTCACCTGATTGTCCCATAAATATTGCGCCGCCGCGGTCAACGCCGCTTGGCGCTCGTCGCCGCTGGCTGCGCGCTGCGCCGCGATCAGCTCGACGATCTTGTCGTCTTTCAGATGCCAGATCGCCTCGCCGGCACCGCCCGTATAGAGGCCGAGGATGAAGTCGGCGTCGTTGTTGAACGAGGCGAGCGTATTCAGCGTCAGATCATAGGTATTGTAGGACGAGCGGAACGCACCGACCTCCAGACGCTCGACCTTGGGACGGAAGCCGACGGCTTCGAGCGAGGCGGCGATCGCCTGGTCGATCTCGATCTGGTTCGGCACCAGCGTCGTCGTCGCCATGGTGATGTCGACGCCGTCCGGATTGACCTCGGCGACGAGAGCCTTGGCCTTCTCCGGATCGTAGCCGAATTTCGGCTCAAGCGGCTGATAGAAGGGCGTCGAGGTCGGCAGAGCAGAGAACCCGACCGGATTGACGCCGCCGCCGATGCTCTTGGCGATCGCCTCACGGTCAACGGCATAGGCCAGCGCCTGCCGCAGCTTCACGTCCTTGAACGGGCCGTTGTGCTGGACAAGCCCGACGATCTGCGAGGGCGGCGATTCGTCGACCACCGTGAAGCCGGCATTGTCCTTGACGCGGCCGATATCCTCCGCCGAAACGCGGGTGAGGATGTCGACCTGACCGTCGAGCAGCGCGTTGATGCGAGCCTGGCCGTCCTCGATATAGCGGAAGACGATCGTCTTGATCTTTGGCGCACCGCCCCAATAGTCGGGATTGGCCTCCAGCGTGACGTCATTGCCGGTATAGGAAACGAACTTATACGGACCCGAGCCGAGCGCGCCCTTCTTGAAATTGTCGGGAGCGTCGATGTTGGCCTTCGGTAGGACCTTGACGAAGGCCATCGCGTTCTCGATGACGCCGAACGGCTTCGGCGACACGATTTCGATCTCGGTCGGGCTCTTGATGTCGACCTTCAGGCCCTCGACGACGAGCATGGCCTGCGCCAGCTTGCCGAGGCCGAGGCGATCGAAGCTCGCCTTGACATCTTCGGCGGTGACCGGCGTCCCGTCATGGAACTTGGCGTCGGTGCGCAAGGTCGCGGAGACGGTGGTCGGCGACAGGCGCTTCCAGGCGGTGGCCAGCGAAGGCTGCAACACGCCCTTGTCGTCGAAGGCGATCAGCGTGTCATGGACGAGCGACGCGACCTGCTCGTCGACGAGACCGAAGCCGGCCGCCGGGTCCCAATAATTCGAGGTTGGCGGCTCGGCGTTGCCATAGGTCAGCGTGCCGGTCGGCGTGGCGCCTTCCGCGGCCATGGCCCGGGCGAATTGCACGCCGGTCCCCGAGCCGATGCCGCCGAGGATCGGCAGCGCGACACCCGAGGCGAGGGCCGCCTGCAGGAATCGGCGCCGGTCGAGGCCGGCGGCGCGTGGCAACGCCTTGTCGTCTTTCCAATCGGACATGATGCTTCCCTTCTGGTCGGTGCTGGATCGAACCCGCAAGCTTCCCGTCGCTCCCAGCGTCGGTGCTGTTTATGGTGTTCAGTATACCGTATCGGAGAAGGGCGTCAACCGGATGGAACGGGCGTCTCCTCCCACCATCGGCATCGGATTCGCCCAAACGAAAAGAGCCGCGGCGGGGCCGCGGCTCGGTTGGCGTCGGTCATTTGCCGGCTAATATAAGGCTACTTCTTGGCAGTCGCGGTAGCGATCGCGGTTTCCTTTTCCCTCATATATTGGCCGGCCGCGATCGGCTTGTGCTTCGGTATCTCGCCGGGTGACGTGCAGGTCGGGATGCATTCGATCGTCGCGTCATAGTTCGGGTGCAGAAAGAAGGCGATCGACTGGCGCGGACTGGTCGAGGCGACCGCGCTCGGCGGATTGACGACACGGTGCAAATTGGAGAGCCAGCGATCATTGGTCCAGCGCTGCATCATGTCGCCGATATTGACGACGAAGGCGCCGGGCACATGCGGGACATCGACCCAATCGCCGGCGAGCGTACGCACCTGCAGCCCGCCGGGAGCGGCGGTCGGCGCCAGGATGGTGAGGCTGCCATAGTCGGTATGGGCGCCGGCGCGGAGCTGGCCGGGCAGGGGCGCCGTCTTCTGCGCCGCATAGTAGATCGACGACAGGATCGAGAAGGAATGGTCGATCTTGTCGTCGAACCAATCCTCGGGGAGCTTCAGAGCCAGCGCGAACAGCCGCATCAGATCGGCGCCGAGAGCGCTCACGGCCTCGTAATAGGCCGTACCGGTCTCGCGGAACCCGGCCGGCGCGTCGGGCCAGACATTGTCCGGATGGAACGGGCGGGCCGCCTCGCTGCTATAGACCGGCGCCGAAAGGTCGGAGCGGCCGATCATGAAATATTCGCGCAGGTCCGGCGGCGCCTCCTGACCCTCCTTGGCAGCGAGCCCGGAACTTGCGGAGCCGTGATAGCCCTGCTGCACGGCTGACCCTGCATGGCGCACCGCCTCTTTGATCGCGGCGGGCCCTTCAAAGAAGCGTTTCGAGAGATCGAACCAGCGCTGCAGCAGGCCGAGATCAAAGCCATGGCCGGTGATGACGAGGAAGCCGATCTCGCGATTGGTGCGGTCGACCAGTTCGGCCACCGCGGCCTTTTCCGCAGGCGTGCCGGTCAGGAAGGGCGCGATATCGACAACAGGAACGCGTTCCAGAATGAAGTCGGTCGGCATGATGGGCTCCTGATCAACAATATTGTGCACAATATTGCGCATAGGAGAGGACTGTCGTAAAGTCCCTTTCAGGGCGAAACAGAAGAGGAGCTCGACGAAGGCATGGCCGACGAACCCAACAAGCCCGGCGATGGCGCGGAGAGGGTCGAGCGCTATCGCGGCATGGATCGGGCGATGCTCGATGTCGCCTATAGCAATCGTGCGGTGGTGACCGACTGGCAGGCCTATTTGGACCGCTGGACGCGCGAGGGCGAGGCGCTTTACGCCGCCTCCGGCGTGGAGCGGGACGTTCGCTATGGCGCCATGCCGCGCCAGCGCATGGACCTGTTCCTACCCGAGACGCTGGATGCGCCGGTCTGTTTCTTTCTGCATGGCGGCTATTGGCAGTGGAACGACAAGGAGGGGCAGGCCCATGTGGCGCGCGGCCTGCTTGGCCGCGGCATAGGCGCTGCGATCGGCGAATACACGTTGGCGCCGCAAGCGACGATGGCGGAGATCTGCGCCGAGGCCACCGATCAGGTTGCCTTCCTCGCCGAGGAACTGGCGCTTCGCGGACGCACCGGCGGACTCTATCTCGCCGGCATTTCGACCGGCGCCCATCTTGCCGCGCTATCGCTCGGCCGGCCGGATGTTCGCGGCGCGCTGCTGATCAGCGGCATCTATGACCTCGACCCGATCCGAGTCGCTTCGCTCAACGACGCGATCGGCATGGACCGGGAGACCGCCCGGCGATTTTCGCCGCTGCACGACGTTCCTGCCGAGACGGCGCCGGTGATCCTCGCCCATGGCGCGCTGGAGATTCCGGAAATCCGCCGCCAGTCGGCCGATTATCACGCGACGCTCATCGCGCTCGGGCGGGACGCAACCTTGCTTTCCGTGCCTGATACCAATCACTTCTCGGTTCTGGACCAGTTGGCCGCGCCGGACGGGTTCCTCGCAGAAGCGCTCTCCGCGCTGGTCGTGCGGACAAGCTAGGGAGGGGCCGTTGACGGAAGAGCCCGAAAGGAAGCCGAAGGCGCGGCGCTCCAAGAGCGTCGCCAGCGGCGAGCCGCCCGAACTTGTCGGGCTGGAGCTGCGGCCGGCCGGCCTTACGGCTGTCGAGCAGGCCGCTTTCCGCAAGCTGATGGATGCGATTGCCGAGCGGCGGCTGCTGCCGGGCGTCAAGCTGGTCGAGGAGGACCTTGCCGGCATTTTCGGCGTCAGCCGCGAGCGGATCCGGCGCATCCTCCTGGTCTTGTCGCAGCACGATATCGTCCGCCTGGAGCCCAATCGCGGCGCCTTCGTCGCGCGCCCGACCTTTGCCGAATGTCGCGACGCCTTCGAGGGGCGGCGGCTGATCGAGCGTCATGTTGTGCGGACGCTTGCCGCGCTTGGCCCGGCGCGACGGCGCATGATCGTCTCCCATCTGCGCCGTCACACCGCCGAGGAGGATGCCGCGATCGCGCTGGGGGATCGGCTGGCGGAAGTCCGGCTGTCGGGCGAATTCCATCTGAAGCTGGCGGCCTTTGCCGGCAACGCGCGGCTGCTGCGCATGCTGCAGGACATCATCCCGCAAATGTCGCTGGCGCTCGCCGCCCATACGCATGCGCAGGATCTCGACTGTTCGATCGGCGAACATGGCGCGCTGCTGGATGCGATCGCGGCGGGCGATGGCGAGGCCGCCGACCGGCTGCTGACCCATCATCTGGAACACATGGAAGCCGCGCTGCTGCATGGCATTCATGATGAGGAGGACAGCCTCGCCGCCGCGCTCGGCGGATAGCCTTCCGTCCATGCCGGGCTGCAAATGGCGTCACCCTCCGCTTCCGGTGCTCACCTACAGATGTACGCTCCGCCGCGGTTCTCGGTAGCCACCATCTTCGCCGCGGCCCGAACCGGATGCCGGTGGTAAATCCTAACCCGTGCGGCTGACGACGCGAGCAAGGTCGATGTCGCGAGGGGCGGCCGGGCGGAGGTCGAGGCCTTTTTCCAGCGTGAACAAGCAGCGCTCCATGGTTCGCGCCGCGACGATGCTCTCGCCGCGATCGATCTCGGCGAGCAGCGTGCCGTAATGGGCGGAGGCCCGCGCGAAGGTGTCGGTCGTGCCATAGAGGCCGAGGATCAGGGCCGAGCGCAGGATCAGCCGCTCGAGCGCCTGGGCCAGCGATTCATTGTGGGCGAGTGCTGCGAGCGAACGGTGAAAGGCGCTGATCGAGGCAATGGCCTGTTGGCGGTTGCCATGGACCCAGGTCCGTTCGCGGTCGTCGAGCTGCGCCTTCAGCGCGTTCAGCTGCGGGGTCAGGATCGTGCGGGTGACGATCTCGGTGGTGACCCGCTCGATCACGCGGCGCGCCTCGAAGACGTCGCGGGCCTCTTTGTTGCCTGGTGTCGAGACGAAGGCGCCGCGGTTGCGCTTCAGCTCCACCAGATCCTCGAAGGCGAGGCGCTGCAGGACGGTGCGGATGCGCGCTCGATTCACGCTCCACTGCTCCGCGAGCATCTCCTCGGGCAGCTTGGTGCCCGGTGGCAATTTGCCATCGGAGATGGCCGAGCGGATGCGCGCGGCGAGGGCATCCTCGATTGAACCGTCTTCCATTTCATCCCCGTTCCGGCCACCGCCGATGCCGTTCATAGCAGCCCGGTCGTGCTCACAATAGCGGCAATGATTGTCAACAATCCAGACAGAGACGTTGACAAAAAGAGGTCCACTGAGTCGGAATCTCTCTAAGTATATGATTTCATTCATATGGCACGGTGCGTGCTTCGAATTGATCCAAATCAAATCGATTCTGGAGAGGTTCGCCCATGAAAATGACATCCATCCCCGTCATCGATATCGCTCCCTTCCTGGAGGGAACGCCCGAGGGACGCGAGAAAGTTGCCGCCGACATCCGCAAGGCCGGCGAGGAAATCGGCTTCTTCGTCATCCGTGGGCATGGCGTCGACCAGGCGATGATCGATGCCACCTATGATGCGGGGTCGAGCTTCTTCCGCCTGCCGGTCGAGGACAAGCTCACCATCCGCCAGCCGCCCGGCAACATCCCGCGCGGCTATACGCCGTTCAAGGGCGAGACGCTGGCGGCGAGCCTCGGCAAGGCAGCGCCGGGTGATTTGAAGGAGATGATCGATATCGGCCCGGTCGACGTGCCGGGCGGCGAATATTACAGCGGCCCGGAGGCCGGCTACTATTTCTACCAGAACCTCTGGCCGGAGAAGCCGGCCGGCTTCCAGACTGTCATGGAGGCCTATTACCGGCGGATGAACCGCCTCGCCAATGATCTGATGGCGATCTTCGCCCATGCGCTCGACCTGCCGGAGAACTTCTTCTTCGACAAGCTCGACAAGAATATCTCGGCGCTGCGGCTCATCTGCTACCCGGAACAATCCGAAGCCCCCGAGCCGGGCCAGCTCCGCAGCGGCGCCCATACGGATTACGGCACGCTGACCATCCTGATGGCCGACAAGGCCGCCGGCGGGCTGCAGGCGTTGCATCGCGACGGCTATTGGGTCGACGTGATGGTCGAGCCCGGTACCTATGTCGTCAATATCGGCGACATCATGCAGATCTGGACCAATGACCGCTGGGTCTCGACGTTGCACCGCGTGGTCAATCCGCCGCGCGAGGTCGCCGATACGGCGCGGCGCCATTCGGTCGTGTTCTTCCACCAGCCCAATTATGATTCGCTGATCGAGGCGCTGCCGTCCTGCTTCGACGCCCAGCATCCCCGCAAATACGAGGCGATCACCTACAAGGAACACTGGAACTACAAGTGGAACGCCACCAAGGCGAAGATGTGAGCGCGGTCCGGGCAGGAGAGCTGCAATGACCGCGATCCGCATCGCCCTCGGCGGCGACATCCTTCCGGTATGGCCGCTAGCGAACCCGCCGGCGGCGAGCGCGGCGATCTATGCGCATGTCGGCGCCGCCGATTTCGCGATCGGCAATTTCGAGATGCCGCTGACGGATCGCGGCACACGGGTGCAGAAGCTGCTCAACATCCGCGCGCCGGCCGCGATCGCCACCGATGTGCCGGGGCTCGGCTTCGATGTCGTCACGATCGCCAACAACCACGCCGTGGACTACGGCTGGGAGGGGCTGGCCGACACGCGCGCCGGGCTGGAGGCCGCTGGCCTTGCGGTCATCGGCGTCGGCGAAACACGGGCGATCGCGGCCCGTCCGGTCTATCGCGATGTCGGCGGACTGAAGGTCGGCGTCATCGCCTTTTCCTGCCTGACGCCCACGGGCATGAGCGCGGCGGCGGACAGGCCGGGTCTCTCGCCGATCCATGTGCGCACGTCCTATGAGATCGATCCCTGGTACCAGATGGAGGAGCCGGGCGACCCCTCGGTGCTGAAGGTGCGCACCGAGGTCGCCGCCGAGGATCTTGCCTTCGCGGCGGACGCTGTCCGCGACGCCAAAGCGCAGTGCGATTTCCTCGTGGTGACCATCCATTGGGGCTTCGGCTCGGGCGAGGACCTTGCCGAATACCAGTTGCCGCTCGGCCGGGCGCTGATCGATGCCGGCGCCGATGTCGTGCACGGCCACCACCCGCACGCCATCCACGGCATCGGCTTCCATCAGGCCAAGCCGATCTTCTTCTCCGCCGGCACCTTCATCGGCCAGCAGGTGTTCCTCGACGCCTCGCCGCAAGTGCATGCGCTTTGGGCCGGCATGTCGCCGGACGGCTATGTCGCCAGCCTCGACATCGAGGGCGGCGCGATCCGCGCGATCCGCCTCCTGCCCACCACGCTCAACGAACAGAGACTGCCGGTCCGCGCCGAAGGCGCCATCGCGGACCGGATCACCGAGCGCATCGGACGTCTGTCCGGCCCGCTCGGGGCGCAGGTCGAACCGTCGGGGGGCGAGATCCTCGTCCGTCCCAATCCTTGAAGCCAGAAGCCGCGAGCAAGGCCCCACAGCCTCCGCGCTCGCCAGGACATAAGATAAGGGGAATGATCATGACCAACACGACCCGGGACCTCACGACGCGCGGCATCACCCGCCGCCTCGCCGTCATGGCCTTCGGCGCCGCGATCCTCGCGACCGCCTCTTTCTCGACCTCCGCCTTTGCCGAGAACAAGAAGATCGCTGTGAGCTTCCCGAACGCCTCGGTGATCGGCGCCGTCATCACCTCGCTGGAGGCCGCCAAGGCCAAGGGCAAGGAGATGGGCTACGACGTCGTGGTCGACGATCCCGGTACCGATCTGAACAAGCAGATCAACACGATCAAAACCTGGGTCGAGCAGAAGGTCCCGGTCATCGTCGTCAATACGCTGCAGCCGGCTGCCTTCGAGTCCGTCGCCAAGCAGGCGCGTGAGGCTGGCATCATCTGGATCACCTATGGCCAGAAGATCGAGAACCAGGACGCGACGGTCGGCTATGCGCAATATCCCGATGGTCGCACGCTTGGCGAATATGCCGGCGAATGGGTGACGAAGACCCAGGGCGGCAAGGGTAAGGCGATCATCCTCGGCTATGAGAAGGGCGTCTGGGGCCAGCAGCGCGGCGCCGGCATCAAGGAAGGCCTGCTCGCAAAGGCGCCGGGCGTCGAGATCGTCGCCGAGCAGGATGCGATTTCGCCGACGGAAGGCCTCAACGTCACGCGCTCGCTGCTGCAGGCGCATCCCGACGCCAACATCATCCTCGGCGTCGAGGATCCGGCGACCGAGGGCGCCTACAAGGCCTGGATCGCCGCTGGCAAGGACAAGGCCGACCCGACCGGCTTCATCGGCGGCATGGACGGCACGGTGCCGGCGCTGAAGCTGCTCAAGGAGGGCGGCACGGTCTATCGCGGCTCGATGGCGATCCCGCTGGTTCAGGTTGGCTATGCCATCGTCGAGACGGCTGACAAGCTGCTGAAGGGCGAAAAGACCGGAGACGTCATCGTCCCGCTCGAACTCGTCACCGAGAAGTCGCCGAAGGCTGAGGAATATCTGAAGCAGCAGGGCGAGTAGCGGCCCGCTTCTTGCTCGAAACAAGGGCGGACGGGGCTCGCGCTCCGTCCGCCTCGAATGACGATCCAGCCGCCGGGAGTGCCCATGCCGTTCGCCGTCCATGCCCTGCGCAAATCCTATGGCGGGGTGGAAGTCCTGAAAGGCGTCGATCTCCAGGTCGCCGATGGGGAGATCCACGCCCTGCTCGGCGCCAATGGCGCCGGCAAATCGACCTTGATCAAATGCCTCTCCGGCGCGATCCAGCCGGATTCTGGCATCATGATCGTCGGGCAGGAGCGCTATGAGGCCTTCACGCCGAAGACGTCCAAGCAGTCGGGCATCGCGGTCATCTACCAGGACCTCTCGCTGGCAACGAGCCTCGACGTCTCAGACAACATGTTTCTCGGCCAGGAGCTGCGCCTCGGGCCGTTCGTGCGCAAGCGAGCCCAGCGCCGCGAGGCCGGCGAATGGCTGAAGCAGCTTGGCGCCACGATCCGCCCGACCGCGGCGCTGTCGAGCCTCGGCAATGCCGGGCTGCAGACGGTCGAGATCGCCAAGGCGCTCCGGACGCGGCCCAAGGTGCTGATCCTCGACGAGCCGACCGCCGCGCTTTCCGAGAAGGAAGCGGAAGCGCTCGGCGAGCAGATGCTGGAATTGAAGAAGCAGAACCTGCCACTGCTCTATGTGACGCATCGCCTCGCCGAAGTGTTCGCGCTGGCCGATCGCGTGACGGTGCTTCGGGGCGGCGAGGTCGTGCTGACCGGCAAGGTGGCCGATCTCTCGCGGGACGATCTGGTCGGCGCCATTGCCGGCGAACGGATCCAGCGCGAACGGCCGCCGGAAGCGGAAGTCGAGCGCAAGGTGGCTGTGACGGTGCGCGGGCTCGTTGCGGCCGGCATCGGACCGGTCGATCTTGACATCCGGGCCGGCGAGGTACTCGGCGTCTTCGGCCTGGTCGGCTCGGGCCGCACGGAGCTGCTCGAGACGCTGTTCGGCAGCCAGCGCGCCTTTGGCGGTACGGTGATGCTGGATGGCGAGCGCATCCGCGGTTCCAGCCCTGGCGATGCGGTCGCGGCCGGCATCGCGCTGGTCCCTTCCGACCGGCTGCGCAAGAGCATCATCGCGCCGCTTTCGGCGGGCGAAAACATGCTGCTGCCCTCCTATCTGCGGCTGGCCATGGCAGGTCTTCGCAACCGGCTCGCCGAGCGATCCGCTTTCGATGCCGCTGTTGGCCAGCTCAATCTGCAGCCGCCGCGCATCGATCTGCAGGCGCGCCGCTTCTCCGGCGGCAACCAGCAGAAGCTCGTCATCGCCCGCTGGCTCAACACCACCATTGCCTGCCGGCTGCTGATGCTGGACGAGCCCACGCAGGGCGTCGATGTGGGGGCGCGCCGCGACATCTATGCCGCCATTCGCGCCAGCGCCGATGCGGGGAAGAGCGTTCTCGTAACGTCGTCTGAGCCCGAGGAACTGGTCCAGATCGCCGACCGGGTCATCGTGCTGTCCGCTGGGCGGATCGCGGCGACGGTCGATTACAACGACATCGACGAAGCGCGCCTCCTCAAGCTGGCGCATCAGGTCGAACATCAGGGACAAGCCGCCTAATGAGCATCGAAGCCGCACCCTCGCCCCGCGTCCGCCGTGGCCCGCCGGTCGAACTCGTCGTCAACAACATCCTGCTGATCGCCCTGGTGCTGCTCATCGGCTATTTCACTATGCAGAGCGGGTCGTTCCTGACCGTCTCCAACTTCAAGGTGATCCTCACCAACTACGCCGCGATCGGCGTCGTCGCCTCGGTGATGGCGCTGCTCGTCATTGCCGGCCAGGTCGATATGTCCGTCGGGTCCAATATCGGCTTCTCCGGCATGGTCACGGCGATTGCGATGACCAGTTGGGGCATGCCGGCCGGCGTCGGAGTGCTGATCGGCGTCGGCACAGGTGCGCTGGTCGGGCTCGTCAATGGCGTGCTCTGCGCCTATCTGCGCTTCTCGCCGATCATCGTCACGCTCGGCATGCTCTCCGTGCTGCGCGGCGCGACGCTTCTGATCAATTCGATCGAGATCGCCGGCCTTGGCGACACCTTTTTCTGGATCGGCAATGGCTCCCTGCTCGGCATGCCGGTGCTGCTCTGGGTCGTGTTCGCGGTCTTCCTGCTGTCGGCGGCGTTCCTGTCGCTCACCGTCTGGGGGCGCTACGTCTTCGCGATTGGCGTCAATCCGCAAGCCGCGTTCCTCGCCGCACTTCCCGTCCGTCCGGTCGTGCTCGGGCTCTATGTCGCGACCGGTACCGCGGCGGGCCTTGCCGGCGTGCTGCTTGCCGCCCGGCTCGACGGCGCCTCGCCCGGCTCGCTCGGGCTGCAGATGGAACTGCAATCGCTGACGATCGTGCTGCTCGGCGGCGTCGCCTTTGCCGGCGGCCGCGGGCGGATCTTTGGCGTCTTTACCGCCTGGGTATTTCTCGGCGTGCTCGACAACGGCCTCGTCCTTCTGAACGTGCCGCCCTTTGTCCAGCTCGTCGCCAGTGGCCTCGCCCTCGTCTTCGCCGCCAGCCTTGATGCGCTGGGCACTTTCCTCGGGCCGCGGCTCGAACAGCGCCGCCGCGTCAACGAACAGGTGGCGCGGGCGACCGCAGGCTGAGCCAGCGAAACGGCAGGCGGCGTCCCAAGAAACGCCGTCCCAAGAAAGAAGCCGCCCATCGGTTCGATGAACGGCTTCCCTATCGCAGTGCTCGCGATGCCCGAAGCGCTATTCGGCAGGAACGAGATCGCCTTCCAGCGGCAGCTCGGCGGTGGGGATCAGGTCGCCATGCAGGGCATGGCGAAGCTGCTCCTCATCGAGTTCCCCTTCCCAGCGCGCCACGACGATCGTCGCCACGGCGTTGCCGATGAAGTTGGTGAGCGCGCGGCATTCCGACATGAAGCGGTCGATGCCGAGGATGAGCGCCATGCCGGCGACCGGCACGGAGGGCACGACCGAGAGCGTTGCGGCCAGGGTGATGAAGCCGGCACCGGTGATCCCGGCCGCACCCTTCGATGACAGCATGGCGACGAGCAGCAGCAGGATCTGGTCGGTCAGGCTCAGATGGATGCCGGTCGCCTGCGCGATGAACAGGGCGGCCAGCGTCATGTAGATGTTGGTGCCGTCGAGATTGAACGAATAGCCCGTCGGGATGACAAGGCCGACGATCGATTTGCGGCAGCCCGCGCGCTCCATCTTCTCCATCAGGCTCGGCAGCGCCGCTTCCGAGGAGGAGGTACCGAGGACCAGCAGCAACTCTTCCTTGACGTAGCGGATGAGGGCGAAAATGGAGAAGCCGTTGTAGCGGGCGACGGCGCCGAGCACGATGACGACGAAGATCGTGGCCGTCAGGTAGAAGGTCACGATCAGCATGGCGAGGTTGGCGACCGAGCCGATGCCATATTTGCCGATGGTGAAGGTCATGGCGCCAAAGGCGCCGATCGGGGCGGCCTTCATCAGGATGGCGACGAGGCGGAACATGGCCTGCGACAGCGCGTTCATCACCGTGAGCAGCGGATCGCCGCGCTCGCCGATCGCGCCCAGCGCGATACCGAAGAGCACGGAGAAGAACAGCACCTGCAGGATGTCGCCCGAGGCAAAGGCGCTGATCGGCGTCGCCGGGATGATGTTGGAGAGGAAACCGATCAGCGTCTGGTCATGCGCCTTGGCGGCATAGTCGGCGACCGCCTTCGCGTCCAGCGAGGCTGGGTCGATGTTGAGACCGGCGCCCGGCTGGATGACATTGCCGACGATGAGGCCGATGATCAGCGCCAGCGTCGAAAAGGTCAGGAAGTACAGCATGGCCTTGCCGGCGACGCGGCCAACCTTGCCGAGGTCGCGCATCCCGGCAATGCCAGTCACGACGGTAAGAAAGATGACGGGCGCGATGATCATCTTCACCAGCTTGATGAAGGCATCGCCCAGCGGCTTCATGTCGGTGCCGAGCTCGGGATAGAAGTGCCCGAGCGTGATGCCGGCGGCGATCGCGACGATCACCTGGAAATAGAGGTGGTGATAGAAGCGGCGCGGCTTTGGCGCGAGATGCGTATGCGCGGGGTCGGCGTGAATCGTGTGGGCCATGGTTCCTCCTCCTCGAGGTCGTCGGCGCTTCGCTGAAAGAGCGCCGTTCGGTCCGTCTGCCGGGAACGACGCGGGCTGCGCCGCATGAGAAGCCTTGCGCAAGGCGCATGCCAACCATGCGGGGGTCGAGGGGGTGTTTTTAAGTAACTGAAATAACATAGATATTTAAGATGCCTCATCGCAGGCTCTGGACAGCTTGTGCGGAATTCCACACAATGATCCCCAGCCGCGTGCGGGGAACCGCACGGCGTGGAGGTTGTTCCGCATGTCCGCTCGATGGCGCCTTTCGCGACCGGGGCGATGGGGCGTTATCCTCGTGGGCGCCCTGCTTACGCTCATCGCCCTGGACGCGGCGGCAAGGTTCGCCGCCACCCGCTGGGCGCTCGCCCAGGTGCGGGGCGAGGCTGAGGCGGCGGCCGGCTTTCGGGCGGCGATGCTGCGCAGCGAGATCGAAAAACAGCGCACACTACCTCTCGTCCTCGCCCAGGATCCGGATGTGCGCGCCGTGCTCCGAACCCGCGATCCGGCAAGCCTCGCCGACCTTGACGCGAAACTCGAAAGTCTTGCGGATGGCACGCGCGCGGCGGTCATCTATGTGCTGGACGCGAAGGGTGTTGCCATCGCTGCCAGCAATTACCGCCTGCCGACCACCTTTGTCGGCAGCGACTATTCGTTTCGGCCCTATTTCCTCAAGGCTATCGCGGACGGATCGGCCGAGCACTTCGCGCTCGGGACCGTCAGTCGTCGGCCGGGGCTCTACATCACGCGCCGGATCGAGGATGCGGCCGGTCCGGTCGGCGTCGTCGTGGTCAAGGCGGAGTTCGAGGCGCTGGAGACGGACTGGCAGAGCGCTGGAACGCCGACCTATGTGACGGACCCGCGCGACATCGTCCTCATCACCAACATGCCGGACTGGCGTTTCCGCACCACCGTGCCGATCGCGCCCGAGCGACGCGGCGCGCTCCGTTCCAGCCTGCAATTCGGCGATGCCAGCCTGGATCTGCTGCCCTTGCGGCCGGCCGGCAGTGCCGAGGGACTGGTGGCCTGGCCGGAGGCGAATGGCGGCACACAATTCATCGAGACCCGGACTTCCGTGCCGACGACCGGATGGACGCTGCATGTGCTAGCGCCCTTCTCCCGGCCGGCGGGGCTCGTCACGCTCGCTGCCCGGTCGATCGCCCTGCTCATCGGGCTGCTGGCGCTCGGTACCATTGCCTTCCTCTCGATGCGCCGTCGGGCCCTCAAGGCGGAACGGCGGCGGGAGGCGGGCATGCGGGCCGAACTGGAGGCCAATGTCGCGGCGCGCACGGCCGAACTCAGCGATGCCAACGCGCAGCTCCTCAGGGAGATCGAGGAGCGTCGGCGGGCCGAGGCGGGCCGGCAACGGATGCAGGACGACCTCGTCCAGGCGAGCAAGCTCGCCGTGCTCGGCCAGATCGCCGCGAGCGTCGCGCATGAGGTCAACCAGCCGGTCGCGGCGATCCGCACCTTTGCCGAAAGCGGGACGGCTCTGATCGCAAGGGGCGAAATCGCGATGGCCGAGGACAATTTCGCGACGATCGCCGCGCTGACGGATCGAATCGGCGCCATTACCGGGGAATTGCGGGCCTTTTCGCGCAAGAGCGCCGGCGAGGTCGGTGCCGTCTCGCTGCGCGACGCCATCGACGGCGCCTTGTTGCTGGTTCGCCATCGCCTGCGCCAAGGCAGCATCGACTTGGCTTTGGGGATGCCTGAGGAAGACATAAGGGTCGCGGCCGAGCGCGGCCGCCTGGAACAGGTGTTCGTCAATCTGCTGCAGAACGCCATCGAGGCCCTGGCAGGCCGCAATGACGGCCGTATCCAGCTGACTGTTCGGGTGGAGCCGGAGGCGGTCGCCGTTATCGTGGCCGACAACGGCCCTGGCATGGCGCCCTCTGTGCTGGAGAATCTGTTCATGCCGTTCACCACGACCAAACCTGAGGGCCTCGGCCTCGGACTTGTGATCTCGCACGACATTCTCGCCGAGTTCGGCGGCGGCTTCGAAGCCCGAAACCAGGATGGCGCCGTCTTCACGCTGACCTTGCGGAGGATAGTCTGATGGATGTTGCCTTCATCGACGACGACGAGGCCTTGCGCGCTGCCAATGTCCAGGCGCTGACGCTCGCCGGTTTCGCCGTCGCGCCTTTTCCCTCCGGCTTGGAGGCACTGAAGGAAATCGCCGCGGATTTTCCCGGCGTCGTCGTCAGCGATGTCCGCATGCCCAAGATCGACGGGCTGGAGCTGTTCCGTCGGCTGAAGAAGCTCGATGCCGATCTCCCCGTCATCCTGATCACCGGCCATGGCGACATCGCCATGGCGGTCGAGGCGATGCGGGAGGGCGCCTATGATTTCATCGCCAAGCCCTATCCGCTGGACCGCCTGCTCGTCGCGATCCGCCACGCGCTCGACCGGCGGCGCCTGGTGTTGGAGAACCGGGCGCTGCGGCGCAAGGCCGAGGCGGCCGATCCCGATCTGCCGCTCCTGGGTGACGATCCGGAGATGGAGCGTCTGCGGCAGAAGATGCGGCAGATCGCCGATGCGGACATCGACGTTCTCGTCGAGGGCGAGACGGGCAGTGGCAAGGAAGTCGTGGCGCAATCGCTGCATCGCTGGAGCCGGCGCGCCGCCCGACCCTTCGTCGCCGTCAATTGCGGCGCGCTGCCGGAAAACGTCATCGAGAGCGAATTGTTCGGCCATGAGGCCGGCGCCTTCACCGGCGCGCTCAAGAAACGTGTCGGCCGCATCGAACATTCGAGCGGCGGGACGCTGTTCCTCGACGAGATCGAGGCGATGTCACCGGCGCTGCAGGTCAAGGTTCTGCGCGTCCTGGAGGCGCGCGAGATCACGCCGCTCGGCACCAATGAAATCCGCCGCGTCGACATCCGCGTCATCGCCGCGTCGAAGGTCGATCTGCAGGCACTGGTGCGGCAGGGCGGCTTTCGCGAGGATCTCTATTACCGCCTCCACGTCGCCTTCCTGCGCATCCCGCCACTGCGCGAGCGGCGGAGCGATGTCGCGCTGCTGTTCGGGCATTTCCTCACTCGGGCGGCGCGGCGCTTCCGCCGCGATCCGCCGCTGATCGATGCTGCCGCGCGCCGGTATCTGGACACGCATGGTTGGCCCGGCAATGTCCGTGAACTCGCCCACTATGCCGACCGGGTGGCTTTGGGCCTCGCTGGCGAAAGCGATGTCTCTGCCGCCGCCGACGGGCCGAGCCTGCCGGAGCGCGTCGATGCGTTCGAGGCTGACGAAATCCGCCGTGCGCTCGCCGCCTGTCGCGGCGATATTCAGTCGACCCTTCGCTTGCTCGGCATCCCGCGCAAGACGCTCTATGACAAATTGCGTCGGCACGGCATCGACCAGGCCAGCTTCCGCAATTCAGGCGACTGAGCCGGCGTCAAGCGATCCCGTCCGGTCCGGCGCCGCAGACCAGCGTCGCGACGCATTGTTCCGCGCCGAAAGTGACCCGCCCAGCGCGGATCGCCGCCATGCCGGCGGCGCCGGAGAGGTCGGCGGCGATGCCGAACTCGAACCACAGCCAGCGGCTCGCCTCCAACATCTCTTCGTCGGAGACAAGCACCATGTCGTCGACATGGGCGCGCACGAGTTCGAACACAGAGGGTTCGGTCTCGGCGCAGGACATGGTGGCGACGCGGCTGGTGATGGCGGGAAGGCGGACGACGTGTCCTGCATCCAGCGAGGCCTTCAGCGTCGGCGAGCCCTCCGGCTCGATGCCGATCAGTCGGATGGAGGGCTTCAACGCCTTCAGGGCGACCCCCATGCCGGAGATGAGGCCGCCGCCCCCGATCGCGACCAGCACGGTGTCGATCTCTGGATGATCGGCAAGGAGCTCCAGCGCGACGGTGCCCTGGCCAGCAATGACCGCGGCATCGGCGAAGGGATGGAAATAGGCTGCGCCTTCGGCCTTCGCGAAGGCAAGCGCGATCTCGTTGCTCTCGTTCCAGATGTCGCCAACGATCTCCACCCGGGCGCCAAGCGTCTTGAGCTTCTCGACCTTGGCCGGTGTGATGCTCTTCGGCACGAAGATCGTAGCCGTGACGCCCGCAAGCCGGGCGGCCCTGGCGACGGCGAGGCCGTGATTGCCGCCCGAGGCGGTGACGACACCGGCCGCCAGCTGCTCCTTTGGCGTCGTGAGCAGCTTGTTGGTCGCGCCGCGCACCTTGAAGGAGCCGGTCGGCTGCAGGCATTCGAGCTTGAGCAGCAGGCGGGCGTCGCTCACCTTCTCGCTCGTCGCGTCGACGGCGATCGTCGGCGTTCGGCGGATATGGGGCGCGATCCGCCCGGCGGCGGATTCGATGTCAGCGAGACGGATCATGAGAGGCTCGAACGGTAGGGAGAGGCGACGACGAGGCAGCAATTTCCCGGCCGAACCCGGCCCGGTTGCCGACGAGCATAGACGATGCCGTCGACGGCGTAATGCAGTTCGACCGGCGCGCGTCCGGGATCGGCGAGAAAGTGAATACGCCCCGCCGGCTGGCCGGCACGAACGGTCTCGCCATTGCGATGGAATGGTTCGAACACGCCGTCGTCGCCTGCGATGACATGGCCATCGCCCGGGATCTCGTAGAGAAGCGGCTCGTTTTCCTGGGGGCTCGCGAGGCTCGCCGGCAGCGCGCCGAGATGAGCGAGGACATTGCTGACGCCGCGCCGGCAGATCCGGACCGCATCGAGCGAGACGGTACCGCCACCGGCCATTTCGGTGCCGACGACGGTGAGGCCGGCTCTCGCGGCCGAAGCGGTCGCCGTGCGCGGATCGCCGCGATTGTCGATGACGACGATCATCGGCGCGTCGAAGGCGGTGACGGCGGCGATGTTCTTGGCGTGCTGCACCGGGTCATCCACCGGCTCGATCACCGAACTCGGGATGATGTCGAGCGAGGAGCCGCCCGAGTGAAGGTCGAGGAAGGCGTCGCCTATCGGGAACAGCACGTCGTTGACGAAGGCCGAGATCTGCTGCGTGGTCGTGCCGCGAGGATCGCCGGGGAAAGTCCGGTTCATGTTCAGATCATCGATCGGCGAGGTTCGCCGTGCCGCGACGACGGCGGGGAGATTGATGGCGGGAATGAAGATCAGCCGGCCAGAGACCAGACCGGGATCGAGATCGCGGATCATCTCGCCGAGGGCGATCGGCCCTTCATATTCGTCGCCATGATTGCCGCCCTCAAGGATGACCGTGGGTCCCTCGCCATTCTTGATCTGGGCGAGCGGCACGCGGACCACGCCCCAGGCGTCGTCATGGACAGAGAGCGGAAGATTGAAGAAGCCGATCTGCTTGCCGTTCTTCTCGAAGTCGACGGTGCACTGGCCTATCTGCTTTGCTTTCGCGCCCATGGTTTGCTCTATTCCGGTTCGTGAGATTGGCGGTGGCACGGGCGTTCCTCCCTTGCCACGATGCAGTGATTTTACAGGTGAAATTACATATTGATTAGTAGAAGCTCCTTCGTCATAGTGCCGGCCGGTCGGGAGCGACGGACGAGGAGCATGACGCATGGTGAGCCGCACGCCGAAAGCGGAGGGACGGCCGGCGAAGAGCCGCGCGGCCAAGGTCGCGGCAGCCGCCGACGGAGCTCCGATCGCAGGGACCGCCAAGCCGGCCTATAGCGCCCCGGCGCTCGAGAAGGGCCTCGACGTGCTTGAGCTGCTGGCGAGCCTTTCCGAGGGCGTAACGCCCAGCCAGATCGCCCAGCGTCTTGGCCGTTCGCTGCAGGAGGTTTACCGCGTCGTCGTCGCCCTGGAGCGGCGCGGCTATATTCGCCGTGCCTTCGGCGAGGAGAGCCTTGTCCTCTCCACCAAGCTGCACGATCTCGCCTATGGCTATCCGCCGCTGCGGCGTCTGGTCGAGGCGGCGCAGCCGATCCTCAAGCATCTGGCGATCGAGGCCTATCAGGCCGTCCATCTGGCCGTGCTCGATGGGCTGATGATCCGCGTCGTAGCGCAGGTCGATAGCCCCGCGCCGCTGGGTTTCCGCCTGCGCGTCGGCACGCAGAACCCGGCCGCGCGCACGGCGTCCGGCCGCCTGCTGATCGCATTCCAGCGACCCGCCATGCAGGATTGGCTCTATGGAGCGATCGGCGAGGCCTCGGGCGAGGCCGCGCTCGGCCATCTCAAGGCGCGCATCGAGGCCGTCCATGCCCATGGTTATGAGATGATCGAGGGCGAGCAGCTTAAGGGCATCACCGATGTCAGCTTCCCGATCCTCGATGCCGACGGCTATGCGCCGGCCGTGCTGACCATGCCGTTCCTCTCCTCGGCGGCTGAGACTGTTCCGATCGAGACCGCGTCGCGGATGCTGTTCGAGGCGGCGGCACGCATTACCGAGGGCTTCGGCGGCAGGCTGGGCGAGCCGCGTTTTCCCCTCGAGAGCTCGGAGGAGGCGATGGCCTCGCGCAGCCGCGCTCGAAAATCCGACGATCCTTGAGGCGAAACGGGCGTTCATGAATCCGCCCTCGCGGCGAAGCGGAAGACCTCGCGAAGCCAAAGCGGTTCGCCATCCTCGTCGGCTATGGACTGGAAGAGATGCGCGAGCGAGGCGGTCCAGTCCCGCTGGATATCGTTGGCTGACAGGATAGCGGTCGATGCGTCGAAGCCGAGACGGGTGCGCAGCCGGCAGACGACGATCTCCTCATGCCGCCAGATCTGATAGTCCTCGATGCCCGCCTTCTCGATGAGCGCCAGCATCTCCGGCCATACCGCCGCATGGGCGCGATCATAGTCCGGGCCGGCGCCGGGCTTCAGCCGGTAGAGATAGAGGATCGGCGGGTCAGCCGTGGGCGAAGCGTCGCTCATCGCACCGCTCCGGCGACGGCGCCCGACAGGATCTGGCGCTGGAACAATAGATAGACGATCAGCACCGGCAGCAGCGCCACGACGAGGCCGGCCGAGACCAGCGGGATCGAGACGTCGTACTGGCCGGAGAGCAGTGCGACGCCGACCATCAGTGTCTTCTTGTCGGAGCCGCCCATGATCACCAGCGGCAGCAGCAGGTCGTTCCACATCCAGACGAAGTTGAGGATCGACAGCGCCGCGATGGCCGGTGTCGCGATCGGCAGCATGATCGAGAACAGGATGCGGATCTCGCCGGCGCCGTCGAGCCGGGCAGCTTCCAGCAACTGGTCGGGAATGGCGCGGAAATAGGCCGCGAGCAGATAGGTGCTGATCGGCAGGCCGAAGGCTGCATAGGCGAGGATCAGGCCGGAATAGGTGCTGCCGAAGCCTAAATCGAGAATGGTTTCGTAGAGGGGATAGATGATCACCTGGCTCGGTATGACCAGCATGGCGATGATGAACAGGAAGACCAGATTGCTGCCGCGGAAGCGCAGCTTGGTCACGGCATAGGCGAGCAGCAGCGCCGCGCAGGTGGAGAGCACCAGCCCGCCGGCCGTCACGATGACGCTGTTCAGGAAGAGGCGCGGCACCGCCATGCGGTTGAAAGTCTCGATATAGTTGTCGAAGGTGATCGCATCGGGAATGCCCAGCGGATTCTGGGCGAAGCCGGTGCGGGTCTTGAACGAATTGACGATGGTGAAGATCAGCGGATAGAGCGCGACCACGGCGATCATGCCGAGGACGACGGTCACGAGGATCCGGGCGAGCCCACCGCCGGCCGCCGCCGAGGATGTCCGCTCGCTTTCGCCTCTGCGTCGGCGGACGCCTCTGATCGCGGTCATCGTCATGACGTCCTGCCCTCGGCATACATGCGGCGGACGACAAAGGCGGAGACGATGGCGACGAAGACGAATAGCGCCATGCCGATCGCCGCGCCGAGGCCGCGATTCATGAATTGGAACGTGGTGGTGAAGACGAGATATTCGGGCAGCGTCGTCGCGTTGCCGGGCCCGCCCTTGGTCAATGCGTAGATGAGTGGGAACATCCAGATCAGGATGCCGGAGGTGCACAGCACCGTCCAATAGCCGATCACCGGCTTGATCAGCGGCATGATGATCCGGAACAGCAGGCTCCAGAAGCCGGCCCCGTCGAGTCGCGCCGCCTCGATGATGTCTTCGGAAATGGTGGCGAGACCGGAGAGATAGGTCAGCACGCCGAGGCCGAAGAAGCTCCAGAGCGCCACGGCGGTGAGCGAGAGCAGGGCGCTGTTCGGCCCGTTCAGCCACTCGATGGCGAGCGGCGCGAGTCCGATCGCGCGCAGCAGCGCATTGAGGGGGCCGTCGGGTGCCAGGATCTGGCGAAACATGATGCCGACGACGATCGGCGCGATCATGTAGGGCAGGAAGAAGGTCGCGCGGAAGAACTTCCACCCCGGCGAGCGCTGGAAGATCAGCACGGCGAGCACAAGCGGCAGCAGGACCCAGACCGGCAGCGTCGCAAAGGCGACCATCGCGTTGCGGAACGAGCCGAGGAACACCGGGTCGTCCAGCATGGTCCGGTAGTTGGCAAGGCCGGCAAAGGTCGGGTCCTCGAAACCTTGCGTCTCCAGAAGGCTCAGATAGAAGCCGCGCAGCAGCGGCACGAGCTTGAACAGCACGGCGAGCGTCACGCCCGGCACGATGAAGGTGAGGGCGAGAAGCGTTTCGCGCCGCACCCCGCGCTGGATGCTTCGGGATCCTGCCTGCGGGGCGGGGCGTGACAGATCGTCGACGGCGGCGGCCATGGCGGTCCTTCTCAGCGGCGGCGAGCGGGGAGGCGGCGTGCGCCTCCCCGTTGCAGGCTTACTGGCGCTTGCTCGGGCTCTGCTCGAGCGCCTTCTGCATGCGCGCGGTCCAGTCCTCGATCGAGATCTGGCCGAGGGTCACTTCCTGCCAGCCGCGGGCGAGCGCATCGGCTTCCTGGCCGGAGAGGATCACGCCGGCATGCAGTGTCGGCTTCTTGATGATCTCGAGGATCTGGGCGAGGGCTGGCGACTGCGGCAATGCCGAGGGATCGACATCCTTGGAAAGCGAGATGCCGCCGGCCACCTTGGTCAGCAGTGCGGCATTCTCCTTGCCGGCCATCCACTTCACGAATTTGAAGGCCGCATCCTTCTTGTCGCTCCAGGACGAGACGCCGAAAACCGAGCTTTCGATGCCGGAGAAGCTGTTCGCGAGCGGTGCATCGGCAACGAGGGTCGGCCAGCGCGTCGCGCCGACATTCTCAGAGCCGAGCGCCTTGTCGAAGGCGGCCCAGTTCACCGCGTCGGAGATGATGGTGCCGGCGAAAGCGGCATTGCCGCTCTGGAAGATGTCGGCGCCATCGGGAAGCATGGTGATCGAGGGTGCCGAGGAATTGGCCCAGCCCTTCTGCGTGATCGAAGCGAGGCCCTTCAGGATGTTGACCATCTTCGGGTCGGTCCAGGGCATCTTGCCGACGAGCATGGCGCGCATGTCGTCTTCGGTCAGGTAGTTGCGGGCGACTTCCGGAAAGTCCCAATAGGCCGGGAAGACGCCGGAAAGGCCGAGGGCGAGACAGGTCTTGCCGATCGCCTTCACCTTGGCGCAGGCCGCGTCCATCTCGTCCCAGGTCCTGGGCGGATTGGCCGGGTCGAGGCCAGCCTCGGTCAGGACCTTCTTGTTGTAATAGAGGACATTGCCCTGATAGCCGAAGGGCAGGCCGTAGCAGGCTTTGGACGTATCGAAGTTGAGGCAGCCGCCGGAATAGGTGATCAGGCCCTTGCCGGCTTCGAGCACGTCGGCCGGCAGCTCGGCATAGGCGCTGCGGCGGTCGTAGAGCTCAAGCCCGGCATTGTTCTCCATAACGTCTGGACCGCTCTTGGTCGCGATATAGGGGCCCTGGACCTCCGGATAGCGGTCGAACGGAACGGTTTCCAGCTCGACCTTGATGTCGGGATTGTCCTTCTCGAAGGCGGCGACCAGCGCCTTCCAATAGTCGGCGCCGCCCGGCTCCCAGTTCAGCACCTTGATCGTGGTGACGTCGGCCGCATGGGCGAGCGTCGCCATCGGCAGGGCCATGGTTGCGGCGGCGGCGAGGCAGAACGCCGATTGCGCGAGGCGGCGGCCGATCCGGCCCGTCCGCGATGAAACTGGCTTCATGAATTGTCCCTTTCGGTAGGTGTCCGTCGTTCTTGAGATCGTCCGCGCGGGCAGCGCCCGCCGCGTTTCCCTCACCGGTCGTTGCCGGCGATCGACAAGGACGCTAGCACAGTGTTTTCGTGTGTGAAATAGGAATTCCGTATAAGAAAGTTACCGAGCCACTGATGGGACGGAGCGCGCGACATTGCGCGCCGACCGGCGTGCCGACGCGCGCAAGCTCTTGGTCGGAAACGGAAAAACGCTCATCGCGGCGCGAGCGACACCGCCCGGCGCGGCGGCCGGTCAGGACGGGCGATGCGGGGCGCCTTGAAGTCAGATCGCCTCGGGCACGACGCCGCCGAGGCGGCTGGAAGCGAGGCAGGCATCGACCAGCGCCATGGTGCGGATGGAATCATGCACGTCGGTATCGAGGCTCGCATCCTCGCCGGCCGCATAGCGCTGCAGATTGGACATGACGGCGCCGAAGGCGTCGGGCACACGCTCGCCGACAAGCGGGACCTCGGTCCAATCACCGCCCTCGGTAATGATCTCCAGCTTTTCGGGATGCGGCTTCACATAGTCGATCAGATAGCCGAGTTCGAGCCGGGCGCAGCCCTTGGTGCCCTCGACGCGGATGGTCGCCTCGATATGCTTCGGGCCGTAATTATAGGTGTGGTTGAGCGAGAGGCAGCAGCGGGCCATGGCGCCATAGTCGAGGATGATCGAGGATCGCGCATCTTTCAAATCGGGATAGCGCGGATGCGGCACCGCCTTGGCATAGGCGCTCCGCGGCTCGCCGAGGACCGAGCGGATCCAGTCGAGATAATGGATCGAGTGCAACGGGATCTCGACCGCGTCGAGCCTCGGGATGAAGGCCCATAGCTCCCAAGGCATGTAGACGGCGAGATGGACTTCCAGCTCGACGATATCACCCAGCAGCCCGCGCCGAACCGCGTCGCGGATCGCCAGCATGGACGGCGTGAAGCGAAGCTGGAAGTTGGTCGCCGCCGTGATGTGTTTTTCGTCGAGCGCGGCAACGATCCGGCGGGCCTCGGCAAGGCCGGTGCCGAGTGGCTTCTGGATCAGTGCAACGCTGTTCTCCGGCAGGCGCCGGACCGCACCCAGAATGGCGTCCGGCGGCAAGGCCAGATCGAAGATGCCGTCGGCGCCCGTTGCCGCTACCGCCGCCTCGAAGCTTTCATGCACGACCGGAACCGCAAACTGCTCCGCCACGGCGCGTGCCTTGGCGCCATCGAGATCGAAGATGCGCGCCACCGGTAGGCCGATCTTGCGGTAGGCCGGCAGATGCGCGTCCGAGACGATGCCGCCCGCTCCGATGATCGTTATGGGACGCGGCCGGCTCGGCATCGGCCATGTCTGCTGCAAGGGCGTGTCCGTACCGAGGGAGAGCGCAGCCGACATCCGGACCTCCATGCATGCCGGGCATTTCCCCGGTCGGGCGAATTGAAATTCTATCACTAACGAAAGTCAATGTTGATATTTGATAATCATTCGGCAATCCTGCCGGCTTCAGCATAGTTCGGACGGCAAGGGCTTGGAGGATCTGATGGCTGCGCACGGTTTGATGGCAATCGGGGACCGGCTTGCGGTCGAGGGCGGCGATCGCCATCCCCATGCAGTGCAGCGGCTGCGCGAAGCGTTCCCGCAATTGCATGTCCTTCCGGCAACCGAGGCGCCGGCCGGCGTTCCCCGTCTTCGCCTCATCGAGGATCGCCATTTAGCCGAAGGGGCCTTTGACATCGAGGTCGAATCGGGTGAGCGGGCTGGGATCACGCTGCGGGGCGGCCCTTTCTCGGGGGTCATCTACGGAATGCAAGAATGGATCGACAAGGCAGGCTGGCGCGACGGTGGCCTTGCGATTGCCGACTTTCCGCTTCGCGGCGCGCCGGGCCTTGCCTATCGCGCCTGGTGGACCTGGGATCATTCGACGAACTGGGAGCTTTCCCAGATCGGCCACCAGGAGATCGGCGTCTTCAATCCTTATGGCAAGCCGCCGGCCGGGTTCCTCGCCGACTATAAGCGGGCCGTCGATTTCGCCAGCCGAAACCGCATCGCCGCGATCATCATCTATGGCTTCCTGCGCGACTCGCATGGTGGCATCGCCGCGGCGCAGGAGCTGTGCCGCTACGCCAACGAGCGCGGCGTGCGCATCCTTCCGGGTATCGCGGTCGGTGCCTATGGCGGCGTCTATTGGGAAGGCGAGCATCGCTACAATCTCTCGACCTGGCTGCGCGGCCATCCCGATATCGGCTCCACGCTGGAAAAGGGTGTCGGCTTCCAGATCGCCGATCTCGACTTCCCGCTCGCCTTCCCGCGCAGCGACTATACCGTTGCCGCCTGTCCGTCGCGGCCCGAGACCATGGAATGGATGACCGAGGCGGTCGCCTGGCTGGCCGAGACCTTCGAGATCGGCGGCATCAATATCGAGAGCGGCGATTATGGCGTCTGCGGCTGCGAGCGCTGCCGGGCGCGGCGCGGCGAGCGGGAGGATGGCAGCCGCCGCAGCGGCGATCTCGAATCCTGGTCCTATGCCGATATGGCCGACAATTTTCCGCGCCTGATGGAAGCGGCCCGAGGCAAGCGCGACGATCTCTGGCTGTTCTGCGAACTGCAATGGGACAATCTGCTGGATCCGGGTGCCCATGGTGCACTCGCCGGCATGCCGCAGGGCGGCATCTACCAGCACACGCTGAACCGCAGCTACTGGAACCGCCTCAACGCCGAACTGACGCGCGCGGACGTCGCGCGGCTGCCGACCAGGACCAACATCCTGCGCTGCCAGTTCGCCAGCCAATGGAACGGCGACCGGCGGACCGAGCGCTACGCCTTCAACGGGCGCAGCTTCGCCGAAATGTGCCGCAAGGCCGCCGATGTCGGCATGCAGGGACTGACCGTCTGGGGTGAGGCTTCACCCTATCTGGCGACAACGGAACTCAGCTATTTGGCCTTCGGCCGCTTCGGCTACGACCCGGATCTTTCCTGGGAGACTTTCCTCGCCGAGGATGCGGCGCCTCTGTTCGGCGGGCTGGCGGAGGCGGAGCAGTTCATTGCCATCGCTGAGGAGATCGACTGCCATGCCGAATTGCCGGATGCGCGGTTGAAGTCGTTTGCCGGCGTTGCTCTGGACGGCGCGCGCCATGGGGACGATGCCGTGGCGCGGCGCTGGCTGAGCCTCGCCGACCGGATCGGCCGCCGTCGCTATATGGGCGGCTGATCATGGCGGATAACCTCTATGACGGGCCGATCGTCGATCCCCATCATCATCTCTGGGATCGCAGCCTGCATCGCCATGCCTGGCTGGAGGGCGCCAGCGACCCGGCGCTGGCCGACCAATTGCCGGCGGACTATCACGCCGCGGTCTCCGGGCACAATGTCGTTGCGAGCGTGCATGTCGAAGCCAATTGGGATCCGGCCAACCCTTATGGCGAGGTTGAATGGCTGGACGGGCTCGATCGGTCCGGCGGCATCGCCGCGCGTTATGTCGCCGGCGCGAATCTCGCCGATCCGAAGGTCGAGGCGCTGCTGGCGCGCTATGCGGCGCATCCCCGTGTGGTTGGCATCCGCGACATACTGAGCTGGCACCCGGATCCGGCGAAGCGCTTCGTCGATCAGCGCGAGCGGATGAACGATCCCTCGTGGCAGCGTGGGCTCGCCTGTCTCGCCGGTCACAGTCTGAGTTTCGATCTGATGATAACGCCCTGGCAGATGGACAGCGCGGCACGGCTCGTCGCCGATTTCCCCGAGACGTTCTTCGTCCTCAATCATTGCGGCAGCCCGATCGACCGCGATCGCGAGGGCATGGCGCATTGGCGTCGCGGGCTCCGAGAATTGGCGCGGGCGCCCAATCTGGCGCTGAAGATCTCCGATCCGGTCGCCTATGACCCGGACTGGACGCTGGAAAGCCTGCGTCCGGTGGTGCTCGACTGCATCGACGCCTTCACACCCGCGCAATGCCTGTTCGCCAGCGACTATCCGGTCGTTGCCCTGCATGCGTCGTTCGGCGCGATCTACGATGCCTTCAAGACGATCGTTTCCGGCTTCAGCGACAGCGAGCAGCGCGCGATGTTCGAGGCGAATGCCCGTGCCGCATATCGTCTGCCAGACGAGTTCTAGCCTTCCGTTCCATTGCGCAGGCGGTCAAGGATGATCGTGCGCATGGAGCGGATGGCGGCGCGGTAATTGAAGTCCGGGAACATCATGTTGCGGAACAGGGCGCCGTCGAGGAAGGTAGAAATGAAGGTCGCCATCTGCTTCGGCCGCGTCGGCTTGAAGATGCCGCTTTCGACGCCTTCGCGGATCGCCTGGCCGAGCACCACGGCTTCCTTCTCGTAAAAGGTGCGGATCGCCTCGTCGATCTTCTCGGTCCGGTTATGCGTGCTCGCATAGTCGAGGCTGACCTTGGCGAGTTTCTGCATCAGCTGGAATTGCGTGATGTGGATCTCGATCCAGGAAGCGATGACCTCGTCGGGCGACTTGGCGTTGTCGCGGATCTTCTCGAATTTCTCAAAGGCGGCCGCCACGGTCATCTCCACGGCCTTCAGGAACAGTTCTTCCTTGCTGCCGAAATAATAATACATCAGCGACGGGTTGAAGCCCGTCGCCTTGGCGATGTCCTTGATCGTCACGGTGGAATAGTTCTGGTCGGCGAACAGGTCGAGCGCGACGTTGAGCAGCGTTTCGGATGTCGCCGGACTTGCATCGGTCTTGGAGACGGAGCGCAGCCGGCCGCGCGGCGCCTTGGCTTCGGCCCTCGCAGATACCGTCTCGTCCGACGCCGCGGCCGGCACGCTTCGTCCAGCTTTCGGCGCCGCCATCTGCCTCTTGGTCATTGGAAACCCGTCATCTGCGCGGCCGGAAGGATCGTGCCGACCACCCCCTCTTGAGCGCCACGCCCACGAAAATCTGTCAAGCGGAACCTGCCGCCGGCACAATCTGCACTGGCATTACCCACAGCGGTGCTCAATATCGCCCCCTCATCGGTCGCCATCATGGAGATAGGCCGAGAGGTGCCAGGTCGCGACGCCGCCGCCGTCGACGGCCAGGGTCTGCGCCGTCACATAGGCGGCTTCATCGGAGGCGAGGTAGGTGACGGCCTTCGCGATGTCGATCGTGCGGCCGGGGCGCTTCAGCGGCAGGCGCGAGACTTCCTTGATCAGCCAAGGCTCCTTCACTTCCCAATCGGTATCGGGATCGCGGATGGCGCCGGGGCTGACGCCGTTGACGCGGATGCTAAAGGGCGACCATTCGAGCGCCATCTGCTGAGTCAGGCTCACCACCGCCGCCTTCGAGGAACCATAGGCGCCGGAGCGCGGGAAGGAGCGGTGGGCCGAGGCGGCGATGATGTTCACGATCGAGCCCGCATTCTGCTTCATCATCACGCGTGCGACGGCGGCGCTCACGAGGAATGTGCCCTTGACGTTGACGGCGTAGACTGCGTCCCAATCGGCTTCGGAGAGCGTTTCCAACGCGCCCGGTCGGCCAAGGCCGGCATTGTTGACGAGGATGTCGATCCGGCCGAAATGTCCCGCCACCTTCGCCACCATGGCATCGACAGAGGCTTGCTGCGTCACGTCGGCCTCGACGGCGATCGCCTCGGGGCCGAGTTCGCCCGCCAGCGCCTCAGCTCCGGGTAAGTCACCCTTGGTGACGATGGCGAGGATCGCGCCCTCGCGCGCCATCTCCTCGGCGATGGTCCTCCCCATGCCCCGCCTTCCGCCGGTGACGATCGCCACCCGCCCGGCGAGGCGTCCTGTCGCTGCCGTCATGTCCTGTCTCCCGGTTGCGGGTTGCTGGAAGGATTGCGCCGGCTGCGCTCGACGATCGAGCGGCCGCAGATATAGCCCCAGGTCAGGTTCGGCCCGATCGTCGTTCCGGCACCTACCGCGCGGGTGCCGATCGGGTTGGCCATGGCAACGCCGGCGCAGTAGAGCCCGTCGATCCGGGAGCCGTCCGGTCGCAGCACGGCGCCCGACGCGTCGGTGCGCGGCCCGCCCTTGGTCGAGACGAAGGATCGGTTGAAGGGTATGGCGATGAACGGCGCGGCCAGGATCGGCTCCAGCGTCTTGCGGGCTCGTCGCCGGCCGATGGCGCGCCCGCTGGATTCGCGGCCGAACTCCGCGTCGGCGCCGCGTGCGGCAAAGCCGTTGAAGCGTTCGACACTCGCCGCCAGCGCTTCGATCGGAAGGCCTATCCCCTCGGCCAGCTGCTCGATCGTGGGAGCCGCTCGTAGCCAGCCGGATTTCAGTCGGGCTGCCTTGCCAAGGATGGGCAGCCGCTTCAAGAGCGCCGTATCGCTGATGAGCCAGGCCGGCAAATGGAGCGGCGCGCCGGTCGCCGCCTCGCGGGCATCGAGCGTCTCCGAGAAATTGAAGTCGTGCTCGTTGGCAAAGCGCCGGCCGGCGGCGTCGACGACGATCGTGTTCGGTTCGCGGTGGAGATACAGGCTGATGCCCTGCAGCGCGCCCTCATAGCGGAAGGGCGCACCGGCGCTCAGATTGGCCTCACCCATATGGGCAAGGGCGGCACCGGCTGCCTCGGCCATGCGATGGCCGTCGCCGCTGTTTCCCGAGGGACTGGTGAGGAAGTCGGTGGGGCCGGGGAAGTGGACTTCGCGCCGATTGGCATCCCATTCGAAGCCGCCGGTCGCGATCACCACACCGTGCCGCGCCTCGATCCGGGCGCGCTTGCCATCCAACTCGGCAAGACAGCCGGTCACCACGCCCTGCGGATCGATCATCAATTGGAAGACGCGGGCCTCGGTCTCGATCGCGCAGCCCCGGTCGATGCAGCCCTTGAGGAGACCTGTGACGAGCGCGGTGCCGTTGCCGCGCCGACCAGTCATGAGTCGGCAAAGCAACCGGGGCCAGATCCGGAGCGCGGCGCGCCAGGGATGGTGGAAGACGTCGAGCGCCTGGATCTCCTGATAGGTGAAGAGATGTGTCAGCATCGGCGGGCGCAGCCGCCTCCGCTGGCGCCCGAGGATGCGGCGGCTCAGCGGCGCCGGCGACAGCATGCGGCCGAAGTCCCGCGCGCCCGGCAGGTCCGGCAGCGGGTCGGGATCCTGGGTCAGTTCGAAGCGCAGCGGCGTCGAGGCCTCGAGGAAAGCGAGCATTTTTGGCGCGGCCTCGACGAGGCTTTGCCAGAGGGCGTCCTCGGTCTCGCGCCATCCGGGCGGGGCGACGGCGCGAATATAGGCAAGGGCGTCCTCGGGCGTATCGGCGATGCCGGCGGCCGCCATGTGGTGATTGGCCGGAACCCACGTGCCGGCACCGGAAAGCGCCGTCGTCCCGCCCAGCTTGGCGGTCTTTTCGAGGATGAGCGTCGAGAGCCCGGCCGCCGACGCCGTGAGCGCGGCGGCGAGTGCCGCTGAGCCGGAGCCGATGACGGCAACGTCGCAGGTCAGGACCGTTTCCGTCATCTTTCCCGTCCGGTCAGAATCCGGCGAGCGGATGCGGGATATAGGGCTCTTCCAGCGCCGTGACCTCGTCTGCGGTCAGCTTGACCCCCAGCGCCGCGACGGCGTCGTCGAGGTGATGCAGCTTCGTCGCGCCGATGACGGGCGAGACGACCGATCTCTTCTGCATCAGCCAGGCGAGCGCGACCTGAGCGGGCGGCAGTTCCTTTTTGCCGGAGATCTCGCGCAGCCGCTCGACCACGGCATTGTCGGCGGCTTCCGTCGCCGAATAGAGATATTTCGCATATTGGTCGCCCGAGGCACGCGAGGTGTCGTCGGTGGTGCGCGCGAGGCGGCCGCGGGCGAGTGGGCTCCAGGGCGTGACGCCGATGCCTTCTGCCGCGCAGAGCCCCATCATCTCCCTCTCCTCTTCGCGATAAAGCAGGTTCCAATGGTTCTGCATCGAGATGAAGCGAGCCCAGCCATGACGGTCCGAAAGCTGCAGCGCCTTAGAGAACTGCCAGGCGAACATGGTCGAGGCGCCGATATAGCGGGCCTTCCCCATCTTCACGACGTCTGTCAGCGCCTCCAGTGTCTCCTCGATCGGCGTCGTCTCGTCCCAGCGATGGATGATGTAGAGGTCGACATAGTCGGTGCCGAGCCGCTTCAGGCTGGCATCGATCTCGGTCATCACGGCCTTGCGAGACAGGCCGCGCGAGTTCGGATCCTTGCGCATCGGATTATAGAGCTTGGTCGCGATCACGACCTCGTCGCGAGGAACGAGGTCGCGTATGGCGCGGCCGAGCACTTCCTCGCTGGCGCCGGCCGAGTAGATATTGGCCGTGTCGAAGAAGTTGATGCCGAGGTCGAGCGCATGCTTGTAGAAGGGCCGGCTGTCCTCCTCGCTCAAAAGCCAGTTATGGCCGCCGGGTTTCGGGATGGTGAAGGTCATGCAGCCGAGGCAGAGGCGGGAAACCTTGAGGCCGCTGCGGCCGAGATTCACATAGTCCATGTTCGGGCGTTCCTTTGGCGTAGAGGGCGCGCTTGTTTGGCGCGTCCCTTCAGGATGCGGCTATGGTTCAGCCCTGCACGCGGCTGCGGACATAGTTGGCGAACTGCCAGACCGTCTTCTCCAGATGGCTGAGGCGCCCGACGGTGGCGAGCGAGGATTGCGCGCCGATCTGCTGCATGTCGTTGACCTCGATGTCCTCCTGGAAGATCGCCATGCCGGTCTCACGGATATTGTCGATGATCTCCTGGTAGTTCGGCAGCGCCAGCGCTTCTTTCTTCACCAGCACCTGGCGGAACCAGATGCATTTGTTCACCGAGACCGGGATGATCGTCGTCCAGTGGATGCGGTCGGCATTGGTGTTGAACAAGGTGGTCGGATAGATCGAATAGAGGCCGCCATTGCGCAGCACTTCGTCGCTCAGGCCTTCGAATTCCGGGAGGCCAGTCTTGGTCCGCTCGGCGATCGGCAGGTCGGGGCGCCAGGGCGCGTAGCAAACCGTCCAGCCCTTGCCGCCATCACCGCCGAAGGAGAAGCGGCCCGGCGCATGGGGCTCGGCCGTCTTCGAATGTGCACCGATGTGGTGGTAGCACTCCATGAAGGTCTCGACGGCGATCTTCCAGTTGAAATTGCACTCATATTTGTAGCTGAAGGCGAGGACGAGCTCGTCCATGTCGTAGCGGGCGAAGGTGGCGTCGAGGTCCGAAAGCCGGTCGGCCAGTGAATCCGCGTCGCCCGAGAGGTTGATGTAGATCGTGCCATGCCAGATCTCGCTGCGGATTTCCGGCAGCTTGCAGCTCTTCGGATCGAAGCCCTCGGCCTCATCCATATGCGGGGCGGCCTTCAACTGGCCGTCGAGGCCATAGGCCCAGCGGTGGAAAGGGCAGGAGAACAGCTTGGTATTGCCCTCGCCCGAGACGACCGGCGCCCAGCGATGCAGGCAGACGCGCGACATGACGCGGATGCGATCGGCACCGCGCACGACGACGAGCAACTCGTTCAGGACGTCGATAGTGACATAGTCGCCGACATTGGGGATCTGCGCGACATGGGCGACAGCGATCCAGTCGGTACGGAAGATCTTCTCGACCTCCAGGTCGAAGAAAGCCTGCGAGCCGTAGGATTCCGGCGGCAGCGTCTCGGCATGGGCAAGATCCTGGTTCGATCCGGCCAGCACGGCGCTCCTCAGTTCTTCGATCTCGACGGCTTCGGTCTCGCCGAGCGCGGGATTGACGCGGGGATTCATCGGTCGTGTCTCCTTCGGCTGTGGCCCGGCAGGCGGGCTATCTTGTCAGGCGGTAGCGGCGTTCAGGGCAAAGCGGATATCGGGGGCGGGCGCCTCGCGGCGTCCGATGCGGTCCAGCGGGCCGACCTCGCGCTCGATGAGCGGGATCACCTCGGCGCCGAAGCGCTCCAGCGAACGCCGCGCCATGGCGATCGGCAGGTCGCCGAACTGGAAGAACGTGCTGTAATGGTGCGGATCGAAGGCGCGGATCTCGGCGACGATGCGCTCGGCCACATGGTGCGGGTCGCCGGCGATGATGAAGTCGCGCACGGTCTCCAGCGGCGGCTCGTCCGGCAGCGGCGGCGGGTCGAGCATGGAACCGTCGAGTTTCGGGGCCGGCGAGTTCAGATGCGTGGCAAGGCGGCCCACCGAGAGCGCGTGCTCGGCGGCAATCAGCGCGTCCTTCGGGTCGTCGGTGACGTGGATATATTGCTGGACCGCGATCGGGCGGGGCTTGCGGCCGAGCACGGCTTCCCAATGCTTCAGCATCTTGTCGGCGCCGGTCATCAGCGCCGGTGTGCCGCGCCATCCCGTGGTGATAAACGGCACGGGATCGAGATGGCCCAGCGCGCTCAGGATGCGCGGATCATTGGTGGTCAGGAACAGTTCGGAGAGGATCGATCGCCGGGGCTTCAACAGGAAGACCGATTCGGGGACCTGGATATATTTGCCGGCGAAGCAGGCGCGCCCATCGGTGAGGATCTGTTCGACGATCGCCCAATATTCGAGGAAGATCTCCGTCTTCTCCTCGACGCTGACATGGTAGCGGGCGAACTCATAGGGCTGATAGCCGGTGCCGACGCCGAGCATGGCGCGACCCTCGCTCAACTGGTCGAGCAGGGCGATCTCCTGCGCCACCCGCATCGGATGATAGAGTGGCAGCACGACCACCGCGGCGCCCACTTTGATGCGGCTGGTCTCGCCGGCCATGTAGGCGGCGAGCATAAGTGGCGAGACGCTGATCGAATAATTGGTGAAATGGTGCTCGGCGAACCAGGCGGTGCCGAAGCCGATATCCTCGGCGAGCTTGACCAGGCTGCGGGTGTCGGCGACCACGCCCGACAATCCGCCGGGATTGCCGCGATAGGTCATCAGGTTGAACAGGCCGAATTCCATTGGAAGACCTCGCGGGATCAGGCTGCGGGCATGCCGCCGGGCGGGCTGTTTCGGCCCGTGAACGGCAGCAGGGAGTGGAGGAAGTGTTTCGGCGTGGCGCGCCGCGTGCTGCGGCCCATGCGCCGTTCGATGCGGCTTTGGACGGCTGTCAGCACGGTGGTGATGACGAGGTACCAGAAGCAGGCGACGAGCAGCAGCGGGATGGTCTGGTAGTTGCGCGAATAGACCATCTGCGCCGAATAGAGCAGTTCGCCAAGCGAGATGATCGACACGATCGACGTCCCCTTCAGCATGCCGATGACCTGGTTGCCGGTCGGCGGGATGATGCTGCGCATCGCCTGCGGGATGATGATCCGCCGCATGATTTTCGTCCGCCGCATGCCGAGCGCGCGGGCCGCGTCCTCCTGGCCGCTGTCGATCGACAGGATGCCGCCGCGGATGATCTCGGCCATATAGGCCGCCTCGTTCAGGCCGAGGCACAGCACGGCCGCCGTATAGGGTGTGATCAGATCGTTGACCGAGCCCTCGACGAAGGTGATGCCAAGAAAGGGAATGCCCAGAAAGTAGCGCGGATAGAGTGCGGCCAGATTGTACCAGAAGATCAGCTGGACCATGACCGGCGTGCCGCGGAAGAACCAGATATAGGCGGCGCTAACCTTGGAGACGATCACATTGTCGGAGATGTGCATCACCGCCAGGACGATGCCGAACAGGATGCCGACGGCCATGACGACGAGCGTCAGCCAGAGCGTCATCCAGGCACCTTTCAGGATCAGCGGGTCGAACAAATAGTGGCCGACCGTCGGCCAATGGAAATTCGGATTGGTCGCGACAGACCAGGCGGCGAGGCCGACGAGGACCAGGACGATGCCGGCGGCGATCCACTGGCCGATATGACGGCTTGGCGCGACGACAAGGTTGTCCCCCTCGCGTTCGTCGATCGAGCTGCTCGGCGCGGTTCCGCTGATGACGGCATCCTGGATCATGGTCCGGGTCTCCTCGTGAGGCGGTGAAATCACGGGGCTGGAGGGAGCCGGCCCCTTCATGAGGCCGGCTCCCTCCCGATGGGATCAGAGTTCCGGCTGAACGATCGGGCGCTGCGTAGCGAGATTGATGCCAGGATCGAGGAGCTTGGCGTGGCCGACGCGATACTTGTCCCAGATCGTGTCGTAGGCGCCGTCGGCGATGACGCCCTTCAGCGCCGCGAGCAGCGCCTCGGAGAGCTTCGTGTTGTCCTTGTTGACGATCGCGCCCATGTAGGTGCGCTTGTTCAAGGCGTTGGGGAAACTCTTGACCGGGCTCGGCGCTGCCTTCTGCATCTCGTCGAAGGCAACCACGGCGCCGAGCATGAAGTCGATCCGGCCGGCGAAGAGGCCGGTCATCACGGCTGCCGCCTGCGGCACTTCGCTGATCTGGATCGGCGGCTTGCCCTTCTTCGCGCAATAGTCCGAAAAGACCTGCAGATTGTCGATGAAGTTCGTTCCCGACTGCCCCGCCGTCTTCAGACCGCACAGCGAGGTGAAGTCGCCTTCCTTGATGACCGGGTTCGAGGCCATGAAGTAGATGGCGTCGCCATAATCATAGGAATAGTCGACGAAAGTGAGCTGCTGCTCACGCTCGGCCGTATCGGTGATGCATTCGATCGCCATGTCGAAGCGCTTGGACAGGATGCCGGGGATGAGGCCGGCGAAGTCGATCGACTCGGCCTTGACCTCGACACCGAGCTTCTGACCCATGGCGCGCCACAGATCCGGCCCGAAGCCCAGCATGGTGACGTTGTCCTCGGCGAAATATTCGCAAGGCGGATAATGCGCGTCGGTGCCGAGCTTGATGACGCCCGAGGCCTTGATGTCGTCGGGAAGCAGGTCGAAGGCGGCCTGGTCCTTGGTGAGGACGGGAATGCCGGCGCTGGCTTCCTGGGCGTCGGCTGTGATCGGCGCAAGGAGCGCGCCGACGAGGCCGAGGACCGGCAGCAAACGGGAGACAGTCTTGAAGAGCATCGCGTTCTTGCCTTTCGTTCTGCGCGCCTGAGGCGCCTCTGGATGGTGCTCGCCCCGGATCCCTTGTTCTGTTCTTGGATCCGGCAACGTCGAAAAGGTGCCGTCTTTCGGCCCCTTGAAAGGGTTAGCAAGTGCCATGCCAATTAATCGAACGATCAATTAAGTTAGCAATTCCCGGACGGGCGCGCGGCCTTGAGTGAATCTGGGCCTGAAGTCCGCGAGGTCCGGATGGCGGATATGCCTGCGAATGATGCGCATTAATTAATCATTCAATTAATTGACAGGCACGGGATGCGGCCGGATGGCGGTTCGGTCGGAGGGAAATGGCCCGCTTCGCATCTGGCACGAGATTCGCTTTCAAGGATGGCATGGGCCGACATCCGGTCAAACGCCGCCTCCGGGCGACACCCATGAGGAGACGCCATGCTCTGGCAGCCCCGTACCCAATTGCAGCGACCACGCCCGGAAGGCGTCGTGCCGGACCGGCCGATGGTGGTCGCGCGCCAGGTCATGAAGAGCTATGACGGAACGCTGGTTCTGCGCGGTGTCGACCTGACCGTCGAGCGGGGTGAGGTTCTGTGCCTGATCGGCCCGTCGGGCTCGGGCAAGTCGACCTTCCTGCGCTGCATCAACCATCTCGAGAAGATCGATGCTGGCGCGCTCCATGTTGATGGCGAGTTCGTCGGCTATCGCCGGGTCGGCAATCGGCTGCATGAGCTGCCCGACCGGGTGGTGGCCGCCAAGCGGGCCGAGATCGGCATGGTGTTCCAGCGCTTCAATCTCTTCGCGCACAAGACCGCGCTGGAAAATATCGTCGAGGCGCCGATCCAGGTGCGCGGCGAGGATCCGAAGGCTGCCGCCGAGCATGCGCGCGAATTGATGGCGTGCGTCGGTCTCGGCCACCGGCTCGATGCCTATCCCGGCCAGCTCTCCGGCGGCCAGCAGCAGCGCGTTGCCATCGCCCGCGCGCTGGCCATGCGCCCGAAACTCCTGCTTTTCGACGAACCGACGAGCGCGCTCGACCCGGAACTGGTCGGCGAGGTTCTCGACGTGATGCGCGATCTGGCGACCGAGGGCATGACGATGATCGTCGTCACCCATGAGATGGCCTTCGCCCGCGAGGTCGCGAACCGGATCGCCTTCATGGACCAGGGCGCGGTGGTCGAAACGCATGCGCCGGCGGAGTTCTTCGGCTCGCCGCGTCATCCGCGCACCCGCGCCTTCCTCTCCAAGATTCTCTAGGCGGAGCCGCTCCATGGAAACCGATCCGACTGAATTGTTAATTGAACGTTCGATTAGCGCAAACTATGGCGTGGCCGCCCGGTCGGGACCGGGGTGCGGATCCAGTGGGAAACGCGGACGACCGTCGCCAGCCTCTCCGAGGGAGTTTTGAACCATGAGCGGGACCGGCGGCAGCCTGAGCGCCAGCGGCGCGGTACAATGGGACGAGCTTTCGTTCGAGGCGATCGCCGATCTGCGGGCGCGCGGCATCGACATGGCGATCCTGCCGGTCGGTGCGACGGAGCAGCACGGGCCGCATCTGCCAACCGGCGTCGATACGCTCTCGGTGCTGGCGGTGGCGGAAGGCGTGTCGGCGCGGACGTCGATCCCCGTGCTGCCGGTGCTTCCCTATGGCTGTTCGATGGGTCATTCCGACAAATGGCCGGGCACGCTGTCGCTTCGTCCGGAGACGCTGGCGGCGATGGTGCTGGAGATCGCCGGCTGGCTGCGCCGCTCGGGCTTCACGCGCCTCGTGCTTCTCAACGGTCATGTGACCAATTGGGCGCCACTGCGCTGTGCGCTGGAAAACATCCGCGCCGATCTGCCGGACATGCGGATCGCACTCCGCTCGATATGGGAAATCTCATCGGATGTGCGCGCGCTCTATGAATATGACGGCGGCACCAACTGGCATGCCAATGACGCCGAAACGTCGCTGATGCTGCATTTGCGGCCGGAACTGGTGGCGCTCGACAAGGCGGTGGACGAACCGAACCGCGCCGCCTGCTGCTTCTTCTCCTACACGGTCGACAAGGAGAGCCGCACCGGGACGGTCGGCCTGCCGAGCCGTGCCACGCCGGAATTCGGCGCCCGGCTGCTCGATCTCTGTGTCGACAGCCTCTCCGCGCAGCTGCAGGCCGCGCTCGCCGAAAGCACCCCCCTCGAGGATTGGACGGCGGATTCGATGCCGCTGCCGCCTCGCCCCCTTTCCCGCATGATCGCTGATGGAGCCTGATGGAGATGGATGCAAAGCTCGGAAACGCGGCCTCGCCCGACAGTGTCGACCTGAAGACGAAGCTTACGGAGGCGTCCGTCCGCTATCTGATGGCGAGCTATGTCGACATGCACGGCGTGTCGAAGGCCAAGATGGTACCCGTCGATCATCTCGAGCAGATGATGGATGGATCGGAGCTCTTTACCGGTGCGGCGCTTGATGGCGTACCGCAGGCCGTCAATGACGAGGAAGTCTCCGCCCATCCGGACGGTCGGTCGATGGCCGTCCTGCCCTGGCGGCCGGAGGTGGCGTGGTTCGCCAGCGATCTCTGGCTCGGCGGCGCGCCGTTCGAGGCCTGCAGCCGCGGCATCCTGAAGCGCCAGATGGCCGATGCCGCGTCGCTCGGCTACATTTTCAACCTCGGCATGGAGGCGGAGTTCTACGTTCTCGCCGATACGCCCGACGGTCCGAAGCCCTTGTCGGAACGCCGGCTCTCCAAGCCCTGTTATGACGGCTCGATGCTGCTCGACAATCTGACCTGGATCGATCAGATGGTGTCGGCGATGAACAAGCTCGGCTGGGATGTCTACTCCTTCGACCAGGAGGACGGCCTCGGCCAGTTCGAGATCGATTTCAATTATGCCGACGCGGTCACCATGTCCGACCGCTTCACCTTCCTGCGTCTGATGGCCAGCAACATTGCTCGGCAGAATGGCGCTTTCGCCAGCTTCATGCCCAAGCCCTATGCGGACCGCACCGGTTCCGGTGCCCATTTCAACATGTCGTTTGCCGACATCGCCTCGGGTCGCAACGCTTTTGCCGACCCCGCCGATCCGCGCGGCTGCGGCCTCTCCAAGCTTGGCTACCAGTTTATCGCGGGCGTGCTCCGGCATCTGCCGGCGATCTGCGCCGTGGTTGCGCCGACGGTGAACAGCTATAAGCGTCTGGTCAAACAGGGCAGCATGTCGGGCTTCACCTGGGCGCCGATCTTTGCCTGCTATGGCAACAACAACCGTACCAACGCGCTGCGCATCCCGCTTTCGGGCGGACGCGTCGAATTGCGCGCGGCCGACAGTGCCTGCAATCCCTATCTGGGCGCTGCCATGGTGCTGGCCGCTGGCCTCGAAGGCATCCGAGAGGAACTGGATCCCGGCGAGCCGAACCGCGGCAACATGTATGAAAGCTCCGAGGCGGAACTCACCGCCCGCGGTATTCGCCAATTGCCGCGCACGCTTGGCGAGGCGGTGGAAGCCTTTGCCGCCGATCCGCTGTCGCGGCAGGTGCTGGGCGAGGGCATGGCCAATAGCTGGACCGACTACAAGCGCGGCGAATGGCTCTCCTATATGGCGCATGTCTCGCAATGGGAGCAGGACCGCTATCTCCGTTTCTTCTGAGGATTGCGAAGCCCGCGCCTTGGTGGCGTGGGCGTCTCTCGAACGAGCAGGAGATCGCATGGCCGGACCATCGACACACCGCGTCGTCGGCATCAGCGGTAACATCACGCGCCCGTCCAAGACCTTTGCGCTGGTTGAGGAGATCGCGCGCTCGATCGGCGAGCGCCACCGCATGCCATGGCGGGCCATCGACCTCGTCGATCTCGGCCCTTCGCTAGGATCGTCGACGAGCCTGGGCTCGCTCGATCCCGCCGCCCGCGATCTCGTTCGTGGGATTCTGGCGGCGGACGTGCTCGTGATCGGCACGCCGATCTACAAGGGCAGCTATTCCGGGCTGCTCAAGCATTTCTTCGATCTGCTTGAACCCGCCTCGCTGATGGGCAAGACGGTTCTGCTCGCCGCGACCGGCGGCAGCGATCGCCATACACTGGCGATCGAATATCAGTTGCGGCCTTTGATGAGCTTCTTCATGACGCATACGGTCCCGACCGGCGTCTATGCGACTGCGTCCGACTTCATCGACGGAAGGCCGGGGAGCCTCGCCTTCCGCAATAGGATTCAACTGGCGATGGACGAGGTCGATCGCCTGCTCGCCCCGCCCTATGCTGCCTCTTCTTTTGAAACGCACCCCTCCAACCGGGAAACCGCCTGATGGCTACTCTCACGCCCTTCCATATCGCCTTCCCCGTCGACGATCTGCCGGCAGCCCGCGCCTTCTATGGCGAACTGCTCGGCTGCGAGGAGGGCCGCAGCTCTGACCATTGGATCGATTTCAGCCTGTTCGGGCACCAGATCGTTGCCCATTACAAGCCGAAGGCCGAAGGCGAGACCGGCCCGCACCACAATCCGGTTGACGGTCACGACGTGCCCGTGCCGCATTTCGGTGTCGTGCTGGAAATGCCGGAATGGGAGGCCCTCGCCGAGAAGCTGAAGGCAGCGAACGTCAAGTTCGTGATCGAGCCCTATATCCGCTTCAAGGGCCAGGTCGGCGAGCAGGCGACGATGTTCTTCTTCGATCCGGCCGGCAATGCGCTGGAATTCAAGGCCTTCGCCGATATGAGCCAGATCTTCGCGAAGTAAGGCGCTAGCGCCATGCCTCGGCGGAAGGCAGCCCGCCAAGGCTCTGCGCGATGCGATCGGCGGCGGCGATGACCGCCTCGGCCAGCGCCGGAATGGCACTGCTGCCCACGACCTGCTTCAAGCCGGTCACGCTGATCGCGCCGACGACTTGGCCGGCGCGGTCGAAAATCGAGGTGGCGACGCAGAGGACGCCCTCATTGTCCTCCTCGTCATCCGTTGCATAGCGTCGCTCCGCGATCCGGCCCAATTCCGCGTCCATCGCGGCGAGGTCCGTGATCGTGCTCGGCGTGCGCCTTGGCATGCCGGTTCGCTGCAGGATATTGAGCGCCGTCTCGCGCGACAGCGCCGCCAGCATGGCCTTGCCGACGCCCGAGCAATGCGGCAGCTCGCGCCTTCCGAGCGCAGCGTCGAAGCGAACCGCACCGGGCGCGTCGACGCGTCCCACCACAACGGCAAAGCCGTCATCCAGGATCGCCACGCGTGACGTCATCGCCAGAAGCTGCGTCAAATCGCGCAGCTCCGGCATGGCGAGATCGGCCAGCGCGATGTTGGCGATCGCGAGATCGCCCAGCCGGACCATGGTCATGCCCAGCCGGTAGCGGCGGGCCATGCCGTCGCCGGTATCGGCCACCAGTCCTCGCGCCAGGAGAGTTTGCAGGATGGCGTAGGTCGCGGCTTTCGACAGCGACGCGCCCAATGCGAGATCGGTCAGGCGGGCGCCCTCCCGTCCGGCCGATGCCACGAGTTCGAGCACGTCGAGCGCCCGCCCAAGGCTCTGAACCCGATAGCTCTCGTCCGTCATCCGATTCTCCGGCCGAATTTCGGGATGGATCGCCGCCAGCCGGCTCGATTGACACCCCAATTGAAGCGGCGTAGCGTATTGCTATACAAAACACTGTTTTGCAATACGAAACAAGCGGGCATATCGGTGTGACGATCGCGGTGGCCAAAAGTTGGCGGACGGCCTCGCCGGGTTCCCTGTTTCGGTTGCTTCGGGCGGGATGGACGGCATGGATACGGACTTCGAGAACGCGCGCTATCCGAGCTTGAAGGGTCGGGTCGTCTTCGTCACCGGCGGGGGAAGCGGCATCGGCGCCAGCCTCGTCGAACATTTCGCCGCGCAGGGCGCGCGGGTGAGTTTCGTCGACATTGCCGAGGCGCCGTCGCGCGCGCTCGTGGACCGGATCGCCGCGGCCGGCCATGCGGCCCCCGATTTCATCCCCTGCGATCTGCGCGATATCGAGGCGCTGCAGGCGGCGATCGCCACGACCCGCGACCGGCACGGACCGATCCGCGTTCTGCTCAACAATGCCGGCAATGACGATCGCCACCGCACTGAGGACGTCACGGTCGCCTATTGGGACGACCGGATGGCGGTCAATGTGCGCCACCAGTTCTTCGCCGCGCAGGCTGTGCGCCCGCAGATGCGTGAGGCCGGCGGCGGCTCGATCGTGAATTTCGGCTCGATCACCTGGATGGTCGGCGATGCCGATTGTCCGGCTTATGTGACGAGCAAGGCCGCGATCACCGGCATGACGCGGGCGCTGGCGCGCGAGTTTGGCCCCGAGCGCATCCGGGTCAACTGCATGATTCCGGGGTGGGTCATGACCGAGCGGCAGATGACGTTGTGGCTGAACGCCGATGGCGAGCGGCAGATTGCCGAGCGCCAGTGCCTGGCCGACCGGCTGCAGCCTTCTGACATTGCCCGCATGGCCCTGTTCCTCGCCGCCGATGACAGCCGCATGTGCACGTCGCAGCCGTTCATCGTCGATGGCGGCTGGGTCTGAGAGCGAAGCGATTGGTGAAGCGGAGGACGGGATAGGGATCCGTCCAAGCTTTGCCTTCATCCGGCGGTCCGACCGCCGGAAGCTGGAACGAACGACAAGAACCAACCAGAGGAGAACCGTCGTGATCGATTTTGCAAAGGCCAGTCGCGGCCTTGTGACCGCAGCCGCGTTGGCGGCTGGGCTCTGGGCATCGGCCGCATCGGCCGAGTCGCTGCGGATCCTGGCCTGGGAAGGCTATGCCGACAAGGATTGGGTGGCCGATTTCGAGAAGGAAACCGGCATCGACGTCAACGTCGTCTTCATCGGCAGCGATGATGAGATCTGGGCCAAGATCAAGGGCAGCGAGGGCAAGGACTTCGACCTCTTCGCGGTCAATACGGCCCAGCTGCAGCGCTATATCGACGCGAAGCTGGTCACGCCGTTCGACCTCGACAAAATCCCGAACCAGAAGGACGTGCTGCCGCGCTTCGCCGATATCACCAAGATCACCGGTGACAGCCGCGACGGCAAAATCTACGGCATTCCGTTCTGCTTCGATTCGATCGGCCTGATCTACGACACCGACAAGGTGAACCCGGCCCCGACCGGCATGGATGTCCTGTGGGATCCGAAATATCAGGGCAAGGTGCTCGCCTATGACAATGGCGAGCATAATTTCTCCTTCACCGCGCTGACGCTCGGCATCGAGAACCCGTTCCATCTCAGCGACGCGCAGATGCAGCAGGTCAAGGACAAGCTGATCGCGCTGAAGCCGAACGTCCTCTCCTTCTATACGACCGCCGACGAGGCGCAGCAGATCTACCAGAACAACGATGTCGCGCTGATCTGGGCCAACTACGGCCAGCAGCAGGTCAAGGCGCTGCAGAAGATCGGTGCCCATGTCGCCTATATCAATCCGAAGGAGGGCGCGCTCGCCTGGCTCGACAATTGGACGATGACCAGTGGGGTCCAGAACAAGGATGCCGCCGAGAAGTGGGTCAATTTCGTCCTGCAGAAGAAGATCAGCGGCCAGCTTTCGGAGCGTACCGGCTTCGGCAATACGGTGGTCGACACCGGCAGCGCCAATCCGAACGACAAGCTCGTCTGGCTCGAGCAGGTCGAGGATCCGCTGAAGCGCTCTGACTTGTGGAACGAGATCAAGGCAGCCCCCTGATCCCGGTTCGCTTCGGCTGAAGCTTCATAGGATCTGGGTCCGGCCATAGCCGGACCCATTTGTCTATACAAACGGACAATGATGACCGATCCGCGCATCCTTCTCGAATTGCGTTCCGTGACGAAGTCCTACGGCTCGACGGCTATTCTTCACAGCGTCGATCTGGCTGTCCGGGATGGCGAGTTCATCACCATTCTCGGGCCGTCCGGATCGGGAAAGACCACGATCCTCCGGATGATCGGCGGCTTTACCGCGCCGAGCGGCGGACAGATCCTGCTCGACGGCGCCGACATCAGCCGTGTGCCGACTAATAAGCGGCCGTTCAACACGGTATTCCAGGACTACGCGCTGTTTCCGCACCTGACGGTCGAGGCGAATGTCGCCTATGGCCTCTCCGTGCGCGGCACGCCGAAGGCAGAGATCGCGCGGCGCGTTCCCGAGGCGCTCGAACTCGTCCAGCTCGGCGCGTTCGGCAAGCGCTATCCGGCGCAGCTTTCCGGCGGCCAGCGCCAGCGCGTGGCGCTCGCCCGCGCCATCATCTGCCGGCCGCGCCTCGTGCTGCTCGACGAGCCTCTGGCCGCGCTCGATGTAGAGCTCAGGCGCCAGATGCAGAGCTTCCTGAAGTCGGTGCAGAGCGAGATCCGCACCACCTTCCTGTTCGTCACCCACGACCAAGAAGAGGCGATCGCCATGGCCGATCGCATCTGCGTCATGAGTGCCGGCCAGATCGAGCAGCTCGGATCGCCGCATGAGGTCTATTATAAGCCGACATCGGAATTCGTCGCCCGTTTCTTTGGCGAGAACAATCTGATCGCCGGCACGCTGGGCGCCGTCGAAGGCGATGTCCGTGCGATCGACACCGCGCTCGGTCGTCTCCTCTGCGCGATCGACGGTCAGCCGGAGATCGCATCGGCTCCGGCGGGTGCGCGTGCCTTTGCCGTGTTCCGGCCGGAGACGCTCAGGGTGGGCGGGCCGAGTGAATCCGGGAATGGTGTTACGGGTCATATCGGCCGCCTTGCCTTTGGCGGCGCCTCGACGATGGCGACGCTTCTTCCGGGCGGCGACGGATCGGCCGTTCCTATCAAGATGCGTCTGGCGAGCCGGGTCGAGGGCGCGCCGTTACAGGAGGGTGAGCCGGCGACCTTCGCCTTCCGCGTTCGCGATACGCGCCTGGTGCTGGCGTGAGCACGGAACGCGCCGGTCCGGACAGGTTGCGGCCGCTCGCGGTCGCCTCGGCGGCCTACGCGCTGCCGGTGTTCTTCATCGTCCTGCCGCTTGCGACCTTTCTCGTCTATTCGTTCTTCAGCGTCGATCACGGCGAGATGAAATTCACGCTGACGCTGGTGAACTATATCCGCTTCTTCGCCGATCCGGTCTTCCTGCCGGTTTTCTGGCGCACCGTGGCGCTCTGCTTCGCCGTGGCCCTCATCACGGTCCTCATCGGTTATCCGGTTGCCTATTTCCTGACCCAGCTGCGGGGACGGCAGCGTTATCTCGTCCTGATGCTGCTGCTTGTGCCGCTGCTGATGAGCTACGTGATCAAGATCTATTCGATCCGTGCCATCCTCGGCGGCAACGGCTTCCTCAACCGCGCGCTCATCGGCCTCGGCATCATCGACAAGCCCCTGACCTTCTTCGTCTTCAATCTGAACGCCGTCCTGCTGACCCTGACGCTGCTCCTCATCCCCTATGCAGTGCTGCCCTTGTTCCTGGCGCTCGAGCGCGTGCCGGCGGCGCTGAAGCAGGCCTCCGCTGATCTCGGCGCCAGCGCGGCGCAGACCTTCTGGCGGGTCACGTTCCCGCTCAGCCTGCCAGGCGTCGCTTCGGCGTTGAGCTTCGTGTTCGTGCTGGCGATCGGCGATTTCCTGACTCCGCAGATGGTCGGCGGCCAGAGCGGTTTCACCTTCGGGCGCATCATCTACAGCCAGTTCGGCACGGCCTATAACTGGCCGTTCGGCGCGGCGCTGTCGGTGATCCTCGCCGTCGTCGTCATCGTGGCGATGAGCCTGGGCTCCCGCTTTGACGGCAGAAAGAGGCGCGGATGATGGAGAACCGCCGCGCCCTCTGGCCGCTCGGCCTGATCACCGCCCTCGTCTTTGTCCTGCTCTATGGACCGATCCTCGTGCCGATCGTCTCGTCGCTGTTTCTTGTCCAGCATGGCCTCGTCGACTGGTCGCAGCCGACCTTCTCGGCCTATGTCGCGCTCGCCACGAACGAGGACATTTTGAGCGCGCTCACGACGACGCTGGTCGTCGGCCTATCGGCAGTGGTCCTCTCCGTCGCGATGGGGACTGTGCTGGCGCTCTATTATCATTCGGGCACCGGCCGCGCCCGTGCCGTCCTCCAATTCGTGATCTTCCTGCCCTTCCTGATGCCGCCGATCATCACCGGCCTGTCGCTGCTGATCTTCTTCCGCGAGATCGAGTTCGAGCGCAGCCTCATCACGGTCGTGATCGGCCATACGGTGTTCGTCCTGGCGCTCGTCTACCGCACGATCCTGACGCGGCTGCAATCGCTGAGCCCCTCGCTGATCGAGGCTTCCTATGATCTGGGCGCCAGTGGGTGGCAGACCTTCATCCGCATCCTGCTGCCGAACCTCTCCAGCTCGATCATCGGCGGAGCGATCCTTGCCTTCGCCCTCTCCTTTGACGAGACGATGATCACGCTTCTCCTCACCGGCACGCAGAGCACGCTGCCAGTACGGCTCTGGGCGATGATGCGCCTCGGCTTCGCGCCGGACATCAACGCCCTCGTCGCGGTCATCCTCGCCTTTACGACGCTGCTCTGCCTCGCCGCCGTCCGCTTCCTGATCCCTAAGGATCTGCTCAAGGTCGGCGCCGAAGTCTGAGCGTGCCCGGCGGGCGCATCGGCGCCACAGGCTGGACAAGCCGGTCTCACCCGAGCGATCCGATCGCTTCCTGGCGCCAACGGCTTGTGGCGCGTCACCCTCATCATCCAGCAGCGGCCACTCGTCGGCGATTACACGGCGCGGGAGAGGCCGTTAGCTCGTTCCGCCGGCCGTATCGCGCGGCACGACGCCGTATCATCGCTCATATCATACATGATGCATCATGCTTGACGGCGGTGGAGCCCCCGTATAGTCGGATAGCGGGAGAAGAGCGGGGGCCGGCGATGCCGGACAAGATCCGCGAAATGGCGTCCGCCTTGACGGACGGGTAGGGGAGGCTGGCAGGATGGCGGCTGAAGTCGTTCAGAGGCGGTTCCCGTCGGGAATAGCCCGGAGCGTCCGCGGCCTGTTCTTCGCCGCTGTCTCGGTGCCGGCCTATCCGGCGTTGGCAGGCCTGCTGATCGCCTCGGCGGTCTTCCAGCCTAAGGCCCTGAGTCTGCCCTTCCTGCTGATCGTGCTTCGCCAGGCGGTGCCGCTCGGCCTCGTCGCCATCGGTCAGAGCCTCACCGTGATCGGCCGCTCGATCGACCTGTCAGTCGGTGGCGTCATCGCGCTCGTCAATGTCCTGCTCGCGCACCGGCTCTTCGCCGCAGGCGCACCGTGGATGTCGCTGGCGATGCCTGTTCTGCTCGGCACCGCGGTCGGCGCGGCCAACGCTTTCTTTATCGCGCGCCTCCGCGCCTCGGCGGTGATCATCACGCTCGGCGTCTCGATCGTGCTGATCGGGCTTTCCTATGTCGTCAGCGGCGGCGCGCCCGGCGGGCAGGTGCAGCCGGTGGTGCGCTGGCTCGCAACGGGGCGGCTCGGCCTCTTTCCGATCGCCGCCTTTGTCTGGCTGGCCGTCGCGGCGCTTGTCGCCTTCACGCTGGCAAAGCTGGTGATTGGCCGGGAATTGCAGGCGCTCGGCGCCAATTATTTCGCGGCTCGGCTCGGTGGCCTGCCCGTCGGCAAGACGCTGGTCTTCGCTCATGTCGCCTCGGGGGCAATCGCCGGTATCGCCGGTATCGTTCTCACCGGCTACATCGGCACGGGCACGCTCAATCTGGGTAGCGACCTCGTTCTCGCCTCGCTGGCCGCCGTCGTCCTTGGCGGCACCTCGTTCGGCAGTGGCCGCGGCGGCGTTCTGGGCGTCATCGCCGGCGCGCTCGTCATCACCTATCTCGGCAATCTGCTGCGCGGCATGGGCGTCGCCCAGCCAATGCAGCTCGTGATCCAGGGCCTGATCGTCGCCGGTGCCGCGGGTCTGGCCGCGCATCGACGCCGATGAGCCTCTCCGAAATTCGATGCCGGCTGGGCCGGCACCGGAAGCAACGTCGCGCATGCGGCGCTGAAGACAATGTCATCCAGCAAGGGAGTGAGTGGATGAAGACATGGATAGCCGCGCTCTTCGGAGCGAGTGCGCTCGTCGCCGTCGGCATCGCCGGTCCGGCCTCGGCCGCCGGTCTCGATTTCAACCCCGGTCTCAAGCCGGTTCAGGGGTCGGCCGAGGTCAAGCTGCCGCCTTCAAAAAAGGACAAGTTCGTCATCGGCCTCAGCAATATCTCGCTCGTCAACACCTGGCGCGTCCAGATGATCGAAGAGGCGAAATATGAGGCGACGCAGCATCCCGAGATCGCCGAACTCGTCGTTACCGATGCCGGCGGTAATGTCAGCAAGCAGGTGTCCGATATCGAGGATCTGCTGGCGCGCGGCGTCGATGCGCTGCTGGTCGATCCCGGCTCCGAGACGGCGCTGAACGGCGTGCTCGACAAGGCCTATGCCAGCGGCATCCCCGTCATCCTGTTCGCCTCGAAGGCCAATCCGCAGAAATACACCAGCAAGATCCTGGGCGACGACCGCTTCTTCGGCAAGGCGGGCGCGGAATATCTGGCGAAGGCGCTCGGCGGCAAGGGCAACATCATCGGCATTCGCGGCATCTCCGGCAATTCGATCGACAATGATCGCTGGGCCGCCGCCGAGGAAGTGTTCAACGCGGCCGGCATCAAGGTCATCGATACGGCCTTCGGCGACTGGGCCTATGACAAGGGCAAACAGGTCTGCGAATCGCTGATCGTCGCGCATCCCGAAATCGACGGCATCTGGTCGTCGGGCGGCGCGATGACGCAGGCTTGCGCCGAGGTGATGAAGGAGAACGGGCTGACGCTCGTGCCGATGACCGGGGAGGGCAATAACGGCTTCCTGCGCATCTGGCAGGAGATGGACCTGAACACGGTCGCTCCGCAATATCCGACCTGGTTTGGCCAGCAGGCCGTCATCGCCGGTGTCCGGGCGCTCAAGGGCGAGCCGATCGCTGTCGATTACGTCCTCAATCCCGACCCGATCCAGAAGGCCGACATCGCCAAATACTACCGGCCGGATCTCAACGATTCCTATTGGGTCGGCTCCAGCCTTCCGGACGATGTCCTGAAGAAGATCTACGCCAAGTAGACGTCGAAAGTCCGTCGATGGAACGATACCGGTTGGGACGATGAACCTGCTCCTGGAAGCGGTCGACATCCACAAGAGCTTCGGCAGCGTCAAGGCGCTTGCCGGCGTCTCGCTCAAGCTCGAGGCCGGCAGTGTGCATGCCGTCCTGGGCGAGAACGGCGCCGGCAAGTCGACGCTGATGAAGACGATTGCCGGCGTCTTCCCGCCGACATCGGGCCAGCTGCGCTTCAAGGGCCGTGACGTCAGCTGGCGTCACGCGGAGCAGGCCAGCGAAGCGGGCGTGTCGACCATCTTCCAGGAGTTCATCCTCCTGCCTAACCTCTCCGTGGCCGAGAACCTCTATCTCGGCCGCGAACCCCGGACGCGCTTCGGCTTCATCGACCGCAAGGCGATGGCGCGGGAAAGCCGGACGGTACTGGAGCGGCTCGGCCTCTCCCTCGATCCGGAACGGCTGACCGGCACGCTCGGCGTTGCCGAGCAGCAGATGGTCGAGATCGCCAAGGGCGTCATGCGCGAGGCGGACGTGTTCGTCTTCGACGAGCCGACCGCGGCCCTCGGCGATCGCGAGGCGGAGCGGCTATTCGCCCTCATTCGCGAACTTCAGGTCGCCGGCAAGGGCATCCTCTACGTCTCGCATCGCCTCCCGGAGATCTTCGCGCTCTGCGGCACCGTGACGGTGCTGAAGGACGGGCAGTATGTCGGCAGCTATGAGACGGCGAAGATCAGCTCCGATGAACTGGTCGCGGCCATGGTCGGGCGCAATCTCGACCAGCTTTTCCCGCCGCGTTCCGCCATTCCAGCCGGGCAGCAGGCGCCGGTCGTCGCTTTCGAGGGCGTTGCCGCGCCCGGCCTCAAGGGGCCGGTGAATTTCAGCGTCGGCCGTCACGAGATCGTGGGCCTTGCCGGGCTCGAGGGCCATGGCCAGATCGAGATCACCCGAGCGCTGTTCGAAGGCCACAAGCTCCGTGCGGGCTCCATTCGCTTCGACGGCAAACCGATCCGGCATTCGAGCGCTGCCGGCGGGATCGCGGCCGGTCTCGGGTTGATCCCGGAGGATCGCAAATCCGAGGGGCTCTATCTCTCGCTGGGCGTTGACCGCAACATCGTCGCCGGCCTGCTGCCCGGCCTGCCGTTGGCACAATTCGCGCCCGACGCGCGGGCGCCGATGCTGGAGCAGATCCGCAAGCTCTCGATCCGCCTTCGCGATCCCGGCCAGCCGATCGGCGATCTCTCCGGCGGCAACCAGCAGAAGGCGCTGCTCGCCCGCTGGCTGGTCCGCGACATCCGCATGCTGATCTGCGAGGAGCCGACGCGCGGCGTCGACATCGGCGCCAAGGCGGAGATCTACGCGCTGCTGCGGCAACTCGCCGACAGCGGCATACCGGTGCTCGCCACCTCGCGCGAATTGCCTGAGCTGATCGGCCTCTGCGACCGCATCGTCGTGCTGCGCGACGGGGCAACCGTCGGTAGCCTGCCGGCGGCGGAGGCGACCGAGAACAAGGTCATGCGCGCGGCGATCTATGGGGAAATGCCATGAGCCTCCTCACCTCGAGTCTTGCCGGCCCAGCGCGCCGCCGCTCGGCCTGGCCGGCGATCGGTCTGGCCGTCCTTCTGGCGGTTGGCCTCGCCGTCACCACGCCGGCGGCGTTCACGGCACAGAACATCGTCAACCTGCTGAACCAGCAATCGAGCGTCATGTCCGTCACGCTCGGTCAGACGCTGGTGATCCTGTCCGGCGGCTTCGATCTTTCGGTCGGATCGGTAGTCAGCCTGACGACGGCGATCCTCAGCCTGGGCTTGCCGCCGATTGCGGGGGCACTGCTGGCCCTCGTGGCAGCGTTCGGTGTCGGCCTCGCCAATGCGGTCGGCATCGTACAATTCCGCATCCACCCGATCCTGATGACGATCAGCACCATGACCGTCGTCCAGGGCGCGGCGCTGATGATCCGGCCGATCCCGGGCGGCGAGGTCCCGGACATCTTCGTGCGCTATGCCAATGGCACGCTGCTCGGCCTGCCGCTGCCGATCTATGCGATGGTCCTGCTCGTTCTGATCGCCTCCGCGCTCGTGAACCGGACGCGGTTCGGCCTGCATGTCTATGCCGTCGGTGGCTCGGCGGAGAACGCGGAGCTGGGCGGTGTGCGGTCGGCGCGGATCATCGGCGCCTGCTATGTGCTGTGTTCGCTCTTCGCTTGCCTCGGCGGCATCAATCTCGCCGCGCGGATCGCCAGCGGCGACCCGTTGGTCGGCGTCGCCTTCGCGATCGATTCCGTCGCCGCGACGGCGCTTGGCGGCACGCTGCTTTCGGGCGGCATGGGCAGTATCGGCGGATCGGTTGCCGGCGTCGCCGTGCTGGCCCTGCTCGCCAATGGGCTCAATTTCTGGAATGTGTCGTCGCACTTCCAGATGCTGATCAAGGGTGCGCTGCTCGTTGCCGCGGTGAGCGCCCACCGGCGGTCGTCGCCTGGGCTGTAGATTTATTTCCAGAGGGAGGCCAACAAGATGAAGATCGAAGCGATCGTCGACTGCAACACGATACTCGGCGAGGGCCCGCTCTGGGACGTCGCCGAGCAGCGGCTCTACTGGATCGACAGCTATGGCCAAAAGATCTTCCGTGCGACAGCGACGGGCGGCGAGGTCGAGATCTGGGATGTCCCACAGAAAATCGGCTCCATGGCGCTTCGCAAGGATGGCGGCGCGATCCTGTCCCTAGCGGACGGCTTCTATTTCTTCGATTTTGCCGCCGGCGCCACGGAACTCGTCGGGCTGGTCGACCGGGCGGGTCCGAATATCCGCGTCAATGACGGCAAGGTCGACAAGCGCGGCCGCTATGTATCGGGCAGCATGGACATCACGGAGGCCAGCGCCGACGGCAAGCTCTACAGCGTTGGCACCGACCGCTCGATCACGGAGATCGACAGCGGCATCGTCGTCTCCAACGGCCCGTGCTGGAGCCCGGACGGATCGATCTTCTACTTCGCCGACAGTCGTTCCCGCGCGATCTGGGCCTATGACTACGACCTTGCGACGGGCGCCGTCGCCAATAAGAGGCGCTTCGTGCTGTTCGGCGAGGAGGACGGCCTGCCGGATGGCGCCACTGTGGACGCCGAGGGCTATGTCTGGAGCGCCGGCGTCTACAAGAGCAAGCTGCATCGCTTCGCGCCCGACGGGACGCTCGACCGCACGATCGACATGCCGATCGTTTGCGTGACCTCCGTGATGTTCGGCGGCCCCGAATTCGACACGCTGTACGTCACGTCGATGAAGACGGCGCCGGTACCGGGCGTGGTCGAGACGGGCCCGCAGGCTGGGAGTCTCTTCGCCATTACCGGCCTCGGCGTCCGCGGCTTGCCGGAAACGCGCTTCGGCGGCTGATCACCGCATCGAATGCGCGTGCGGATTGGCCATAACCGGCTAATCTGGAAATCGAGTCGCGAGGAGCGAGAGAATGGCCGTCAAACCCGTATCGCGCGAGAATCTCTCTTCGCAGCTCTATAGCAGCCTCCGCGCGGCGCTGATGGAGGGGCAGTTCGCGCCCGGCCAGCGACTGACGATCTCGACGGTCGCCGAGGAATACGGGACGAGCATCACGCCGGTGCGCGAAGCGATCTTCCGCCTCGTCAGCGAGCGTGCCCTGGAGGTACGGGCCGCTACCTCGGTACAGGTACCCCGGATGGGACCGGCGGATCTGCGTGAGATCCAGCGCATCCGTGTCGAATTGGAGGGTGTTGCCGCCTACCGGGTCGGCGAGATCGCGACCGCCGAAAACATAGCCGAATTCGAGCGGATCAATGCGGCCTTCATCAAGGCGGCGGCGACTTCCTCATCCGAGGCGGCGCGCATCAATCGCGAATTCCATTTCGCCATCCTGCATATTGCCGGCATGCCGATCGTGGAGGGCATCTGCGAGAATATGTGGGTGCTGATGGGGCCGTTCCTGCGGATTTTCCACGAACGGATTCCGGTGCGCCAGCTGACGGGCGACGAGCACAAGCACCATGACTTCATCGCGGCCCTGAAGCGCCACGATCCGGACGCAGCCAAGCTCGCGATGCAGGACGACATCCGCTGGAGCGAAGTGCTGGTGCGGATGCTCGAACAGGAAGAGGCCGAGGCGGAGCGCGCCGAGCGCGAGGCGAAGAAGTCGAAGCGATGACGGCCCGGCCTCAGGCCGATGAATAGCCGCCATCGACCGGTATCACCGCGCCGGTCACATAGGACGCATCGGGCGAGAGCAGGAACGCAATCACCGATGCCACCTCGCTCGGGGGTGCCCAGCGACCCATCGGAATGCGGCCGGTGATGCGAGGTCCGCGCTCCGGATCGTTCTTGGCCCGCGCCGACATGCGCGTCTCGATCCAGCCGGGGGCGACTGCATTGACGCGCACGCCGCGCGCGCCCCAGGCCACGGCCATCGATTTCGTCAGCGAGACGACGCCGCCCTTGCTGGCAGCATAGCCGGGCGCCCCGGCGCTGCCGAAATAGCTCCACATCGAGGCGATGTTGACGATGGCACCGCCGGCCTTTTCGAGGCGGGACAGCGCGGCATTGGAACTGCCAAGCACGGCCGTCAGATTGATCTCCAACACCTTGGCGAAATCTTCCGGCTGCCATTCGCGCTCATGCCGCAAGATGCCGGCGCAGTTGACGAGACCGGTGATCTCGTCGCCGGCACGCGCCATGGCGGCGTCGAGCGAGGCGGCGCTGGTGACGTCCGTCTCGACGAAGGTCACCCCCTCCGGCAATTCGTCCTCGTGCTCCAGCCCGGCCGCGATCACCGCATAGCCCCGCGCCGCCAGAAGAGTCGCGGTTGCGAGCCCGATGCCGGTCCCGCCGCCGGTTACGACTGCCGTCTTCATGAAGTCCTCCTCCTCCAAACCTCGGCAGGCGAGTGCCACCACCCGCCTGCGAGGGCGCCCGATCCTTGCCCGATTATCCTGGCCGCGCCAATGGCGGACAGGCCGACCTGCCGTCAGGCCTGCATGGCTTTCAGCGCCATCTCCTCGATGCCGGCGGCGTCGAGCTTGTAATGCGCATAGAGATGCGTCGGCGGGGCGATCAGGCTGTATTCGTCATAGATGCCGTGGCGGAGCAGCTTCACTCCGGCGCCTTCGTCGGCCAGCACCTCGGCGACGGCTGCGCCGAGACCGCCGATGACGTTGTGTTCCTCGACGGTCATCATCCGCTTCGAGCGGCCGGCGGCGCGCAGGATGGCGTCGCGGTCGAGCGGCTTGATCGAGGCCATGTCGATGACGCCGACCGAGCGTCCCGCGGCATTCAGCTTCCTCGCGGCCTCGATCGCGCCATGCACGGCCATGCCGCAGGCGATGATGGTCAGTTCCTCGCCTTCGATATGTTCGACGGCCTTGCCGAATTCGAACACGACATCCTTGTCGTAGACGATCGGATCGCGACCACGAGAGATGCGGAAATAGATCGGCAGATCGTAGTTCGCCGAGGCGCGGATCGCCGCCTGCAACTGCGGTCCGTCGGCTGGCGAGACCACGGCGAGATCGGCGATCGAGCGCATCGTCGCGATGTCTTCGGTCGCGTGGTGCGAGGTGCCATAGAAGCCGAGCGAGATGCCGGTGTGGTGGCCGATCAGGCGCACGGGCTGCGCCGAATAGGCGACGTCCATGCGGATTTGCTCGCAGCAGAGCAGCCCTAGGAAGGAGGCGAAGGTTGCGACGAAGGGCGTCAGCCCGCAGGTCGCCATGCCCGCCGCCGCCGTCACCATGTTCTGTTCGGAAATGCCGAACTGGATGTAGCGATCGGGATAGGCCTTCGCGAACTTATTGAGGCCGTTTGAATATTGCAGATCCGCCGAGCCGGCGACGACCGGATGCCCGGCCTCGACCAGCTCGATCAGACCGTCGGATAGGTAGCCGAGGCCCGGATTGCGCGCATTGAGCTCGCGATACTGCCAGGAATTCGGGGAAAGCGGTCCGCTCATCTCAGATCTCCGTGGCTTCGATTTCGGCGATGGCGAGCTTGGCGTCCTCAGGGTCGAGCCAGCCCAGATGCCAGCCGGGCTCGGTCTCCATGTAGGAAACGCCCTTGCCCTTCAGCGTCTTTGCGATGATGCAGCAGGGCTTCTCGCGGGCCGTATCGGCCTTAACCCGGCGCAGCAGCTCGGTGAGTGCGGCGATGTCGTGGCCGTCGACGACATGCACTTCCCAGCCGAACGCGCGCCATTTCTCGTCCAGCGGCTCGATGCCGATGACATCGTCGACCTTGCCGTCGAGCTGGTAGCCGTTGCGGTCGACGATGGCGATGAGGCGCGAGGCCTTGTGGGCGGCAGCGGAGAGCGCGGCTTCCCAGACCTGGCCTTCCTGCATCTCGCCGTCGCCCAGAAGCGCGAAGACATCATAGGTCTCGCCGGTAAAGCGCTGCGCGAGCACCATGCCGAGGCCGCCGGAGAGCGCATGGCCGATCGAGCCGGACGAGAAGTCGACGCCGGGGACTTTGCGCATGTCGGGATGGTCGCCGAGTGGGCTGCCGAGGCGGGTATAATCGTCCAGCCATTCCTTTGGAAAGAACCCAAGCTCCGCGAGAATGGGGAACTGGCCGACGGCTGCATGACCCTTGCCCATCAGGAAGCGGTCGCGGCCCGGCCATTTTGGCTCGCCGTGGCGTATGTTCATCACGTCATAGTAAAGCGTGGCGAAGATCTCGGCCGCCGAGAACACCGACGAATAATGGCCGGTCTTGGCGATCTCGATCAGGCGGATCGTCTCGAGGCGAACGAACTTCGCCTTCTCCTTCAGCATCGCGACGGTTTCGGCCGTCGGCGTGAAGTCGTTCTGACCGTGTGGGGCTGACGGCCCGCCGGGCGACGACATGATCTTCTCCCTCGTTGAGTTCGGCGGTGGAAATTAGTCGCGACGCTCCTTCGGCTCGCCGGCCTCGACGGCGCGCATGGCCGCGACGAGTTCAGCGGCCGCGAGCGGGCGCTCGAAATTGCGGGCGTGCGGGGCGGCAAGGGTCGGAACGGCAATGGCCGCCAGAAGGTCATCGTCGACGCGGTCGGCGCCGAGCGCTGCGAGCGTCTTCGGCAGGCCGATCCGGTCATAGAAGCCGTAGAGATCGTCGAAGAAGTCGGTGTCGCGATCCGCTTCGAGCGCGAGCTGGACCAGCAGCGCATAGGCGACCTGAAGCCCGTGCTGCGCCTCGCGCGCGCCCGGAACCTTCGAAAGGCCGCGGGTCATGGCATGGGCGATGGAAAGGCCTCCGCTCTCGAAGCCGAGGCCGCTCATCAGCAGGACGGCCTCTATCAACTGCTCGAAGACGGCATCCGGCCTGCCCGTGCCGGCGAGCCGCAATCCTGCCTCGGCATTGGCACGCAGGATGGTATAGCATTCCCGGGCGAGGACGACGCCGGAGAGTGACGGCCGCGCGCCGAACATGTTGGTCCCGCCGGTCCGAAGGCACTGCTCGGCCTCGAATTTCTTGGTCAGAGCGTCACCGATGCCGGCCAGAAGAAAAGGGCGGGGTGCGGCGGCGATCAGCTCCGTGTCGACGACGACATAGCGCGGGCTCGCCGGCAAGTGCCGGACTTCGAGCAACTGATGGGTCTCGTCATAGACAACGTAGTTTTTCGAGGTCGGGGCGTCGTTGGAGGCGACGGTCGGCAGGGAGATGAAGGCGACGCCGCGCGCATGGCTGATCGCCTTGCCGGTATCGATGCATTTCCCGCCGCCGGCCGCGATGAGGACATCGGCCTCGATGGCGGAGAGGCGCGCTCCGAGATCGGCGATGGCGGCTTCGGTCACCTCGCCTTCCGTCGCTTCAAAATGGACGGCAACGCCGGCGCGTTCGCAGCTGGAACGTACGCGCGCCTCGATCATGCCGAGCACAAACCGGTCGGCGAGCACGATGGCACGCCTGCCGCAGACGGCGATCCACTCTCCAGCCCGATCGAGGATGCCGGGGCCCTGAACGTAGCGCCCCGGAGCTCCGAATACGAAGCTCATCACCCGCCTCCTCCCATTCCCTCCGCGTCAACTCGGAAGAAATCATGCATGATATATGATGCGTGCTATTAGCCCAGATGACAGCGACCCGCAAGATGTCCGACGGTGTGTAGTGGCGGTCCGCGTGAGCGAGGCGGTATCATCGGGTGCAAGGGAGGGGCTGGAATGGCGGCCCCCAGCGCTCAGCGCCGGAGGCGATCGAGTTCAGCCTGTCAGGCTGTGCCTGAGCTGGTCGATACGGATCGGTCGCGAAATTGGAGAACCTGTAGGATGGCTCGGGGCGCACGACCGATGATCGGTTGGGAACTCAGCGCTTTCGCAGGTGAAGATGTTTGCAGCGCGGCCGAGAGCTGCAATTCAACGGAACGTGTCACGCCGGCCCTCTTACCAGGCGCCGGTTGAAAACTTGAGCGGCGCGGGCAACCAGCTGCCGTCGCACTTCAAGATGCCGCTCCCGGCGAACAGTCCAAGATAGAGCTTAATCGCGCATCTCCCGATCCGCAGACAGAAGCGCAACAGTCATAGTTCTACCGCGGAATCTGCATCCGCGGCAGCGAAACAGACTTCGCTTCGTCTGGACCGGGCTTGAACGCCAGCTGTTTGCAGCGTGGTCCGATCGAGGCGGCTCCGAAGTGCCGGATCGACCGTCCGATCCCTCGCGCTACTTCTTGGGAACGGTGGCGCTCGCCAGGATTCCCCGGGTGAGCAGGCTTCCCGTCGCTGGCGCCGCCGCTGGCTTGCTCGCCTTCGGCTTGCGAACTTCGCGATTGCTGTGCTTCTGACCCTTGGCCATCACGGTCTCCCTTGCTCTTGCTGCTGGAAATGCTCGACCCGCGCCAGAGCGGCAGCCCCATTTCGTCAGGAAATATGGTGGACCATCCGAAGGATATTCACCAGAGGTCGATTTCGTTCCGATCAGAGGCCGAAATAAACGCCAGCCGGCCCAAACAGAAATTCCGATCTAGATCGCTCATTCCAGCGATCGAAATCGTGCATTTTACATGGTGTTTATTGGCCATAATTGCAATGCAATATACGGAAAACTGAGGACGGGCAGGAATTTTTGTGACGCCCCGACGAAGGGTCAGCGCGGGCGGGCGTCACTCGCCAACGGCCGTTGGCGGGCCGAACGATGCACGTTGAGGGCTGACCTAATGCGAGGAAATTCCGTGGAGGGCCGTCTCGATGCATTCGAGCAGCAGCTGGCCGTCGAAGGGTTTGGCAAAGAAGCCGGCGGCACCGGATGTCATCGCCCGCTCGCGGATGCGGATGTCCGGGAACGCGGTAATGAAGATCACCGGTATCGCCATTCCCTCATCGCGCAGTCTTTGCGCGAGTTCGACGCCTCCGATCGGACCCATCTGGACGTCGGTGATGAGACAGTCGATCGAGGCCCGATCGGCCGCGCAAAGAAAATCCACAGCGGAACCAAACGTCCGAACAGCCAGGCCCGATGAGCGGATAAGGCTACCGGTAGCCTCGCGCACGGAGGCGTCGTCATCGACAATGGCTATGCAGCTGGTTCGGGGCACTTCAGGTCCTTGGGGCGGTCGGATGCGCTTGGCCCTTCCAAATCATCTACGCCTTCCGGCGCCCGGCCGAAATCATACGGAAGTTTAGGGCGCCTTGCTCCCGCGGTCGGCTTCGATGGCCTGGAACATCTTGACCAGCTCGGCCAGCGAACGGGCGGCCATTTTCTCCATCAGATGGCCGCGGTGGATCTTGACGGTGATCTCGCTGACACCGAGTTCGCCCGCGACCTGCTTGTTCATCAGCCCGCGCGTCACCAGAGCCATGACCTGGCGCTCGCGAGCGGTGAGTGTGTCATATCGGGCGGTCAGGAGGGCGAGTTCGCGTTCCGATTGGCGCCGCGTCCGATCGCGCGCCAGCGCATCGGAAACGGCATCCAGCATGTCCTGATCGCGAAACGGCTTGATCAGGAAGTCCGTGGCGCCGGCTTTCATCGCCCGAACCGACATCGGCACGTCGCCATGCCCTGTCATGAAGACGATCGGGATGTTGTTGCCGAGCTTCGCCAACTGGCTCTGGAAATCGAGACCGCTCACGCCCGGCAAGCGCACATCGAGGACCAGGCAGCTCTCCGCCGACGCTGGCCCCCTGTCGAGAAACTCGGCCGTCGACGCATAGAGTTCCACCCGTATTCCCACGGAGCGAAACAGGCTGCTCAACGCCTCGCGCAGCGATAGGTCGTCGTCGACGACGAATACGGTCGGTGCGAGGTTCGCCTCGGCCTTCATGCCGCCTCCCTATGGCGTGGAAATGCGACCTCGAACACTGCGCCGGACGGGGTTCCGGCAATAGCGCGGATGCGGCCGCCATGCGCTTCAACGATCGACCGGCAAATGGAGAGCCCCATGCCCATGCCGTTCGCCTTGGTGGTGTAGAAGGGGTTGAACAGCCTGTCCGGCACGCCGTCCGGAAAGCCGGGACCCGTATCTTCGACGGTGAACACGACCATTTCCTCCGCGCCGCGCGAGCGCAACGTCAAGGTCCGGGCCGGTCCGCCCGCCGCCGACATGGCCTGAATGGCGTTCATCATCAGGTTGAGGAAAACCTGCTGAAGCTGGACACGGTCGCCGATCGCCGGCGGCACGGCGCGATCGAGATCGAGATGCAGCATCACCTGATGCGCGGCGATTTCCCGCTGCACCAGGACCAGCGTCTCCTCGGCAACCTCGTTGATGTCGAGCGACGCCTGCTGCGGCGCGCCATTGCTCGACAGGGAGCGGAGCCTCTGGATCACGTCGCTCGCGCGTTTCGCATCGGAAATCATGCGCTCCAGAGAGCTGCGAACCTCGCCAAGGTCCGGCTGGTCGCGCCCGGCCCAGCGCAGGCCGGCCTGGCCATTGGTCACGATCGCCGCCAATGGCTGGTTGACCTCATGGGCGATCGACGCGGTCAATTCTCCCAGCGTCGCCACCCGGGAGACATGGGCGAGTTCCGCCTGGGCCTTCTGCAACGCATATTCGGCCTCGCGCCGCGCCGTCACATCCATGAAGCTGACGAGGACCTGTCCGAAGGGCGGGTCGACCGGCGGCATGGCGAAGGTGCAGACGACATCGACACGCCGCCCGCCGAGAGCCAGCATGATGGTCTCGGCCTCGAAGCTCGGTCTTCTCTCCGCCACCGCATCCAGCAGCGCCCAGACCGCATCCTCCGTCTCGTAGGGGATAAGGAGGGTGAAGGCATGTCGGAGCGCACCGACATTGTCGGCCGCGAACAGCTTCAACGTCGTCTGGTTGGCGTTGGTGATGCGGATCAGGTCGAGTGCCTTGCGGCCGAATTCCGGGCGGGCTGAGCGAAGCTCACGCATCGTCGCGAACCCTTCCGCCTTCACCCTGTCGATTTCCTTCGCCAGATCGGAGAAATCCATCTCGACGATCGCGGTACCCGAGGCGAGAAAAATGTTGCGATAGCGCGCCTTGCTCCGCTCAAGCACCGCGATGCCGTTGCGCACCTTGAGCGCAAGGAAGGTCGTGATCGCGATAGCCGACAGGCTGACGGCGCACCGCGCCGCCGCGCCGCTCGTGGGGTTGGCAGCGTGAGACACGAAGAAGCTGATCAGCGTCAGGACCATGCAGCCGGCCGCGATCCACAGCATTCCGCGCTGGTCGGCAAAACTGAGCGACAGCATCACCACGCTGACATAGAGCACCGCGATGGCGACATCGAACGGCGTCAACGTATCGAAGGCGAAGATCCCCGCTGCGATCAACAGCGCGGCCAGAGGCGAAAACAGGGGAGTGCCACGCTGTTGCAAGCCGAACTCCAAGCCGGATCCGATGAACCTCGGTCTGGATAGGCGGCTTCGCCACGAACGTCCACTTCTGGCGAGGCTAGGTTTCATCGTGTCCCCGTCTCGGGAGGCGAGTTCCAAGGACTGCCACGGGCTGGCGGGGGGCGCCACCTATACGCAGGTATGCCGCGACCGAAACGAGCATTGAATTTTGGAGCGCCGCGCCGGGGCCTAGTCTCTCACCATCGAAACCGAACGGAGCTACGACGGCGGCGACCACCCTGGAACAGTCCCGGTACCCGCCATCGTCCTTCCAGATGAACCCCGCCGGCCGGATACACCGGTCCGGATGCGATCGGCAAAGAGCTTCTGCTATCCCGAAAGGAACGCGACCATGACCACTTCCGACGCTGCACGCCTTCGCAAGACTCCTCTGCGCACGCCTTCCGATCTCGGCGAGAATGCCGTCAAGGACATATCAGCGGCGCTCACCGGTGTGCTGGCCGATGCCTTCGCGCTCTACATCAAGACGAAGAATTTCCACTGGCACATGTCCGGCCCGCATTTCCGGGACTATCACCTGATGCTCGACGAGCAGGGCGAGCAGATCTTCGCGATCACCGACGATGTCGCCGAGCGCTGCCGCAAGATTGGCGGCACGACGCTGCGCTCGATCGGCCAGATCGCCCGGGAACAGCGCATTCCCGACAATGACGCGGACTATGTGACGCCCGAGGACATGCTGGCCGAACTGGCGCAGGACAACCGCATCTTCGCCAGCCTGCTGCGCGCCGCCCACGCCGTTTGCGAGGAACACAACGATTTCGCATCGACCAGTCTGATCGAGAACTGGCTGGACGAGGCCGAACGGCGGACCTGGTTCCTCTTCGAAGCGAGCCGCAAGGCCGTCTGATCGATCGAGACTCTCTGACGTTCAGCGAGCGAAGGATCGGCGCTCATAGGCTCTGGCCGCCGTCCCCGCATGACGCGAGGATGGCGGCAGCCCGGCTCGCCGGGTACCCCGCCTATTGCACCATGAAGCGAGAATGATAGGGCAGGCTGGCGGCGCCCCAGGCTTTTGGGGAGACGAGGCCGCGTCCCAATTGTATGTCGAGCCCCGAAAGCGCCTCGGCGATCTCGGCGCGAAGGAGTTCCGCCATCGGCGCCGGTGCATAGGTCGACAGGACCACGGACTGGACGCGGACAAAGTCGAGCAGCGCACCGACCGATTCGGTGATCCTCGCTCGGACGCGCATGCGCCACGCGCGATAGGTCGGGTCGGCAGGGCCAGACAAGTCCGGCCATTCGCTCAGCGGGACGACATCCGTGCCGATTTCAGCCAGCGCCTGCGTCAGATTGGACAGCCCCACGTCGTAGCTGGCGCCGGCTTTGCCGTTGTAGATCTGGTGGTTCAGAATCAAACGGCTGTGCAGCCTCGAGCCAAGATAGAAGAACACGAAATCCGACAGGGAGCGGGCGACGCCGAACAGGCTCTCGCCGCTGGCGGCGGCAGTGATGTCGTTCTGCATGAACACAGGAAGTCCGAATGCGGCTTCGATCCGCGCCCGCGCTCCGGGCAGATCCGGGCCGACCAGTCTCGTTAGTTCATCCCCGATCGTGGCTTCGTCCGGAACGGCGAGCCCGATCCCAGCGATGCGATCCCGAAGGTTCTCCGGAACAACCCGGACCGCGGCTTCGATGGCGGCTTGCAGGGGGACCGCGTTCCCGGTGACGTACAGGTCTGAATAGGGGTGCGCCTTGTGGAAGCGTACGCCGCCGACGAAGTCGATGACGACGACATCGGCCGACCAGGTGCCGAAGCTGATCCCGACCGAGAAGGCCCCTTCGGGGTTCAGCATCATCGGGATGGTCGGCGGTCCGACCCGTCCGCGCTGGGCCTCGCCCTTGGCAACGAGCCCTTCCTGCTCCAGCGACCGGACGATCACGGATACGGTCTGGGCCGAGAGGCCGGTCTTCTCGCCGATCTCCAGCCGGGTCGTGCCCTCGTTCTGAAGCAGCAGCGAAAGCACGAGGCGTTCATTGTAGCTCCGGACACTGGGCGCGTTGAGGCCGCTGGCGCGGTCAGCGATGCGCAGTGGATTCGGCGGAGCGAACCTCATGTCAGGCAAGGGGGAAACCTCATCCTAGATTGTGTTACGATCTTCGGCCTGTGTCGCTCACGACGGCTCGTGATCGACCCAGCCGATCGCATCGATCTCCTGCGCGAGCGCAGCGCCCAGCGCCTCATGGGCGTCCGCGCCCATATGGAAACCGTCGCCCGGATCGCAGGAGCAGACAGAGCCGGCATTGAAGAAATGCACCCCCAGCGAGTCGGCCATGATTTCGAATTCGAGGGCGAGCTGGAGCGATTTCTCGTGGGCCCCGGCGAAGATCGACTTCCACTCCTTGATTTCCCGAAGCATTGGTGGCGGCGCCACGATCATGATCTCCGGTACGGCGCCTCGAGGTCCCGGGGCGAGTTCCCTTATGTCGTAGACCAGGCAGCCGATCCCCATCGCGACCTCGGACGCCGGCTTGTTGAACCGCACCTTCAGATCGTTGGTCCCGAGCATGAGGATGACGAGATCGATCGCGGCGTGGCTCTGCAGACAGGGGCGCAAATAGGTGCGGCCATTCTTGTGGGCTCCCTCGATGGGATCGTCATGTACCGTGGTCCGGCCGCTGAGCCCCTCCTCGATCACGTACCATCTCTGGCCGAGTTCCCTCTGCAGTACGCCCGGCCATCGAACCTCGCGGCGGAACCGCTCCAGCGGGCCGCGGCCGGGCATTTGGCCATGCGTATTCGAGTCGCCGAAGCACAGTATTGAGCGCATTTCGCTGTCTCGTCAGAAGCTCGGCCGGGTCGGCCGCGCCGGCCGGATCATCGATCGCCCCGTGCCGCTCCGCAAGGATAGAGATAATCATTCATTCTGACTAATCATTTGACAGCCCTCGGCTTCCGATGCATTAAATTCACCCGACGGTGGAGATGGAGGCCATTTGTCGAACGCTCGACGGTGCGAGGAGGCACCGACCGGGCGTTTCCAGTGAGTCCAGCGTGATCCTTGGCAGGCCGGCTCCCGCGCATGCGCGTCCGGGTTTTGCCTTGATCCACCCGATATCGGCAATCTTTACAGATCGGCGTCTTTTGCGGCGCCGATAGGAGGAGAACTATGCTTGGAGCCTTGAGGAAGTACGGCGTCGGCGCCCTGTTCGCCACGACCGTGTTTGTGGGTGCCGCCGCCCAGGCGCAGGAAGTCCAGCTCATGGACGGCGTGACGCCCCGGCCCGGCGATGACCGGATGACCAGCGCCGACCAGTTCAAGAAGGACGGTCCCTGGAAGATCGGCATGAGCCATTTCGGCGTGAACGCCAACACCTGGACCGTCCAGATGGCGCACGAGGCGGAAGCCGCCGCCAAGAAGGACCCGCGGATCGGCCAGTTCCTGCTGCTCGACGCGAACATCAGCCAGGCAAAGCAGGTCGCCGACATCGAGGATCTGATCGCTCAGAAGGTCGACGCCATCATCGTCACGCCGCTGACGCCGACCTCGGCGGATGCCGGTATCGAGAAGGCGGTCGCCGCGGGCATTCCCGTCATCGTCCATACCGGCCTCACCGGCACCGACAAGTACACCGTCGACATCCAGGGCGGCGGCGAGCATTTCGGCAAGGTGATGGGCGACTTCCTGGTGAAGAAGCTTGGCGGCAAGGGCAACATCTGGGTTCTGCGCGGCCTTCCGGCTCATCCGGAAGATATTAACCGCTATAAGGGCCTGCTGGAATCGCTCAAGGGAACGGATATCAAGATCATCGCGGAAGACGCGGGCAAGTGGCAATACGACACGGGCAAGCAGGTCTGCGAGACCTTCTACCTCAATAATCCCGAGGTCGATGGCATCTGGTCTTCGGGCGCCGATATGACGCGCGCCTGCATGGATGTCTTCCAGCAATATGGCGCGAAGATTCCCCCGATCACCGGTGAAGGCAATAATGGCTTCTTCGGCAAGTGGATCGAGACCGGCATCGATTCGATCGCGCCCGAATATGGTCCGGAGCAGGGCGCTGCCGGCGTGCGCGCCGCGGTCGCTCTCCTCGAAGGCAAGCAGCTTCACAAGCGCTATACCTATGAGCCGGACGGCTGGGGTATCGACAAGGCCAAGAAATACTATCGTGCCGATCTCTCTGCCAATGTCTGGTTTCCGACCAGCCTGAGCGAGGAAGATCTGCAGAAGTACTACGGCAACAAGTAATCCTCGCCTGGTCCCGGAAAGGCAGCTTTGTGCCGCCTTTCCGGGATCGGAGGACACCGACAGCGGAGCGCGCGATGGCCGCAGTGCCTCTTGTCAGCATGATTTCGATCTCGAAGTCCTTCGGCAGCACGGCCGCGCTTCGCGACGTCTCGTTCGAGCTTCAGCCAGGGACCGTCCACGCGCTGATGGGCGAGAACGGCGCGGGAAAGTCGACGCTGATGAAGATACTCGCCGGGGTCCATCAACCCGATGTCGGCGAGATCCGAAGAAGCGATAAGCTCGTCCGCCTCAACTCGCCGCGCGAGGCGCTCGACGCGGGCGTGTCGACGGTGTTCCAGGAGCTATCGCTGCTTCCCAATCTCACCGTTGCCGAGAACATGTTCCTCGGCCGCGAGCCGCTGACGCCGTCGGGACGTGTCGACCGCGCCGTGATGGAGCGTGCCACCCGCGAAACGCTGAGGCAGCTCGACCTCGACCTTGATCCAGGCCGTCTGGTCGGGAACCTCTCCATAGCCGAGCGGCAATTCGTCGAGATCGCCCGCGGCATCACCGCGAAGGCCGACGTGATCGTTCTCGACGAGCCGACGGCCGCCCTCAACGCCGCCGACGTCGAGATACTGAATCGGCAGATCCGCACCCTGAAGAGCCAGGGCAAGGGCATCGTCTATATTTCGCACCGCATGGAAGAGATCTTCCGGGTCTGCGATGTGGTTTCCGTCCTCAAGGACGGCCGCAACGTTGCCACGGTACCGGTCGCCTCCGTGACGCCGCAGGGGCTGATTGCCATGATGGTCGGGCGCGATATTGCGGAGCTCTTCCCGCCAAGGGCTGAAACGATCGATCCGGCCGTCGTGCTGGCGCTGGACGGCGTGACACTGAAAGCAGGCTCGCAGCCCGTGAGCCTGAAGCTTCACAAGGGCGAAATCGCAGCCTTGGCCGGCCTGGAAGGGCAGGGCCAGCGCGAGCTGATCCGGTCGATCATCGGCCAGTATCAACCCGCGGCGGGGTCCATCGAGATCAAGGGCCAACGCATCGAGTTCCCCGTTGCGGCGGCTGCCGGCGTCCGCCGGTTGCAGTCGCTGGGCGTCGGCTTCGTTCCGGAGGACCGCAAGGACGAAGGTCTCTTCCTCGACCTCTCGCTGGCGCACAACATCGCCATCGGCCTCCATAGCCAGCGCACCGCGCTGAACATCGCCCGCACCTATCGCAGCGTGATCGAGGGCGTCATCCAGAGCATGGCGATCAAGATTTCGCGCCCGAGCGCTCCAGCGGGGTCGCTGTCCGGTGGCAATCAGCAGAAGGCTTTGCTCGGCCGCTATCTCGCCCTCGGATCCGAAATACTCCTCATCGAGGAGCCGACACGCGGCGTCGATATCGGAGCCAAGGCCGAGATGTACAAACTGCTTCGCGACTTCGCCAATCGCGGCGGCGCGGTACTCGTCCTGTCGCGCGAGACCATCGAACTCATTGGTCTTTGCGACCGGCTCTATGTCGTGCATGAGGCGACGATCGTCGCCGAAATGCCGGCCGCTGTCGCTACGGAACACGCGATTCTCGAAGCCGCCCTGCATCGCTAGACGACATGATGGGAAAGATGTTCACCCAGATCGGAAATGCGCTGTCGGCGAAGAATTCGCGGCAGGGTCTTTGGCTGCTGCCGCTCCTCGTCGGATTGGCCGCAAGCCTGGCGCTGTCGGTCACTGCCGATGATTTTGGCACCCCGCAGAACTTCCTGAACCTCACGGCGCAGGCTGCGCCCCTGCTGCTCGTTAGCATCGGACAGATGCTCGTCGTGCTGGTCCGGGGCTTGGATCTGTCAGTCGGGTCGGTCGTCAGCCTGTCGACGGCCATTCTGTCGCTGGATGCGCCGGCGGTGGTGACGATCCCCGCCGTCTTCGGCGCTGCGTTGCTGATTGGGTTAGTCAATGGCATCGCCGTGACGCGCCTGCGCGTTCATCCCATCATCGCGACGCTGTCCGTCATGGGCATCACCCAGGGCATCACGATGCTCGTCCGGCCCGTGGCGGGTGGAACGATCCCTCCGCTCGTCACGACGCTCGTGAGCGGCGAGTTTCTCGGCATCTACATGCCAGTGATCTGGGTCGTCGTCGCCATCCTGGTCGGCTGGAAGTTGCTCTACGGATCGCGGTTCGGCCTGCATCTATTCGCGATCGGCGGCGGCGATACCGCGCATGCCTTCGGCATACCGGTCCGCCGCAATACGCTGCTCGCTTATGTCGCCTGCTCGTGTTTCGCCGCGCTGGCCGGTGTCTTCCTGGCCGGTCGGATCACGTCCGGCGATCCGAATATCGGCGCGCAATATGCCGTGGATTCGATCACGGCGGTCGCCTTGGGCGGAACCCAGCTGGCCGGCGGCGTCGGCAGCCTGCAGGGCACCGTCGTCGGAACGGCCCTGCTGGCTCTGCTCGCCAACGGCATGAACCTCCTGAACGTCTCGGCCTTCGTCCAGACCGCGGTCAAGGGATTGATCCTGCTCGCGGTGATCTCGATCCAGCCGCGCAAGAACATCGGGCTTTGACATGAGCGTCCTGCGTCACCCCGTCCTGCGCGCCGCCACCCGCATTCCCCCGTCCTATGTCGTGTTCGCGGTTCTGCTGGCAACCCTCTGGGTTCTGAAGCCGGCGATGATGAACCCCAACATCCTCGCGACCTTCGCCCGGCAGGTCGTCCCGCTGGGGATCGTCGTACTGGGACAGCTACTGGTGATCTCTTCGCGGTCGATCGATCTATCGGCTGGCGGCGTGATCCTGCTGGTGAACTATCTGATCTCGTCGGGGCAGTTCAACGGCGTTCCGCCGCTGGTGCTTGTCGGGATCTGCCTTCTGGTGGGGCTTGGCGTCGGCCTGATCAACGGGCTTCTCATCGGCAAGCGGCGGGCCTCGGCCGTCATCGTCACGCTGGCGGTCAACATCGTCCTGATCGGGCTTGTCGAATATCTCGCCAACGGCAAGCCGCCGGGCGACGTGCCGGCCTTCTTCCGCAATATCTACAATGCCCGCCCCGGCGGAGTTCCCGCGCCGCTCATCTTCTGGGTCGGGCTGGCCATGGCTATGAGCCTGGTTCTGTCTCGGACGATATTCGGGCGCTTCGTGGCCTCCATCGGCAGCAATCCGGTGTCGGCGCATTTTTCCGGCGTGCCGGTCGAGCGGACCGTCGTCACCGCCCATGTCATCGCAGGCTTCATGTCGGCTCTGGCGGGTCTCGTCCAGACGTCCTCGATCGCCGTCGGCAGCGTCCGCTTCGGGCCTGAGCTCGTCATGAACTCGATTGCCGCGACGATCCTGGGTGGCGTCATCTTCGGGCGCGGCGCCGGCGTGTGGGGGCCGTTCTTCGGCGTGCTCTGCTTCGCGCTGCTCTTCGTCGTCATGACTTCTCTTGGCGTCCAGGAGCCGGGGAAGCTCGTGGTGCAGGGCTGCATCATCCTCCTAGCCGCCGTCTTTTACGGCGTCAGGACGAAATCAAACTGAAAACGGAGGTACCCTGCCCATGACGAACAAGCGAATTCTCTGTTTCGGCGACTCGCTGACCTGGGGATGGATGGCTGTGCCGGAGGGGGCTCCGACCACGCGCTTCCCCTATGAGCAGCGCTGGACCGGCGTGATGGCCGCGACGCTCGGGTCGGGATACGAGATCATCGAGGAGGGCCTCAGCGCTCGCACCACGTCGATCGACGACCCGATCGATCCGCGCCTGAACGGCTCGGCCTATCTGCCCACCGCGCTGGCCAGCCATCTCCCGCTCGACCTCGTCGTCATCATGCTCGGGACGAACGACACCAAGAGCTTCTATCGCCGCACGCCCTACGAGATCGCCCTCGGCATGTCCAAGCTGGTCGGCCAGGTGCTCACTTCCGGCGGCGGCGTCGGCACGGTCTATCCGGCTCCGCAGGTTCTGGTGGTCGCGCCGCCGCCGCTGGAGAATCTGCCGCATAGCTGGTTCCAGGGGATGTTCGAAGGCGGCCGCGAAAAGACGGTGGCGCTGGCCGAACAATATCGTTCGCTCGCTTCCTTCATGAAGGTCGATTTCTTCGACGCCGGCAGCTGCGTCACCACCGCGGGCGTCGATGGCATCCATTTCACGGCCGAGAACAATGCCGAACTTGGAACGGCGCTTGCCGCCAAGGTTGCGGATGTGCTGGGGCGGCGATTGGCTGCCTGACGACGGGGAGCGGCGTCGGCGCGCCGTCGCGCCCGCTATCCTCCTATTTCGGCCGGCATCCTGATCGCCATCCGCGACATTCCCGGATGCTGCATGGCCCGGAGCGCGGCAGGCCGAGGCCGCCGCGTCTTCTGATGGAGGGATCAGAACGGCCGCGCTGAGTGCTGCCCGTTTGCCAAGAGACCCGCGCGTAGAAAATTATTCCAACAGGGCGGTCGTCAGGTGGCAACGCATCCGGCGGCCCAAGTCCAATCCGCGTATATGATCGGGAGGCCATCAGTTTCGAGGGCGGGCGGCGTTCTGGATCCCGCAATGGGGCGCGAAACGGCCCTCCGCACGAACAACCAGGAGTTCCCGATGCGTCACATCAAGCCGCGCGATATTCGAAACGCGCTCATGGCGACTGCCCTTTTCACGTCGATGATGGCTCCTGCCGCTTTCGCGCAGGCGTTCGATCCCGACGCTACCATCCGCATCGGTTCGCTCTACGAGCCGCAGAACCTCGACAATACCGCCGGCGCCGGCCAGGGCATCAACGAGGCGTTCAACGGCAATGTCTATGAGGCGCTGTTCCAGCTGACCGATGCCGGCAGCGTCGTGCCCCAACTCGTCGACAGCTTCACCGCCAGCGACGACGGTCTTACCTACACCTTCAAGCTGAAGCCCGGCGTGACCTTCCATTCCGGCGATCCGCTCACTGCCGCCGACGTGAAATACTCGATCGAGCGCGTCACGGCCGAGGGATCGAAGAGTTCGCGCAAGAAGAGCCTGGCGACGATTGCCTCCATCGAGACACCGGACGACCAGACCGTCGTGATCAAGCTCTCGGCGCGCTCGATCTCGCTGCCGTATAATCTGAGCTATGTCTGGATCGTCAACGACAAGGCCGGCGACATCGCCGGCAAGGAAGACGGCACCGGCCCCTACAAGCTGGAGGAGTGGCGCCGCGGCTCGGCCCTGGCGCTCGATCGCTTCGCTTCCTATTGGGGCAAGGCGCCGACCAACGCCAAGGTCGTCTATACCTATTTCACCGATGCGACGGCGCTGAACAATGCGCTGCTGACAGAGGCGGTCGACCTCATCACCTCGGTTCAGAGCCCGGATTCGCTGGCGCAGTTCAAGGACAATCCGGCGTTCAAGGTGACCGAGGGCGCCTCGACCACCAAGGAGCTCCTCGCCTTCAACGACCGCGCCGCCCCCTTCGACAACGTTAAGGTTCGCAAGGCCGTCGCCCGTGCCATCGACGACAAGAAGCTGCTCGATTCCATCTGGGGCGGCTACGGCACGCTGATCGGCTCGATGGTACCGCCGACGGACCCCTGGTATGTCGATCTCACCGGCGTCGATGCCTATGATCCCGCCAGCGCCAAGGCGCTGCTGGCCGAGGCCGGTCTGCCGGACGGGTTCGAGTTCACGCTCGATACGCCGGACTATGATCCGCATCCGCTTGTCGCGCAGTTCCTGCAGTCGGAACTGGCCAAGGTCGGCATCAAGGTGAAGATCAACGTCATCACCGCCAATGAGTGGTACACCAAGATCTACCAGAAGCATGACTTCCAGGCGACGTTGCAGGAGCATGTCAACCATCGCGACATCGTGTTCTACGGCAATCCGGACTTCTACTGGGGCTACAACAATCCCGAGGTCGTGAAGCTGATCGCGGATTCGGAGCAGGCGGCGAGCGTCGAGGACCAGACGGCGAAGCTGCTGCAGGCGAACAAGATCATTGCCGAGGATGCCGCCAGCGACTGGCTCTATCTCTATCCCCAGATCGTGGTGTCGGCCGCGGGGGTCAGCGGCTATCCGGTGAACGGGCTTAACTCGCAGTTCTTCGCCTATGGGATCCAGAAGGCGAAATGATCTGGCGAGCCGGCGGCATCGGCCGCCGGCTTCCACACCCGCTCGGCGGGCTGAGTCTTGGCTGTATCGGAGTCTCAGCGGTATCGGAGACCTGGCCGTCCCGAAGCCTTGGCGGTAATGACCCGGCGCGCGTGGCACGATAAGATGGCCGCCGGTCGATCGACAAAGGGCATGCCGCCATTTTCACCTATCTGCTCCGCCGGCTGGCTGTCCTGATCCTGTCGCTTTTCATCGCGGCCATCGTGCTGTTCGTGCTCCTCCGCCTGTTGCCGGGCGATCCGGCGAATGCGCTGCTCGGCATTGGCGCTACCGACGCTCAGATCGAGGCGGCGCGGCAGCAGGTCGGCTCCGACCAGCCGCTGACCGTGCAGTTCGGGCATTTTCTTGGCAATCTGGCGCGGTTCGATCTGGGAACCTCGTTCGTCAGCAAGGCCAGCGTCGTCGAAGAGATCGGCAAACGGATGAGCGTCACGCTGCCGCTCACCGTTTTTGGCTTCCTGCTCGCCGTGCTCATCGCCGTCCCTCTTGGCATTGTCGCGGCGGTGAAGTCGGACCGCTGGTATGGCGCGACGATCTCGGTCGTCAGCCAGCTCGGCATTGCCATTCCCGCCTTCTGGCTCGGCATCCTGCTTGTTACCGTCTTCGCCATACGCTGGCGGCTGTTCCCGTCCGGCGGCTTCCCGCTGCGAGGCTGGGAAAATGTCGGCGAGGCCGCTGTGTCTCTGGCGCTGCCGGTGCTCACTGTCGCGCTCGTGATTGCCGCTTCGCTGCTGCGCTATGTGCGCTCGGCAACGCTGGACGTGCTCGGCAGCGATTATCTGCGAACCGCCCGGGCGCTTGGCGCGAGCTTTCCCGAGGCGTTGATTCGGCACGGCATCCGCAATGGCGCCGTGCCGGTGGTCTCGATCCTCGGCATCGAGTTGGCGACGACCTTTCTCGGGGCCGTGGTGGTCGAGAAGGTCTTCGCGCTGCCCGGCCTCGGCTCGATGCTGCTCCTCGCCATCCAGCAGCGCGACTATCCAAACGTGCAGGGCGTGCTGTTCGTCTCGACGCTCCTGGTGCTGCTGGTCGGCTTCGCCGCCGATCTGCTGCAGCGCCTGATCGACCCGCGCCTCCGCGGCAAGGGGAACGCGTCATGACGATGGCGGCCTCCCTCCCGTCCAGCCGGCGTAACCGTTCCTGGGTCCTATCGGCCGGACTGCTGCTGGTCGGTATCCATGTCGCGGTGGCGCTGCTGACGCTGGTCTGGACGCCCTATGATCCGACCGGCATGTCCGGCGGACGGCTGGAACCGCCATCGCTCGCCCATTGGGCCGGCACCGACCGCCTCGGCCGCGATCTGTTCACGCAGATCATGATCGGATCGCGCATCGCGCTTCTCGTCGGGACGGGCGCGGTCGTGATCGGCGGCCTGATCGGCGTGACGCTGGGATTGTTTGCCGCCTTCGCATCGCGCTGGCTCGAGGATGCGCTGGCCGCGACGCTCGATATCCTCATCGCTTTTCCGACCCTCTTGATCGCCATGCTGGTGGTCGCCGCCAGCGAGACCGCGACCCTTGGCTCGGCCATCCTGGCGCTCGGCATCGCGCTGTCGGCGATCGTCGCCCGGCTCACCCGCATCCTGGCCAAACGCGTCCTGATGATGGACTACATCACCGCCGCCCGCACCTCCGGCACGTCCTGGATCGGCATCGTCTTCAGGCACCTTCTGCCCAATATCCTGCCGACGCTGTCGGTCAATTTCGCGCTGCAATTCGGTCTCGCCGTCATCGCCGAGGCTTCGCTCTCCTATCTCGGCCTCGGGGCGCCGCCACCCAACGCCTCATGGGGTCGGCTGCTGCAGGAGGCGCAGGGCACGGTCTATACGGCGCCGATCGGTGCCGTGGCGCCGGGCATCGCGCTCGTATCGCTGGTGATCGGCATCAACCTGCTCGCCGACGGCCTTCGCGATCGGGTCGATCCGACCCGGAGGCGGGCGCGATGAGCCTGCTTGCGATTGAGGGGCTGACGCTGAGCGCCGGCGGTGCGGTCCTCGTCCGCGATCTGTCGCTCCACATCGAGCCCGGCGAGCGGGTGGGGCTGATCGGCGAATCCGGGTCCGGCAAGTCCTTGACGGCCATGGCCGCGACCGGGCTCCTGCCGCCCGACATCGACGTGCGGGGTTCGGTGCTGCTGGGCGGGCAGGAGGTGATCGGTACGCCGGACCGAGAGCTGGATCGCCTCCGCGGCAGCGTCGCCGCCTTCGTGTTCCAGGAGCCGCTGACCGCGCTCGATCCGCTGCTTCGGCTCGGCCGGCAGGTCGCCGAGCCGCTGCGCCGGACAGCGCGCCGCGAGGGGCGAGCGCTTTCCGGCATGGCGCTCGACCGGGCCGTCGTGCAGTTGCTCGAGCAGGTCGCCCTTCCGCAGCCGGAGCGTGTCGCGCGTTCCTATCCGCATGAGGTCTCGGGCGGGCAACGCCAGCGCGTCGCGATCGCCATGGCGCTCGCCTGCCGCCCGCGATTGCTGATCGCCGATGAGCCGACAACGGCGCTAGACGTCACCACCCAGGCCGAGATCCTGGCGCTGCTGGGCAACCTCGTGCGCGATCGCGATATGGCGCTGCTGTTCATCAGCCACGATCTTCCGGTTGTCGCCGCGGTGGTCGACCGCGTCGTTGTCCTGCGCCAGGGCGTCGCCGTCGAGACGGGGCCTGTGGGCCGGGTGTTCGATGCGCCCCAGCACGAATATACGCGCGCTCTGGTCGCGGCTGCGCGCGCCTTCGATGCGGCGCTGGATGGTGCGGCATGAGCCTCGTCAGCGTCGAGCATGTCAGCTTCTTCTACAGCCGCGATCGGCTGGTTCTGGACGATGTCTCGCTGAACATCCGGCCGGGCGCCAGCATCGGCCTGGTCGGGGAGTCCGGCTCCGGCAAGACGACCTTGCTCCGCCTGCTGCTCGGGCTGCTGCGCCCCTCGTCCGGCCGGATCCGGTTTGAGGAAGCGGCGCTCGATCCGGGCGACAGGGCCTTCATGCGCGGGTATCGCCGGCAGGTGCAGGCGGTGTTCCAGGACCCCTATTCATCGCTCGATCCGCGACAGACCGTGCTCGGCATTGTCGGCGAGCCGCTCCGATCGCTGGCCATTCCCGGAAATCGCCGGGAGCAGGTCGTGGCCGCGCTGGTCTCCGTCGGGCTCGATCCCGACATCCTCGCCCGCTATCCGCATGAATTCTCCGGCGGACAGCGGCAGCGCATCGCCATCGCGCGAGCAATCGTCGCCCGGCCGAAGCTATTGCTGGCCGATGAGGCGGTGAGCGCGCTCGACCTTTCGACCCGCATTCACATCGTCGAATTGCTGAAGCGACTTGCCGCCGATATGACGCTGGTCTTCGTGTCGCACGATCTCGGCGTCGTCGCGGCGCTCTGCGACGAGATCGTCGTTCTCGAACGGGGCCGGATCGTCGAGGCCGGCGCCACGGGCGCGATCCTCGCCGCGCCTCAACATCCCTACACCAGAACCTTGCTGGGAAGCGTGCCGCGCATGCCGGCCCCAGGGGCAGCCAAGGACGAAACCCGATGAGTGCCTCTCGCGATTATCTCGCCTCGCTCGATGCCTGGAAAGCGCAGCGTCTCGCCAATCTCAAGGCGGATAGCGGCTGGCTTAACATCATCGGCCGCTACTGGCTGGGTCCGGGCAGCGTGACGGTCGGCGCCGCTGCCGACAACGACATCGTGCTCACCACCGGGCCCGCACGGGTTGGTACCCTGACGCAGGACGAGGCCGGCCAGGTCAGCTTCACGCCGGCCAATGGCGGCGACGCCCTGAGGCTGGCGCTCGACAAGAAGAACCCGCCCAAATTCCAGATCGGCCGCCTTCTGCTCGAGGTTACGACGCTCAACGGCGAGAACGCGCTGCGCGTGCGAGACACCCAGTCCAAGGCTCCTGGAGCCTTTCCGGGCATCGATTCCTTCGGCGTAAAGCCTGAATGGCGGATCGTCGCCGATTGGGTGCCCTATGATCAGCCGCGCGGCGTCACCGTGAACACGACCAAGGACATCGCCACCGATGTCGAGGTGTCGCACAAGGCAGTCTTCACGCTGGACGGGACGCGTTACGAACTTCTCGCGACGCATGGGACGCCGGAGGCGCCGCAATTCGTCATCCGCGATCTGACTTCGCGAGATACGACCTACCCCGCTTCCCGCTTCCTCTATGGCGAAGACGTCACGGCCGACACGATCGTTCTCGACTTCAACAAGGCGATCAACCCGCCCTGTGCCTTTACCGACCACGCGGTCTGCCCGCTGCCGCCACCCGAGAACATATTGCCGATCCGTATCGAGGCCGGCGAAAAGCGTCTCGCCAGGTAGCAGGGCGACCGCGGGGCTACCGCGCCTATGACATCCTCCTGCCGCGACGAGGCAGGACGGATCCCCAAAACAAGGGCGCCCGGTCCTTAGCAACGGACCGGGCGCCCTTGGCTTTTGTGAGAGCTCGGCAGTCAGAAGTCGATGGCGAACTTCGCGCCGATCGTCTGGGCGCTCGTCGTCTGGCCGAACGCGCCTTGGTAGTTGAGGCGGATCGACATGCCATTGCCCGGCAGCAGATCGGCGCCCGCGTTCACCTTCCACAGGACCTGGTCGAGCGCCGTGGTGACGGTGAACGGGTCGGTCATGCTGTCGGCCGCGAATGAGCCGACCAGCTTCATCTCGTCGCTCGAATAGACCGTCACGCCGCCGCGAACATAGGGACGCAGCATGAATTCGTTCGGCAGGATGACCTGCCCGCCGAATTCGAGGGCCGGCGTGGCGCTGAACACGGTCTGGTTCGAGCCGTCGACGCTGATCGCAGTGACGCCACCCGTTTCCGAGAACGAGTCCTGATGCGTATAGACCGCATCGACATCGATCTGCGGCTTCGCATAGACGGAGCCGTTCTGCAGCGTATAGGCGGCGCGCAGCCGCGCATCGAGGACACCGAGATTGGAGGTGCCGATCAGATAGTCATTGATATTGCCGAAGGCGACCGTCCGGTTGGCGTCATAGGCGCCATAGCTTCCCGACAGCGCGGCGGCGAGCAGCAGCGGCCCGGGAACATATTTGACGACCGCGCCGCCGTTGAAGGCATTGACGCTGCTGTAGCCGTTCTGGTCGTCGCGGATATTGCCCGAGGTCGCGCCGAGGGCGAAGCCGACGCGCCATTCGGGCGCCACGGCGAACTGGGCACCGCCAGCGAAGTTCCAGGTGTCGCTGTCATAGCCGACGCTGCTTGCCGAGCTGTCCTGCTTCAGATTGCGATAATCGCCGCGCAGCCAGGCGCACTGCCCCTCGGCCCCGAAGAAATTGGCGCCATCCTCGACGCGGCAGCTCATGAGATTGTCGGAGAAATCCGAAATCCCGAGAACGGCCGCCTGCTCATTGGAGAGATAGATGTTCGGCGACATCTGGTTCACCGCCGCGTTGACGGCGCTGAGGGAGTTCATCTGCACGAGATTGAGCGCGATCGAATAGAGCGCGCTGTTGGTGTTGACGCTGCGCGTCAGGTAATTGCCGATCTGGATACCGTTGCCCGTGACACCGGCCGGCGCGAAGTCGAAGCCGTCGATGACGAGCGTAGCCGTTTCGGAACTGGTGCCGTAGTCGATGTAGCTGAGCACGACCGGGTTGGAGTAGGAGAGACTCTTTTCCGAAATGCCGTCGCCAGTCGTCAGGAAGGTGTAGCGCTGCGGGCCGCCCTTGAAGCTCTCGAAATTGACGCCGAGCGCGCCGGCGAGACTGGCAGAACCGCTGATATTGACGACGTCGGAGGCATTGTTCGCCATGTCGAGGTCGACCAGCAGCGTTCCCAGCGCGGTATTGACGAAGGAGCCGGTGAAGGCGGTGGTCGCAACCCTGCCCGTGCCGCCGATGGAGACCGTGCCGTTGTTGGTCAGCGTCCCGGTGGAGCCGAGATCGACCGAAGTGCCCATGTTGAACGTCGCGCCGCTCGCATTGTCGAACGCGTTGTTCCAGTTGGTCAGGTCGATATTGCCGGTGATCGTCCCGTAATTGTTGATCGTCGTCGTGGTGTAGATGTCGTCGACATTGGTGGCCTCGACGGCGAGGCCGTTGATGCCGGCAGCGTTCTGGATGGTGCCGTAGTTGGTCAGCGTGTTGGCGGCGCCGATATTGAAGGCGACGCCAGCGCCATCCGTGCCGCCCTGGACGGTCCCGCCATTGACCGCGACGTTCAGATTGCCGTAGCCGCCGACATGAATGCCGTCCACGGCGCCCGAGATGGCGCCATTCGTGGTGACGTTGACGGCAGCCTGAGAGGACGTCGCGTGGATGGCGTCGCCCGTCGCCGCGGTGATATTGCCGGTCTGGCTGACGGTGACCGCCTGGTCGTCGCTTTCATTGCTGGCATCGATGCCGTCTGTCGCGGCGGTGATGTTGCCGCTATTGACGACGCTGACGGCCGCGCGGATCGCCGAAGCGCTGATGCCGCTGCCGAACGTCGAGCTGATATTGCCGGTCTGCGCGATGGACACGGCGTTGGTGTCGCCCAGGCTGCTGGCATCGATGCCGTCCAGATCGGCGAAGATGTCGCCCGTATTGGTGACGCTGACGCCCCCGGTGACGGATGACGCGGCGATGCCGGTTCCCCAATAGGCGTTGATCGTGCCGTTGCCATGGGTGACTGTCACATTGCCATCGCCCAGATTGCTGGCGTTGATGCCGTCAAACTGCGCGGCGATGGCCCCGAGGCTCGACACCTGGACGATTCCGGAAGCCGATGCGGCGACGATGCCCGATCCCGAATAGGAGGTGATTGAGCCACCCTCCTGCGTGACGCTGACCGCGCCGCCTTCCTGGCTTGTCGCCGTGATGGCGTTCAGCTTGGCCAGCAGCGCGCCGTTGGCGCCGACCGTGACATCGCCGCTTGCCGAGGTGGCGACGATGCCGGCCCCGTCATAGGAAGTGATGGCGCCGGTCGTGGATACCTGGACGGCGGCGCCGCTCTCGTTGCTGGCGTCGATGGCGTCGAGCTTGGCGGTAATGCCGCCATTGGCCGTCACGCTGACCGCGCCGTTCGGCGAGTAGGCGTCGATGCCGGTTCCCGTATCGGCGAGCAGGAGTCCGGTCTGCGAGACGCTGACCGCGCCTGAGCCGGCATTATGCGCATAGATGCCCGAGGCGCCTTCGACATTGCCGGTCGAATTGATCGTCACGGCACCGTCGATAGCGGTGGCGTAAAGCGCCGTGCCGTTCCAGGCAGTGACGTCGCCCGACTGCGCGATCGTCGTGCTGGTACCTGCACCGAGGGAGAAGGTGTAGATGCCGTCTTGCTGGGCGACAATCGAGCCGACATTGGTGACGCTGACGTTCCCCAGAGCGCCCGCCACGATGCCGAGGGCGCTCCATGAATTGATGTCACCCGAACGATCGATCGTGACAGCCGCATCCGTTCCGGCACTTGCGGCATAGACGGCGGTGCCTTCCGACGAAACCGAACCCGAGCCGGTTACCGTGACCGCGCCGGTCGACGAACTCGCGAAAATGCCATTTCCGGTGGAGGAGGCGATGTTGCCGGTCTGGTTCACCGAAGCGGCGGCGCTTTCGGCAAAGGCATAGACGGCCGTATCCTGCGCGACGACATCGCCGGTGCTGGAGATGGTGACGGTGCCGTTCGGCGAGCGGGCATAGATGCCGTAGCCGCCGGCATTGATCGAGCCGGTCTGGTTCACACTGACCGCACTCGACGAGCTGTTGACGGCGTAGATGCCGTCCTGCTTTGCCGTGATCGTGCCGGCATTGGTGACGCTGACGGCGCCAAGCGCCGACGTCGCGACAATGCCGCTGCCGCTCAAGGATTGGATGTTCCCCGAGCGGTTGACGGTGGCGTCGGTGTTGGTGCCGGTGGTCGAGACATAGACGCTCGTCTCTTCCGACAAGATCGTGCCCGACCCGGTGACGCTCGCCGTTCCCGACGGCGCCGAGACATAGATGCCATTGCCGGAATAGGAGATGATGTCGCCGGTCTGGTTGACCGAGGCGGCTGCGCTGTCCGAGACGGCGTAGACGCCGGTGCCGCCCGATTCGATGCTTCCCGTTCCGCTCACGCTCACCGTGCCATTGGGTGAATGAGCAAAGATGCCGTAGCCGTTCACGGCGCGGATCGAGCCGGACTGATTGACCGTCACGGCATTCGACGAGGCGTTCTCCGCATCGATGCCGATCTCCAGCGCATCGATCGCACCGACATTGGTGACGCTGACGGCGCCGAGCGTCGCCTTTGCAATGATCCCGACGCTGCCGCGGGATGTAATGTCGCCGCTGCGATCGATCGTGACGTCGGTGTTCGCGCCCGTGCTGGAGGCATAGATGCCGGCCTCCTGCGAATCGATCGAACCGGAGCCGGTCACCGAAACGGTGCCGGCCGGCGCGGTCGCATAGATGCCATAGCCATTGACCGAAACGATGTCGCCGGTCTGGTGGACCGAGACACCCGAGCCGTTCGTCGTAGCGAGGACGGCCGTGTCCGTCGCCGTGACGTTTCCGGTGGCGGCGATGGTGACGACGCCATTCGTCGAATGGGCATAGATGCCGTAATTGCCGGCATCGATCGAACCGGACTGATCGACCGTGACCGCGGCGGAGGACGAATTGCCCGCGTCGATGCCATTCTCGGCCGCGACGATGGCGCCGACATGGGTCACGCTGATCGCGCCGAGAGAGGCGGTGGCGACGATGCCGCTGCCGGTCTGCGAAGCAATGTCGCCCGTCTGGTTGACCGTGGCCGCGCCCATGCTGGACGCATAGATGCCGGTATCATATGAGGCGATCGAACCGGACCCGGTGACTGTGACGGTGCTGGCCGGCGCTCTGGCATAGATGCCGTAACCCTCAGCCGAGACAAGATCTCCGGTCTGGTTGACGTTCACCGTGCTGCTATTGGCGAGGGCGTAGACGGCCGTATCCTGCGCGAGGATATTGCCGGTTCCGGTCACACTGACCGCGCCGCTCGGCGAATGAGCATAGATGCCGTAGCCGCCGGCGAGGATCGTGCCGGTCTGGTCGACGGTGACGGCGCTGGCCGAGGTGTTCTCGGCAAGGATGCCGTCCTCGGCCGCAACGATGTTTCCATTGTTGGTGACGCTGACGGCGCCGAGGCTGGAGCTTGCGACGATGCCGCTGCCCGTCTCCGAATAGATATTGCCGGAGCGGTTGATGGTCGCCGTGCCGCTGCTGGCGGCGTAGATGCTCGTCTCCAGCGAAGCGATCGCTCCCGAGCCCGTCACGGTTACCGTGCTGGCCGGCGCGCTGGCATAGATGCCGTAGCCGCCGACCGAGACGAGGTCGCCGGTCTGGTTGACGTTCACCGTGCTGCTATTGGCGAGGGCGTAGACGGCCGTGTCCTGCGCGAGGACATTGCCGGTTCCGGTCACATTGACCGCGCCGCTCGGCGAATGCGCATAGATGCCATAGCCGCCGGCGATCGTGGTGCCGGACTGGTCGACGGTGACGGCGCTGGCCGAGGTGTTCTCGGCATGAATGCCGTCCTCGGCCGCGACGATGATCCCGTCATTGGTGACGCTGACGGCGCCGGTCGCTGAACTGGCGACGATGCCGCTGCCGCTTGCGGAATAGATATTGCCCGAGCGATCGATGGTCGCCGTTCCCATGCTGGACGCATAGATGCCGGTTTCCTGCGAGGCGATCGCTCCCGAGCCCGTCACGGTCACCGTGCTGGCCGGCGCGGTCGCGTAGATGCCGTAGCCGCTTGTCGAGACGAGGTCGCCGGTCTGGTGGACGGAAACGGAGCTGCTCTCGGCGAGGGCATAGACGGCTGTGTCTCCAGACATAACATTGCCGGTTCCGGTCACGTTGACCGTGCCGCTCGGCGAATGGGCATAGATGCCATATCCGCCGGCGATTGTGGTGCCGGTCTGGTCGACGGTGACGGCGCTGGCCGAGGTGTTCTCGGCATGGATGCCGTCGTCGGCGGCGATGATGTTCCCGACATTGGTGACGTTCGTGGCGCCGAGGTCGGAGCTGGCGATGATGCCGCTGCCGGTTTCCGAATAGATATTGCCCGAGCGGTTGACAGTCGCTGTGCCGCTGCTGGCGGCATAGACACCTGTCTCCTGCGAGGCGATAGAGCCGGATCCCGTCACGGTGACGGTGCTGAACGGCGAACTCGCATAGATGCCATTGCCGCCGAGCGATACGATGTCGCCGGTCTGGTTGACGGAGGTTGCCCCACCATCGGCCAAAGCATAGACGCCAGTATCGGCCGACAAGATGTCGCCAGTACCGAGCACGCTGACGGAGCCATTCGTCGAATAAGCGTGGATGCCGTAGCCCCCGGCATAGATCGCTCCGGACTGATCTACCGTCACCGACCGGTCGGAGGTGTTCTCGGCATAAATGCCGTCTCCGGCGGCGGTGATCGTGCCGCTGTTGGTCACGCTGACGACGCCGCGCGACGTCAAAGCGACAATGCCGCTGCCACTCTCGGAATAGATGTCGCCGGAGCGGTTGACGGTGGCGGGTGTGTAGTCGCCCGTGCTGGAAACATAGACGCCGGTCTTCTCGGAGACGATCGTGCCCGAGCCCGTAACGCTTGCGGCGCCGTCGGGCGCATAGACATAGATGCCGTTGCCGGTTTCCGACACGATGTTGCCGGTCTGGTTGACCGTGGCGCTGCTGCTGTTTGCCAGCGCGTAGACGCCGGTGTCGTAGGCCTGGATGTCTCCGGTGCTGACCACATTGACCGTGCCGTTCGAGGCGCGAGCATAGATGCCCATACCGCCGGACGATTCGATCAAGCCCGTCTGGTCGACGGCGACGCCGCTGGTGGAGGTGCTTTCCGCATAGATGCCGGTATCGGTCGAGCGGATGGTGCCGTCATTCACGACGGAGACGGCGCCGTTCGCGGCGGTCGCGAAAATGCCCTGGCCGCCGGAGGCCGTGATGTCGCCCGTGTGCGAGACCGAGACGAGACTGCCGTCGCTCGAGGTCGCGTAAATGCCCGTCAGCGCGGCGGTGATGTCGCCGTCGACCGTGACCGACACATTGCCCGTCGACCCACTGCTGCCCGAGGACGCGGCGTAGACGCCGTTCGCCGAAATCGAGGTGATGTCGCCCGTGTGGTCGACGGTGACGTCGCCCGAGCCATGGCTCTCGAGATGGATCGCATTGAGATCGGCAACGACATTGCCGCTGCTGGTTTCGGAGAGGTTGCCCTGGCCCCAGAGATAGATGGCGTGGGCGTCCTGCGAGGTGATGTCGCCCTGCTGGACAAGCGAGACGTCGCCGCTCTCATGGCTGACGAGGCCGATGCCGTCGGACTGGGTGTCGATGTCGCCGATGATGAGGGCGGAAATGCCGCCATTCGTGTCGGCATTGATGCCGGCGCCGCCCGTCGAGGTGATATCGCCGAACTGGCTGATGTCGATGGTGCCACCGCTGGTGCCGTGCAGGCGGATGGCGTCGAGCCCCGCGCTGACATCGCCGACATTCAGGACCGAGATGTTGCCGCCGGTCTCGACGTTGATGGCACTGCCATCCCTCGAGGTGATGTCGCCGAAATTGTTGATGTCGATCGCACCGAAACCATAGCTCTTGGCCTCGATGCCGTCCGCGCCGAGCCCGCTCACGTCGATCGCATGGTTGCCCAGGAAGCTGTTGACGGTGATGGCACCGTTCGACAGGAAGCTGATGCCGTCAATACCGAGGGCGGGAGCGATGTTCGTTCCTACGAAGCCGACATTCAGCGTGTCGCGCGGATCGGTGGCGACAATGCCTGAGGATACATTCCCGCCGCAGTAGACCGTCGTCCCGAAGGTGACGCAGGCGGCCGAGGCTTCGCCACTCGGCACCAGCATGGCTGTGCTGAGGGCGGCGCCGCAGAGCAACGCCTGACGCCAGCCTCGTCCGGTTCGGAAAGAACCCAGCCCATGATTTGGCCGGCGATGGATCGCGCTCAGTTGGAAACCTGACTTCATGACTGCGCCCCCCGGCAACCCATCGCGGCGGATGCTGTATCCGCCCGCGGCGCCCCATCTTTGCTGCATTTCATCCGGTCCAGACGGACCGAAAACTCATCTCGCATGGCCATCGTCATTTCGGCTGGACCTCGCCGGACACCATCATGGATGGCGCTGAATTCCTGTCGGCAAAGGCCGGCGAAAGCAGCGCCGGGCTCAGCGAAACCATCGAGGCTTGCGGCGTTATCGTCTCGCGCATGCCGGGGCGGTCGCCAGCGAAGAGCGTCGGGTACGACGCCTCGCTACTTTGTGGCTGGGTCCCGATGTCGATCGCCGAGGCTCGCGAGGCGAGCACCGGGAATGCGACGCGCGCGGGCGTGAAGTTCTCAGGTTCGGAGCGGCTCATCGCATCGAGACCCACGAGCCGCGCGCCGCGCGCGGAAGCGACATCCGTCGCGGCGCCGGTGGCGCCAAAGTGCTGCGGTGTCAGGATCAGGATGGCGGAAACGAGCGCCAATCCGGCAAGACGGCCGCGCCCGCCCGAGAATGGCGTGAAGGTGGCCGTCTGAAGTCGCTCCATCGCATCGACGAGGCGCGTGCGCATGCTGAGCTGGAGATCGGCAAAGCCGTTGCGGAACCCGACGAAGCGATGCAGGCCGTAGAAATAGAGCGAGACATTGGCCGCAGGAATGATCGTGCCGAGATATTCGCGCGCCACCAGCCCCTGCACGACATAGACGGACATCAGAGCCAGCATGAAGCCGTTGAACAGGAAGGCGTAGGGGGGCACGAACGTTCGGTTCGCCACCTTGGGCGTGCGTGAGAAGCTTCCCTTGCGTCCCGTCGCCACCTGGCGAATCGAGGCCGCGATGCCGGCGAAGCTGACCGGCAGAAGCATGAGGTTGAGCGAGCAGACGGCGAAGAGATCGCGGGCGCGATAACCGAGCTTCTTCAAATCGGTCCCGTAGAGAAGGAAATACGGGATCATCACGAAAGGCGTCCAGATCAGCGCCTGTCCGTCCTTGCTCGCCCACACCATCAGCGTAAAGACGGCGGCGTTGCCGATCAGTGGCGACAGAAGATAGTGCGAGCGCAATATGAGTTCCGGCAGGCGCCGCAACCGGCCGCGCGACCCCAGATATTGCCGCAGCAGCATCGGAAAGATGATGAGGCCGCCATTGCTCCAGCGCTTGCGCTGGATGGCGAGGGCGCCGAAATCGCCGGGCGTCGCGCTATAGGCCATCGGCGCGAAGAAATTATGCACCGACCAGCCGGCGTTGAGCAGGTCGATCGTCGAGCCCGTGTCCTCGATGACGGTCTCATCCTGGATGAAGACCGGGCAGGTCTTGTCGCCCTCGACCTGCTCGCGGCGGATGTCCTGGAGCGCCGTGAAGCGGATCAGGGCATTGGCGCCGACCCAGTAGGATGCGTTGAAGAAGGTCGCGCCTTGGTGGACGAGATATTGGATATCCGTCGTCGCGCCGGCGATCCGTTCGACGGTTTCGCGGCTGTTGGGAAAGGCCAGATAGGGGGTCTGGGCGACGCCGCGGCGAGGATGGCTCTCTAACAGATGCGCGAGCTGCAAAATGTAATCGCCGAGTATGACGCTGTCGGCATCGAGCGTCAGCACGTAGGTCGACTCGGGGATATTCAGGGTATTGGCCGAAGCCGCGCACGGCTCGATGCCGCGGCCGCGGCCCGTCCCACTCACTGCGTAGGAACCGCCCATCAGGCCGATATAGGCGTTGAGGTTCATCGCCTTGTTGGGCGCATGCGAGAGATTGTCGAAGGATTTGCGCTGGAAGCTGGTGATGTCGTCGCAGAACAGCGAGGCGAGCTTCGCATATTCCCGGTCGATATCGTCGAGCGTCAGTGATCGCTTGGCCACCGCTGCCGCCTCACCGTCATAGCGGCGGGCGAGGTCGCGCACGATCCGCTCGATGAAGAAGCGGTCGACATGGGCGAATTCTGGGGAGATCTCGGCTTCGAAAAAGCGAGCACGGCCCTCAAGCCAATCCGCGGCGCGCCCGTAATTTAGCGATAGCCGCTCCGCCTCGTAGCGAAGCGAGATCGAGCCCATCTCGCGCCGAAGGTTCCAGGCATCCTGCTCGGTGCGGAACGCGGAAATCGGGCCGGCCAGCATCTTGCGCACTTCGGCGACGGCGGCGAGCGTGCCGGCGAGCGAGGCGCGATCCGATGGCGGGTCGTCGACGAGAAGGACGATACGGCGATTGGAATAGCGCGTGATCGCGGCCGAGAGCATCGTCATGACGATGACGCGGCGCTCTTCGCGATAGGACGGAATCAGGATTGTGACCGCCGGCGCGTCGGAATCGAGGAGATAGTCGACCTCCTCATCGGAGAAGAAGCGATGGCGGGCTGCCCGACTGGCAGCGCCATATCGGCTGATCTGATAGGAGGTGCAGCAGTAGAAGAGACCGATCAGCAGCCCGTAATAAAGGACGCGGTCGATGGTCTGCATCTCGACATTGCGGTGCAGATGCAGTCCCAGCGCGCCGAAGCAGACGACGGAAATCGCCAGCAGGACAAGTACCCTGACGGTTTCCGTTGGGAACAGCCACCGCAATGGGTGCGGCGCTTCGGGCGTAGATGAATTCATGGATGGAGCACCGGAAGAAACGCCCAAGGGCGGTTCCGCAACTCAGCGCTTCAGCAGGCAGGGCAGCCCGCCGAACCGTGTGAGATTGGAAATCACGAATAGACGGCCGCGCCGCTAGGGCGCGCGCGTTCTCGAGCGGCAAAGGATCAGCCAGTCGACCGATCGCGCATCGCAATGCAACGCTGCTCTGGCGCAAGGCGCGATAGCTGCGCCCCCATCATCCTGAAAACCCACGATTCAACCCCCGACCCCGCCCCGAAAGTTACAGACCCGCGCGGAACGCGACGGAATCAACGTCCGGCCGATGGTCCGCAACGAACTGTAACTTCTGTGCTTTTACAGCGCCGACGATAGGCGCCGCGGGATCGCTCCGCAACGCCGGCCGAGCGGCGAACCGGGATAGGGCCAGATTTCGCCATGCCCATCCTCGCGCTGGCTGGGGCAGTGTGGCCTTTCCGTCACGATCGCAGGTCGCGAATCCTGGCAGCTGGAAATTCAACGGGGCGAATGGCCCTCGTCGAGCTCGAACCCGCTATGAGGGAGAGCCGCGCAAGGGTGGGAAATGAGGGGAGTCGGCGCATGATCGCGCACAAAGCTGGTTCGTTCGATGTTCGCAGGATCGCGCTCGCCGCGGCGGTTCTGGCTGGATCCTGCGGGTTTGCCGCCGCCGGTCCCAACGAGGCCGGCGACCGGGCGCTGGCGGCCGGCGACTGCTTTCATGCGGTGGCCTATTACCGCATGGCCGCTGACAGGAACGACGGCTGGGGCCAGCTGAACATGGGAAAGCTTTATGAGGCCGGCACATGCGTCAAGCAAAACTATAAAGAGGCGGCCAAATGGTACAAATGGTCGGCTCAGAAGAATAATAGCTGGGCGCAATATAGTCTCGGACTGCTCTATGAATCTGGCAATGGAGTTCAGAAGGACGATAAGAAGGCGGCGGAACTGTTCGGAAAGTCGGCGGCGCAGGACAATCCCTGGGGCGTCTACAGTCTGGCCCGCGTGCTCGAAACGGGACAGGGCATAACGGCTGACCCAGCGCAAAGCCTGAAGGATTTCGAGAAGGCGGCCAAGCTCGGAAATGCCTGGGCGCAATACACCCTGGGCGACAAATATTTCGAGGGCAAGGGTGTCGCGAAAGACCTGAAGAAGGCGGCGGGATTCTACCAGGCGGCGGCCGACCAGGGCAACGCCTGGAGCCAGTTCAAACTTGCTCAAATGTATCTTTCCGGGCGGGGCGTGAAGCAAAGCAACAAGACGGCTGCGGCCTTGCTGAAGAAATCCGCGGATCAGGGAAATGTCCTGGCTCAAGCCGGCTATGCATCGCTTCTGGAGAGCGGCAAGGGAGTGAGCGCGAACCGGAAAGAGGCAATGCGATATTACCGACTGGCCGCCGCGCAGCCCGGCGCCCCGGCCTTTGTCGAGGCGCGGATCAAGGCGCTTGGCAGTGCCGGCACGAAGCCGTCAACGGACGCGGCGAAGCCCGCTGTCACCGCCGCTGGCCCGGCGAAGGCCCAATAGGCTCAGACGAGGCATCCTGCCGCCGGGGGGCAGCAGGATGCCTGTCGACCGAGGTCGCGGGCCGTGCTCGGCGACGGTTGGCCTTGATGGCTAGCGCCGCCGCTTGGGCGCCGCGCTCGCCGCTGGAAGAATCGGTGAGCCCACGATCAATCCGATGGTGGATTTGTGCATTCGATCTGTCGATCGTGCTAGTCTGTCCCAGCGAGCATTTTTCACATGTAATCCAGTCAGGAATTCGCAATGTATGAGCGCATTTGCGCACAATTTTACATTGTATTGTCTTTGTCTTTTGCCTTCTTATTCTGGCCGTTTCTGGCTGTTTCCCCGGCCATCGCAGGCGAGGTCGTCGTCTTCGATGATCACGGGATATCAAGGGGCACGATCATTGTGCGAACGAAGGAACGGCGGCTCTATTTCGTGCTGGGGGCAGGCCAGGCTGTACGCTATCCGGTTGGGGTTGGACGCGCCGGGCGGCAATGGGCCGGTGAATCGGTCATCAGCGGCAAATATCTCCGCCCCAACTGGGCACCGCCCGATGCGATCCGTAAACTGCGGCCCAATCTGCCGGAGCTGATCGAGGCGGGCTCTCCAGCCAACCCGATGGGTGCTGCCGCGATGACGCTTTCCGGCGGGGAATATGCCATCCATGGCACCAATTCACCGAAGTCGATCGGTGGATTCGTGTCCTTCGGCTGCATCCGCATGTATAACGAAGACATAACCGACCTGTTCGATCGCGTTGATGTCGGAACGCCCGTAATCGTCACACGCTGACTCGCGGCGACGCTATTCTTCGTAGCGAGTATGAGGATTATCGTTAAGTACCACGCTTAGCAGCGACGGGTAGACTTCGATATGACCATCATAGTCGATGAAGCCAAGTCGCCGGAATTTGTTCATGAAGAAGCTGACTCGGGACCGCGTTGTCCCGATCATGTCGGCAAGCATTTCCTGGCTGACCTTCGTCAGTATCGGCTCTGGCGTCCCCTCCTGGCCATAATTGGCCAGAAGAAGAAGCGCTCGTGCGAGCCGTTTTTCGCTTGAATTGAATAATTGATCGATCAGGTCTTCCTCGGCGCGGATCGTTCTCTGCAGCAGGCGCTGAACGAACATCTCCGAGAATTTGGGATCATCATGCAGGGCCTTGACGATCACAGACTTGTCGAGCCGAATGATTTCGCTGTCGATGATTGTCGACGCGGTGGACATGCGCGTGGTCTGCCCCGCCAGGCAGCCTTGCCCGCAAAACTGGTCGGCACCGAGGATGGCGACGACTGCCTCTTTCCCCTGCTCGGAAACCACCGTGATCTTGACCTTGCCGGCCTGGATATAAAACACGGAATCGGCCGGATCGCCCTGCGAGAACAGCACCCGATCTCTCGGTGTTTTCAATAAGTTCTTGCCGGTTCCTGGTGTGGTCAAGAACAGATTTGGCTCAAACAAATGTTGGCGCCTCCCGAAGTCAAGAAGAAAATGTTCACGAATTGCTAATGAAGGCCAGAATCATCGATATGGGAGTGAGCAATTTTGCTCACTCGTTCAAACTGCCGGCCGGTAATAATTGACTAGACCTTATATGTAGGCAGCGAAGGAAAAAACAATGAGGACGCGCCCCATAACTATATTCGCAGCCGCAACCGTCTCACTTTCTTCGGCCGTGACGCTCAATTCGTCCAATGCACATGCCGAGGATTTGGCAAGTTTTGCGATCCTCGCCGGCTCCACGATCACGAATACGGGCACGACGGTCATCAACGGAAATATTGGACTCAGTCCCGGCACCGCAGTCACTGGATTTCCTCCAGGTGTGGTCGTAGCGCCGTACTCCACCTATCTTAACGACGGAGTGGCGGTGCAGGCCCAAGTCGATCTAGTATCCGCCTATAACAATCTCGCGGCGCGCCCCGCCACCGTCGATCTGACGGGACAGGACCTTGCCGGCCTCGTCCTCGCCCCGGGCGTCTATTCCTACAATACGTCGGCCCAACTGACGGGTACCGTAACGCTGGATGCGAAGAACAATCCCAACGCGGTCTTCATCATCAATGTCGGCAGCACGCTGACGACCGGTAGCGGCTCCTCCGTCGCGCTGATCAATGGCGCCCAGGCCAACAACGTCTATTTCGTTGTCGGCAGTTCGGCGACCCTCGGAACGGCGACGAATTTTGCTGGCGAAATTCTGGCACTGACCAGCATCACGCTGAACACCGGCGCCAACATTAATTGCGGCGCGGCACTGGCCAGGAATGGCGCCGTGACGCTCGATACCAATACGATATCGGTCTGTACGGTCGAGAAGGCGACTTTCGGCGAGGTCATCACCACACCGACTCCGACGACGCCGGGCGATGGTGGGACGGGCGGCACTGGGGGAACGGGTGGGACGGGCGGCACCGGCGGCACCGGCGGCACGGGTGGCACTGGTGGATCGACCACCGGCGGCACCGGCGGGACTGGTGGGACGCCGACGGGCGGGACGGGAACGCCCGTTGCGGGGACGAACCAGCTCTCTCTGGCCGAAGGGCTCGATGCGTATATCGCGGCCGGGGGCCAGGCGCCGCTGGTTCTGAACCTGCTCGCACCGGACCAGCTCCGGACCGCGTTTTCCGAGCTCGCCGGGGAGACCAGCACAGCCGCTGCGCCTGCCGGCATGCAAGCGATGAACTCGTTCATGACCGAACTGTTCAGCCGGATGAGCGACGATCACGGCGCCTTCGGCAACAATGGCACCACCCCGCTCAACAATCGAAACGGCACCGGGCCGGCCACGGTCAAAGTTCTCGGCTACGGTCCGGAAGACAATCTCTCCGCGCACGCGAACGCGGCGACGGCCGCCATTCAGAGCACCCCGGTCATTGATCCGCGGCTGATCAACATCTGGGTTGCTGGCTATGGCGATGAAAGCAATATCGATGGCGACGTGGCGCTCGCCACGCATGACCGAAACATCAAGACGGCCGGCTTTTCCGGCGGCCTCGACTATCTCGTGACCCCGAGCACGCGCATCGGCTTCGCCCTCGGAGCGGGGCGCGCGAGCTTCAGTCTTGCCGATGATCTCGGCAGCGGCGACAGCGATATCTATCAGGCGGCTCTCTATGGACGCACCGATTTCGGGCCCGCCTATGTCGCGGCGGCGCTCGCCTCAGCGCTGAATGACGTCTCGACACAGCGCGCGCTGACAGCGGTCGGCTATGACCGCTTCACGGCGGATTTCGTGGCCTATGACGTCGCGGGCAAGATCGAGACCGGCTACCAGTTCGACATGCCCAATGTCGGCGGCGTGCCGGGCTCGAGTTGGGTCACGCCATATGCCGCCCTGCAGGTCCAATCCTACTTCATGCCGGCCTATAGCGAGAGCAGCTATGTGAACACGTCGCCCTTCGCGCTGAACTATGCCTCGAACACGACGACTGCCACGACGACTGAACTCGGCGCTCGGCTCGGGACGAGGATCATCCTCGACGCAGCTGTGCTGTCGCTCCGGACGCGCCTCGCCTGGGCCCATAATGATGGCGGCAATCCCGTCATCGATGCCAGCTTTCTGACGTTGCCCGGCGTGGGCTTCGAGGTCCGCGGCGCCCAGCTCGTTGCGAATTCCCTGCTCGCCTCCGCGGGGGCTGAACTGAGCCTCGCCGGAGGCCTGTCGGCGGGCGTCTATTTCGACAGCCAGCTCGCCGAGAATGCGCAAACCTATGCCGGTACCGGACGCGTCAGCTACGCGTGGTGAACTTGCCTGCCCGTCGCCGCGCGCCGGAGCGCGGCTTCCGGCTCTGTGCGGGGCGACCCGTTGGCCTCATTGATCGAGAACCGGTGCGTTGGAGAGGGCGTAAAGCGTCCGGTTGAACGGAAGGCGCAGCAGGATGGTGCCTTCCCGGACCACCTTGTCGGCCGTCATGCCGCGGCAGAACAGCGAAACGCCGCCGCTCTTGCGTTGGCAGAAGGCGTCCGGGCTGTCGATGAAGCGAAGCCCCTCGACGCCATAGACGACGACGGTCACGCCCTTGGGTATGGCGCCAATCGGCTGCACCACGAAGATCCGGACATTGCCCACCCAGGGATATGCAAAGAAGGCTACGGATATACCGCCAAGCAAAAACAGTATTTTAACCAGATAATCCATTGATTTTTGCCCGAAATAGATAGTTGTCAGATATATTACGATGGATATGAATAGCCGATAAGTCAAATGAATTATAAGATATTATATTAGTAGTGTTCAATTTTACTGTTATTGATGTAGACGCGGTAGGTAGGGGCGGAATATAGACGCTGTTTCGGCCATCTGATCGATTGCCAGATAGATCCGACGATCGCAGCGTCGGACCGTGGGATCGCGCGTCGACGACGATCCATTCCGTCCTGTTGCCTGAGAAAGCGCTTCAAGGGGTGTCGATCCGGCGCTGCCTCTTTCGCGGCGTCGAGGCTCTCGCCCCAATTCCCTGAAATGGATGATCGCGTCGGATTGTCGGCCGTCTGTGTGGAGGACCGGCCGCTACAGCAACCGAAGCCTTGCGCCCCGCAAACCCGGGGTGATCGACAAAGCCGAGGCCGCATGGTTCATCTATAGGGTAGGCGTCCCGATTTCGTTCGCCTGCCATAGGCTGAGCGATTCCACGATCGCCCCGATGGCTGGGAAGCGCAGAGCCAAGGGCGCCTGGCCGGGAGGCGAGACGTGAGATTGGGATCCAGAGTGCCGTCGATCCTGTCCCATATTCGGGTCGCGGGCGCGATCGCGGCCTTGTCGGGCCTTGCCCTGGTGGCCTGCCTGTCCGCTGCCGCGCCGGCCGAAGACCGTGGTCAGGCTGCCGTCAAGCTGCAGATCGTCGGCGGACTGGGCGGGGTGAGCCAATATACGAAGCTGGAGAAGCCGTTCTGGGAGAGCGAAATCACTCGGAGGTCGCAAGGACGCATTGCGGCTATGATCCGTCCGATGGATGGAGGCGGGCTGCGTCCCCAGGAGATGCTCCAATTGATGCGTCTCGGCGTGGTGCCGATCGGCACGGCGCTGCTGTCGGTCGTATCCGGCGACGATCCCGAACTCAACGCGGTCGACCAGCCGGTTCTCAATCCCGACATGGTGACGCTTCGACAGACGGTTCATGTCTTTCGTGGGAGGCTGCGCGACATCCTGCTTGCGCGGTACAATATTGAACTGCTCGGAATCTACGCCTACCCCGCCCAAGTGGTCTTCTGTTCCAAAGCTTTCACGGGACTCGACGACCTCGCCGGCCGCAGGGTCCGTACCTCGTCGGTCAGCCAGTCGGAACTGATGACGGGGCTTGGTGCCATTCCGGTGCTGCTGCGTTTCGCCGAGGTGGCTCCGGCGCTGCGGGACGGCGTCGTCGACTGTGCCATCACCGGGACGCTGAGCGGCTATGAAATCGGCCTGTACGACTATACATCCCACGTGCACGCCATGGCATTGAGCTGGGGACTCTCCGTCTTCGGCGCCAATGTTACCGCCTGGAAGGCGCTGCCGCCGGCCGACCGCCTTGTGATCCGGAACGGCGTCACCGAGCTTGAGAACCGCATCTGGAAGCAGGCCGAGACGGATACGAACCGCGGGCTGGCGTGCAACGCGGGCACAGCCGACTGCGGCGTTGTTCCGGCGAGGCCGATGACGGTCGTCGCGACTTCGCAGTCCGATGCGCAGAGACGCAACCAAATCCTCAGAGATGTGGTGTTACCGCGTTGGATCGAGCGGTGCGGTGAGATCTGCATGCAGGACTGGAACACCTATTTCGCGGTTCTCCACGGCATCAAGGTCGGCACAAAGTGATCCTTTCGCCCTTTGGTCCTTAATCCATGCCCTGGCGCCTCCTGAAGTTGATCATCGTTGGTGCCACGATCGTCATGGTGGCGGCCAGTATCATCGGCCCCGGGATCATCGTGGTGCAGAGTCGCCAGACTGCGATCAGCGCCGCGCAATCCTCGCTGGAGCGCTCCGCTCAGGCGGCCGAAAATGCACTGAACCGTCAGCTGCTTCAGGTCCATGGGGCGCTGGCGAGCCTCGCCACTCTCTTTTCTGTGGCGAAGGTCTCGCCGCTAGAGACTGACCTATCGAGCCAATTGCTCTCGGGGCTCAACTTCCAGACGCTCGCCTATCGAAATCTCATGCTCGTCCGGGTTGACGGAACCGTCCTCGCATCGGCCCGCTCACGAGACATGCGCCACCCTCTTTCGATCGACCTCACCGACCTCACCCGCTCGCCGACAGCGCTCGTGGGACCCGTACGCAATCCGCTGACGGGCGAATGGTCGCTTTACGTGGCGCGAACCGTCCCCGAATGGAACGGCATTATCGCCGTTGCCGAGGTGCCGCTGCTCACGCTGATGGGGCTGATCGCGGAGACGCGGATGCCTCCGGGCTCGATCCTGCATCTCGAGAGCCCCAGCGGGGAACTGATCGCGGCGCTTCCGCATGACGAGATCAAGACGGGTCGCTTGCATGAGTCGGAGTTGGGCGGGCAAGTGGCGGATGGCCAAGCCTTCGTCGGTTCCGGTAAGGATGGTGCCGAGCGTCTCATCGTGGCCCGGACCTCGCTCTATTCCGACGTCCGTGTGGTGCTTGTCCAAGACCTGCAGGAGGTACTGGCAGGCTGGCGCGCAGATCGCGATCGCATAGCGATCAGCTCCTTGATCCGCGTCGCTCTGATTGCGGCCTTCGGCGCGGCCCTGCTCTTCGCCGCCAGGCAGCGCGAACGGGCGGACAGTGAGCGGGCACGGTCCGCGGCGGTGCTGACAGGCGCCATAGACGCCATGTCCGATGGCTTCGTCATGTGGGATGAACAGGATCGCCTCGTTACCTGCAACCAGCGCTATCGTGAGCTTTACGCACTCAGCGCGCCTCTGATGGTCCCTGGAACTACCGCTGAGGACGTTCTCCGAAGGGGCGTTGAGCTTGGGCAGTATCCAGAGGCTGAAGGAGCCCACGAGGCATTCATCGAGCGGACGATCGCCTGGCATCGGCAGGCCAGTGGCGCCTATGAACGGCTTCTGCCAGACGGGCGCTGGCTGCTCGTTCACGACCGCCGGATGGCGGATGGCGGTGTCGTCGGAATTCGTACCGACATTACCCCGCTCAAGATGACGCTCGCCGAACTCGCTGAAGCCAATCGGCGGGCCAATGAGGCAACCGAGGAGGCCAGGCGTCAGAACGAGGCGCTTTCCGAGCGAGAGAGCCGGATCCGCTTCCTGGCTCACCACGATGAACTGACGAGACTGCCCAATCGGACCCTTTTCCATGAACAGATCAAGGATGCCCTCGGATTGGCCAGCGCGCGCGGCGCGCCCATGGCGCTGCTCTACCTTGATCTCGACCGCTTCAAGGACGTCAACGACACGCTCGGCCACCAGGTCGGCGATGCGCTTTTGCGAACCGTCGCCGAGCGGCTGAATGCCTGTGTCGGCCCTGGCGAAACTGTCGCGCGCCTCGGCGGCGACGAGTTTGCGATCATCAAGCTGGCCCCGGCCTCGTCAATGGACGCGGAGACTCTCGGGGCTCGTATCATAGGGGCGCTCAGCGAGCCCTACCGGATCCTCGGTCACACCATCGGCACCAGTGTGAGTATCGGGATCGCCCTCGGTGACGGGTCGGTGGCGGATCCCAACATGCTGCTGCAGCAAGCCGACCTGGCCCTCTATGAGGCCAAGGCGAAAGGTCGGTCGACGACCTGCGTCTTCGTCGCGGAAATGGAAGCCCGGCTCCGTGACAGGCTGCAGATGGAGGCCGATCTGCGCCTGGCTCTCGCCGAGGGCCAGTTCGCCTTAGTCTATCAGCCGATCTTCGATCTGAAGTCCGGCCGGCTATGTGGCTTCGAGGCCTTGCTGCGCTGGCAGCATCCGCAGCAGGGCTTCATCAAACCCGACATTTTCATCCCCGTCGCCGAGGAGACGCGGCTGATCGTCGAACTCGGAGCCTGGGTGTTGCGCCAAGCCTGCATAGACGTTGCCAGCCTGCCGGGCGCGTTGAAGGTCGCGATCAATCTGTCGCCGGTCCAGCTCGCCATCGGCGATATTGTGACGACGATTGTCGATGTCCTGCGCGAGACGAACCTCTCTCCCGAACGGGTAGAACTCGAGATCACCGAAACGGCGCTGCTTACCGATGATCTGCGTAACCTGGAGGTCCTGCGGCGATTGAAGGCCCTTGGGGTGCGCATCGTGCTCGATGATTTCGGCACCGGGTTCTCCAGCCTTAGCCATTTGAGGGCCTTCCCCCTCGACAAGATCAAGATCGACCGTTCCTTCATCCAGGACATGGCCCACAGCGCCGACAGCGCGGCCATTGTCGAGTCTGTCGCCGGCCTTGCCCATCGGCTCGGCATGGCCACGACGGCCGAGGGCATCGAAACGTCGGAGCAATTGGCCGCCGTTGCTCGTATCGGCTGCACGGAGGCGCAGGGGTTCCTTCTCGGCAAACCGCTTCCGATCGCCTCCGCCTTCGAGACGAGCGCGCCATGGCAGGGCATCGAAGGCGTGGCCTAGGGCCGATCGATCGTCGTCCCATGCGGGCGGCGAATGACGGAAACCGATATCTGGTCGCCCGAAAACGCGTGCGCTCTGCCTCGGCATTGCTGCCGTGCCCAGCCTGCGGCTCGGATCGATGCCGGAATTGAGCCGGCATAGGGTGCGCTCCGAACGACACGACCCAGTTGGCCTGGTTCCGATCGAGAGGTGAACTCTGAAGCGCCATTCGTCACCAGAATCAACTAAATCATGTTATAATGATGTACGTACAACACATTGACAGCTCGTCAGTATATGACTAGCTTCGGCATGTTGGCTGCCTGGAGGATGGTGGCTCAGCTGATCAGAGTGGGAGGATAAGTCTATGAAGAAGCGTGCCTTGGCTGGCGTGCTGTTGGCCGCCGCGACTCTGTTCGCGACCGCCGTCCACGCGGAGGACAAGAAGCCCTATTTCTGGATCTCGCATGGATCCCCGGCGGACCCTGTCTGGACGTATTATCTCGCGGGCGCCGAGCAATGGGCGAAGGACACGGGCAACACCGTGCAGACGTCCTTCCACAATGGCGACGTACCGTCTGAACAGGAAGCCGTGCGTGCGGCGATCGCGGCTGGCGCAGCCGGCATCGTGGCGGCGAGCCCCCAGGCGGGTTCGCTTGTCGAGCTCACCACCGAGGCGACCGCCAGCAAGATCCCGATCATCGCCTTCAACTCGAACGATGAAAGCGCGCATTTCCTCGCCTTTGTCGGCGGCGACAATTTCAAGGCAGGCGCCGAGACGGCGCAGTACGCCCTAGACCACAAGCTCGTGAAGCCCGGTGACTTCATCTGGATGCCGGTCGAGGTTCCCGGCGCGACCTATGGCGCCGACCAGGAGAAGGGCATCGCCAGCGTGCTGAAGCCGCTCGGCATCACCTGGGAGGTGACCGAGGCGACGCTCGACCAGGCCGAGATCATCTCGCGCATGAGCGACTATCTCACCGCCAATCGCGGCAAGATCAACGCGATCTTCCCGCTGGGCGATCTCGTCTCGGGCAGCGTCAAGCGCGTCTTCGACCAGGTCGGCGTGAAGCCCGGCGATATCCCGGTCGTCGGCTGGGGCAACTCGCTCGACACCGCCAATGAGGTGGTGGACGGCTATGTGCAGGCGGCGCATTGGCACGACCCGCAGGCGGCCAGCTATCTCGCCCTCTCGCTCGCGGCAATGGCCCGCAGCGGGATCACCCCGAACTTCAATATCCTCACCGGCTCGATGTACGAAAAGGCCGACGCGCCCAAGTATATCGAGATGATGTCTCCCAAGAAGTGATGCTGCCTGGGGAGGCGTGCACCATCGGTGCATGCCTCCTCTTTTTTGAAATCTTCAATCCGAGGGCAGCATGTTTCAACGCCTCATCCGGCGTCCGGAGATCGGACCGCTCATATTGCTGGTCGCCGAGTTCATCATATTCAGTATTATGAGTCCGGCTTTCCTGTCGCTGGGCAATCTCAGCAACATCATGGCGTTCACGGTCGAGCTCGGGCTGATGGCCCTCGCTATGACGCTGCTGATGACGGCGGGCGAATTCGATCTCTCCATTGGATCGGTCTTCGGGTTTTCGGCCGTGCTGATGTGGACCTTGTTCAACAGCGCCGGCGTATCGCTGGAAGCCGCCTTCGCGATCACGATGGCCGTCAGCCTCTTCATCGGCTGGTGCAACGGCTACATCACGACGCGGCTCGCGATCCCGTCCTTCCTCGTGACGCTGGGCATGCTGCTGGTCGTGCGTGGAACGGCGCTCTACATCACCGACGGATTCCCCCAGCGCACCTGGAGCGGCGGCAACAATTGGCTGACCGACGGGCTGGCGGGTTCGTTCTATATCGGCGGTTTCCGCTTCTATTCCTCCTTCGCCATCTTCGCCGTCGTGGCCGTCGTCTCCGGTTATGTGCTGAGCTGGACCGCCTTCGGCAACTGGCTCCAGGCCGTCGGCGGCAACCCCAACGCCGCCCATGCGCGCGGCGTGAATGTCGCCCGGACGAAGATCGCCCTCTTCATGCTTTCCGCGGCCCTGGCCTCCCTCGCCGGCATCACGAGTTCGATCCGCACCGCAGCGTCGAATCCGAACAGCGGCACCGGCTATGAGCTCGAGGTCATTGCCATGGTTGTGATCGGCGGCACGGTGCTGACCGGCGGCCGTGGCACGATCGTCGGCACGGTGATCGGCGTGTTTCTGCTGCGCGTCATGCGCAACGGCATCGTCTTCGTCGGCGTGCCCGGCCTCGCCTACAACATCTTCATCGGCGCGATTATCCTCGGGATGATGATCCTGCGCGCCATCTTCGCACGGCGGAACGGTGGGGGCGCCTGAGCATGACCGAACAACTCATCCGCATGCGCGGCGTCAACAAGTTCTACGGGGCCGTCCAGGCGCTGCACGACGTCAATATCGATGTTGGCAACCGGGAGGTCGTCGGCTTGCTCGGCGACAATGGCGCCGGCAAGTCAACCCTGATCAAGGTGCTCTCCGGCGCGGTACCGATGTCGTCCGGCGAGATCCATGTGAAGGGGAAGAAGGTCGCCATCCGTTCGACCACTGACGCGATCGCCAGCGGGATCGAGACGATCTATCAGGATTCGGCGCTGGTGCCGCAGCTTTCCATCGCGCGCAATCTCTTCCTCGGCCGGGAGCCGATCAAGGGCTGGAAGTTCCTGAACCGCATGGACCAGGAGCTGATGGAGCAGGTCACCAGGAAGCTTCTGAAGCGGGTCGGGATCGAGAAGAACATTCCGCCCTCAACCGCGATCAGCGCACTGTCCGGCGGCGAGCGCCAGTCCGTCGCTATCGCCCGCGCCATGTATTTCGAGTCGAACCTCATCATTCTCGATGAGCCGACGAACAATCTCGGCGTCGCCGAGACGCAGGGCGTACTCCGCTTCGTCCGGGAAATGCGCGATGCCGGCCATTCCTGCATCTTCATCGCCCACAACATCCATCACGTCTTCCAGGTCGTCGACCGGATTATCGTCATGCGCGGCGGCCGTGTCGTTGCCGACGACATCGATCCGAAGACGACGACGGTCCAGGAGGTCGAGATGATCATCACAGGGCAGGAGCTGCTCGCCGAACGGCCCGCCGCGCACTGAGGCGCCGCGGCCGGTCGGGCTGGACCCGTGATCGGGCAAGGGCGCGGCGCCGACCCATGCTGTCCGGACAACACAATAAGTCAAAGCATTCCAATTGAGGTTCCGAGCCATGAAGTCCCTCGCCAGGCGCGACATCGCCAATGCCATCCGGTTCCTGACGGTCGATGTCGTTCAGGAGGCCAATTCGGGGCATCCCGGAACGGCCATGGGCATGGCGGATATTGCCGAAGTCCTCTGGAACGACTTCCTGAAGCATAACCCGGCCAATCCGCACTGGGCGAATCGAGACCGGTTCGTCCAGTCCAACGGCCACGGATCGATGCTGATCTATTCGCTGCTGCATCTCTCCGGCTATGGCCTGACGGTCGAGGATTTGAGGCGCCACCGGAAGCTGCATTCGAAGACGCCGGGACACCCCGAATATGGCATCACCGCCGGCGTCGAGACCACGACCGGTCCACTCGGGCAGGGCTTCGCCAATGCCGTCGGCATGGCGCTGGCCGAACGCAAACTCGCGGCCGAGTTCAATCGCGACGGCTTCCCGATCGTCGACCACACCACCTATGTCTTTGTCGGCGATGGCTGCCTCATGGAGGGCGTCGCGCAGGAGGCGGCGTCGCTGGCCGGCGCGCTTCGGCTGAGCAAGCTTATCGCCGTCTATGACGACAACAACATCTCGATCGACGGCGAGGTTGGCGGCTGGTTCGCCGACGATACGCCGGCGCGCTTCCGCTCGCTCGGTTGGAATGTGATCGCCGATGTCGACGGCCACGATCCGAAGGCTGTGTCGGAGGCGTTGGCGTTGGCGCGGCAGTCACAGGATCGCCCGACGATGATCTGCTGCAAGACGATCATCGGCTTCGGCGCGCCGAACAAGCAGGGCAAGGAGGAGGCGCATGGCGCGCCGCTCGGCGCCGACGAGGTTGCGCTGACGCGCCAGGCGCTGAACTGGGACCACCCGGCCTTCTTCGTTCCCGACGATATCTACGCTGCCTGGGACGCCCGCGCCCGCGGCGCGGCGCAGGAGGCCGCCTGGAACGAATTGTTCGCGGCCTATCGCGCGGCGCATCCCGAACTCGCCGCCGCATTCGAGCGCCGGATGGCGGGCGAAGTGTCCCCGGCCATCATGGCCTGGGTGGAAGAGGAGGCCCAGCGGATCGTCATCACCGACCCCGTCAAGCAGCCGATCCGGCGGGCTTCGAGCCGGGTCGCCGGAAAGCTCGCCGGACTGGCCGCCGAACTGATCGGCGGCTCCGCCGATGTGTCCGTTTCGACGTTGGCCTGGACTTCGGCCTCCCGCTCGATCACGGCGTCTGATTTCAGCGGCAATTTCCTGCACTACGGCGTGCGCGAATTCGGCATGTCCGCGATCATGAACGGCATGGCGGCGCATGGGGGCCTCGTCCCCTACGGCTCATCCTATCTCGTCTTCAGCGATTACAGCCGCAATGCCGTGCGCATGGCCGCTCTGATGGGTCTGCGCTCGATCTTCCTCTACACGCATGATTCGATCGGCGTCGGCGAGGACGGGCCGACGCACCAGCCGGTCGAGCAGATCGTCGCGCTGCGCGCCATTCCGAATATCTCGGTCTGGCGCCCCGGCTCGGAGCTGGAGGCGCTGGTCGCCTGGCATTCGGCATTGGAGCGGAAGGGGCCGAGCGTCATCATCGCCGCGCGCCAGGATGGAGCCGTGTTCGCGCATGGGCCGTCCGATCTCGCCGGCATCCGGAGCGGCGGCTATGTGCTGCGCCAGCGGGGCACCGGCAAGCCCGATATCGTGCTCGCGGCGACAGGATCCGAGCTTGCCCTTGCTCTCGCCGCGGCCGACCGGCTCGAGGCCGATGGGCTCACGGTGCGCGTCGTGTCTATCCCCAACGGCAATCTGTTCGCCCGTGAGGACGAGGGCTACCGCAACGAGGTCCTCGCCACCGGAACGCCCGCCGTCTTCGTCGAGGCAGGGTCGCCCCTCTACTGGCACCAGTTCCTCAAGGGGCCGGGCACCGTCGTCGGCGTCGAGAGCTTCGGCGAATCGGCGCCGGGTCCGGAAGTCTACCGCCATCTCGGCGTGACGGCGGACCGCGTCATCGACGAGGCTCGCCGGCTCCTTGCGACCCGCTGAGGGGCTTCAACGCTCCGTCAATAGCGCCGCTGCAGGTCGATCGTCAGCCGGGTCCGATCGGGATGGTGCCAGGATTCGTAATATTCGATGACCTTCCGGTTCTGGTCATAGGTCACCTCGCGATTGAAGAGAACGTAGCTGCCGAGTTCGACCTGCAGAAGCGATGCCGTCCTCTGATCGTTGAGTTTCGCGAGTTCGACCTGGCGCTTTCCGGTCGTCGCGACGATGTCGTAGCGCTCGGCCAGATGGCGGTACAACGAGACCTCGTCAAGATCCTGCGAGGCGAGGAGGTCCGGGGTGCGCGAAAACGGAAGATAATTCCGCACGACCAGGAACACGATGCCGTCTGCGAAGCGCAGCCGCTCCAGGAAGATGGCATCGCTCTCGCCGATCTGGTCGGCGATATAGGCAGGCGCCGTGATCAATTCCTGCTTCAGCACCCGAGTCGTCAGCTTGAAGCCGGCCTTGGCCATGCTCTCCTGCAGCGGATCCAGCAGCTGAGCCATCTCGATCGGAACCTTGCGCTCCAGCACGAAGGCCCCCCGGCCGCGCTCGGTCTCGATCAGGTTTTCCTGGGAGAGCGACTGCAAGGCTTGGCGCACCACGCTTCGCGACACGTCATATTGTTCGCAAAGCTCGTTCTCCGTCGGCAGTTTGCTGCCCACAGCGAGGGCGCCGGACTGGATTTCCTGCTTCAGGACTTCCGCCAGCTGGAAATAGAGCGGTATCGGGGATGCGCGGTTAATCATCGGCGAGTCTCCACCGGCTGGCGGCGTCCAAAAAACTTGTCATGTAAGCATAACAACAACACAACCGCCTTTGCCAACCTCGGAATTCGCAGGGCCAGCGCAGGTCCGTTTCGTTGACAGTCATGTTGGCATGTTATACGTACAACATGATAGGTTGGGAAGTGATGTAGCAGGGAGATCGGCGTGAGCGCTCAGGAGGCGTCCAGCATGACGGATCGTGGCTTGCGGGTGATTGCGGGAACGCGCGTGCAGGGACCCGAGCCGTCCAATCCCGGCATCGCCTTCACTGCGGATCCGGTCGAGAGCCTGAGGGTCAATCTGTCCGCTGCCGAGCGCCGGACCGCCGCTTTGGCCGGCCGGCGCACCGTCAAGAAGGACTGGCAGGCGGCCTGGCTCGTCCGCGCCCTTCAATGCATCGATCTGACGACGCTCAGCGGCGACGACACGGCCGGGCGCGTGCGCCGGCTCTGCGCCAAGGCGATGCATCCGCTGCGCGCCGATTTGCAGGCGGCACTCGGCCTGTCCGAACGGAGGATTACCACCGGCGCGATCTGCGTCTATCACCGCTTCGTATCGACGGCGGTCGATGCGCTCCAGGGCTCCGGCATTCCCGTCGCCGCCGTTTCCACCGGGTTCCCGGCGGGCCTCTCCCCCTTCGCGACGCGCCTTGAGGAAATCAGGGCCTCGGTAGCCGATGGCGCCGAGGAGATCGACATCGTCATTACGCGCGAGCATGTCCTCACCGGCAATTGGCGCGCGCTCTATGACGAGATCCGGGCCTGCAAGGATGCGTGCGGACCTGCGCATATGAAGACCATCCTAGGCACCGGCGATCTGCAGACGCTCCGCAATGTCGGCCGCGCCTCCTGGGTCGCCATGATGGCCGGCTCCGATTTCATCAAGACGTCGACGGGCAAGGAAAGCATCAATGCGACGCTTCCCGTGACGCTCACCATGATCCGGGCGATCCGCGACTATCGCGAGATGACCGGGCATGTCGTCGGCTACAAGCCGGCCGGCGGTATCTCGACGGCCAAGGACGCGCTCGCCTATCTCGCCCTGATCAAGGAAGAGCTGGGCAATGACTGGCTGCAGCCTAACCTCTTCCGCTTCGGTGCCTCGTCGCTTCTGGCGGATATCGAGCGCCAGCTCGAACACCATGTCACCGGGCGCTACGCCTCCTTCAGCCACCATTCGATGGCCTGAGCGACCTTTCGGTTGCATCGGGTCAGGGAGCGATCCCGGAGAGTCCCATGTCGATTGCTGAGATCCTCGAAACGATGGAATACGGTCCCGCCCCCGAGAGCGACAAGGAGGCGCGGGAGTGGATCCGTAGCCTTGGTGCCGAGACGAAGCTGTTCATCGGCGGAGCCTGGCGTAAGGCGAAATCCGGCGCCACGCTCGACACCGTCGCGCCCGCGACCGGCGAGGTGCTGGCAAAGATTGCTCTCGCCAATGCGGCGGATGTCGACGCAGCCGTGAAGTCTGCGGCGAAGGCGGGGCCGGCATGGAAGGCGCTCTCCGGTCATCAGCGCGCTCGGTATCTATACGCCCTAGCGCGGCTCATTCAGCGTCACAGCCGCCTTTTCGCCGTCGTCGAAACGCTCGATAACGGCAAGCCGATCCGGGAGAGCCGCGACATCGACATCCCGCTCGTCGCGCGCCATTTCTATCATCATGCCGGCTGGGCGCAGCTCATGGACAGCGAACTCGCCGATCGGGAGCCGATCGGCGTTTGCGGCCAGATCATTCCGTGGAACTTCCCGCTGCTGATGCTGGCATGGAAGGTCGCCCCGGCCATCGCGCTCGGCAACACCGTCGTGCTGAAGCCGGCGGAATACACCCCCCTCACAGCGCTGCTGTTTGCGCAGATGTGCCAGAAGGCGGGCCTGCCGGACGGAGTCGTCAACATCGTCACGGGTGACGGCACGACGGGAGAGGCGATCGTCCGCCATCCCGAGATCGACAAGATCGCGTTCACGGGCTCGACGGAGGTCGGCCGTATCATTCGCGAGGCGACGGCCGGAACCGGCAAGAGCCTCACGCTCGAACTCGGCGGCAAATCGCCCTTTATCGTCTTTGAAGATGCCGATCTCGACGCGGCTGTCGAGGGTGTCGTCGATGCCATCTGGTTCAATCAGGGCCAGGTCTGCTGCGCGGGCTCCCGCCTGCTGGTGCAGGAAGGCATCCATGATCGCTTCGTCGCCAAGCTGCGGGCGCGCATGGAGACGCTTCGCGTCGGCAATCCGCTCGACAAGGCGATCGACATGGGCGCGATCGTCCATCCGGTGCAGCTCCAGCGCATCCGCGAACTGGTGGAGCTCGGTGTCCAGGAGGGTGCGAAGCTGCATCAGCCGGGCGCCCGCCTGCCGGAAGGCGGTTGCTTCTATCCGCCAACGCTGCTGACGGGGGTTCACCCGGCGTCGACCGTCGCGCGGGTCGAGATTTTCGGCCCCGTGGCGGTAGCGACGACGTTCCGCACGCCCGCAGAAGCGGTCGAACTCGCCAACAATACCGAATATGGCCTCGCCGCCTCGATCTGGTCCGAGACGCTGTCGCTCGCGCTCGACATCGCCCCAAAGCTCAAATGCGGTGTCGTCTGGGTCAACGGCACCAATATGTTCGATGCCGGGGTCGGTTTCGGCGGCTACAAGGAATCCGGTTTCGGGCGCGAAGGCGGTCGGGAGGGGCTGGCGGCCTATTCCAAGCTCAGACGCGGCGTCAAGGCCGTCCCGCTTCGCTCCGAGCCCCAGCCGGCGCCGACCGGCGACGTCCTCGGCACGGCCTTTGTCGATCGCACCGCCAAGCTCTATGTCGGCGGCAAGCAGGCGCGGCCCGATGGCGGCTATTCACGCCCTGTCCTGACGCCCACCGGCGCGGTGCTGGGCGAGGTCGGCGAGGGCAACCGCAAGGACATCCGCAATGCCGTCGAGGCGGCGCGCAAGGCAACCGGCTGGTCCGGCGCGAGCGAGCATAACCGCGCGCAGATCCTCTATTACATCGCCGAGAACCTGGAGGCGCGCGCTTCGGAATTTGCCGACCGTCTGTCGGCCATGACCGGCAAGCGCAAGCAGGACAGCGCGCGGGAAGTGGCCGCTTCCGTGTCGCGGCTCTTCTCCTATGGCGCCTGGGCCGACAAGTTCGAGGGCGCGGTGCATCGACCCCCGATCCGCGGCGTGGCGCTGGCGATGAATGAACCGGTCGGCATTCTTGGCATTGCCTGTCCCGAAAGCCCGGGCCTGCTGGGCTTCGTCTCGACCTTCGCACCGGCGATCGCCACGGGAAATCGCGTCGTCGCCCTTCCCTCGCCGCGCTATGCGCTCGCCGCGACCGATTTCTACCAGGTGTTCGAGACATCGGATCTGCCGGACGGTGTCGTCAACATCGTGACCGGCGACCGCGATGCCCTGATCGTCGATCTGTCGAAGCACGAGGAAGTGGACGGCGTCTGGTATTTCGGGACGTCGGAGATCGCCAGCCGGGTCGAGAAGGCGTCGGCCGGAAACCTGAAGCAGGTCTGGACGGAGACGGTCGAACGGGACTGGTTCGGCCCGGCCTCCGGAGAAGGGCGCGAATTCCTCGGCCGGGCGACCCAGGTCAAGAACATCTGGATCCCCTATGGCGAGTAGCGTCGGCACGGTGGCTCGCTGAAAGGCTCTTTCGAAGGGAGCGATTCCCGGCCATCTTGCGTCGAACCAAGAATCGGCACGCAGGCGTGTCAAAGGGAGGAGAAACTGAAATGAACAAACTCGGCGTTCACGCGCTCGTCTGGGAAGCGGGATGGAGCCACGAGGAGTGCACGCGGGCGATCGCGAGGACGGCCGAGGTCGGATATGATTTCATCGAGGCACCGGCGCTCGATCCCGGCTCGATCGATGTCGATTTCACCCGCCGCCAGCTGGAACTGAACGGGATCGGCATCAACCTGTCGCTGGGGCTGGACGCCGATACGGATATTTCCAGCGGCGACAAGGAAAAGGCCGCGCGCGGCAAACAGAAGCTCGAGGATGCGGTGCGCGTCGCCCGGGATCTCGGCGCGCAATATGTTTGCGGCATCCTGCATTCGGCGTTCCAGAAGAATGTCTGGCCGACCACGAGCGCCGGTGTGGCGATGTCCGCGGAAGTGCTGGGACAAGTCGCCGAGACGGCGGCCGCCAGCGGCATCACGCTCGGCCTGGAAGTGGTGAACCGGTACGAATCGAACCTGCTCAACACCGCCTCTCAGGGTGTCGAGCTGTGCAAGCGGATCGGCGCGCCGAACGTCAAGGTTCATCTCGATGTCTACCATATGAACATCGAGGAATCGGATATCGGCGCGGCGATCCGCGATACGGGTTCGTATATCGGCTATTTCCACACCGGCGATTCGCATCGCGGCTATCTCGGCTCGGGCACCATCAACCTCGCCGAGGTTTTCCGGACGCTGGTCGCGATCGGCTATACTGGACCGATCGCGTTCGAGAGCTTCTCCTCGCGCGTCGTCGGCCAGCCGCTGGAAGGTATCCTCGGCATCTGGCGCAATCTCTGGGAGGACAGCCACGATCTGGCGTCCCACGCGCTGATGTATACACGCGCCCAGCTGAAGGCCGCGCAGGAGACGCTGAAGCAGCCCGAACGCAGCCGGCTTCCCTGAACGTTGTTTCCGCCTGCAGGACGGCGTCGATCAGGCGCGGAGCGTCCGGCAGGCGGATCCCTTCCAACGAAGATCCGGAAGAAGAGCGGGTCAGAGACGCGCCTTCGCGAACAAGCGATAGAAATTGTCGGATGTCGTGCGGGCGAGCTCGTCAGCCGTGACGCCGCGCAACTCTGCCAGAAGCTGAGCCGTCCGCACGATATGGGCCGGTTCGTTGCGCTCGTCCTGGTAGGGAACAGGCGCCAGCGAGGGGGAATCCGTTTCCAGCAGCAGGCGGTCGGCAGGGGCCGATGCTGCGATCTCCCGCATGGCATGGTTGTCCGGATAGGTCAGCAGGCCGCCGAATCCGAGATAGCCGCCGAGCTCCAGCGCCGTCTTGGCCAGTTCGGGGCCGCCGGAAAAGGCGTGCACGACGAAGCGGAAACGGCCCTTGGACATGCCGCTCCGCAACATGTCGATCATGGCCGCGTCCTGCCGCACGGAGTGGATCACCAGCGGTAACTGGGTCTCGCGGGCGGCATCGATATGGGCCTGGAATACAGCGACCTGCGCATCCCAGGAGGCGTTGCCGTAAAACGTGTCGAGACCGGCCTCGCCGATGCCGATGACTTTCGGGTGGCGGGTATGGGCTGCGATCTCGGCGGCGGTGACGTCATGTTCTTCGTCGGCAAAATGAGGCAGCGTGCCGACCGTGCACCAGACATTGTCATAGGTCTCGGCGACGGCTCGCACCCGGCCGAAATCGCGCACGCGAATGCCGATGCAGACATAGGCGTCGACGCCGGCCGCCGCGGCCCGTGCCATCACCTCGTCGCGGTCGGTGGCGAATTCGTCGAAATCCAGATGCAGATGGCTGTCGATGAGCATCCCAAAGTCCTATTCGGCCTTGTGGCGTTGGAAGGGCTGTCCGAGCGCCGCGGGGTCGCGCACCTTTTCAGCAAAGCCGATCAGCACGATGACGGTGAGAAGATAGGGCAGCATGACCAGGAACTGATAGGGGACACCGATCCCGAGATTCTGGCCGCGCAGCTGGAACGCATCCGCTCCGCCGAACAAGAGCGCGGCCGCGAGAACGCCCCAGGGATTGCGGCGCCCGAGCAGCAAGATCGCCAATGCGATATAGCCGCGCCCGGCTGTCATGTTGTCCAGAAACAGGCCCGTCGCGCTCAGCGACAGGAAGGCACCCCCGAGGCCCGCCAGCAGGCCTGAGACCACCAGGCACAGGGTGCGGATCCCGTTGACCGAGATGCCCAGCGTCTCCGCCGCGGCCGGATGCTCGCCGACAGCGGTGATCGCCGTGCCGATCGCCATGCGCGAGACCACGATCCAGGCGGCGGGGATCAGCAGCAGCGCCACATAGACCAGAGCGCCCTGCTGGAACAGCAGTGGGCCGAGCAGTGGAATCTGGTGCAGCAACGGGATGTCGATGGCCGGGAAGGGCGTCACGCGCGGTGCGTTGGTTCCGGTGCCGAACAGGGCCCGAAAGGCATAGCTGGTGACACCGACCATCAGCAGGTTGATGGCGATGCCGACGACGACCTGGTTGCTGCTGAGCCGCACCGTGTAGAAGGCCAGGATCAGGCCGATGACGGCGCCGGCCACCATGCCGCCGATAACGCCGAGCCACAGGTTGCCACTGGCGAAGGCCACGGCAAAGCCGACAAAGGCGCCGCTCAGCATGGTGCCTTCCAGGCCGATGTTCAGCACGCCCGCTCGCTCGGCGAACATGCCGCCCAGTGCCGCGAGCATGATCGGAATGGCGAGGCGCGTGGTGGCCTGCAGGAAGCCGACCGTCACGGGATCCGAGAGATAGGCCAGGATATCCATGGCTCAGACGGCCTTCCCGCGGGCGAACAACGTGTCGAAAGCGCCGCGTCCGATCACGAACAGGACCACCAGCGCCTGGACGATGGTGGTCAATGTGCTCGGTACGCCCGACGCGGCTTGCATAGTACTGCCGCCGACCTGCAGCCCGGCAAACAGGATCGCCGCCGCCAGCACGCCGAAGGGATTGGTGCGGCCGAGCAGGGCGACGATGATGCCCGTATAGCCAAAGCCCGGCGACAGGTTCTCGATCATGCGGCGCTGCACGCCGACAACCTCCATATAGCCCGCGACCCCGGCCAGCGCGCCGCTGAGCAGGAAAGCCGAGACGGTGATGGCCGTGACGTTGATGCCGGCATTGAGCGCGGCGCGCGGATTGAGGCCGACCACGCGCAGCTTGAAGCCCCAGGTGGTGTGCCAGAGCGCGACATGCGTCAGGACGACGGCCAGCAGCGCCAGCAGGACGCCCATATGGAGACGCGTCCCCTCGATGAGGTTCGGGAACCGCGCGGCGGCTGCCAGCCGCTCGGTCTGCGGCAAATATCCGGCGGCCTCCTGGAGCGGCCCGCGTAACAGATAGGCGACGAGAAAGATGGCGATGTAGTTGAGCATGATCGTGGTGATCAGCTCGTTGGCGCCGAACCGCAGCTTCAATATGCCGGCGAGCACGGACCACAGGGCTCCGACAACCATGGCGGTCAGCATCATCGCCGGGATGAGGATGAGGGACGGCAGGCCAGGCAGCATGAGCCCGACAAAGGCCGACGCGGTGGCGCCGAGATAGAGCTGGCCCTCGGCACCGAGATTGAACGCGCCGCCCCGGAACGCAATGGCGATCGCCAGGCCGGTGAAGGTCAGCGGAATGGAACGCAGCAGCGTCTCGGCCAGGCTGTTCCACGACCCGAAGGCGCCGTCGAAAAGGGCGCCATAGGCAGTCAGCGGATTGGCGCCCCAGGCGAGGATCAGCACCGCGCCGACCGCCAGGGCTAGTCCCACCGCTACTAGGCTGGAGACGATTTCCGTTCGCCGTGCCGCATGGGCGGCGGTGACGGCGGATGGCAGAATGGTCGGCTCGCTGACACTCATGCGGCATGCCCGGTCATCATCGCGCCCAGCCGATCGAGCGTGACGTCGCGGCGCAGCATCGAACCGACGATGCGGCCGGCAAACATCACCACGATGCGGTCCGACAACGCCAGCACCTCGTCCAGCTCGGTGGATACCAGCACGATGGCAGCGCCACGGGCCCGCTGTGCCAGCAATTGCTGATGCACGAAGGCTGTGGCGCCAATGTCGAGCCCTCGGGTCGGCTGCACGGCGATGACCACGCTTGGTTCCCGGCTGAGGGCGCGCCCGAGCACCACTTTCTGCTGGTTGCCGCCTGAAAGCGTCATCACCCGCTGGCGAGGCCCGATGCAGCGAACGTCGTTGTCAGCGATCAGGCGCTTCGCGAAGGTCTCGATGGCCGGCAGCGACAACAGGCCCCGGCGCGACAGCGGCGGCCGGTCGATCGTTTCCAGCACGGCATTTTCGGCAATCGAAAGGTCCACCAGCGCCGTGCGCTGCCGATCCTCCGGGATATGCGACAGGCCCAGGGCGATCCGCTCCGCGGGTCCGCTTCGGCTGACGTCGATGGCTCCGGCGGCAGACGCCATGATGACAGTCCCGGAACTGGGCGTGATCAGGCCGGCGAGCAGCTCCGCCAGCTCGTGCTGCCCGTTGCCGTCGACCCCCGCAATGCTGACGATTTCGCCGCTTCGCGCCGCCAGCGACACGTCGCTGAGGCGCGTCACCTGTCGCTCGTCGACATAGCCGATGCCGCGCGCCTCGATAGCGATCGGACCGGCAACAGCCGTTTCGTCGACCACAGGCAGGGTGAGATCTTCTCCGATCATCAATCTGGCCAGTTCGGCGGGGTTCGTTTGGGACGTTGGCATGCTGGCGACGAGGCGGCCATGGCGCAGCACGCTGACGCGGTGGCTGAGCGCCATGACTTCACCCAGCTTGTGGCTGATGAAGACAATGGCGGTTCCGGCCTCGGCCAGCCTGCGCAGGACGTGGAAGAACCCCTCGACTTCTTGGGGCGCCAAGACAGCGGTCGGCTCGTCCAGCACGAGGATGCGGGCACCACGATAGAGGGCCTTGACGATCTCGACACGCTGCTGGCTGGCCACCGAGAGGTCACCCACCCGGGCATGCGGATCGACACGCAGATTGTAGCGCTCCCCGATCTCGTCCAGTTCGCGCGCCACCTGCCCGAGCCTTGGAAAATAGCGCCCGGCGCGGTCGATGCCGATGCAGACATTCTGCGCCACCGTCAGCGTCGGGATCAGCATGAAGTGCTGATGCACCATGCCGACGCCCAGTGCGGCAGCGTCGAGGGCGGAGGTCAGACGTGCGGGCTGGCCATTGATGAGGATCGTGCCTTGCTGGGGCACCTGCAGGCCAGCCACCACGCGCATCAGCGTGGTCTTGCCGGCACCGTTTTCCCCGAGCAGGGCATGGATCTCCCCGCGACCGACGGAAAAGTCGATCGAGTCATTGGCAATGAAATTGCCGAAGCGAACCGTGACGCCGCTCAGGCTGAGCGGCGCCGGTTCGGTTTCAGGACTGAAGCCCAAGGCCTATTCGACCATCGACGTGTCGTGCGGCACGACGAAGGCACCCGACTTGATGGCGTCGAACTTGGCCTTGACGGCGGTCAGCACGGCCGGATCAACCTTGCTGTCCAGACCATGGAAGTCGGCCAGCTTGATCGAGCCTTCCTTGACGCCGTAGCTCCAGGCCTTGCTCTCCCAGCGATTGTCGCTCACCGACTTGGTGACATCCGTCACCAGCGGTCCGAGATCCCACAGCACGCTGGTCAGCACCACGTTGGGGCCGAGATGGTTCTGGTCGGAAACGGCTCCGATCACCAGCACGTTCTTTTCCACGGCCGCGTCGATCACGCCGACCGACTGCGCGCTGAGCACGTCGGCGCCCTGCTCGACCTGGGCGATGGCGGCTTCCTTGGCCTTCGGAGGGTCGAACCACGAACCAAGCCAGGAGATCATCACCTTCGCCTTGGGGTTCACTTCCTGAGCGCCCGCGGCCCAGGCGTGATAGTTGGCCAGCATGTTGGGGGCAGGATTGCCGCCGACCCAGCCGATGGTGCCGGTTTTGCTGGCGCCGGCGGAAAGCATGCCGGTGAGATAGGCACCCTGATAGTCCGGATTGTCGTAGGTGCCGACATTGGGGGCGAGGTTCTTCGCCGTGCCGGCCATGAACTTGACGTCCGGGAAATCTTCCGCCACGGCCAGCGCCGCATCGCCATACGAGAACGAATGAGCGAAGATCAGGCCGTATCCGCGCGAGGCGTAGTCGCGCAGCACGCGCTCCGCATCGGCATCGGCGACGTTCTCGCTATAGGCAACCTCGACACCCAGATTGGCGGCCGCGGCCTGCAGTCCGGCATAGCCGCCAGCGTTCCAGTCATTGTCGCTGATTGGGCCCGGCAGGATCATCGCCACCTTGAGGGCCTCGGCTCCGAAGGCCAGGCCACCCATCAGCGGGCCGGTGAGGGCTCCCAGTGCCAGCGCCGCCATCAAACGCAGCCGGCCACGATAGGAAATCATCATCTTCTTTTCGGTCATCTGGGCCTACCCTTTCGTTCCCCATGCCGCGGCGATCGCCGCAATCCTACGCTATCTCGACCCTCCGACCCGCCGGGTGCGACACCTCCATGATCGCACTGGCGGTAAAGAATATGGACAAGCGCAAAGCCGGCGTCCATCGCAATTTTCTATACGGAAAATCGATTGACAGGGTTGCGGTCTTGCCGTCACGATCTGCCTGAAATCAACCTATCCGAGCCGGTTTTCCAATTGGAAAATTGGCGCGTGCGTATCGTTTGGGATCACCATGCAACGGTCCATCGTCACCGCCGCGGCCCAGATGGGACCCATTGCCCGCTCGGACACGCGCCATCAGGTTGTGGACCGGCTGATCGCCCTGTTGCACGAAGCGCATAAGCGCGGTGCCGAACTCGTCGTGTTCCCCGAGCTGACGCTCACGACCTTCTTTCCGCGCTGGTATCTGACCGATCCATCCGAGATCGACGTCTTTTTCGAATCCAGTATGCCGGGACCCGATACGCAGAGATTGTTCGACGAGGCCCGTCGGCTTGGCGTCGGTTTCTACCTCGGCTATGCGGAACTCAGTGAAGAGGATGGTGGGCGGCACCGCTTCAACACCTCGGTCCTAGTGGATCGGGCCGGCCGTCTCGTCGGCAAATATCGCAAGATCCATCTGCCCGGCTACGATGCGCCGCAACCCGGCCGCGACAGCCAGCACCTCGAGAAGTACTATTTCGAGCCGGGCAATCTCGGCTTCCCCGTCTGGCGTACCATGGGCGCCGTCATGGGCATGTGCATCTGCAACGACCGCCGCTGGCCCGAGACCTATCGGGTCTTGGCGCTGCAGGGCGTCGAAATGGTGCTAGTCGGCTACAACACGCCCGATGACCACACCGGGAATTTCGATTTCGACAGCCTGACCGGCTTCCACAGTCAATTGTCGGTGCAGGCCGGTGCCTATCAGAACTCGATCTGGGTGGTGGCAACCGCCAAGGCCGGGCTGGAAGAGGGCTCGAACCTCATCGGGCAGTCGATGATCGTGGCGCCCTCGGGCCAGGTCGTGGCCATGGCGACTTCGACCGGCGACGAGGTGGTGACCGCGCGCTGCGATCTCGATATGGCAACGCTGTACCGCCAGACCATCTTCAACCTGGCCCGCCACCGCCAACCGCAGCATTACGGCCTCATCGTCGAGCGCAAGGGCCCCGTGCCGCCGCCGGAGGATGACTGACCGATGCGCCCTCGATCTGCCGGCCGTCGCGCCGCCCTGGCGCCGTCTGGTCGGGGCGAAGACGTACACCCCCTCGCGGTGGCCAGACTGCTATCCGACCTGCGCAAGGCCAATGGCTGGACGCTGGCCGAGGTTTCCCGGCGCACCGGCGTCGCGATTTCGACGTTGTCCAAAATCGAGAACGGCCAGACCCAGCCGGCCTATAGCGTGATGACCCGGCTGGCGGCAGGGCTCGACATCGATTTTGTCGATCTGCTCGGCGGCAATCCCCACCCGCGCTTTTCCGGCGCAGCGCGAGCGATCACGAGGGCTGGCCAGGGCGCGCATTTCCGAACCGATATGGGGCTCTACGAGGCCCTGGGATCCGATCTGGCGGCCAAGTCGCTGCAACCGATGCTGATCGACATTCCGCCGCGCCCGGCCGGCAGCCCCAGCGTGCGCAGCGCTCATCGGGGCGAGGAATTCGTCTATGTGCTGGACGGGTCGGTGGCGTTCGAAATGAGCCCCTACGCTCCCGTGGTGCTCGGCACCGGCGACTCGGTCTATTTCGACGGCGCCATGGACCATGGCTTCCGTGCGGTGGGTCCGCGATCGGGCCGTATCCTTTCCGTCTGTTTCGCAGGTCCCGGCGTGGGGACGCTTTCATCAGGTTCCGAATGATCGACGCAAAGTCCGAAGTCCTAATTCGCAAGGCCCTGACGCTGGTGGCCATGGGCAAGTCGCCGGCCGATGTCTGCCTGCGCGTCGGGCGCTTGCTCGATGTCGCGACCCGGACCTGGCTGGACGACCAGGAGATCGTCATGAAGGGCGATCGCATCGCCTATGTCGGCCCGGCCGGGTCCTATCCGGGAAGCTGCCGCCATCACGAGCATCGCCCCGATCTCATGGCCATTCCTGGCCTCGGCGAAGTGCACAAGCATATTGAGAGCTCCCATCTGACGCCCGAATGGGAAGCGGCCCTGGTGCTGCCGCGCGGCAATAGCTGGACCTGCGAGGCGAGCCACGAATTCTCCAACGTCCGTGGGTCGCGCACGCTCGAGTTCTGGATGACCGCGCGCAGGCACGGTTCGCCGCTCAAGATATTTCCGTTGCCCGGTTCCGCCGTGCCGCCCACCGCCTACGAACATGGCGGCGGCTGGCTCGGCTATGACGAGCAGTCCGCGTTTCTCAAGGACAGCCTGATGGTGGCGGGCCTTGATGAAGTGATGGATTGGCCGGCGGTGTGGGATGCCGGCAACGGCTCGCATGACCGGCTCTGGGGCATGATCGAGGCGACATTCGAACAGCGCGGCGTGGTCGAGGGCCATGCCGCAGGTATCCGCGACTTGCCGACGATCAACGCCTTCGCCGCCGCGGGGCTGGCGTCCGACCACGAAGCGTGGACGGTCGACGAGTTCTGGGACAAGCTGCGACACGGCCTGTTCATGGAACTGCGCGTCCACTCCATGCCCGACATCCTGAAGGGCCTGCTGGAGCGCGGCCTGCAGGACTGGTCGCAGATCGCCTTCGCCACGGATGATCGCAGCGCCAGCGAAACCCTGGAAAAGGGCGCGACCGACTATAATGTCCGCGTGGCGATCCAATCCGGCCTCGCGCCGGAAATCGCCATCCAATGCGTGACCATCAATCCGGCGCGCCATATGCGCCTGACCCCCTGGGTAGGCGCCATTGCGCCCGGCCGCTTTGCCGATATCGTGCTGCTGTCCGATTTGCAGAGTTTCGAGATCGCCGAGGTCTGGGCCGACGGTCGCCAGGTGTCGAGAGGCAAGGAATATATCGAGCCCGTGCCGCAGATCGCCTGGCCGTCCTGGGCCACCGATACGGTGCAGGTGGGCGGTGAACTTGCGGCCAGCGATTTCGGGATTCCCGCCGCGCCCGGCCGCGCCACCATGCAGGCCGCGGTGCTTCGGCCGTTCCACTGGGCCGACGATTTCCTGACCTATGAACTGCCGGTTCGCGACGGTCTCGTGCAGCGCGACGAAAGCCGCAACATCACCAAGTTCGCCATCGTCGATCGCTTCGCTGGCACGCGGTCGGTGTCCAAAATGTTCTGGCTCGGCACCGGCCCGCGCACGCCCAACGTCGCCGTCGCCAGTTCGCTCGGACACGACAAGCACAATATCTGGTGCGTAGGATCGTCCGACGAGGCCATGGCCGTGGCCGTCAACGAGCTATCTAGGATCCAGGGCGGCTGGGTGCTGGTTGCCGACAATCGGGTGGTCGCAACCGTCCGCTACGAGGTCGCGGGCCTGATGTCCTGCCGCTCGGCCGCGGCCCTCGATGCCGACATGCAGGCCCTGTACGAGCAGGCCAAGGCGATCGACTGGATGTATGAGCCGACCTTCACGCCGCGCTGGTGGCCCGGGTTCCCGGAGCGGCTGTCCTTCGCCACGCTGACCTGTTCGCCCTGGCGCTGGGTCCTGGTCGCCCCCAGCCCCTTCGCGCCGCTCGGTCTGGTCAATGTCCAGACCGGCCAGATCCACGATACGGTGTGGTGACGTCGCGCCGGACGCGCCGGGGCAGGAGAGGCGGGCGCCTCTCCTGCCCATCGGCTGATCAGTCGACCTTGACGATCTGTGGTGGCAGCCAGGTGCCGTTGAGGATCGACGGGTCCTTCTCCTTCGGCCAGTACATCCGGATCATCGGCAGGAACGCACCCTTGGGGGCCGGGAGCCAGTTCGCTTCCTTGTCCTTGCCGGGCGATTCGTTCTGGAAGTAGAGCGTCACCGAGCCATCGGCATTGGGGACGAGGTGGTCGCGCGGGCTGACCGTGAACTTGTTGAGCGCATTCGGCACGAACCACCAGCCCTGGTCGATCTCATACATGGTGATCGACCAGAAGCCATTGACCGGAGGCTCCTGCCCCTTCGCGAAGGTCAATGTGTACTTGTTGGCGCCATTGAGCGGATGTCCGTCCTTGTCCGCCATCGTATAGGGATAGACGGCGTCCTGCGGCAGATTGGCGGGCCAGCCGAACGCCGCGACCACGGCGCGCTTCACATAATCCGTGCCGTAGGCGCCGACCTGTGCGAAGACCCAGCCGTTCTTCTCGACGCCCATGGTCGACTCGTTCTTGCCGAGGAAGTCGAGCGCCTGCTGCGGCAGGTCCTTCAGCGCGGCTGCCGTATCGGCACCGAGCGTGGAAAGGCTGAACGGCTTGCAGGGCTCAAGGCCGATCTTCGCCATTTCCGCCAGGATTGGGGCGTCCTCGGCGGCGGGTGGCGCGTCATGGCACATCAGCGTGGCGAGCCGATTGAAGTAACCCTCGGTTCCCATGCCGAGGATAACCTGCTGCGGCTTGTCGGTCATAGAATAACCGGGGTTCGGATCGACCGCAGGAGCCTGGTAGACATAGTCCGACTTGCCAAAGGCCGACAGCGGACGGAGGTCGTACTGCGCCTGCAGCGCATTCACCTCGGCGTAGTCCTTGTCGGTGCCGTTGGCATAGGTGCGACCGAGGATCAGGACATAGCGGGTCGGCACGTCGATCCTGGTCATCCCGGCGGGAACCTTGCCCTTCCAGCCCGGGCCGGCCATCAGGAAGTTACCCGCCTTTTCGCCCGTCGTCCGCGAGCCGGGGGAGGCGATCACCGGCATCCAGAGATCATAGGTCGGGAAGAGGAAGTAGCGGTCGCCCATGTCGGGATGCGAGAAGACCCAGGGCTCCTTGTCGAGGTCCATCCAGGCCAGCGAATAGAGCGTGTCGGCGTTCGGCGCGGAAACGCCGCGATAGTCGGCTGGCGGGTAGCGCTTGACGTTGCCGAACTGGCCCATGGGCGAATGCAGGCCGTCGGCTTTGTCGACATTGGTCATCTGGACGCGCGTTACTTCCGTCGTGACCAGCGAATAGCCATAGACATAGGCGTCCATCGCGATCTTCTTCGCTTCGTCGGTGGTCAGCGCATGCGCCGGAGCCATCCAGCCGCCGACAACGATGCTCGAAAGCAAGGCCGCCGCCGCAACACTGGTACGTTTCATCGAAGTTGCCCTCTTGTCTGTCAAAATCACATCGACGCCGACAGCCGACTGTTCGGGGCCTGTCATCCCCGCGAAAGATCGCTAGAGTCAGTTGTTCGACTGTTCGGGCCGGAGAACTCTCCCAACCCGACTTCTTTTGGCGTGCGCGGGAAACTAGGTCGAGAGGCCAGGCCATGACGAACCATTTTGCGCCAACCGTCGCACGCCTGACCGCCGCGTCTCGTTTCGACGCGATGCCGCTCATCTGCGTAACGGCGTTGGCCGGAGTTCCTGATTTCGTCCGCCATGCCTACGGCGAGTCCTTGCTCCGTCGCGCTACACGTGCGGCCATGCTCGATATCGAGGCGATCGAGAACCGGGATTGCTTCATCCCGCACGCGACCATGACGCTCTTCACAGGCGCGGTCGCACGGTTCGCGGGGGAGGAGTATTTCGGGCTGCTTCTCGCCCCCTATCTGACGATCGCAAGTTATGGCTGCTGGGGCGATTACCTGCTGGCCGCGCCGACCTTGGGCGCCGCGATCGAACGGGCGATCGCCACCATCGGCTTTCACAGCCGCGGCGACGTGGTCGGGCTGCGCATCGAAGGCAAGCTCGCCCGCATCACCTATTCGAGCGCGGCGCGCGGCCGCGACGGCTATGCCCAGGTCGCCTGCGGCGCTGCCGGCGTCGTGTTGAGCCTCTGCCGCGCGTTTCTGCCGCCTGCCTGGCGGCCTGTGCGGCTTGAGCTTGACCTGCCGCGACCGCCGAAGACAGCGAGCTTCGAGGAAACATTCGGCTGCCCGGTTCTGTTCGATGCCCCGACTGTCACGCTCTGCCTCGACCGACGATGGCTCGAGGCGACGCCGCTGGCGTACCGAACGGCGGCGTTGATCACCGTCGAGGACGTCGCCCGTGCGCGCACGGACTGCACCAAGCTCTCCGGCCTGCGCGACCTGCTCGCCGAGCAGATCTGGTCGCAGGTTCTTTCCGGCAAGGTCTCGATCGAAAGCGCCGCGCGCTCGCTCGACATCAGTGTCCGCACGCTCCAGCGCGAACTGAACCGTGAGGGCACTGATTTCCGCACGCTGACCGGCATCGTCCGCGGGCGCCGGGCGACCGAACTGCTGCGTCACACCGAGGCGTCCGTTACGGAGATTTCCGCCTCGTTCGGCTATTCGGCGCCGGCCCATTTCGCGCGGTCATTCCGCAAGGCGACTGGTCTCAGCCCCAGCGACTATCGCCGCAACACCCGGCGGGCCAAGAATGCGGGTGCTTCATAGTTTCACGCGGCGATAGCCCGATTCGCTGCCGCTTGGCCGCGATCTCCGGGCGGCCATTCGAAATTCGGCTATCCCGGTTGGTCGCCCTTCCAGACATTGGCCCGGATCCAGCTGCCATGGCGGGCCTCAGCATCCCGTCCGATCGAACCCGTGACAGCGCGGCGCCGCGGGTTGCATGAACGCTCAACCTCGCTAGCCGAATTCCGGATCCGCTTGACCCCAAAACGCAAAAAGCCGCGGAGATCCGCGGCTTTTTCGCATTCCGGTGGGTTCCGGAAAAATTGGAGCGGGCGAAGGGATTCGAACCCTCGACCCTAACCTTGGCAAGGTTATGCTCTACCCCTGAGCTACACCCGCATCCGTGCCCGACGTCGTCGGACGGCGCACCTTATGGCGCAGGCGTGGATGGAATGCAACAGGGTTTTGCGCCGGCCCGGCTGCCTGTGGATGACGGCCCGTGCCGACCTGCTTTCGTGGCCACCCGCTTGTTGGGTTGGCTGGTTCGCGGGACCCTGCATCCAACGCAGATGGGGCGTGTCGATGTCTGCCGGCCTGCAATCGTGGCGTACGGCTCCGAGACGAACTGGCTCTGCAAATTGCCTTGCAGGCGGGGAACGCCGCTGCCAGTCGTCGTCCCGCCCTGCACGGACCCATACATTGATCCCGTCTGGCGCCGACTTCACGGCCTTCAACTCTTCATCTTCTGGATTGTACCCTGGCCTTGTTCTCTTGGCTCCGGCGGCTTGCGGCGCTATCCAGTTCGTCTGCTGTGCGGAACCCCTCCATGCCTGCCTCGTCGTCCGATCTGTTCGCTTTCCTGGCTTCGCTATCGATTCCCACGGAGACCGTGGATCATCCGCCGCTCTTCACCGTCGAGGAGAGCCGGCGGCTGCGCGGCAAGCTGCGCGGGCTGCATGCCAAGAACCTGTTTCTGAAGGACAAGAAGGACCGGCATTTTCTAGTCGTCGCCGAGGAGGCGGCCGAGATCGATCTGAAGCGGCTTCATGAACGGATCGGCGCGCGGGGGCGGCTTTCTTTCGGCGCGCCGGCGCGGCTCCTTGCCGTTCTGGGCGTCACCCCCGGCTCGGTCACGCCCTTTGCGCTGCTGAACGACCGGCCGCCCAGCATCGAGCTCGTCCTCGACGATCGCTTCGCCGCAGCGGAGGCCGCGAATTTCCATCCGCTCGTCAATACCGCGACGACGACAATCTCCGGCGCCGATCTGCTACGCTTCCTCGCCGCCACGGGCCACGCGCCACGCCTTGTCGACTTTTCCGCCGTTTCGATCCAGACGGATTTGTAAATCGGACGGCGAAGCGCCATCTTGGGCTCGAAAAGGCCCTGCCAGAGGCGGGGCGGATCAACTTCAGGCGGATGATCAAGGCAAGACCCATGAACCAGCCCAGCTACAGCTTCGGCACTTCGTTCCAGCCCGCCCCCGCCGGCGGCGGTGACGATCTCATTCGCGAGACGACCACGCAGACCTTCGCCAAGGACGTCATCGAGGAATCGCGGCGCCAGCCGGTGCTGGTCGATTTCTGGGCGCCCTGGTGCGGGCCATGCAAGCAGCTGACCCCGGTGATAGAAAAGCAGGTCAAGGCGGCAAAGGGTGCGGTGCGGCTGGTCAAGATGAACATCGACGACCATCCCCAGGTTGCCGGCCAGCTTGGCATCCAGTCGATTCCGGCGGTCATCGCCTTCGTCGATGGTCGTCCGGTCGACGGTTTCATGGGCGCGCTGCCCGAGGGACAGGTCAAGGCCTTCATCGACAAGCTGGCCGGACCCGCCGGCGGCGGCGAGATTGAGGCGGCGCTTGTCGAGGCGGAAGAGCTTCTGACGGCGGGCGCGGCGGCCGAGGCGGCGCAGCTCTATGCTGCGGTGCTTGCGGCCGAGCCGGAGAACCTGAAGGCGCTGGTGGGGCTCGCCCGCTGCCATATCGCCGTGGGCGAAGCGGACAAGGCCGAGGCGCTTCTGGCCGGCGTGCCGGAAGCGGCGGCTGCCGATCCGCTGGTCACAGGCCTCAAGGCACAGCTGGCGCTGCTCGCGCAGACCGCCGAACTGGGCGAGGAGCAAGAACTGGCGGCGCGGATCGAGCGCGATCCCAAGGATTTTGCCGCCCGTTTCGATCTGGCTTTGCTGCTGAACGCTAAGGGCGATCGTGAGGGCGCGACCGACCGCCTCCTTGAAATCGTCAGGGCGGACCGCAATTGGGAAGATGACAAGGCCCGCAAACAGCTGGTCCAGCTGTTCGAGGCCTGGGGAATGACCGATGAGGCAACCCTTTCGGGACGTCGCCGTCTGTCTTCCGTTCTGTTTTCTTGAGGCGCAAATCGCATGCAGGCTGGTAAGGCCACTTATCGATCTCCGGCGGATCTGCCGGAGATCATTCCGGTATTCCCGCTCTCGGCAGCGTTGTTGCTGCCGCGTTCGCAGATGCCGCTCAACATCTTCGAGCCGCGCTATCTCGCGATGGTCGACGAGGCGATGGCGGGCAATCGCATTCTCGGCATGATCCAGCCTGTCGCCGAGAGCGACGAGGGCGCGCTGTTCCCCATCGGGTGCATGGGGCGCATCACGTCGTATGGCGAGACCGATGACGGGCGTTACATGATCTGCCTGACCGGCATTTCGCGCTTCCGAATCGTCGAGGAGGTCGAGGCGGTCTCGGGCTTCCGCCGTTGCCGCGTGACGGCCGAGCCGTTCCGCGAGGATTTCGAGGAGAATGCCGGAGCCGAGGGTGTCGACCGCGACCGGCTGCTCGACGTGTTCCGGGCCTATCTCGAGGCGCATCGGCTGGAGGCCGACTGGGACAATATCGGCCGTACCTCGAACGAGACGCTCGTCAACGCGCTGTCGATGATGAGCCCCTATGGTCCGGCGGAGAAGCAGGCCTTGCTCGAGGCGGCAGACCTTCGCTCGCGCGCCGAGACGCTGATCGCGCTCACGGAAATCTCGCTCGCGCGTCGCGGCGATGCATCGCAGCTGTTGCAATAGGATGGCCGCGCCCGAGCGTCCGGCGAGCCGGATCGACCCCAAGCTTCTCGAAATGCTGGTCTGCCCTCTGACCAAGACGTCGCTCGACTATGATTTCGAGCGGCAGGAACTGGTCAGCCGCGCAGCGCGGCTCGCCTATCCAATCCGCGACGGCATCCCGATCATGCTGCCCGACGAGGCCCGGCCGATCGAAGATATCTGATCAGACCGCTTCGCCGCGCAGCAGCTTTGGCCCGCTGGCGGCATTGGAGGCGGTGTCGATGAAGCGCCGCTTCAAGCGCGGCAGGCGATCGACGAGGCCGAGCCCGATATCGCGGGCGATCCGCAGCGCCGGGTTGTCGTTCGAGAACAGCCGGTTCAGCCCGTCGGTCACCATTCCCATTTGCACCGTGTCGAAGCGCCGCCAGCGCTCATAGCGCTCCAGAGTCTCGATCATGCCCGGATCGAGGCCGAGGCGGGCGGCGTCGATCACGGTCTCGGCGAGCGCCGCCGCATCCTTGAAGCCGAGATTGAGGCCCTGGCCCGCGATCGGATGGATCGCATGGGCCGAATCGCCGCAAAGCGCGAAGCGCGGGGCGATGAAGCGGCGCGCGACGCGAAGCCCGAGCGGGAAGGCGCGCGGTTTGCCCTTGAGGCTGAGTGCGCCGAGATGATGGCCGAAGCGTCGTTCCAATTCGAACTGGAGCGTGAACTCGTCAGCGCGGAGCAGGCGTTCGGCTGCCTCGGTCGTCTCCGTCCAGACCAGCGAAGAGTGGTTGCCCGGCAGGGGCAGGACGGCGAAGGGTCCTGCCGGCAGGAAATGCTCCTCGGCGCGGCCCCCATGCGGACGCTCATGCTGGACCGTCGCCACGATGCCCGACTGGCCGTAATCCCAGCCGACCGTACGGACGCCGGCGAGATCGCGAAGCCGCGATTTTGCCCCGTCCGCCGCGACGAGCAGGCGGGCCTTGATCGCCTCGCCGCTGGCGAGCGTCACCACCATCGCCGAGGGCGTCGCCACGAAATCGGCGACGGAGCCTTCGATCCGGACGACGCCGCAGCGATCCGCCGCCTCCAGGAGATGGCCGACCAGCGCGGCATTCGGCACCATATGGGCGAGCGGGCCGTCCGGCGCGCCGTCGGCGGCGAAAGTGAGAAAGACGGGGCGGACGGAATCGCGGGTGCGGCTGTCCGTCACTACCATTTCGGTGATCGGCTCGGCTTCGTCCGCGAGGCGCTCCCAGATGCCGAGCGCTTCCAGCATGTGACGCGCGGACGCGGCGATCGCCGAGGCGCGGCTGTCGCGGGTTCCGGCGCCCAGCGGTGCCGGATCGACCACGGCGACGGCCATCGAAGGTTCGCCCTTACGCAGCGCCAGCGCCAGCGAGAGGCCGACATAGCCGCCGCCGGCGATGACGACGTCGAAGCGCCGCGGTGCGCCCGACGGTTCGTGGGTCTCCTTGGTCATGACGGCATTCCTTGCATCGAGTCGGCTGCCGCGGTCCCGATGGCAGGCGCGAACTGGCCCATTGACTTGACCGGTGCGCCGCCGCATCTGGAGGCGCGGCCGGCCGCCGCTTCCTTTCCGCCGGGCTCCACCGTGACCGACGATCTCCTTTCCATACTGGATCTCGATCCCGTCGACGACAACCGGTTCCGCGGTCGCAGCTTCGATCCGGGCTGGCAGCGCATTTTCGGCGGCCAGGTGCTGGGCCAGGCTCTGATGGCCGCGTCGCGTACCGTAACGGATCGAGCCTGCCATTCGCTGCATGGCTATTTCCTGCGTCTCGGCGACCCGGAGGCCGATATCATCTATGCGGTCGAACGGATCCGCGACGGAGGATCCTTCTCAACACGGCGCGTGCTGGCCGAGCAGCATGGCCAGGTGATCTTCTCGATGGCCGCGTCCTTTCATGCCGAGGAGGAAGGGCTCGAGCACCAGACGTCGATGCCGATGGTGCCGGCACCGGATGCTCTGCCATCCGAGGCGGAGTTCCTCGACGTGCTGCTGCGCGAGGCGCCGAGGACGGCGCATAAGTTCTGGCGACGGCCCCGACCGATCGAGATCCGTCCGGTGGATATCGGCGCCTATATGCGACGGGATGGCTCTGCGTCGGCGCAGGCGGTCTGGATGCGGCCGCGTGTCGAGCTTGGAAGCGATGTCGGGCTTGTGCGGTCCGTCCTCGCCTATGCCTCCGACCTGACCTTGCTCGACACGACGCTGATCGCGCAGGGGCGCTGGGTGTTCGATCCGACGCTGCAGGTGGCCAGCCTCGATCACGCCATGTGGTTTCACCGGCCGTTCCGCTTCGACGACTGGGTGCTCTATGTCAGCGACAGTCCGTCTGCCCATGGCTCGCGCGGTTTCAATCGCGGCAGCCTCTACGAGCGCGGCGGAGCGCTGATCGCTTCCGTCGCGCAGGAAGGCCTCGTGAGGAGCGTCCAGGCGTCCCCTGCTCGCGATTGAGGCGATGCCTAGATATTAGGCGTGTTCGGGGTGTTTTTTTGATCATTTTCTGGTCATCTGCATATTGTATGCACGAGCATCATGGCCAGATCGCTCGTCTGCTGTGGCGATGCAGCCAATAATTGCGCGAAAACACGCCGTGCTGAAATGTCAGGCCCCATCTGGCACGGACTTTGTTAGACGCTAGCCAGCGAAAGGCTTTACGCGCAGCGGGGGCATTTCCGGTCGACCAATCGACGACGGTGCAGAAGTGCCGGAAATAGACGGGAAGATGACATGAAAATCGTTATGGCGATCATCAAGCCATTCAAGCTCGACGAGGTACGCGACGCCCTCACCGCCATTGGCGTGCAGGGACTGACCGTGACGGAAGTGAAGGGGTATGGCCGCCAGAAGGGCCATACCGAGATCTATCGTGGCGCCGAATATGCCGTGAGCTTTCTGCCGAAGCTCAAGGTCGAGATCGCCGTGCCTTCCGGCTCTGTCGATCAGGTCGTGGAAGCGATCAGCGGTGCCGCCAAGACCGGCCAGATCGGCGATGGAAAAATCTTCGTCTATTCGATCGAACAGGCGGTCCGCATCCGCACGGGCGAGACCGATTCCGACGCTCTTTGACGGAGGCAGCGGTTCGTTTCCGCATCGATAGAGATGGTAAGTTGCACAATGTTTGATCGTATCGCCGACTACGCGGCCAACATACGCGAGAAGGGGCTCGGCCTTCCGGGCGCTGGCAGCCGACCGGACGGTCGGACCGAGAGGAGAGGTTCCATGAAGTTCAGAAATGCCCCTTATGCACTGCTCGGCGCGGCAGGTTCGCTGCTGACGCTGACGGCCATGGCCTATGGCCAGGACGCAACACCCGCGGCCGACGCTGCAGCCGCCGCAGCTCCGGCCGTCGCGGCCGCGCCGGTGTTGAACTCCGGCGACACCGCCTGGATGCTGATCTCCTCGGTCCTCGTGCTGATGATGATCGTCCCGGGCCTTGCCCTGTTCTATGGCGGTCTCGTCCGCACCAAGAACATGCTGTCCGTGCTGATGCAGTGCCTGCTGATCGCTTCGATCGTCATGGTCATCTGGGTCTTCTACGGCTACAGCCTCGCCTTCACCGATGGCGGCGGCTTCATCGGCGGCCTGTCCAAGGCCTTCCTGGCGGGCATCACGCCCGACACGCTTTCCGGCACTATTCCGGAATATGTCTTCGTCGTCTTCCAGATGACCTTCGCGGCGATCACCCCGGCGCTCATCGTTGGCGCCTTCGCCGAGCGCATGAAGTTCTCGGCGGTGGTGCTGTTCATGATCCTCTGGGTCACGTTCATCTACCTCCCGGTCGCCCATAGCGTCTGGCAGTCGACCGGCTGGCTGTTCCAGCTCGGCGCCCTCGACTTCGCCGGTGGTACCGTCGTCCACATCAATGCCGGTATTGCGGGCCTCGTCGGCTGTATCCTGGTCGGTAAGCGCATGGGCCTCGGCAAGGATCTGATGCCGCCCCATTCGCTGACCAATTCGATGATCGGCGCCTCCCTGCTGTGGGTCGGCTGGTTCGGCTTCAACGCCGGTTCGGCTCTCTCCGCCGGCTCGGTCGCGGGTCTGGCCACCATCAACACTTTCGTCGCGACCGCCGGTGCGGCGATCGGCTGGGTGTTCATCGAATGGGTCGTCCGCGGCAAGCCGTCCATGCTGGGCGCGATCTCGGGCGTTGTTGCCGGCCTCGTGGCCGTCACGCCGGCTGCCGGCTTCGCCGGTCCGGTCGGCGCCATCTGCCTCGGCTTCGTCGCCTCGATCGTCTGCTTCTTCTTCGTCACCACGGTGAAGAACGCGTTCGGCTATGACGACAGCCTCGACGTCTTCGGCGTCCACGGCATTGGCGGCATCGTCGGCGCCATCGCCACCGGCATTCTGGTCAGCCCGTCGCTCGGCGGTACCGGCATCAAGGACTATGCGATGGGCCATCAGGTCTGGGTGCAGATCCAGGCCGTCTTGTTCACGATCGTCTGGTCCGGCATTGGTTCGGCGATCCTCTACAAGATCGTCGATGTCATCGTCGGCCTCCGCGTGCGCCCCGAAGTCGAGAGCGAAGGCCTCGATATCCAGGAGCATGGCGAGCGCGCCTACCACAGCTGATCGCGAAACGGGGCGCCTCGCGTGCCCCGTCCTCCCAAGCGCGAAAACTGGCCCCGGCTTCCCGCCGGGGCTTTTTCATTTTGGGAGGCTATTCGCCGGGCCCGGAGCTGCCAACCGCCCTTGCCGGACATCGATGGTTAAAGGGGGCTTAACCAAGGGCGGCTAGAGTCGGCGCCTGGAGTTCACCGACGAGGATCGGCATGGCCGGCACCACGAGCGCCGTAAGGCTCGTTTCGCCCTTCGCCCGCTTGAACGACCGCTTGGCGGGCATCCCGCCCGGGCGGCCGCCGATCCTGCTCGGCCTCGGCGAGCCGCAGCATGCGATCCCCGATTTCGTCGGGCCGACCATCGCGGCGCATCTCAGCGAATTCGGCCAGTACCCAGCCATTCGCGGTACCGATGCGTTTCGCCGCACCATCGCCGACTGGCTCGGTCATCGCTATAGCCTCGTTCACGCTATCGACCCGGAACGGATGGTGCTGCCGCTCAACGGCTCGCGTGAGGGGCTGTTCTTCGCGGCGCTTGGCGCGCGCGAACGCACCCGCCGGATCGAACGCCCGATCGTGCTGCTGCCGAACCCGTTCTACCAAGCCTATGCGGCCGGCGCGGAAGCCGCGGGCGCGGAGATCGTCCTGGTGGAGCCGGATGGCGAGCGGACATTGCCCGATCTGGCCACGCTCGGCGAAGACATATTGGCGCGCACCGTCGCGATCTATGTCGCTTCGCCCTCCAACCCGCAGGGCAGCGTCGCGACGCTCGGCGAATGGAAGCGACTGATCGGGACGGCGCGGCAGTACGACATCATGATCTTGGCTGACGAATGCTATTCGGAGATCTACCGGACGGCGCCGCCGCCCGGCGTGCTCGAGGCGGCCGATTCGCTGGGCGATGGCTATGGCAACGTCCTCACGTTCCACTCGCTCTCCAAGCGTTCCAATCTGCCGGGGCTGCGCTGCGGCTTCGCGGCGGGGGATCCGGGCTTCATCGCCGGCTGGACGCGGCTGCGCAACATGGCGGCGCCACAGGTGCCCGGCCCGCTGCAGGCGGTGGCGGTTGCGGCCTATTCCGACGAGAGCCATGTCGCGGCGAACCGCGCGCTCTACAACGAGAAATTCGCGCTGGCCGAGGCAATCCTCGGCGATAGGCTCGGCGGGGGCGTGCCGCAGGGCGGGTTCTTTCTCTGGCTGCCCGTTCCGGATGGCGAAGCGGCTGCCGTCCGGCTCTGGCAGGAGGGCGGGGTGCGGACGATACCGGGCGGATATCTGTGCCTGCCGGATTCCGAGGGCCACAATCCCGGCGTCGGATACCTGCGCATCGCCATGGTTCAGGACCTCGACGTCACCCGCGAGGCACTGACACGCATGGCAGATATTTTCGACCGATCGTGAAGGACAGGATGTGACGATGCGCTCGATCCGTTCCGAAGCCCTGGCCCTCGACTCCGACGATGACGGGCTGCGCCGTTTCGTGCAGCGGCATCTCGGCCTTGCAATCGGTATCGCCCTCATCGGCGGGACGGCGGCGGTCGCGGTGGCGCTCGCCACCTGGGCGGTCGACGATCCGTCGCTCTCCTATGCGACGTCCAAGCCGGCGGCCAATGCGCTCGGCTTTCCAGGGTCGATCCTCGCCGATCTGCTGATGCAGTTCTTTGGCATCGGCGCGGTCCTCCTGCTGCTTCCGGCCGTGATCTGGGGCTGGCGGGCGCTGTTCGGCGGCATCCGCCGCTTTCGCGGCGTGATGGCGGCGAGCTGGCTGGGGGCGGCCGTTCTGGGCGCCGGAGCATTGGCCTTCCTGCCAGTGACCGCACATTGGCCATTGCCGACCGGCCTCGGCGGCGTCCTCGGCGATCTGGTCGCTCGGCTGCCGGCGTCGATCTTCATCGGCGCCGACAGCACGACGGCGAGGCTGGCGACGCAGGGGATCTATGCCGCGCTGACCGCTCTCCTCCTCGTTCATGCCTTCGGGCTGCTGCCGGCCCGCAAAACTGTGGCCGAGCCGAAGCGTGCGGCCCTGCGGAACGCGGCCAAACCGGCGCCGAAGCGCGTCGTTCCGGCGGATGACGAGACCGAGGACGATGAGGAGGACGAGGGCGGCGGGTTCCTAGCGGTGCCGCTCGGACAGCTTGCCCATTGGGGCTATTCGCTGCGCGCCGGCACGCGCCGTCTCTTTCGGCGTCGGCCGGCCGAAACGCGCTCGCTGACGGTCGCATCCGGCAGGGCGGAACGGATGGAGCCGCAATTCGGCGTCGGCGCCGTCAGCCCGCGCCCTGCACTCGAAGACGAGGACGATTTCGACGCGGACGACGATGGCCTCGATGCCGTGCCCGCGCGGGGACCCGCGACCACCACGCCGCGCGTCACCCCGCCGGCGTCCCGCCCGAAGCCCGGCAAGCGCCTGGCCCAGGAAGCGCAACCCTCCTTGCTGCGAGCCGAGAAATTCGAGCTTCCGGCCTTGCAGTTTCTCACCGAGCCCAAGGCGATCGATCCGCGCTCGCGCATCAATCTCGATGCGCTCGAGCAGAATGCGCGTGTGCTCGAAGGCGTTCTCGATGATTTCGGCATCCGGGGCGAAATCGTCAATGTCCGGCCCGGCCCGGTCGTGACGCTCTACGAGCTGGAGCCGGCACCTGGCATCAAATCGTCGCGCGTCATCGGCCTCTCCGACGACATCGCCCGCTCGATGAGCGCTATCGCGGCGCGCGTCGCCGTCATACCCGGCAAGAATGCGATCGGCATCGAACTGCCCAACGCCAAGCGCGAGATGGTGTATCTGCGCGAAATGCTGGCAGCGGAGGATTTCGAAAAGTCGAAGGCGCGTCTGCCGATCAGCCTCGGCAAGACGATCGGCGGTGAGCCGGTCATCGTCGATCTCGCCCGCATGCCGCATCTGCTCGTCGCCGGCACCACCGGCTCGGGCAAGTCCGTTGCGATCAACACCATGATCCTGTCGTTGCTCTATCGGCTGACGCCGACCGATTGCCGGCTGATCATGATCGACCCGAAGATGCTGGAGCTTTCCACCTATGACGGTATCCCGCATCTTCTGACCCCCGTCGTCACCGACCCGAAGAAGGCCGTCGTCGCGCTCAAATGGACCGTGCGCGAGATGGAAGACCGCTACCGGAAGATGTCGAAGGTCGGTGTCCGGAACATCGATGGCTACAATGCGCGCGTCGGCCAGGCCAAGGCCAAGGGCGAGGTGCTGACGCGCACGATCCAGACCGGCTTCGACAAGGAGACGGGCGAGGCGATCTATGAGCAGGAGGACCTGCCGCTGGAGCCGATCCCCTATATCGTCGTCATCATCGACGAGATGGCCGATCTTATGATGGTCGCCGGTAAGGACATCGAGGGCGCGATCCAGCGCCTCGCCCAGATGGCCCGCGCCGCCGGCATCCACGTCATCATGGCGACGCAGCGCCCCTCGGTCGACGTCATCACCGGCACGATCAAGGCCAACTTCCCGACGCGCATCTCCTTCCAGGTGACGTCGAAGATCGACAGCCGCACCATTCTTGGCGAGCAGGGTGCGGAGCAGCTGCTCGGCCAGGGCGACATGCTCTACATGGCGGGCGGCGGCCGTATCCAGCGCGTGCACGGACCTTTCGTCAGCGACGAGGAAGTCGAGAAGGTCGTGCGCCATCTGAAGACGCAGGGCCATCCCGACTATCTCGAATCGATTACGGAGGATGACGGCGAAGGCGGCGAGAGCGGCGCCGGTAGCGATGCCTCCCTCCTCGGCGGCGAGGAATCGAACGATCTCTACGACAAGGCCGTCGCCGTGGTGCTGCGCGACCGCAAGGCCTCGACCAGCTATATCCAGCGCCGGCTTGCCATCGGTTATAATCGCGCGGCCTCGCTGATCGAGCGCATGGAGAAGGAAGGCCTGGTCGGGCCGGCCAACCATGCGGGAAAAAGAGAGATTCTCGTCGGCGGGGAGGAGGAGGGGCGGTTCTAGCGTCGCCCACCCCTTTCGCAGCGGGCGGAAGGCCCTATCTTCGTCAGGCGGCGTTTGCCGTTCGCGATCCGGAAGCCGCTCCGCCCGCAAGGTCGGTCCGGCCACCCGCCGTGAATTCGCCATCAAACCCACCTAGTCGAAGGCGCCTGCCGATTACGGCTGCCTTCGGCCTCTCGGCCGCTTCCGGCGGCCCTTGCGACACGAAGGGATGCCATGAAGGCGCTCAACAACGTCTCCGGCTCAACGCGCCGTTCCGTCCTCGCCTCCGGTCTGGCGCTGGCAGCCCTCGGCTGGGCCCTGCCGGCAAGCGCGGCGTTTTCTGCGGATCAGGCCGCCACGCTCAAAAAGATCGACAATTATTTCAATTCGATCCGCACGATGCAGGGTCGCTTCATCCAGTTCGGACCGAATGGCGAACAGTCGGAAGGCGTCTTCTTCATCAGCCGTCCGGGCAAGATCCGCTTCCACTATAATCCGCCCGTGAAGATGGATGTCATCTGCGACGGTAGCCAAGTGGCGATCCGCGATAGCAAGATGATGACGCAGGATCTCTATCCGCTGTCGAAGACGCCGCTGCGCTATCTGCTCGCCGACCGCATCGATCTGACCTCCGCGTCGATCGTGCAGAAGGTTACGGAGGAGCCGGACCTGATCTCGCTCGTCCTTGCCCAGGATGCGAGCTTTGGCGACGGCTCGCTCAAGCTGATCTTCGACAAGCAGAGCTTCGAGCTGCGCCAATGGGTGGTCACCGACGCGCAGGGCCTCGATACGTCGGTTGCGATCTATGATGTCGAGGTCGGCAAGCCGGCCGATCCGAAGAATTTCAAGATCGACTACTATCTGCCCAGCACCAAGCTGCGCTGATCGCGGCGTTGTGATCCGCCGCCTTTTGAGTCGGGACTTGAAAACGGGCCACGGCGTGCCGATCTTCGAACCATAGCGGGACGACCCAAGGCTTGGTAGTGCCCCCCGTCTCACCGAGCCCCAGTTCCGCGAGGCGCCATGTCCCCGACAGGCGCTAAAGCGCTCCGAGCGCGACGCCCAGCCTCCCCCGGGGCTGGGCGTTTCTTTGTCTGCTTCTTCGTGGCCCGAATTGCGCAATTGCGATTGGACTTGGAAGGCGAATTGCGTATGCCCTTGGCTTCCTTCGGGGGTTCAGCATGACGATCACGATCGCGACCTGGAACATCAATTCGGTGCGGCTGCGCATCGATCTGGTTACATCGTTTCTCGAGGCGCATCGCCCCGATGTCCTCTGCCTGCAGGAAATCAAATGCGTCGAGGGCAGTTTCCCCTCCGGCGCCTTCACGAGGCTCGGCTATGTCCATCAGGCCGTACACGGTCAGAAGGGCTATCACGGTGTCGCGACGCTCTCGCGCCTGCCTTTCGCCGAGACGGCCCGTCAGGGCTTCTACGGAAAGGACGACGCCCGTCACGTCTCGGTCGTTCTGCCGGATCGCGATCTGCCGATCACGCTGCATAATTTCTACGTTCCGGCCGGCGGCGACGAACCCGATCCGGCGGTCAACGAGAAATTCGCGCATAAGCTCGGCTTCCTGGACGAGATGAGGACCTGGCTGACGGGCGCGCAGACCAACCGGCCGGCGATCCTCGTCGGTGATCTCAACATCGCGCCGCTGGAGCACGATGTGTGGTCGCACAAGCAGTTGCTCGACGTCGTCAGCCACACGCCGGTCGAAACGGAACTGTTGGAGGCGGTGCGCGTGGCTGGCGGCTGGGTCGATGCGATGCGCCATTTCATTCCGCCGGAAGAGAAGCTCTTCACTTGGTGGAGCTATCGGGCGCAGGACTGGGAAGCCTCCAATCGAGGCCGCCGGCTCGACCATGTATGGGTGACGCCGCCGCTCAAGGGGCGCCTCCTTGGCGTCGAGGTGCTGCGCGAGGCGCGCGGCTGGGCCCGGCCTTCCGACCATGTCCCGGTCATCGTGCGCATCGCTGCCTGAGCTCTCATCTATCCGATCGTTCTGCGTCGCAGCCTCGCATGATAGAATGGTTGTCTCCGATCGGAGGCGGCCATGTTCCGGTGGCTTGGCGTCGCGGCGGCCCTTGGGCTTCTCTTCCCGGCAACGGCCCGTACCGCTGCTGCCCGGGACTTGGTCCCGCGCGTCTATCAGGAGGAATTTCATCTCCGCGCCGATCGTGACTTCCAGCTTCCGGGCTGGCGCGATATGGACAGCGGGACGGCCGCCCTGCTCGTCGAAGCCGGTTGTCGCGCTCTTCGGACCGATTGCTCTCCGGACGCCGCCGGACAAGATTCGAGCGACCGGTTCCTGAAGCGGCTCATCCATTCAGATGATTATCGCGGCACGGCCTGGCTCACCCGGGTTCGTGGCGGCAGCTACTATGCCAGGTTCGTGGCCCCAAGCGGCTACTCCGCGTGCCGGGCTGGCGTCTATTGGAAAGGCGGCCTCGTCCACGGCGGGGTGCGGCTTGCAGGTTCTATCGAGCGATCCGGTCTCGACGGCGTGGCGGTCTATGCCAATCTGGATCCGTCGGCGGATGGCGTGGCCGAGTTTCGCCTTCTCATTCTTTATGTGGCGAAAGCAGAGCTGGCGTCGCATGGCTGCTGGCCCGACCAGACCCTGCTCTTCCTCTGTCGCGACGGCATATGCCAGCCGAGCCGGGCCTATCCCGAAACGGATCTGCGTTAACCGACTCCGGCTCGAATAGATTGCCGTCCTCGCGTGTTCTTGCTGCGGCCGACATCGTCGGCACACGTCAACAGAGAGGATTTCAGCCATGAGAACCGCAGCCACGAGAACTGTTCTGGCTCTGGCCATGCTTGCCGGAGCCTTCGGGCCGGCGATTGCCGCCGGACCGGCCAAGATGATGGAGACGTCCGTCGGCAAGGTCTATGTCGATGCCAAGGGGATGACGCTCTACACCTTCGACAAGGACCAGAAGGGCGTGTCCAATTGCTACGACCAGTGCGCCGTGAATTGGCCGCCCTTTGTGGCCGGAGCCAAGGCGAAGGCGAGCGGCGAGTGGACGCTGGTCGACCGGAAGGACGGAACGAAGATGTGGGCCTATGACGGCATGCCGCTCTACACCTTCATCAAGGACAAGAAGCCGGGCGACGTCGTCGGTGATGGCGTCGGCGGCGTCTGGCACGTCGCGAAATAGCCAGCTAAGGGCGGTGCCTGCCTGGCGGCACCGCCACTTTCAATTTTCGATAAAGGCAAGCATATTCGTGGGCTTCAGGCCCACATCGGGTGGGCCCGGTTCGGGGGATTGAATGTACATATTGGTTATGCTGTCGATCGTTTACGGGGCGACGGAGGAGACGAAGAGTCTCGCCGTTTCCTCTTCGATCTCGGCCGTGGGCGGGTTTGAGTCGCTGGCGGCGTGTCAGGCAGCGGGGCAGCGTCTTCTCTCGTCACCACGCCCTTCCAATCTGGAGATCCGCTTTAGCTGCGAGGTCGCCGAATGAGCTTCGACGCGCCGCGTTTCGAGCTGCAGGGCTAATCTCCCTTCGTCAATCCTAGCGGGTACCGGTCGATCCACTGCTTTTCCGGGGGAATAGGCGTTCCTTTGGCTCCTGTTGCCCGCGAGGCACAGGACCCATGGTCGACTCAGCCTAGAATCCGCCGGGCACGGGGAGTGGAGGTGCCGATATGCTCGATTTTGCAACGTATTATATCGAGTATGACGGCGGCGGGCAGCGTTCGCTTCTCCATCGCGACGGATTGCCGGTGGCGAGCTTCGCGTCCCATGATGACGCGCTGCGGAGCGCGACGAATCTCGCCAGCTCCGCCGCCGAACTCGGCATGTATTCGCGCGTCATCGAACTCGGTGACGACCTCCATGGATCGATCGTCTTCGAACGCGAGCCGATCTCCGATTCGGACCTGCCCTGGCACGCCCTCGACGACTGAGGCCGAGCGGTCGCGCCGCATCCAAGGCTCTCAGCGGATCGCGGCAGGATTCAAGTCGCTGCTGAACGGTATTTCTTGACGCAGATGTTCGGGAGCGGTACGCGCCTTCTCCGTGCCTGTCAGGGGGTCTGGCGATCCGCCCGTTGCGGCGTTGAAGCGGAGCCGCCGTGCGCGGTCGCGGCGGCCAGCTTGGCGTAGCGCTCCTGGACGTGAGGGGAGGGCTTGATGACCTTGGTGGCGAGGCCCACGGCCGAGAGAAACCGGATCGTTAGCCAGGTTACATCCAGTTCCCACCAGCGGTGGCCGTAGCGGGCCGAGCGTGGGTCGGCGTGATGATTATTGTGCCAGCCCTCGCCATTGCTGAGGAAGCCGACGATCAGATTATTCCGGCTGGATTCGTCGGTCTCATAATTGCGGTACCCCCAAAGATGGGTCACCGAATTGATCGACCACGTAATGTGCCAAACCAGCACCGTGCGGACGAAGGCTCCCCAAACCAGCAGGCTGAGGCCGAATTGCAAAGCCTCCAGCAGGCTGCCGCCCAGCAGCAATTCGGCTACGAACCCGCCGGCAAAGAAGAGCGCCCACGAAATCAGGATCACCCGAACCCAGCGGAAGTTCGCTTCGAGCCTCGCATAGAACGGGTCCTGCAGGACGTCTTTGGCATAGCGGGAGATCAACGCCCGACGTGTCAGCTCGCGATTGGTGAAGAGCATCCACCCGATATGCGCCCACAGGAAGTTGACCAGCGGGGTGTGCGGATCCGGCTGTTCGTCCGCATGCTCGTGATGCTTGCGGTGGATGGAGATCCAGCGGGCCGGCGTATCCTGAACGCAGCACACGCCGAGGATGGCGAAGCTGTGCTCCAGCCATTTCGGGCAGACGACGCCGCGATGGGTCAGCATGCGATGGAAGCAAAGGCTGATCCCGAGCGTGCCGAATACATAGAGCCCCAGAATCGCCACCACCACGCCGGTCCAGCTGAAGAGCCACGGCACGAACGCCAGAAGCGCCAGCAGGTGGATCGCCCCAATTCCGATCGCATCGATGCGGGCGAGCCGAAGAGGCTGCGCGGCTTTCGGAATATCCAGATGACCATGGGGATCCGCCCGTGCGACATCGGCATCAACAGGAACAGGCACCGGCACAAACCCAATCGTTTGGGGCCAAGGCCGGGAGGACGCGCAAGAGGCACGCGGACGCCACGGGGGCCGTCTGCAGCAAGCGACGATCCACCGGAACACTCCGCCCAGGGACGTTTACGGCGTCGCGGCAGATCTCCTGGCTCGCGGGTCGTCGCTTCCGCCCGGCCTTCCAGGATCATTTCGATCCCGGTGACGCGCGATGGGCTTCGGCGAACCGCTCACCGTTGCGGAGACAGCTCCGGGTTTGGCAGATGCCGCACCGGCTTCCCTCAAACGCTCGAATCTTGGGCTTCAAGAGACCGTGACGGTCAGACTAGGCGTTAATTCGGATACGAAGTCAACGCGTGCCGGTCGGGCCCGGCCTCGACGAGAGCAACGCGTACCTTCGGATTCTCCGAAAGCCGGTTCGCGAGCACGCAGCCAGCGGCGCCGCCGCCGACGATCATGTAGTCGAAGCCGGACACGATCAGAGGTCCTGGTTCTGCGGCAGGATGACGAGGTCGCGGATCGTGACATTGGCGGGCCGCGTCAGCATGAACACGACCGCATCGGCGACATCCTCGGAGCGCAATCCCTCGCGGCTCTCGACCTTTGCGTCGATCGCAGCCGGGTCCTTGTAGCCCCAGAGTTCGTTCAGCACGATGCCCGGCGCGACGGCGCCGACGCGGATGCCCTGCGGGGCTACCTGGCGGCGGAGACCATGGACGAAGGATTGGATCGCATGCTTGGAGGCCGAATAGATCGGCTCCCACTGGATCGCCTGATGGCCCGAGATCGAGCTGGTGATCAGGATATGGCCGTCCTTGCGCTCGATCATTTCGGGCAGGACGGCGCGGACCAGGCGGAAGACACTGTTGACGTTGACCGCGAGGAGTTCGTCCCAGGCGTCGGGATCGCCCTCGGCGACGTCGCCGGGAATATAGAGCCCGGCATTCGGCAGCAATATATCGATACGGCCGAAGCGGGCGCGCGCCTCGGCGACGACCCGGTCGACCTCGGCTGGCTTGGTGAGATCGGCGGCGATCGGCAGCGCCTCGGTCGGCAGGTTCGACGCCACGGCCTGGAGGCGTTCGGCCGAGCGTCCGACCAGGACTAGCTTCGCCCCTTCTTCGGCGACCGCGCGTGCCATGGCCCGCCCGATGCCCGAGCTGCCGCCCGTGACGAGGACGATCTTGTTCTTGAGTTCCGTCCGCATGCCTTCCTCCCGATGGCCGGCGCCTTGCGGCGCTCATGAGCGGATGCTAGGCGGCATATATTCCGCTCGTCAATTCATATCTTTTCTCGCGCAAATATTCTTCCGGATATCAAGGCCGCCGATCGATCAGCCCGCGCCGCCGTCGCGCGCCGCCGCGCGATATTTGGCGACGACCGCGCCCACCATCTGTCGGACGAGTTGGCGGGGGAGCCCGGCGGGATCGATGGCCGGGCCGACAAGGCCACCGGTCGCCTGTGCGACGAGGCCGGGTTCAGGCCGGCCCTCGGCGATATTGCGGTGGAGGCGGCCAAGCGCGGCCTGGATGCGCGGATTGGGCCAATAATAGCGTACGCGGTCGCTGAGCCCGAACAGCATCATCGCTGCCTCACGCTCATCGGCGGCGACGTAGCCGCGCCAATCCTTCGGCGCAGCGCGCATTTCGGTGCGGATCACGTCAAGGATGCCGGAGGGTTCGGCTGGCCCCAGCGACGCCTCGATGCCGGCCAGTGCGACCACGGCTTGCCGATAGGCGAAGGTCAGTTCCGGGCCGACCTTCAGGATCGCGAAATGGCCGTCGACGAGCGCCGCCAGCGCCGCCTCGGTCTGGTAGTCGCTCGAGTGGGCCTCGAAGACGAGGCCCGGCAGGCTCGCCACCGTGGCCGAGAGATCGGCGGCCTTCTCCGGCACGAAGGCGTAGACCTTGTCGTTGCCAAAATCGACGCCGGGCTGGACGACGATGCCGACGACTCGGTCGAAGGCGGCGTCGAGGCCGCGCGCCGCGAAGGCGGTGCGGTGGAGATCGATCGTGCGTTGGACCGAGGTCGTGGTCGTGACGGCGAGGGCGTCCAGCGTCTCGGTCTCGCCACCCGGGATCGGCACCTCGGTACCCACGACATAGGCGAGCTGCCGGCTCGCGGCGGCGCGCTCCGCCACGATGGCGAGGTCGGCGGCGCGTTCCGCCATGGTCGCTTCGGCAAGTTGGCCGTCATCGGCGCAGGCCATCGAGGCATCGAGATGGATCTTGGTGAAGCCAGCCTCGACGAAGGCCGCGACCATCGCCTTCGCCTTTTCCATGGCGATGGCTGCCGGCTCGTTTTTCCAGGGGTTGGGGCCGAGATGGTCGCCACCCAGGATGAGACGATCTGCGTCGACGCCCTCGTCGGCGGCGAGGCCCTCGGCGAAGCGGCGGAAATCGGCGGGCGTCATGCCGGTATAGCCGCCGAACTGGTTGACCTGGTTACAGGTCGCCTCGATCAGGATCGGCGCGTCATCGTCGCGATAGGCGGCGAAGATGGCACGCAGCGTTTCGGGGTGGGCCGTGCAGTAGGACGGGATCCCGGTCCGTTCGCCGGCGCGGTTCGCGGCGACGATATCGAGCAGCGTTCTCATGCCGCGCCCTCCAGCCGGCGTTCGATCGCCGCGAGGTTCGAATTGCCCTCCATCGGGCCGAGCCTGCCAACGGCGAGCGCACCGGCTGCGTTCGCCCGCGCCAGTGCCGCGGCAAAGGGGAGGCCGAGCGTGCGCAGCGCGACATAGGTGGCACAGAAGCAATCGCCGGCCCCGGTGGGATCGACGACTGTGGTTCGATGCGCCGGAAGGCTCACGCGCTCCCCTCTGCGGTCGAGACCGAGACAGCCGAACTCGCCCCGTTTCAGGACGACGCTTTCCGCGCCGGCGGCGATCAGGCGGCCCGCATAATCGGCGAACTCGGCACCGGGAAAGAGTACGGCCGCATCCTCCTCGCTCGGCAGGAAATAGGTCGAGAGCGCCGTCAGCGCCTCGACGGCGGCGAAATAGCCCGGATCGCCAAGCAGTTCCTTGCGTACATTGGGGTCGAAGGAAATCGCGATTCCGGCCTCGGCAAGCCCGCGCGCCACCTCCAGCGCCGTGGCCCGCATGGCTCCGTCGCCGAGCGTCGATCCCGATATATGAAAGACGCCCGTCCCGTAGACGCAGAAGGCCGCGGTGATTTCGTCGGCGTCCGGCAGATGCGCCGCGGCCGAGTGGGCGATGTTAAACACAAAGTCGCGGGTGCCGTCGCTATTGTAGGAGACGAAGGCCGAACCGGTCGGAACGCCGTCGACGACACGGATCAATTCGTTCGAGACGCCGACGCCCGTGAGCCGGTCGGTGAGCACGCCGCCAAAGGCATCGGAACCGACCGCTCCGGCGAAGATCGCGCGTGCGCCGACACGTGCCGCCTGATCGATGAAGATGCCCGGCGCGCCGCTCGGAAACGGCCCGACATAGGGAGCGGCGAGGCGATTATGGCCGTCCTTTTCCGTGCAGACGAACTCGACAAGCAATTCGCCTAGCGAGGCGACGGCAGGCCCGATTGCCGCCGTCATAATGCGGCCACGGGGCGAGAGGCACCACGGGCATCCATTACTTTATGCACGTAAAGCATTTTATTTGCGCACGTCTATTTGTTTGACAAGATGGGTGCAAGCTGGCAGCCCTTTCGTAGACCGATTTGCCGGGCGGCGCAGCCCGGATCTACCTGCGAAAGACTGAGACGCATGACGAAGACGAACATCCGGACGATGGAAGAGTTCGCGGCCGCCGTCGGCCTGTCGCGGCCGACCGTATCGAAATACTTCCAAAATCCGAACTCGGTCCGCGTCAAGGTTCGCGAACGGATCGAGGTCGGGCTGACGGAGACCGGATTTCGGCCGAACCTCTTCGCCGTCAATCTGAACCGGCGCCGCACCAAGATCATCGGCCTGATCTTTCCGAATTCGCTGGACCCCTTCTATACGGGCCTGCGCCGGCGCATCGAGGCGGAAGCGACGCAGGCGGGCTACATGCCGTTCGTCTTTTCCTCTGACGGCAAGGCCGAACTGGAGGCTGAGGCGATCGAGACGCTGACCTCGCTGAACGTCGCCGGCATCATCATGGCGCCTGTCGGCGGCAATGCGAAGCACCGCGCCAAGGTCAAGGCGCTCGCCCGGAGCAACCCGATCGTCTTCATCGATGCGCCCTTCGATGATGAGCAGCCCTTCGTTGGCACCAACAATGCACAAAGCATGTCGCTCATTACCGATTACCTGACGCGGCTTGGCGACCGGCCCTGCTATTTCGACATGCCCTGGGTGAATAGCAACGCCCATGACCGGCGTAACGCCTATATCGCGACAATGGAGCGGCGCGGGCTGGAGCCGATCGTTCTGGAACTCGAGCGCTCCGACAGTTGGGATTTTGAGCGCTATGCCTTTGAGCAGGCGAACCGGATCCTGCGCAATGGCGGCTTCCCGACGGGAATCGTGGTCTGCGGCAATGATCGTGTCGCCTTCGGTGTTCTGGCGGCCGTTAACCAGGCTGGCCTCAAAATTGGGCTCGGACCTGATTGCGATCTCCGGATCGCCGGTCACGACAACCAGCCGCTCAGCGAATATACGTGGCCGCCGTTGACCACGGTGTCGCAGAACACGGCGGAGATGGGACGGCTCGCCATCAATCTCTTGCTTTCCAAACTGGATCCGGGCCGCGTCTTCGACGATCCGCGCCTGTCGGGAGACCAGGTCCTCGTCAACGCCGAACTCGTGCTGCGCGCCTCGGCTTGAGGCCCGCGCGGCTTGCGCCGCGCGGTAGGGTTCAGCCGCCGACCATGAGCTTGACGACCTCATCATGCGTCGTCTCGGAGATCTTGCGCTCGCCGGCCATGACGCCGCGCCGCAGCACGACGATGCGGTCGGAGACGGCAAAGATATCCTGCAGATTGTGCGAGATGAAAATCACGCCGCGACCCTGCGCCTTCAACTGATGGATGAGCGAGATGACCTTGCGCTGTTCGGGAACGCCGAGCGCCGCCGTCGGCTCGTCCATGATCAGGATCTGCGCGTTCCAGTAGACAGCCCGGCCGATCGCCACCGCCTGACGCTGGCCGCCGGAGAAATTGCTCACCGGCGCATCCATGCGGCTGACATGGAAGTCGAGCAGCGCCATGGTCTTGCGGGCAGCGTCCGCCATCTTCTTGCGGTCGATCACGGGCAGGAACCCAAAGCGCTTGGTCATCGGCTCGCGGCCGAGGAAGATGTTGGCTCCGATCGTCAGATTGTCGGCGAGCGCAAGGTCCTGGTAGATCGTCTCGATCCCTTGGTCGCGCGCCTCCTGCGGCGTGGCGAAGCTCACCGGCTGGCCCTTGAGGCGGATTTCGCCGGAGCTCGGACGGTAGACGCCCGAGATTGCCTTAATGAGCGTCGTCTTACCGGCGCCATTGTCGCCGGCAAGGGCCACCACCTCGCCGGGATGAACCGTCATCGACAGGTCACTCAGGGCGCGGACGGCGCCGAAATGCTTGGAGAGATTGATGACCTCGAGCAGAGGCCCGGCATGAGGAACGTTATTCATCCTGGCGACCCCCGCTGAACCGGCGCTGCGCCTGGTCGATGAGAACAGATATGATGATGACGACGCCGACGCTGATGAACTGCCAGAACGGCTCGACATTGACGAAGACGAGGCCGTACTGGATCACGGCGATGACGAGTGCACCGGCGACGGTGCCAAGGATGGTGCCCGAGCCGCCGAACAGGCTGGCACCGCCGATCACGACCGCGGCCACGCTGTCGAGCAGCAGCGGCTCGCCGGCCTGTGCGGCTCCGGCGCTGAAGCGGGCAGCGTAGAGTACGCCGCCGACGCCGGCGCAGACGGCCGAGAGAATATAGAGGCGCAGCAGATGCGACTTGATGTCGATGCCGGCACGCCGCGCCGCCTGGACATTGGCGCCGATCGCATAATTGTGCTGGCCGAATTTCGTCTGGCTCAGCAGGTAATGCATGATCAGCACGAAGATCGCGGCGACGATGACGATGTAGGGAATCGTGAAGAAGCGGCCATTGCCGATCGTCGCGAAGAAGGAATTGTTGACGGGAACCGTCGTCCCACCGGCCAGCAGGAAAGCGACGCCGCGCGCGACGCCGAACATGCCGAGCGTGCCGATAAAGGGCGGAACGCGCAGCCGCGAGATCAGGAGGCCGTTGATGACGCCCGGTATCGCCGCGATAGCCACGGCCACGAGAAATCCGAACAGCACCGCCATGGGCAGGCCCATGACCGGATTGGCGAAGTTGATGGCATGGGACGCCACCACGGCCGCAAGACCCATGATGAAGCCGAGCGACAGATCGATGCCGCCGGAAATGATGACGAAGGTCTGCCCGGTCGCCAACAGCAATGGCGCCACGGCGAAGATCGCGATCGACTGCAGATTGAAGGGGTTGAGTACGAAGGTACCGCCGAAATCGAGGCGGGCCCACATTTCGAAGATGATGATCAGCGCGGCCAGGAAGAGCCAGGCCCGGAGGTCGGCCACGCGCTGGAGTATGGTCTTGGCGCGGTCGGCGTGATCGGCCTGGGGCGCGACGTGGCCGGGCCCGGCACCATGGCCATGCTCCGCGGCATGCCCCTTCGGGCTGGCATGTCCGGCCGCGGCCGGCACATTCGGTTCGGAAATTGTCATGAGTTCACCCGGTCAGCGCGGGACGGCGCACTTTATTCGGCCTGAGGCGGCAGGGACGGCGACAGGTCGCAAAGGACCTCCCCCGGAACGTCCGGGGGAGGATATAGTCACTCCGAGATCAGTTGGAGTAGATGTACTTGGCGACGTTCGGATCGGCGACGTTCTTCTTGTCGATCACGGTGAAGCCGGTGCCGATCGAGACCGGGATGGACTGTCCGGTCAGGTGGGCATAGGCGGAAACAACGCCGTAATAGCCGATCTCGGCGGGATGCTGCGCAATCGCCACGTCGACGAGACCGCTGTTGATGTTGTCGACGATCGACGTCGGCGCATCAAAGGCAACGACCCGGATGGTGCCGGCCTGGCCGGCCTGCTGGACGCCGGTACCGGCGCCGAGAGCCGAGAACAGATTGGCGCCGAACACGCCCTTCAGGTCCGCATTGCGGGCGAATACCGCCTGCAGCTGGGAAGCCGCCTTGTTGGCGTCGTTCTCGTTGAACTGCGTCTCCAGCACGGTGACCTTCGGGAAGCTCTCCTTCATCTCCGCCTTGAAGCCTTCTTCGCGCTGGTCGGTGGTCGAGATGCCCGGCTTGACGTTCGAGACGTAAACCTTGCCCTCGCCGCCGATCGCGGTGGCCAGCGCGCGGGCTGCCATGCGGCCGCCGAGCACGTTGTCCGAGGCGATGTAGGAGTACGGGAAGTCGGCATCGCCGGCGCCGGTCTGGTACTTGCCGGTGCCGATGAAGGTGTCGACGGTGATCACCGGGATGCCGGCATCATTCGCCTTGCGCAGCGGCTCGACAAGCTGGGTCGTATCCGTCGGCGCGATCAGGATCGCGTCGGGCTTGCGGGCGATGACCGCGTCGAGGACGGGGACCTGCAGAACCGGATTGAAATCCGGGGCGCCCTGGAAGACCAGCTCGACGCCGAGGGCATCGGCGGCTGCCTGCGCGCCCTTGCGCATCGTGATGTAGAACGCATCCGTGGTCAGGCCAGGGATCAGGGCGATGGTGTACTTCTTGGCCTGGGCGTGGGCGACACCGCCCATTGCCGGCAGACCGATCGACGCGGCCAAGGCGGCTGCGACCGCCATCTTGATAACCGAACGACGCTCCATGGTTTCCTCCCTCATGAGCTGTTCAAAGTTTCTAACCGGCCCGATCAACGTGGCCAGTTCCCATATCACCGCGACAGACGGGCCGTCTCGTCAAGCGAAATTTGTTGCTGAAGCGATTTTCACACCTCAGAACGCCTCCTGCGCTCTGGCGACGGCCGGAATGACGCCGGCCCCGAAAACAACGATTGCGCGCCCTCCTCCGAGGACCGATCGCGGGGCGAGCGCCCTGTTTGCCGGTTCCCGGCCGGCGCTCGGGGCAAACTAGAGGGCAGCCGGCCCCGCCTGTCAATTGCGTTTGTGCGCGACAAGCCCTATTTTTACGTGGCGAAAGATACGGTCCTGAGATCACGCCGCAATGCAGCATTTCTGCTGCTTTGCGCGCGGCACACTCAACGCGCCAACCGGGCGAGAATCGCCGCTGCGGTCGTGCTGTCGGTAACCAGGGCGCTCAGGAGTGCGGCCCGCGCCGCGCCAATGATCGCCTCGGCCTTGGCCTCGCCGACAGCCACGCCGATGACGAGCGGTACCCGCCGGAGTTGGTCGACCGAGACGGCGATCATCCGGCCCTCCCCCTCCCAGGACAGGATGTTGCCGTCCGCATCGAAATAGTGGCGAATCACATCGCCGGCCGCGCCGACCAGCCGGCGTTCGCTCGGCGTTGCCGCGCTCTCCTCGGTCACGGTCGGCAGATGCGGCAGCCCGACACCCACGACCGCGACGTCGATCCGGTCCCACAGCGCGACCGTTTCGCGAATCGTCGGATCAACGAGAAACGCTGCCCGCGTCTCCGCCGAGGGCAGGTAGGGCGCATGGATGAAGCGAGGCTCGCCGCCCAGATGCTTGGCCGCGAGGCGTACGAATTCGTTGACCTGGAAATGCGCCGCCTGCTGCTGCATGCCGCCGGTCGCCGGAACGACCAGGACGCCCGGAATCGAGGGAAGGCCGACCTGGATGACCTCGCGAATGGCGCGGCCCCAGCCAACCGCCAGCACCCCGCCCGCCGCAAGGCCGGACTGGCGCAGCAAGCCGCCCAGCGGGTCCGCCAGCGCCGCGGCGGCGCTCGCCGGAGGCACGTCGACGACGGCCGCGCGCTGCAGGCGGAGCGCCTTGGCCAGCCGCTCCGCCAGATCCTCCGGCTCCTCGAAATCGCGCACCTCGATCCGCACGATCCCCTCCGCCCGGGCTTGCCGCAACATGCGCGAGATCGTGGCCGTCGAGACGCCGATCCGCTTGGCGATGTCGACCTGGCTCATGTCGCTCTCGTAGTGCAGCTTGGCGACCGTGTGCAGCATCGTCCGCGCTGAACGGGTCTCCGGAGGCGTGGACTGGGACAGTTGCAATTCCTTTCAGCAATGTGTTACAGACCAGCACCGAGAGACGCTATACCCGATCCCTGCGATGAGGCAATTGTCCTTAGCCGCCACGGTGAGGCAATAGCCGCATAATGCATTTTCGCGCCCGAGGAGACCCCCATGGCTCGCATGACAACCGCCGAACTTCGCGGCTACCAACAGATCTGCGGCGCCGACGGCGCCATGATGGTGATTGCCTGCGACCAGCGCGGCGGCATGCGCACGCTGCTGGCGAGCGATCCGGCCGAGCAGGCGAAGATCAGCAATGAAGTGCTGGGCGACACCAAGGCGGATATTGCCCGCTATCTCGCGATCGAGGCCTCCTGCGTGCTGGTCGATCCGATCTGCGCCGTGCCGGCGATCGTGAACAACGGCACACTGCATCGCAATACGGCGCTCCTGATCGGCCTCGACGCTTCGGGCTGGGACGTTTCGCCGGAAGGCTATCGCCTCTCCAAGCTGGTCGATGGCATCACCGCCCGCAAGGTGCGCGAGCTCGGCGGAACGGGCGGCAAGATCATGGTCTATCTGCGCTCCGACACGCCTGCCGCCAACACGCACAACATCGAGATCCTGAAACAGGTCATCGCCGATTTCGCGGCCGAGGACCTGCTGATCGTCGTGGAATTCCTGACCTATGCGCTCGAAGGCGAGACGCCGGAGGCCTATGCGGCCAAGATCCCCGAATTGATCCAGGGTGGCTCGCAGATCTGCCTCGATCTCGGCTCCAAGGTTCTCAAGCTGCCCTATCCCGGCTCGCCCGAATCCTGCGCCGCCGTCACCCGCCTCGCCGGAGACGTGCCGTGGGCGGTGCTGTCGGCCGGCGTCGGCCATGACACCTTCCTGAAGCAGGTCGAGATCGCCATGGCCAACGGCGCCTCGGGCGTGATCGCCGGCCGCTCGCTCTGGAAGGACTGCATTTCGCTCGACCGCAGAGTGACACGCGAACGCCTGACCATGATCGCCGTGCCGCGCCTGCGCGAAATCCAGGCCGTTATTGCGCGCCACCGCTCCGTCGCTGCAGCCGCCTGATCATGGCGGGCGGGAGGACGGCTGTCGGCGTCGATATCGGCGGCACCCATATCCGTGCCGCCCGCGTTTCGGAAAGCGGGGAGATTCTCGCTCGCACCCGGATCCGAAGCGATCATGATCCCGAGCGCGCCATGGCTGCCATCGCGGCTGCCATCGAAGCGGTCGATGCGCCGGATGCCGAAGCGATCGGCATCGGCGTCCCCGGCCGTGTCGATGCGGCCACAGGCGAGGTGCTCTCGGGCGGCTATGTCGACCTCTCGGGCCTTCCCGTGCGCAGCCGGATCGAAGCAGCTTTCGGCCGGTCGGTCACGATCGACAATGACTGCGCGATGGCTCTCGTCGCCGAAGCGGCGATCGGTGCGGCGCGCGGTTTGAAGAATGCCGTGATGCTGACCATTGGTACCGGCATCGGTGGCGCCGTCATGGACGGGGGCCACCTGGTTCATGGCCGCCGCACGGCCGGCCAACTGGGCCATATCGTCGTCGAGACGGAGGGACTTCGCTGCGTCTGCGGCAAGCGCGGCTGCGTCGAGACGACCAGTTCGGGCACGGCGCTCGGCCGGCTCATCGCCGAGGCCGGCTTGCCCGGAGGCACCACGGCGGCCGATCTGCGCGCCGCTGCCGCAAATGGCGATGCCGCCGCCACGAATATTCTGCAACGCTGGGCGGTCCCGCTCCGCGCGGCGATCGACAGTCTGGTCGCCGCACTCGATCCGGAGGTCGTCCTTCTCGGCGGCGGGCTCGGCTCGGAAGCCGCATCCGCTGTCGCGGCGCTGCCGAACCAGACTTCCTGGTACGAATCGCACATTGCCGCCGCCGCGCTTGGCGATGACGCCGGCGTAATCGGCGGCGCTCTGGCCGCGCTCGAAAGGACGAGCGCTGCCACGGCCAAGCCGCCCGCATCGCCTGCTATAACGGCCTTGCGACCGACCGCGGCCGTCGGCCGTCGTGCCATTCTCGTCAATGGCGTCCCGGCCAGCGGCAAGAGCGGCGTCGCCCGGGCGCTGGCGGCCCATACGGGCTGGCCGATCCTCGGGCTCGACACCGTCAAGAATCCTTTCCTCGAACTGATCGAGAATGTCGACCGGCCCTTCAACCGCGTGCTGGGGCGGGCGAGCTACAAGGCAATTTTCTCTATCATCGGCGAGGCACCGGCAGGTTCGACCTTCATCGTCGATGCCTGGTTCGGCTTCCAGCCTCCCGAACTGCTGGAAGAGCACCTCGCCATGGCCAAGGTGGCGTCGACCGCCGAGATCTGGTGCCATGCGCCGCCGGATATCGTTGCCGCGCGCTATGCGGCCCGCGCGACCACGCGTCTGCCCGGCCATCCGGGCCCCGAATATGCCGAGGAACTGAGGGCCCTCGCCGCCCGCGCCAAGCCGATCGGCCGTGGCCCGCTGCTGGACGTCGAGACGACCGCGCCGGTGGATGTCGACCGGCTGGTCCGGTGGCTGATGTCAGACGCCCTGTCGCTGCCGGACCCGGCCCGCTGAACGATCCGCGTCGATGGTTGGTGTCCCGGAGCGAAACGAACGTTTCACCGGGTCGTATAGCCGCCGTCGACGACCAGCACTTCACCGGTCACGTATCGGGACGCCTCCGAGCACAGATAGACGGCGGCCGCGCCGATGTCCCTCGGCGTGCCGACCATCGGCAGCGGCGTCATCGCCTTCCAGATGGGCGACCATTCTGGATTGGCAAAGCCGCTGGCCGTCATATCGGTGTCGATATAGCCCGGAGCGATGGCGTTGGCTCGAATGCCTTCGCTGGCGTAGTCACTGGCAAGGCTTTTCGTCAGCATATGCACCGCCGCCTTCGAGGCGTTGTAGGCCGCCTGGGGCTGCGGAATGTTGGAGACGAAGCCAGAGATCGAGCCAATATTGAGGATGACGCCGCTCTTCTGCAGGCGCATCGGTCCGAGGGCGGCCTGGCAGGTTTTGAAGACGGCATCGACGTTGACGTCCATAAGACGCCGATAATCGGCTTCGGCAAAACTGTGGGTGTCGCCGTGATAGGCTATACCGGCATTGTTGACGAGAATGTCCAACCTGCCATGCAGGGCCGTGGCATCGGCGACAAGCTGGGCCGGCGCGACCGGATCTTCCATGTCGGCGGCGATATACGACACCTTGTGTCCGGCCGCTTGGAGCGATGCCATCACGTCCGGCTTGGGCATCCTTGAGGAGAGGATGACGTGCGCGCCTACTTCGGCAAGAGCCTGCGCTACGCCAAGCCCGATGCCACGGGTAGCGCCGGTAACCAGCGCCACCTTGCCCGCGAGGGAAAACAGATCGAGGATCATGGTCTTATCTCTCAGTTTGTCGCCATGGATTGTTCGACCCCGAGTATGAAATCGACGCAGCGATCTCCCAGCATCATGGCCGGCGCGGTCGTGTTGCCGGCATTGATGTTGGGCACGGCAGAGAGATCCGAGACACGCAGATTGTCGATGCCACGCACCCTGAGCCGGGCGTCCAGGACCGCCATCGGGTCTCCATCAGCCCCCATGCGTGCCGTGCTGGCCGGGTGGTAATTGGTCTTGACGAAACGGCGACAATGTTCCGCCATGGCCTCGTCACTCAGATCCGGACCTGCCGGCGCAATCACCTTTTCGACGCGTTTGCCCAGCGGTCCCGACAGCAGAACATCGCGGAAGAAGCGCTGCCCCGCGACCATGGTTGCCATATCGTCCGCGTGCTGGAGCAGGTGGGGAGAGACCAGCGGTGGGGCGGCCGGATCGGCGGAACGAAGCTGGACATATCCGCGTGACTTCGGCTTGGCGACGACCGTGGTGATGGTGACGCCGTAGGTATCGTCAAACACCTTCAGGAGGTCGCGATCGAGATAGACGATCGGAACGCAGAAGGCCTGAATGGACGGCGGGGCGTCGCGATCGATGGGGTTGATGAAGGCGCCGGCCTCGAATCCCGTCGACAGGATTCGGCCGCTGCCGAACAGCTTGAAGTGCAAGCCATTCATCAGCATCCGCCAGCCGACGCCCTGTCGATAATAGCCATAAGGGCCGTTGGCGACCGAGATGACCGGAACCTCCGGATGATCGATCAGATTTTGCCCGACGCCCGGCAGGTCTACCAAGGTCTGGATCCCGTGCGCCTCCAGATGCGCCGCCGGTCCGATGCCCGACAACATTAGCAATTTGGGCGTAACGAGAGCGCCCGCGCTGAGGACAATATCGCCCTTCGAGAATACCGTGTGCTCCTGTCGCTTCTCGTCGGTGTAGGTCACGCTGACGGCCCGGCCGTTTTCAACGTTGATGCGCGACACCGCGGCGCGCAAACGGACCGTCAGACGCTTATCGTTCTTGAGCGGTTCGATATAGGCGTAGGCGGCGCTCGACCGCTTTCCCGCCCGATTCATGAATTGATAGAAGCCGACTCCGCGCTGCGCCGTCCCATTGAAATCCGGATTGAACGGTTCGCCCATTTCCTGGACGCTCTGCACGAACCACCGCGACACGTCGTCGACATATCCGGGATCGGAGACCAGCAAAGGCCCGTCGCTGCCGTGGAACTCGTTGCTCAGCCGGTTGTTGCCTTCGATGCGGCGAAAATGCTTGAGGACGGTCGACCACCCCCAGGACGCACCCTCATTGTTGCCGCGAAGGATCTCTTCCCATTCATCATAGTCAGAGGGGCGGCCGCGCATATAGACCTGCGCGTTCACCGACGTGCCGCCGCCGAGAACGTTGCCCTGGGGGATATCATGGACCCGGTCATGCAGGTGCGGCTGCGGCACCGTGTGATGGTAGGTCATATATTTGGAGCCATTGATCATCTTGAAGATGCCGGGCGGCATGTCGAGCAATGGATGGTGGTGCGAATATCCCGCCTCGAGCAGCAGGACCCGTCGATTGCCGTCCGTCACAAGCCGGGAGGCCGCAACGCATCCGGACGCCCCGCCCCCGATGACGATATGATCGAATGTCTCTGACAACGCACGCTCCCTTGGAATAAGCCTTCTATTTCATTGGAAGGGCTTCCGGAATCGCGTTGGCCCTTCGAAGCGCTCCCATACGGTCGTCACCTCGCCGCCGCCCGTTGGATCGCTGCTCCGATACTTGGTCGGACGGCGGGACGCGCCTGTCAATACGCCGGGCGCGCCTACATGGGGCACGATTCATGGCATTTTGTTCATCGGAGCGTGCATTGAAGTCCGCATCGCCGGTCGTCCGCGGGCATCTCCCCATGCCGAGCCCCGCGGGCGTCGGCAAAGCATGCCGTTCCCCCCACGCTATCAGCTGAAGTAGCGCACTCGGATCGCGTCGATGGCGACCGCGATGAAGATCATGAAGCCGCCGATGATCCCGACATAGAAGGAAGGCACGGAGACGATGGCGAGGCCGACCTGGATCACGGTGAGCAGCAATACGCCGCCCAAAACGCCGATGACGTTGCCCCTGCCGCCGAACACGCTGACGCCGCCGATGATCGGCGCGGCGATGGCATAGAGCAGGTAGCTCGAGCCCTGGTTCGAGGTGATCGCCATCTGCCAGGAGGCCAGCAGAAACCCGCCCACGCCGGCCAGGAACCCGGCCAGCGTATAGGTCATGATCTTGACGCTGTCGACGCGGATGCCGGCGGAGTTCGAGGCGACCGGGTTGCCGCCGACGGCATAGATCCGGCGGCCGAACACGGTCCGGCCGAGCAGGATGCCGACGCCGGCGAGGGCGACGATCAAGATGAAGGGCATGATCGGCCAGCCGCCGATCGTGGCTTGACCGATCCAGATATAGCCGTCCGAAAGATTGGTGATCGTGCGGCCCTGCGTCAGGGCCAGCAGCGCGCCCTGCAGGATGATCATCATCGAGAGGGTCTGGATCAACGACACCATCTTCAGCTTGGTGATGCAGAGACCGTTGAAGAAGCCGATCAGCGTCGCCACCGCCACGCCGAGCATGACGCCCGGAAACCAGGGCAGGCCCCAGTCGGAATAAGCCAAGGCGCCAATCGCCGATGAGAAGCCGAGATTGGCGGGTAGCGACAGGTCGATCTCCGCGACCAACAGCGGCAGCGCGACGGCGAGCCCGAGAATCCCGAGCACGGTCGCCTGCACCATGATGTTCTGCAGGTTGAAGACCGTAAAGAAGAACTGGTTGAACAGCCCGAAGATCGCGACAAGCGCGATCAGCCAGATCCAGACGACATTGTGCAGTATCCAGCCAAGCGCGGACATCCCGCCACCTCGCGCGGTGGAGGAGGCATTGCTCTTGGCGGCGACGGTCATCGTGCGGCTCATCTCTGCTCGCTATCCTCCCTGCTTCCGCGCCCCATCAATTGGGTTCCAGGCCGCGGAGCCGGTCATTGGTTATGTCGGAACCGGTGAGTTCCTTGGCGATCATTCCGTTCTCGAAAATGCAGACCCGGTCGACCGCCCGGGTGATTTCGTCCGTGTCCGTCGAGACGATGATGACCGCGACGCCGGCATCACTCAATCGGTCGACGATGCGGAGCACATCCTGCTTGACGCCGACATCGATGCCGCGGGTCGGTTCGTCGAGGATCAGCACCCGTGGTTCGGTCGCCAGCACCCGGCCGAGGCACACTTTCTGCTGGTTGCCGCCGGAGAGGGTGTTGACCGCGACGGACGCGGACGGCGCCTTGATGCCCATGGCCGCGAAATAGCGTTCCGAGAGCTCCAGTTCCGCTTCGCGGCTCAGAAAGCCCGAACGGGCCACTGCTGGTAAGGACGAAAGCGAGATATTGGCGCCGATCGACATCTGCCCGATCGCGCCGTCGCGGCGGCGATCGTCCGACAGGAAGGCGATACCATTCTCGAATGCGTCGCGCGGCGAGCCGGGCAGCTTCTGCGCCACGGCGGCACCCGGAAAGCGGATCGTGCCGGACTCGACCGGCATCAGCCCGAAGATGCAGCGCGCCAGTTCTTTGGCGCCGGCGCCCGGCAGGCCGGTAAAGCCCACAACCTCGCCGACGCGCAGGTCGAAGGCGGGGATGCGGACGTTCGGGCTGACGATGTCGCGGAATTCGACGGCCGGACTCTCCGCGGTGAACGAGCGGCGTTCGCGCTGGAAAAGGACGAGGCCGCGTCCAAGCACCATCTCGGAGAGCGTCGCGGAGGTCAGGCTGCCGACGTCGTCGGAACTGCCGGCGAGGAGGCCGTCGCGAAGGACAGAAACCGCGTCGCAGATATCGAGGATCTCGTCATTGTAATGCGAGATGAAGATGAAGGTGACGCCCTCGGCCTTCAATCTGCGCATGAAGTCGAAAAGCTGCGTCCGGTCCTCCACGGTCAGCGCCGCTGTCGGCTCGTCGAGGATGATGACCTTGCCGCCGCTGAACATGGCCCGCAGGATGTTAAGCTTGCGCCGAGCCACAGCATTGAGCGCACCGGCACGCATGTCGAGGTCGATGCCCGTTCCCTCGAGCATCCGCGCGGCGTCGGCGCGAAGCTTGCGCCAGTTCACGAAGCCGAACCGGCGGGGCCATATGCCGAGCATCAGGTTTTCGGCAGCGCTCAGATGGTCAATGATCATCGGCTCCTGGGTCACCAGGAACACGCCAGCCTCTTCCATCGACTGAACGTCGGCATGGGTGATCGGGACGTCGTCGAGATAGATCGTGCCGCTGGAAGGCTGGCGCTGCCCGGAGATCACGCCGACCAGGGTGCTCTTGCCGGCACCGTTCTCGCCGAGCAGGCCGTGAATCGAACCGCGTCGGATGGCGAGGCTGACGCCGTCCAGGGCCACGGCGCCGCCATAGACCTTGCGGACATTCTCCACGCGCAGGACATAGTCACTCGTGGCCTGCGATCGGGCTGTCATCGGCACGGTCACGCGCATCTCCTATCCGACAACGATCGGCCGCGGACACGCCGCGGCCAAGCTTCAGGCGGCGCCGCACCTCATGGGTACGACGCCGCTTTCCTGTCCTGCTAGGTATAGGGGATCTTCCAGACGTTTTCCGCAATCGCGCCCCAATGGCGGGGATCGGCGGCGTTGCTGGCGTCGATGATGAAGGGCGGGATGATCAGCGTCGCGCCCGTCTTGCCTTGGACGATATCGCCCTTTTCCCAGAAATACTTGCTGTTGGTATAGGGGCCGATCGGCACGGCCTCGCCCTTCATCGCGTATTTGCCGAGCATCTCCACGGCGATCTCGCCATAGGCAATCGGGTCCTGCGAGACGCAGCTATCCATATAGCCTTCCTGGATCCACTTCAGCGCGACCGGCTCGCCATCGATATTGACGAAGATGACATGGCCTTCCTCGCCGACCTTCTTCCAGCGATCCTTCTGCTGCAGGGCCGTAACGATGCCGCGCGAGGGCGAGTCGGACGGAGCATGCACGGCGTCGAGATCCGGGAACTCCGAAAGCGTCGAGAGCGTCACGGCCAGCATCTGGTCGAGCGCGCCTTCGGTCGGCCGCGCGAGATATTTGATTTCCGGATATTTGGCGAACTCGGCGTCCATGCCTTCCTTGCGCAGGCGCCAGGCGACGCTCTGCAGCGCGCCGAAGCAGTTCAGCACGGTACCCTTCGGGCTGCCATGCTTCGCGATCAGCCGCTTGATGATCTCCTGCGCGGCCATCACGCCGCCCAGCTGGTTGTCGAAGCTCACGGTGATCGCCACATCGCCGCCATCGGCCGGCGTATCGATGATGCCGACGGGGATCTTCTTCTGGTTGTAGCGGCGGATGGCGCTGACGATGGCCTGGCTATCGATCGGATCGCTGATGATCGCGGAGGGATTGCTGAGCATCAGGCTCTGCCACTGCTCAAGCTGGCGCGTATTGTCGAAATTGGCGTTCGTCGCCTGGAATTCCCAGGTGTTCGCCAGCACCGCCCGCTTCACGGCTTCTTCCTGGATGACGAAGAAGTAGTAGTCGAGGCTCTTGTTGCTATAGGGGACGAAGACACGATCCGCCGCGAAGGCGGAGCCCCCCAGCATCGTACCCACGCCGATCGCCGCTCCCGCCTTCATCAGGCTGCGGCGGCTCAGATTGTTTATGTCCGTCACTTGATCCTCCCATTCCCATTCGGCCTCCTGTCCCTGCCGAATAGAGTTATCTAGTTTCACTACATTGGCGTGGGTGTCAATGGCATCCCGTCGAGAAGGCAACAAAGTCTCGGCATTGGTCATCAGGGCTTGTAAGATGCCTAAGTCGTTCGAATTACGTGGATTTTCCACGTAGTAGGGCCGGCGGTGCGCCTGTTGCGCGAGCACCACCGACCGTTCATTCGCAACAGGTAGATTGCGGCTATGTGTGTTTCACTACATTACGCAACGCGACATAGGACGTGCCGTCGAGGCAGCCGACGACCATCCCCTGGGACTCCCGTGTGAACAGTCCGTTCTCGACCACGCCTGGTATACGGTTCAGCTCCAGCTCCAGCCGTTCGGGATCAGGAATGGTGCCGCAACGGCAGTCGAGGATGAAATTGCCGCTGTCGGTCACGACCGGCTGGTCGTCGCGCATCCGACGCGCGATCGTCGCCTCTGGGATGCCGTGTTCGGCGAGCAGCCGGCTGACCATCCGCTCGGTCTGCTTCCAGGCGAATTGCACCACCTCGACCGGCAGGGGAAACGCGCCGAGCTGATCGACGATCTTCGTCTCGTCGCAGATCGTGATCATGCGGCGCGACGCATGCGCGATGATCTTCTCCCAGAGCAGGCACGCGCCGCCGCCCTTGATCATTCGGAAGCTGCGGTCGATCTCGTCCGGGCCGTCGATCGTCAGGTCAAGTTCGCCGATATCGTTCGGGTCGGCGATGCGGATGCCGACATCACGGGCAACGTCATTCGTCGCCCGCGACGTCGTGGTGCAGGTGACGCGAAGGCCGGCGGCGACATGCTTGCCGAGTTCGCGGACAAAGAAATGCGACGTCGTGCCGGAGCCGAGGCCGAGCTTCATGCCGTCGCGCACGAATTCCTCGATTACGCGTCGCCCGGCGACCTTCTTGGCTTCATCTTGCGCAGTCATCTTTGTCCTTGGGGTCCAATGATCGGGACGGTGGAGTCGTGGAAGGCTCAGATCTTGTCCGTCTGCCAGGAATCGAGCGCCGGAAGCTGGTCCGGGAATTCGCTGCCGCTGGTGACGGCGATCGAGGTCACCAGCATGTTGATCACGAGGTGGTGGTTGAGCCGCGAGGCGAGCGGCGTCAGCAGTTCGGTGCGGTCGTAAGGCGTCACGGCGATCAGCACGTCCGAAACGCTGGCGAGCGGGCTATCGGCGGCCGTGACCGAAACCACTCTTGCCCCGCCGGCGCGGCAAGCGATCGCCATTTCGACCATCTGCTTGGTATGGCCCGATTGCGAGAAGATCAGCGCGACCTCGTTCGGCCGCGATGTCTCCGCATGCATCCATTGCTTCTTGCGCCCGACGAGCGCGGCGCAACGCAGGCCCAGCCGCTGGAATTTGTGTTCGGCGTCGATGGCGGTCACTTCGGAAATGCCGGTGGCGTAAATGCCGATCCAACTCGCCGCCTGCAGCAGGCGGGCACCTTCCTCGAGTTGCCGCGGGATCAAATCCTCCAGCGCGCGCTGGATCGCGGCCAGGGAGTTGCGTGCCGTCTTGCGGACGATGTTCTCGATCGAATCGTCGGGAACGATCTGCTCATAGGCGAATGGCGCGGAGGGGACGAGGCTCTGCGCCAGATGCAGCTTGAAGTCCTGGTAGCCCTCATAGCCGAAGCGCCGGCAGAACCGCATGACCGTCGGGTCGCTGACCTCGCATTCCTGCGATAGCCGCGCCATGCTCATATGGATGACCTTGCCGGGATGAGACTTGACGAAGCTGCACAGCCGCTGCTCGGCCGGACCCATCCGGTCGTTCTCTTGAAGGATGCGCTGCAGCAGGCTGTTCGTCGACATGTCAGGGGTCCGCCGGTCGATAGGCCAGGAGATCGAGTAGCCGGGTGATACGCTGGCCGCGCGACGTCTCGACGAGCGGACCCCCGCCCCAGGGCACGACGAAGAACGGCGCGTCGGCGGCTTCCGCGGTCGCCGCGTCGACAGCCGTATCACCCACATAGGCGAAGGCGCCGCCCGGCAGCCCCATGAGCCGCGCCACCGCCAGCAGATGCCCTGGATCCGGCTTGCAGGCAGGGACCGCGTCGGCACCGAGCACGGCCTCGAACAGCGGTCCGATACCGAGGAGGTCAAGAATGCGCAGGGTAAGGGCGTGCGGCTTGTTCGTGCAAATGCCGAGCCGGAATCCCGCCTGCCTGAGCCGGTCGAGATCGGTACGGACATCGCTATAGAAGCGTGTCAGGCTGACCGGCGCCTCGTCATAATTGCGCAGATAGCCGGCGAGCGCGTCGTCGATCGTTGCCGTGTCGCTCGGCAGCCTCAATTCGACGAACATGTCGAGAAGCAGGCGGCGAGGGCCATTGCCGATGAAGCGTTCAATAAATGCCGCCTCCTGTACCGGCCAGCCTTGAGCGCGCAGATAGCCATTCACCGCGGCGGCGATATCGGGCGCGCTGTCGATCAGGGTACCGTCGAGATCGAAGATCAGCGCTTGATAGGCCGGCGTTGGGGTCGCCATGAACTCGGTCTCCCTGGTCGCGCTCATGGGTCGAGCGCCGCTTCGGAGATCGTCGCGAAACTCTGCGACAGCGCCGGATAGAGCGAGTGGAAGATCTCGAATGCGCCGCGCAGGACTTGCCCGGCGGCCTTGTCCGGCGTCTGCCGCGTCAACGGGCGGCAGAGCGCGGCGGCCGTATGCGTGTCGGGCCAGATGCCAGTGCCGACGCCAGCGACCAGCGCCGCGCCAAAAGCTCCGCCCTCAGCCGCGCCCTCCGTCGTGACAACCTCGCAGTCGAACAGATCGGCTTGCATTTGCCGCCAGAGTTCGGAGCGCGCGCCACCGCCTGAGGCCTTGATCACCGTGTGGCCGGTCCCGGTCCGCTTCATCAGGGCGTAAATGTCATAGAGCGCATAGGTCACGCCCTCCATGACGCTGCGCGCCAGGTCGCCAGCGTCATGGCGGGCCGTCAGGCCGATGAACGCGCCACGCGCCAGAGGGTCCGGATGCGGGCAGCGCTCGCCATAGAGATAGGGCAGGAAGAACAGCCCGCGCGATCCCGCCGGGCTTTGCGAGGCACGTTCAACGATCTCGTCGAAGGAAAGCTCATCCGCCGCCGGCCCGAAAGCGCCCATCACGCCGCGGAACCAGGCCATCGCGCCGCCGGCATTGAGCGAGACGCCCATGCAATGCCAGGCTTCCGGCGCGACATTGCAGAAGATCTGGAGGCGGCCGTCCGGATTGTCTTCCGGGGCCGTGAGCGCACCAGCGACGATCCCGGCTGTGCCGATCGTGGTCTGCAATTCGCCCGGCGCCATCACGCCAGAGCCCAGCGTCTGGATGACGCTGTCGCCACCGCCGCCGACGACAGGAATCCCTTCCGCGAGGCCGAAAAGCGCAGCGCCGGACCGGCTGACACGGCCGGTGATCGCGTGCGATTCATGACAGGGCGCCAGCAATGCCGGATCGATATCGACGCGATCAAGCAGCGGCCGCGACCAGCTGCGCTGGCGCACATCGAAGAGGCCGGTGCCGGAAGCGTCCGAAACCTCGGTCGCGATCTCGCCCGTCAAGATCAGGCGGAGATAGTCCTTCGGGTTCAGTACATGCCGCAGGTGTGCGTATAGCGCCGGCTCATGGTTGCGCATCCAGAGGATCTTGCCGCCGGTATAGCCGATCAGCATGCGGTTGTTGGTCAGCGCCAGCAGAGCCTCCGCGCCGCCGGCCCGTTCCGTGATCTCGGCGCATTCGGCCGCGTTGCGCTGGTCGTTCCACAAGAGGGCCGGCCGCAGGACGTTGTGCGCCTCGTCGAGTGGCGTCATGCCGTGCATCTGGCCGGAAAGCCCGATGCCGCCGATCTCCGCGTCCGGCCGCTGCTGCAGCACGCCGGCAACGGCGCGCCGTGCACCTTCGATCCATAGCGAGGGATCCTGCTCGGTCCAACCGGGGCGCGGCTGCGAGACGCCATAGCTCTCGGTACGGCTGGCCAGCACGGCACCATCGGCGTCGATCAGCAACGCCTTGCATCCCGACGTGCCGATATCGATCCCCAGCAGGGCCAGAATCATCGGCTAGGACCCCTGCGGCAGGTCATGGCGCACGCGGATATGCTTGAAATTCATATATTCCAGCATACCCTCACGCCCGTGCTCATAGCCGACGCCGCTCTGCTTGCGCCCGCCATAGGGCGCGTTCATCACACCGGCATCGACATTGTTGACCGCGACATTTCCATAGTCGAGACGCGTCGTCAGATAGCGCACCTCATCGAGGTCCTTCGCATAGACATAGGAGGCGAGCCCGTAGGGCGTGTCATTCGCCAGTGTGATGGCCTCGTCCAGCCGGTCGAATGGCATCACGCCGATCAGGGGGCCGAACGTCTCCTCGCTCATCACCTTCATCTCATGCGTGCAGCCGGTCACGATGGTCGGGCGAAAGAAGTGGCCGCGCGCGAACTCGTCTCCCTCGGGCGCCGATCCGCCGGTGACGAGGCGGGCGCCCTTGGCGAGTGCGTCGGCCAGATGCTCGCGGGTCTTCGCCAACGGTGCGGCCGAAGCCATGGCGCCCAGATCGGCATCGGGCCTGTCCAGCCCGTTGCCGATGGTCAGCGCCTCGGCGGCGACCGCGAGCTTGGCAACGAATTCGTCCAGGATCGGCCGGGCGACATAGGCCCGGTTTATCGCGATGCAGATCTGGCCCATGTTCCGGAACGAGCGCCGTGCGGTTCCCTTTACCGCGGCATCGAGATTGGCCGATTGCGTGACGATGATCGGGCAGTTGCCGCCCAACTCCAGCGACATCCGCTTGACGCTGGTGCAGGAACGCTGGATGTGCAGCCCGACGCTGCTCGATCCGGTGAAGGCGATCTTGTCCACGCCCGGATGTTCGACCAGCGCCTGCCCGACGACCGAGCCGGGCCCGGTGACGACATTGACGACGCCAGCGGGGATCTTGGCCTCGTCAACCTTCTGCGCGATCGCCAGCGCCGTAAACGGCGTCAGGTCGGCCGGCTTGATGACGATGGTGCAACCGGCGGCGAGCGACGCGCACAGCTTCCATCCGACCAGTTCGGCCGGATAGTTCCAGGGCGTGATCGCCGCCACCACGCCGATCGGCTCCCGGATCACCAGGCTTTCATGGTCCGTCGTATCGTTCGGAACGATTTCGCCATGCACGCGGACCGCCTCTTCCGCGTAGAAATGACAGGCCTCGGCAAGCTTCAGGATTTCGCCGCGAGCCTCGTTGAGCGGCTTGCCCTGCTCCATTGTCATGATCCGGGCCATCCGGTCGGCGTCAGCCGAAATCAGACCGCCAAGCCGCTTCAGCGCCGCCGACCGCGCGCGGCCCGGGAGGTCGGCCCAGCCGCGGAAAGCTCGCCTGGCCGCGGCGACGGCCGCATTCACTTCCTCGCCCGTCGAGGCGGCGATCTCACCGATCACCTCGCCGGTTGCCGGGTTCTCGACAGGAACCCGTCCACCTGCTCCGACCTTCCAACTGCCACCGATGAACAGCTTCCCATTCAGCTCAGAAATCATGTCGCGTCCCTGCGGCTCGATGCCCGGCATAGCTATCGTCCAAGTCAGTGCGGACGAGACGAGCCTGGCTCAGAATATAGCATAACTACATGATCACAAGGGAGCGCCCACCAAATTTCCCGGGAGCGCGCCGATAGGGCGCCATCGCCATAAGCGATTATAATAGCGTCATATTTGGCTCTGCTAAAGCGGTATGAGTGGAGTGCAGAGGGATGGAGTGCGGGATCGCAGCGCGCTTTCGGCCAGAGATCCGGCTAAAACGACAGAGAGAAGGTAGTTTTACTACGGACACGACAGCCGAGTCTGGATAGAATTCAGTAGCCGTGGTCGCCAGGAGCCAGTGCAGATTCAGACATTCGCGGTGTACGCGTCCGTCGAGCGCCTCGACAACGGTGTCGTCGGAAGGCTTCCCGTTCGGCTCAGTTGAAGAGGATGCCACTCGTATGTTGCCGCAGATACGGAGCCTGGGGCTATCGCCGGGCGCAGCCGTTCGCCGTCGGCGATAACCTTCCGCACCGCTGTCGCCGCCATCGAGGCCGGTGACGGCGATCGTGCTGCGGCGCTGGAAGGCCGAACCTATCGCCGGCGCCCGCGCTTCCTGCTCTGTCAATGGATCAAGCGGAGGGCAACCCGGCCCCTGAACATTGGCAGCGACGTCTGGCCGCTTCAAATGGTGTCCCGGAAGGGATTCGAACCCCTGACCTACGGTTTAGGAAACCGTTGCTCTATCCTGCTGAGCTACCGGGACAGGCCGTTTGGCGACGCCTCCTCTAGCATGATCCGCGCGCCGCGTGCACCCCCGTTTCCGCCGGGCCGGGAACGTGGGAGCATGGCGGCGATGTTCGCATTCCGGAGCCATGTTGTTGCCGCGAAGAGGCTTCCATGCCATCGCTTTGCCATGCTCGTCGGCATGATCACCATCATGGCAGGCGCGGGCGAATCGGCGGCGGATCCGGTGGAGAGCGGCTTGAGCGAAGCGAAGGCGCGGTCGGCGGCTGGCGTGGAGCGGCTGCTCGGCGGATCGCGCTGCGATCTCGTAGCGGGCGAGGGCGGCCTGGTAGCGTCGGTCGTCGACGGCGACACCATCATCCTCGACAGCGGCCTCGAAGTCCGCCTCGCCGGCATCCAGGCGCCGAAGCTGCCGCTTGGCCGTCCCGATTTCGCGCCATGGCCGCTCGCTGGCGAGGCCAAGGCCGAACTGGAGCGCCTGGCCCTCGGCGCCGCCGTGGAGCTGCGCTATGGCGGGACGCGGCGTGACCGCTATGGCCGAGCGCTCGCTCAACTTTTCGTGCTGTCGGAAGATGGCAGCGAGACCTGGCTTCAGGAGAAAATTCTCGCCGCCGGCCTCGCGCGGGTCTATTCCTTCGCCGATAATCGGCAATGCATCGGCGCTCTGACCGGAACCGAGCGGGTGGCCAGACGTTCCACTCTTGGTCTCTGGGCAGATCCGTACTACGAGGTTTCCTCGGCGACCAATCCAGCTCTTGCGCGTCGGCGAGACAGCTATGATCTGGTAGAGGGCCGTGTCCTTTCCGTCGGTGAACGCGGTCCTATCCTCTATCTTGATTTCGGACTTACCTGGTCGACGGACTTTACGGTGGTCCTGTCGAGCGAGGCGGCTGCGGCGCTTGCCGAAATCGGCTGGAAGGCCGGTGATCTTGTAGGACGACGCGTGCGGGTCAGGGGTTGGATCGAACAACGCGGCGGTCCGAGCATTCGGGTGACGCATCCCGAGCAGCTCGAGCTGCTGGACGACGGTGGGTGATGAGCGAAGGCGCGACGGACGGGTGCTGCGTCCGCAACGAGAGGCCGCGGTGGCGCGGCGCGGTGTTCGCGATGCTGGCGGGGCTTCTCCTCGCCGGCTGCACAACCGCGCTTGAAGGAACCTATGGTCCGCCGACCACGGTCGCCGGATCGGCCAATCCGGCGCCGGTGGATCCCGTCCAGGCCCGGATCGGGGCCGAGGAGCATCCGCGCATCGTCGCCAGCTATGGCGGCGTCTATCACGACGACAAGCTGGAGCGGACTTTGGCGCGCATCGTCGGCCGCTGCGTCGCCGCCTCCGACGATCCCTCCCAATCCTACCGGATCACGATCCTGAACAGCCCTTCGGTCAACGCTTTCGCGTTGCCCGGCGGCTATCTCTATGTGACGCGCGGCCTCTTGGCGCTCGCCAATGATTCCTCCGAGGTCGCGGCGGTGATCTCGCATGAGATGGGGCACGTCACCGCCAATCACGCCATGCAGCGCCAGAACAAGGCCCGCGCCGCCGTCATCGTCAGCCGCGTCGTCACCGATGTGCTGCAGGATGGCGAGGCTGGGCAGCTGGCGCTTGCCTCAAGCCAGCGCACGCTCGCCGCCTTCTCGCAGCAGCAGGAACTGGAGGCCGACGCGATCGGCGTGCGGACCATCGGCAAGGCCGGCTACGATCCCTTCGCCGCCGCGCGCTTCCTCGATCTCATGGGCCGCTACGCGGCCTATAAGTCGGCCGGAACGGTGCAGGACAAGCGCCCGGACTTTCTCGCCACTCATCCGGCGACGCCGCAACGCGTGGATTTCGCGATCCGCGCCGCGCGCCAGTTCGGTGCGCCAGGGATCGGCGAGGTCGATCGCGATCGCTATCTCCAGGGCATCGACGGCATGATCTTCGGCGACGACCAGACGCAGGGTTTCGTGCGCGGAAAGACCTTCCTGCATCCCACGCTCGGCGTCGGCTTCGCTGTGCCGGATGGCTTCGTGCTCGACAATACCAGCGACGCTGTGTTGGCGACCGGACCGGACGGAACCGCGCTGCGCTTCGACGGCGCCAATCTTCCCGCGGGCTCGTCGCTGGCGACCTATATCGCCTCCGGCTGGGTCAATGGCCTCGACGCGGCCTCGATCCAGACCTTTTCGGTCAACGGGCTCGAGGCGGCTTCCGCCAAGGCGCAGGCCAAGGGTTGGGTGTTCCGCATCGCGGTAATCCGCGTCGGGCCCAACGCCACCTATCGCTTCATCTTCGCCAATGAGAGCGATACGCCCGGCCTTGAGCAGGCCGCGCAGGCGACGATCCAGAGCTTCCGCCACCTGACGCAGCAGGAGGTCGCGGCGCTGCAGCCGCTGCGCATCCGCCTCGTGACGGTGGCGCCGGGCGATACCGTGCAAAGCGTGGCGGCGCGCATGCGCGGCGTCGACCGTCCGCTCGATCTCTTCCAGGTCCTCAACGACATCAAGCCGGGTGCCGGCCTGCCGGCAGTCGGCCAGAAGGTGAAGATCGTCGCGGAATAGGGCGACGGCACCCGCGACATATCCCAAGCGCACAAGCTGGCGGAGATAAGGTGAATTCCCTCCCCGCGCTGCGGGAGAGGGAGTTCGCCGCGTGTTTCATAGGTAAGCGACCTAATCCCGGCCGCCGCCTCTCCCGCGCAGCGGGGGAGGGATGGGGAGGAGGCGAGCCGCCGTGAACTTGGCCGCTCGCGCTCGCGCGTGGCTACTCGACCTGCGTCACGTCGCGCACCGCGCCGCGATCGGCGCTGGTGGCCATGGCGGCGTAGGCGCGGAGCGCCGGGGTGACGTTGCGCTTGCGGGGCGCCGTCGGCTTCCAGCCGGCCTTGCCCTTGGCATCCATTGCCGCGCGGCGGGCCGCCAGTTCCGCATCGGAGATGGCGATGCGGATCGAGCGGTTGGGGATGTCGATCTCGATCGTGTCGCCCGGCTCGACCAGCGCGATGGCGCCGCCCGAGGCGGCTTCCGGTGCGGCATGGCCGATGGAGAGGCCCGAGGTGCCGCCCGAGAAGCGACCATCGGTGATGAGGGCGCAGGCCTTGCCGAGGCCGCGCGACTTCAGATAGCTCGTCGGATAGAGCATCTCCTGCATGCCGGGTCCGCCCTTTGGCCCTTCATAGCGGATGATGACGACGTCGCCTTCCTTGACGCGCTTGTTCAGGATGCCGTGGACAGCATCATCCTGGCTCTCGAAGATCACGGCCGGACCGGTGAATTTCAGGATCGATTCGTCGACGCCCGCCGTCTTCACGATCGCGCCATTGGGGGCGAGATTGCCCTTCAGGACAGCGAGGCCGCCATCCTTGGAGAAGGCATGCGGAACGTCGCGGATCGCGCCCTTTTCGCGGTCGAGATCGAGTTCCTCCCAGCGCGAGGACTGGCTGAAAGCCACCTGCGTCGGCACGCCGCCCGGCGCCGCCTTGAAGAATTCGCGCACGCTTTCCGAGTTGGTCTGGCGGATGTCCCAGCGCGCCAAAGCCTCGGCCATGGTCGAGGAATGGACGGTCGGCAATTCTGTGTTGAGCAGATCGGCGCGGGCGAGTTCGCCGAGAATGGCCATGATGCCACCGGCGCGGTGGACGTCCTCCATATGGACGTCCTGCTTGGCGGGCGCAACCTTGGAGAGCACGGGAACGCGGCGCGACAGGCGGTCGATGTCGTCGAGCGTGAAGTCGATCTCGGCCTCATGTGCGGCGGCGAGGATGTGCAGCACCGTATTGGTCGAGCCGCCCATGGCGATATCGAGCGTCATGGCATTTTCGAACGCGCCGAAGGAGGCGACGTTGCGCGGCAGCACGCTCGCGTCGTCCTGCTCGTAATAGCGCCGCGTGATGTCGACGATCAGATGGCCGGCCTCGACGAAGAGGCGCTTGCGGTCGGAATGGGTGGCCAGCGTCGAGCCATTGCCCGGCAGCGACAGGCCGAGCGCTTCGGTCAGGCAGTTCATCGAATTGGCCGTGAACATGCCCGAGCACGAGCCGCAGGTCGGACAGGCGGAGCGCTCGATGACGGCGACGTCCTCGTCGGACACCTTGTCGTCGGCGGCGGCGACCATGGCGTCGACGAGGTCGAGGGCGACCTTCTTGCCGTGCATGACGACCTTGCCGGCCTCCATCGGACCGCCGGAGACGAAGATCGCCGGGATGTTGAGGCGGAGCGCCGCCATCAGCATGCCGGGGGTGATCTTGTCGCAATTGGAGATGCAGACCATGGCGTCGGCGCAATGCGCGTTGACCATGTATTCGACGCTGTCGGCGATGATCTCGCGGGAGGGCAGCGAATAGAGCATGCCGTCATGGCCCATCGCGATGCCGTCATCGACGGCGATCGTGTTGAACTCCTTGGCGACGCCGCCGGCTTGCTCGATCTCGCGCGCGACCAACTGGCCGAGATCCTTGAGATGGACATGGCCGGGCACGAACTGGGTAAAGGAATTCACCACCGCGATGATGGGCTTGCCGAAATCGCCGTCCTTCATGCCCGTCGCGCGCCAGAGGCCGCGGGCTCCGGCCATGTTGCGGCCATGGGTGGTGGTACGAGAGCGATAGGCGGGCATTTTATCCTCGCATCGGTGGCGATTGGCGTGGGGTTTCGCCGGGCCTCTGACGGGCCGGTGACGATAGATAGTCTCGTTGCACAAGAATCCGAAGGGTGTCGAGCGATTTTGCCGATGCCGCCCCTTGAAAGGGCAACAAACGGTTCACAGCTAACGCTCCACGAGCGGGGTCCGGGCCCCTCTGGCGGTGAGTCGCCCACCGTGATGTCGGACCCTTTGAGCATATGGCACGGCGACCAGGGCCCGCTCGATGAATCTCGTTCCTTTTCTCGCCACCGATTTCCTCGGCCAGCCGCTGACGGCCTGGGCGATCTTCTTCGTGATTATAGTGGCGCTGCTCGCCTTCGATCTTGGCTTCGCCAACAAGGGCGACCACGAGATCGGCATACGCCGCAGCCTGGTGTTCTCGGCCCTCTACATCGCCGTGGCGCTCCTGTTCGGCGCCTGGGTCTGGCACGACCTCGGCGCCACCGCGGGGATGGACTACCTGACTGGCTTCCTGGTCGAGAAGAGCCTCGCGCTCGACAATATCTTCGTCATCTCGCTGATCTTCGCCGCCTTCGCCATTCCGCGCGCCTATCAGCACCGCGTGCTGTTCTGGGGCATTGTCGGCGTTGTCGTGCTGCGCGCGATCATGATCGGCGTCGGCGCGGCGCTGATTTCGAATGTCTCCTGGATTCTCTATGTCTTCGGCGCCTTCCTGCTCTTTACCGGCGTGAAGATGCTGTTCGCCGGCGACGAGCCGGTCGACATCGAGAAGAACCCGGTGATCCGCTTCGTGCGACGCTTCATCCCGGTGACGGCGAAGCTGCATGGACACAATTTCTTCGTGCGAGAGGCGCGGCCCAGGGACGGCAAGCTGGCGCTGGTGGCGACGCCGCTTTTCCTCGCGCTGGTGTCGATCGAGATCGCCGATATCGTCTTCGCCGTCGACAGCGTGCCGGCCGTGTTCGCGATCACGACCGATCCCTATATCGTCTACACGAGCAACATCTTCGCTATCCTCGGCCTGCGCGCGCTCTATTTCGCGCTCGCCGCCGCGGTGCATCGCTTCCACTATCTGAAATATGCGCTGGCGCTGGTGCTGATCGCCGTCGGCGGCAAGATCTTCTGGGCGCATCTGGTTGGGCCGGTGAGTTCGGCGGTGTCGCTCTCCCTCACCCTCGGCCTGCTCGCCGGCGGCGTCATTCTCTCGCTGTGGAAGACTCGCGGCGAGGCGAAGAACGCCGTTCAGCGCGGCTGAAGCGCGGTCTCGACGAGGCGGGCCAGATAGGACGAGCCGATCGGCAGCGCCTCGTCGTTGAAGTCATATTCCGGGTTATGCAATCCCGCGCTGTCGCCATTGCCCATGAAGATGAAGGCGCCGGGTCGCTCCTGCAGCATGTAGGAGAAGTCCTCGCCGCCCATCATGGGTGCAACGTCGGTATCGACATTCGCCGCGCCGACGATCTCGCCCGCGACGCCGGCGGCGAACAGGGTCTGGTCCGGATGGTTGCGGGTCACCGGATAGTTGCGGTGATAGCTGACGTCGATCGTGGCGCCATGGGCGAGGGCGATGCCGGAGGCGATCTCGCGGATCCGGCGTTCGGCGAGGTCGCGCATCGCGGCCGTCAGGCTGCGCACCGTGCCGCCGATATCGGCCGAACCGGGAATGACGTTGTGGACGAAGCCGGAATGGAACTTCGTCACCGAGACGACCACCGCCTCGAGCGGGTCGACCGAGCGCGAGACGATGCTCTGCAGAGCCTGCACCAGCTGGGTGCCGATCAGGATCGGGTCGATCGTCGCATGCGGCTTGGCGGCATGGCCGCCATGGCCGACGACGCGGATCTCGAACTCATCCGTCGCGGCCATTATCGGGCCGGAGCGGATGGCGAAGCGGCCGATCGGGAGGCCGGGCATATTGTGAAGACCATAGACCTCGTCGATGGCAAAGCGGCTCATTATGCCGTCGTCGACCATCGCCTTGCCGCCGGCGCCGCCCTCTTCGGCCGGCTGGAAGATCACCACCGCCGTGCCGTCGAAATTGCGCGTCTCGGCCAGATAGCGCGCGGCGCCGAGCAACATGGCGGTATGCCCGTCATGGCCGCAGGCGTGCATCTTGCCGGGAACGGTCGAGGCGTAGGGCTTGCCGGTCGCCTCTTCGATCGGCAGCGCGTCCATGTCGGCGCGCAGGCCGATCGTGCGGCCCTCGGTGCTGTTGCGGCCATGAATGACACCGACGACGCCGGTCCGGCCGATGCCCGTCGCGATCTCGTCGACGCCAAAATCCCGCAGATGGTCGGCGACCACCTCGGCGGTGCGGTTGACGTCGTAGAGCAGCTCCGGGTGGCGGTGAAAGTCATGCCGCCATGCCGCAATATCGTTCTGGAATTCGGCGAGACGGTTGATGATCGGCATGGAACACTCCGCAGCGGGACGAGCGGCCAGTCTAGCTGCACCGCAGCAGAAAATCACGCGGCAGCTTGCAGCCCACCCGCCCGTTCGATGAAGGCGACGACGTCATCGACATTGTGCCCGGCCCGGACATTGGTGAAGACGAAGGGGCGGTTGCCACGCATCTTCTTCGAATCGCGGTCCATCACTTCGAGCGACGCGCCAACCATGGGGGCCAGGTCGATCTTGTTGATGACAAGGAGGTCCGAGCGGGTGATGCCAGGCCCGCCCTTGCGCGGAATCTTGTCGCCGGCCGAAACGTCGATGACATAGATCGTGAGGTCGGCGAGTTCCGGCGAAAAGGTCGCGGCGAGATTGTCACCGCCCGATTCGATCAGGATCACGTCGAGCGCGGGGAAGCGACGGTTCAGATCCGCGACGGCGGCGAGGTTGATCGAGGCATCCTCACGGATCGCCGTATGGGGACAGCCGCCGGTCTCGACGCCGAGGATGCGGTCCGCCGTCAGCGCACCGGAGCGCGTCAGGAACTCGGCATCCTCCTTGGTGTAGATGTCGTTGGTGATCGCGGCGATGTCGTAGCGGTCGCGCAGTTTCTTGCAGAGCGCATCCATCAGGGCCGTCTTGCCAGACCCGACGGGACCGCCGACGCCGACCCGCAGGGGGCCGTTGGAAGAACGGGTCATGAGCGGTATAGCCTCGTATATTGGGTTTCGTGTTTCATGCTGGCGATGTCGGCCCGGAACGCAGCCCCGCCCAGCGCATCGAGCGGCAGTTCACTTGTGCGACGGACGACGCTTTCGATTACCGGGCCGAGACCGGCGATGATGCGCTGCCCGTCCGTCTGGCCGAGCGGAACGGCGCGCAGGCCTGCCGAGACAATGTTCGCGGTGAAGGCGTGCAGATAGGCGTGCCGCGCCGGCTCGCAGGCGACGCCATGGGCAGCCGCGGTGGCCGCCACCGCCAGCGCGAAGGGCGTGCCGTCCTCGCCCTCGATCGCGATGGCCAGGCGCTCCAGCGTCTCGCTCGGCCAGGCGGCGCGCACCGCGATCAGGAAGGCGCGGCCCTGGGCGAGCGCTTCGAGCCGTCGCTCGGCGCTGGGCTGAAAAGCCGTGGCGAGTTCGGCGATCTCTGCGAGTTCGTGATGCCGGCCCGCAGACGCCGCGCGCCAGCCATGGGCGAAGAGGATCGCATCCGAACGGCCGGCGCCATGTTCGAGAATGGCCGCCACCCAAGCGGAGAGATCGGCGGCGGAGCGCACCGTGCCGTCCTCGATCGCCCATTCGAGCCCATGCGAATAGCTGAAGGAGCCAACGGGAAAGGAAGGCGACAGCCAGGCCATAAGCCGGTGCAGGCCGGCGTAATCCAGCCCTATCCCGTCAGAAGGCGGCGTCGCGGGCACCCCGCCGTCAGCCATGCTTGTGGCCGTGGTGATGGCCATGCGCCGAATGGTCGTGGTCGTGGTCGTGGTCGTGGTCGTGGTGCGCGTGGGCGCCGTGGTCATGAGGCTCGTGGCCGTGGTGATCATGGTCGTGATGATCATGACTGTGCTCGTCGTGATCCTGATCAGCAGCCGGGCCATGATCGTGACCATGGACCCGGCCATGACCATAGGCGCCGCCTTCGGGATGGAAGGGGGCATCGACCGGGACGACATAGGCGCCAAGCTGGACCAGCATGTCCTCGATGACATGGTCGCGGCGGATGCGCAGGCGATCGCCGAGCAGCTCGGTCGGCAGATGGCGGTTGCCGAGATGCCAGGCGAGGCGCAGCAGATGAGCGCCATCCTTGCCGGTGACCTCGACCAGCGTCTCCGGCGCCGCCTCGACGGCGATGATGCGGCCATCTTCCAGCAGCAACCCGTCGCCATGCTTCAGCGCGACGGCGCCCGGCAGATCGAGCAGGAATTCGGTCCCGCCCTTCGCGGTCATGGCGATGCGCCGCCGGTGCCGCGCGTCGAAATCAAGCACGACGGCGTCGGTGGCGGCCTTCGACCAGAGGCCGGCGGGATAGACGGAAACGGCGCGGGTCATCTTAATCTCGGATCAGATCGTCGGGATGCCACGGAACTCCGGGCATGAAGTGCAGATCGAGCACCTGCTCAATGGCGTAAGGACAAGTCTCAGGGAAAGTGTCTCTCGGCAGGCCGGTTTCGGCCGCGGCTTTCATCCTCGCGACTTCATATCGCCGGGCTATCGCCTGACCCGGATAGTCGCGCAGGCTGGGGCTATCATCAAGTTCTGATGCCAGCTCTTCCCGCGCCTCGATGATGGATGCTTGCCAGCCGCCCTTTCGTTGATCCGGCTGAAATTCCCATTTCAGCAGATGTAATAGCAAGACCAGGAGACGACTGCGAATTTCCCGGCGCTGCGATCGACCCGAGCTCTCGATCTCCTCGGCGACATTCTCCCAGTCGACCTCATTGTGTCGACGATCCCGAAGCTTCTCCGCCTGGTCCTGTGTCCAGGCGTAGAAGTCTCCCTCATAATCGACAGTCGGGTGGGTGGCCGCCTTGGTGCTCATGTCCCCAATCTAGAACAGGAAATAGCGCTGCGCCATCGGCAGGACGTCGGCGGGCTCGCAGGTCAGGAGTTCGCCGTCGGCGCGGACCTCATAGGTCTCGGGATCGACTTCGATATGGGGCGTGGCGCTGTTGTGGATCATCGAATGCTTGCCGATGCCGCCGCGCGTGTTCTCGACCGCCACCAGGGCCTTGTCGACGCCGAGCCGCTCTCTCAGACCGTTGTCGATCGCGGCCTTGGAGACGAAGGTTACCGAGGAATTGGTCATCGCCTTGCCGAAGGCGCCCCACATCGGGCGATAGTGTACCGGCTGAGGGGTTGGGATCGATGCGTTCAGATCGCCCATCGGCGCGGCTGCGATCATGCCACCGACGAGGATCAGGTCCGGCTTTACGCCAAAGAAGGCTGGCGACCAGACGACGAGATCGGCGCGCTTGCCGATCTCGACCGAGCCGACCTCGCGAGCGAGGCCCTGCGCGATCGCAGGGTTGATCGTGTATTTGGCGACGTAGCGCTTCACGCGGAAATTGTCGTTGTCGCCCGTCTCCTGGGCAAGGCGGCCGCGCTGGACCTTCATCTTGTGCGCCGTCTGCCAGGTACGGAGCGGCACCTCGCCGACGCGGCCCATGGCCTGGCTATCGGAGGAGATGATCGAGAAGGCGCCGAGGTCGTGCAGGATGTCCTCGGCGGCGATGGTCTCCTTGCGGATGCGGCTCTCGGCGAAAGCCACGTCTTCGGGAATCGAATTGTCCAGGTGGTGGCAGACCATGAGCATGTCGAGATGCTCTTCGAGCGTGTTGCGCGTATAGGGCCGCGTCGGATTGGTCGAGGAGGGTATGACGTTGGGCAGGCCGACGACACGGATGATGTCCGGCGCATGGCCGCCGCCGGCACCCTCAGTGTGGAAGGCGTGAATGGTCCGGCCCTTCATCGCCGCGATCGTGTCCTCGACGAAGCCGCTCTCATTCAGCGTGTCGGTGTGGATCATCACCTGGACGTCGTAGTCATCGGCGACGGACAGACAGCAATCGATCGCGGCGGGCGTCGTACCCCAATCCTCGTGCAGCTTGAGGCAGGAGGCGCCGCCCTCGATCATCTCGATCAGGGCATCGGGCTTTGATGCGTTGCCCTTGCCGGAAATCGACACGTTGATGGGGAAGGAGTCCATCGCCTGGATCATCCGGGCGATGTGCCAGGGTCCGGGCGTGCAGGTCGTCGCCAATGTGCCATGCGCCGGGCCGGTGCCGCCGCCGACGAAAGTGGTGACACCGGACATCAGCGCCTCCTCGATCTGCTGCGGCGCGATGAAGTGGATGTGGCTATCAATTCCGCCGGCCGTGACGATCTTGCCCTCAGCCGCGATCACCTCCGTGCCCGGTCCGATGATGATGTCGACGCCGGACTGGACGTCAGGATTGCCCGACTTGCCGATGGCGACGATACGGCCGTCCTTGAGGCCGATATCTGCCTTGACGATGCCCCAATGGTCGACGATCAGCGCATTGGTCATCACCGTATCGACGGCGCCGGCGGCGCGCGTCACCTGGCTCTGGCCCATGCCGTCGCGGATCACCTTGCCGCCGCCGAACTTCACTTCCTCGCCATAGGTGGTGAAGTCCTTCTCGACCTCGATGATCAGGTCGGTGTCGGCAAGACGCACCTTGTCGCCCACGGTCGGGCCGAACATGTGGGCGTAGGCATGGCGGGAAATCTTGAAGGACATCGATCCGTCTCCGAAAGGCGCGTCGGCCCGATTCTGTTTCTCGCCGAGGTCCGGCGACGCATAGTCTACGTCTAGAGCGAACCCATGACGGCCTGCTGGAAGCCATAGACCTTGCGCTCGCCGCCGAAGGGAACGAGCGTCACGGTCCGCGTCTGGCCCGGCTCGAAGCGCACCGCCGTGCCGGCGGCGATGTCGAGCCGGAGACCGCGCGTCTTGTCACGGTCAAAGGCGAGCGCGTGGTTGGTCTCGAAGAAGTGATAGTGGCTGCCGACCTGGATCGGCCGATCACCCGTGTTCGACACGTCGAGCGTCAGTGTCGGCAGGCCGGCATTGAGCTCGATGTCATCATGGCCGGTGATGATTTCACCTGGATGCATGGACGTTTCCTTCGGGTTCATGCGACGGCGCTGTGGGGGACGCGCTGCGCAAGGCAGTCGCCCTCGCGCAGGACGCGGATCGTGGAGGGCGGATTGCGGATGAGCTTGTCGGCCGGACGGATCGGGCGAGCGACGAGGCCGCCGCCGCAATTGGGGCATCGGCCGGCAAAGACGCTCTCGGCGCAATGGGCGCAGAAGGTGCACTCGAAGGTGCAGATCCGCGCCTCCGCGCTCTCCGGCGGCAGGTCGCGATCGCAGCATTCGCAATTGGGGCGAAGCTCAAGCATGGCTTTGCCTTCAGCGGATCGGCTGGTGGACGGTGACGAGCTTGGTGCCGTCCGGGAAGGTCGCCTCGACCTGAACGTCGTGGATCATGTCGGCGATGCCGTCCATGACTTGGCCGCGCGAGACGACATGCGCGCCGGCTTCCATGAGATCGGCCACCGTGCGCCCGTCACGCGCGCCCTCGACGACATAATCGGTGATGAGCGCGATAGCCTCGGGATGGTTGAGCTTTACACCGCGCTCCAACCGCTTGCGAGCGACGATCGCCGCCATGGAAACGAGCAGCTTGTCCTTTTCCCTCGGTGTCAGAATCATCGAGTCAGTCTCCCGCTTCCATTTCTCAACAGTGCCAAACACGCGGCAGCGGACGTCCTCGGAGGGCCTCGACCACCCTGCGGAGATCCTGCCGCAGGATCTGGCTGGATTGTGCCACAAATCGCATATTCAGGAGGCCCGGCCAAGCGCTGGCGCCGGCTTCGGATACGCATTCGGCGAATACATCGCGAATGGCGCCGAGATGAGCCGGGGCGTCCGGCGCGGCATAGAGCAGGCTGCCGATCGCCGTCGCGCCGCCGCCGGTCGCACCACCGCCCAAAATCGTGGCCGCGTCGCCGTCCAGAACGATGCCGTCGGCGAAGATAAGCCGTCCGTCGCGGCGAACACGCCAGCGATCGGCGAGCGAAAGAGTCCGGACGGTCTCGCCCATCGCACCTCTGCCGAAGACGATCGTTTCGGCGAGGAGAGCCGTCGCATTGCCGGTCAGTTCGACTTCCAGCCGGCGGTCGAGTCCCGAGCGGTCGAAAAGGATGGTCTCCTGCGGCAGCCAGTCGAGCGTGGCGCCGTTCGCGACCGTGAGGCGGTTGATAACGAAACCGGGGCCGGCGGGGCTGCGATAGATCCGCTCGGCCGCCTGCGTCGTGACGACCGCCTCCGTACCCTCGCCGATGTCGACTTCGAATTCCAGATGGTCGCCGCCGGTGATGCCGCCGGAGGTGTTCAGCAACACCGCCTGCATGGGGCCACCGAGCTCGGGCCGGGGCAGACGGATCTTGCAGCAGCCTTGCTGATAGAATTCCCAGAGCCTCGTCGCGCCGTCGTCGAAGCGGAGCGCGATGCGCGCATGTCCGCGTGCACGCTGCATCACCGGAGGCAAATCGGTCGGAATTGAGCGTGTTTCGGCGGCAGGGGCGAGGTTCAACATGGAGGCACGATCGGTCAACCGGCACGGCTTGTAAAGCAAGCCTTTATCGTGCCTGGCTGAGGGGGCCGGTCGCCCGGCTTTGCCAAAGCGGCTCCCTTTCGATATGGTTGCCGGAGAATGCGATGGCCTGACGCATGAGCCTCGCCGACCCAAATCTCAGGACTGACCCGTGACGCGGCCGATCGCCCATCTCTTCGCCACGCTCATAGCCTTCTTGCTCGCCGCTGGTTCGGCTGCTGCTATCGAGACGCCCTATCTCGTTGCCGACATGGATAGCGGCAAGGTGCTGTCAGAGCGCAACGCGCACCAGCTCTGGTATCCGGCTTCGGTGACGAAGCTGATGAATGCCTATGTGACGTTCAAGGCCCTTCGCGAGGGCAAGATCACCCTCCAGACGGAAGTCGTCGTCACGCCGGAGGCTCTCGCCGAGCCGCCCAGCAAGATGGGCTTCAAGGTCGGCACCGTCATCGACCTCGACAACGCGCTGAAGATGATGCTGGTGCATTCCTCCAATGACATCGCGGTCGCCGTCGGCGAGACGGTCGGCGGGACCGAGGCTCATTTCGTCGACATGATGAATGCCGAGGCCGCGCGCCTTGGCATGAGTTCAACGCATTTCGTCAACCCCAACGGCCTTCCGGGGCCGGGGCAGGCCACGACGGCGCGCGACCTTGCCGTGTTGGCTCACGCGCTCTGGACCGAATTTCCCGAAAGGCGACCTCTGTTCCAGATCTCGGCGATCCGGTCGGGCAAGAAGGTAATGAAATCGGCCAACTCGCTGCTGGAGCGCTATCGCGGCACGGTCGGCATGAAGACCGGCTTCATCTGTTCGTCCGGCTTCAACATCGTCGCCGTCGCCAGCCGCAATGGCCGCACCTTGATCGCTGTCGTGCTGGGCTCGGATACGGCCAAGGATCGTGCCGAGCTAACGGCGCGGCTGATGAATGATGGATTCGGCAAGCCCTTTTCGCTGACGCCGCGCCCAACGCTTGCGAGCTTTCGAGGCACGTCGCCCGTCCCCTATGCGATCGACATGCGCGATGATGTCTGCGGCAAGAAGAACAAGGGCGAGAATGAGGACGATGCTGCCGCCGGCCAGCCCTTTGCGAGCGCGCTCGACCCTCGCTTCAAGCTGATGGAGCCTGTGGTTGTGACGACGCTTGGCCGCCGGACGCCGGCCGGCGACGTTCAGTCGGCGTCGACGGATCCTTCTGCGGACGACACACCTGCGGCGAAGCCGGCCAAGCCGGTGAAGAAGAAGGTCGTCAAGAAGAAGGCGACGAAGCCCGACGTTGCCGCCGGTGACGGCCGCGCCCTGCCCACGCTGGTCGACACGAATCCAGCGGCGCCGGTCGCCGTCTCCGGCCAGAAGGCCGAAAAGACTGGCAAGGCGTCGAAAATCGAGATCGGTGTGCCCTTCGACTCGACGGACATCGCGCCGCTGCCGGACGTGCCCGCCCCGGCGACCCAGTGAGCGGTCGAAGGGGGCGGAAGCCTCCGATCCCGCTATCGGTCCTGACCGGCTTCCTCGGCGCCGGTAAGACGACCCTCCTCAATCGCCTGCTGAGCGACCCCTTGCTTGCCGGCACGGCCGTCATCGTCAACGAGTTCGGCGAAGTCGGGCTCGATCATCTGCTGGTCGGCAAAGCCGACGAAGGGATCGTCGAGCTTTCCTCCGGCTGCCTCTGCTGCACGATCCGCGGCGAACTCGTCGGAACGCTTGAGGACTTGCTTCGGGCGGTCGACAATGGCCGGCTGGAGCGGCTCGACCGCGTCGTCATCGAGACCACCGGGCTGGCCGATCCGGCGCCGGTGCTGCAGAGCGTGCTGCTGCATCCCTACCTCTCGATCCGCTACGCCCTCGACGGCGTCGTGACGCTGCTCGATGCGGTGAACGGTGCCGGGACGTTCGCTCGCCATATCGAGGCGGCGCGTCAAGTCGCGGTGGCTGACCGGATCGTTCTGTCAAAATCGGATCTTGTCGATCCAGCACCCGCGATCGCCGCGGCGCGACGGCTGAACCCCACCGCTCCCATCCTCGATGCGGCGAAAGGCGAGGCCATGCCGGCCCGTCTGTTAGGCGTCGCGCCGTTCACGACCGAGGGAAAGATCGACGAAGTCGCTCTCTGGCTCGCCGAGACGGCGGATGACGGCCACGGGCATCATGACCACGGCCATCATCATGACGGGCATGGACATCACCACGAACACCACCACCACGACGTCAGCCGCCATGATGAGCGCATCCGCAGCTTCGTCGCCCGGCGTTCGGCGCCGCTGCGCGTGGCAGCGCTGGAGGCGTTCCTCGCCGGCGCGATCCGCGATTATGGGCCGGAGATGCTGCGCATCAAGGGCCTGGTCAATACGCCGGACGAGCCTGAGCGGCCGCTGCTCGTTCAGGCGGCACAGCGCGTGCTGCATCCGCCCGAGCGTCTCCCGCATTGGCCGGGCGCCGATCGCACATCCGTGCTCGTCTTCATCGTTCAGGATATGAGCGAGGCGGCATCCCGGGATCTGGCGGACAGCTTTGCAGGGATGCCGTCGCCGGACAGGGCGAGTCTCGAAGCGACGGCCGATAACCCGCTCGCGATCTCAGGCTTCAGCGGCCGTTTCGCCGGCTGAGGTCAGCTACCACCGGCCTTCGGCGCCTTGGACCCGTGCCGCGCCGATGATCGGCCCCGGTCCGCCGCCGGGCGCCTCCTCCTGGAGCAGGAACGCGCAGCCGTCGGCGTCGTCCTGGTGGTACTTTCCCATCGGCAGGTCGACTTTGATCGGCTCACCGCGCCACATGGCGATCGGGTGCATGCGGCGGACGACATTGTAATAATCGAGAGTGCGGTTGCGGTTCTCCCCCCGGCCGACCGGGACGCGGACGTGGCTGTCATAGAGCACCAGCCACAACGTCGCCTTGCGCGGTGCCCCGTCCTCGCCCTTTCCGACGGAAACGCTCACCGCATCACCCGACATGCCGACGTCGATCGGGACGAGCGGCGCCTCGCTTTTCCGGATGGCGTCGGCGACGGCGGTCTCGTTACTGCCGACAACCGGCGCGCGCCCGTTAACGACGACCTGCGGCGTATAGACCTGACGGTCGCCGCGCGCGCTGGCATAGGATTTCTGGCGCGCCGTGAATTCGTGATCGGCGAGCGTGTCCTTCCAGCCCTGGTAGTCCCAATAATCGACGGAATAGGAGAGCGCGATGACGTCGGGGCGCTTCGAATATTCCTCGAGCAATTCGTCGGCCGGCGGGCAGGAGGAGCAGCCCTGGCTGGTGAAGAGCTCCACCACCGCGCGCACGCTGCGTTCTTCGGCCGAGACGCCCGATGCGAGACTCGAACAGACCAGAATAGCGACAAGAGCCGGCCGCTGGGCACGCATGGAGAGAGCCGATCTACGGTGACTGCCGAACTTTCCGGCAAACTGTTTGATGCAGCTTTGCTTTAGGTCCCCGGGCGATCGCAAACCAGTCAATTTCGGGTGACTGCCGCGTCATCGCCGAGACGGCGGCGCCAGCGGCGCCGCCGTGGTTCGTTGGATCAGGCGACGAGGTTTCGCAGCACGTATTGCAGGATGCCACCATTCTCGAAGTAGTCGAGCTCATCCAGCGTGTCGATGCGGCAGAGCAGGGGTACGATTTTCGTCGTGCCATCCGCGAAAAGGATCTCGGCGTCCAGCATCTGCCGCGGCTTGAGGTCTCCGGCGATGCCACGGATCGTCACGATCTCATCACCCTTCAGGCCGAGCGTCTGCCACGAGGTTCCCTCCTCGAAGACAAGCGGGACAATGCCCATGCCGACGAGGTTGGAGCGGTGGATGCGCTCGAAGGATTGGGCGATCACGGCGCGGATGCCCAGCAGCTTGGTGCCCTTGGCCGCCCAGTCGCGCGACGAGCCGGTGCCGTATTCCTTGCCGGCGAAGACGACGAGCGGCACGCCTTCCTGCTTGTAGAGCATGGCGGCGTCGTAGATCGGCATTTCGGTGCCGTCAGGCCAGTGCCTGGTGAAGCCGCCTTCCTTGCCGTCCAGCATCTGGTTCTTGATGCGGATGTTGGCGAAGGTGCCGCGCATCATCACCTGATGGTTGCCGCGCCGCGTGCCGTACTGGTTGAAATCGGCGGGCCGGACCTGATGGTCGCGCAGATAGGCGCCGGCAGGGCTGGCTTCCTTGATCGATCCGGCCGGCGAGATGTGGTCGGTCGTGATCGAATCGAGGAAGAGGCCCATGACGCGGGCGGTGATGATGTCGGTGACCGGCTCGGGATCGCGCGACATGCCCTCGAAATAGGGCGGGTTCTGCACATAGGTCGAGCGATCGTCCCAGGCATAGGTCTCGCCCTGCGGCACGGCGATCTTTTGCCAATTCTCGTCGCCCTTGAACACGTCCGCATATTTCGACTGGAACATCGCCTTGGTGACGTTCTTGCGGATGAAGGCGGCGATCTCCTGGTTGGAAGGCCAGATGTCCTTCAGATAGACGGGCTGGCCGTCCGATCCGGTGCCCAGCGGCTCGGTGATCAGGTCGATCTGCAGCGAACCGGCCAGCGCATAAGCGACGACCAGCGGCGGCGAGGCGAGGTAGTTCGCCTTCACATCCGGATTGACGCGGCCCTCGAAGTTGCGGTTGCCCGAAAGCACGGCCGCCGCGACGAGGTCGCCCTTGTTGATCGCCTCGGAGATCGGCTCCGGCAGCGGGCCGGAATTGCCGATGCAGGTCGTGCAGCCAAAGCCGACGAGATTGAAGCCGAGCGCGTCGAGATCCTTCTGCAGGTTCGCCGCGTTCAGATACTCCTCGACCACCTGCGATCCGGGTGCCAGCGAGGTCTTCACCCAGGGCTTGCTCCTGAGGCCCTTGGCGACCGCGTTGCGAGCGAGCAGGCCCGCGGCGATCAGCACGCTCGGGTTCGATGTATTGGTGCAGGACGTGATGGCCGCGATCGTGACGTCGCCATGGCCGACCGTGTAGTCGGTGCCTTCCACCGCGACGCGCTTGTCGGCCTCGCCCGGCTTCTTGAACTCGCCTTCCAGAGCGGCGAGGAAGCCGGTCTTGGCGTCGGAGAGCAGCACGCGGTCTTGAGGGCGCTTGGGTCCGGCAAGCGAGGGCAGCACGGAGCCGATATCAAGCTCCAGTATGTCGGTGAACACCGGATCGGCCACGCCGGCATGGCGCCACATGCCCTGCGCCTTGGCATAGGCCTCGACGAGCGCGACGCGGTCGCCTGTGCGGCCGGTCTCGTCGAGATAGGCGATGGTCTCGCCGTCGATGGGGAAGAAGCCGCAGGTCGCGCCATATTCCGGCGCCATATTGCCGATCGTAGCGCGGTCGGCGAGCGAAAGATGGTCAAGGCCCGTGCCGAAGAATTCGACGAACTTGCCGACCACGCCCTTCTTGCGCAGCATCTGCGTGACGGTGAGCACGAGATCGGTCGCGGTGATGCCTTCGCGCAGCTGGCCGGTGAGCTTGAAGCCGACCACTTCAGGGATCAGCATGGAGACCGGCTGGCCGAGCATGGCCGCCTCCGCCTCGATGCCGCCGACGCCCCAGCCGAGCACGCCGAGGCCGTTCACCATCGTGGTGTGGCTGTCCGTGCCGACGCAGGTGTCAGGATAGGCGACGGTCTCGCCGTTCTCGGTCCTGGTCCAGACAGTCTGGGCCAGATATTCGAGGTTCACCTGATGGCAGATGCCGGTTCCCGGCGGCACGACGCGGAAATTGTTGAAGGCCGACTGGCCCCATTTCAGGAAGCGGTAGCGCTCCTGGTTCTGCTTGTATTCTTCCTCGACATTCTTGCCGAAGGCGGCGTTGTTGCCGAAGAAGTTGACGATGACCGAGTGGTCGATGACGAGGTCGACAGGCACGAGCGGGTTGATGCGCTTCGGGTCGCCGCCAAGATTGACCATGGCGTCGCGCATCGCGGCGAGGTCGACCACGGCCGGAACGCCGGTAAAGTCCTGCATGAGCACGCGCGCCGGTCGATAGGCGATCTCACGGTCGCTCTTCCGTGTCACCAGCCATTCGGCGATGGCGCGGATGTCGTCAGCGCTGACCGTGCGTCCGTCCTCGTTGCGCAGCAGGTTCTCGAGCAGCACCTTCAGCGAGAACGGCAAATTGCCGATGCCTGGCAAGCCGTTCCTTTCGGCATCCGGCAGGCTGAAATAGACATAGCTCTCCGCGCCGACCTCTAGGGTCTTGCGGGATTTGAAGCTATCGGGATGCTCGTTGCTCACGATGGACTGGTCCTCGGTTCGGTCGCAGGAACGCCTAGCCGAAGTCGATGCACGAAGCGTGCCCGACCCGGTCAGGCCACTGCGGGACGGCGGCGGAACAAGGCTTCCGCATGGCTTCCGTCGCCTCAGTGTTGACTCAGGTCTTCGCCGCGGCGCACCGGGCGCCGGGTTGCAGGCCTTATAGTGAATTTCGTAAGGAGAAGCCAGAACAAGGAAACTCGCTGCCGTTGGAACCTTTCGAACCTGCGTCGAGGGGCCGCGCTGGCGTCGGAGGCTCGGTGAACCGTCTTGAAGTCCTTGAGCTTTCGGTCGATCGCGGCGGCAGGCGCATTCTGTCCGGCCTGTCGTTCGCCCTCGCCGCGGGCGACCTCATCGTCCTGTCCGGGCCGAACGGGGCCGGAAAGTCGACCTTGCTGCGGGCCGTGGCAGGCCTGCTGCCACTTGCCGACGGCGCGGTCCGCTGGTTGCCGCAGGACCAGCCATTGGCCGAATCCTGTCACTATTTCGGGCATCTCGATGGGCTGAAGCCGGCCCTCACCGTCGCGGAGAATCTGGCCCTGTGGTCGAAGGTCGCAGGCGCGCGGGGTCTGAGCGTCGGCGAGGCGCTGGAACGGATCGGGCTCGACGCGCTGGAGGACCTGCCGGCGGCCTATCTCTCCTCCGGGCAGAAGCGGCGGGTCGGTTTTGCGCGATTGCTTCTGACGCTCCGTCCTCTCTGGCTGCTCGATGAGCCGACCTCTGCGCTCGACATCGCGGCGGAGGCGGCATTCGGCTCGATTCTCGCCGAGCATCTGGCGGGTGGCGGCGCGGCGATCGTCGCGACGCATCGGCGTCTGCCGGTCGCGGCGACGGCCGAACTGGCGCTTCGTCCGGAGACCGGCGAATGAGCCTCTTCCTCGCGCTCATCGGACGAACCGCCCGCCTGTCGCTGCGCGCCGGGGGCGGGGCCTATACGGGACTGGTCTTCTTCCTCTCGGTCGTCGCCGTGGTGCCGTTCGGCGTCGGCCCGGACATGCCGCTGCTGGCGCGGATCGGACCGGCGATGCTGTGGATCGCGGCGCTTCTCGCCACGCTGCTCGGCCTGGATCGGCTTTTCCAGGACGACCGCGACGATGGAACGCTCGATCATCTGATGCTGTCGGGTCTGCCGCTCGAACTGGTCGTTCTGGCCAAGGCCATCGGACACTGGCTGGCGACCGGGCTGCCGCTGATCGTCGGCACGCCGGTCTTCGGGCTGATCCTCGGCCTCGACGCGCCGACGATCACGCTGGTCGCGGCGACGCTCCTGCTTGGAACCCCGGCACTGACCCTGATTGGCGCCATTGGGGCGGCGCTGATCACCGCGATGCGTCGTGGCGGTCTCGTGGTCGCGGTGCTGGTGCTGCCCTTCACCATCCCAGTGCTGATCTTCGGCGTCAGCGCGATCTCGGGTGTGGGCGGCAATGGGCCGTCGACCGCGCCCTTTCTGTTTCTCGCTGCCTTCTCGCTGGCCTCGGCCGTTCTGGCGCCGATCGCGGCGGCCGCGGCGCTCCGTGCAGCCCTGGATTAGCCGATCGTCATCAGGCTGGCATTGCCGCCCGCTGCTGCCGTGTTGGTGCTGATCGACATTTCCTCGACCAGCATGGCGAGCGGGAAATCCTCACGGCCGGCGGCAAGGCCCTCGGGCGATACCGCATGGACGGGGATGATGGGTCCATCCAGCGCCGCGAGTTCGATCTGCAGGCGGATCAACGCGTCGCCGCCGCCTTCGAACAGCACGGCCGCCACGGGGCTGTCGCGCTCGCTTTCCCCGAATACACGTTCCTGCAGGGATGTCGGCAACGCATTTCGGCCGAAGGGAGCATCGGCCGGAAGTACAGGGCGGTTTCCGGTGGCCAGGGCGGCGGCGACCGCGGCGTGGAACCCGGTCTCGGTCTCGGCCTGGACGAGGAGGCGACCGCGCGGGCGCAAGCGGTATTCGTTACGCTCGCCGACCGGGCCGGGCAGTTCGAGAGGCCGTGTCGATGGCGCCAGGGTGCGGTAGCGGTCAAATGATGTGGCTGCCGCAGACAGTCCACTTTCCTTCAGCCAGTCGAGATAGGCGACGAGGGTATTCGTTGCTGTGCCGACCTGCCAGCTGGATGCGGCCGGATTCCCATGGCCAAGTCGCTGGAGATAGAGTGGGCCGCCGGCCTTCGGGCCTGTGCCCGAGAGGCCATTCCCGCCGAAGGGCTGAACACCGACGACCGCGCCGACTATGTTGCGGTTCACATAGATATTGCCGGCGCGAATGCTGCCAGTCACCGCCGCAATCGTCTCGTCGATGCGAGTGTGCAGGCCGAAGGTGAGGCCATAGCCGGTGGCATTCACCGCCTCGATCAGGGCCGGCAGTTCGTTGCGACGATAGCGCAGGACATGCAGCACCGGACCGAAGACCTCGCGCTCGACATCGCCCAGCTCGCCGATCTCAATGAGGGCCGGGGGCACAAAGCTGCCGGTGGCCGTTTCTGGCGGAAGGGGCAGCGAGTGTACCCTGAAGCCTCGTTCGGCCATGGCGGCGATATGCGCCGAGAGCAGTGCCGCCGCCTCGGCGCGGATCACAGGGCCGATATCCGTGGAGAGGCGATCCGGCTTGCCGATCGTCAGTTCGGCCATGGCGCCCAGGATCATCTCGATCGTGCGGTCGGCAATGTCCTCCTGCAGACACAGGATGCGCAGCGCCGAACAACGCTGGCCCGCGCTGTCGAAGGCGGATTGCAGCACATCGGCTGTCACCTGCTCGGCGAGAGCCGAGGAATCGACGATCATGACGTTGAGCCCGCCGGTCTCCGCCACGAGCGGCACGTTGCGACCCTCCGGCGTCAGGCGCTCTGCGAGGCTCGCCTGGATCCGGCGGGCGACTTCGGTCGAGCCCGTGAACAGGACCGCGCGGGTTCGCGGATCGGCGACGAGCGCCGCACCGACGTCGCCTTCTCCCGGAAGGAGTTGCAGGGCCGCCGGCGGGATGCCGGCGCTGCGCAAGATGCGGATAGCTTCCGCCGCGACGAGGGGTGTCTCCTCCGCCGGCTTGGCCAGCACCGGATTGCCGGCCGCGAGCGCTGCCGCGATCTGGCCAGTGAAGATGGCGAGCGGAAAGTTCCACGGGCTGATGCAGACGGTCGGCCCCAGCGGGCGGCTGCCGTCGTCCGCCCGTTCCGCCTCGTCTGCGTAGAAGCGCAGGAAGTCCACGGCCTCGCGCACTTCCGAAACAGCGTTCGGGATCGTCTTGCCGGCCTCGCGCACCAGCAGGCCGATCAGCGAGATCATTGCGGCCTCGAACCGGTCCGCTGCCCGACGCAGGATCGCGGCGCGTTCGGCGGCGGGTGTCGCCGACCAGATCGGTGCCACCGCGTCGGCATGGTCGAAGGCGCTGGCGATATCGGCCGTGGCGGCGGTCACGGCGGAGCCCACGACGTCGCGGCGGTCGGCGGGGTTGCGGATCGTCTCGGCCTTGCCTTCGTGAATTTCGCCGCCGACCATCGGCCGCGCCTGCCATTTCCGGCTGCCTTCGCCGACAAGATGGGCCGCGAGCGTGGCAATCTGCGGCTCGCTGGCGAGGTCGAGGCCCAGCGAGTTGATCCGCGCGCCATGGATATGGCGCGGCGGCCGGATGGAGGGATGCGGGCTCCCCATGGGCACCAGCGCGGCGGCCTCGGCGACGGGATCGGCGACGAGGTCCTCGATCGGTACCGCCGGATCGGAAACGCGGTTCACGAACGACGTATTGGCGCCGTTCTCCAGCAGGCGGCGAACAAGATAGGCGAGCAGCGTCTCATGTGTTCCGACCGGCGCATAGATGCGACAGGGGCGGCCGAGGCGATCGGCACCGACGACCTCCTCATAAAGCGGCTCGCCCATGCCATGGAGACATTGAAACTCATATTGGCCGGCATAGAAGTTCGCGCCGGCCATCTTCATGATCGTCGCCAGGGTCTGCGCGTTGTGGGTGGCGAATTGCGGGAAGATCGCGTCCGGCGCGGCGAGCAGACGCCTGGCGCAGGCAAGATAGGAAACGTCGGTGTGGAGCTTGCGCGTAAAGACCGGGAAATCCTCCAGTCCTGCCTCCTGCGCACGCTTGATCTCGCTGTCCCAGTAAGCGCCCTTCACGAGGCGCACCATCAGCCGCCTCCGGCTGCGTCGGCCAAGATCGATAAGGTAGTCGATGACGAAGGGGCAGCGCTTGCCATAGGCCTGAATGACGAAGCCGATGCCGTTCCAGCCTTCCAGTTCGGCATCGAAGCAAAGCGCTTCCAGGAGGTCGAGCGAGAGTTCGAGTCGATCGGCCTCCTCCGCATCGATGTTGAGGCCGATATCGTAGCGCCGCGCGAGGCGGGCGAGGCTCGTAAGGCGCGGCAAGAGTTCGACCATGACGCGTTCGGCCTGGGCGCGCGAATAGCGTGGATGCAGCGCCGATAGCTTGATCGAGATGCCGGGGCCTTCATAGATGCCGCGTCGGCCGGCTGCCTTGCCGATCGCGTGGATCGCCTGCTCATAGGCCGCGAAATAATGATCGGCATCCGCTGCCGTCATCGCGGCCTCGCCGAGCATGTCGTAGGAATAGCGGAAGCCTTTCGCCTCCATGCGCCGGCTGTTGGCGAGGGCCTCGCCGATTGTCTGTCCGGTGACGAACTGCTCACCCATCAGCCGCATGGCGATCTCGACGCCCTTGCGGATCACGCCTTCTCCGCCGCGCCCGATGAGGCGTGACAACGCCGACGAGAGTCCTTCCTCGCTGGATGTGCCCGTCAGCCTCCCCGTTACGACCAGACCCCAGGTGGCGGCGTTGACGAAAAGCGACGGGCTCTGACCGACATGGGCGCTCCAGTCGCCGGCGGCAATCTTGTCGCGGATCAGCGCGTCGCGGGTCGCGCGATCGGGAATCCGCAGCAGCGCTTCGGCAAGGCACATCAGCGCCACGCCTTCCTGAGTGGACAGCGCATATTCGCGGATGAGGCCCTCGACGCGGCCGGATCCGGGCTTGGCGCGCAGTCGCTCGACCAGATCGCCGGCGATAGCCGCCGCCTCGGCGCGGGCGACGTCCGGAAGCGCGGCCTCCGAAATGAGCAGCGGCATACATTCCAGTTCCGGGCGCCGCGCCGCCGCGGCGATGCGGGCTCGCAGCAGGCTCAACGAGCGAACGCTGCGCGCCAGATCGAGAAACGGCATCTCCGGCGAATCGGAGCCGGAAATCGAGCCGGCTTCCGTGCCCTCGGCATCAGTGATCGCCATGAGCAGGCCCTGCTTCGCCAGGGCATGGGGCGATTTTCCGAGTTCCGCCGCAGCCGCCTGCAGTCGCGCCTTCCATTCCTCGTCGACCTTGATGCCGATCGTGGTGGTACCCATCGTGCTCTCCTGCGATGGTCTGGTTTTACCATCGGCGATAGACGGGTGCAACCACCTGAATGGTTCGGGTTTAACCGAGGTCTTCGTGAACCATGTCCGCGATCAGGCCTTCATCGATAGGCCGATCCGGAGACAGGAACGGTATCGAGCCGCACCGAATCGTGGCATTTCCGAGTCGGCCGCGAGTTGCGATAGCGTGGATGCTGTGCTAACGAACGCGCGGCTTTCGGGCGGGCCAATTTGACGGGTTCCATTCGTCGAAGAAAATTCTAATCCGATCAAAGTGTTGCGATTGCGACCCAGGCGGTGCCGATTGCCCGGCGATAGGTCTGACAGCGAGGTTCAGGTGGCGGAACAGAAAAGCATCGCATCAGGAGTGGCCGAGCGTTACGCCACGGCGCTCTTCGAACTCGCGCTCGAAGGCGGCAATCTTGATGCCGTCGACGCCGATCTGGCCCGATTTTCCGCGCTGCTGGCCGAAAGCGACGATCTGAATCGCCTCGTGCGCAGCCCTGTCTTTTCCGCGGATGACCAGCTCCGAGCCGTTTCGGCCGTGCTGGGCGCAGCGGGCATTGGCGGTTTTGTCGGCAATTTCATCAAGGTCGCCGCCAATAACCGTCGTTTATTTGCCGTTCCCGGCATGATCGTGGCTTTCCGCAAGCTGCTCGCCCGCCATCGCGGCGAGGTGACCGCGGAAGTGACCAGCGCCGAGCCGCTCTCCGACGTGCAGATCACTGCGCTGAAGGAAGCGCTGAAGGCGCAGATCGGCAAGGATGTGACGCTTTCCTCCGAGGTTGATCCCGCTCTCATCGGCGGGCTGATCGTCAAGGTCGGCAGCCGCATGGTTGACACCTCGCTTCGTTCCAAACTGAATTCACTCAAGATCGCTATGAAAGAGGTCGGCTGATGGACATCCGCGCCGCTGAAATCTCCGCAATCCTCAAGGAGCAGATCAAGAACTTCGGCTCCGAGGCTCAGGTTTCCGAAGTCGGTCAGGTCCTGTCCGTCGGCGACGGCATCGCCCGCATCTATGGCCTCGACAATGTCCAGGCCGGCGAGATGATCGAGTTCCCGAACGGGACCCGAGGCATGGCGCTGAACCTCGAAACCGACAATGTCGGCGTCGTGATTTTCGGTTCCGACCGTGACATCTCCGAAGGCGATACGGTCAAGCGCACCGGCGCGATCGTGGACGTTCCGGTCGGCAAGGGTCTGCTCGGCCGCGTCGTCGACGCTCTCGGCAATCCGATCGACGGCAAGGGTCCGATCGAGTTCACCGAGCGCCGCCGCGTCGACGTCAAGGCTCCGGGCATCATCCCGCGAAAGTCCGTGCACGAGCCGATGCAGACCGGCCTCAAGGCTATCGACGCGATGATCCCGATCGGTCGTGGCCAGCGCGAGCTCATCATCGGCGACCGCCAGACCGGCAAGACCGCCGTGGCGCTCGATTCGATCCTCAATCAGAAGCCGATCAACGAGTCGGGCGACGAGAGCAAGAAGCTTTACTGCGTCTATGTCGCCATCGGCCAGAAGCGCTCGACGGTCGCGCAGTTCGTGAAGGTGCTCGAGGAGCGCGGCGCGCTCGAATATTCGATCATCGTCGCCGCTACCGCTTCCGACCCGGCTCCGATGCAGTATCTGGCGCCGTTCGCCGGCTGCGCCATGGGCGAGTTCTTCCGCGACAATGGCATGCATGCACTGATCGTCTATGACGATCTCTCCAAGCAGGCCGTCGCCTACCGCCAGATGTCGCTGCTGCTGCGTCGTCCGCCGGGCCGCGAAGCCTATCCGGGCGACGTTTTCTACCTGCATTCGCGCCTGCTTGAGCGCGCTGCCAAGCTGAACGACGACAATGGCAACGGCTCGCTGACGGCTCTGCCGATCATCGAGACGCAGGCCAACGACGTGTCGGCCTATATTCCGACCAATGTGATTTCGATCACCGACGGCCAGATCTTCCTGGAGACCGACCTGTTCTACCAGGGCATCCGCCCGGCGGTGAACGTCGGCCTGTCGGTGTCGCGCGTTGGTTCCGCTGCGCAGATCAAGGCGATGAAGCAGGTTGCCGGTCCGATCAAGGGCGAGCTGTCGCAGTATCGCGAGATGGCGGCGTTCGCGCAGTTCGGCTCGGATCTGGACGCGACGACGCAGAAGCTGCTCAATCGCGGCGTCCGTCTTACGGAGCTTCTGAAGCAGCCGCAGTTCTCGCCGCTGAAGGTCGAGGAGCAGGTCGCGGTGATCTACGCCGGCGTGAACGGCTATCTCGACAAGCTGCAGGTCAGCCAGGTTAGCGCTTTCGAGCAGGGCCTTCTGGCCGTGCTCCGCACCGAGCACAAGGACCTGCTCGACGGCATCCGCGACAAGCGCGAGCTGAACGATGATCTGCGTTCGAAGCTGAAGGCTGCTCTCGAAGCCTTCGCCAAGAACTTCGCCTGAACCCCACGGTTTCGAGCCGGCTCCGGATAACGGGACCGGCTTCCATTCCGCTCGACAGGGACGGTCATGCCGAGCCTCAAGGAACTTAGAAATCGCATCACTTCGGTGAAGGCGACCCAGAAGATCACCAAGGCGATGCAGATGGTCGCCGCGGCTAAGCTGCGCCGCGCCCAGGCGGCGGCCGAGGCTTCGCGGCCCTATGCCGAGCGGATGAGCGCGGTGCTGTCGAATGTCGCGGTCGGCGTCGCCGGCCGGGCCGATGCGCCCCGCCTGCTGGCGGGCACCGGTTCGGACGCGACGCACCTTCTGATCGTCTGCACCGCGGAACGCGGCCTCTGCGGCGCGTTCAATTCGTCGATCGCGAGACTTGCCCGGGATCACGCCGTTGCGCTGCAGCGCGAGGGCAAGATCGTCAAGATCCTTTGCGTTGGCAAGAAGGGCTACGACCTGCTCCGCCGCCAGTTCAAGGATCAGATCATCGAGCTGATCGAGCTGCGCACGGTCAAGCAGATCGGCTTTGGCAATGCGGAGACGATCGGCCGCAAGGTGCTCTCGCTCTACCAGAAGGGCGAGTTCGACGTCGCGACTCTCTTCTATGCAAAGTTCCGTTCCGTCATCCAGCAGATACCAACGGCGCAGCGGGTCATCCCTGCCGAGGTCGATGGTGGCGAGGCGGTCGATCGCAGCACTTCGGTGATCTACGAATACGAGCCCGACGAGGCAGCAATCCTCGAGGATCTGCTGCCGCGCAACGTCTCGGTGCAGATTCTCTCGGCGCTCCTGGAGAATGTAGCGTCGGAGATGGGCGCCAAGATGTCGGCGATGGACAGCGCCACGCGCAATGCCGGCGAGATGATCAAGAAGTACACGCTCCGCTACAACCGGACGCGCCAGGCGATGATCACCAAGGAACTGATCGAGATCATTTCGGGCGCCGAGGCGCTCTGACCGGATTTTTGGAAGGCTAGAACATCATGGCGAACACCAATCAGCAGACCGGTCATTCGGGCCGTATCACCCAGGTCATCGGCGCCGTCGTCGACGTTCAGTTCGAAGGGCACCTGCCGGCGATCCTGAACGCGCTGGAAACCGACAACAACGGCAACCGCCTCGTCCTCGAAGTCGCCCAGCACCTTGGCGAATCGACGGTTCGCTGCATCGCCATGGACATCTCCGAGGGTCTCGTCCGCGGCCAGCCGGTGCGCGATACCGGCGTTCCGATCGAGGTTCCGGTCGGTGTCGGCACGCTTGGCCGCATCATGAACGTCATCGGCCAGCCGATCGACGAAGCGGGCCCGATCGACGCCGAAGGCCTTCGCCCGATCCATGCGCCGGCCCCGTCCTATTCGGAGCAGTCGACGGAAGCGGAGATCCTGCTCACGGGCATCAAGGTCGTCGACCTGCTCGCACCCTACGCCAAGGGCGGCAAGATCGGCCTGTTCGGCGGTGCCGGCGTGGGCAAGACCGTGCTCATCCAGGAGCTGATCAACAACGTTGCAAAGGTTCACGGCGGCTATTCGGTGTTCGCCGGCGTTGGCGAGCGCACCCGCGAGGGTAACGACCTCTATCACGAGTTCATCGATTCCAAGGTGAACGCCGATCCGCACAATCCCGATCCGGCGGTGAAGTCCAAGTGCGCGCTGGTGTTCGGCCAGATGAACGAGCCGCCGGGCGCCCGCGCCCGCGTCGCGCTGACCGGTCTCACCGTCGCCGAGCATTTCCGCGATCAGGGCCAGGACGTGCTGTTCTTCGTCGACAACATCTTCCGCTTCACGCAGGCGGGCTCGGAAGTGTCGGCGCTTCTCGGCCGTATTCCTTCGGCCGTGGGCTATCAGCCGACGCTGGCGACCGACATGGGCCAGCTTCAGGAGCGCATCACCACGACGACCAAGGGTTCGATCACCTCGGTGCAGGCCATCTACGTGCCGGCCGACGATCTGACCGACCCGGCGCCGGCCACCTCCTTCGCCCATCTGGACGCGACGACGAATCTGTCGCGCGCGATCTCGGAAAAGGGCATCTATCCGGCCGTGGATCCGCTCGACTCTACCTCGCGCATGCTGACGCCGGCCATCGTCGGCGAGGAGCACTATGCGGTCGCCCGCCGGGTGCAGCAGATCCTGCAGCGCTACAAGGCACTTCAGGACATCATCGCGATCCTGGGCATGGACGAGCTTTCCGAAGAGGACAAGCTCACCGTGGCACGCGCCCGCAAGATCGAGCGCTTCCTGTCGCAGCCCTTCGACGTCGCCGAGGCCTTCACCGGCCAGCCGGGCGTCCAGGTTCCGATCGCCGATACGATCAAGGGCTTCAAGGGCCTTTGCAACGGCGACTATGATCATCTGCCTGAAGCCGCTTTCTACATGGTCGGCACCATCGAGGATGCCATCGCCAAGGCGAAGAAGCTTGCGGCTGCCGCCTGATCGCCTCGAAAAGGAGCTAGGGCCCGATGGCTGATCCGTTTTCGTTCGAACTCGTCTCGCCGGAGCGGCTCCTGCTCTCCGAGCCGGTGCTTTCCGTTGTCGTTCCCGGCGCGGAAGGCGAGTTCACCGTCCTGAAGAACCACGCGCCGTTCATGTCGACGATCCGGCCGGGCATCGTGACGGTTACGCCGGTGTCCGGCGCGTCGCAGCGCTATTTCATCCGCGGCGGCTTCGCGGATGTGAGCCCCTCGGGTCTCACCATCCTCGCCGAACTCGCCGTTCCCGCCGAGAGCATCGATCCGGCCCTGATCCTCAAGGAGATCAAGGACGCGGAGGAGGATCTCGCCGACGCCAAGGACGACGAAAGCCGTTCGGTGGCGGCGCAGAAGCTCAGCCAGCTCAAGGAAGCGCAGGCCGCTCTCGGCCAGTGAATTCCGCCAATACAACGATCGAACGGCCGCCTTTGGGCGGCCGTTTTCGTTCATGAGGCCAGATGGCGGAAGGCTGCGACGACCTGCTCGTAGACCTTGCGCTTGAACGGGACGATCAGGCTGGGCAGCGCGTCGAGCCGCTCCCACCGCCACGAGATGAATTCAGCCTCATGGGCGCCGCCGCCAGGTGACAATACGTTGATCTCGCTCTCCTCGCCCTCAAAGCGGAAGGCGAACCATTTCTGCCGCTGACCGCGGTATTTTCCCTTGAGCGCGACACCGACGAGATCCGGCGGCAGGTCATAGTCGAACCAGCCCTCGGCTTCCTCGATCAGCGTCACGGACCGGATGCTCGTCTCCTCAAACAGCTCGCGATACGCGGCCGGCAAGGGCTCCTCGCCCGGGTCGATGCCACCTTGGGGCAGCTGCCAGACGGGGTCGCCCGCGACCAGCTCGGCATTCGGCGAGCGCTCGCCGATAAAGACCTGCCCGGCGGCGTTGAAGACGACGGTCCCGACGCAGGGACGATAGGGCAAGGTCGAGGGATCGACCGGTTTCTTCTTCGACATGGGATCATCCTCCAGCGCAGGAGCCGGCAATCTATCGGCTCGCAGGCGGCGGATGAAGCGACATTTGGATGACGCTCCCTGCGATCAGGGATCGCGGATGATGATCTGACCCGATGGGTCGTCAGGCGGCTCCGGGGCCGGCGAGTCGGCGGCGGGAGGCGGGGGCGGCGCAGGGGGCAGCGCCGGCAGAGCCACGCTGGCGATCGGTTGGCCTCCGTCCGGATCATGGAACCAGACCGCCCAGCCGACGACGAAGAGCGTGGCAGCCAGCGCAATGCCGAGCGCAAAGGGCCAGAGGCGTGACGGTCGCCGGCTCCGGTCGCGACCGAGGCCGAGGGGGGCGGTGTAATCCTCCGACACAGGTCGGCTCCAGAAGCTGCGATGGCTGGGGTAAGCGTCGGATCATAAAGGAACGGCGCCCGAGGGCGCCGTTCTGGGATCAGTTCGGAACGGCCGCCTTCGGGTCCGGCGGGAAGGCGCTGTTCGCCTGCTTGCCGTCGAGCAGGCCGATCGCCTGCTGAAGCTGCTTGTCGTCCTTGGCCTCCGGCGGGACATAGGCCTGAGAGCCGCCGCCTTCCTGGCCGCCAGCTTCGTTAGCGAGGTGACCCTTCAGCGATGCTTCGCCCTTGGTATCGGTCACCTGGTCCTTCAGCTCCGGCGGCAGGTCCTGCAGGACCTGAATATCCGGATCGATGCCCTTGGCCTGGATCGAGCGGCCGGCCGGCGTGTAGTAGCGCGCCGTCGTCAGGCGGATCGCGCCGTTGGAGCCAAGCGGGATGATCGTCTGTACCGATCCCTTGCCGAAGGAGCGGGTGCCGAGGATCGTCGCCCGCTTCTGGTCCTGCAGGGCGCCGGCCACGATTTCCGATGCCGAAGCGGAGCCACCATTGATGAGGACGATGACGGGCTTGCCGTCGGTCATATCCCCGGGCCGGGCGTCGTAGCGCGTATTCTGGTCCGAATGGCGCCCGCGCGTCGCGACGATCTCGCCATGGTCGAGGAACGTATCGCCGACCGCGACCGCCTGATCGAGCAGGCCGCCGGGATTGTTGCGCAGATCAAGGATGAAGCCCTTGATCTTGTCCTTGCCGATCTGGTCGTCGAGCTTCTCGATCGCCGTCTTCAGCCCGTCAAAGGTCTGTTCGTTGAAGGAGGAGATGCGGATATAGCCGACATCGCCTTCGGCGCGCCACTTGACCGACTGGATGCGGATGACGTCGCGGACGATCTTGACGTCGAAGGGCTTGGCGGTGCCCTTGCGCTGGATCTGCAGTGTGATCGGCGTATTGACCGCGCCGCGCATCTTCTCGACGGCTTGATTGAGGTTCATGTTCTGAACCGAGTCGCCGTCAATGGCGACGATCAGGTCTCCGGCCTGGATGCCCGCCTTGGCGGCCGGCGTGTCGTCGATCGGGGATACGACCTTGACCGCGCCGTCCTCCATGGTCACCTCGATCCCGAGCCCGCCGAATTCGCCGCGGGTCTGGACCTGCATGTCCTTGAAGTCTTTGGGATTCATGTAGCTCGAATGCGGATCGAGCGAGGTGAGCATGCCGTTGACGGCCGCCTCGACCAAGGCTGAATCCTCGGGCTTTTCAACATAGTCCGCCCGGACGCGCTCAAACACGTCGCCGAACAGATTGAGCTGCCGGTAGGTATCGGACACGGCGGCCTGCGCGGCCGTCGGTACGAGCCCGGGCATCTGGCTCAGCGTCACCGTGGCCGCGGCGCCGATGATCGTGCCGGCCAGGAGCAGGGTAGCATTGCGAATCATCCGCCAACCTTTTCGTCGTTGGATCGCGCCCACCATGGGGCCGGGTCGATCGAGGTTCCGTCTTTTCTGAATTCGACATAGAGCATGGGCTGCGTAGCGCCAATACCGTCGACATTATTACTGGCCAGCAACCGCGATCCCATGACCGCCACCGGCTCGCCTGCCAGCACGAACTGCCCGAGTTCGACGTCGATCCGCTCCATTCCTGCCAACAAGATATGATATCCGCCGCCGGCATTGATGATCAAGAGTTGACCGTAGGACCGGAACGGTCCGGCGTAAACTACCCACCCATCGGCGGGTGACGATACGCCGTTCCCGGCGCGCGTCGCGATCGAAATTCCCTGCGTTGTACCGCCCAGTCCGTCGGCGTCGCCGAAGCCCTTCATCTGGACCCCATTGACCGGCATCGGCAGCATGCCCTTGGTATTGCCAAAGGCGACAGCCGGCGCGATGCGGTTGCGCGCGCCGAGGCTGTCCGGGTTCGGCGATGCCTTGCCGGACTCGAGCGCGGCCTGGTTGTCGGCTTCGGCCTTGCTTGCCGCCGCGGCGGCATCCGCGGAGGCCGCGACCTGCTTCTCCAGGCTCGCGATCAGGTCCTTGAGACTGGTGGCCTTGCGGGCGAGTTGCTCGGAGCGGGATTGCTCGTCGGCCAATTGCTGCTCGGACGCGACGCGCGCCTTCTTCTTTTCTTCGACCAGGAGCTGGATCCGCGTGCGCTCCTCGGCGAGCGCGGTCGAATCGGCGCGCATGCGGTCGCGCTCGCGCTCCTGCTCGCCCTTGAGCGCGAGGAGATGCTGGAGGTCACCTGCCAGCTGGATGGCTTCGCCCCGCAGCTCCGGTACCACCGCCCCTAGCAGCATGGCACTTCGGACTGCTGAGAGGGCATCCTGAGGCCGCACAACAATGGCGGGCGGCGGCTTGCGGCCCATACGTTGCAAAGCGGCCAGCACATTGGCCAGGGTTCCCCGGCGCGCGGCGAGCGAATCGTGGACCGTCTTCTCTTCGTCGAGCAGGCTGCTCATGCGCTGCTCGGCCTTGTCGATCTTCTTCTCGAGTTCGGTGGCGCGCTCCCCGGTGTCGACCAACGCCGATGTCAACGACGTGCTGTCATTGTCGAGCTTTGCGATTTCGGATCGCAAGGCTTCCTGTCGCTCTTTTGTGACGTCAATGTCGCGGGTGATCGCGTCGAGTTCCGCGCGGCGGGCACTTTGTTCCGCCGCTGTCGGCGCGGTGCTTGCGGGCGTGACGCCTTCATCGGCGGCGTGCGCTTCCGGCGACAGCAGCGCCAGCAGCAGCGCGGCGAACGCGGCAGCTCTTAGCGACGGCGCGGAATGCTGAAGTCGATGCACGTTCGACGGCCCGAAGGAGGTGTCCGGACGGTCGCAAGCGCGACCCCAAAGGTCGACCGCCAATCTACCGTCGCTTGTTGCTTCGCTAGCCAAGAATTGCGGCCGAAGCGCGACGGTCACTCACGATGATAAGGATGGCCGGACAAGATTGTCATCGCCCGGTAGATCTGCTCAGCGAGCAGCAGGCGGACGATCTGGTGAGGCCATGTCATCTGACCAAAGGCCAGCGTCTCGTCGGCGCGGGACTTGAGCGCGGCGCCATGGCCGTCGGCACCGCCGATCGCGAATACGAGGTCACCGAGCCCGTCATCGCGCAGCCGTCCGATCTTGCGGGCGAACTCGACGCTGGTCGGAGCACGGCCGCCTTCGTCTAGGGCGACCAGCCGGGCGCCGGGCGGGAGGGCGGCGATAAGCATCGTCGCTTCCTGGGCCATGCGGTCCTCGCCGCGACCGGCCCGGCTCTCGGAAAATTCCCGAGTGACGACATCAAGGCTCAGGCTGCGGCCGGCATGGACGGCGCGTTCTAGATAACGCTCGACGAGAAGCCGGTCGGGGCCCGTTTTGAGTCGTCCGACCGAGAAGATCGAAATGCGCATGGGCGATCCGGCTCAGCCGGCCGGATTCTCCGTTACCGGACGCAGCGCCCCGGTCTTTGGAGCATCAGACGACCACATCTTCTCCAGATTGTAGAAGCTGCGGACTTCCGGCCTGAAGACATGGACGATCACGTCGCCGGCGTCGATCAGTACCCAATCGCAATGCGGCATGCCTTCGACGCTCGCGACGCGGCCACCGGCCTCCGCTATATCGCGGGCGATATGATCCGCGATGGCGCCGACATGGCGTTGCGACCGGCCGGTGGCGATGACCATGAAGTCCGCCAATGCCGATTTGCCTGCGATGTCGATGGATACGATCTCCTCCGCCTTCGAATCGTCGAGGCTGTCGAGGATGATTTTGAGAACGTCGTCCGCCGCAATCTGCCGGCGCACGGCCGTCCGATGAGGAACGCGCTCCAGCGCGGCCTCGGTTTGAATTGCCGTCGTCAGTGGTTCTTTCCTTTCGCCATAGGGCGTATCGGGCCTTTCAAGAGGGCCGTGATCGGAACTCTCCCAAGCAGCCTAGGCTGCCCGTCTAAAACATAGGCACGAGAAGGTGAAGCTTTCAAGACGCGGTTTGAACCGCGGTCAAGATGATTCATCTCGTGTCTTTCCTGCGGCACGTAGCGCCGTCGAGGAAAGGGCCGTTCTTCTTCCGTGCAGGAAGATCCAGGCGGGCGGATCGAGCCCGGCTAGGGCTCCGGCCCGATCTTCCCCGATTCGGTAAGGAGCCAGCGCTGTTGCGGTAGCCGAAACGGTTGCCGCATAGGTGCTGCCGGGTCGGTCGAGGACAGCAATCGGCATCATCGACGCGATCTCGCGCCATTGCCGCCAGCGGTGGAACTGGCGAAGATTGTCGGCGCCCATGATCCAGACGAAGCGCACGCCCGGCCGCCGGGCCTTCAGGATGGCCAGTGTTTCGGCAGTGAAGCGCGTGCCGAGCGCCGCTTCGACGGCGGTGACGCGAATCTTCGGCTCGCCGCGCGCCAGCTGTCGCGCTGCCTCGACGCGGCGGGCGAGCGCGCCCGGTGCATGCTCCTTCAAGGGATTGCCGGGAGTTACGAGCCACCAGAGCTGGTCGAGCCGCAGGCGACGGATGGCGGCCCGGCTCACCATCAGATGGCCGTCATGCGGCGGATCGAAGGAGCCGCCGAAAAGGCCGATGCGCTGCCCGGCGCTCGCCTGCGGCAGCTTCAGCGCCAGCCGAAGCGAAGGGTCGGACAGATCGTCCGACGTCACGGCCGCGTCTGCCCGGCGCCATGAACACGGTACTTGAACGAGGTGAGCTGCTCGACGCCGACGGGGCCGCGGGCATGCATCCGGCCGGTCGCGATGCCGATCTCGCCGCCGAAGCCGAACTCGCCGCCATCGGCAAACTGGGTCGAGGCATTGTGCAGCACGATGGCTGAATCCACTTCCGCGAGGAAGCGATCGGCCGCTTCCTGATCCGCGGTGAGGATCGCGTCGGTATGGTGCGAGCCATAGGTCTCGATATGATCGATCGCCGCGTCGAGCCCGTCCACGACCTTCACGGCGATGATGGCGTCGAGATATTCGGCCGACCAATCCTGCTCGGCGGCCGGCGACGCCTCGGGCACCAGGCGGCAGGTCTCGGCATCGCCGCGGATCGTGCAGCCGGCCTCGATCAGCGCGCGCACGATCGGCACCAGATGGGTAGCGGCGACCGCCTTGTCGATGAGCAGCGTCTCTGCGGCGCCGCAAACGCCCGTGCGGCGCATCTTGGCGTTGACGATCAGGGGGATCGCCATGGCGAGGTCGGCGCCGGAATGGACATAGATGTGAACGATGCCTTCGAGATGGGCGAAGACAGGCACGCGCGCCTCGTCCTGGATGCGGGCGACGAGGCTCTTGCCGCCGCGCGGTACGATGACGTCGATCAAGCCGCCGAGCCCGTCCAGCATAGCGCCGACGGCGGCGCGGTCGGCGGTGGGCACCATCTGGATCGCGGCGCCGGGAAGGCCGGCCGCCTCGAGGCCGCGCACCAGCGCCGCATGGATGACCGATGACGTGCGCAAGGTGTCGGAGCCACCGCGCAGGATCACGGAATTGCCGGATTTGAGGCACAGTGCGCCGGCATCAGCCGTCACATTGGGACGGCTCTCATAGATCACGCCGATGACGCCGAGCGGCGTGCGGACGCGCTCGAAGTGCAGGCCGTTCGGCCGGTCCCAGGCGGCGATCACCGTGCCGACGGGGTCGGTGAGATCGGCGATCTCCTCGACGCCGCGTGCCATCGCTTCGATGCGGGAAGGGCTGAGCGTGGCACGGTCGACGAAGGAGGGAAGCGCGCCGGACTTCTCGATCGCAGCGACGTCGAAGGCATTCGCCTCCAGGATGCGCGTTTCGGAAGCGCGGATCTCGGCGGCCATGGCCCGAAGGGCGGTGTCCTTGGCGTGCGACGGGGCGAGGGCGATCTTGCGGGCAGCGGCGCGGGCCGTGCGGCCGATGGCCTGCATCACCGCCGCGACGTCTTCGCTCTCTCGCTTCAGCACCATTGTCGTCGTCATGATCGTTCCCGTTTGTCCCGCAGGACCCTCTTCATCGTTGCCTGGAGGACCTAGCTCCACCCGAAAAGCGGCTATTCGCCCCGCAGGGCCATGTCGTCGCGATGGACCATGGCCGCGCGCCCCGAATAGCCGAGGATCGCGGCGATCTCGTTCGAATTGCGCCCGGCGATGCGCTCGGCGTCGGCCATGTCATAGGCGACGAGGCCTCGTCCCACTTCCTCGCCCGATGGCCCCTGGATGATGATCGCATCGCCACGCTGGAACCTGCCCTCGACCCGGCGGACGCCGGCCGGAAGCAGGCTCTTGCCGGACCGCAGCGCCCGCACCGCGCCTGCGTCGATCACGATGAGGCCGCGCGTCTCCAGATGGCCGGAGATCCACTTCTTGCGCTCGGTGACGGGGTTGCCCTCGGGCAGGAACCATGTCGCGGTGCCGCCCTCGGAAATCTGCCGGAGCGGATGCAGCGGCTTGCCGAGGGCGATCGCCATCGTCGCGCCGGCGGCCGTCGCGATCTTGGCCGCATCGACCTTGGTTTTCATGCCGCCGCGCGAATATTCCGATGCCGCACCGCCGGCCATCGCCTCGATCTCGGGCGTGATCTTCGGAACGATCGGGATGAGGCGTGCATCGGGATTGGCATGCGGCGGCGCCGTATAGAGCCCGTCAATGTCGGAGAGCAGCACCAGCAGATCCGCGCCCATCATCGAGGCGACGCGCGCGGCGAGGCGATCATTGTCGCCATAACGGATCTCGCTGGTCGCGACCGTGTCGTTCTCGTTGATCACGGGCACGGCGCCGAGACGCAGCAGCGTGCCGATCGTGGAGCGAGCATTCAGATAGCGGCGGCGTTCCTCGGTATCGCCCAGCGTCAGCAGGATCTGGCCGGCGCGGATCGAATGGCGGTCGAGCCGTTCCGAATAGGCACGGGCGAGCGCGATCTGGCCGACAGCCGCCGCCGCCTGACTCTCCTCCAGCTTCAGGATGCCGCCGGGAAGGCCGAGGACGCCGCGGCCGAGCGCGATCGCCCCCGAGGAAACGAGCAATACGTCGCGCCCGCCCGACGCAAGCGCCGCCACGTCGTCGACGAGCGCGGAGAGCCATTCCTCGCGCAGCCGGCCCGTGGCGCGGTCGACGAGCAGGGCCGAGCCGATCTTGACGACGATACGGCGAAAGTTCTCGGGCTTCATATCCACGGCGCTGTCCGCGGACAGGACAGCGGCGCTCATGGCGTCCAGTCCTCTGCCTTGGCTGCCGGCACATCGTTCGGATCGTTGGTGTTGCCTTCCTCGATGATGCGAGCCAGCACGCGCAAGGCCGATTCGACGCCGGCACCGGAAGCGGCAGAGAGAACGAGCGGCGTCATCCCGCAGGCTCGAGCAAGGGCCTTTTTCTTCCCTTCGAGTTCGTCTGCCGCGATCGCGTCGGCCTTCGACAGCGCCACGATCTCGCGCTTCTCTTCAAGACCGGCGCCATAGGCGTCAAGTTCGCCGCGCACGATCCGGTAGGCCTCGGCCGGGTCTTCCTGCGTGCCGTCGACGAGATGCAGCAGAACGCGGCAGCGCTCGACATGGCCGAGGAAGCGGTCGCCAAGCCCGATGCCCTCATGCGCGCCTTCGATCAGGCCCGGAATATCGGCCATGACGAAATCGCGGCCGTCGATGCGGACGACGCCGAGATTGGGATGCAGCGTGGTGAAGGGATAGTCGGCAATCTTGGGCTTCGCGGCGGAAACGGCGGCAAGGAACGTCGACTTGCCTGCATTGGGCAGGCCGACGAGGCCGGCATGGGCGATCAGCTTCAGCCGGAGCCAGATCCAGCGCTCGATACCTTCAAGGCCGGGATTGGCGCGCCGCGGCGCCTGGTTGGTCGAGGTCTTGAAATGGGTATTGCCAAAACCGCCATTGCCGCCCTTGGCCAGCAGGATCTTCTGTCCTGGATGAGTCAGGTCGGCGATCAGCGTCTCGTTGTCCTCATCGAAGATCTGGGTGCCGACGGGGACCTTCAGCGTCACGTCATCACCGCGACCGCCGGCCATGTTGCGGCCCATGCCGTGAACGCCGGTCTTCGCCTTGAAGTGCTGCTGGTATCGATAGTCGATCAGCGTGTTGAGGCCGTCGACGCATTCGGCCCAGACATCCCCGCCGCGCCCGCCATCGCCGCCATCTGGCCCACCGAACTCGATGAATTTCTCGCGGCGGAAGGAGACGCTACCGGCCCCGCCGTCACCGGAGCGAATATAGACCTTGGCCTCGTCGAGGAATTTCATGTTGTTAACTCGGCATGACGCGCACGCGTCAGTATGGTGTCGATATGATCAAGATCGCGCTGAAGCGCAAGATTATGCTGGCGCGAGCGGCCAACGATATCGAAGCCCAGATGCGACTGGATGGCGAGCGAACGTTCATTGCCTTCGAAGACTCCGGATTGAATCTCGGCGATGGCAGGGTTTGAAAAAGTATCGGCGACCACGGCCGTGACCGCTTCGCGCATCAGCCCCTTCCCCCAATGCGCCCTGGCGAGCCAGTAGCCCAGAACCGGCGCCTCTCCCCTTCCGCGCAGCGAGACGAGCCCGATCAGGCCGCCTTGATCGATGATGAAGACCTGATCCTCGCCGAAATGGCGCTGCGATTTCTCCCAAGCGAGGAACCGCGTCGCCTCGTCGATGTCATAGGGATAGGGCACGCGGGCGAGCCAGCGTGTCACTTCGAAATCGCCGAGCCCAGCCGCGATCGCCGGTGCGTCCGCCGGTTCGGCGGGGCGCAGCAGCAAGCGCGGGGTCCGGAGAATTCGCTCACGCAGCGTTGCTCGCATCGTCCCCTTCATCTGTCTTGCTCTTTCCTATCCGCCCTGTTTCTTCCGCACCCCAGGCCTTCAGGCTGGTCCAGACCCTGCGCTCCAGAACGAAGCGCTCGATCGGCACGGCCCCGCGGGCGGCGACCGAGCGAACCATGCCGGAATCGCGGAACTGGAAGCCGCACTTCTCGACGACCCGGCGCGCCGCCGCGCTGTTGACGCGGATCGCACACCATATCCGCTCCGCGCCGCCCGCGGAGAAGGCATCGTCGATCACAGCGTGCGCCACCTCCGTGCCATAGCCCTTGCCCCAGAATCGCTCGGCGATCCAGAAGCAGATCTCGAAGCCGTCCGGCCAGGTGTCGCTCCGGCTGTGGAAGCCGGCGCCGACCAGTCCGCCTTCCGCGCGCGAAACGGCAACATAGCTGGCGCCCGATGTCGAGGAACGGGCGCGTTCGCGCTCGATCCAAATTTCGGCGTCGCCGCGCCGATAGGGATAGGGGACGCTCACCAGCCCCATCGCGACGCGGGGGTTGTCGAGAGCCGCCGTCAGCGCGGCTACATCCCGTGTCCTTGGCTGACGCAGGAGCAGACGTCGTGTCCGCAGCCCCCGTTCATCGTCGTCCGTCGCTTCCTCACCGCCGTCGTCCTGCATCGGGGCCTCCCGTCGGGCCAAAAAGAAAAGGGGAGATGGCGTCCCATCTCCCCGTCTTTCGGACCGTCAGGTTCGGCCGGGTCGATGCGACACCGGCGTTCCTAAGGAATGACCGGTTATTCTGCAGCCTCCATCACCGCCGGGGCGACGGATACGTAGGTGCGGCCATTGGCTTTGCGACGGAACGCGACATGCCCGTCCTCGACGGCGAAGATCGTGTGATCCTTGCCGATGCCAACGCCGGTGCCGGGATGCCACTGCGTCCCGCGCTGACGAATGATGATGTTGCCGGAAATGACGGCTTCGCCGCCGAACTTCTTGACGCCGAGGCGACGACCCGCGGAGTCGCGGCCGTTGCGCGAAGAGCCGCCTGCCTTCTTGTGTGCCATGATCTCAACTCCAGTTCCGCTCGGGACCGCTGCCCAATCGGGCGGCCGTTCCCGGCTCACGCACGCGGATCGCGGCGGAGCCCTGTTCCAATGTGACGCCCTGCGGCGTTCGTCTCAAGCCGCGCCCGAAGGCGAGGCGTTGGCCGCCGCTCAGGCGCCCGCCGAGATCCCGGTGATCTTGACGACGGTCAGATGCTGACGGTGGCCGCGGCTGCGCTTCGAATTCTGGCGCCGACGCTTCTTGAACACAAGGATCTTGCGCGTGCGCATCTGGTCGACGATCTCGCCGGTGACCGTTGCGCCTGCAACCAGCGGAGCGCCGACGGTAGTGCCGTCTTCGCCGCCGACCAGCAGCACTTCATCGAAGGTCACGGTGTCGCCGGCTTCGCCGGTGAGCAGCTCGACCTTGAGCTCGTCATTGGCGGCAACGCGATACTGCTTGCCGCCCGTTTTGATGACTGCGAACATTGTTCTTTCCGTTGTTCAGCTCAGCCTCAAAGGGCCGGCTTCTTTCAGTCAGGTTTCAACATGAAAAACGGCTGAGCCGCTATGGCGAGCCGTGATCGGCCGCTCTTATACGGGTAGAGCCGTTTCTGTCAAGCCGGAGTGGCCGTTCAGCGCCGATTTCCTGCGTTTTGCGCGTAGCCGGCGAAGAGGTCCGGTCGGCGCTCGCGGGTAATGCGCTCGGCCTCGGCGCGGCGCCAGCGGGCGATCGCCGCATGGTCGCCGGAGAGCAATATCTCGGGAATGCTGCGGCCTTCCCATTCGCGGGGGCGGGTGAAATGCGGATATTCGAGCAGGCCGCCCTCGAAGCTCTCCTCATCGCCCGACGTGCTGGCGCCCATGACGCCGGGCAGTAGGCGCACGACGGCGTCCAGGAGCACCATGGCGCCCAGCTCGCCGCCGGAGAGGACGTAGTCGCCGATCGAGACCTCCTCGAGCCCGCGCGCCTCGATCACCCGCTCGTCGACGCCCTCGAAACGGCCGCAGAGAACGAGCGCGCCGGTGCCGGCGGCCAGCTGGCGCACCCGCGCCTGGTCGAGCGGACGGCCGCGCGGGCTCATCAGCAGGCGTGGGCGCCCGTCAGGTTCGGGGATGGCGGCATCAATGGCTGCGGCGACGATGTCGGCGCGCATGACCATACCCGGCCCGCCGCCAGCCGGCGTGTCGTCAACATTGCGATGGCGCGAGGTCGCCGAGGCGCGGATGTCTCGCGTTTCCAGCGACCAGATGCCCTCCGCGAGGGCCTTGCCGGAGAGCGAGGTTCCCAGCGGACCGGGAAACATGTCGGGGTACAGCGTGAGTACCGTGGCGCGCCACGGCGCGCTGGAACTCACGGTGCCTCCTCCGCCTCGCCTTCGCCGCCCTCTTCCCGCGCCTCGACCTCCGGCGGCGGGACGATGACGATCCGCTTGCCCCTTATGTCGACCACCGGTGCGACGGCACGGGTGAAGGGCAGATAGAACGAGCGGCCGCCGCCAGCCGGTTCGACCTCGATCAGGTCGCCGGCGCCGAAATTCTGCACGGCGAGGATCCGGCCGAAGGCCGTGCCGTCTTCGAGTTCGGCTTCGAGGCCGATCAGGTCGGCATGGTAGAAATCATCCTCCTCGTCGAGCGCCGGCAGGAGCGCGCGGTCGACGAAGAGCTTTTGATTGCGGAGCGTCTCGGCGCCGTTCCGGTCGCCGATACCCTTGACGCGGGCGATGATGGCCTCGCCCTGCGCACGCAGGTTGGTGATCTCGACGACGCGGCCGTCACCCATCGTCAGCGGACCGTAATCGGCAAGGCCGAGCGGATCCTCCGTATAGGCGTTGACCTTCACCTCGCCGCGAATGCCGTGCGCGGCGCCGAACTGGCCGAGGAGGATCTTCTCCGAACCTGTCATCCGAGCCTTCCTGGCGCTCCCTCTCCGTGGAGAGGGAGCGGGGGAACCTTACTCGGCAACGGCGGCCGCAGCGGCTTCGGCCTTCTTGGCCTTCTCGGCGGCGCGCTCCTGCGCCTTCTTGCCGGGGAGGGCCTGCTTCGGGTTGTTGCGCACTTCGCGCTTCAGGAGACCGGCGGCGTCCAGAAAGCGCTCGACACGGTCGGTCGCCTGCGCACCCATCGACAGCCAGTGCTTAGCGCGCTCGACGTCGAGAACGACGCGGTTGGCGTGGTCCTTGGCCAGCATCGGATCGAAGGAGCCGATACGCTCGATGAAGCGGCCGTCGCGGGGAGCGCGGGCGTCGGCGATGACGATGCGGTAGAACGGACGCTTCTTGGCGCCAGCGCGGGCGAGACGGATCTTGAGGGACATTTTCTTCTTCCTTTCGAACGAAACTGAATTGTGACTGGCGCTATGGCGCCTATTTCTTCTTTCCCGGGAATCCGGGGAAACCGCCGCCGAGGCCGGGGAGCTTCGGGCCGCCGAGACCGGGCAGACCCCTGCCCAATCCCTGCGAGAGACCCTGGGAGAGGCCGGGCGGCAATCCGCCGGCGCCGCCGCCCATCTGCTTGGCGAGCTTTTCAAGTTCGGCCGGATCGACATTGGGCATGCCGCCCATGCCGCCACCGCCGAGCGCGCCCATCATCTTGCCGAGCACGCCGCCGCCCTTCTGCTTACCCATGGCCTTCATCATGTCGGCCATCTGGCGGTGCATCTTGAGCAGGCGGTTGATTTCCTCGACCTTGGTGCCGGAGCCGGCCGCCACCCGCTTCTTGCGGCTTGCCTTGAGCAGGTCCGGATTGCGGCGCTCGGCCTTCGTCATCGACGAGATGATCGCGACCTGGCGCTTCAGCATGCCATCGTCGAGATTGGCGCCTTCCATCTGCTTCTTGATCTTGCCGACGCCGGGCATCATGCCGAGCATGCCCGACATGCCGCCGATCTTTTCCATCTGGCGGAGCTGGTCGGCGAGGTCGTCGAGGTCGAAGATGCCCTTTCGCATCTTCTCCGCGGCCTTCTTCGCCTGCTCCATGTCGATGTTCTGCGCCGCCTTCTCGACGAGCGAGACGATGTCGCCCATGCCGAGGATGCGGTTGGCGATGCGGCCGGGATGGAAATCCTCCAGCGCATCGGCCTTCTCGCCGGTGCCGAGCAGCTTGATCGGCTTGCCGGTGACGGCGCGCATCGACAGCGCGGCGCCGCCGCGGCCATCGCCGTCGGTGCGCGTCAGCACGATGCCGGTGATGCCGACGCGCTCGTCGAAGGAGCGGGCGAGATTGACGGCGTCCTGGCCTGTCAGGCTATCGGCAACGAGCAGGATCTCGTGCGGCTTGGCGATGGCCTTGATGTCGGCCATCTCGACCATGAGCGGCTCGTCGATATGCGTGCGACCGGCGGTGTCGAGGATGACGACGTCATAGCCGCCGAGGCGCGCGGCCTGCAGCGCGCGTGTCGCAATATCGGTTGGCGACTGGCCCATGACGATGGGCAGCGTGTCGATGCCGTTCTGCTCGCCGAGGACGCGAAGCTGCTCCTGCGCGGCCGGACGGCGCACGTCGAGCGAGGCCATCAGGACTTTCAGCTTCTGTTGCTGCGTCAGGCGGCGCGCGATCTTGGCGCTGGTCGTCGTCTTGCCCGAGCCCTGCAGGCCGACCATCATGATCGGAACCGGCGCCGGCGCGTTCAGATCGATCGTCTCGGCCTCGGAGCCCAGCATCTCGACGAGCTGGTCATGGACGATCTTGACGACCATCTGGCCGGGCGTCACCGAGCGGATGACCTCGGCGCCGACGGCTCGGCTGCGAACCTTGTCGGTGAACGAGCGCACCACGTCGAGCGCGACGTCCGCCTCGATCAGAGCGCGGCGCACCTCGCGCATCGCCTCGTTGACGTCGTTCTCCGAAAGCGCACCGCGGCGGGTGAGCTTGTCGAAAATGCCGGAAAGGCGTTCGGAAAGAGAATCGAACATCGGACTCGCTTGCTTCAAAGGATCGCCACCGACCCGCCACCACGCAAATAAGATCGGCGCCCGCGGGCGCAACGCGCTGGCGGACGTGGACCTCCGGAATCTCGTTCCGGTCAGTGGCTCGGAGGAAACCTCTTCGCGATAATTCCGCGGCTGATAAGCAAAAACCGCGGAATTGTCAATCAGTCGGCGAATTTCCGGTCGGCTTCAGGGGCGAGCCCGGTACCGCCGATGCCGACGTCGCCCTGCCGCATGGTCAGTAGCGGGTGAGGGTGCCGCTGCGCGAAACCGTGCCGCCGTTCGGGCCCGTGGTCGAGCCGCCATAGTTGATCGAGCCGTTGCCGGTGCCATAAGCATATCCCTGATGGTTCACGGTGCCGCCATTGGGGCCGGTCCAGGCGCTATTGCGCTGGCAACCCGAGCCATAGGTGCATTGGCCGGAGCCGGAACCCGTATAGGTGCCGCGCGGCGTGGTCACGACCGAGTTCCGGGTCCAGGCCGAGGCCGGGGTCATCGCGGCGAAGACGGACGCCGCGGCGAGGGCGGCAGCGAGAACCATACGGGAAGCGGAAGTCTTCATCGTCTTTTCTCCTTGGCTGTCGAGGGATCGGTTCGACGTGTCCAGGATCGGCGCCGCAGTTTGCGCGAGGTTTGCCGGATCGGGTCTTCCTGTAAAGTTTTGTAACGATGGCCTCCTCGACGTTGCGGCGTCATTCGAGAAGAGGCAGCTTCGCCCCATGGAAACGATGTTCAAGACGCCCGTTCTTCTCGTGGTCGAGGATGATCGCGAGATCGGCGCTCTCCTTTCGGAGTTTCTTGGCCGCGAGGGCTTCCGTATCGAACTCGCCGTCTCGGGCGTCGCGATGGACACCGTGCTGCGCCGGGTCGAGCCAGACCTCGTCATCCTGGATTTGATGCTTCCGGGCGAGGGCGGGCTTTCGATCTGCCGGCGCCTGCGGGCGCGCAGCCGGGTTCCGATCATCATCCTGACCGCAAAGGACGATGATGTGGACCGCATCGTCGGCCTTGAGCTCGGCGCCGACGACTATATCGGCAAGCCGTTCAACCCGCGCGAATTGCTGGCACGGATCCGCGCGATCCTGCGCCGCGCCGAACCCCTGCCGGCCGAATCGGCACCGCGTCGACGGCGGCGCTTCGGTGCTTTCGTGGTCGATCTCGATACGCGCAGCCTCGAGGCGGACGGACGGCGGATAGCGATCACGGCGGCTGAGTTCGATCTCCTGGCCTGCTTCGTCGAACACCCTCGCCGCGTGCTCTCGCGCGACCAATTGCTCGACTGGACGCGCGGCCGCATGGCGGATCCGTTCGATCGCACCATCGACGTCTCGGTCAGTCGGCTGCGGCGCAAGCTCATCGACGCCAGCCCGGAGGCGGAGACGCTGATCACCACGGTTCGCAATGGCGGCTATCTCTTCGCCGGCGAAGCGAGGGAGGTCTGAACCGTGCTGCGCCTCAGCCTCGCCTGGCGCATCACGCTTGTCCTGATCCTTGCGCTGATCGCGCTCCAGATCGTCTCATCGGTCGTCTATTTCGTCCAGCGGGACGCGACGACGGCATCGGGCTTCCGGGCGCCGCTGCCGGATCAGGTGGCGGCGCTCGCCATCCTCATGGACAAGCCGGCCGGCGAGGAAGCCCAGCTGCTGCTGCGTGCGCTCAACGGTCCGAGCCTATCCGTCTCCATCGTCGATGAGCCCGTCCCGATCCAGATCGAGGCGCGGCGGCTTGCCTGGCTGGAGCGGGCGATCCGGCGCAATCTGCCCCAAGGAGACGCGCGCGCCGTTCTCGTGAGTTCGGATGGGGCTTCCACCGGCGATGCATCGATCCGCCGCCGGTGGGGCGGGCTTTTTGCGCGCGATCCGGTCGAGATCATCATCGGGCTCTCGGGGGAACGTAGCCTTCACGTGCGCCCGACCGACGGCCTTAGTGTCCGCCTGTTCGGCCTGCCCGCCGGCTTCATCGCCAGCCTGCTCGGCTTTGCTATCGCGCTGCTGGCCGGGTTCGCGATCCTGCGCGAGACGCGCCCGCTGGCTCGCCTCGCCGTCGCGGTGGAGCGCTTCGGACAGGGCATGGAGGCCGAGGCGTTGCCCGAGACGGGCGCGCCCGAGATGCGGGCGCTGGTTCGCGCCTTCAATGGCATGCAGGCGCGTATAGCAGGGCTGGTGCACGGCCGGACCTTTGTCGTGGCTGCGATCGCGCACGATCTGCGCACCCATCTGACGCGGCTGCGTCTCCGCGTTGCCATGATATCCGAGGATCGCATACGCGAGCGGGCGGAGCGCGACGTCGAGGACATGCAGGCGCTGGTCGAGGAGGCACTGTTCTATGCCAAGGCGACGCGCAGCCGCGACGATCGCACGATGTTCGATCTGGCGTTACTCGTCGACGAGGTGTGCCTGCCCAGAGCGGAGCTTGGCGCGAGCGCGGCCTTCGCGCGGCCGCAGGACCCCATCTTCCTTTCGGCGTCGCGCCTTTCCATCGGGCGGGCGATCGGAAATCTCGTCGACAACGCGATCCTCTATGGTGGCTCGGCGGAACTCTCCATCGAATGTCGGGAGGGGGAGGTGGCGGTCTGGGTTGACGACCGGGGCCCTGGCATACCGGAGAGGGAGCGCGAGCGGATCCTGGAGCCCTTCGAGCGACTCGAAACCTCGCGCGGGCGGGACACGGGCGGTACTGGTCTGGGGCTCGCCATCGTCCGGGAGATCGTCGACGCCCATGGCGGGCGCGTCGTTATTCAAAACCGGCCCGGCGGTGGCTCGCGCTTCGGTCTGGTGCTGCCGCGTTCTCCGCCTGTCGGATAGACCTTCCCGTCATGCGGAAAGGCGCAAACGCGCTATTGCAATCGGCCAGGGGCCGCGACCTATCTCTGGCCGCGCCCCGCCCAAAGGTTTACTTGCAGCTCTTGCCCATGGCATCGAGCGACGCCGAGATGCCGGAGAGGGAGTAGCTGTCCGTCGTTACCGTCCCACGGCTGGACGTTCCGTTCACGCTCATGGCGTGGCCTTTCTTCATCGCCTCAATCATCGCGGTCTCTTCGGCCGCATTTTCGATCCAGGCGCCGTCTTCCTTGGTGAACATGGCGAATTTCTGCCCGTCAATATCGACGGTCACCTTGGAGCCTTCCTTGAAGCGGTAACCGATGATGACGGAGACCTCGCTCCGCACATTCTCGGTCGGCCGCGCCGTGATCATGAAATAGGACGGGTCCCGGTTGACGCCATCCGGCTTCTGCGTCTTGGGTTGCGAGGCGGCGTAGCAGACCTTGCCCCGCTTGTCCGAATAGGCATAGGCGCTCCAATCCTTGAAGGTGCCGACGCGATTCGGGGTCTGGGCGTGCGCGATGCCGGCGAAGCCGACTACCAGCGCGATTGTCGCGATCCTGATTGCGTTCATTATCCTCTCACCCACGTTTCAGCTCGCCGAACGGCGAGGAAACCGCCAGCCTTCCGAACGAATTTCAAATTGGCGGGGTCACATTAACATTCCGTGAACCAAGCCGTCATCGTCAAGCTGATTAAGCTCGGTACCGTGATTTGAAGGTAGGTTGGGGCAAGACTATGGCCCGAGCTTGTCCGATCGTGGATCGGTTGCGATCAGATGGTTTCGCCGGGCGCTTTCTTCGCGAGCGCGCGGCGCGCCGCTTCGCGATGGACCGGGGTCAGATGAGCGCCGAGCATGGAAAGCGCGGTCATCAGTACGGTGGCATCGTCGGCAAAGCCGATGCCGACCAGAAAATCTGGGATCACGTCTACAGGCAATACGAAATACGCCAACGCCCCCATGATTGTGGCGCGGACGCGAAAGGGCGTCTTGGGATCCAGGGCGCAGAAATAGGCCGCGACCACATCTTCGGAAAAGGGGACGTGAGCGGCGGCACGGCGCAAGGTCGGCCACAGATCACGCCGCACGCGCTCCGCGCGTTCGGCGAAACTGTCCGCCCCGTAGGTCTTGTCCCGCTTTGCACCGAACATCGCTTCAACCTCGTCCGAGAGGCCCGGAATGTCGGGCCCTGATGGAGGTAGGAACGAACAAGGCCCGCTGCAACGGCTAGATAAACGGCAGATGTTCCCGCTCGACAGCGTCCAGGCGATACCGCCGCCTTGCTGACCGCGATCAGGGCTTCCCGGCGAGCGCCTCGATCTTCTTCTGCATCTCGTCGAGCTGGCGCTTCAATGTATCGAACTCGGCCTCGGCCTTTCCTTCGGCACGCGGCTCGACCTTCGCATCGGGCCGCCCGGCGCGATCGGAAGTCGTTCCGTCGGGCCTGCCACCGCTGAAGGGCAGGAACATGCGCATGGCCTGCTCGAACATCTCGGTGTTGCGCCGTACCGTTTCTTCGATCGCTGTGAAGGCGCTCGGGCCGAAGGCGTTCGCCATCTGGCCGCGAAGCTTGTCGGAATCGCGCGTCAGGCTGTCGATGGAAAAGTCCAGATAGGTCGGCACCAGATTCTGCATCGAATCGCCGTAGAAGCGAATCAACTGGCGCAGGAAGGTGATCGGAAGCAGATTGTGCCCCTTGTTTTCCTGCTCGAAGATGATCTGAGTCAGTACGGAGCGGGTGATCTCGTCACCGCTCTTGGCGTCGAAGACGACGAAATCCTCGCCCGTCTTCACCATCGTCGCCAGATCCTCCAGCGTAACATAGGTGGAGGTACCGGTATTGTAGAGCCGCCGATTGGCGTATTTCTTGATCGTCGTCGGTTCTTGATCCTTAGCCATACCCGCTCCCACGCTGACGCTGGACGTCGACTGTCGGTTGCGGCGCTGCGTGCCCAAAGACCCGGCGCCCAAGATGCAACCGTCTCCTCTCCCATGCTAACGATAGGGGCTTTTGAAGGGCTCCGCCATCCTTTTGTGCAGCGCATTGCTGCAGCTTTGCTGCGCGGTCGCTGCAACGCAGCAGTGGCCGTTCGGGCCTCCGGTTGACAGCGCAGGCGGAGCCTGTCTTGGATCGAAGAGAACAGCCCGGATAGCGGCCCAACCAATCGAGGACATGGTCATGGCTCAGCAAAACGACATCGTGATCGCCAGTGCCGGACGGACGGCGGTCGGTGCTTTCAACGGATCCTTCGCCTCGACGCCAGCCCACCAGCTCGGCGCTGCCGTGATCAAGGCCGTCCTGGAGCGAGCCAAGACGGAGGGCGGCGAGGTCGATGAAGTCATCCTCGGCCAGGTGCTGACGGCGGCGCAGGGGCAGAATCCAGCGCGTCAAGCCTCGATCGGGGCCGGGCTGCCGATCGGGACGACAGCCTGGGGCCTTAATCAGGTCTGTGGCTCGGGCCTTCGCGCCGTGGCGCTCGGCATGCAGCAGATCGCCTCGGGCGATGCCTCGGTCATCGTGGCCGGCGGTCAGGAATCCATGTCGCTCTCGACGCATGCCGCCCATATGCGCGCCGGCACCAAGTTCGGTGATCTGAACCTCATCGACACCATGATCAAGGACGGGCTCTGGGACGCCTTCAACGGCTACCATATGGGCGTCACTGCCGAGAACGTCGCGCGTGAGTTTCAGATCACGCGCGAGCAGCAGGACGAGTTCGCCGTCGCCTCGCAGAACAAGGCCGAGGCCGCCCAGAAGGCTGGCCGGTTCAAGGACGAGATCATCCCCTTCACCATCGCGTCCAAGAAGGGGGACATCGTCGTCGAGAATGACGAGCATATCCGCGCCGGCACCACGCTGGAGGCCGTTGCCAAGCTGCGTCCGGCCTTCGCCAAGGATGGCTCGGTGACGGCGGCCAATGCGTCGGGGCTTAACGACGGCGCGGCCGCTGTTGTACTGATGACAGCGGCGGAAGCGGCGCGGCGCGGCGTCACGCCGCTCGCCCGGATCGCCTCCTGGGCGACGGCCGGCGTCGATCCGGCCTTGATGGGCACCGGCCCGATCCCGGCTTCGAAGAAGGCGCTTCTGAAGGCGGGATGGTCGGCCGACGATCTTGATCTCGTCGAGGCAAACGAGGCTTTCGCCGCTCAGGCCTGCGCGGTGAACAAGGGTCTCGGCTGGGATACCGCCAAGGTCAACGTCAATGGCGGCGCAATCGCCATCGGCCATCCGATCGGCGCTTCGGGCGCCCGCATCCTGGTGACCTTGTTGCATGAGATGGCGCGGCGCGATGCGAAGAAGGGCTTGGCGACGCTCTGCATCGGCGGCGGCATGGGCATTGCGATGACCGTCGAGCGCTGAACGACAATCGTGAAATCGGCTGGAATTAAACCGGCCATTCCAAGGGGAGCAAGGACGCCATGGGAAGAGTGGCCCTCGTAACGGGCGGCACGCGCGGCATCGGTGCGGCGATCGCCATCGGGTTGAAGTCAGCCGGCCACACGGTCGCGGCGACCTATCACGGCAATGTCGAGAAGGCCGAGGCTTTCCGCGCCGAGACGGGGATCGAGACGTTCCGGTGGGACGTGAGCGATCCTGAGGCGAGCGCCAAGGGCGTGGCCGAGGTCGCGGCCGCGGTCGGACCGGTAGAGGTGCTGGTCAACAATGCCGGCATCACCCGCGACGGCTGGTTCCACAAGATGGATTATGACGCCTGGTCGAGCGTCATCAGCACCAATCTCGGCTCGATGTTCGCCATGACCCGGCCGGTCATCGAGGGGATGCGGGATCGCAGCTTCGGCCGCATCATCAACATCTCGTCGATCAACGGCCAGAAGGGCCAGCTCGGCCAGGTCAACTATTCGGCCGCCAAAGCCGGTGTCATTGGCTTCACCAAGGCGCTGGCGCTCGAGAATGCGCGCAAGGGCGTCACGGTCAACTGCATCTGCCCCGGCTATATCGACACCGAGATGGTCGCCGCCGTCCCGGAGAAGGTCCTGGAAGGCATCATCGCCCAGATCCCGGTCGGGCGTCTTGGCCAGGCTGCGGAGATCGCCGCGCTCGTCGCCTATCTCGCCTCGGACGCGAGCGGGTTCATGACCGGCTCGGTCCTCACCATCAATGGCGGCCAATATATCGCCAATGGCTGAACGCGGGCGAAGCGCCTCCGGCTATTTGCCGGAGGGCTTCCGGTTCTGGCTGTAGGCGGCGAGAATCCGCTGGATCTCGTCGCCGATGTCGCCATCGTCGGCCGCAGCCTCAGGAGCCTGCGGAACCGCCTTCTCCGGGCTCAGCTGGTTCGAAGCCGGTGCGCTGGTATTCGCCTCGCCTTCTTCGACCACCAAGACGTCGACCGCTTCCGCGATCGCGGCCAGGATCGAAGTCTCGATCGGATCCTTGTCAGATCGATCGACCGCTTCTGCAGTCGGCGGCGCGGTCCGACGCGCCGGCGGACGGACGGTGGCGACCGCGCTTCGTGCCGGTGCCGGTGAAGCGGGAACTGGCGGACTGGGCGGAGCTACCTCGGGCGGGTTCGGCGAGCGCGCGATCCTGGGCCGCGGCGGACCGATCGGCGTTCTCGGACGCACGGGCTCTTCTGCTTCGAGGATCGGTGGCTGGGCCGTGGGGCGCGGCGCAGGCGCGGCGCGCGGCGCAGGCACAGGTTCGTCCGCGTTGGCGGCTGCCGGCGGTTGCGGCTGCGGTCGCGGCGCGACCGGCTGAGGTGCCCGGCGCTCGACCTCGTGCCGAGGGGCTGCGACGGCCGGGGCAGGCGCTTCGGGAGCCGGGGCCGCTGGACGGACGGAAATCGGGCGAATCGGCTGCGGCAGCGGCTGTTCCGTTCCGCGCAGGATGATCGGGCGGGGCTTTGCCGGACTTTCGGGCGCAGCGGGCATGGGCGGCGGCGAGGGGATCGGCGTCAGCTTGGCCGTTGAAGTGGGTGCTGCGGGCCTCTGCGGCTGCGGAGGCGGCATCGGGATTGCCGGGGCAGTCACAGGCGGCGCAACCGCCGCTGGCGGCGGCAGGGCGGGAACCTCCGCGGTGTTGGCGCGCCCAGAAATCCAAGCCTTGACCTGCATCTCGACCGCGTCGTCGACTTCTATGCCCGCATTGCGGGCGAGATAAAGCACCTGCTCCTTGAACACCTCGGCAAGACGCTCGGGCGTATCGGTCACGGAGAACACGTGCCCCTTCAGGGCGAGGCCCTTGACGACGAAGGCTACCTGCCGGCGCGTTGCGCTGCGGCCCGCGGCCACAAGGCGCACCGCGACGTTCTCAGCCGTCGTCTGAAAATGATAGCCGTTCTCGGTGATCTCGTGCGACAGCGCTCGGAACAGTTCGGCGAAGACCTTGGGCGTGAAAAGCGGAACGCTCGTCGCCTGATGGATCCGCCGCGCCAACGAGGCGAGATCGTCCCGTTCGCCCGCGGGCCGCCCGGCAGGGGCGTCTTCATCCGGCTCGTCGGTTTCCGGCGGTTCCGCGTCGGCGGTCGGCCCGAGCACGGCGATCAACGCCGCCTCCTCGATCGTGCCGTCGGCAATGGCCCGATAGCCGGCCGGCGTCATGGCGGAGGAGTAGATCGTCGTCGAACGATTATAGGACCGGAGACGGAAGATCACCGGCGTCAGGTCGGTGTCGGCGGAGAGAAGAATGAACTCGTCGAAGCCCGTCTGGTGGCCGAGGGCGTCGACGGTGTCGAGCACCATCTGGATCTCGGCGGAATTCCGATCCCGGCCCGGCAGGGGCGGGCAATCAACGATCTGGAAACCTTGGCTGGCGAAAGCCGGCCGCGCCTTGCCGAGGAGCTTGGGATCGGCATAGCAGCGGCGCATCAAGATACGGCGGCGGACGGGTGTGTCGCCGACCGGGGTGATGAGCTGGCCGGATTCAATCGCTTCAATCCAAGCCCCGGGACGTGAGGCGAAGCGACGGGCCATGCCGGGATCGCGCGCGCGTAGGCTGAGATAGAGGCTGTCGTAGTCGACAAACAAGACAGTCTTGACTGCGGCCGTCATGAACTCTCCCTGCGGCACAACCAGGTCACATCGTCAAATCGGCGATCGGCCATAACCCGTGAATGCCCCAGGACAACGTGGCCGGCGGGGCGACAAACCTTGTAGCGATTCCTCTCGTCGCTGTCTCGCCTTCTTGATAGGCCCGACAAGAGGGGAGGCAAGCTCGATCATCGTCGATCGAGCGCCTGCGTCAATGGCGGAAGTGACGCATTCCCGTGAACACCATGGCGAGGCCTGCGGCATCCGCCGCGGCGATCACGTCTTCGTCGCGAATCGATCCACCTGGCTGGATGATCGCGGTGGCGCCCGCCTCGGCCGCGGCAAGCAGGCCGTCGGCGAAGGGAAAGAAGGCGTCGGAGGCGACGACGGAACCGATTGCGAGGCTCTCGGAAAGGCCAGCCGCCCGAGCAGCGTCCGCTGCCTTCTTGGCGGCGATGGTTGAGGAATCCACGCGGCTCATCTGCCCTGCGCCGATGCCGACCGTCGCCCCATCCTTGGCATAGACGATGGCGTTCGACTTGACGTGCTTGGCGATGCGGAAGGCGAACAGGAGATCCGCCAGCTCAGCCTCGGTCGGCGCGCGCTTCGTGACGACGCGGATATCGTCGCGTCCCACGCGGCCGGCGTCGCGGTCCTGCGCCAGGAAACCGCCGGCGACGGTGCGGAGCGAAAGGCCCGGTTTCGCCGGGTCGGGAAGCGCGCCGGCGACCAGCAGGCGGAGGTTCTTCTTGGCCGCGACGATAGCGATCGCTTCCTCGCTTGCGTCGGGGGCGATGATCACCTCGGTGAAGATCTCGACGATATCGCGGGCCGCTTCGGCATCGAGCGTGCGGTTGAGCGCGACGACGCCGCCAAAGGCGGAGACGGGATCACAGGCCAGAGCCCGCCGATAGGCCTCCACAAGCGATGAACCGGTGGCGACGCCGCTGGGATTGGCGTGCTTGATGATCGCGACGGCGGCGCTCGCCGCCGGATCGAATTCGGCAACCAGTTCGTAGGCCGCGTCGGTATCATTTATGTTGTTATAGGAAAGCTGCTTGCCCTGGAGCTGCTGCGCCGTAACGACGCCGGGGCGGTTCTCACCCGTAGCGTAGAAGGCGGCGCTCTGGTGCGGATTCTCGCCGTAGCGCAGCACCTCCCGCAGAGTTCCACCGAGGCTGCGCCATTTCGGCGCGGTATCGCCGATGCGACCGGCAAACCAGTTGGACACAGCGGCGTCATAGGCGGCCGTGCGGGCGAAAGCCTTGGCCGCCCAGCGCTTGCGGGCTTCCAGCGTCGTGGCGCCGTCATGGGCCGACAGGACCGAGAGGAAATCACCATAATCGTCCGGGTCGACCAGAATCGAGACGAAGCCGTGGTTCTTGGCCGCGGCGCGTGTCATGGCCGGCCCGCCGATGTCGATATTCTCGACTATGGTCGCATAGTCATCCGTCGCGGCGATCGTCTCCTCGAACGGATAGAGGTTGGAAACGACGAGATCGAAAGGCTCGATGCCGTGTTCCTGCATTTCAGCCGCATGAACCGGGTCGTTGCGAAGGGCCAGCAGACCGCCATGGATCTTCGGGTGCAGCGTCTTGACGCGGCCGCCAAGGATCTCGGGAAAGCCGATCCAGTCGGCGACATTCGTCACCGGAAGACCCGCCGCTGCGATCGCCTTTGCCGTCGAACCGGTCGCGAACAGGCTGACGTCGCGGCGATGCAGGGCTTCGGCCAGCGCGATGGCGCCGCGGAGATCGGAAACGGAGAACAGGGCGCGCTTCAGGGGAACCAGATCGGGAGCTTGGACCTTCGGCGGCGCTACAGTCATCTCAATCCTCGAGGCTTGCGGGCTGTCTTGAACAGCGGATCGATGGGAGGCCCGCGCGATAGCACGTTTTCTCGTCTCGTGCAGCCTTGAGCCGGCTTCGATCAGACTTCGGAGGACGGATCGTCGATGCCGTCGCTATCGGCGCGGCGACGACCGCCCGGTTCCACGACGCGACGGAACTGCCACTTCACCTGCGCCTGCCGCAGAGCCCTGCCGTGGATGACGATCTGCTCAGCCCGGCGACTGCCGCGTATGTCAGAAAGGCGAATGCTCTCCTCGATCGCGACCTCTGCTCCGTCTGTCTCGAATTCCCAGGCTGACCCGTCGGGCAGCGCGAGCAATACGCCGTGTCCGCTCTTGATCCGGCTGGCCTTGACGGCGGAATGCAGGTGGAAACGGATGGCGAAGGAATCGCGACCGCCCTTGGCGATCGTTCCGCCGCTCGGAGACGTGAAGCTGTCGCTGCCGGATATGCGGTCGCCATAGCGCGAAAGGGACAGTCGCCGCGTGTGCAGGATGCCGTAGCGCGAGACGTAGCCGTCATGCGAGGCGGTGATGACCGTTTCGCCGCGCTCTTCCTGCCGCGCCAGGGAAACGCGGGTCGGGCCAGAGAGGATGACTTCGCCGAGGCGGTCGGCGAGATAGCCTCCGGTGAGGAAGCGGCAGGACGACGAATCGTTGAGCGTTGCCGTCGAATGCGCGGCCGTTGTGCGGGCGAGGCGGCGGAGCGCCGTGGCGCCCGGTGCCGGCACGCCGCAATTGACGATGATCGGCTGGCGTGACGCACTCATCTCGAAGGCGAGGCAGCCCGCATGGGCGTTTGCCGACAGCACGGGCTGAGGCGGTGGTCCGGTGTCGACGATCACCACCGTCTCGCCGGCATCGAGCCGCTGATAGCCGGCATAGGGGGCGTTCCGGACCGGGGCGCCGCGCGCGTCGTCATAGGCGAGGACCGTTGCGAGAAGCCCGAGCTGGGTCTCGCCCATGCCGTTGAACTTCGCAAAGGAGCCGTCGCCATGCCGGAAGAAGCGCAGCATCGGCATCATCCGGTCGATCGCGCCAAGCAGCGGCGGCGTCGGCTGCAGGCCGCGCGCGGTGAAAGCCTGACGCAGCGGCAGCAGATCGACGAGCACCTCGAGTACCGTGCCCGGATTGCGATCGACATGACCACCATCCGGCAGGATCTGGCGCGCGAGTTCCTGATCGATGAAACGGGAGGCCTGTCGTGCAAAGCGGGTCTGGTCGGACAGGGAAAGGCTGGCAGCGGCCAGCGCCATGGCGACCCGCAGTCGTGGCAAGCCGGGCCGCACGTCACGGGCGACGCGCCGCAGCAACCGGACTTGCCGCGTCAGCGAGCGCATGAAGCGACGATAGAAGCCGTGGTCGCAACCGTCGAGAACGAGCGGGGTCTGGGCTAGCCAGGATATCACCCGGCGAGCTATCACCTCGGGGTCGCGGGCGACCGGATCGTGGCTTCTCTGGAAGCGAATCCATTCGTCGACGAGCGCCCTCGCGTTGGAGCGCGAGACGGTAAGATCGGAGGCGCGCAGATGCCGCAGCCAGCCGAAGCCGTGCAGACCGGCCGCCCATGCCCTTGAGGGCGCTTCGATTTCGAAGACCGAGAATCCGGATACGTCGACCACCTCGCCGGCAAAGACGAAGCGTCCGGCATAGATGTCGTGGGCGATGGTCGGGTCGGCGGTGCGAAGATCCGTCGGCGCGATCAGCAGGCGCTCGGGCACCTGGCCGAAATAGCGCCAGCGATAGAGAAGGCCGGCATGAAAGGCATAGCGAGAGCCACGCCACGCCGATCCGACCGCGTAGCGGACGAGCCGCCCCTGACCGGATCCCGCGCCCAGCGCCATCGCCTCTAGCCCTCGTTCTTGCCGCCGGCGCCCGCGCGACGAATCGTTCTCTTACCGTATCGTCGGCAATCTAGCGACCGCGGCGAGCGAATTGAACCAGCTTTGCGGTCAGCCAAGCTTGCGCAGACGCGCGGCGAAGAAGCCGTCGAGGCCGGAAAGCCGAGCATCCTCCATGACGAGATCGGAGGGCAAGCTTCTCAGGAAGCCGTTGCGGCAGATTTCCCCAACCCCGCCGACATCCGATGGCTGGATCGGCTCCAATGCCAGCGGCAGTTCGGCGAGTGCGCGATGGATCTGCGCCTCGCCCTCTTCCGTCTGAAGCGAGCACGTGCAGTAGACCAGCGTCCCGCCCGGCTTCAGCATCCGCGTCGCCTGTTGCAGCAGCCTTGCCTGGATCTCGACGAGCGCCGTCACATCCTGCGGTCGCTTCAGCAATGCGACGTCAGGATGGCGGCGGATGGTGCCGGTTGCCGAGCAGGGCGCGTCGAGCAGGACGGCGTCGACGGGCTCGGCTGGCAGATAGTCGCCCGCGTCGGCGGCAACTACTGTGGCATCGAGCCGAAGGCGGGCGAGGTTTTGCCGAACGCGGGCCAGGCGCGCGTCGGAAATGTCGACGGCGGTTACCTTCGCTCCGGCGACGGCGAGCTGGGCCGTCTTTCCGCCCGGCGCGGCACAGAGGTCGATAACGGACTTGCCGGCGATGTCACCCAAGAGACGGGCCGGGAGGGCGGCGGCGGCGTCCTGGACCCACCATTCGCCATCGGCATAGCCGGGAAGCGCCTCGAGCGGACCATGGCTCGCGAGACGGATCGAGCCGGTCGGCAGCACGATGCCGCCCAGCCTCTCCGCCCATTCGGCGGGCTGGGACTTGACCGAAAGATCGAGCGAGGGCTCGCTGACCTGTGCGCTGGCAATCGCGAGCGCCGTTGCCTCGCCATATGCCCTGGTCCAGCTTTTCAGCAGCCAGGGCGGCGTATTCAGCTTCGGGGCGTCCTGCGAGGCGACGATCTCATCGCGGGCTCCGGCAACCCGGCGCAGCACGGCGTTGGCGAGGCCCTTGAAATGCCGCGCATCGCGATCGGCATCGGCAAGGCTCACGGCGAGAGAAACCGCAGCGTGGTCAGCAACCTCCATGAACAGGATTTGTGCGATCGCAGTATCGAGGATCGCGGCCATTCGGCCGCTCTTTCGAGGCAGCGGCTTGTCGAGAAAGCGGCCGAGCGCATCGCGGATCTGGCCGTGCCGACGAAGCGACATGCCGAGGATCGCACGCGCCAGAGCGCGTTCGCGCGTCTCCAGTGCGGCGAAGGGGCCGTCGGAGGATTCCAGAACAGCATCGGCCTGCCGGCCGTCGCTCAGGATCGCGTCGAGTGCGGCGGCGGCAGCGGCACGGGCGGCAAGCCCCGGCACGGAAGACACGGCTGGACGCTTCGACCGCTGTCCCTGCGGCTCGCGCGGGCTCAACCCCATGGTCCCTGGCGACCGCTCGCGGTCGATCCACCGGCTCGCCTGGCGCCAAAGCCTCCCGGCAGGCCGACGCGGGACGCGGCGGGGGCAGGTCCCATCTCCCGGTCCATGGCCATCAGCGCCGCGATCCGGTTTTCGGTCGCGGGGTGGGTCGAGAAAAGATTGTCCATACGCTGACCAGAAAGGGGGTTGATGATGAAGAGATGGGCCGTCGCCGGATTGGCCTCGGCCGCCTCGTTGGGAATGCGACTTGCCTCCCCGGCGATTTTCGAAAGCGCCGAGGCGAGGGCACGGGGCTGGCCGGAAATCTCCGCGCCCATGCGATCCGCAGCATATTCGCGCGAACGGCTGATGGCCATCTGCACCAGCATCGCGGCAATCGGCGCCAGAAGCGCCGCCGCGATGGCGCCGATCGCGCCGAAAGGACTGTTCGAATCGCGCCGGCCGCCAAAGAAGAAGGCGAAATTCGCGAGCATCGACACCGCGCCGGCGATCGTCGCGGTGATCGTCATGGTCAGCGTATCGTGATGCTTCACATGCGCCAGCTCATGCGCCATCACGCCGGCGACTTCGTCGGCGCTAAGCGTGCGCAGAAGTCCGGCCGACGCGGCGACGGCTGCATTCTGCGGATTGCGGCCGGTGGCGAAGGCGTTGGGCTGGGGCGAATCGATGATGAAGACCTTCGGCATGGGCAGGCCGGCGCGGGCGGCCAGTCGCTTGACGATGCCGTAATATTCCGGCGCGGTGCGTTCGTCGACCTCCCTGGCGCCATACATCGACAGCACCATCTTGTCGGAGTTCCAATAGCTGAAGACGTTCATGCCCGCGGCGACAAGAAAGGCGATCCCCATGCCGCCCACGCCACCGACGAGATAGCCGACGGCCATGAAGATCGCCGTCAGGGCAGCGAGCAGGAGGGCGGTCCGCATCATGTTCATGCTCTTCGATCCCCGCTTTCGCGGTCTCCTCTGGTTCCCGTTCAACGGGTCCGTGTTCAAGGACGCATATGATGGCGGTGCCGCGATTCCGCAACAAGTCCGGCCGGAGTGGCCGTGCTGGCGGTGGCGAGACCCGTGAAGCGCTAGGCTCGCCAACGGGATTGCCGCCGACCGGTGCCGAGCCCTATATCGCCTATGGCCCAGCTTGAAAGAGGTTCGCGATGACGGGACCGATACCGAACGATCCGAAGCCGCTCAGCTCCGCCGCCATTCGGGCGCTGGCCGAGGCTGAAGCCAGGCGCGGGAAGATCGAGGGTGCCGCCGACCGCCCACGCGAAATCCTCGGCCGCGCCGGGCCCGAGCCCGTCCGCTATGGCGATTGGGAGAACAAGGGCATCGCCAGCGATTTCTGAGCCGCTGGACAAAGGGCTTCCTGCCGTTCGGCGGAGCTATTCTCCCGCCCGGTATCCGACCCCCGGCTCCGTGACGACCAGTACCGGATTGGCAGGATCGGGCTCCAGCTTGGCGCGGAGCTGTCCGACATAGACGCGCAGATATTGCGTGTCGTACTCATGCGCCGGTCCCCAGACTTCGCGCAGGATCTGGCGATGCGTGACCACCTTGCCGGTATGGCGGGCGAGAAAGGCGAGAAGGTCGAATTCCTTCGGCGTCAGCTTCACTTCTTCTCCGCCGCGGGTGACGCGGTGGCGGGGCAGATCGATCTCGATGTCGGCGAGCCGGAGCAGTGGGGTCTCTCCCTTTTCCTTCATCCGGTGGCGCAGCGCCGCGCGCAGCCGCGCCATCAGTTCGCCCATGCTGAATGGCTTGTTGACGAAATCGTCGGCTCCGAGGTCCAGCGCCTCAATCTTCTCCGCATCGCGGTCCCGCGCCGAGAGCACAATGACCGGCGTCGGCGACCATTCACGCAGCCGTCGGATCACTTCCTTGCCGTCCATATCCGGCAAGCCGAGATCGAGAATGATGAGGTCGGGCTGGCGGCTGGCGGCCAGCGCCAGCGCTTCGGCGCCCGTATCGGCGCGCAAGGCCTCGTAGCCATTGGCGGCCAGCGCAGGCGCCATGAAGCGGTGGATGGCTGGCTCATCGTCCACGACAAGGACGCGCGGAGGCTGCATCGAGGTTATCCTTCCAGGTCCGGCGGCGTACCGAGCGGAAGGCGCAAAAGGACCCTCGCGCCGGCGTCTCGGCCGGGAACGGGGCTCAGCGCCAGTGTGGTTCCACCATGAGCCTCGATGATTCCCTTGGTGATGGCGAGTCCCAGCCCTGAGCCATCGCCACCATCGCCGCTCGTGCGGGCGGCCCTGACAAATTTCTCAAAGACATGCGGCAGGGCTTCCGGCGGAATTCCCGGCCCGTCGTCGGTCACGGCGATCTCCAGCATTTCATCGTCCGCCGTGGCCGAGAGGGTAACTTTCGCGCTGGGTCCCGCATAGCGCACGGCGTTGCCGACGACATTGGCGAGCGCCTGGTCGATGAGACCCGGATCGGCGAATAGAAGCGGAAGGTCCGTTGCCGTGTCGACGGTGAAAGACTGCGTTGCGCCGCGCTTGCGCGCCGCCGAGACGGCGCGGTTCAGGACTTCGGCGACATCGATCCAATCGCGGCGCAGGTCCAGCGCCCCGGCCTCCAGCCGTGTCATGGAAAGAAGGTTCCGCACCATGGTGTCGAGATGTTCCGCCTCGTCGCGCATATGGCCCAGCAGATCGCGCCGGGTCGCCTCCGGAATGTCGTCGCCATAGTCGAGCAGGCTGGTGGAAGCCCCCAGGATCGAGGCCAGCGGCGTGCGGAAATCATGGCTGATCGAGGCGAGCAATATATTGCGGACACGCTCTGTCTCTGCCGCCGTGCGGGCGCTGGCCACCTCCGTCGAGAGGCGGGCGCGGAGGAGCGCGGCAGCGGTCTGCTCGGCGAGCGTCGCCAGCAGCGTCTCGCTCTCGGCGTCGAACCCGGCGTCGCCCGCGCTGGGTCGCTCGACGCCGATGACGCCGATGGGTGACGATCCGCTGGCCCCCGAGAAGGGCGCGAAACGCCATGGCGCATTGGGCAGCGTTCCCGTGCCGGCCCCGGCCGGCTCGCTGTGGTCGAATGCCCATCGGGCCGCCGTCATGGACGCGGTATCCAGCCGGTCTTCGGGCGGCCAGGCAGCCGCGATCGCGAGATCTCCGGCCTTCTCGAGCAGGATGACGGCCGCACGGCCGAGCGTCGCATGGATTTCCACCGTTGCCGCTTCCGCGACGGAGGCCCCATCGGGCAGGGCAGATAGCTTGCGCGTGAACTCATAGAGGCGCCGTGTCGCCCGGATCCGCCGGATCGCCGCCCGCGTCTGCTCGCGGGCGCGACCCGCGATGGTCGAGATCAGCACGGCCACCGACAGAAAGATCACCAGCGCGAGCAATTCGTGCGGCCGCGCCACGGTGAAGGTGCCGATCGGATCGATGAAGAAGAAATTATAGGTGAGGAAGGAGACCGCCGACCCGAAGATCGCCGGCCAGACGCCGTAGCGGATTGCCGGAACGAGCACAGCCAGCAGATAGAGCATCGAGACATTCGGCAGGGCGACAAATTCGGTCAGACCGCGTCCAACCAAAGTAGCGAGGCCAACACTGGCGAGCGCCGCGACATAGCCGGCGATCCCGCCCAGCGGAGGCAGGCGGAGCCGCGCCCGAAGCTTTGACGGGCGTTCCGGTGTCTCCGCCGTGACGACATGAATCGCGACGCCGTCGGCCTCGGCGACCAGCGCGTCGGCGAGGCTGGTGCGAATGCGAAAGCGCCGGCGCAGCCGCGCTTTGCCGATGACGATCTGCGTTACATTCTCGAAGCGCGAGAATCGCAGAAGTTCGGCGGCGATGTCCGTGGCGACGAGGGAACGGGTCTCGGCACCGAGGCTCTCGGCCAACCGCATGCCAGCCTCGAGGCGGGAGCGTTCGCCGGCGGCGACGGCGCGGCCGGGTCGCTCGACCGTGACGGCGAACCAGGAGGCATCGAGGAGGTCCGCGAGCCGCTTGGCCTCGCGCACGACCCGTTCGGCGGCGACGTCGGGGCCGACGCAGACGAGCAGTCGCTCCCCCGCCGCCCAAGGTCCCTCGATGGCGGAACCCTGCATGCGTTCCAGCAGGTCGCTGTCGACGCGTGCGGCAACGCGGCGAAGCGCGAGTTCGCGCAGCGCCGTCAGATTGCTCGGCTTGAAGAAGCTCTGGACGGCTCTTGTCGCCGTGTCCTCGACATAGACCTTGCCTTCGGCGAGGCGCTGGATCAGTTCGTCCGGCGGCAGGTCGACGAGGATGATCTCGTCCGCCTTCTGCAGGGCCGTATCCGGGACCGTCTCGCGGACACGGACGCCGGTGATCCGCTGCACGACGTCGTTGAGGCTCTCGACATGCTGGATGTTGAGCGTCGTCCAGACGTTGATGCCGGCGACGATCAGTTCCTGGACATCCTGCCAGCGTTTGGCGTGGCGGCTGCCCTCGACATTGGAATGGGCATATTCGTCGACGAGGAGCAGTTGCGGCCGGCGGCGCAGGGCGGCGTCGATGTCGAATTCGGGCACCAGCCTGCCGCGATAGGGAATGCTGATGCGCGGCAGAATTTCGAGACCCGCCACAAGCGCCTCTGTCTCGGCGCGGCCATGCGTCTCGGCAAGGCCCACGACGACATCGAGGCCGCCCGCCTTGGCGGCGCGGGCGGCCTGCAGCATGGCGAACGTCTTGCCGACGCCCGGCGCCGCGCCCAGGAAGATCCTAAGCTTGCCGCGCGTTTCGCGCTCGGCGGCGGCGAGGAGAGCGTCGGGAGAGGCGCGGGGCGCCTCGTCACCGGTCATCGGCGCGTTCCATCAGGGTGCCGGCGACGTGCCGGGCGCAGCCGGAGTGGCGCCCGACGACTTGGCCGCGTCGTCCAATGCAAGATTGAGCTGAAGCACATTGACGCGAGGATCGCCGAGGAAACCGAGTTCCGGACCTTCTATGTGCGCGTTCACCAGATCGCGCACAAGCGTTCCGGGCAGGCCGCGCGCCTTGGCGACGGCCGGAATCTGCGCCTGCGCGAAGGCCGGCGAGATATGCGGATCGAGGCCGCTGCCGGAGGTGGTGATCGCATCGGCGGGTATAGGGCCGGTCATGCCGGCCGCGCGGTAGGCCGCCGCATCGGTCTTCAGGCGATCGGCAAGCTTGGCGCTGGTCGGGGCGAGATTGGTGCCCGACGAGGCGCTGGCGTCATAGCCGTTGCCGGCGGCAGAGGGGCGCGGGTGGAAATAGCCGGCGCCGGCGAAACTCTGGCCGATCAGGCTGGAGCCGATGGCGGTGCCGTCCCGGACGATCAGGCTGCCGCCCGCCTGGCGAGGCAGGATGGCCCCGGCGACTTCCGTCATCGCCAATGGATAGGCGATGCCGGTGACGATGGTGAAGGCGGCGAGGAGGGTGAGGGTTGGACGAAGATTGGAGAACATGGGGTTCATTCCTCAAGCAAGGCCGATGGCGACGATCACAAGATCGATGAGCTTGATGCCGATGAAGGGTACGAGAATGCCGCCAAGGCCGTAGATCAGCAGGTTGCGGGAGAGCACGGCGCCGGCCTCGCGCGCCGAATAGGCGACGCCTCGCAGGGCGAGCGGAATCAGCGCGATGATGATCAGGGCGTTGAAGATGACGGCGGACAGAATGGCGCTCTGCGGCGAATGCAGACCCATGACGTTGAGCAGGCCGAGCTCGGGTATCGCGGCGATGAAGAGCGCCGGTATGATGGCGAAATATTTCGCGACGTCATTGGCGATCGAGAAGGTGGTGAGCGCGCCGCGCGTCATCAGCAATTGCTTGCCGATGCCGACGATCTCGATCAGCTTGGTCGGATCACTGTCGAGATCGACCATGTTGCCCGCCTCGCGTGCCGCCTGGGTGCCGCTCTGCATGGCAACGCCGACATCCGCCTGGGCGAGCGCCGGGGCGTCATTGGTGCCGTCACCGCACATGGCGACCAGCCGGCCTTGGCGCTGTTCGTTGCGGATATAGGCGAGCTTGTCCTGCGGGGTGGCCTCGGCGATGAAATCGTCGACGCCAGCCTCGGAGGCGATCGCCGCGGCGGTGATCGGGTTGTCGCCGGTCACCATCACCGTGCGGATACCCATGCGGCGGAGTTCGGCGAAGCGCTCCTTGATGTCCGGCTTCACCACGTCCTTCAGATGGATCACGGCGATGAGGCGGCCATTCTCGGCGAGACCGAGCGGGGTTCCACCCGAACGGGCGATCCGCTCGACCGCGGCGTTGAAGGCCGGGATCTCCGGCGCGCTGCGATCCGTCATGCCGGCGACAAAACGCTTCACGGCGTCGATCGCGCCCTTGCGGATGCGGCGTTCGCCGATGTCGACGCCGGACAGGCGCGTGGCGGCGGAGAAGGGGATGAAGACGGCCCCTTCCGGCGGACCCTGAGGAACCGGGATGCCGAAATGCTCGCGGGCCAGCGTCAGGATCGACCGGCCCTCGGCGGTCTCATCGGCAAGGCTGGCCTCGACGGCGAGCTGTGCGGCCTCGATTTCCGTGATGCCGGGGACTGGGATGATCTCGGTTGCCATGCGATTGCCGAAGGTGATGGTGCCGGTCTTGTCGAGCAGCAGCGTGTCAACATCACCGGCGGCCTCGACGGCGCGGCCGGACATGGCGAGGACGTTGTGGCGGATCAGTCGGTCCATGCCGGCGATACCGATCGCCGAGAGCAGGCCGCCGATCGTCGTCGGGATCAGCGTTACGAGCAGGGCGACGAGCACCGGCACCGGCACGTCCGCCGAGGAATAACGGCCGAGACCGGCGAGGGCGACGACGGTGATCAGAAAGATCAGCGTCATGCCGATCAGCAGGATCGAGAGGGCGATCTCGTTTGGCGTCTTCTGCCGTTCGGCACCTTCTACCAGCGCAATCATGCGGTCGAGGAAGGAGGAGCCGGGGCCGGCGGTGATGCGCACGACAAGCCAATCCGAGATCACGGTCGTGCCGCCGGTGACGGCCGACCGGTCGCCACCCGATTCGCGGATGACGGGGGCCGATTCGCCGGTGATCGCCGCCTCGTTGACCGAGGCGATGCCCTCGACGATCTCGCCGTCGCCAGGGATCAGGTCGCCGACCTCGACATAGACGAGGTCTCCAACCTTCAGATCGAGTGCCGAAACCTTGTCGATGCGCGCCTTGTCGGCAAGGTCGCGCAGACGCTTGGCGAGCGTGTCGGTGCGTGCCTTGCGCAACGTGTCGGCCTGGGCCCGGCCGCGGCCTTCGGCGATCGCCTCGGCGAAATTGGCGAAGAGCACGGTGAACCATAGCCAGGCCGCGATCTGGCCGGTGAAGCCGAGCGGATTTCCGGCGAGGAGGTCGCGGACGAACAGGATTGTGACCAGCGCGGCCACCACCTCGGTGACGAAGATCACCGGATTGCGCATGAGATGCGCCGGGTTGAGCTTGAGGAGCGCGTCGCGGGACGCCCGACCGATCAGTTCGGGCGAGGCGAAGGCGGAGCCGGTCTGCGCCGTATGGGATTTGGGGGACATGGATATTCTCCGAAGCGACGGGTTCAGAACGTCTTCCCGGCCAGCATCTGCACCTGTTCGGCGATCGGGCCGAGGGCGAGAGCGGGGAAGAACTGGAGGCCGCCGACGATGAGGATGACGCCGGTCAGGAGGCCGACGAAGAGCAGGCCGTGAGTGGGGAAGGTGCCGGACGAGGCGGTGAGACGCGTCTTGCCGGCGAGCGATCCCGCGATCGCCATCATCGGCACGATGTAGGCGAACCGTCCAAGCATCATCGCGATGCCGAGCGTCGTGTTCCACCACGGGCTGTTCGCCGAGAGGCCGCCAAAGGCGGAGCCGTTGTTGCCGGCCGCGGAGGAATAGGCATAGAGGATCTCGGAGAGGCCATGCGGACCGGCATTGCCGAGCCCGGCGAGAGCGGCGGGGAGCACGGCGGCAACCGCCGAGAAGCCGAGGATCGCCACCGGCAGGATCAGGATGGCCAGCATCGCCATCTTCACTTCCTTGGCCTCGATCTTCTTGCCGAGATATTCCGGCGTCCGTCCGACCATCAGGCCGGCGACGAAGACGGCGATGATCGCCATGACGAGCAGGCCATAGAGGCCGGAGCCGACGCCGCCCGGCAGAATCTCGCCGAGCTGGATCATGAACATCGGCACCAGTCCGCCGATCGGCGTGAAGGAACCATGCATCGCGTTGACGCCGCCATCGGATAGTCCGGTCGTCACGGTAGCGAACAGTGCCGACGCAGCTTGGCCGAAGCGGACTTCCTTGCCTTCCATATTGCCGCCGGCCGGATCGATGCCGGCCGCATGCAGGATCGGCGTACCGGCGCTCTCGGCCCAATAGGCGATGCCGACGCCGACGACGAGGATGAGCCCGATCGAAGCGATGAGGGCGCGCGCCTGACGTCGGTCGCCGATCGTGCGGCCGAAGGCGAAGATGATGGCGGTGGAAATGACCAGCATCTGCCAGATCTCAAGTGCGTTGGAGAGAGCCGTCGGGTTCTCGAACGGATGGGCGGCGTTGGCGTTGAAAAAGCCGCCGCCATTGGTGCCGAGCTGCTTGATCGCGATCTGGCTGGCGACCGGACCGAGCGCGATGGTCTGCTTCGCCCCTTCCAACGTGGTCACCGTCGTCGCGGCGTCCAGCGTTTGCGGAACACCCATCCAGACCTGGACCAGGGCGCATACGATGGCGAGCGGCAGCAGGACGTAGAGTACCGAGCGCGTCATATCGACGAAGAAATTGCCGACCGTGGGCGAACCGGAACGGGCGAAAGCGCGAACGAGCGCGACCGCGAGAGCGAGGCCCGTCGCAGCCGACAGGAAGTTCTGCACCGTCAGCCCGGCCATCTGGCTGAACAGGCTCATGGTCGTCTCGCCGCCATAGGACTGCCAGTTCGTATTGGTGACGAAGCTGACCGCCGTGTTGAAGGCGAGGTCCGGCGAGAGGCTGCCAAATCCCAGAGGGTTTAGCGGGAGCAGCCCTTGCAGCCGTAGCATCCCGTAGAGCAGCGCAAAGCCGGCGGCGTTGAAGACGAGCATCGCGACGGTGTAGCCGAGGGCGCTATGCTCACGCGAAGGGTCAACCCCCGCGAAACGATAGAGTGCCCGCTCGACGGGGCCGAGGAGCGTGGAGAGAAAGGTCGGCTCGCCTGCATAGATCCGGGCCATGAAGGCGCCGAGCGGAGATGCGGTTGCGAGCACGACGGCGAAGACGACGGCTATTTGCAGCCAGCCAAGTGCAGTCATGGCAGGTTCTTTCGGGTGAAGTGGGCGTCAGAACTTCTCGGGCCGCAGCAGGGCGGCGACGAGATAGACGGTGAGCCCGAGGGCGACGGCGGCGCCGAGGACGAGGTCCAGCATGGCTCAGGCCTTCGCCGCGAAGCGCGCATAGGCGATGAGCAGGGCGAAGCCGCCAATGCCGAGGATGAGATAGAGAATGTCCGACATGGATGAGGCCCTCCTTTGGGGATCGGCTCATCATCTAGTCGCGGATCGATAAGGGCTCGATCCGGAATGCGGGGCGAGGATGTAAAGCGCCCATAAAGAAAGGCCGCCGTCCCTGTCGGAAACGGCGGCCCTGAAGAAAGTCCCGGTCAGGCTAGTCGCGCCGGTTTTGCCGGTTGGCGATCAGGTCCTCGACGACGGCTGGGTCGGCGAGGGTGGTGATATCGCCGAGCGCCCCGAACTCGTCCTCGGCGATCTTGCGCAGGATGCGGCGCATGATCTTGCCCGATCGGGTCTTCGGCAGACCCGGTGCGAACTGGAGGAGGTCGGGTGTCGCGATCGGGCCGATCTCGCGGCGGACCCAGTCCCGAAGCTCTTTCTTGAGCTCCTCCGTCGGCGTCACCCCATGCATCAGCGTCACATAAGCGTAGATGCCTTGACCCTTGATGTCATGCGGATAGCCGACCACGGCCGCTTCGGAGACATGGCTGTTGGAGACGAGCGCGCTCTCGACCTCGGCCGTGCCCATGCGGTGGCCGGAGACATTGATGACGTCGTCGACACGGCCCGTGATCCAGTAATAGCCATCCTCGTCCCGGCGGCAGCCGTCGCCGGTGAAGTACATGCCCTTGTAGGTCGAGAAATAAGTCAGTTCGAAGCGCTCATGGTCGCCATAGACCGTGCGCATCTGGCCGGGCCAGGAATCGAGAATGACCAGATTGCCCTCGCAGGCTCCCTCGATGATCTTGCCGTCGCCGTCGACGATCGCCGGCTGGACGCCGAAGAACGGCCAGGATGCCGAGCCCGGCTTCAGCGGTGTCGCGCCCGGCAGCGGCGTGATCAGGACGCCGCCGGTCTCGGTCTGCCACCAAGTATCCACGATTGGGCAGCGGCCGTCGCCGACGACGCGGTGATACCATTCCCAGGCTTCCGGGTTGATGGGCTCGCCCACCGAACCGAGCAGCCGCAGTGAGGCGCGCGAGGTTTTCTTGACCGGCTCTTCGCCGCCCTGCATCAGGGCACGGATCGCGGTAGGGGCCGTGTGGAAGATCGTGACCTTGTGCTTGTCCACGACTTCCCAGAAGCGCGAGGTCGTTGGGTAGTTGGGAACGCCCTCGAACATGACGCTGGTGGCGCCATTGGCGAGCGGCCCATAGACGATATAGGTGTGGCCCGTCACCCAGCCGACATCGGCCGTGCACCAGAAGATATCGTCTTCCCGGAGATCGAAGACGATCTCGTGCGTCAGCGCCGCCTGCAGAAGATAGCCGCCGGTGGTGTGCAGCACGCCTTTCGGCCGTCCGGTCGAGCCGGAAGTATAGAGGATGAAGAGCGGGTCTTCCGCACTCATCGGCTCCGGCTCGCAATAGTCCGGCACCTGGGCCGCGAGCTCGTGATACCAGTAATCGCGACCGGCATGCATCGCGACCTCGGCTCCGGTACGGCGGATGACGAGGACCTTCTCGTCGCCGATCGTGCGCGTCAGGGCGAGATCCGTATTGTGCTTGAGCGGCACCTTCTTGCCGCCGCGCAGGCCCTCATCGGCCGTGATCACCAGCTTGGAGTGACAATCGCCGATGCGGCCTGCGAGGCTGTCCGGCGAGAAGCCGCCGAAGACCACCGAATGGATCGCGCCGATGCGGGCGCAGGCGAGCATCGCCACGGCCGCCTCCGGGATCATTGGCATGTAGATGGTGACGCGATCACCCTTCTCGACGCCCAGCCGCTTCATGACATTGGCGAAGCGATTCACCGAATCATAAAGCTCGCGATAGGTGATCTCGCGCGAATCCGAAGGGTCGTCGCCTTCCCAAAGGATCGCGACTTTGTCGCCGCGGGTCTCGATATGGCGGTCGAGGCAGTTTGCCGAGACGTTCAGCACGCCGTCCTCGAACCAGCGTATCGATACATCGCCGAGGGCGAAGGACGTGTTCTTCACCTTGGTGAAGGGGCGGATCCAGTCGATCCGCTTGGCCTGCTCGGCCCAGAATGCATCGGGATCGTCGATCGACTGCCGGTACATCGACTGATACGCCGACGTATCGACGCGGGCCGAACGCGCCCATGCCTCCGGAATCGGATGGATCTTGTCGTGCATGCCTTCCTCCCATTGCCGCACCCGCGCACGCTAGCTGATGCGGTATCCTCCGTGTTTGAGATAAGTCATTCCGGCGCCTTGCCGCAACCGTGTCGGCGGCTTATCGGACGGACGCGCTGTCGCATGGCCGAAAATCGGCGCTGAACGCGTTTGCGGGCACCGGCAAAATCTCCAGGATCGAGACGCTCTTGAAAGATCCGTCCTCCAGGGCGGCTTCGACCGGCACGTCGTAGCGAGCGATTTCGAGCATGCCCTGCACCGGCCGATAATGCCGGCCGGGATCGCCGACGAGCACGCGGCAGGAGGCCGCGATTTCGCGCAGCCAGGGAAGGACGCGCTCGGCGAAGCCGCGGTCGTAGAAGATGTCGCCGGCGAGCAATATCTCGGCATCGATGGGACTTCCGATCCTGTCTCCGTCTTTATCCCGGACCACGACGCCGTTCGCCTCCGCATTGAGGCGGATCGCTATAGCCGCGAACGGGTCGATGTCGACGGCCTCGACCGCTCGGGCTCCGGCCAGGGCGGCCGCGATCGCCACAAGGCCGGAGCCGCTGGCGAAATCGAGCACGCGCTTTCCCGCGACGGTTTCGGTATGGTCGAGAATATAGCGGCAAAGGCCACGACCGCCGGCCCAGGCAAATGCCCAGAATGGCGGCTGCAGGCCGGCCTGATCCAGTTCGCGCTCTGTGCTGTGCCAGAGTGCTGTGACCTCATCGGCCTGGTGAATCCGGATTTCAGGGATGAAGGGCACCGGCAGGAGGCGTGTCTCGTTTCGAATGAAACGCGCAGGGTCCCGATCGCTCAGGGCTCGGTTCCCCCCATTTCGCACACGATCGCCCATTCATCGTTCGTGACCGGCTGCACCGAGAGGCGCGAATTGGCGACGAGCGCCATGGACTTCAACCTCGGTTCCGCCTTGGCGGCGAGGAGAGAGACCGGCTTGATCACGGGACGGATCGCCCGGATATCGACGCATTCCCAGGTGCCGCTGTCATCGGTCGAATCGGGGTGGGCGGTCTTGACCACCTCGACGATGCCGACGACCTCCTTGCCCTCGTTGGAATGATAGAAGAAACCCTGATCGCCGACCTTCATGGTGCGCATGTGGTTGCGCGCCTGATAGTTGCGAACGCCGTCCCATTCCTGCCCGTCCGCGCCCTTGCGGGTCAGATCCTCGAACGAGAAGACGTCGGGCTCGGACTTGAACAGCCAATAGGCCATGGGAAGCTCCTTCGTTCAGCGTCTCAGGCGGGTTTGCCGACGACCCAGCGCCACTGGCGAACTTCGCTGGACTTGAACAGCCCTGCCTTCGCGTAAGGATCTTCGGCCAGGATGGCACGCGCCGCCGCTTCGTTCTCGGCCTCGACGATGAGCAGCGAGCCGATCGGCTTTTCGCCGCTTGCATCCAGGAACGGGCCGGCGATCTGCACGGGTACCGTCTTCATCCATTCGAGGTGCACGGGGCGGGTTTCGAGACGGATCGGCAGACCGTCGTCACGGTCTTCGAGAATGGCGACGAAATGCATGGGTTCCTCCAGAAAAATCGCGGGCCGAACGTTAGGCGCGCCGCCGCGACAGGTAAAGGGTTGGCGGGATCTGGCGGCTTCAGTCGCTCTCGCGCTTCAGCGGACGGCTCATCAGAGCCTGAATCGCTTCGTCGATATCGATCTCGCCTTCGACGATCGCGGCGACAGCTTCGGTGATCGGCATCTGGACGCTGTGGGTTCGCGCCATCTCGCGAGCGACGGGCGCCGTAGCCGCTCCCTCGACCAGACGGCCTGCCGGCGCCTCACCGCGGCCGAGCGCGAGGCCATAGGCGAAATTGCGCGATTGCACCGAAGAACAGGTGAGCACCAGATCACCGAGCCCGGAGAGGCCCATCAACGTCTCCGGCCGTGCGCCCATCGCGGCGCCGATCCGCCGCAATTCTGCAAAGCCGCGCGCGACCAGCGCCGCCGACGCGCTCGCGCCGAGTTCCCGTCCGTTGACAATACCGGCAGCAATGGCGAGCACGTTCTTGAAAGCGCCGCCGATCTCGACGCCGATCATGTCGGTTTCGGCATAGGGTCGAAAACTTGGCGAGCCGAGCGCCTGGCAGAGCGCCATGGCGAGCTTCGGTTCGGCAGCTGCGATCGTCACGGCGGTTGGAAGCCCGCTCGCGACGTCGACGGCAAAGCTGGGCCCCGACAGAACGGCCGGAACAGCCGGCGGCAGGGCTTGTTCGAGAACCTCGGTCGGACGAAACATCGTCGATCGTTCGAGGCCCTTGGCGCAGATCACCACCGGGGTACCATCCGCGATGGCCGAAAGCCGCATGGCGACCGTGCGAACCGTCTGTGTTGGCGTCGCCAGCAGGATGGCATCGGCCCCGACGACGCGGGCGATGGTGTCGGTAATCGCGATCGAGGTCGGGATAGCGACGCCGGGTAGATGCGCATCGTTTCGCCGGCCGGCGGCTATGGCGTCGACGTTGCGGCCCCAGAGCATCACCTCGCGGCCGGCCCGCTCGGCGGCGAGCGCCAGCGCGGTTCCCCACGCGCCGGCACCAACGATCGCAATGCGCTCGATGGTCATGCCTTCGCTCCCTTCGCGCCCGAGCCGATCCGCGGTGCTGCCACCTGGTCGAGTGGCCAGCGGGGGCGGGCCAGGGCGTCTAGCCCGTCGGTCATTCCCAGCGCCAGTCTTTCGGCGCCGGCCCACGCGATCATGGCGCCATTGTCGGTGCAGAGTTCCATCGGCGGGGCAAGAAAGCGGAAGCCGCGGGCGGTGAGTTCGACATCGAGCCGTTGTCGCAAAGCCCGGTTGGCCGCGACCCCGCCGGCAACGACGAGGGTCGGCGTCTCGATGGATGGATGGGCAGCGCGAAACTGTTGCAAGGCATGGCCGATCCGGTCGCCCACGACATCGGTGACGGCGGCCTCGAAGGCGGCGCAGAGATCCGCGACATCGTCGTCCGAGAGCGGTGCTGCCGCCTGTGCCGCGTGGCGGATGGCCGTCTTGAGGCCGGAAAAGGAAAAGTCGCAACCGGGCCGGCCGATCATCGGGCGCGGCAGGGCAAAGCGAAGCGGATCGCCAGTTTGGGCGGCGCGCTCGACGGCCGGTCCGCCGGGATAGGGCAGACCGAGCAACTTGGCCGTCTTGTCGAACGCCTCGCCCAGCGCATCGTCGATCGTCGTACCCCAGCGCTCATACTCGCCAACGCCGCGCACCAGCAAGATCTGGGTGTGGCCGCCGGAGACGAGCAGCAGCAGATAGGGGAAGGCGAGGCCATCCGTCAGCCGCGCGGTCAGCGCATGGCCTTCGAGATGGTTGACCGCGACGAGCGGCTTGCCGCTGGCGAGCGCGATCGCCTTCGCCGTCGTCAGCCCGACGATAAGCCCGCCGATCAGGCCGGGGCCTGCGGTGGCGGCGATGGCATCCAGATCGGCAAAATCGACCCCGGCTTCCGCCATGGCACGAGCAATGATGGGATCCAGCGCCTCGACATGGGCCCGCGCCGCGATTTCCGGCACCACACCCCCAAAGGCCGCGTGATCGGCGATCTGCGAGCGTACGATGTTGGAGCGGATTTCGCCGGGACCCTCGCCGTTCCAGGCGACGACCGAGGCTGCCGTTTCGTCGCAGCTCGTCTCGATGCCGAGGACAAGGACGGGGGCGGGCGGCATCAACAGCCTTTGGACACCAGAGAAATATCGGATTGCGATCGGGCGCACGAACACTAGACTGCGCGTCCCGTCCCTAGCATCTGGACCCAACGCCTTGCAATCCGACAGACTCCCACCGGTCCTGCGCATCGGGACGCGCGGCAGCCCGCTGGCGTTGGCCCAGGCGCATGAGGTTCGCGCCCGGCTCTCGGCGCTGCCGGGCATGGCGGTGACCGAGATCGAGGTAGTGGTGATCCGCACCTCCGGCGATCGGATCCAGGATCGGCCGCTGTCGGAAGTCGGCGGTAAGGGTCTGTTTACCAAGGAGATCGAGGCGGCGTTGCTGTCGGGCGAGATCGATCTCGCCGTCCATTCCTCCAAGGATGTGCCTACCGTGTTGCCGGATGGGCTGGAGCTTTCCGCCTTCCTGCCGCGCGAGGATGTCCGCGATGCATTTCTGTCGCCGGTAGCGGAGACCTTGCAGGCGCTGCCGCAAGGCGCGGTGCTCGGGACCTCGTCGCTGCGGCGGCGCGCCATGGCGCTCCGGCTTCGGCCCGACCTTCGGGTGGTCGAGTTCCGCGGCAATGTCGAAACGCGAATGCGCAAGCTAGATCAAGGGGTTGCGCAGGCGACGCTACTTGCCAAGGCCGGACTGAACCGGCTCGGGCTGGCGCAGCATGCGACGAGCCTGCTCGACATCGACGATTTCCTCCCGGCAGTGGGGCAGGGTGCGGTGGCGATCGAGACGCGCGCCGATGACTGGCATGTTCGCGAGCGGGTGCAGCGCATCGGCGATGAGGCAACGGGAATCGCGCTTTCGGCCGAACGGGCGTTTTTGGAGGCCCTCGACGGCTCGTGCCGCACGCCGATTGGCGGGCTGGCAACGATTGAGGCTGGCCGACTGATCTTCCGCGGCATGGTGCTGGCGCCCGATGGTAGCCGCTCGGAAGCGGTTCATATATCGGGAGAAATTGCCGACGCGACCGTGATCGGCAAGGCCGCGGCCGACGAACTCATTGGCCGTGGCGGCCGCGAATTTTTCCGCGAGGCATAGGCGGTGCGCCTCCTGGTGACGCGTCCGGCGGGAGATGCGGAGGTGACCGCCGCCCGGCTGGAGGCGCTTGGCCATGAGGCGATGATCGTGCCGATGCTGGAGCGCGTGCTGCTGCCGCTGCCCCCGATCGACGAATTGCCGGCGGCGATCGCGCTGACCAGCGCAAACGCTCTGGCCGGCATCGAGGCTTCACCCGAAAGCCGTCATTGGCGACATATCCCCGTGTTCAGCGTCGGCGGGCGGACGGCCGAGGCGGCTCGCGAGGCTGGCTACATCGATGTCCGCTCGGCGGATGGCGATTCGTCCGATCTTGTCCGCCTGATCGAGGCGACCCTGACGCCAACCATCGGGACGATCCTCTATCCGGCGGCGACCGAGCGGTCGGGGCATGTCGACACGGCTCTGCGGAGCGCCGGCTTTCGCGCCCGTCTCGTCGAGGTCTATCGCATGCAGCCGATCGAGAGCCTTCCGGATGCCGTCCGGGAATCACTGTCGGCAGGCCGGCTCGGCGGCGTACTGCTCTATTCGCGCCGTACCGCCGAAACCTTCGTAAGGCTCGCGCAATTGGCCGGGCTTGTGGGTGCGCTGCGCGGCACGACCGGCTTTGCCCTTTCGCCGTCGATTGCAGCCGGCCTGCCCTTCGGGCGGATCGTCGCGGCGGCCGAGCCGAATGAGGATGCGCTTCTCGATGTGCTGACCGACGATGGCGGAACATCGGCCGCAGGCAAGTGTTGACGCTTTAAGCTATATAGGGCTGGGGAAGCGCGAGACGAGGCGATATGGCAGACGCGGACGAATCGAAGCCCGAGACCGGCAAGACGGCGGAAGGCCGCCGCAGGCGACCACCCGTGACGATCGATCTGGAAGCGGAGGCGGTAGCCGAGGTTCCAGCCGAATCACTGGCAGGCGAAACCGCCGCAGCCGACCCTGAGGTTGCGGTGACGCGCACGGCGACGGCCCCTCAATCGGAGGCTCCCGCGGGAGCCTATTCGGATCCGGAGAGCATGACGGCAACGGAAGAGACGATCTCGACGGAGGCCATCGATCGCCGCAGGGCCGGTGCGGCGCGCTTCGTGCCCGTCCTTGCCGCTGCCGTGCTCGGCGGTGTCGTCGGCGGGCTCGTTACCGCCTTCATCCTGGCGCCGGCCAAGGATACGGTGACGGATGCCAGCGTCGACAGCCGTTTTGCCACTGTCGGCGCGCGGCTCGACCGGATCGAGGCGGCAGCCAAGGAGCAACCGGCCGCAGCAGCCGCGCCGCAGGACGAGGCCCGCCTTGCCGCGATCGAGACGACGCTGTCGGAACTGAAATCAGCCGCTCCCGCGCCATCGGCTTCTGCTCCGGCCGCGGCAGTTGATCTCGGGCCGCTTGAGGGCCGGATTGCCGCGCTGGAGAGCCGCCCGGCAGAGGCGCAAGCGCCGACTGTCGACCTGACGCCATTGGAAGCGAAGATCGGTGGCCTGCAGTCGCGCCTCGACCAGATCGAGGCCCATCCGCCCGTCGATCCGAAGACGGAAATCGCGGCGCAGACGATCGCGCTTACGTCGCTGCGCCAGGCCGCCTCGTCGGGCGGCGCCTTCGCCGATGAAATCAAGGCCTATCAGGCGCTGGGCGGCGATGCCTCCGTCCTGGCGCCGCTGGCGAGCGCCGGCGCGCCTTCGCTCGAAACTCTCAAGGCAAGTTTCCCGGCCGTCGCCGATCAGATCCGCACCGTCTCGGCCAAGCCCGATCCCAACGCCTCGGTATGGGACCGCCTCGCGGCTTCCGCCGGCTCGCTGGTGTCGGTCAAACCGGCCGGCCCGATCGAGGGATCCTCACCGACCGCTATCCTCTCGCGCATCGAGGCTGCGGTGACGAAGGGCGATCTTCCCGCCGCGCTCCGCGAGGCCGATGGGCTCGACGCGGCGGCGAAGGTGCCGCTCGCCGATTGGGCCGATGGCGCGCAGCGTCGGATCGCCATCGACGCGGCGCTCGGCGCCCTTCCCGCCGTCGGCGCTTCGAACGGATAGGCCGATGATCCGCATCCTCGTCTTCCTCGCGCTTCTCTTCGCGGTCGCGGCCGGCTTCGCCTGGCTTGCCGATCGGCCCGGCGACATCGCGCTGGTCTGGCAGGGCTATGAGGTCCGAACCAGCTTGATGGTCGCGGCGATCTCGCTGGCGGCCCTGTTCGTCGCGCTGGCGGTTCTCGCCTTCCTGCTGACGACAATCCTGCGCGCTCCACGCATCTTCGGCGACTGGATGTCCGGCCGCCGCCGCGATCGCGGCTTCCGTGCGCTGTCGCGCGGCATGGTCGCGGTCGGCTCCGGTGATGTGAAGCGGGCGAAGCGCTATTCGATCGAATCGCGCAAGATCCTCGGTAGCGAGCCGATGACGCTATTGCTTGCCGCGCAGTCGGCTCAGCTTTCGGGCGATGCTCCGGGCGCGAGGGCGGCGTTCGAGGCGATGCTGGACGAGCCGGAGACGAAGCAACTCGGCCTGCGCGGCCTGTTCGTCGAGGCAGAACGGGCTGGCGAGCAGGAAGCGGCACGCCATTTCGCCGAAGAGGCGCATGCCACCGCCCCCAGCCTTGCCTGGGCGGGCAATGCGCTCTTCGCCTATCAGGCCGCCGATGCGGACTGGCGTGGCGCGCTGCTGACGCTCGGCTCCAATCTGCAAGCCAAGCTGGTCTCGCGCTCGGAGGCGCACCGCCTTCGCGCCGTGCTGCTGACCGCGCGCGGTCAAAGCTTAGAGGCCTCGGAGCCGGATGAGGCACGAGCATTGGCCCTCGAAGCCGTGAAGCTGGCGCCGGGTCTCGTTCCCGCCGCAAGGCTGGCGGCCCGACTGCTCGCCCGCAACGGCGATTTCCGGCGTGCCTCGAAAATCCTGGAGGCGGCCTGGAGAGAGGCTCCGCATCCCGAGATCGCGGAAGCCTATCTCGATGTGCGGCCTGGCGATGCGGCCGGCGACCGGCTGAAGCGAGCCGAAAAGCTTGTAACGCTGCGCCCGAACAGCGCCGAGAGCCGTTATGCGCTCGCGCGCGGCGCGATCGATGCCCGCGACTATGCTGCTGCGCGCGAGGCGCTCGCCGCTATCAACGAGACGGAACGAACGGAGCGCTTCTGCCTGCTGATGGCGGAAATGGAGGAAGCGTCGGAAGGCGATCGCGGCCGCGCCCGCGAGTGGCTCTCCCGCGCGCTGCGGGCACCGCGCGATCCGGTGTGGATGGCCGATGGCTATGTCTTCCGCGCCTGGGCGCCGGTCTCGCCGGTCTCGGGCCGCCTGGACGCCTTCGAATGGCGCGTGCCGACCCTGGCGCTTGAAGGCGAGGACCGGCCAGTGCTCGACCTGGTCCCCCCACCGGGCACGGCTCCGGACGAACCGCCGTTGCTGGAAATCGAGCCGGCGACGCCCCCCACCAGCCGTCCGTTCGCCAAGGCGGAGCCTGCCGTTTCGCCGGCAAAGCCAGCGCCCGTGCCGCAAGTCCCCGCCGCCAGCGCCCAGGAACCCGTCGCCGCACCGCCGCTGCCGGATGATCCGGGCATCGACGATGGCCCTGCCGCCGTCGATCGGCTCAGGCTGCAATAACGTTCTTTGCCGCCCGTTTGGCGCGACATGCTCAGCCAGACTACAGCGGCGGGACGCAGGAACGACAAAGGAGGGCGGGAATTCCCCGCCCTCCTTCATGGCAAGCTTCCGCGCTCAGGCCTTTACAAAGGCGAGCAGGTCCGGGTTGATGATCTCGGCATGGGTGGTGAGCATGCCATGCGGGAAGCCCGGATAGATCTTCAGGGTCGCGTTCTTCAGCAACTTGGCCTGGAGCAGCGCGGCATCCTGGTAGGGCACCACCTGGTCGTCATCGCCCTGCAGCACCAGCGTCGGCACGGTGATCGCCTTCAGATCCTCCGTCTGGTCGGTCTCGGAGAAGGCCTTGATGCCTTCATACTGCGCCAGTGCGCCGCCCATCATGCCCTGGCGGTACCAGTTGTCGATGACGCCCTGGGAAATCTTGGCGTCCGGGCGGTTGAAGCCGTAGAACGGCCCCGTCGGGAAATCGACGAACAACTGCGCGCGGTTGGCGGCGAGACCGGCGCGGATGCCGTCGAAGACTTCCCTGGGCAGGCCACCGGGATTGGCTTCCGTCTTCAGCATCAGCGGCGGGACCGAACTGACCAGCACGGCCTTGGCGACGCGGCCCTGCGGCTGGCCGAACTTCGCGACATAACGGGCCACCTCGCCGCCGCCGGTCGAATGACCGATATGGACGGCGTTCTGCAGGTCGAGATGCTCGGCGACGGCGGAGGCGTCGGCGGCATACTGGTCCATCGTGTTGTTGGTGTCGGACTGGGACGAGCGGCCATGGCCACGGCGGTCATGCGCCACGACGCGGTAGCCATTGGCCAGGAAGAACAGCATCTGGGTGTCCCAGTCGTCGCTGCTCAGCGGCCAGCCATGGTGGAACACGATCGGTTGGGCCGACTTCGAGCCCCAGTCCTTGTAGTAGATCTCGGTGCCGTCGCTCGTCTTGATGAATCCGCTGCTCATTTTGGAAACTCCTTTGGAGGTGGGGTGGGATGCTGGGATCGGGTTGGAGGCGTGCGCCGTCTTCAAGGTGCCAGCGGAGAGAAGCGTTGCCGCCGTCAGGCTGGCCGTGCCGGCCAGAACGCCACGCCGGGTCAGGGAAGGAGCTATGGCCGGCATGAAAGGCTCCTCACGCTGGAGCCGGTTTGCCGAACGCCGCAAAGGGGTGCGGCGGGTTCTTCGACTTCGATGGTGCTCATCCGGGTCTCCTTGGCGGGTTGACCATCAAAGGCTAGCCGGGAGGCCCAGACTCTTGAATCCTACGCTCGGTTGGATGCGTCATACGAAGGTATGGCTTGGCGGATCGGGAAAGGCCGGCACGGAGACCGCTTCGCAGACGCCAATATCGTCAGCGCCGAGCCGATCCGAACCGCGGATCCGAAAAGCGCGTGAGATTGCGCGGCCGCGCACTTGAATCGCCGGCCGATTATGGCTATCAACGCGCCGACTTCGCCGCTTGCCGGCGGAGGCACGGTCGCCGCTTTAGCTCAGCTGGTAGAGCACATCATTCGTAATGATGGGGTCACAGGTTCGAATCCTGTAAGCGGCACCATTCTCCCCAACGCCATTGCCGGGTACCGGTGCCGCCATGACATGGCTTTAGTCGCGCGTTTGTGCGCCGGCCATGCCCTTGCGACGATCGGCAGGCTCGTTCCGCTGTTTTTCCCGGTGGCGGACAGGCGATCCCTTGAAAGCGATCTCCCTCTGTTCCTCCCGCCGGTCTGAACCTCCCGCTACGAGAGCAAGCTGATCTGCGTGTCCCGAGACACTGGAGCTTCAAATAACAAAAAAGGCGCCCTGAGCTTGGGCGCCTTCTTGCTTCGATCCGATCGTCACGGTCGCTGCCAACGGGCTGGCCGGTTGGCAACAGGACATCCGACCTTGGTAGGTCGTCCGTTAGCCTCCGTTGCCGCCACCCTGAACCGGACCGCTGAACCCCTCGTGGCGGAGGCCCCCGCCACCTTCTCCACCGTTTCCGGGCGGGCCGTCATGAGGTCCGTCACTGCGCGGACCCCAGTGATGGCCGCCATTATTGTTGTCGCCATGAGGCCCTTCGCCATGGGAATGGCCGTTGTGATCACCACCACCGCAATTCGGTGGCGGTGGCGGCGGTGCCGGCGGCTCAGGCGGTGACGGCGGCTCGGGCGGAGATGGTGGCGGCGGCGCCGGTGGCTCGGGCGGGGGTGGAGCCGGCGGTGTTGGCGGCGGGGGAGGGGTCTCTTGCGTGCGGGTCGGAACGAACGCGTTCGATCCGCCGCCATTGCCCTCCGGGACGTAGGCCTTCTGGACCGAGCAATTTGATACATCGATCCGGAAGGCACGTTGCAGGCCGGCCTGCTGCGCTAGATAGGGGAAGTTGGTATTGAGAGCCGACTCCCGCTCGCGCAGGGTCGACACGCGCCGCGCCGGACCGCCCGGCGGTACCACGGCGATGCCGCAGCCACCTCGCATCTCGACGCAGCTACCGCCGTTGTTGCACAGCGTGGCGCTGCCCTCATAGAGAACCAGCGTCGTCTTGCCATTCTTTTCGACGTTGAAATCAAACCGGGTTCCGCGAACGCCGATCGTGGCGACCGGCGTCTTGAGCGCATAAGCCGATTTCGGGCTCGATCCGGTGATGAAGCGGAAGGTGCCGCGCACCGCGTTGATCGAGACGCTCTGGGCCGTGTTCTGGTTCGTGAAGACGAAGCTGTCGACCACAAGCTGCGAATTGGGTCCGACCACCAGCTTGGTCTGGTCGCGGAATTTGAGCTGTGCCTCGCCGATTTCGCCAGTCCTAATGACGTCGCCCATATAGACCGAAGACTGGGGGGAGAGCACCCGTTTGCCAGGAGGGCCACCATTGGCGTCCGCCTGTTGGATGACGGCCACCACCGTCCCGCTCGGGGCTTCCGTTGCCGCGATCGCCGCACTGCTCGCGGCGAGCCAGAGCGCCAAAGGCAATGCGTGCCGGACAGCAATCATGGCAGAACCCCCATAAAACCAATCAATATAAAGATTGCTACATTGTATGCAATTGGAAAGCCCATAGTTTGGGCAGCCGTTGCACGCTGTGCCTGCACCAAACGAGTTTCGCATCAGCGGGTCGCTGGGGCAAGAGTTTCTTCTGGGTCGCGTTGCGGCCGTATGTCCAGCCTATGCTTCCTTAACGTTGAAGCAACGCCGCGCGATTATTCTGATATCGGCTTCAACGCTGCAATGGGGTGTGCTGATGACTATGAGCGAGGCGGTAAAGTCGGTTCTGTCGCAATATGCGACCTTCACGGGCCGGGCAACGCGCAGCGAATTCTAGTGGTGGGTGCTGTTCAGCATCCTCGCCCATATCGCGGCTTCCATTGTGGATGGATTCCTGGTGGCTCCGATCCTGGGTACCCAGATGTTCCAGGGGCCGGAAATTCTGACCGGGCTCGTGAGCCTCGGGCTGCTTCTGCCGTCCATCGCCGTCACCGTGCGACGCCTGCACGATGTCGGGCGCTCGGGCTGGTGGATATTCCTCGGATTGCTCCCGCTGATCGGCGCGCTGGTGCTGCTCTACTGGTATGTGCAGCCGAGCCAGACCGGCCCGAACCGCTACGCGGCCTGAGCCACGCGATCAGGCCTTCGCCATCGGGTGATGCTCGGCGACGAGGGCCTTCAACCGCTCTTCCAGGACGTGGGTGTAGATCTGCGTCGTCGAGATGTCGGCATGGCCGAGCAATTGCTGGACGACGCGTAAGTCCGCGCCGTTCTGCAGCAGATGGCTCGCAAAGGCGTGGCGCAGCACATGTGGCGAAACCCGCGCCGGGGTGATGCCCGCCTCGGCCGCGAGTTCCTTCAGATCGCGGGCGAAGGCCTGGCGCGTTAGCGTGCCGGCCTCGCCGAAGGACGGGAACAGCCACGGACTGGCGCCGCCCTTCTTCTCATCCTCCCGCCGCAGCGCGACATAGCGGGAGATCGCGTCGCGAGCGCGCTCGGTGAGGGGGACGACGCGCTCCTTGTTACCCTTGCCCTTGACCATCAGCATGCGCAGTTCCGGCCGCGCCGCCGAAGCCGGCAGTGCGACGAGCTCGGAGACGCGCAGCCCCGAGGCATAGAGTGTTTCCAGCAGGGCGTTGAGCCGGGCCGCGCGCAGCGCTGCGGCGGGCGACGGCATGGAAGTGATCCGCGCCTCCGCCGTCGCCAGCAGCTTGTCGACTTCCGCCTCGGATAGAATTTTCGGCAGCGGCTGCCGGCGCTTCGGTCCCGAGACGATGCCGGAGGGATCGTCGGCGCGCACGCCTTCCGCGAACAGGAAGCGGTGGAACTGGCGTACGGCCGAGAGGCGGCGCGCCGCGGAGCTTGCCGCTAAGCCGCGCGTCTCCAGATCGGCCATGTAGCCGCGCACATCGGCGATGCCGGCGCGCTCGAATTCCGAGACCCTGTCGGCCAGAAATCCCGCATATTCCTCAATATCGCGACGATAGGCGGCGAGCGTGTTGGGGGAAGCACCGCGTTCGGCGCTCATCATCTCCAGAAAGGCCTCGAGATGGTGCAGGCCGGCAAGGCGTCGGCCCGGCGCTTGGGGCTTGGCCATCCTGTCTCCCTAATCCTGCTGCAGGCGATCGGTCGGGATGCGCACCGTGATCTCGCGCTGCGACGGCGTGACGAAATGGGCGAGGCCGTAGACCACGGCATAGCCGAGGAGGGCGATCGCGATCAGCGCGAGGAGGAAGCGCGAGAGTGTCGGCATGTCGCGGCGGTCGGCTCTTCGTCGTCCAGCGGCTCTGGGTCATCGTGCGGTTGACGACTTATGGCCGCCTCGGGTTACGCTTGGCAAGGCCGGGCTGGAAAGGTCACGGCTTCGGCGGCGAAGCGACACGGTGCTATTGACAGGGCCGCGGGCCTCCGTTTCTACCTCCATTCCGGCGAGGCGTGCGAATGGCGGAAGAGATGGGTGAAGAGGCGGCCTTGGAGGGCGGCGGCGAAGACGAGCGTTCGGCTCTCGTCGAGCGGCTGGAAGGTCGTGCCATCGTGCTCGTCGGGCTGATGGGAGCCGGCAAGACGTCTGTCGGCAAACGTATCGCCACGCGGCTGCATCTTCCTTTCGTCGACGCCGACGCCGAGATCGAGAAGGCCGCCAACGCGACCATTCCCGAAATCTTCGCGAAGCATGGCGAGGCCTATTTTCGCGATGGCGAGCGGCGCGTCATCCGCCGCCTGCTCGACGGCAGGCCCAAGGTCCTGGCAACCGGCGGCGGCGCCTTTATGAGCGGCGAAACTCGCGCGGCGATCGCCGCGGGCGCCGTGTCGCTGTGGCTCAGGGCCGATCTCGACGTGCTGATGGCCCGGGTGCGCAAGCGCTCCAACCGGCCGCTGCTCCTGAACGACGATCCGGAGGGTACGATGCGCCGCCTGATGGACGAGCGCTATCCGATCTATGCCGAGGCCGATATTCACATCCTGTCGCGCGACGTGGCACATGAGGTCGTCGCCGAGGAAGCGCTCGCCGCGCTTGCGGGCTTCCTCGGTGTGCCTTCGGGCGGAGAAGCGAGGACGACATGAACGACAAGACGGAAGCGGCCGATACCATCCAGGTTCGCGTCGAGCTCGGTGCGCGCGCCTATGACATCCTGATCGGACGTGGCCTGATTGCGGAGGCCGGCCGTGAGATCGCGGCGCGGCTGCCGGGCGTCCGGGCTGCCATCGTCACCGACCGCAATCTCGCCGGCGCCCATCTGCCGGCGCTCCAGTCCTCGCTTGCTACGGCTGGCATCGAGGCTGTCCCCGTTATTGTCGAGCCCGGCGAATCGTCGAAGAGCTTCCCGGTCCTGGAAATGGTCGTGCGCGCCGTGCTGGCGGCGCGGCTGGAGCGGGGCGACATCATCGTGGCGCTGGGCGGCGGGGTGATCGGCGATCTTTCGGGTTTTGCCGCGTCGGTCGTTCGCCGCGGCATGCGCTTCGTTCAGATCCCGACCTCGTTGCTGGCGCAGGTGGACAGTTCCGTCGGCGGCAAGACGGGAATCAATACGCCAGAGGGCAAGAATCTCGTGGGCGCCTTCCATCAGCCGGAACTCGTGCTGGCCGATACCGCCGCGCTCGACACGCTGTCGCCGCGCGAGTTCCGCGCCGGTTATGCCGAAGTCGCGAAATACGGCTTGATCGATGATCCGGGCTTCTTCGCCTGGCTGGAAGCGAACTGGCGCGGTATCTTCGCCGGCGGACCGGAGCGCGAGCATGCGGTGGCGACGAGCTGCCGCGCCAAGGCCAAGGTTGTCGCCGCCGACGAGCACGAGACCGGCGAACGGGCGCTGCTCAATCTCGGCCACACCTTCGGCCATGCGCTCGAGGCGGCCACGCATTATTCGCAGCGGCTCGTCCATGGCGAGGGAGTCTCGATCGGCATGGTCCTGGCGCATCGCTTCTCGGCGCGGATGAACCTCTGCTCGCCCGATGACGGCCGCCGCGTCGCCGCGCATCTCGCCCTGGTCGGCCTGCCGACGGAGCTCGCCGATATTCCGGGCGAACTCCCTGACGCCGACGGGCTGATGGCGCTGATCGCGCAGGACAAAAAGGTCTCGCGCGGCACGCTGACTTTCATCCTGACGCGCGGAATCGGCGAGGCCTTCATCGCCAAGGATGTCCCGCCAGCCGAAGTTCGGGCATTCTTGGCGGAGACGCTGGCAGCGTAGCTTCGCCCGCAGCTTGTAAAGGACCTTGCGTCCTCTAGAGTGGCCGCGCCGCTTGGAACGGGGGAACGATCGTGCTCGACATATTGAGCCTATTCTTCGGCAACCGGATCGATCTTCCCGGCCATATCGGCTTCCTGCTGTTGGCCGTCTCGCTGTTCCTCACCAACATCTTCTGGCTGCGCGTTTTCCTGATCCTTGGTTTCGCGTTCGAGATCGTCTATTTCTCGCTGGCGGAGACGCCGCTCTATACCGGCATCGCCTATAATTTCCTGTTCATCCTGATCAATCTCTACCGCCTTCACGCGCTGGACAAGGCGCGGCGCATGGTGAACGCGGCGAGCGGCGGCGATCTCCTGCGCAAGGGCATTTCGGATCTCGACGATGAGCATCTGGCGCGATTGGTCGAGTTCGGCGAGGCCTTCGACCTCGAACCGGGCGCGGTGCTGACGATTCAGGGCGAGCCGGTCGAGGCCTTCTATCTGCTTACTGAAGGACAGGCGGTGGTCGATGTCTCCGGCAAGCGCGTCGGCCAGCTTCGGGCCGGCGAGTTCGTCGGCGAGATTTCGTTTCTCGCCAATGCCCCGGCGACGGCGACGGTACGGGCCGCGACCGAGCTTTCCGTGATCGCGCTCGACAGCGCCAAGCTGAAGGCCGCCGGCCGCGAGGATCCGGCGATCGCCGCCGCGATCTACCATGTCATCGGCAATGCGCTGGCGCGGAAGCTGATCGCGACCAATCGCCGGCATGCCATGGAGACCGGGCGGCCGGGTTGAGGTTCAGGCCGGCGCCTTTGCCTCGATGGCGAGCGCATGGACGCCGGCAGCGAGTTCATCCGCCAGCAGAGCGTTGATCGCGCGGTGCATGTCGATGCGGCTCTTGCCGCGGAAGGCGTTTGTGGTGATGCGGACGCGGTAATGTGTCTCGCCGCCGGGCCTAGCACCCGCATGGCCCTTGTGGAGATGCGATTCGTCGATCACATCTAGGCTCTCTGGCGCCAGGGCGTCGCCGAGCCGCTTGGCGATCCGCTCTTTGGTATTCATCCGCACACCCTCTTTCACTCCAACTGGATCACCGCCTTGTTCGGGCGGTGGCTGGCTAGCATAATCCTTCGATGAAGCTCGATTCAAAACTCTTCGACCGGATCCGGATCAAGCGGGCCGACAGCACGCTGGTGGAGGAAGCTCCCCATCGCTGCGGCTGGGCGGGCTGTGACCGCCCGGGCACGCATCGCGCGCCGATGGGCCGTGGCCGCGAGGGCAAGTTTCACCATTTCTGCATCGACCACGTTCGGCTCTACAACAAGTCGTACAATTATTTCTCCGGCATGGGCGACGAGCAGATCGCCGCCTACCAGAAGGATTCGCTGACCGGCCATCGCCCGACCTGGACGATGGGCGTCAACAGCGCTGGCGAGCAGAAGGAGCGTGTGCGAAGCCATGCGACGCGCGACTGGAGTGGCGGAATCCGCGATCCTTTCGATATGTTCCAGGGCGCCGGCACGGTGCATGAGCCGGAGGCGGCGCCGAAACGGCATCTGAAGGCGCTGGAGCGCAAATCCTTCGACACGCTCGAACTGGAAGGCTCGGAGAGCCAGAGCGATATCAAGGCGCGCTACAAGGCGCTGGTGAAGCTCTATCATCCAGACGCCAATGGCGGCGACCGGTCCTTCGAAGACAAGCTCCGGGAGATCATCCAGGCGTATAACTTCCTCAAGGCGGCCGGCTTCTGCTAGGACGCTCGCGCCGGACCGGGTGGATGGATAGCCGGCACGCGTCAAGAAAACGCGGCTGAACGAAGAGAACGGGCATCTTTAGCGATTCAACGAAGCGCCGAAATGCTCTAGAACGTCGGTTTGGACGCCATTCCCATTCGCGGATTGGACCTTCCCCTCCAGGAACCGACCGCAAGCGTTCCCATGGAACGCGACGGAGCCAATATGACTGAAACGACGATCGATCGTGCCTCTCTCCCCGATACCGAGATCTCGGTGCGGGATGTGTTCGGCATCGATTCCGACCTCAAGGTCCCCGCCTTTTCCGCGGCCAACGAGCATGTCCCGGAATCGGATCCCGACTATCTCTTCGACCGGACCACGACGCTCGCCATTCTTGCCGGCTTCGCGCGCAACCGCCGCGTCATGGTCACCGGCTATCACGGCACGGGCAAGTCGACCCATATCGAGCAGGTCGCCGCGCGCCTCAACTGGCCGTGCATCCGCGTCAATCTCGACAGCCATATCAGCCGCATCGACCTGATCGGCAAGGACGCGATCGTCATCAAGGATGGGCTGCAGGTCACCGAGTTCCGTGACGGCATTCTGCCCTGGGCCTACCAGCATAATGTCGCGCTCGTGTTCGATGAATATGACGCCGGCCGTCCGGACGTGATGTTCGTCATCCAGCGCGTCCTGGAATCCTCGGGCCGCCTGACGCTGCTTGACCAGAATCGCGTCATCCGCCCGCATCCGGCCTTCCGCCTGTTCTCCACCGCTAATACGGTCGGCCTCGGCGACACGTCCGGCCTTTATCACGGCACGCAGCAGATCAATCAGGCGCAGATGGATCGCTGGTCCATCGTCACGACGCTGAACTATCTGCCGCATGACAATGAGGTCGGCATCGTCGTCTCCAAGGCGAAGCACTTCGCCGATCCGAAGGGCAAGGCGCTGGTCGGCCGCATGGTCCGCCTCGCCGACATGACGCGCTCGGCCTTCATCAATGGCGATCTTTCGACCGTCATGAGCCCGCGCACGGTCATCACCTGGGCCGAGAATGCCGAGATCTTCGGCGACATCGCCTTCGCGTTCCGCGTCACCTTCCTGAACAAGTGCGACGAGCTGGAGCGGCCGCTGGTCGCTGAGTTCTACCAGCGCGCCTTCGGCGAGGAACTGGCGGAATCGGCGGCGAACGTTGTCCTGTCGTAACGACGGCGTACCATCATGGCCGGCAGCAATTCCGACACCAGGGCGAGGCCGGGCGAACCGGCCGCCGAGCCGTTCAAGCGGGCGGTGGTCGGCTGCGTGCGCGCCATCGCCGGCAAGAGCGATCTCGAGGTCACTTTCTCGAACGACCGTCCCGTTCTGACCGGCCTGCGCGCCCGCCTGCCGGAGCCCGGCCGCAAGCCGACGGCGAACGAGATCGCTGTGACGCGCGGGCTCGGCGATTCCATGGCGCTGCGGCTTGCCTGCCATGATCCGGCGCTGCACCGCACGGTCGCGCCCGAGGGCAAGAACGCGCGGGCGATCTTCGATGCCGTCGAGCAGGCGAGGATCGAGGCGATAGGCGCGCGGCGCATGGACGGCGTCGCCAGCAATCTCGCTGCCGCGCTGGAGGACCGCTACCATCGTGGCAATTTCCACGAGATCACTGAGCGGGCCGAGGCGCCGCTCGAGGATGCCGTGGCGCTCATGGTCCGAGAGAAGCTGACCGGGCTGAAGCCGCCCCAATCGAGCCAGCGCATCGTCGATCTCTGGCGCGACTGGGTCGAGGACAAGGCCGGCAAGGACTTCGATCGTCTCGCCGATACGCTGGGCGACCAGAAGCGCTTCGCCTCCGCCGTCCGCTCGCTGCTCGCCTCGCTCGACATGGGCGACGAGTTGGGGGAAGGCGAGGACGAACCGAACGACGAGGACGGCGAGGCGAGCGATGATTCCGGCTCCGAGCAGGAGAACGGCTCCGAGCAGCCCGACCAGTCCGACAGCGAATCGCAGGAAGAATCCGAGGCGACCGGCGACGATACCGATGCCGGCGATACCGAGACCACGGAAGCCGGCGCGGAGGACGAATCCGAGGGCGAGGACGCGGAGGATGCGCGCGATGCCGGCGAGGCACGTCGGCCCGACAGCCCGTTCACCCCGCATGTCCCGACGACCGACTACAAGGCGTTCACGACCCGTTTCGACGAGACGATCAAGGCCGAGGACCTCTGTGATTCGGCCGAGCTCGACCGTCTGCGCGGTTTTCTCGACAAGCAGCTCTCCAATCTGCAGGGCGCGGTCGGGCGGCTGGCCAACCGGCTGCAGCGCCGCCTGATGGCGCAGCAGAGCCGGTCGTGGGATTTCGATCGCGAGGAGGGCATGCTCGATCCGGCGCGCCTGCACCGCGTCGTCACCGACCCGATGCAGCCGCTCTCGTTCAAGATCGAGAAAGACACGGATTTCCGCGATACCGTCGTGACGCTGCTGCTCGACAATTCGGGCTCGATGCGTGGCCGGCCGATCACGGTCGCGGCCACCTGCGCCGACATTTTGGCGCGGACGCTGGAGCGCTGCGGAGTCAAGGTCGAGATCCTCGGCTTCACGACGCGTGCCTGGAAGGGCGGGCAGTCGCGCGAGGCCTGGCTGCAGGCCGGCAAGCCGGCGGCGCCCGGGCGGCTCAACGACCTCCGCCACATCATCTACAAGGCGGCGGACGCGCCCTGGCGGCGGGCTCGGCGCAATCTCGGGCTGATGATGCGCGAAGGCCTGCTCAAGGAGAACATCGACGGCGAGGCGCTCGACTGGGCGCATAAGCGACTGCTCGTGCGCTCGGAGCAGCGCAAGATCCTGATGATGATCTCCGACGGCGCGCCGGTCGATGATTCGACGCTCTCCGTGAACACCGGCAATTATCTGGAGCGGCATCTGCGCTTCATCATCGACGAGATCGAAAACCGTTCGCCGGTCGAGCTGATCGCGATCGGCATCGGCCATGACGTGACGCGCTATTACAAGCGCGCGGTCACGATCGTCGATGCCGAGGAACTGGCTGGCGCCATGACCGAGAAGCTGGCCGAACTGTTCGATGAGAAGGCAAAGGCACCGGCCCCCCGGCGGCGGATGGCCGGCCGATGACGGCGGCGGTATTCGCCGTTTTCCGGGTCTTCCTGTTCGCCGCGGCTGTTTCACTTCATCTCCTGCCCTCGGTGGCGGGATCGGCGGAGGCCGCCGGCTTCGCGCCGATCGAGATCCGTACGACGGCGATAGAGAATTTCCTGATCGGCCGGTCGCAGACCCGCTTTGGCGAGTTCGAGTTCCGCGGCGGGATCGTGGTGACGTCGAGCGAACCCAATTTCGGCGGCCTGTCCGGCCTCGATTTCGCGCCGGACGGCAAGCGCTTCACCGCGATATCCGATATCGGCTATTGGTTTCGTGGCGAGGTCGAACGCTCGAATGGCTGGCTGACGGGAATTTCGGGCGGCGAATGGGCGACGATCCTGAACGCGGCCGGAAAGCCGGTCGGTGCCAAGCGCAATGCCGACGCTGAGGGGCTGCGCTTCGGTACGCTCGGCGGGCGCGACGTCGCCTATGTCTCGTTCGAGCAGACCAATGATCTGAAGGCCTACCGGCTCGAACCGGATCTCGCCCTCTCCCGTCCGCAGCAAATTGCCCTGCCGAAAAGCGCCAAGGGCATCAAGCGCAATCGCGGCTTCGAGGCGCTGGCGATCGCGCCGGCAAACTCGGCGCTCGCCGGCTCGCCGATCCTCATCGCCGAGCGGACGCTCGACAAGGCCGGCAATCACCGCGCCTTCGTCGTCAACGGGCCGCTCGCCGGGACTTTTTCCGTGGTGCGCAGTGATGATTTCGACGTTACCGACGCCGATTTCCTGCCGAATGGCGATCTGCTGATCCTCGAGCGGATGGTGGACCTGCCCTTCGGCGTCAAGATGCGCCTACGCCGCCTGGACGCCTCGCGCATCCGCCCCGGCGCGCTGGTCGACGGTCCCGTCGTGATGGAGGCCAATATGGGCAACCAGATCGACAATATGGAAGGCCTCGCGGTCACGACCGACCCCGATGGCCGCCCCCGGATCACCCTGGTCTCCGACGACAATCTCTCCTTCATCCAGCGCACCCTGATGCTGGAATTCGTCTGGCTGGGTCCAACAAGGAGCGCGGCGAACGAGTAGTCTTTTCCTCAGCCCTCCCTCAAGGGGAGGGCTGAAGCGGAGACTACACCGCCACCCTGACGCCGATCGCGATCGGCTGGTCGTCCAGCGTCGTTTCCGTGACGAAGCCTTCCGGCGTGTCGCCGGTCGGGCGCAGGCTTTCGGCCAAGGTCTCGGCCTTCACCGTATCGGCGTGGGTGAGGATCGCGGCCTCGGCGCCGTTGGCCGTCTTCAGCTCGATATGGATGCGGTCGGAGATGCGGAAACCCGCTTCCTTGCGCGCCATCTGGACGAGGCGGATGAAATCGCGGGCCGTTCCTTCGCGCTCCAGATCCGCGTCGACATGGGTGTCGAGCACGACGACGCCGGCCGACCCGTCGAAGGGCGCCGCGTCGACGCCGTCATTGGCCTGGAACTTCAGGAAATACTCGCCGGAAGCGAGGCTGACGCCGCCGACCTCGACGCTGTCTCCGACGAGCTTCCAGTCGCCGGCCTTGGCGGCGGCGATGACGGCCTTCAGCTGCGCGCCAAGGCGCTTGCCGACGACGGGAAGGTTCGGCGTCAGCACCGGACGGCCGAAGGCGAGCGGCTCGTTCGAGAATTCGACCGTGCGGACATTCGCCTCGTCCTTGATGATCGGCTCCAGCCATTTCGAGAAGGAGATCACGTCGAGATCGCGATGCGCGACGGTGAGCTTCTTCAGCGGCAGGCGGTTCCGAAGGCCCTTGATCGTGCGGATCGAGGCGGCGGCCGAACAGATCTCGCGTGCGACATCCATGCGTTCGACGAGGACCGGATCATAGGCGAGCGCAGCCGCATCCGGCCAGTCCGCGAGATGCACGCTCTCGCCTCCGGTCAGAGCACGGTGGATATGCTCGGTCAGGTAGGGCAGGAACGGCGCCAGCGCGCGGGTCATCGTCACGAGCACGGTGTAGAGCGTGTCGTAAGCGGCCTGCTTGTCGGCGTCCTTCTCGGCCTTCCAGAAGCGCTCGCGCGAGCGGCGGATGAACCAGTTGTTCAGCGCTTCGATGAAGGGCGGGAAAGCGTCGGTGGCGCCGGCGAGGTCGAGCTTCTCCATCGATGCCTCGATGCCGCGGATCAGATCCGCGGTCTTGGCGAGGATATAGCGGTCGAGCTCATTGTCGGCGGTCGTGACCATCCGGCCCTTCGCGCCGTCGATATTGGCGTAGAGGGTAAAGAAGGAATAGGCGTTCCAGATCGGCAGCATGACCTGGCGCACCGTCTCGGCGATGGCGCGGCCGTCCTTCGGCATGGCGAGATCGCCGCCGGAAAGCAGCGGCGAGGAGACGAGATACCAGCGCAGCGCATCGGCGCCATAGGTATCGAACACCTCGATCGGGTCGGGATAGTTCTTCAGCCGCTTGGAGAGTTTCTGCTTGTTCTCGTCGAGCACGACGCCGTGGCAGACGACCGAGCGGAATGGCGCCTTGTCGAACAGGGCCGTCGACATGACCATCAGCGTGTAGAACCAGCCGCGCGTCTGCGCGACATATTCGACGATGAAATCGCCGGGGAAATGGTCCTCGAACCAGTCCTTGTTCTCGAACGGGTAATGCACCTGCGCGAACGGCATCGAGCCGCTCTCGAACCAGCAATCCAGAACGTCCTCGACGCGGCGCATGACGGATTTGCCGGTCGGATCGTCCGGGTTCGGGCGGGTCAGATCGTCGATATAGGGGCGGTGCAGATCATGCGGGCGCACGCCGAAATCGCGCTCGATCTCGTCGAGCGAGCCATAGACGTCCATGCGCGGATAATCGGGATCATCCGATTTCCACACCGGGATCGGCGAGCCCCAGAAGCGGTTGCGGCCGATGTTCCAGTCGCGCGCATTCTCCAGCCATTTGCCGAAGAGGCCGTCGCGGATGTGCTCAGGGACCCAGGTGATGTCCCGGTTGAGCTCGACCATCCGATCCTTGAACGCGGTGACGCTCACATACCAGGAGCGCAGCGCCTTGTAGATCAGCGGCTGGTCGGTGCGCCAGCAATGGGGATAATTATGGTCATAGGTTTCGTGGCGCAGCACGACATTGTGCTGCTGCTTCAGATCGCGGATGACTTCCTTGTTGGCCTCGAAGACGTTCGTGCCGGCATAGTCGGGCGCCTCGGCCGTGAAATTGCCGGCGAAATCGACCGGGTCGACGACCGGGATGCCGTTCGCCTGTGCCAGCGCCATGTCGTCCTCGCCGAAGGCAGGCGCGATATGGACGACGCCGGTGCCGTCGGTCATCTCGATGAACGAGCCGGCATGGACGCGGAAGGCGCCTTCCTGACGGCGGCTCTCGAAGAAGGGGAAGAGCGGCTGGTAGGTGCGGCCGACAAGTTCCGCTCCCCGCACCTGCCCGACTTCGGACCAGCCTTCGAGTTCCTTGGCATAATTGCCGACGAGCGGCGCGCCGACGATGACGCGCTCGCCGCCCTTTTCCAGCACGGCGTAATCGGCGTCGGCGGCCACGGCGAGCGCCATGTTGGAGGGCAGCGTCCAGGGCGTCGTTGTCCAGGCGGCGAGCCGCGTCGGCTTGTCGCCTGCCGCGAGCGGGTCGAGCAGGAAGCCGACCGTCAGCGCCGGGTCCTGGCGCATGCGGTAGGAATTGTCGAGGCGGGTCTCGAAGTTCGAGAGCGGCGTCTGCGCGGCCCATGAATAGGGCACGACCCGGTATCCCTCATAGATGAGGCCCTTGTCGTGAAGCTGCTTGAACGCCCACATGACGCTCTCCATGAAAGAGAGGTCCATGGTCTTGTAATCATTCTTGAAATCGACCCAGCGCGCGGCGCGGGTGACGTAATATTCCCAGTCCGAGGTGAATTGCTGCACCGAGGTGCGGCAATGCTCGTTGAAGCGCGCGACGCCATATTTCAGGATTTCAAGCCGTCCCGAGACGCCAAGCTCCTTCTCGGACTGCATCTCGGCCGGGAGGCCATGGCAATCCCAGCCGAAGCGGCGGTCGACCACCTTGCCGCGCATGGTCTGGTAGCGCGGCACCAGATCCTTGACGAAGCCGGTGACGAGATGGCCGTAATGCGGCAGGCCATTGGCGAAGGGCGGGCCGTCATAGAAGACGAATTCCGAGGCGCCCTGTTCGCGGCGCTGCCGGATCGACGCCTCGAAGGTACCGTTTTCCTTCCACCAAGCGCCGATCGCTTCCTCGATCTTCGGAAACGACGGCGAGGGCTCGGCGGCGGGATAGACGGTCTTCGGATCGGTCATGACGAGATGTCTTCGGTTTGGGCGGAAATCGGCGTTTCAGATAGCGCCTTTGACGGTGAGGCGCCACCCCTGGGCGGGGAGGGCGTCATATGGAAAGCGGGAGCGGGCAGGGGAAGGGCTCAGGACGTCGCTACAGGCGTGCCTTCTTCCCCCTCTCCCGCTTGCGGGAGAGGGTCGGGGTGAGGGGCTTGCTTCAAGGCTGCGAGGATCGCGCTGAGAACGCCGTCGAGATTTCCGATGACGTCATTGTTCCAGAAGCGGATCACGCGATAGCCAAGGATATTCAGCGAGGCCGTTCGGCGAGCATCGTGCTCTGCGCGATGGTCAGCATGCTGGCTGCCGTCAAGTTCCACGATCAGCATCGCTTCCTTGCAGACGAAGTCCGCGACAAAGGAATCGATCGGCACCTGGCGTCGGAATTTCCAGCCATCGAGACGTCGGTCACGAAGATATCCCCACAGCCGCCGCTCAACGTCGGTCTGGTCGCGGCGGAGACGGCGGGCGATCTTGGTTTCCGGGCTCGTCAAGGAAGCAAGGCCCTCACCCCAACCCTCTCCCGCTTGCGGGAGAGGGGGTCTGGCCGGTGAACCATGGCCGGCACAGCTTCATGGCTGCGTTCTCACCGCTTCGCGAAGATCCTGTTCACATGGCCCATCTTGCGGCCTGAGCGCGTCTCGCTCTTGCCGTAGAGATGCAGCCTCGCACCGGGTTTGGCGGCGAGTGGTGTCCAGTCGTCGGCCTCGAAGCCGATCAGATTGGTCATTACCGCGTCGCTGTGGCGCTCCGTCGAGCCGAGCGGCCAGCCGGCGATGGCGCGGATGTGGTTCTCGAATTGCGAGACGAGGCAGCCATCCTGCGTCCAATGGCCTGAGTTATGGACGCGGGGCGCGATCTCGTTGACCAGCAGCGTCTCGGTGCCGCCCTCCTCGGTCACGAACATCTCGACCGCCAGCAGCCCGACATAGCCGAGCGCCTCGGCGATGCGAATCGCGATGGCTCGGGCCTCGGCGGCGGTGTCCGGCGCGATCGAAGCGGGGACGGTTGAGGTGGCGAGGATGTGGTTGCGGTGGACATTCTCGGCGATGTCGTAAACGGCGGTCGCCCCGCGCTTCGACCGGACCACCAGCGCCGAGATCTCGCGCGTGAACGAGACGAAGCCTTCCAGCACGGCCGGCTTGCCGCCGATCGCCGCGAAGGCGGCCGCCGCGTCGTCGCCCTCGCGGATCATGATCTGGCCCTTGCCGTCATAGCCGAGGCGGCGGGTCTTCAGGATCGAAGGGCGCCCGAGGCGGGAGAGCGCGGTTTCAAGGTCGCTGACGCGATCGACAGTGGCGAAGGGGGCGACGGCGATGCCCAGTTCCTGCATCAGCCGCTTCTCGGACAGTCGATCCTGCGACACGGCGAGGGCGCGCTGGCCCGGCAGGACGGTTGCCTGCTCCTCGAGGAAGGCGGCCGTTTCGGACGGAACGTTCTCGAATTCATAGGTGATGACGTCGACCGATCCGGCGAAGGCGGCAAGCGCCCGCTGGTTCTCGTACGAGGCGACGGTGCGGGCCGCGACGACGTCGAAGGCCGGGCTTTCGCCCTCGGGGCAATAGATATGACAGCGAAAGCCCAGTTCGGCGGCGGCCAGCGCGAGCATGCGGCCGAGCTGGCCGCCGCCGAGAATACCGATGGTCGAGCCGGGCTTCAGGACAGAATCAGACATCGTCGGTCGGGCGCTCCGCTACGCGGGAAGACTGGGCCTCGCGCCAGGCGTCGAGCCGTTCGGCGAGCGCTGGATCCTCCAGCGCCAGGATAGCGGCGGCGAGCAAGGCGGCGTTGATCGCGCCCGCCTTGCCGATGGCGAGCGTTCCCACGGGAATGCCGGCCGGCATCTGCACGATGGAGAGCAGGCTGTCCTCACCATGCAAGGCCTTCGATTCGACCGGCACGCCCAGCACGGGCAGCGGCGTCATCGAGGCGCACATGCCGGGCAGATGCGCAGCGCCGCCGGCACCGGCGACGATGACCTTGTAGCCGGTCGCCTTCGCCGTGGTGGCGAAATCGACGAGGCGCTGCGGGGTGCGGTGGGCGGAAATGATCCGGTCGTCATGGGCAACGCCCAGCGCATCGAGGGTCTCGGCCGCGAAACGCATGGTCTGCCAGTCGGACTGGCTGCCCATGATGATGGCGACGGGCGGCGGGGGAACTGCCAAGCTCGTTTTCTCCGAAACTCCGATGCAAGGGATGGTGAATTATAGGATCGCAGGGCCTTGCCGCAAGCGCGTCGGCTATCTCCGCTCCGGTGACGGAGCGTTAACCATTGCTGAACCGGATTCCGGCATCCTGCGACTATGCCGACCGCCAAGCCCAACCCGTTCGACAATCTCGACAATCCGGCCATGCCGTCTTTGCGTATGCGCGGGCGGCCGAGGCGGGAGGACGATGAGGAAACCGCTCGCGAATCCGGCGAGCCGAATGCGCTGCTGGCGCGGCTGGCCCAGGAAGTGGCGGCGCTTCGCTCCGCCCTCGACGCGAGCCGACACAAGATAGCGCGACTGGAGGCAGAAGCGTCGGAAGATCCCGTGTCGGGGCTCCTGAACCAGCGCGCCCTGCTGCGCGAGATCGAGAAGGCCATCGAATTCCGTGCCCGCTATCGCGCCGATCTGGCGTTTGCGCTGCTATCGGCCGATGGCATGAGCGGCGTTGCCGAGCGGCACGGCCAGCCGGTCGTCCGCCGGGTCCTTCGCACCATGGGGGAGCGGCTGCGCGGGGCGATCCGCTCCTGCGATGTGGCCGCGCGAATCGAGCCGTATCAATTCGCCGTCGTGCTGTGGAACGCCTCGCCGGACGATTGCGCGCGACGGCTCGATCTCATTCGCGCGGGGCTGGGCGGCATGGACCGATTGCTCGAAGGCCGTGTGGCGGCGGTGCGCATTCGCGCGGTGGCGACAGCAATCGAGGCGGGTGACAACGCGGTCGGCGTGCTCGCCCGGGCGGAGGGGATGCTGGCCGATATGCCGTGCCGCGCGGTCAGGCGCTGATATCCGGCAGAAGCTGATCCTCCAGCACGGCGATCCGATCCTTCAGCGCCAGCTTCTTCTTCTTCAAGCGCTGGATGCGGAGCGGGTCGATACGACCGGTCTCCGACATGACCGCGATCGCGGCGTCGAGGTCGCTATGTTCCTGGCGCAGACGGGCGAGTTCGAAACGCAGTTCCTGTTCGTCTTCTTCGTTCATGCGCCCCAATCCATCCCCCTTCTCCGGGGCCGCCCAATCGCCCGACGAGAATACATGTTCGTCGTCCGCCATGCGAGAGGCGTTTCGTCTCCGGCCCCTCTTGAGACATCGTCCGCGCAGCTCCATCTCCCCTATGGAGCCAGTGAGCCGGCAATGTCATTTTTGGTTCACGGAAGGCTCCGCTCGTTCGACAGGCAGGCGGCTTTATGTCACCATGAAGTCGCCGTCATCGGTTAGCGAAGAAAGGCCAATTTGGATGTCCATTGAATCGCATCTCCAAGCGTTGGAGCGCCGTCACGAGGCACTCTCCAAGGAAATCGACGATGTGTTGAAGACCCATCCGAGCGTGGATGCCATCGAGCTCGCCGCCCTGAAGCGCCGAAAGCTGCAGGTCAAGGACCAGATCAACCGGCTGAAGACCGACGCGACCATGCACTAGGTCAGAACGACTGCCATAATCTCGAAACGCCGCGCTTCGTCGCGGCGTTTCTTTTTGCAGCGCAGCGATCGCGCGCTGCCGTTCGACGGCTTTTTCCGTCGCCGGAAGCAGCTCTATTCGGCGGGCGACATGGCGCCTCGGCTGGACGACGGGTTCGTGGCCAGTCGTGTCTTGGCGCCCGGCTTGCTCCAGTCGAGGAAGAAGGCGAGCCCAAGCAGCAGCGTCATGCCGATCCCGATCAGCGCGGTGTCGACCAGGATGCCGGCGGCGTCGAAGGTAGGATCGTTCGGCAGGCCGAAAACATTCTCGCGCAGGATGTGGCCGCTCACCGCGAGCACAATCGACAGCCAGAAGACGGGAAGCGTGTTGCGACCAAGGCGCACCACCCAGTTGTCGGCGTCGAGCCAGCGCGTCAGGAATTTCGGAATCGGGCTGAACACGATGACATAGACCAGCGCCAGCAGATGCAGGAGGCGGAAGAGGCCGACCCAGCTCTTGTCGAAACCGCTGACCCAGACCCACGCCGGCAGGGGCGGGAACTTGTCCCAATGGGCGCCCATCACGAGCACCGCGCTGACGGCAAGATAGGCGAGGGCGAGAAGATAGAGCCAGCTGGACCCGGTGACCCGGTCGCCCCGGCGCAGTTTGACGCCCATGACGAAGCCGATGGTGAAGATCAGCTGCCACGTGATCGGATTGAAGTACCAGCCGCCCGGTGCCGGATAGTTTGGGACCGTCAGGCGGAAGATGTTGGCCAGCAGCCAGAGCGCCAGGCTGGCAGCCAGCGCCAGCGACAGGCGGATGCGGGCGAGCGCCATGATGGCCGGCAGCATCAGCAGCAGGCCGATATACATGGGCAGGATATTGAAATTGCCGGTCTGGTAGGTGAGCGCGCCGATGCCGGCCATCGCCTTCAGCGGCTCGTCCATCATCCAGTGCCGCTCGTCCGGCACCATCAGTTCCGGGTTGTTGAGCCACACGGCCGCCGCGGCATAGAGCGCAAAGCCGATCGCGACCGAGGAGAGCTGCGCGACATAGAGCGTGCCGATGCGCTTCACGATGGTGCCGATCGAGGCCGGCGCCTGGCCTGAAAGAAATCGCGGGAAATAGGCAAGCGCGGCCGACATGCCGGCGAGCAGCACAAACACTTCGGCCGAATCGGACAGGCCGAAATTCCGGTGCGTGAAGTTTGAATAGAAATTGCCCGGAATGTGATTGACGAAGATCGATATCAGCGCCAAGCCCCGGAAAAAATCGATCCGGTAATCCCTGGCCATCGGGTTCGAAAATGGCTTCAGCAATGGCATCTTCCCAATATCGGGACCGTTGCGCCCCCGTGCCGGCTAAGCATCAATAAAGGCAATGATACGGCGCCGACGCAAGTCTCCAACGTTGGCCCAGCGCATTGGATCCCTCGTCTCGCGACGTCGCGGTGCCGCCGCGGCCCTCTGGGCGATTACGTTTTCGCCGCTGGCAAGGCGATCCCTGTTGCATATGATAAGTAAGCTTATTATATTGCTCCCCATGGATAAGCCGCCGCGTGAAAAACACCTCGCCTTCCTGATAAACGACGTGGCTCGCCTGCTCCGTCGCGCCTTCGACCAGCGCGCTCAGGGGTCGGGGCTGACGCGTGCGCAGTGGCAGGTTCTTGCTCATCTCTTTCACAATGAGGGCTCGAACCAGGCCGCCGTCGCCGAGGCGCTCGAGATCGAGCCGATCACCCTGTCGCGTCATATCGACCGGCTGGAGGTGCTCGGCTACGTCACGCGGCTGCCCGATCCGAACGACCGCCGGGCTCGCCGCCTGCATCTGACCGAGACTGTCCAGCCGCTGCTCAACGACATGCGGCGCATCGGCATGTCCGTCCTCGCCGCAGCGCTGGAGGGCGTGGACGCGGAGGAGACGGAACGAATGATCGCCTCGCTATCCCGCATGCGCGCCAACATGGCCGGACGCGGCATCGAAATGCCCGACAATCCCGGCGAGGCCACGGAGCCTTCGCCCCAGCTCCAGAAGGTGCTGTCATGAGCGCCCAGCCATCCGAAGAGACCAAAACGCCGGAGGCGAAGTCGCCACCGCAGCTGACCATCATCGGAGACACTCCCGCTCCGAAGCGGCGGCTCAGCCTCCGCGTGGTGCTGATGCTGGCCCTGCCTGTCGCGCTTGCCATTGGCGGTGGCTATATGTGGCTGACCGGCGGGCGCTATGCGTCGACCGACAATGCCTATGTGGCGCAGAACCGCGTGACAATCACGGCCGACCAGTCGGGCCGGATCGTCGAGGTCGCCGTCGGGGAGAATGATCGCGTCAGCAAGGGCGATCTGCTGTTCCGCATCGACCCAGAGCCTTACAAGATCGCGCTTGAACAGGCAGACGCAGCCGTTGCCATGGCGCGTCTCCAGGTCGAGCAGCTTCGCTCCACCTATCAGCAGTCGCTCGCCGCCCAGCAATCCGCGCAGGATTCGCTCGACTATCAGAAAAAGGTCTTTGCCCGTCAGCAGGATCTTCTCGGTCGAGGCGTGAGTTCCAATGCCGATTTCGACACGGCGCAGAACAATCTCCGCAACGCCGAGCAGGTGCTCGCCCAGGCGAAGGAAAAGGTCGCCGGCGCGCTGACGGCCTTGAATGGCGACCCGAACATTCCGACCGACAAGCACCCCTCCGTCATGCAGGCGCAGGCCGCCGATGACAGCGCCGCGCTGGCACTGAAGCAGACCGCCGTCTATGCGCCGGCCGACGGCATCGTCTCGCAGACGGATCGCCTGCGGGTTGGACAATATGTCACCAACCCGGCGATGGCGCCGACGGCGCTGATGAGCCTCGTCGAAACGGCGACGACCTATGTCGAGGCGAATTTCAAGGAAACGGACCTGACGCATATGCGCGTCGGCCAAAGCGCAAGCGTCAGCCTCGACGCCTATCCGGGCCATGAATTCAAGGCCGAGGTCGAATCCATCGATGCCGGGACCGGCTCGGTATTCTCGCTGTTGCCGGCGCAGAACGCGACGGGCAATTGGGTCAAGGTGGTCCAGCGCGTGCCGGTCCGCCTCAAACTGGACGGCACGGTCGACAAATCCGCTTTGCAGGCGGGCCTGAGCGCCTCGGTCGATGTCGACACGGGCTTCAAGCGCAGCCTGCCAGGCTTCGGCACCGCGGAAGCCGCCGACACGGCCCCGTTCCGCACGGTTGCGGCGAATCCGGCGCAGTAGGGAAGGGCGCGGGCGCGGCCCGTCGCTGGACGAGATGAACGCATCACCCGCCTTCAAGCCGGTGCCGCATCGCGGCCTGATCACGCTTTCGATCATGCTCGCGACGATCATGCAGGTGCTCGACACCACGATCGCGAATGTGGCGCTGCCCTCCATGCAGGGTTCGCTCGGTGCGGCGCAGGATACGATCACCTGGGTGCTGACGTCCTATATCGTCGCCGCGGCGATCGCGACGCCGATCACCGGCTGGGTGGCCGACCGCATCGGCATCAAGCGGCTGTTCCTGATCTGCATCATCGGCTTCACGCTCGCCTCGATGCTGTGCGGCCTGTCGCAGAGCCTGATGCAGATGGTCGGCTTCCGCATCCTGCAGGGCGTTTTCGGCGCCGCGCTCGTGCCGCTGTCGCAATCGGTGCTGCTCTCGATCAACCCGAAGGAGCGGCATGGCCAGGCGATGGCGATGTGGGGCGCCGGCATCATGGTCGGTCCGATCATCGGCCCGACGCTGGGCGGCTGGCTGACCGACAGCTTCGACTGGCGCTGGGTGTTCTTCATCAACCTGCCGGTCGGCATCATCGCCTTCACCGGCATCTTTATTTTCATGAAGGAAGGGCCGATCCGGCTTCGGAGGTTCGATTTCTTCGGCTTCGCCTTCCTCTCGCTGGGGATCGGCGCCCTGCAAATGATGCTCGACCGGGGCGAGCAGCTCGACTGGTTCTCGTCGGCGGAAGTCATGATCGAGGCGTCGCTGACGCTGATCGGCTTCTGGGTGTTCACCATTCACATGGCGACGTCGAAAAATACCTTCCTCGATCCGCATATCTTCAAGGATCGGAACTTCGTCACCGGCCTCGTCTTCATCTTCATCATCGGCATCATCCTGCTCGCCACCATGGCGCTGCTGCCGCCGATGCTGCAGAATCTCTATGGCTATCCGGTCATCGCCACGGGCCTCATCCTGGCGCCGCGCGGCGTGGGCACGATGGCGGCGATGCTGCTGGTCGGCCGGCTGATGGGCAAGGTCGATCCACGCCTGCTGATCCTGATCGGCCTCTCCGCGACGAGTTGGTCGCTCTATGACATGACCACCTGGGCGCCGCAGATGGGTTCGACCCCCTTCATGATCACGGGTGTCGTCCAGGGGTTTGGCCTCGGCTTCGTGTTCGTGCCGCTTTCGACCATCGCCTTCGCGACGCTGCCGCCGCATTGGCGAACCGACGCGGCCAGCCTTTTCAGCCTGGTGCGCAATCTCGGCTCGTCGATCGGCGTGTCGCTGGTCGCGACGCTCTTGTCGCAGAACACGCAGATCAGTCATGAAGTGCTCGCCAGCCACGTCACGCCGTTCAACCCGGCGATCTCGGCCGAGGCAGCGATGGGCAATCTCGAGACGCTGGCGCAGATCAACGCCGTGATCACGCGCGAGGCGGCATTCATCGCCTATATCGACGATTTCAAGTTCATGATGTTCGTCACGCTGACGACGATTCCGCTGCTCCTGCTGCTGCGCTACCGGCCGCAAAAGGGTCCGGCGCAGCATGTCGCGCTGGAGTAGCGCTCCCTTCGGCGCCCTGGCCGGCCCGGCTGGCCATGTCCCTACCGTGCCCTTCCGGCCGGCCGGGGTGCCGATCCTCCCAAGCTACAGCAGGAAATATCCGCCGATCGCGGCGAGCGGCACCACGACCCATGCCGGGACCCGGCCAGCGGTGAGCAGCGCGTAGCACAGCACGGCGGCGGCGAGATCCACCCCGCCATGGATCGCCGTGCGGAAGACGGGATCATAGAGCGCGGCGCCGAGCAGGCCGACCACGGCGGCATTGACGCCGGCGAGCGCCTTGCGGCAGGGCGCGATGGTTTTCAAGTTTAGCCAGAAAGGCAGGACGCCGACGACCAGCAGCCAGGAGGGCGCGAAGAGCGCGAGCGTCGCGATCAGCGCGCCGGCCAGTGGGCTCGGCATGCCGGCGACCGTGCCGAGGAAGGCGGCGAGGCTGAAGAGCGGTCCCGGCATGGCCTGCGCCGCGCCATAGCCCGCGACGAAGGCCGCGTCGGAAACGAGGCCGGGCGCGACGACGGCGTTCTGCAGCAGCGGCAGCACGACATGGCCGCCGCCGAACACGAGCGCGCCGGACCGGTAGAGGGCCGAGACGAGTCCCGCCAGCGGCGACGAGGTGATCGCCGCGACCAGTGGCAGACCGACGAGAAGCAGGAAGAAGACGGCGAGGAACAGGGCGCCGAGCCGGTGCGAGACCGGTGATCGTTCGGCCGGCCCGGGCGGCGGCGGGACGGCGGGGTCAAACCACCAGCCGGCAAGCCCGGCGCCGAGGAGGATCGCGATCTGCGTGCCCGCCGATGGCCAGGCGAGGGCGATCGCCGCCGCCAGAAGCGCTATCGCGCCATGCAGGCGCCCGCGCGCCAGGCTCATGGCCATGCCTCGGACGGCTTCGGCGACGACGGCGAGGGCCACGATCGCCAGCCCTGCGAGCACGCTGTGATCGATGCCGGAGGGCCCGGCGGCCACAACGGCAAGGCCGATGCCGGTCATCAGGAGCGCCGATGGTAGTGTGAAGCCGACAAAAGCCGCGAGCGCGCCGGCGAGGCCGCCGCGCTGCAGGCCGATCGCCATGCCGAGCTGGCTCGAGGCGGGGCCGGGCAAGAACTGGCAGAGCGCGACGAGATCGGCGAAACCGGCCTCGTCGAGCCAGCGAAGGCGGGCGACGAAGCGTTCGCGGAAATAGCCGATATGGGCAATCGGTCCGCCGAAGGAGGTGAGGCCGAGGCGCAGGAATTCGGCGAAGATTCGGACCGGAGAGAGGGTCTCGGCCGGCGAATGCGACTCGCCACCGCTGACCGGACCGGAGCGATGCCGACGGCGCCCTCGCGAAGGGGCGCTCATGGTGATGGGACGAGGAAAGCCCTCGCCGCCCCTTTCATGACCGGTGCGCTCACGGCCCAGCCCCCGATCCGACCCATATATCGCCGCCGACGATCCACCTTGTCCGCAGCTCGCGGAAGAAAAAGGCCGGCATGGCCGGCCTCTCTCCTATTGTCTGTCGAGCGCCGCCGCGCATCAATGCGCGGGAAGCGGTGTCGCGGGCGGGCTTGTTCCCGACGCGGCCGGCGGCTCATCGTCGTGCTTCTTATGGGCGCTGGAGAGGTAGGTGTAGAACATCGGCACCACGAACAGGGTGAAGATGGTTCCAACCGACATGCCCGAGGCGATGACGATGCCCATGGCGAAGCGGGCCTTGGCGCCGGCACCGACGGAGGTGATCAGCGGGACGACGCCGAACACCATGGCGGCCGTGGTCATCAGGATGGGGCGCAGGCGAACCCGCGCCGCCTCGATGATCGCCTGACGCCGGTCCAGCCCGCGCTCCTCGCGCTGCTGGTTGGCGAACTCCACCATCAGGATGCCGTGCTTGGTGATCAGCCCGACGAGGGTGATCAAGCCGACCTGACTGTAGATGTTCAGCGTTCCACCCGATAGCGCCGGGACGAAATTGCCGAGCCTCGAGCAGATGTTGAGCACAGCCACGGCGCCGAACAGCGACAGCGGCACCGACATCATGATGATGAGCGGGTCGCGGAAGCTTTCGAACTGGGCGGCGAGCACCAGGTAGATCACGACGATGGCGAGAGCGAACACCAGCATCAGCGTGTTGCCGGTCTCGATCTCCGTGCGCGACTGGCCGGCATATTCGAGGAAGTAACCTTGCGGCATGACCTCGCGGGCAATCTGCTGGAGTTCGGCAAGTCCGGTACCGGATGTGATGCCCGGCAGCGGCAAGGCGGACAGCGTTGCCGAGTTCAGCTGGTTGAACTGCTCGATCGCGGGCGCGGAGCCAACCGCGTCCACCGTCACCAGCGACGAGATCGGCACCATCTGGCCCGACTGCGACCGCACGAAGAACTTGCCGAGATCCTCGGGGTTCATGCGGTATTGTTGCGGCACCTGCGTGATGATGTCGTAGGCGCGCGCTTCGCGGTCGAACTTCGAGATGCCGTTCTCGCCGACGAGCAGCGTCAGGGTGTTGCCGATATCCGAAACCGAAACGCCGAGGGCGGCGGCGCGATCGCGATCGATGACGACATTGGCCTTGGGCGTGTCGAAGGACAGCGAGTTCTGGACGACGATGAACTTGCCCGAGCCCATGGCGCGCTGCTTGATCGTCTCGGCGACCTGGTAGACCCGGTCTGCCGCGGCGGTGGACTGGACCACGACCTGGATCGGCAATCCGCCGCCCGTGCCCGGCAGGGATGGGATGCCGAAGACGAAGGACTGAACGCCGGCAACCTTGTCTAGAATGCCCTGGACTTCCTTCTGCACTTCGGCCTGCGTCCGCGTACGGTCCGCCCAAGGCTTCAGCACCATGCCGGAGAATGCCGAATTGGCCGAACCGTTGCCGGAGATCGAGAACAGGGCGTCGCGCTCCGGGATATCCTTGATGCGCTGGGCAATCTGGTCGACATAGAACTGCGTGTAGTCGATCGTCGCGTATTGCGGCGCGTTGATCACGGCGAACATGGCGCCCTGATCCTCTTCCGGGGCCAGTTCGGAACTGGTCTTCGTGAACAGGAAGCCGAGGGTGCCGATGACGACCACGACGATGAGCAGCGTGATCGGACGGACCTTCAGGGACCCTTCGAGGCGACGGCCATACCAATTGCCGAACCGGTCGAAGATGCGATCGACGAAATGCTGCAGCTTGCCGCCGCCGGGCTTCAGGATGCGCGCGGCCAGCATCGGCGCGACCGTAACCGCGATGAAGCCGGAGATGACGACGGCGCCGGCGAGCGTTAGTGCGAATTCCCGGAACAGGGCGCCGGTGACGCCCTGGGTGAAGGCGATGGGCGCATAGACGGCGGCAAGGGTGATCGTCATCGACACGACGGCCGAGAAGATTTCCCTCATGCCGACGATCGATGCGTTCATCGGCGAGAGGCCCTCCTCGATGTGCCGGTGGATGTTCTCCACCACGACGATCGCATCGTCGACGACGAGGCCGATCGCCAGCACCATCCCAAGCAATGTCAGCGTATTCAGCGAATAGCCGAGCGCCCAGAGCACGAAGCAGACGCCGATCAGCGAAAGCGGGATCGTGACGATCGGAATGACGACCGAGCGGAACGAGCCGAGGAACAGCAGGATGACGACGATAACGATCGCTGCCGCTTCGAGAATCGTGTGCAGCACCTCCTCGATCGACGCGCTGATCGCCTCGGTCGAATCATAGACCAGCTCGATATGCATGCCGGTCGGCAAGGAGGACTGGATCAGCGGCAGTTCAGCGAGCACGCCGGCCGAGACGTCGAGCGGGTTGGCCGACGGCGTCTGGTAGATGCCGAGGAAGACACCGTCCTGGCCGTTGAAACGCACGCGTGAATCGTTGGACGCGGCGGCAAGCTCGACGCGGGCAACATCCCGGAGGCGTACGACCTCGTCGCCATTCGAGCGGATCGGCAAGGCGCCGAACGTCTCGGGATCCTGCAGCGTCGTCTTCGCCTCGATCGAATAGGCGTAGTAGTCGTTCTTGGTCTTGCCGGGAGCCGACAGGAAGTTCGAACCTTGAATGGCGGCGAGCACCTCGTTGGCTGTGACCTTGCGGGCGGCCATCGCCATCGGGTCAAGCCAGACGCGCATGGCAAATTCCTGCGCGCCCAACACTTCGGCATTGGCGACGCCATTGACCGTCGCGAAGCGCGGCTGGATCACGCGGATCAGATAATCCGTGAGCTGCTGTGCCGTCATCGTGTCGCTGCGGGCGGCCAGATACATGAGCGCGAAGGTAAACCCGGTGCCCTTCTGGATGACCGGATCCTTAGCCTCGGTCGGCAGATCTCCGCGGACCTGCTGGACCTTGGCGATGACCTCGGTCAGCGCCTTGTCCGGGTCGGTGTTGAGACGCATATGGACCGACACGGTCGAGAGACCGAGCGCGCTGCTCGACGTCACATAGTCGACGCCTTCTGCCGCGGACACCGATTTGGTGATGGTCGAGGTGATGAAGCCCTGGATGACGTCCGAACTTGCGCCGGGATAGGACGTCGTGACGGTGATCACCGTCTCGTCGACCTTCGGATATTGCCGAACCGACATGTTCAGGATGCCCTGCGCGCCAAGCAGCAGGATCAGGAGGCTGACGACCGTCGTGAGGACGGGGCGCCGGATGAAGAGCTCTGAGAAGTTCATGGCTTGACCGCACCCGCCTTTTCGACAGCACCCGCCGGCGGATTGCCGGCTGGATCGAGCGCGATCGGGCTCCCGGGAGAAAGCTTGTTCTGGCCCGACGTGACCACCATCGCGCCGGCCTCAACACCCTTCACGATTTCAATGGACGTGTCGGAGCGGCGGCCCGTCGTGACGAAGACCTGCTTGGCAATCAGGGCCGGCCCAGCCGGCTCAGCCGCGGCGCCCGGCGCCGGGGCGGCAGCTTCTACGGGCTTCTCGCCCTCCTTGGCCGGGGCCGGCGGCGGTGCTTTCTCTACCAGGTAGACATAGGTGCCATAGAGGCTGATCGTCACGGCGGTCTGCGGCACGGCGAGGACGTTGGTCTCTTCCGGCAGCTGGACGCGGACATGGATGAACTGGCCCGGCCGAAGCGTCCCGTCCGAATTGCTGACAAGCGCCTGGACCGTGACAAGGCGCGAACTCGGATCGATCTTCGGATCGATGCCGGAAATGGTTCCGGTGAAGTTCAGATTGGTCTCGCTAAGGCCGAACTGCGCCGACTGGCCGATCTTGAGCGCGGCAAGCTGCTGCTCGGGAACGGTGAAGTTCACCTTCATCGTTTCGAGATCCTGAAGCGTCGCGATCAGCGTGCCAGGCTGTACATACTGGCCGACATCGATCTTCGGAATACCGATCGTACCACCGAAGGGCGCCTTGATCGCCTTCTGGTCGAGCGTCGCCTCGATCTGCTGCAGCGTGCCCTTGGCCTTGTCGAGATTGTTCTGCGCGTCCTGCAGCGAGGCGATCGTACCGACCTTCTTGTCGAGCAGGGCCTGCGCGCGGTCGAGCGCCTCCTGTCCGACGGCGACCGAGGTCTTGGCGGAAAGCAGACCGGCGCGGTCGACGGCGTCGTCGATCTGGACCAGGATCTGACCTTCCTTGACGCGATCATTCGCCTTGAAAAGGATCTGCTTCACGATACCGCCGGCCTCGACCGCGATGTCCACGCCCTGCGAGGCGGCAACGGTTCCGACAGCCTGGATGCCCGGCTGCCAGGTCGTCGGCTTCAGCTCTTCGGCGGAGACGGTGACGACAGGCTGCTTCATGTTGGCGAAAAACTGCGCCGTGGCCTTGTCGAAAAACAGGTTCATGAAGATCAGCAGGCCGCAGAACGCTCCCACGATCACAAGAAAGATTGTGGCGACGATGGTCCGCTTCATGGGGGAGTTCCGGTTCTCGTAGGCTCCGACCGCCGGAGCAGGCTGGCTAGGGTTCGGGACGACATGCCTCAGCCGTCGTCCTTGCTCGAACGAACTAAATCAGTGTACCGTCCGGACGGTAGTGTCAATGTGCTGCGCTGCAGCAGCGTTATATTGGTCAGCTTCTATGACCAAGCGGCAACAATAGGATGGGCCACAGCCTGTCACAACGAGTACCCGCAACGCGGCGGACCAAAGTTCGCGGCAATGCCCGCCAACGCATCCTCGATGCGGCCGTGGCTGTCGCCCATGATGTCGGTCCGGCGCATCTGTCTCTCGACGCCGTCGCCGAGCGCGCCGGTGTGTCGAAGGGCGGGCTCCTGTATCACTTCCCAACCAAGCAGACCTTGCTGGAAGCGATCGTCGAAAGCCATCTCGCCGCCATAGAGACGGCCGTCGGCATCACTTCCGACGAGGCGCCGGATGACGGCAACGCCATCGCCCTGGGGCTGCTGCGTTCCTATTGCGATTCTTCGCCCGCCAAGGCCGGCGGCGCGCGGGGCTTTCTCGCAGCGATCGCCGAGACGCCGAGCCTCCTTGACCCGATCCGCAAGCACAACATCCGAGTGGTGAATTGCCTGCGCAAGGCACCGTCCTCCGATATTGCGCTCATTTCCTTTCTGGTGGTCGAAGGCATGCGCAGCCTGGACCTCTTCGATTCCAATCCGCTCAGCCGATCCGAGTGCGAGTCGATCCTGACGCGGCTGCATGACCGGCTCGATGCTGATGAGGTTGGCCCTGCCACCCCGTCCCTCCCGGAGACCGCTTGAGCGGCCTGCGCTATGGCGAAGACGGGTCTTCGAGGCGGAAGGCGAGTTCGGTTTCCCATTTCGAGTTGTCAGGCTCAAGCGCCGGGTCGGTCTTGTAAATCTCCAGGCGGGAACTGAACGCATCGCCCAGAGGCGTTTCGCGGACATCGAAGCGAAGGCCCCGCTGCCTGGCCCAGCCGACCATGATCGCCGTGACCTCGTAGAGATCGTCAAAGGGGCCGAAATAGGTAAGGCTCGCATAGCGGCCGGCTGGCAGCATGCCGGTGATGAAGCCGGCAATATCTGTCGACGAGGACAGCGTAACGCCGATGTCGATCTCCAGTTCGCGCTCCATGTCGATGACGTTGTATTTGAAGAAGAGCGGTCCCGCCCGCTCGATCGAGCGCAAGGCAAGGCCGTCATAGAGCGCCTTGATCAGGTCCGGTGCGCGCTTGTCGATCTCGTCCATGGCGACGTGCGTTCGCAGCGCGATGAAAGGCTCGGCCTGGCGCTCGACGATCTTCGGCAGCGTGAGCATGCCCTCGCTCCTTTCCTCACAGAGCGTCCGACGAACTCGTATATAACCAAGTCATTAATTAACGGATTGGTTTATTTCAGTCTGGATGATGGATGTCAAGCTATCGGTCGCCACGCAGAGATCGGGAAGCGGATAGCGGCGGGATTAGCGAGGATCTCTCCGCTGGGCCAGGTGCTGTGAGATCCAACAGGCCAGTGCAGCCCGTCGGCCGCAGGGCCAATGCCCAGGAGATGAGCCACCTGTGCGCCGTCAGGCGTCATGCATCGTCGAGCGTGCTGGTTAGCCGTCCGTGCGAATTCCGGCTTTCGCGATAGAGCAGATAGAGTCCGCTCGCCACGATGATGCCGGTGCCGGCCAGCGTGCGCGGCGCCGGCACGTCACCGAAGACGAGATAGCCGAGCAGGATCATCCAGATGATCTGCGTGTACATGAACGGGGCGAGCACCGGCGCCGGCGCCAGCTTGTGGGCGAGGATCACGCACCAATGTCCGAACAGGCCGCAGAAGCCGGTCAGGAACAGGCAGAGGACGACGATGAGGGTAGGTGGCAAGACGCTGACAGGCACTGCGACGGGTGCGAGCGCGATGGCCGGCACCACCGCGGAGAGCAGCAGCATGCTGGCGCTGCTCTCCGTCGGCGAGAGCATGCGGGTCAGGATGATGTAGAACGCGTAGGAAATCGCCGAGCCGAAGGACAGCAGCAGCGCCGGCTTCGCATCGCCGAAACCCGGCATGGCGATCACCAGCACGCCGAGGAATCCGATGCCGATCGCAATCCAGCGCTGCGGCCCTGCCCACTCGCCGAGCAGGGGGCCGGCAAGGGCCGCGATCAGGAACGGGCAGGAGAAGGCGATCGATACGGTCTGATCGAGCTGAAGGCTCTGCAGGGCCAGGAAATTAAAGATGGTCGACCCGACGAGGAAGAGGCTGCGCAGGATCTGCAGCAAGGGCCGCTTCGTCCGGTAAGGACCCCAGTCGTGCCATGGCCGCAGGATCAGCAGGGCCAGCGCGACATGCACGAGAAAGCGCACCCAGGCGACTTCCAGTGCCGGCACATAGCGGCCGGCATATTTCGCCGATGCGTCGAGACCGGCGAAGGCCAGCATGGTGCAGCAATAGATGGATATGCCGCGCAATCGATGCGCGGCATCGGCTGCCGATGACGGCGGGGAAGGCATCGGGACTCCAGGGGAAGCCGGGTCGCGACAGCGCAGCCGGCATAAGACGCATTAGCCCCCAATCAACCAGATCGGGCGGTGAGCCTCAAGCCACGGGCTCCGCGACAATCTGGACGTCCTCGGCTTCGGGCTCGTCCTCTGCGGCTTCATCGGGCTGCTCGCTCGACGCCGTCAGGTTGCGTTCGATCTGGCGCAGCAGCTTGCGCAGCCGCTTGACGTCCTTCTCGTCGATGCCGGCGAGAGCTTCCTTCTCGAGCCGTTTCCAGCCGCGATCGACATCGGCAATCGTGCCGCGACCCTGTTCGGTGAGGAAGACATGCGCCTGACGCCCGTCGCCCTTGGAGGCGCGGCGCTCGACATAGCCTTGCGCCGCGAGCCGGCTCACCATCTTGGTGACGGTCGGCGGCTGGACCGAAAGCGTCTGGGCCAGTTGGCTCATCGACAGCCCATCCTGCTCGCCGAGCGCCTTGAGGACGCTCTCCTGGCCGGGATGCAGGCCGATGCGGATCAGGTGGCCGCCGGAACGGCCGCGTGCCGCCCGGGCGGTCTGGGCGAGGCGAAAGGTGACTGTCTTGCGGTGATTGAAAGCCATGATGGCTTCGTTTAGCCCGAAATCGTGTCGCGTTGATGACACGGCAAAGGAATTGGGTCCCGCCTGCTCCAAGCCGCCCGAAAGGGGATGGCGGCAGCCCGAATCTCGGCCCTGAGGCCGTTCGTCGGGCGAGCCGTCCCTTCGCTGGCGCCGGACCAAGTCTTTGCCATGCCGCACGGTTCTGCCAAGCGCTGTCAGCGCTGGAGGCGCAGGCCGATCGTCGCGGTCGTCGTCGGATAGTCGCCGCCCTGTGCGGCGCTGACGTAATATTCCTGCGAAAGGCGGCCGACCAGCCAGGCCTCCCGGCTCAGCTTCCACGTCGCGCCGATGCCGGCTTCATAAGTGATGTCCGACAGGTCGGTGCCGATGTAATGCTCGCGCCGCCAGCCGAGATCGCCTTCGAGTGTGAAATTGCGGCGGATATAGTGCTGCGCCGAGAGAGCCAGATCATAGACGAGCGTGCTCGATGCCGTGATGTCGTCCGCTGGCTGAACCGATGTCGATGCCAGGAACGTCACCTGCGTCAGGACCGACGGCGACCAGATCAGCGAGGCATCGATCGTGGGGGCGTCGAAGGAGGGATAGGCGGCATCGACATAGTTCTCGCGATGCCAGCCGACGGCGACCTCGCCCTTCAGGATTGGGTCGGCGGAATATTGCAGCCCGCCGCGGATGGTGATTCCGTTGGAGTTGCGGTTGTAGCCGAGCGAATCTGTCGGCTGCGAGAACAGACGGGTCGTCAGCTGCGTCTCGACGAACGGCGCGATGGCGGGCGTCACCTGGTAGCCGATCCGTGCCGCCCCGCCGATGAAATCGTTGTCGCGGTAGGACTGGCCAACCAACTGGCCGGCGATCTCGGCATCCTCATAGCTCATCCGCGTCGCCGTGCCGCGCAGTTCGAACAGGACGCGTCCCATGTCGCCGTCGAGCGTGGCGCCGGCATCGAAGCGGTTCACGCCCGAGGGGTTGTCGGCATCGACCGGAGAGCCGAGCACGTCGACCGATTCCTTGTCGTAATTGTAGTCCGCCTTCAGGCGCAGCGCCCAGTCGCTCGGCAGATCGATCCGCCCGTTGGTTTCGACATAGAGGTTCGGAGAGGCGGCGACACTGGTGTCGGTGTAATAGTCGTAGGCTCCCTTCAGGCGGAAGCCGAGTTCATGCTCGCTCCAGTCGGATTGCAGCGTCACGTCGGGGGCGACCGTCAGCACGCCGGAGGGGCCGCCGGTCGATGAGCCGGCGGCGTTGCTGGTGTAGCCCGTGCGAAACTCGATCGCTGGTTTCAGGATGAAGCTGCCAAGGCGGATGCCGAGCGGTTCGAAGGCGTTCTCGCCGCTGGCGTTGGGGTTGGGCGCGCGGGGGCGCGCCGCGGCTTCCGCATCGGTGATCGTCGCCTGTGGTGCGACGCGCAGAGGCCGGCCATCCTCGGTCTCGTCCGGCGGGGCGGCCACGTCCGACCCGGGGCCGGAATCGATCTCGACGGGCGCGCCGCGATCGGTGCCGCGCAGTTGCGAGAAATCGTCCTCGGTGTCGAACCAGATCGGCGGCGCGTCGACCTGCTGCGCCCGGGCAGCCGGCATCGGGCCGAGCGCGACGAGAAGCGCGGCCGATGCGAGGAGCCGGACGAAAAGGCGCATTCCGCTATCCGTCTTCGGTAACAGGCGTGGGATGCCGCTTCGGAGGCGGCAGATGGTTTCCGAAATGTAAACGGACTTGGTTAAGAGAAAGTTGTCGGTCGCTTTCGGGGGATCATCCGCTTTTCGAGCGGCGGTCGGTTCGGCGCCGTGCTAGAAGCCGGCGCAGGAAACGACGAGGAGCCCGACATGATGGGTTCGGTTCGGCCGCAGCCGGTCGACGATATCGACACGATCGCCTCTGGCATTCGGACGCTTTCGAGCGAAAGGGCAGGGCTCGATGCGCTCGCAGAAGCCCTTGCCGGCCCTCTGGGGCCGAGCTTCGCGGCAGTCGTCGAGACCATCCGAGCGACCGAGGGCCGCGTGGTTGTCACCGGCGTCGGCAAAAGCGGCCATGTGGGCGTCAAGATCGCTGCGACACTGGCCTCGACCGGCACGCCAGCCTTCTTCGTCCATGCCTCGGAGGCAAGCCACGGCGACCTCGGCATGGTAACGCACAAGGATGTCATCCTTGCCATTTCCTGGTCTGGCGAGACAGCCGAGCTTCACGCCGTCGTCGAATATGCCGTTCGCTTCCGGATACCCCTCGTGGCGATGACGTCGGTTTCGAGCAGTTCCCTGGCCCGGCAGGCCGACCATGTGCTGCTGATGCCGCGCGCGGAGGAGGCCTGCCCGCACGGGCTTGCCCCGACGACGTCGGCGGTCATGCAACTGGCGCTTGGCGACGCGCTCGCCATCGCGCTGCTCGAATCGCGCGGCTTCTCGGCCCAGGATTTCCGCCTGTTCCATCCCGGCGGCAGCCTCGGCGCCAGCCTGCATTTCGTCCGCGACATCATGCATGCCGGCGAGGCGATGCCGCTCATCACGCTCGGGGAGCCGATGCACCGCGCGATTGTCGTGATGACGGAGAAGTCGCTGGGCTGCGTCGGCGTTGTCGACGAAGCCGGCCGGATCGTCGGCATCGTCACGGACGGCGATCTGCGCCGCCATCTCGGCCCCGATCTCCTGGATCGCCCGGTCGAGGCGGTGATGACGCCTCGCCCGAGAACGATCCCGCCCGACATGCTGGTCGGGGCGGCGATCGAACTCCTGAACCGGACGGCGATCACCGCGTTTTTCGTGGTCGAGCAGGATCGCCCCATCGGCGTCCTACATGTGCATGATCTCTTGCGGATCGGTGTCGCCTAAGGGCACTCACCGATCGAGCGCGGCAACCGTCAACAGCGTGCCGTCATGGCCGGTCACGCGGACCTGCGTGCCGGCCGGCAGATCGGGTCCCGCAACTCCCCAGGTCGTATCGTCGACGCGAATGCGACCGACGCCGTTCACGATCGACTCGGCCAGCGGATAGACGTGTCCATAGAGCCGTCCCGTCCGCGAGTTGAGCTGGAGCGGGTCGCCGCGGGCCTCCCGCATGAGAAGCACCCGGCGCAGGACATAGACGCAGATCAGCGCGAGCACCGCGAAGAGCAGCACCTGGATCTGCCAGGGCATGTCCGTCTGCAGGGCGATGCCGCCGACGAGAAGCGCGGAAATGCCGAGCCAGATCAGGCTGGCGCCCGGCACTGCGATCTCGAGGAGCATGAGAATCAGCCCCAGGATGATCCAGTTCCACTCGCCCCAACCGCGGATCATTTCAAATACCATGGTCGCGACTCAACCTCCCATCCGCGGCACGGTTCCGCCGCGCCTCTTGGTTTCAGCGGCCTCGGATGGAGCAAAGGCCTCCCGGGCGATCTCGGCGATGCCGCCGATCGAGCTGAGCAGCGCGGTCGCCTCGACCGGCAGCATCAGTACTTTCTGGTTCGGCGCCGAGGCAAGATGTTCAAGCGCCTTGGTATAGCCCTGCGCGACGAAATAATTGATCGCCTGCACGTCGCCCTCGGCAATGGCGCGGCTGACGAGGGCCGTTGCCTTGGCTTCCGCCTCGGCGGCGCGCTCGCGGGCTTCGGCATCGCGGAACGCCGCTTCCCGGCGTCCCTCCGCCTGAAGGATCTGGGCCTGTTTCTCGCCTTCGGCGCGCAGGATCGCCGATTGGCGCAGCCCTTCGGCCTCCAGGATCTGGGCGCGCTTCTCGCGCTCGGCCTTCATCTGGCGGCCCATCGAATCGACGAGATCGGCCGGCGGCACGATGTCCTTGATCTCGATGCGGGTGATCTTGATGCCCCAGCTCGACGCGGCGGCATCGACGACGCGCAGCAGGCGGTCATTGATTTCGTCGCGATGCGACAACAAGGCGTCGAGATCCATCGAGCCCATGACCGTGCGGATATTGGTCATGGTGAGATTGAGCAGCGCGTTCTGCAGCCCGCTCACCTCATAGGCGGCCCTGGCCGCGTCGAGCACCTGGAAGAAGGTGACACCGTCGACGCTGACCGTGGCGTTATCCTTGGTGATGATCTCCTGGGTCGGAACATCCAGCACCTGTTCCATCACGTTCATCTTGGCGCCGATGCGGTCAATGAACGGAACGATCAGGTTCAGGCCGGGATAGAGCGTGCGTGTATAGCGTCCAAAACGCTCGATCGTGTAGTTGAAACCCTGCGGAACGGTCTTCACCCCGGCAATCAGCAGGGCGATCACGAGCAGAGCCAGGACGACGACTGTCGCGTCGAAACCGAAGAATTCCATGCCCCTCTCCATCGGACGAGTGAGAACTATGCGGTTCGCGCGAGGCATGCAACCGGTGAATGACGCATGCCTGCCGTGTCAGAGCCAGCCGCGAAGTTCCCGCCGGGCGAGATGCTCGAGCAGTTCCATGCCCTCGGCGCTGTCATTGAGGCAGGGCAGCGCTGCGAAATTCTCGCCGCCATTCTCCAGGAAGATGTCACGGTTCTGCATCGCGATCTCCTCCAAAGTCTCGACGCAATCGGCCGAGAAGCCGGGGCTGACGACGGCGATGCGCTTGACGCCGCTCTTCGCCAGCGCCTCGACCGTCGCATCCGTATAGGGCTGCAGCCATTCGGCGCGGCCGAAGCGCGACTGGAAGGTGAGCGTCAGCCGCTCCTTCGGCCAGCCAAGCCGCTCGCGCAGGAGCCGGGCCGTCTTGTGGCAATGGCAGTGATAGGGATCGCCCTTGTCGAAATAGGATTTGGGCAGGCCATGGAACGAGGCCAGCACCCGCTCGGGCTCGAAATCGAGCGCCGCTATCGAGCGCTCGATCGAACGGGCGAGTGCGTCGATATAGACCGGATCGTCGTGATAAGGCGGAAGCGTGCGGATGGCCGGCTGCCAGCGCATGGCTTTCAGCGTGTCGAAGACCTTGTCGTTGACCGTCGCCGTCGTCGCCGCGGCATATTGCGGGTAGAGCGGCATGACGAGGATGCGCTCGCACCCCGCCTGCTTCAGTGCTTCGATCCGCTCGGCAATGGCGGGTGTGCCGTAGCGCATGGCCCAGTCGACGACGACTTCGCCGGCGAGCGCTTGGGCCAGTTTTTCCGATTGGGCGCGGGTTATGGTCCGCAGCGGCGATTCGTTGCGCTCCCGGTTCCAGATCTGCTCATAGGCGTGGCCGGAGCGTTTCGGCCGGATCGTCAGGATGACCAGGTTGAGGATCGGCCACCAGATGAGGCGCGGCACCTCGATGACGCGGCGATCGGAGAGAAACTCCTTCAGATAGCGCCGCATCGACCAGTAGTCGGTTGCATCGGGCGTTCCGAGATTGACGAGGAGAAGCCCGATCTTGCCGAAGGCGACAGGCGGATGGCCCGAGGGCAGGGGATGGGTCCGAGCTATCGGCGTGGGTGCGCTGGAATGGGTCATGGGCACCTATCTAGCGCCCGAAGTGGCGAACGCGAAGGGGCGACCGTTTTGCAGTCGACGGAGGCCATGCAATCGCGGTGTAATATCGATAGGGCAGGCTTAGGGCCGAGCCAACCGAAGGAGCCCCGCATGACCGTTCGATCCCGAATCCGGCTGAGCGTCCTGGCGCTCGCCATGATGCTGCCCGTTGCCGCTCTCGCCGAGACGGTGACGCTGCGCTTCGTGCAGACCAACGACATCGATCGCATGGAGGAGGTCAAGGGCCGCGGCGGTTTTGCGCGTCTTGCCGCCGTCGTCAACGCCGAACGGGAGCAGGGCCCGACGTTCTTCGTCCATTCCGGCGATACGCTGTCGCCCTCGCTGCTGTCCGGCATCGACAAGGGCGCCCATATCGTCGCCATCCTCAACCAGATGGGCGTCGACGCGATGACCCCCGGCAATCACGAGTTCGATTTCGGCAAGGATAATTTCCATACAAGGATCGGCGAGGCGACGTTTCCGGTCCTGACCTCGAACATCCGCGAGCCGGATGGCAGCCAGCCGCCCAATACGCTCGATGAGCGCGTGGTCGAAGTCGGCGGCGTCAAGATCGCCTTCTACGGCCTCACCACCGAGGACACGCCCATGGTGTCGAGCCCCGGCGACATGCAATTCCTCTCTTCGATCGAGACCGGCAAGGCGAAAGCCAAGGCGCTGCGCGATGCCGGCGCCGATCTCGTCGTCGCCGTCGTGCATACCCCGCTCTCGGTCGATATCGCCCTCGTCCGCGCCCATGCCGCGGATCTGGTCCTCTCGGGCCATGACGAACATCTGATGGCCTTCTATGACGGAAAGACGGTGCTTACAGAATCCGGCTCGCAGGGCGACAGCATCGTCGTCACGCGCGTCGATCTCGACAAGCAAGTGAAGGACGGCAAGACCACGGTTACCTGGCGGCCGAGCTTCGACATCATCGACAGCGCCACGGTGACGCCGGATCCCAAGATCGCCGCCGTGGTGAAGACCTATCAGGACGAACTCGACAAGCAATTGAAGATCGAGATCGGTACCACCGCGACGCCGCTCGACAGCCGCCGCGCCACGGTGCGGGGCGAGGAAGCGGCGATCGGCAATCTCTTTGCCGATGCGATGCGCGCCGCGGTCGGTGCCGATGTCGCGATCACCAATGGCGGCGGCATTCGTGCCGATCGCGAATACCCGGCCGGCACGGTGCTGACCCGCGCCGATATCTTCGCGGAGCTGCCCTTCGGCAACAAGACGGTGAAGCTGAAGGTGACCGGAGCGACGCTGCTTGCCGCCCTCGTCAATGGCTTCAGCCAGGCCGACCAGGGCGCCGGCCGCTTCCCGCAGGTCTCGGGCCTGACCGTCGATGTCGATCTTTCCAAGCCGCCGCGCGACCGCGTCCTCTCGGTTCTCGTGGCTGGCAAGCCGCTCGATCCGGCAGCGAGTTATACGCTGGCGACCAATGACTTCATGGCCGGCGGGGGCGACGGCTATGTCATGCTGCGCGACGCCGAGCCATTGGTCGGTCCGATCGACGCGCAGTTGATGGCGAGCCAGGTGATCGACTATGTCGCGGCGCAGAAGGCGGTGTCGCCCAAGGTCGAAGGGCGGATCCAGTCGAAGGATTGAGCCGCCGGGGGCGTTTTGGGGCACGCCTTGTCGTCGGCGGTAAATCTTGAGAAATCGCGGTCTCGCCAATCGGCGCGGACCGCGATAGAGAGGTTTCATGTCCGCTGAAACGAAGCCTTCCCCATTTTCACAGGCGTCGCCGCTGGTCGCCGTCAGTGCCGATCTGCGCGAGGCCGATGGCTATCGCTGGCACGCTGCCCCCGACACCTATCTGAAGGCGGTGCTGATCGGCCTTCAGGGAATTCCGGTCATCGTGCCGGCGCTTGGTGAGGCGCTCGACATTGAGGGCCTTCTGGCGCGCGTCGACGGCTTGCTCCTGACCGGCTCGCGCTCCAACGTCTTTCCCGAATTCTATGGCGAGACGCCGGACGCTGTCGCTGAGCCCTATGACATGGCCCGCGATTCGACGACGTTGCCGCTCATCCGCGCCGCGATCCGCCGTGGTATTCCGCTGCTTGCCATATGCCGGGGCTTTCAGGAGCTGAATGTCGCGCTGGGCGGTTCGCTGGTGCCGGAGGTGCATAATGTACCCGGCCGCAACGACCACCGTTCGCCGGTGAGCGACGACCAGAGCGAGCGCTTCGCCATTCGGCAGGAGGTGCTGGTCACGGCGGGCGGCTGTCTTGGCCGGATCGTCGGCGAGGGATCGATCCGGGTGAACTCGCTGCACCGTCAGGCGGTTTCCCGCCTTGCCGACAGCCTCGTCGTCGAGGCCGTGGCGCCGGACGGGACCATCGAGGCTGTCAGCGTCGCGGATGCGCCGGGCTTTGCCGTCGGCGTGCAGTGGCATCCCGAATTCTGGGTGGCGAGCGATGCGCCGTCGGCGCGCCTGTTCCGCGCCTTCGGCGATGCCATGCGCCAACGCATGGCGCGTTCCTCGGATAGGGCAGCCGCCGAATGATCAGCCGGCGGCGAGCGCGCCGCCGAGCATGATGACGCCGAACAGCAGGATGCCGGCCGAGGCCGCGAGCTCCAGGCCGCGCAGTACCGCGAGCCGGCCGGTCGAACCCTCGGCCGAAAAGCGCAGCGCCACATCCTTCGCCTTCACCGCGAGGGTCGCGAGCGCGGCGACTGTCAGGCCGGTGCCGACTGCCATCGCCAGCACCGACAGGATGCCGCCCCAATAGAGTTTCTGCGAGATCGCGAAGACGAGGACGATGATCGCGCCGGAGCAGGGCCGGATACCGACCGCCATCACTGCCGCCGCGGCATTGCGCAGCGTCAGCGGCGCCGTCAGCAGGCTCGGGTCGGGCATATGCGAATGGCCGCAATCGCAGGAAAACGACGAGGCCCGCGCCATGGCCGCTCCGCCATTGCCGACCGAGAAGGCGAGGTTGTGGACGCAGTGGGCGTCGTGGACATGCGGCGCCGCCATGGCTGCTCTTGCGCCAGCTCCGGCCGGGCGCAGGCGCGACCAGAGCAGCCAGACGCCGCAAAGCGCGATGAGCGCATAGCTTGCCACTTCGAGCGCGTCGGTCGCCCGCGTCATGGTCACGGCCGTGACATTGAGTAGCAGCGTGCCGACCGAAACGACGACGATCGCCGTCACCGCCTGGACGAAGGCGGAGGCGAAGGAGATCGCCACGCCGCGCTTCAATGTGTCGCCGCTCGCCAGCAGATAGGAGGAGATGACCGCCTTGCCATGTCCCGGCCCGACGGCGTGGAAGACGCCATAGGCGAAGGAGATGGCGACCAGGAACCAGGCGGCGTGGCCGCTGTCCGAGACCTGATGCAGCGCGGCGGTGAGTTCCTTGTAGAAACTCGCCTGCTGCGCCGCCACCCAGATGAAGAAGCCCTTGAACGGACCCGCCCAGGCAACGGAACCTGATCCGTCCGGCGTCGCGATGCCGAAGGGGCTGCTGGCGGCCAGCGCGATTCCAGGTGCGGCGAGGAGGGCACTGAAGAGGGCGGCGAGCGCCCCGATGCGTCCTGCGATCGGCTTCATGAGCAGCTCACGATGATCAGGCTGGCAAGGCTCGATGCCGCGTCCGCGAGGTCGGCCGGCAGATCGCGCTCGTCCATCGGAATGGCCGCGAGCTTCGCCATGGTGGCGTCGTCGAGTTCGTGCGGCGGCCGGTAGCTTGCCTTGCAGTTGGCTGGCGCGTCGGCGAGGTGGATGGTCTGGTCCTTGACGAAATTGAACGCGACGAAATATTCGGGATCGAACACTTCGAGCGTCGTATATTTTCCGGGCGCAACCGGAGTCTTGAGCGGCAAGGTATAGAACAGCGTCAGCCGCCCCGCTCGGAAGTCCAGCCAATATTCGCTCGGAAAGGTCACGGGTACATGTTTGTCGCCGACTTTCAGCAGTGTGAAGTAGTTGTAGTCCTTTAAGGATTCGACGTTGACCTTGGCGAGCGGCTGTAACTCTTCATCCGAGAGCTTGCCGTCGCCATTGGCGTCAAGTCCCTGGATCGCGAAGGCCGTGAAGGCCTCGTCGAACTGCCAGATATGGCGGACTGCCGTCATGCGCCCTTCGGCGTCAAAGACGATCTCCTCCTTGGCATCGACGAAGACATGCGGATGGGCGGAGGCAAGGCCGGTCGCGGCGATCAGGAGGAAGAGCGCGAAGCCGATTCGAAGCATGAGCGTTTGCCTATCCAGAATGCCGATCCTGCATCGCGCGGAACTGCGGCCGGATCGTGTCGAAGTTCAGCAGCTGCCTCCGGGCGGGCTGTACTTCTCGAACCAGTGGACCAGCGAATCGATGAAGGCCCGTACCTTGCCGGAGAGGTGCCGCCGGTGTGGATAGACGGCGTGGATCGCAACGCCGGCCGGCTCGAAACTCTCCAGCACGGGAATGAGCCGGCCATTGGCAATATCCTCGCGCACCACCAGGAACGGCACGATGGTGAAGCCGAGCCCGGCAAGGGCGCCGAGACGGGCTGCATTGGGGCTGTTGACCTCGACGCGGCCCTTCACGCCGACCGTTACGCGCTCGCCGTCGATCACGAACGGCCAGTTGGAGCGGTAGCCGACATTGGTGTCGATAATGCAGGGCTTGCCGGCGAGGTCGGACGGCACTTCCGGCCTCCCGTGGCGCTCCAGCACTTCCGGACTGGCGCAGATGATGATGCGGAACGAGGCGAGCCGCCGCGCGATCAGGCTGGAATCGGTCAGCGAGGTGATGCGGATGGCGACGTCGAATCCTTCGTCAACGAGGTCGACGAAACGGTCTTCCAGATGCAGTTCCAGCGTGATGCCGGGTTCCTGCACGACGAAATCCATGATCGCCCGGCCGAGTTCGCCATCACCGAACGTGCGCGGCGCGCTCACCTTGAGCCGGCCGCGCGCGGCGGCATGGGCGTCGCCGACCGACGTCTGCAGATCGTCGATCCGCTGCAGGATCTCGGTGGCATCGCGGGCATAGACCTGGCCGACCTCGGTCAGCGACAGGGTCCGCGTCGTGCGGTTGAGCAGGCGGGCGCCGAGCTCATCCTCGAGCTCACGAACATATTTCGAGATCAGCGCCTTGGAGCGGCCCATCTTGCGCGCGGCAGCCGAGAAGCCACCGGCCTCGACCACCTCGACGAAAGTCCGCATGCGAGTGAGTGTGTCCATCGCGCGGATACTAGACACTGGCGGCAACTATGGAAGGGCCTCGCCGCGCATGCGCAGGGCGAAGCGTGCTTTTCCCCTAGCCGGCCATGATGCGGCGGGCGAGATCGATCAGCGCGCGGTCACGGCCGTGCGGCGCGACCAGCGATACGCCGAGCGGGCAGCCATCATGCTCGGCGAGCGGCAGGCTGATCTGCGGCAGTCCGGCCAGTCCCGCCGTGCACAGCATCGACAGCGCCCGATTGCGGTAGGATTCGAGCGTGTCGCCATCGAGGCCGCGCAGCGGAGCGATGCCGGGCGTCGTGGGAATGGCGAGGATGGTATCGTCGCCGAGAAGCCCAGTGATGCGCTCGCGCACATGGCGGCGACGGACGGCAGCCGCCTCGTAGTCCTCGACGGTGACGCGGCTTGCCCATTCGAAGCGCTCGCGCACGCCCGGTCCGAAGGTTGGGTTGTTGGCCGTGATCCAGGCACCGTTCGCCTGCCAGGCTTCATAGGCCTGCATCGTGCGGAAGATCATGCGCCAGGCGGCGAGACCATCCTCGGAAACGATGACCGCGCCGGCGGGCTGGAGATGGGCGGCGATGCGCGGGCTCGCACTGCGGACCGCGGCCTCCTCGAGTTCGCCAAGCAGCAGGGCGTGGATGTCGTCGCCGACGATGAAGCGCGTGAGCGGCGGCCCAGCGACATCATCACCGAGCAGGACATCGCCGACGCGGGCGAACGTATCCATGTCGCGCGCGAACCAGCCGACGACGTCAAAGGTCTCGGCGAGCGGCATCACGGACGAGATGTCGATGCGGCCGAAGGTCGGGCGGAGGCCGATCAGGCCGTTATAGGAAGCCGGCGCACGAACCGATCCGCCGGTGTCGGAGCCGAGGGCGAAATCGACCAGTCCGGCCGAGGTCGCCGCTGCCGAGCCGGACGAGGAGCCACCCGGTATGCGGCCCGGCGCGCGGACGTTGATCGGCGTGCCGTAGTGAAAATTCTCGCCATTCATCGAATAGGCGAATTCGTCGGTATGCGTCTTGCCGACAAAGCGGGCGCCGGCGTCGAGCAGCATTTGCACCGCCGGTGCACTGGCCGTCTTGATGCCGCTTTGCTGGCGGACCAGCGGATGGCCGCCGCCGGTCGGATAGCCGGCGACATCGTAGAGATCCTTGACGGCAAAGGTCAGGCCGGCGAGCGGCCCGGACGCCGCGGACGGTACTTCGACGGCTGGATAGTCGACGAAGGCATGGACGGGATCGCTGGTCAGAAGCATGGGGCTTTCGCTGGGGCTTCGGCCGGCCGGAGCGGCTGGCGCCGTTCAGGCGTGGGATGGGTTCCCGCGATACATAGCCCGTTCTTTCCGCGAATGCGAAAAAATTTGGCGCCTCAGGCGGGAACCGCGGCACCGTCCGAGCGTGGGTCGGAGGCCCCGAAGATGCGCCCGTCCTTGCGGCGGACCAGGGCGCCGGCATGGCCCATCAGGTCCGCATGCGAGGCGTCGAGGACCTCGACATCATGGCCGGCACGCTGGAGCGCGTTCACGACATCCGGATCGAAGCGGTTTTCGAGGCGCAGATTAGTATGGTCCGAGCCCCAGCTTCGCCCCAAGAGCCAGCGCGGCGCGGCGATCGCCTCGGCGAGGTCCATGCCGAAGCGGGCATAGCGCGTGAACACGGCCGCCTGCGTCTGCGGCTGGCCCTCGCCGCCCATCGTGCCATAGCTCATGAAGCGGCCATCGTCGAACGAGGCCATGGCCGGGTTGAGCGTATGGAATGGCTTGCGGCCGGGATGCAGCGGATTGCGGGCCCGATGGTCGAGCGAGAAGCTCGATCCGCGGTTCTGCCAGGTGATGCCCGTGCGCGGCAGCACGACGCCCGAGCCGAACTCCCAGAAGATCGACTGGATATAGGAGACGGCCATGCCGTTCGCGTCGATCGCGCCGAGCCAGACGGTGTCACCCTTCTTGGCGACCTGCGGCCAGGGCGCCGCCCGGCGCATGTCGACATGTCCCGCCTCGCGGTCGAGCACGGCGTTGGACAGATGCATGGAGAGATCGCCGGCGATCTCGGGGTCGGTCACATGGGCATCGCGGATCAGGAAGGCGCGCTTGGTAGCCTCGACGAGACCGTGCACATGCTCGAAGCTCTCGCCGCGCTGGACGCCGAGGCGCTCGAATACACCCAGAATAATCAGCGAGGCGACGCCCTGTGTGGGCGGCGGCGCGTTGAACAGTTCGACATCGGTAAGGCGCACCGAGAGCGGCGGGCGGAAGCGCGCCTGGTGCTTGGCCAGGTCGTCGCGGGTCACCGGGCTGCCGATCCGTTCGAGATCGTCGGCGATCGTCACCGCGATGTCGCCGCGATAGAAATCGTCGAAGCCGGCATGCGCGAGCTGGTCGAGCGTATCGGCGAATCGCTCCTGACGCAGGATCGTGCCGACTTCAGGAACCTCTCCATCGACCAGGAAGAAGTCGGCAAAGCCGGGCGCCGCCTTGAGCGCGGCGAGATGTTCGCGGGTTAGGCGCGTCTGCGAGCGCGTCACGGCGGTGCCGGCACGGGCATGGCCGATCGCGTTCTCGAGCAGGGTCGTCCGCTCGATCCGCCCGCCGAGGCTCTTCGACAACTCGAAGGCCAGTTCCCAGCCGGAGACGGCTCCGGCCACCGTCAGTGCCGCGTCGGGGCCGCGCGTCGGAATATGGTCATAACCCTTCGCGCGATAGGCGGCGATGGTCGCCTTGGAGCCGGCCGAGCCGCAGCCCTTGATATAGCGCGGCGGGCGGCCCGGCTCGCGGACCAGCCAGAAGCCGTCGCCGCCGATGCCGTTCATGTGCGGATAGACGACGGCGATCGTCGCCGCGGTGGCGATCATGGCTTCGAGCGCGTTGCCGCCGGCCCGCAGGATCTCGGCTCCCGCCTCCGCCGCAGCCCAGTGCGGCGCCACCACCATGCCCTTTTCGCCGACGACGGTCTCGCTCATGAAACGCTCCTTTATGCCGCGCGAATCCTTAGGCGAATCGCCGCGACGCCGGAAGGGCGAATCGCCCCCTGCCTTCGATCGCGGCAGAGGGTGATGAGAGGTGAGGCGGTGGCTGGATGTCGTGAATTCGACAAGGATTTGTCACATTCGGACGGTTCCGAACGCGTTTCGGCGACCCTGCGAGGCTCGCGGTGCCCGAGGGCCGAATTTTATGGCCTCCGACGCAAAAACCGCTTGTATCGAGGGGTGGTTCGTCCTACCTACGCCTTGCCCAATTATCGCACGTGCCTGTGGTTGCGTGCCGACCGGTGGGGCTTCGGACAAGAGGCCGAAGCGACGCCCATGTGGACCCCGAAAGGACCACGAGGAGTCCGGGAATTTCCCGGGAAGGTCGGCAGCCGGAAAGCGAACCGGTGAACTCCGTCTCCGCGGAGGACGCGACTTGAAGCAACGACGTAGCGGGCTTTTTTAGTCTCTACCGGCTCTCCATCGGCCGTGGTCACTGAAGAGGCACTACATCCTTGCCGGGCGTGCGGATCGGTTCCCCCGTTCCAAGCGAAGGCAGCGCTCACGAAAACGCATCCCGTTTTCGCTGCGACTGTCACCCGCGAAATCTGCCGGCTTTGCCGGCAAAACGGCTCCGCTGCCTGCGTTTCGATCGCGTCCATAGCGATTGGCACGACGGTTTCGTTCCGTCCGCTTGTTTCGCAACGCTTTTGAGCCTGTCGCTAGGCTCTCGGGGATACGCAGATGACCGCTCGCATCATCGACTTCCTGAACACCCGACGTCCGGAAGGCCCCTGCCTTGTCGTCGACCTCGACGTCGTTCGGGAGAACTATCTGAATTTCGCGCATGCGCTGCCGGACACGCGGATCTTCTACGCGGTCAAGGCCAATCCTGCGCCGGAAGTGCTGAAGCTGCTCGCCTCGCTGGGCTCGAATTTCGACTGCGCCTCGGTCGCCGAGATCGACATGGCGCTGGCCGCCGGCGCGACGCCTGACCGCATTTCCTATGGCAACACGATCAAGAAGGAGCGCGACATCGCTGCCGCCTTCGCTCGTGGCATCTCGCTCTATTCGGTCGACTGCGAAGCCGAGGTCGAGAAGGTTTCGCGCGCCGCTCCCGGCATGCGCGTCTTCTGCCGCATCCTCTGCGACGGCGCCGGCGCCGAATGGCCGCTTTCGCGCAAGTTCGGCTGTGAGCCCGAGATGGCGGTCGGCGTGCTGGAGCATGCACATCGGCTGGGCCTGCGCGCCTATGGCGTGTCGTTCCATGTCGGCTCGCAGCAGGGCAATGTCGATGCCTGGGACGGTGCGCTCGCTTCGGCGGCGGAGATCTTCCGCGTGCTCGGCGAGCGAGGCATCCAGCTCTCGATGGTCAATCTCGGCGGCGGTTTCCCGACCCGCTATCTGAAGGACGTTCCCGGCGTCGAGAGCTATGGCTCGTCGATCGACGGCGCCCTGAAGAAGCATTTCGGCAATCGCATCCCGGAGACGATCATCGAGCCGGGCCGCGGCATGGTCGGCAATGCCGGCATCATCAAGTCGGAAGTCGTCCTGATCTCGAAGAAGAGCGACGAGGACCAGGTGCGCTGGGTCTATCTCGACATCGGCAAGTTCGGCGGCCTCGCCGAGACGATGGATGAGTCGATCCGCTATCCGATCCGCACGCTGCATGACGGCGACAGCAAGGCGCCTTGCGTCCTCGCTGGCCCGACCTGCGATTCGGCCGACGTCCTCTATGAGAAGACGCCGTACGAACTGCCGGTCACGCTGTCGATCGGCGACGAGGTGCTGATCGAGGGCACCGGCGCCTACACGACGACCTATTCGGCCGTCGCCTTCAACGGCTTCGAGCCGCTCGCCTCCTACGTGATCTGAAGGCGTCCAAAAATGATCCATCTTGGCGTCGAGGCGCCGGCGGAAGCCGGCGCCCGTGAAATGCTGCTCGACCGCACCATGGGCGAGGGCCGTTTCCTCAAATCCTCGGAACGGATCCGCGAGGGCCGTCTGCCGGCCGCCGGACTGGCGCTCGTCGCGCGTGATGGCGACGAACTCGTGGGCACGGTCCGTCTTTGGAATGTCTCGGCCGGTGGCCGCGGCGCGCTGCTGCTCGGCCCGCTCGCCGTGGCGCCGGAATGCCAGGGCGAAGGCGTCGGCGCGAAGCTGATGCGGATGGCGCTGAACCGCGCCGCTGCCTTCGGCCATGGCGCGGTCATCCTCGTCGGCGACGCGCCCTACTATAGCCGGTTCGGCTTCTCCAACGCGCCGACCGCCCGGCTTCTGATGCCCGGCCCGGTGGACCGGAACCGCTTCCTCGCGCTGGAAATGCGTGAAGGAGCGCTCGCGGGAGCCGTCGGCCTCCTGCAGCCGACGGGCGAATTCGCTGCTCCGGCGTTCGTTCCCGATTACGCGGCGTTCGAGCCGGTACGTCTGGCCGCCTGACGGCCAGCATTCCGTCCGCTGATTGCATGTCCCTGCCGGATTGGCCGGCGGGGGAGCCGCGCGGCTGCCATTCTGCTATCGTGATGGAAGATCTGTCCCCGTCGCCCGCTGCGTTCGCAAAACGTGCCGGGGCGGGGTTACGTTTCTGTCGCGTTTTTTAGGTACGAAGCGGTTTGCGTTCATCCGCGTTCGTCGTGTTTGAAGTTGAGGAGAACACCGATATGACCAATTGGCCTGTTTATGGTCGCATCGATGGCCCCGTGGTGATCATTGGTTTCGGTTCGATCGGCCGAGGGATACTTCCGCTCATCCGCCGGCATTTTGCTATCGACCGCTCGCAGTTCGTCGTCGTCGAGCCGAGCGACGAAAATTCGGGGCTCCTCGCCACTTTCGGCGCCCGGCATGTGCGCATGGCGCTGACCCGCGAAAACTATCGCGAGGTGCTGACGCCGCTGCTGACCGCCAGCCCCGGCCAGGCCTTCTGCATCAATCTTTCGGTCGATACCTCGTCGCTCGACATCATGAAGCTGACCCGGGAGCTCGGCAGCCTCTATATCGACACGGTGATCGAGCCTTGGCCCGGCTTCTATTACGACCATAAGGCCGACCCGGCTTCGCGCTCCAACTACGCGCTCCGAGAGGAACTGCTGACCGAGAAGCGCGCCAATCCCGGCGGTCCGACGGCTGTCTCCTGCTGCGGTGCCAATCCCGGCATGGTGTCCTGGTTCGTGAAGCATGCACTGGTCGACGTGGCGCGCGACCTCGGGATCGAATTCGAGGAGCCGAAGACGCGGCGCGAATGGGCCTCACTGATGCGCGCGACCGGCGTCAAGGGCATCCACATCGCCGAGCGCGATACGCAGCGCTCGCGCAATCCGAAGCCGCTGGACACCTTCGTCAACACTTGGTCAGTTGATGGCTTCGTGTCCGAAGGGCTGCAGCCGGCCGAAATGGGCTGGGGCACGCATGAGAAATGGATCCCTGAGCATGCCCGCACCCATGATACGGGCAGCGGCGCCGCGATCTTCCTGCTCGGGCCCGGCGCCGACACGCGCGTGCGCTCCTGGTGCCCGACGCCGGGCCCGCAGCTTGGGTTCCTCGTCACCCATAACGAGGCGATCTCGATCGCGGACCATTTCACCGTTCGGGAGGAGGGCAGCGTCGTCTACCGTCCGACCTGCCACTATGCCTACCACCCCTCCAACGACGCCGTGCTCTCGCTGCATGAGTTGTTCGGCCGTGCCGGGCAGCGCCAGACCAAACAGCACATCCTGAGCGAGGAAGAGATTATCGCCGGCCGCGACGAACTCGGCGTGCTGCTCTATGGTCACGCCAACAACGCCTATTGGTATGGCTCGCGGCTCACGATCGACGAGGCGCGGCAGAACGCGCCCTACCAGAACGCGACCGGCATGCAGGTCACATCAGCGGTCGTCGCCGGCATGGTCTGGGCGCTGGAGCATCCCAATGCCGGCATCGTCGAGGCGGACGAGATGGACTACCATTTCTGCCTGCGCATCCAGCGCCCCTATCTCGGGACCGTCGAGGGCGTCTACACGGACTGGACACCGCTTTCGGGTCGGCCGGGCTTCTTCCCGGAAGATATCGACGAGAGCGATCCCTGGCAGTTCCGCAACGTGCTCGTCCACAATATCGGGTGAATCGCGACGAGGATCGGGGTCAGTTGCGCAACACGACGCAACTGCCTCCGGCTCGTTGCAGGTCGCGGCAGAGGATGCCAGCCTGCTTCAGCGTCGCGGCCGGGAGCCGGACGCGGTAGAAAGCCCGACGGCCACGGCCGGGCGCGCGCGAGCCCAGGATCAGCGTGGGCTTGCCGGCGAGGAGGGTCGGAAACCGCCGGACCTGACGCTCATACGTCGCGATGGCACGCGCCTTGGAAAAATTGCCCGATAGCTGCACGCCGTAGCGTGCATAGACACCGTCATAGATCGACGGCGCCGATTTTCGCACGGCCGCGACAATGGTCGCGCAGTCAGCGGGCTTTTTCGGCGCCTTCCGGGCGCGGTCGGCGAAGATCTGCCCCTTGAGCGGATCGTCCGGCTCGCTCGCGCCATGGGCGGCCCAGTCGGCGACGGTACGGCCGGTTATGAACAGCACATAGTCTTCGGTCTCGATCGGCAGATTGCCGCCATTGGTGAGCCATCGCGCCAGCCGCGTCGGTCCGGCATTATAGGCCGCCGCCGCGAGTCCGAGATTGCCGAAGCGGGCACGAAGCGTTGCGAGATAGCCGGCCGAGGCGGGAATGGCCGTTTCGGGATCGAACGGATCGATAAGGCCGCGCTCCTCCGCCGTTCCGGGCATGAACTGGGCGATGCCCTGCGCCCCGGCGGGGCTCGTGACGCCGGGCCGGAACGAACTCTCGCGCCAGATCAGGCGCGTGAAATAGTCGACCGGCAGGTTCTCGGCTTTCGCGGAAGCTTCGATCAGCCGGCAGATCGTCTGCTCGGTGCTTTCTCCCGCCTCAGGCGTCGCGACGGCCTCCGCTGCCCCGGTAAACAGAAACCCTCCCAACATCATGATGATGGCTATGCTTTGCCGTCTCAATAGCTTGGACTTGTTCCAGAAGAATCGGTAGTCGGAGGAGCGCCGATATCTGTCGCGCGTCGCTGGAGGGAGAGACATCATGCCGAAGCTCAGCCAATGGTTCATCAAATCCGCGGTGATCTACGTCATCCTGGGCATGTTGATGGGCATCACCATGGGAATGAAACAGGACTTCACCTTGGCACCTGCGCACGCCCATCTCAATCTGATCGGCTGGGTCTCTCTCGCTCTGATGGGCTTCTATTATAACGCCGTGCCGGCCAAGGCGGAATGGCGCGCGGCCTATGCCCAGTTCTGGATCTCGACGGTCGGCGTCTGGGTGATGATCCCCGGCCTGATACTGACCTTGCTGGTCGTCCCGGCGGGCGAGCCGCTGGTGATCGTCGGATCGCTGATCACGCTCATCGGCATGGTGCTGTTCGCGGTGAACGTCTACCGGCGATAGCCGCCGGTGATCAGTCGCGCAGATCGATGATCCCGGCGGTGCCTTCCTCGGTGCCGAAGGCGATGCGGACGCCGTCCTTGTCCCAGGCGAGCGTGCTGATCGGCCCGCCTTCGCCGGCCTTGCGTAGCACCGCCTCGCCGGAATCGGTGAAGCGGGCGGCAATGACCGTGCCGTCCTTGTAGCCGATCGCCACTACTTCCTCGCTCGGATGGCAGGCGACGAAAGTGACGAGGCTGTCGGGACGGGTTCCGAGTTGCAGGGGCTGGCGTCCCGTCGGCCCGTCCTTGTAGTGGAACGGCCAGAGTACCGCCATTTCGGCGCCGGAGGTGGCGAGGAAACGGCCCTTCGCTGACCACGACATCGACTTCACCTTGCCGGGATAGCCCGACATGCGCATATGGCCGCCGCCATCGGCGACGCGCCAGCCATGGAGGGCGCTTTCCTGCATCGACGTCACCAGGAACTTGCCATCCGGCGAGAAGGACACGCCGATATGCGAGCCCTTCCATTCGAACTCGGTCGGCTTGGCGTCGGTGGCCGGCCACCATAGCGTCGCGCCATTGTAGCGGGCCACGGCGAGACGCAGCCCCTTCGGCGCGAAGGCGAGACCGCCTACCGCGCGCTCATGGGTCAAGGCACGCTCCTTGCCGTCGGGCAGATGCACGACGGCTTCGCGCCCGAATCCGAAAGCGAAGGCGCCGTTCGGGCCGGTGGCGAGCTGGTCGATCCATTTCCTCGGCCGCGAGGCCAGTTCGACAACCCCGCCAGCGGCATCGAAGGCGACGACGCGGCCATCATCGCCGGAGGTCAGAAGCTGCTCGCCGTCGAGACTCGCCGCTGCCGCCATCAACCCGCCGCCATGGCCGATAGCCGTCTCGGCCGCGGCACCATCGACACGGGCGAGGCGGCCATCGCCAAGCGCGAAGGCGGGAACGCCGCGAAGAAAGGCGGCGCCAACGACATAGGCACCGAAGGGAAAGGTCTGCAGCGTCGGCATGAAGTCTTGGGCTGTCGGAATGAGGAAGGAAAGCGACGGCCGTGGTCTGGGACGACGGCCGTCAAGCGGGTCAGTTTGGCTTGACGAGGCAGGCTTCGAAGCTCTTGCGGATCGCCTGCTCGTTCAGCTTGCGGCCGATGAAGACGAGCCGGCTTTCGCGGTGTTCGTCCTTGCCCCAGGGGCGCTGATGCGTGCCCTCGATGATCATATGCACGCCCTGGATCACATAGCGGTCCGGGTCGCGCTCCATGGCAAGAATGCCCTTGAGGCGCAATATGTTGGCGCCCTCGACCTGCGTCACTTCCTGGATCCACGGGAAGAACTTGCCCGGATCGAGTTCGCCGCCGCGCAGCGAGATCGAGAAGACCGATGCGTCGTGGCGAGGATGGTGATGATGGTGGTCGTGGGCATGATCATGATCATGGCCGTGATGGTGGTGGTCGTGATCGCAGTTCGGGCCGCATTCATGATCATGGTCGTGGTCCCCATGATCGTGATCCTCGCCCTCAAGGAATTCCGGATCGAGGGTCAGGATGCGCTCCAGGTCGAAGGCGCCGCGGTCGAGCACCTTGTCGAGGTCGATCGCCGAGCGTTCCGTCCGGTGGATGGTGGCGTGCGGGTTGATCTCGCGGATGCGGCGCTCGACGGCCGCGAGCTGCTCGGGGCCGACAAGGTCGATCTTGTTCAGCAGCACCACGTCGGCGAACGCGATCTGCTCCTCGGCCTCGGGCGAATCGTCGAGCCGCTTCAAGAGGTTCAAGGCGTCGGCGACGGTGACGACCGCGTCGAGCCGCGACTTGGCGCGCACATCCTCGTCCATGAAGAAGGTCTGCGCGACCGGGGCCGGATTGGCGAGGCCCGTGGTCTCGACGAGGATGCCATCGAAGCCGCCGGGCCGCTTCATCAAGCCTTCGACGACACGAATGAGGTCGCCGCGCACCGTGCAGCAGACACAGCCATTGTTCATCTCGTAGATCTCTTCGTCGCTCTCGACGATGAGGTCGTTATCGATGCCGATCTCGCCGAACTCATTGACCACGACCGCATATTTCTTGCCGTGGTTCTCCGAGAGAATGCGGTTCAGGAGCGTCGTCTTGCCGGCTCCGAGGTAGCCCGTGAGCACGGTCACCGGAATCTGCGTTTCCGCCATCGGTCAATCTCCGGCCCGGCGACCAGCGCCGGGCGAATGAGGGAAGTCGAGGTAGGGTGATATAGGCGATCGGGGAGCGTTTTGCACGGGGGGCGTTACAATGTTCAGGCGAGCGGCGCGCCGCCCGTCAGACCGCCCAGCATGCCACTTCGCTTTCCCCCCGCCATTCGAGTTCCGGCCGGTCGATGCGGCATTTGTCGAAGGCGAGCGGGCAGCGGGGGTTGAAGGCGCAGCCGGCTGGCGGATTGAACGGGGAGGGCAGTTCGCCCTTGAGGCGCACGCGCTCGCGCGGACGCTCCGGGTCGGCTACCGGCGTCGCCGAGAGCAGGGCCTGCGTATAGGGATGCAGCGGCCGCTCGAACAGGGTCTCGCGCGGCGCGTGCTCGACGATGCGGCCGAGATACATGACGGCGACCTCGTCGGCCATATGGCGCACGACCGAGAGCGAATGGCTGATGAAGAGATAGGAGAGGCCGAAGCTCTGCTGCAGATCGACGAGCAGGTTCAACACTTGGGCCTGCACGGAGAGATCGAGCGCCGAAACCGGCTCGTCGAGCACGAGGATCTTGGGCTGGAGCATCAGCGCGCGGGCGATGGCGATGCGCTGGCGCTGGCCGCCGGAGAACATGTGTGGATAGCGATCGGCGTGCTCGGGTCGCAGGCCGACGCGCTCCAGCATGGCGAGCGCCGCCTCGCGGCGAGCCTTCGCGTTGGCGCCGCGCTGGTTGAGGGCCAGCGGCTCGATCAGCGCGTCGAGGATGGTCTGGCGTGGATTGAGCGAGCCATAGGGGTTCTGGAAGATGATCTGCACGTCCGAGCGAAGGGCCCGGAGACTGGCGCGGTCGGCGGTGGCGATGTCGACATCGCCGATGCGCAGGCTGCCGGCGGATGGCGGCTCGATCATGGTGACGAGACGGGCGAGTGTCGACTTGCCGCAGCCTGATTCGCCAACGATGGCGAGCGTTTGGCCGGCGTGGAGCGTGAAGCTCGCATCGGCGAGGCCCTTGATCGTGGCGGTCGGCGCGAACGCGCCGCGGCTGACCCGGTAATGGCGGGCGAGATGGCTCGCTTCGAGGACGACCGGCGCGTTCAAGCCGCTACCTCCCGGCCTTCGGGATGGGGATGGCCGACCGGACGGCCATGGGTCAGGGGATAGTGGCAGAGCGCGAAGCCGGCGATGGCGCCCTGGCGCGGTGGGACTTTTTCCCGGCAGCGCTCGGTGGCGAAGCGGCAGCGCGGCTCGAACAGGCAGGCGGGCGGGCGGTCGAACTGACCCGGCACGACGCCGGGGATAGAGGGCAGATATCGTCCGCTGGATCGCTCGGGCAGGGCCGCCAGCAGTGCCGCCGTATAGGGATGATGCGGATCGGAGAAGAGCGGGCCGACGGGCTGCTCCTCGATCTTCTGCCCGGCATAATGAACCGAGACGCGCTCCGCCGTCTCCGCGACGACGCCCATGTCATGGGTGATGAGGACGAGGCCCATCCCCGTCTCCTTCTGCAGCGAGACGAGCAATTCCAGGATCTGGGCCTGGATGGTGACGTCGAGGGCCGTGGTCGGTTCGTCGGCGATAACGAGCTTCGGATGGCAGGCAAGCGCCATCGCGATCATGACGCGCTGGCTCATGCCGCCGGAAAGCTGGTGCGGGAAGGCTGACAGACGGCGTTCGGGGTCCGGAATGCCGACGGCATTCAGCAGTTGAATCGAACGTTCCCGCCGCTCGGCCCGCGAAAGGCCGAGATGCGCCTTGAGGCTCTCGCCGATCTGGTAGCCCACGGTGAAGCAGGGATTGAGGCTCGACATCGGCTCCTGGAAGATCATCGCCATGTCCTTGCCGACGATCTTGCGGCGCTCGCGCGGCGTGAGCCCCATCAGATCGCGGCCATCGAAGGCGAGGCGTTTCGCGGTCACCTTGGCCGACCAGGGGAGAAGCCCCATCACGGCCAGCATGGCGACGGATTTGCCCGAGCCGGATTCGCCGACGATCGCGAGGATCTCGCCGGCATCGAGCCTGAGCGAGACATTGTCGACCGCGCGGAAGAGCCCGGAAGCGGTCCGGAACTCGACGGTGAGATCGGAGATTTCGAGAAGCGCCATGGCTCAACTCCTCCGCATCTTCGGGTCGAGGGCGTCGCGCAGGCCGTCGCCGACCAAATTGATCGAGATCACCGTGATCAGGATGGCGAGGCCCGGTTCGGTGACGATCCAGGAGGCGCTCTGCAGGAATTCGCGGGCCGAGGCCAGCATGGCGCCCCATTCCGGCGAGGGCGGCTGCGCGCCGAGGCCGAGGAAGCCCAGCGCCGCCGCCTCCAATATGGCGTTCGAGATGGTCAGCGCGGCCTGCACGATGATCGGCGCCATGCAATTGGGCAGCACCGTCCGGAACATGATGTAGAGCGTTCCGGCGCCGGCAACGCGCGCCGCCGTCACATAGTCGCGCGACTTCTCCGACAGGGCTGAGGCGCGGACGAGGCGTACATAGTTCGGCAGATAGACGACGGTGATCGCCACGATCGTGTTGGTGAGGCTTGGGCCGATGATGGCGACGATGACGATGGCGAGCAGCAGGCTGGGCACGGACAGGATCACGTCCATCGCCCGCATGATCACGATCGACGGCCAGCCGGGGAAGAAGGCGGCGATGAGGCCGAGCGCGATGCCGACGATCATGGAGGCGACGACGACGGAAAGGCCGATGAACAGGGACAGCCGCGCGCCGAAGATGAGGCGGGAGAGCATGTCGCGGCCGATCTCGTCGGTACCCAGCGGGAAGGCGGCATTGCCGCCCTCCATCCAGGCGGGCGGGATGCGGACGAACTCCCGGAATTGCTCGGTCGGATCATAGGGTGCGATGAGATTCGCGAAGATGGCGACGAGGACCAGCAGTGTCAGCAGGATGAGGCCTGCCACCGCGGCCCGGTTCTCCGAGAAGGCCCGGAAGAAAGCCGCGATCACCCCGGGCGGCGCGGAGGCGGTCGGCACGGCAGTCCTGTCAGCGGGCATGGCGGATCCTCGGGTTGAGCACGCCGTAGAGCAGGTCGACGAGGATGTTGATCAAGATGACGATGGCGGAGACCAGCAGGATGCCGCCCTGTAGGACCGGATAGTCCCGGCGCTGGATCGATTCGATCAGCCAGGTGCCGATGCCCGGCCAGGAGAAGATATATTCGGTGAGCACGGCGCCGGCCATCAGCATGCCGACCTGCAGGCCGATCACGGTGACGACCGGAATCAGCGCGTTGCGCAACGCATGGATGCCGACGATGCGGAAGGGCGAAAGGCCCTTGGCGCGCGCCGTGCGGACATAATCCTCGCCCAGCACCTCCAGCATGGCCGAGCGGGTCATCCTGGCGATGGTCGCCAGCGGGATCGTGCCGAGCACGATGGTCGGCAGGATCAGATGCGAAAGCGCCGAGAGGAAGGCGCCGTCCTGATCGGAAAGCAGGCTGTCGATCAGCATGAAGCCGGTGACGGGCTCGAAATAATAGAGCAGGTCGATGCGGCCCGAGACCGGCGTCCAGCCGAGCGTCACCGAGAAGAACAGGATCAGCAGCAGGCCCCACCAGAATATCGGCATCGAGAAGCCGGTAAGCGCCACGCCCATCAGCGAATAGTCGATGAAGCTGCCGCGTCGGGTCGCCGCGATAACACCCGCCGGCACGCCGAGAACGACGGCGAAGATCATGGCGCAGAGGGCCAGTTCCAGCGTCGCGGGAAAGAGCGTCGCGAATTCGGTCAGCACCGGCGCATGCGTTGATAGCGACGTGCCGAAATTGCCGTGCGCGAGCTGCCAGAGATAGTCGAGGAATTGCTTCCAGACCGGCTGGTCGAGCCCGAGCTCATGGCGGAAATAGGCGAGCCGTTCCGGCGAGATGCCGCGCTCGCCGGTTCTGACCTCGATCGGATCGCCCGGAACGAGGCGGATCGCGACGAAGGTCAGGAAGGCGATCGCGACAAAGGTCGGAATGACCAGCAATACGCGCCGGACGATGAAACCGATCATGCTGGGACCCGTGGTGGGCGGTCCGACGCATCGAGCCGCCTGGTCCAGTCGGAGAGACGGCGCGCGAACGATGCCGCGCGGCCGTCATGAGTTAGAGGCGGCCTATTTCAGGTCGACATCCTGGAATTCATGCCGGCCCAGCGGGCTGACCTTGTAGCCGACGACTTCCTTGCGCACGGGCTCGAACACGACGGAATGGGCGATGGTGAACACCGGCACCTCGTCATGGGCGATGACCTGCATCTCCTCATAGAGCTTGGTGCGCTCCGCCTTGTCGAAGGTGCCCTTGGCCTTCTTCAACTTGTCGTCGAAATCCTTGTTGCACCATTTGGAGAGGTTCTGGCCGCCTTCACGGGCCGCGTCGCAGCCGAGCAGGAAGAAGAAATTGTCCGGATCACCATTATCGCCGGTCCAGCCAAGCTGGCCCATCTGGTGCTCGCCGGCCTGCAGGCGCTTGCGATATTCGCCCCATTCATAGGAGACGAGCGTCGACTTGATGTTGAGCTTCTCGAGATCCGACTGGATGATCTCGGCAACGCGCTTGGCGTTCGGATTGTAGGGGCGCTGCACGGGCATCCACCACAGATCCGTCTCGAAGCCGTTTTCGAGGCCGGCTTCCTTGAGCAGTTCCTTCGCCTTCTCGACGTCGTGCGGATAGTCGACGATGGCGTCGTTATAGCCCCAGATGGTCGGCGGGATGAAGTTCTTCGCCGGCTGGCCCGCGCCGAGATAAACGTCCTTCAGGATCGCATCCTTGTCGATCGCATAGGTGACGGCGAGGCGCACGCGCTTGTCGTCGAAGGGCTTCTTGGTGACGTTGAAGGCGAGATAGCCGATATTGAGGCCCGGCTGCTGCATCAGGTCGACATTCGGATCCTTGCCGATCGCCGTGAGATCGGCCGGGTTCGGGTAGGGCATGACATGGCATTCGCCATTCTGCACCTTGGCCCAGCGTGCGGTTGGATCCTTGGTGATCGCGAAGACTAGATCGATCTTCGGTGCGCCGCCCCAATATTCCGGGAACGCCTTGTAGCGGATGACCGCGTCCTTCTGGTAGGCGACGAATTCGAACGGGCCGGTGCCGACCGGCACCTGGTCGACCTGCTCGGGCGTGCCGGCCTTCAGCATCGCATCGGCATATTCGGCCGACAGGATGGTCGCGAAATCCATCGCAAGATTGGCGAGGAAGGGCGCTTCCGGGCGGGTCAGCGTGAACTTGACCGTATAGTCATCGATCTTCTCGATCGACTTCAACAGATCGGGCATGCCCATGTCGTTGAAGTAGTCATAAGCGCCACCCGAAACGTCGTGATACGGGTTGTCTTTCTTCCACTGGCGGTCGAACGAGAAGATCACATCGTCGGCGTTGAAGTCGCGGGTCGGCGTGAAGCCTTTGACCGAATGGAACTTGACGCCCTTGCGCAGGTGGAAGGTGATCACCGTGCCGTCGGGAGAGACATCCCATTTCTCGGCGAGGCCCGGAATGACATTGGTCGTGCCCGGCTCGAACTGGACGAGCTGGTTGAAGGCCGGCCGCGCCGCGTCCAGCGATGTTCCGGTCGTATTGATCTGCGGATTGAAGTTTTCGGGACTGCCCTCGGCGCAATAGACGAGTGTCTTGGCCTCGGCGGCCGTCGCCAGACCGCCGATGAGCATAGTGGCCGCTAGAAGGCCGGTGAACCTCTTCATCGCTGAATTCCCCTTCATCGCAATATGATGCGCGTTCCTGCAGGCTGTCGCCGGCCAGCCTCTTCCGGGCTGGCTCATGGGCGACGACAAGTACTCAGTCGAGCCGAGGGCGGACACGAAAGCAAGTGCAATTTTGTCCAGATGGTCAGCGCGCCAGGGCGCCCCGGACCTTTTCGACGATCGCCTCGGAAGAGCGCAGGTGCGATTCCAGCGTCAGGTCGGCGATGCGCGGCGTCAGGATCAGATTGGGGACCGCGGCGAAAACGGCACCGGCCTCGATCGTCAGCGGCTCTGTCTCGAAGCCGTCGAGCGCGGCGCCCCGCAGTTTGCCGATTGCGAGCATGTTGGCGACCGCCGCCTCGTCAACGACACCCGCGGCGCCTACCGAGATCAGCACCGCCCCGGCTTTCATGCGGTTGAGCGCGGCGGAATCGAAACGGCCGCGAAACTCCGGCCGGGGCGGCAGATGGACGCTGATGACATCGGCTCGGCCAAGCAGGTCCGGGAATTCAAGGCGCTCGATGTCGCTCCAGGCCGGATGGCTGGCCTTCAGCAGTGGATCCCAGCCGACGATCGTCATTCCGAGCGCACGAGCCCGGACGGCAGTGCTGCGGGCGCCGAAATCGAGCCCGACGAGACCGAGCGTGCGTCCCCCGATCTCGCGGCCCATGAGCAGCCCGCGCGGCCATTTGCCGGCCATGACATCGCGGCTCGAATAAAAGCCGCCGCGCGTCAGGACGAGGGCGGCGGCGATCACATATTCGCCGATGGCGTCGGCCATGGCGTCGGGCGCACGCAGGATGGCGATCCCATGCGCTTCGCAGCTCTGCATGTCGATATTATCGGAGGGAAGCCCGACCTGGCCGATGACCCGAAGCTGATAGGCCTGCGCGATCAACGGAATATCGACCAGCGTGCGGTCGCGGATGATGAGCGCGACCGCGCGGCGCAGGAAGGGACCGAGCGCCGCCGGGTCCATGCCGAGCGTCGGCTCGTAATGCACGTCGAAGTCGCGCGAGAGGTCGGCGACCGCCTGCTTGTGCATGAACTCGGTAATGACGATGTCGACCAACACCCGCCCCCGGGGCTGCGCGGCCTGGGCGGAAGCCCTTCCCTGCGCTCACTCTATCGGGGCTTCGGCGAAACCCTCAAGCGAATCGACGTGTCGCGCCCCTCATTCAGGGGCTGGGGCGCCAGAGCCGCGAAAGATCGAAGCGCGCCACCTCCTCCAGCAGCTCGACGAAGAGCCTGGCCTGGTGATCGACAATCAGCCGGCCACGCTCGGCGGTGGCTCGCGCGGCATTGCCGACGGCGCCGGCGGGGTTCAGGTCCTGCGCCTTCCAGCCGATCCGCGCCGCCGCCTGATGGAAGCGCAAATGCTTGAATTCCTTAATGAGATCGAGCTGCGCGGAAAGGAAATCCTCGGCCATGTCCATCCTCACCAGATCGGGTCGCAGATGCAGCATGATCGAGGTTTCGACATCGCCGCCATGGATGCCGTAGAGGTTCTCCCGCGCTTCCACGAGCCCTTCCGGTTCGCCGACGCCGGCCCAGCCGGTCGAGACCACGAGCATGTCGTATTTGATCCGAAGCTCGCGGGCGAGGATGTCGGCGATGGCGACATTGCCGCCATGCGAGGTGACGATGACGAGCTTCTTCACCCCGGCCCTGGCGATCGAATCGCCGATCTCCATCCAGATCCGGATCGCCGTCTCCCAAGAGAAGGTGATCGTGCCGGGCGACGAGATGTGTTCGTTCGATTTGCCGATCGGCTGCAGCGGCAGGAACGTCACCGGCAGCCCTTCCGGCAACAATTCCACCGTCCGCTTCACCATGCCCTCGCCGATGCAATGATCGGTATAGACCGGCAGATGCGGCCCGTGCTGCTCGATGGCGCAGACGGGGAGCACAGCGATCCAGTCCTTCGTCGACGGATCGAGGAAGTCCGGCGCCTGCATTTCGTGCCAGTAGGGACGGGGGAGAGTCATGATTGAGAAATCTCTATCGGTCCGAAATTCATAAGCGTTTCGCGAGGCGCTCCCGCAGGTGTTCCTGCGAACAGGCGCCGAAGTTGGCCGGCGATCGTATCCAGGGAGCCTAGCTCGAGAAGCAGTCCTCCCTTCAACTCAACATCAAGCAACGGTCCTTCATGTAGTCGAACTTCGAGACCACAGTGGCCAACTGAATCCTTAGAAAGGCGAAGAGAAAGTTCGCCGCCGTCCGAATTCCAGAATTTGTAACCCGTCCAATCTTCGGCAGCGGCCTCAAAGAGGTAAGCCGGGGAGTCGTAAGGGTCTGCGCTTACTTTGTTAGCCCCCGAGAACACCCCGAATCTCGCAGTGACCTCGAAGTACGTGACTTCTCCTTTGACATTGGGAACGCCGAACTCAATCCACGATGAACCGTGAGCCGACGATATTCTAACCTGTTCCGTCATAGCTTACAGCGCCTCCAGAAACGCCTTCGCCGCCTCGCCATGCTCATAGCGCAGCCTGGCGAGGTCGATTCCGACCGGCATGCCATCCTCGACCCGCCACTCGCCCTTGACCATGACGCGATCCGCCGCATGGGCGCCGCAGAGTACGAGGGCGGCGATCGGATCGCCGGCGCCGGAGAAGCGCAGTTCGTCGAGGGACCAGAAGGCGAGGTCGGCCTGCTTGCCGACGGCGATCGTGCCGATGTCGTCGCGGCCGAGGCAACGCGCCGAGCCTTCCGTTCCCCAGCGCAGCGCATCGAGATGGGTGACGGTCTCGGCATTGTATTTCAGGCGACCCAGCATCAGCGCGTGACGGACGGCTTCCATCAGGTTGGAATTGTCATTCGAGGCCGAGCCGTCGACGCCGAGGCCGACCGGAACGCCGGCTGCCTCCAGCTCTTTCGTCCGACAGAAGCCGGACGAGAGCACCATGTTCGAAGTGGGACAGTGGCAGATGCCGACGCCGTGCCATCCCAGCTTCGCAATCTCTGCGTCGTCGAAATAGATGCCGTGGGCGAGCCAGGTGCGGTTGGTCAGCCAGCCGCAATCCTCCAGATAGTCAGCTGCCGTCATGCCATGTTTTTCGCGGGCGAAGGCGGCTTCCTGGGCGGTTTCGACCAGATGGGTGTGCAGGCGGCAATCGTGCTTTTCGGCCAGCGCCGCGGTTTCGCGCATCAAATGCTTCGTCACGTCGAAGGGCGCGTTCGGCGCGAGCGCAACGCGGGTCATCGCGCCGTCCGATCGGTCGTGATAGCGCGCGATCACCCGCTCGCAATCGGCGAGGATCACATCATCAACCTGGATCGCACCACCCGGCGCCACGGCCTGGCTGTCCTCGCCGCCGGAGAGGTCGAGCGCGCCGCGCGTCAGCGTCATGCGCAGGCCGAGCGCCGCCGCTTCCTCCGCCTCGATGTCCATCGCGTTTTCGAGGCCGGAGGGGAAGAGATAGTGATGGTCCGAGGCGCAGGTGCAGCCCGACATCAAGAGCTCGGTCATGGAGAGCCGCGCTGCGAGCCGGAAATTCTGCGCGTTCACATGGCGGGTCCACACCGGATAGATCGAGGTGATCCACGGCCAGAGCGAGCGGTTCATCGCCTTGGGGTGCGCCCGCGTCATCGTCTGGAAGAAGTGGTGATGCGTGTTGACGAGGCCGGGCGTCACGACATGGCGCGACGCATCGAACACCGAATGAACGGGATGAGCCGGCTCGGCGCCGGTCGCCACCAGTTCGACGATCCGCCCGCCCTCGACGACGACGCCGCGCTCGGCGCCCTCGGCCAGAGTCGCGATCGGGTCCTTGATCCAGCGCCGCTCGGTCATCTCCGTCCTCATGCATGCCCGGCAAGCGACAAGATATCGTCGCTAGCCGTCGGGCAAGATCATATGTGCGGCAAAGGGCAGGGAGATGTGCCGGGCGGGACGGGAAGTTCGTGCGGATGGAGCGCTACCGCTTTCTTCCTTCTCCCTCTCCCGCTTGCGGGAGAGGGCCGGGGTGAGGGCCTTTCTCGGTCTATCGTCCGCTAAGCTCCGTCGCAGCAAGCAAGTCCCTCACCCAACCTCTCCCGCAAGCGGGAGAGGGGAAGAAGAAGGGCGACTCACCTTCACACCGCCTCCAAAAACTTCTTCGCCACCCGGCCGTGCTCATAGCGCAGCTCGGCGAGATCCATGCCCGGAGGCACGCCGTCCTCGATCTTCCAGTCGCCCTTGACCATGACACGATCGGCCTTGTAGGCGCCGCACAGCACCAGCGCCGCGATCGGGTCGCCGGCGCCAGAGAAGCGCAGTTCGTCGAGCGTGTAGAAGGCCATGTCGGCCTGCTTGCCGACGGCGATCGAGCCGATGTCCTGGCGGCCGAGGCAATTGGCCGAGCCCTCGGTCGCCCAGCGGAAGGCGTCGAGATGCGTTACCTGTTCGGCGTTGTAGGTAAGCCGGCCGATCATCAGCGCGTGGCGCACCGCCTCCATCAGGTTGGAATTGTCGTTCGAGGCCGAGCCGTCGACGCCGAGGCCGACCGGCGAGCCGGCAGCTTCCAGTTCCTTGGTGCGGCACTGGCCGGAGGCGAGCACCATGTTCGAGGTCGGGCAATGCGAGACGCCGACGCCGTTCTTGCCGAGGCGGATGACTTCCTCGTCGTTGAAATGGATGCCGTGCGCCAGCCAGACGCGGTCGTTGAGCCAGCCGACTTCTTCGAGATAATCGACCGGGCGATAGCCGAAATGCTCCATGCAGTAGACATTCTCGTCGCGCGTCTCGGCGAGATGGGTGTGCATGTGGCAATTGCATTTGGCCGCCAGTTCGGCCGTCTCGATCATCAGCCGCTTGGTGACGTTGAAGGGCGCGCAGGGCGCGAGCGCCACCTGTAGCATCGAGCCTTCCGACGCGTCGTGATAGCGGCCGATGACCCGCTCGCAATCGGCCAGGATGACGTCGGTGTCCTGCACGGCGTTCTGGTCGGCATTGCCGCCTTCCTCGACGGTCAGATTGAGGGAGCCGCGGTTCAGCGTCATGCGGATGCCGAGCCTGGCCGCCTCCTCCGCCTGGATGTCCATCGCGGATTCTAGGCCGCGCGGATAGAGATATTGATGGTCCGAGGCGGTGGTGCAGCCCGAGATCAGCAGTTCGGTGAGCGCGAGGCGGGTGGCGAGGCGGAAATTCTCGGGATCGACATTCTTCGACCAGATCGGGAACAGCGCTTCCAGCCAGGGGAACAGTTCCTTGTTGATCGCGCTCGGGTGAGCCCGCGTCAGCGTCTGGAACATATGATGGTGCGTGTTGACCAGGCCCGGCGTCACCACGTGGCGGGAAGCGTCGAAGACAGAATGGACCGGGTGGGACGGTTCCGCGCCCTTGCCGACGAGTTCGGCTATTCTGCCGTCCTCGACGACCACGCCGCGTTCGGCGCCTTCGCCCAGCACCGCGATCGGATCCTTCACCCAAACTCTGTCAGCCATCCTGTCCGCTCCGATATCGCCGCCTGTTTGGCCGATACCATCACGGCGGCTGCTGCGACGCAACACGCGCGGCTTCAGGCTGCGATCCGGGCCGCCTGTGCCTCTGTAACCGCGGCGAGGCAGGGCGCGATGAACAGATCGCCGCGCCAGGCGCCGATCGCCGTCCGCGTGGCAACGATCGCCCATGCCGCCGCAAGCGCGACAACGAGGCAGGCGCCGACGACCGTGAAGAAGTCGAAGCCGGTGGCGTTGGCCAGTGCCAGCGTTGCCAGGGCATAGACGGCGAGCGGGAAGGTGAAGGCCCACCAGCCGAGATTGAACGGCAGTCCCTCGCGCAGATATTGCGCCGTCTTCAGCAGCGCCAGCAGCAGCCACCAGGCGCCATAGCCCCAGAGCATCAGGCCGCCGATGATGCCGATGCCGAACGCCATCTGCCCGACTTCGCCGAGGCCATGGGCAGCGAAGAGCGCCGGTGCGTTGCCACCCAGAACGAGCAGTCCCAGTGCGCCGGTGCCGATTGGACCGAGAGCGAGCCAGCCCGAGGCGGCCATCGCGCGCGGCGGCAGCTTGTGAAGATAGAGGCGCAGAAGCAGCAGCACGAGGATGCTCATGGCGAGCGGCACGGAATAGGCCCAGAGGACATAGCTCAGAATCAGGACGCCGTACCCCTCCGCCGGTCCGAGATGCGGCGCCAGCAGGCCGCCGCTCGTCGCCGCCACCTCCGCCGCCACGATCGGCAGCAGCCAGATGGCTGTCATCTTTTCGAGGCTGTGGTCCTGGCGCGTGAACATCAGGAAGGGCACGAGCGCGCCGCAAGCGACGGAGAGGCCGACATCCAGCCACCAGAGGTTCCGGGCGATGCCGATCGCCGCGTCGCCCCAGAGCGGGACTCCATAGGCAAGGAAGCCGTTGATAACGGTCGCAAGACCCATCGGGATGGTGCCGAGGAACATCGACATCACGGGATGGCGGAATATCAGCCGTGCCTCGTCGAAGAAGAGGACCCAGCGCGCGGCATAAAGCGCTGCGAACAGGACGAAGAGGGCGATATTGGCCATCCAGAGCGTGCGGCCTAGCGCGTCGAGACCGGGCATCGCCAGCGGAAACTGATGTAGCGCCAGCGCCAGGCCGCCCGTGCCCATCGTTGCGGCGAACCAGTTCGGCGTGAACTGCCGCACGCGCTCGCGAAGGCTGTTGATGCGCGGCGGCTCGGCCAGCGCCGCGTCCCGCGTTGCGATGATCGTCAATTGGGCCATCGGCCTTACTCCCGAACCGTTCCGCGCGTCTGCCGAGATTGTCGGGTTCGTTTGCGGATCCCGGCTCGCTTGGCATGGCGAACGCTGTGTCGAGGGGGTGATCGCACAGGATATCCGTGCAATCCATCGCGAAAGATCGTAGTGTTCATTCGGTTAAATCGAATGATCCCCTCATGACCTTCGAACAGCTCCGGATCTTCCTGGCCGTTGCCGAGCGGCAGCATCTGACGCGGGCCGCCGAGGCGCTGCATCTGACGCCTTCGGCTGTCAGTTCCGCCATTCGCACGCTGGAGGGGCGCTATCAGGTGGCGTTGTTCGACCGCGTGGGACGCGGCATCGTGCTGACCGGCGCCGGGCGGCTCTTTCTGAGCGAGGCGAAGGCCATTCTCGAAAGAGCGGCGGCGGCGGAAGCCATGCTGTCCGATCTTGGCGGGCTGGCCAGCGGGGCGCTGCTGCTCGGCGCCAGCCAGACCATGGCGAGCTATTATCTGCCGCGCCTGCTGATGCGGTTCCATGATGCCCATCCGGGCATCGGCATTCGTCTCGTCACCGGCAATACCGAGACCATCGGCCATGCCGTGGTCGAGGGCCGGGTGGAACTTGGCTTCATCGAGGGAGCCTTCGCGTCGCCGCTTCTGCTGCGCCGCGACCTTGCCGAGGATGAATTGATTGCCGTCGTCGCGCCGACCCATCCCTGGGCGGACGGACGGCGGCTCGGAACCCATGACATCGGCAAGGCGCGCTGGGTGCTGCGCGAGGCCGGCTCCGGCACGCGATCTTCCTTCGAGGCATTCCTGCGGATTGAAGGCATCGATCCGGCGGGGCTTGAGATCGCGCTCGGTCTGCCGTCGAACGAAGCGGTGCTGTCGGCGGTCGAGGGCGGATCGTCCGTCGCGGCGGTCTCGATCGCCGCCGCGGCTTCGGCGCTGGCCGCCGGGCGCGTGGTGCGGGCGGATCTCACGCTGACGCGGCGGGCGCTCAGCCTCATCCGCCATCGCGAGCGGCATGCGACGGCCGCCGTGCAGGCCTTCGAAACACTCGTGCTGGCCGAGGATGCGTTCGCCGCGATCAGTCCGCCTTCGCCGCCACGGCCTCGACCTCGACGAGAAACTCCGGCCGGGTGAAGCCGGACACGATGAAGAGAGTCGAAGCCGGCGGCGGATCGCTCACATAGCGATCGCGAACGGCCATATAGCGTCGCATGTCCTCGCGCTTCGTCACGAAGGCGGAGAGGCGGACAATGTCGGAAAGATCCATGCCGCCTGCGGCGAGAATGCTGCGGATCGCTTCAAAACATATCTCGGCCTGCTCCTCGATCGTTTCGGGAACGCTGTCGTCGGACCGGACGCCGAGCTGGCCGGAGGTGTAGACGAAGCGGCTTACGGCCGGCACTTCGACGCCGTGGCTGTAGCGGCCGAAGGGCGGACGAATGTCGGATGGCGTCACGGCGCGGTTGGACATGGAGCCTCGGTCCTGAGAATGGATGCTGGGGATTAAGGCTAGAAGCGACGTGGCGCCTTCGCAAGGCGGGCCCCGACCGGATCGCACATGCATTGGGCAAATGGCCGCACACGTGTCCAGATGATGATGCGGATGCCTCTATGCTGGGCAGAATTCATCCCCTAAATTGACTGTCGAAGGCCCGCGGCCGCCGCCATCGGCGAGGGTCGCGGCAGATGGATGCGGCGGCTGCGTGGCATGCGTCTTGCGATTGAGAGGCGGCCGTCGGCTTTTGCCGGGGCCCGCGCAATCCGAGAGATCGGAAGACGGCGTCGAAGAGAGGGAAGTGGGATGGGACCGATGAGGAACGGCATACTGGGCGCGGCGGCTGGCGCGATGGCGCTGTTCGGCGCGGGGCAGGCCTTCGCGCTGGACGAGGTCAGCTTCGGCACGAACTGGCTCGCCCAGGCGGAACATGGCGGCTTCTATCAAGCCGTCGCCGACGGCACGTATGAGAAGTACGGTCTTAAGGTCACCATCGTGCAGGGCGGACCGCAGGCGGCCAATCGCGCTTTGATGCTCGCCGGCAAGACGCAGTTCTTCATGGCCGGCAATCTGCTGGAGCCATTCTCGGCCGCCGCCGAGGGCGTTCCGCTGGTCGAGGTTGCCGCGATCTTCCAGAAGGAACCGCAGGTCATCATCGCCCATCCGGATACGGGCATCGACAAGTTCGAGGATCTCGCCAAGCTGCCGACCATCTTCATGGGCAAGGACGGCTTCGCCTCCTATTTCCAGTGGATGAAATCGGCCTTCCCGGGTTTCAAGGACGAGCAGTACAAGCCCTATACCTTCAATCCGGCGCCGTTCCTCGCCGACAAGAATTCGGCACAGCAGGGCTACATTACGTCCGAGCCGTTCGAGATCGAGAAGCAGGGCGGCTTCAAGCCGAAGCTCTTCCTGCTCGCCGATAGCGGCTTCAACACCTATTCGACGCTGATCGAAACGACGCAGGACTATCTGAAGGCCAATCCCGACGTTGTGAAGCGCTTCGTCGAAGCCTCGATCATCGGCTGGTACAATTATCTCTACGGCGACAACAAGGCTGCCAACGCCCTGATCAAGACCGACAATCCCGAGATCACGGATGAGCAGATCGCCTTCTCGATCCAGACGATGAAGGATTATGGCATCGTCGATTCCGGCGATGCCGTCGAGAAGGGCATCGGCTGCCTGACCGGCGAGCACGTCAAGTCGTTCTACGACAAGATGGTCACGGCCGGCGTCGTCAAGGCCGGCCTCGATATCGGGACGGTCTACTCGACCGATTTCAGCTGCAAGGGCGTCGGCAAGGAACTCAAGAAGTAGTCTCGCTTCGATCGATGCCGCCTGCCGGGCCTTCGTCCGGCAGGCTTTCCCATGATCAGGCAAGGACCGGCCGGCCGCCGGGCCGCGCCGTTTGAAGGCCCCGTCCGTGTCGCTTGCGCTCCACACTCCGCCGACCCCGTCCGCCGGCAAGCCGGTCGTGCAGCTCGACCATGTCTCGAAGACGTTCTCGAACGGCACGATCGCTCTCAAGGACATGTCGCTGACGATCCACGAAGGGGAGTTCGTCAGCCTGCTCGGCCCTTCCGGCTGCGGCAAATCGACGGCGCTCCGGATCATTGCCGGCCTCGGCGACGCGTCGACGGGGCGGGTCGAGTGGCCGACCACCGCGCATGACGTTGCCGGCAAGCCGGAGCGCGAGATCGGCTTCGTGTTCCAGGAACCGACGCTGATGCCCTGGGCCAGCGTCTTCAAGAATGTCTGGCTGCCACTGCGGCTGCATCACATCTCCAAGGCTGCCGCGCGCGAGCGCGTCATGGCGGCGCTCGAAATGGTCGGGCTCGACAAGTTCGCCGAATCCTATCCGCGCGAACTCTCGGGTGGCATGAAGATGCGCGTCTCGATCGCCCGCGCGCTGGTGACGCGGCCGCGCGTGCTGCTGATGGACGAACCCTTCGCCGCGCTCGACGAGATCACCCGGCAGAAGCTCAATGACGATCTCCTGCGCCTTTGGGAGCAGTTCGGCTGGACGATCGTCTTCGTCACCCATTCGGTGTTCGAGTCCGTCTATCTGTCGAGCCGCATCGTCATCATGGCGGCCCGGCCCGGCCGCGTCATCGACGAGGTGGCGATCGACGCGCCGCATCCGCGCGGGGTCGCCTTCCGCACGTCGCCCGAATATGGCGAGTTCTGCCGCCGCGCCTCGCAATCGCTGCTCTCCGCTATCGGAGCCAACGACCACCTATGAGCCAGATGGAACAGACCGGGGCGCCGCCAGCTGCGCCTATCTCGATCGACGCCCCACTGCCTGGTGGCATGTCTTCGTCCGAAAAGCTGCTCCGGGTCGTCATTCCTGTGGCGATGCTGGCGGCGCTGGTCGGCCTCTGGGCGTGGTATGTCCAAGCCTACAATATTCCGAAATACATCCTGCCAAGCCCGACCTTGGTCGCGAAGTCGATGGTGAACGACTGGCCGATCCTCGGTGCCGCCCTGCTGGTCACGCTGAAGATCACCTTCGCCGCGCTCGCCATCGCGCTGGTCGGCGGCGTGTTGCTGGCGATCTTGCTGACGCAGTCGAAGTGGATCGAGCTGGCGCTGTCGCCCTATATGGTGATCCTGCAGGTAACGCCGGTCGTCGCCATCGCCCCGCTGATCCTGATCTATGCGCCGTCGACGCAAGTGGCGCTGCTGACCTGCGCCTGGATCGTCGCGTTTTTTCCGGTTCTGTCCAACACCACGCAGGGACTGAAGAGCACCGACCACAATCTGCTCAATCTGTTCGAGCTTTATGGCGCCTCGCCGTTCCAGACGCTGTTCCTGTTGCGCCTGCCGGCCGCGCTGCCGTTTTTCCTCGCCGGCCTTCGGATCGCGGGCGGCCTCGCGTTGATCGCCGCCGTGGTCGCCGAGTTCGCGGCCGGATCGGCCGGGGCCGGGTCTGGCCTGGCCTTCCGCCTGCTCGAATCGCAATATCGCCTCAACATTCCGCGTCTCTTCGCCGCGCTGCTGCTGCTCTGCATGACCGGCGTCGCGATCTATGGTGCGACCAGCCTGCTGTCGCATCTCCTGCTGCGGCGATGGCATGAAAGCGCCATCCGGCGGGAGAATTAAGATGACCAAGGGTTTCGCCGCGCTTCCCGCAGCTTCCCGCTATGTTCTTTCCAATGCGACGCTGCCGCAGGCGACGGTCGCCGACCCCAATGGTGAGGATGCCGGCGAGGGCCTGATCCGCGCCGACATCGTCATCGCCGATGGGATGATCGAGGCGCTGCGCCCGGCGGGAAGCGTCGCCGAACTGCCGGCCTTCGACATGGACCGCGGCCAGGTCTGGCCTACCTTCGTCGACATGCATACGCATCTCGACAAGGGCCACATCCTGCCGCGGGCGCATAATCCGGACGGTACGTTTCCAGGTGCTCTTGCGTCCGTTGAGCTCGACCGTGACGAGAATTGGTCGGCGGCGGATGTGCGCGCGCGCATGGATTTCGCGCTGCGCACGGCCTATGCGCATGGCACGAGCCTGATCCGCACCCATATCGACAGCGTCCCGCCGCAGTTCCCCATCTCCTGGCCGGTCTTCGCCGAAATGCGGGACAAGTGGGCCGGCAAGGTCGAATTGCAGGGCGTCGGACTGACGCCGATCGATCGCTATCTCGACGACGCCTTTGCAAAGCATCTGGTCGAGACCGTGATCGAACATGGCGGCGTGCTCGGCGGCGTCACCTACATGATCCCTGAGCTTCGGGCCGGGTTGAAGCGGCTGTTCTTCGAGGCCTCGGAGCATGGGCTCGACATCGATCTTCATGTCGACGAGACCGCCGACCCGGACGCTCGCTCGCTCCGGGCCATAGCCGAGACGGCGATCGAGGTCGGCTATGAAGGCCAGGTCGTCGTCGGCCATTGCTGTTCGCTGGCACGGCAGGAGGAAGACGAAGCCGACCGGACGATGGATTTCGTCGCGAAGGCCGGCATCGCCGTCGTGTCGCTGCCCATGTGCAACATGTATCTGCAGGATCGCCATCGCGGCCGCACGCCGCGCTGGCGCGGGGTCACGCTGCTGCATGAGATGCGGGCGCGCGGCATTCCGGTCGCTGTTGCCTCGGACAATACCCGCGACCCGTTCTACGCCTATGGTGATCTCGACGCTGTCGAGGTCTTCCGCGAGGCCGTGCGCATCCTGCAGCTCGACCATCCGCTCGATTCCGCGCCGCATGTCGTGACGACGACGCCCGCCGACGTGCTGCGCCGGCCGGATATCGGCCGCATCACCATTGGCGGCAAGGCCGATCTGGTGCTGTTCCGGGCCCGCAGCTGGGCGGAACTTTTGTCCCGCCCGCAATCCGATCGCATCGTGCTGCGCGGCGGCGTCGCGATCGACGGGACGTTGCCCGACTACCGCGAACTTGATTTTCTCTTCGAACGCTGACGCTACGGGACGCTGAGCATGACACGGACTTTCACCTTCGACATCCATGCTCTCCGCGCCGATCTGGGCGGCATCGAGATCGAGGACAATCCGGCGCTGGTCAAGCAGAAGAGCCGGGATTTCTTCTGGTATTCGCCGGTGCTGAAGGGCCAGCTCGACCACATCACGGCCGATCTGGTCGCGACGCCAAAAAACGAGGCGGAGGTGATCCGCATTCTGAAGGCGGCCTATGCCCATGATGTCCCGGTGACGCCGCGCGGCGGCGGCACCGGCAATTATGGCCAGGCGATGCCGCTCTCCGGCGGGCTGATCCTCAACCTCGCCGAGCTGAACAAGGTCAAGTCGATCCATCCCGGCCGCGTCATCTGCGAGCCCGGCGCGATCATGGCGCAGATCGACAAGGAGACGCGCGCCCATTCCGGCCAGGAATTGCGCCTGCATCCCTCGACCTATGCGACGGCGAGTATCGGCGGCTTCGTCGCCGGCGGCTCCGGCGGCGTCGGTTCGATCCGCTGGGGTGGCCTGCGCGATATCGGCAATGTGCTGCGCCTTCGCGTCGTCACCATGGAGGCCGAGCCGCGCATCCTGGAGCTGACCGGCTGGGAACTCCACAAGGTGATGCATGCCTATGGCACCAATGGCATCATCACCGAAGTCGAGATGCCGCTGACCGCCGCCTATGACTGGGTCGACGTGCTGGTCGGGTTCGACGATTTCCTCGCCGCGGCGCGCTATGGCGATGCGCTCGGCAATGCGGACGGGCTGCTGCTGAAGGAAATCGCTGTCGTCGCGGCGCCAGTGCCGCATACCTATTTCCTACGCCACCAGAAGTTCATCCGCGAAGGCCAGTCGGTCGCTATCCTCATGGTCGCCCCGCATTCGCTGGATGCGTTCGAGGCGTTCACGCAGCGCGAGAAGGGCGAGATCCTGTTCCGCTCCGACAAGGCGGCGGATCTGAAGGGCATTCCGCCGGCTTATGAGCTGGCGTGGAACCACACGACGCTACGCGCGCTCCGGGTCGATCCAGCGATCACCTATCTGCAGACCATGTTCGCGCCGCCGACGCATATCGAGAAGATCGAGACGATGACCCGGCTGCTCGGCGACGAAGTTCCCGGCCATCTGGAATTCGTCCGCTTCGATGGCAAGATCACGGCGATGGGGTTGTCCCTCGTGCGCTACACGACCGAGGCCCGCCTCGACGAGATTGTCCGCCTGCATGAGGACAATGGCTGCCCGATCTTCAATCCACACCGCTACACGCTGGAAGAGGGCGGCATGAAGCAGACGGACGAGATCCAGCTCGCCTTCAAGCATGAAGCGGATCCGAAGGGGCTCCTCAACCCCGGCAAGATGATCGCCTTCGAGGATCCGAGCTTCGATTTCCACGCCAAGAAGACATTTCTGTTCCCCGGCCTGCAGCGAGCCGGGTGAGCCTCGCATGCGCGTCCTTGTCGTCTTCGCGCATCCGGTCGAGACCAGCTATCAGGCCGCCCTGCACAAAACCGTGGTCGAGACGCTGGAGAAGGCTGGCCACGATGTCGACGATTGCGACCTCTATGCCGAGGGATTCAATCCGGTCCTGTCGCGCCAGGAGCGGCTCGACTATCACGACCTCGAAAAGAATCGCGCCAATGTCGATCCCTATGTGAAACGGCTATTGGCGGCCGAGGCTCTTGTGCTGGTCCATCCGGTATGGAATTTCGGCACGCCGGCGATCCTGAAGGGCTTCTTCGACCGCGTCTATCTCCCTGGCGTCTCCTTTGCGATGGTGGACGGCAAGGTGCGGCCGCAACTCCATAACATCACGAAGTTCGCTGCTGTGGTGACCTATGGCGGTTCGCGCCTTCGCGCGCTTCTGGTCGGCGATCCGCCGCGCAAGATCGCGACGCGGGTGCTGCGGGCCCAGATCAAGCCACTGGCGCCGCTCGATTATCTTGCACATTATGATATGAATCGCTCGACCGACGCGACGAGGGCGGCATTCCTCGGACGCGTCCAGAGCGCCATGGAGCGGTTCTGAAATCATGAAGGCGCTTGTCGTTTTCGCGCACCCGGTGCCGGAGAGCTTCGGTGCCGCCGTGCGCGATACGGTCGTCGCTGCCCTGCGCGAGAAGGGGCATGACGTCCGGCTGGTCGATTTGTACGCCATCGGCTTCAATCCGGTCATGAGTGCCGATGAGCGGCGCCATCATTTCGAGCGTGGCGTCAACGAGCTTCCCGTCGCCGACCAGATCGAGCACATCAAATGGTGCGAGATGCTCGTCTTCGTCTATCCAACCTGGTGGTATGGGCTTCCCGCAATTTTGAAAGGGTGGCTCGACCGGGTCTGGGTGGCGCATGTCGCCTTCATCCTGCCGGAGGCGGAGGGGGAGAACATCCGGCCGAACATGCAGCACATTCGCCACATCGTCGCGGTCACGACCTGCGGCGCGAACTGGTGGCTAACGAAATGGGTTGGCGAGCCGGGACGACGCACCTTGCTGCGCGGCATCCGCACGCTCTGCCATCCGCTGTGCCGGACGAGCTACATGGCGCACTACAAGATGGACAGCTCGACCCCGGAGAGCCGGGCGAAATATCTCGCCAAGGTGCGGGCGCGAATCGGGCGGCTTTGACTAGGTTGTGAACTTATCAGCGTTGCCATCCTTTGAGCCACCTACGTCACGCACTGAGAGGCGCGATGCGAACGGATACGATCGAAGCGGTCGGTATTGATGATCGGGGTTCGCTATGGGTGAAGCCCACGACGGCGACATTCCCATTCATCTATCGCGAAGCAATGGAGGTGCGTTGGGACGCTGACCGCCTTCGCCTCTACGGTCCAAAGCCAAGGGAATGGCCATATGTCGCTTGGTTCAAGCAGATCAGAGTTGCCGCGCGTGAGCACGGCGTCGAGCTGAAGCTTGGGCCAACCACATTGTGGTCTGGGATCGACCCTGATTTACAGCGGGCCATCGCTTCCGACGACTAACAGCTTCCGCTGAGCGACGAGAGCTGACTCAGGATCGGTATGGGCCGATAAGACCCAACCGACCTCGAGCCGCCGCTACTTATCGAATCGCAGTTTGTGCCCCGCCGCGGTACCCGCGTGAGCGCGCATCGGCCAAGCCTACTTCCCTTCAACCATCGCCTTCAGTGCGGGAAGGAATTCGCCGGCAATGTCGGGGCGATCGAGCGCGAAGGCGACGTTGGCGGTCAGGAAGCCGACCTTGTTGCCGCAATCATAGGTATCGCCGGCGAAGCGGCAGCCATAGAAATATTGCCGGTCCATGAGCCGCAGCATCGCATCGGTGAGCTGGATTTCGTTGCCGGCACCCTTCTCCTGCTTGGAGAGCAGGTCGAAGATCTGCGGCTGCAGGATGTAGCGGCCATTGATGTAGAGGTTGGAGGGAGCGACCTCCGGCTTCGGCTTTTCGACCATGGCGTTGATGCGGAAGGCCGAGCCGTCGATTTCGGCGCCGATTCCGACGATACCGTACTGGTAGGTTTCTGCCGGGTCGCATTCGCCGACCGCGAGGATGTTGCCGCCGGTCTCCTTGTAGACCTCGACCATCTGCTTCAGGCAGCCGGGTTCGCCCTTCATCACCATGTCGGGCAGCAGAACCGCGAAAGGCTCGTTGCCGACGAGTTCGCGGGCGCACCAGACGGCATGACCGAGGCCGAGCGGCACCTGCTGGCGGGTGAAGCTGGTCGAACCGGGCTTCGGCAGGTCCTTGGCGAGGAGCGCGAGCGCTTCCTGCTTGCCGCGGCCCGACAAAGTAGCCTCCAGTTCATACTGGACGTCGAAATGATCCTCTATGACGGCCTTGTTGCGTCCGGTAACGAAGATCAGGTGCTCGATCCCGGCTTCCCGAGCTTCGTCGACCGCATACTGGATCAGCGGTCGGTCGACGACGGTGAGCATTTCCTTCGGCATGGCCTTGGTAGCCGGCAGGAAGCGGGTACCGAGGCCGGCCACGGGGAACACGGCCTTGCGGATCGGAGCAGTCATGGATGCCTCTTATGTTGAACGCGACCGCACTCTAACGGCGGATTCTGACAACAACGCTAACGCAATCGTTCTGATCCGACGGGGTTTCAAGACTTCTTTCATATCTTCAGAGTTCATTAACGATATCAACCGCAAGAGGACAGGATGACGGTACTGGTCACAGGTGGTGCGGGCTATATCGGCAGCCATATGGTGTGGCGCCTCGTCGACGCCGGCGAGAGCGTCGTCGTGCTCGATCGCCTCTCCACGGGCTTCGAATGGGCGGTCGCACCGGAAGCGAAACTCGTCGTCGGCGAGGTGGGCGACGAGGCGCTGGTCGAGCGGCTGATCGGCGAGCATGGCGTCGATGCCATCATTCACTTCGCCGGCTCGATCGTTGTTCCGGAATCGGTTGCCGATCCGCTCGGCTATTACCAGAACAATACCGTGCAATCGCGCGCGCTCATCGCGGCGGCGATCCGGTCGGGCGTCAAGCATTTCATCTTTTCCTCGACCGCGGCTGTCTATGGGGATGCCGGCACGCGTCCGGTCGTCGAGACGGCCGCAACGGCGCCGCTATCGCCCTATGGCCGCTCGAAGCTGATGACGGAATGGATGCTGGACGACGCCGCGCGTGCCCACGATTTCCGCTTTGCCGCGCTGCGCTATTTCAACGTTGCCGGCGCCGATCCCAGGGGGCGGACGGGACAATCGACGCGCGGCGCGACCCATCTGATCAAGGTTGCCTGCGAAACGGCACTCGGCAAGCGCGACAGAATCGAGATTCTCGGCACCGACTACGAGACGCCGGATGGCACCTGCGTGCGCGACTATATCCATGTCAGCGATCTCGCCAACGCCCATGCCGATGCGCTCGCCTATCTGCGGGCCGGCGGGGCCAGCCTGATCGCCAATTGCGGCTACGGACATGGTTATTCCGTCCGCGAAGTGGTCGACGCGGTGCTGCGTGTCTCGGGTGTGCCATTCAAGGTCGTCGAGGGGCCGCGCCGGGCCGGCGACGTCCCGGCGGTCGTCGCCGACGCGACCATCGCCCGTGAGCGTTTCGGCTGGCGGCCCGAGCATGACGACCTCGATGAATGTGTCTCGACAGCGCTGGCCTGGGAAAAGGCGCTCTCGCTGCGCAATCGACGAGACTGAACCGACAAGGGAGGAGAAGCCCATGGCCGAGCTGGCGAATTTCCAACAAGGGCGGATGGCCTGCTTCGTCCGGCAGCTTGGGTGCGGCCTTGCCGCCTGTCTCCTGACGCTCATCCTCGTGACAAGTGGCGCGGGACTGGCGATGGCTGATGCGGCGGGGCAACGTTTTGTCGATGCCTTTTGGCCGACGGCGAAGAAGGCCGGCATCTCGCGCAGCGTCTATGACCGGGCGCTCGCCAACTTCACGCCGGATCCCGATGTCCTGGAGAAGGCCAGCCGTCAGGCTGAATTCGTAAAGCCGATCTTCGAATATCTGGACGGCGCCGTATCGGCCAAGCGCCTGGAGAACGGCAAGCAGGCTCTCGCGCAATATGGCCGGCAGCTGGCGCGCATCGAGGCGGCTTACGGCGTCGATCGCTATGTTATCGTGGCGATCTGGGGCATGGAATCGTCTTACGGGCAGGTGCTTCAGAACGAAAAGATCGTCAAGAATGCGATCCGCTCGCTGGCGACGCTGGCCTATATGGGCGGCTCGCGCGCCAAATATGGCCGCCAGCAATTGGTCGCGGCGCTGAAGATCCTGCAACGTGGCGACATCAGCGCGCGCGGAATGACAGGGTCCTGGGCTGGCGCAATGGGGCATACCCAATTCATACCAACCACTTACCAAGCCTATGCCGTCGATTTCGATGGCGATGGCCGGCGCGATATATGGAATTCAGAAGTTGACGCTCTGGCCTCGACGGCCAATTATCTCGCCAAGATGGGCTGGCGCAGCGGCGAGACCTGGGGTTACGAGGTCGAGATTCCAGCGGGCTTCGACTGGCGCCTCGCCGACGGGTCGAAATCGGCACCGCTCAGCCAATGGCACAAGATCGGCATCGCCCGTGTCGCCGGCCGGCCTTTCCCGCCGTCGGACGTCGTGGCGAGGCTCTATGCTCCGGCGGGTGCCGGCGGGCCCGCCTTCCTGCTGCTGCCGAATTTCCGGGTGATCAAGCGCTACAACAATGCCGACGCCTATGCGCTGGGTGTGGGGCATCTTTCGGATCGGCTGCGAGGCGGAGGGGCCTTTGTCTCTGGCTGGGCGCGCGACGCGCGGCCGCTTTCGACGGCGGAGCGCGCCGAGGTGCAGCAGCTTCTGGCACGCAGAGGCCTCTACCAGGGCACCGTCGACGGCAAGATCGGCGAGGGAACGAAGAAGGCGATCCGGGCCTATCAGCACCAGGCGCAAATCGTCGCCGATGGCTATGCGTCGAGCGAACTGTTGCAGCGGCTCCGCTCGGGCGGGTAATATGCCGCCCGGCAAAGGGGCGGAACTCGCCGGGTGACAGAGTGATGCGGTTCGCGCGATCCGGAATGTGGCTGGCGGTCTCCATGGCCGCCGCCCTGCTTGTGGCGGACAGCGCGCCGGCCATGGCCCAGTTTCGCGGGCCGACCAACTTTCTCGACCGCCTGTTCGGGCGCGATCGCGAGGTAGCCCCGCCCGCCGACATTCCTTCCGCGCCGCAGCGCGGCACCAACCGGCCGCAGGCGGGCCAACCCGCGTCCCCGACGCGCAAGAAGCAACCGGCGCAGCCGAGCGAGCCGCCCTATGCGGTGCTCGACGTGCAGCCGAAGAACCCGGATGCCAAGAAGGTCCTCGTCGTCGGCGACTTCATGGCCAGCGGCCTCGCCTGGGGGCTCGACCAGGCCTTCGCGGAGGAGCCGAGGCTCGCGATCGTCGACCGGAGCGAGGGCGCGTCCGGCTTCGTGCGCGATGATCGCTATGACTGGTCGGCGACCCTGCCGGAGCTGCTTTCCGCCGAAAAGCCGGACATGATCGTCGTCATGATCGGCAGTAATGATCGGCAATCCATCCGCACGGCCGACGGCAAGTTTGCCCCGCGTTCGGAGGAATGGCAGAAATTGTACCAGCAGCGCGTCGAGCGCTTCCTGCTGGCGCTCCAGACCTATGGCAAGCCGGTTTATTGGGTGGGCGAGCCGCCGATCCAGTCGGCGGACAGCTCGGCCGACATGGCCTTCTTCAATACGATCTTCAAGGGAAGGGCGGAGGCCGTCGGCGCCAATTTCGTCGACATTTGGGACGGCTTTGCCAACGAGGATGGACAGTTCGTTTCGCGCGGACCGGATGTCGATGGCCAGACCCGGCAGCTTCGTTCCGGCGACGGCATCAATTTCACCAAGTCGGGCCGGCGCAAGCTCGCTTTCTATGTCGAGCGCGAGATCCGCCAGGATGGTGGCTTCGGCCCGGCGGCGAGCGCCAAGGCGCTGCTCAACCCGAATGAGACGACCGAGATCGGCCCGGATGGCAAGGCACGGGTCGTCGGCCCGATCGTTTCGCTGACCGATCCGGCACCGGGTGCCGCCGATGTTGCGCTGGCTGGTGCGCCGCCGGCCGCGGGAGAGGTGGCGGCCGCGCCTGCTACCGAAAGCTTCACCTACAAGCTCACCGTCAATGGCGAGGCGCCGCCTGCCCCGCCCGGTCGCGCCGATGATTTCGCCTGGAAGCCGCCGCATGGCGACGAGGCTGCCGAAGGCAGCCGCAAGAGCGTGATCGACGGGATCGTCATCTTGCCGGCAGTGCAGGCTACGCCCGCGAACTAAGGCGAGCGAGCCTGAGCCCAATCGCGTCGGGCTCAGGGTCTTTCATCCGGGATGGGCCGCCTACCAGGGCAGGCTCGTCTCGCCCATCAGCTGCTTGTCGATCGCGTGGGCCGCCTGACGGCCTTCGCGGATCGCCCAGACGACCAGTGACTGGCCACGGCGCATGTCGCCGGCGGCGAAGACCTTGTCGACCGAGGTGGCGTAACGCTCGGTGTCCGCCTTCAGATTGCCGCGACGATCCAGCTCGGCGCCGAGTTCCGTCAGCATGCCGTCCTTGAGCGGGCCAGCGAAGCCGATGGCGAGGAAGACGAGGTCGGCGCGGATGATGAATTCCGTGCCCTCGATCGGGCGGCGCTTCTCGTCGACTCGGGCGCATTCGACGCCGGTCGCCTTGCCGTTCTTGCCGACGACACGCAGCGTCGCGCAGGCGAATTCGCGATCGGCGCCTTCGGCCTGCGAGGAGGAGGTGCGGAACTTGGTCGGCCAATAGGGCCAGACCGTCAGCTTGTCCTCGCGCATCGGCGGCATCGGGCGGATGTCGAGCTGGGTCACGGCAAGCGCACCCTGGCGGAAGGCCGTGCCGACGCAGTCCGATGCCGTATCGCCGCCGCCGATGACAACGACGCGGCGGCCGGTGGCGATGATCGGCTCCTCGTGGCTGACATCCTCGCGGCCGACGCGGCGGTTCTGCTGCACCAGGAACGGCATCGCGTAGTGGACGCCGTCGAGTTCGGAGCCGGGGAGCTTCGGATCGCGCGGATCCTCGGCACCGCCGGTCAGCAGCACGGCTTCATGCCCGTCGATCAGTTCGGCCATCGGCTTATTGACACCGACATGGACGCCGTAATGGAAAGTCGCGCCCTCCGCTTCGATCTGCGCGACGCGGCGGTCGATGAAGTGCTTCTCCATCTTGAAGTCGGGAATGCCATAGCGGAGCAGGCCGCCGGCCTTCGGCTCGCGCTCATAGACATGGACGTCATGCCCGGCGCGGGCGAGCTGCTGCGCGGCGGCGAGGCCGGCAGGGCCTGCGCCGACGACAGCGACCTTCCGGCCGGTCTTCACCGCGGCGATTTCCGGCTTGATCCAGCCGTTTTCCCAGCTCTTGTCGGCGATGGTCTGCTCGATCGACTTGATCGCGACCGGCACGTTCTCAAGGTTGAGCGTGCAGGCCTCCTCGCAGGGCGCGGGACAGACGCGGCCGGTGAATTCCGGGAAATTATTGGTCGAATGCAGGTTGCGCGAAGCCTCCTGCCAGTCGCCGGAATAGACGAGGTCGTTCCAGTCCGGAATCTGGTTATGGACCGGACATCCCGTGCCGCCATGGCAATAGGGGATGCCGCAATCCATGCAGCGCGCCGCCTGCTTGCCGACTTCATCGTCGGAAAGGCGCAGCGTGAATTCCCGGAAGTGCCGAATCCGGTCGGAAGCCGGCTGGTACTTCTGGTCCTGGCGGTCGATCTCGAGGAAGCCCGTTACCTTACCCATTTGTCATTCCTCACTCGGCCGCCACGCCATAGCGGGCGCGTTCCATCTCGATCAGGGCCTTGCGGTATTCGACCGGCATGACCTTCCTGAACTTCGGCCGATACTGGGCCCAGTTCTCCAGGATCGCCCGGGCCCGCTCGGAACCCGTATAGTGCAGGTGTTGCGAGATCAGGCGATGCAGCCGCTCGTCGTCGAAACGGTTCATGTTCGACGAGATGTCGATCCGGCCCTTGTGCTCGATGTCGCCGCCATGATGGTGCAGCCGCTCAAGCAGATCGTCCTCTTCCTGCACCGGCTGAATCTCGACCATGGAAAGATTGCAGCGCTGCGCGAAGGTTCCGTCCTCGTCGAGCACGTAGGCGATGCCGCCGGACATGCCGGCCGCGAAGTTGCGCCCGGTCTGGCCGATGACGACGACGATGCCGCCGGTCATGTATTCGCAGCCATGATCGCCGCAGCCTTCGACGACCGCGATGGCGCCGGAGTTGCGCACCGAGAAGCGCTCGCCGGCGACGCCGCGGAAATAGGCCTCGCCCTCGGTCGCCCCGTAGAGAACGGTGTTGCCGACGATGATCGAATCTTCAGCGACGATGCGGCTCTTCTCCGAGGGGCGCACGACGATGCGGCCGCCGGAAAGGCCCTTGCCGACATAGTCGTTGCCTTCGCCGATCAGGTCGATCGACACGCCGCGGGCGAGGAAGGCGCCGAAGCTCTGTCCCGCCGTGCCGGTGAGCGTGATCGAGATCGTATCCTCAGGCAGGCCGTCATTGCCGTAGCGCTTGGCCACCTCGCCCGACAGCATGGCGCCGGCCGTGCGGTCGGTGTTGTGAATCGTCGCCTCGATCTTGACCGGCGTGCCGGTCTCCAGCGCCGGCCGGGCCTCGGCGATCAGCTTCCGATCGAGCACGTCGTCGATCGGATGCTTCTGCCGCTGGGTCTGGCGGATTTCGTCGGGTCCGGCATCGGGCTTGAAGAACAGCTTGGTGAAGTCGACGCCATTCGCCTTCCAATGGTGGATGGCGTGCTTCTTCTCCAGCCGGTCCGACTGGCCGATCAGCTCTTCGAGCTTGCGGGCGCCCATGGCGGCCAGGATCTGGCGCACCTCCTCGGCGACGAAGAAGAAATAGTTGATGACGTCCTCGGGCGTGCCCTTGAAGCGCTTGCGCAGCACCGGGTCCTGCGTCGCGATGCCGACCGGGCAGGTGTTCAAATGGCACTTGCGCATCATCACGCAGCCGGTGGCGATCAACGGCGCCGTCGAGAAGGCGAATTCATCCGCGCCGAGCAGCGTGCCGATGACCACGTCGCGGCCAGTACGGAAGCCGCCATCGACCTGCAGCGTGATGCGCGAGCGGAGCCCGTTCAGGACGAGCGTCTGCTGGGTCTCGGCGAGGCCGATTTCCCAGGGGCTGCCAGCGTGCTTCAGCGAGGTCAGCGGCGAAGCGCCGGTGCCGCCTTCGAAGCCCGAGACGGTGATGTGATCGGCGCGCGCCTTGGCGACGCCGGCCGCGACCGTGCCGACTCCGACTTCGGAGACGAGCTTGACCGAGACATCCGCCGCCGGGTTGACGTTCTTCAGATCGAAGATCAGTTGCGCCAGATCCTCGATCGAATAGATGTCGTGATGGGGCGGCGGCGAGATCAGGCCGACGCCCGGCGTGGAATGGCGCACCTTGGCGATGGTCGCGTCGACCTTGTGGCCGGGCAATTGCCCGCCCTCGCCGGGCTTGGCGCCCTGCGCGACCTTGATCTGCATCACGTCGGAGTTGACGAGATATTCCGTCGTCACGCCGAAGCGGCCCGAGGCTACCTGCTTGATCGCCGAGCGCATGGAATCGCCATTGGCGAGCGGCACGAAGCGTTCCGCCTCCTCGCCGCCCTCGCCGGTGTTCGACTTGCCGCCGATCCGGTTCATGGCGATGGCGAGCGTCGTATGCGCCTCGCGAGAGATCGAGCCGAAGGACATGGCGCCGGTGACGAAGCGGTGGACGATCGCTGAGGCCGGCTCCACCTCGTCGAGCGGCACCGGCTCAAGGCCGACATCGCCGGCGAGCTTGATGTCGAACAGGCCGCGGATCGTGAGCAGCTTCTTCGACTGCTCGTTCATCTCGCGCGCGAAATCCTCATAGCGCTCGAACGAGCCGATACGCACCGCGTGCTGCAGGTTCGCGACCGAGTCCGGTGTCCAGGCGTGGTGCTCGCCGCGCATGCGATAGTTATATTCGCCGCCAATATCGAGGGCGGTCTTGAGGATTGCGACATTGCCGAACGCCTCGGCATGACGGCGCACCGTCTCCTCGGCGATCTCCTTGAGGCCGACGCCCTCGATGGTCGTCGCGGTGCCGAAGAAGTAACGGTCGACGAATGCCGACGAGAGGCCGATCGCGTCGAAGATCTGCGCGCCGCAATAGGACTGGTAGGTCGAGATGCCCATCTTGGACATGACCTTCAGAATGCCCTTGTCGATCGACTTCACGTAGCGGTGGACGAGTTCGTCTTCGTCGACCTCCTCCGGGAAGTCCTTCTTCATGTCGGTGAGCGTCTCGAAGGCGAGATAGGGGTTGATCGCCTCCGCGCCATAGCCGGCGAGCGCGCAGAAATGATGCACTTCGCGCGCCTCGCCCGTCTCGATGACGAGCCCGACCGAGGTCCTGAGGCCCTTGCGGATCAGATGATGATGCACGCCCGCGGTGGCGAGCAGGGCGGGAATCGGGACCCGCTCCGGGCCGACCATCCGGTCCGAGAGGATGATGATATTGTAGCCGCCATGCACCGCCGCCTCGGCCCGCTCGCACAGGCGTTCGAGCGCGTCCGCCATCCCGTCGGCGCCCTTGGTGGCGGCGAAGGTGATGTCGAGCGTCTTCGACTGGAATGGGTTGTCGTCGAGATCGCCGATGGCGCGGATCTTTTCGAGATCCTGGTTCTCGAGGATCGGCTGACGAACCTCGAGGCGCTTGCGGTGACCGGCTCCCTGCAGGTCGAACAGGTTCGGCCGCGGCCCGATGAACGAGACGAGGCTCATGACCAGTTCCTCGCGGATCGGGTCGATCGGCGGGTTGGTGACCTGCGCGAAGTTCTGCTTGAAATAGGTGTAGAGCAGCTTCGACTTGTCGGAGAGCACCGAGATCGGCGTATCCGTGCCCATGGAGCCGACGCCTTCCTGGCCGGTGATGGCCATCGGTGCCATCAGCAGCTTCAGGTCTTCGATTGTGTAGCCGAAGGCCTGCTGGCGATCGAGCAGACTCACATCCGTGCGCGGCGCGCGCGGCGGCACGGGCGGCAGGTCCTCCAGTACGATCTGGGTGCGCGACAGCCAGCTCTGATAGGGCAGGCTGGTGGCGAGCTGGTGCTTGATCTCCTCGTCGGAGACGATGCGGCCTTGTTCGAGGTCGATCAGCAGCATGCGGCCCGGCTGCAGGCGCCACTTGGTGACGATCTTCTCTTCCGGGATCGGCAGCACGCCGGCCTCCGAAGCGAGCACGACGTCGCCATCGTCGGTGACGAGATAGCGCGCCGGCCGCAGGCCGTTGCGGTCGAGCGTTGCGCCGATCCGGACGCCATCCGTGAAGGCGACCGCGGCCGGCCCGTCCCATGGCTCCATGAGCGCGGCGTGATATTCGTAGAAGGCGCGCCGCTGCTCATCCATGAGCGGGTTGCCCGCCCAGGCTTCGGGGATCAGCATCATCGCGGCATGCGGCAGCGAGTAGCCGCCCTGCACCAGGAATTCGAGCGCGTTGTCGAAGCAGGCCGTGTCCGACTGCCCCTCATAGGAGATCGGCCACAGCTTCGAGATATCGTTGCCATAGAGCTCCGAATCGACCGAGGCCTGCCGCGCCGCCATCCAGTTGACGTTGCCGCGGACGGTGTTGATCTCGCCATTATGCGCCACCATCCGGTAGGGATGGGCGAGGCGCCAGGACGGGAAGGTGTTGGTCGAAAAGCGCTGATGCACGAGGGCCAGCGCGCTTTCGAAGCGCGGATCCTTGAAGTCGAGATAATAGGCTTCGAGCTGGTAGGCGAGGAACATGCCCTTGTAGACGATGGTCCGCGCCGAGAGCGACACGACGTAGAAGTCATTGTCGAGCCCGGAATAGGTCGCATAGATGCGGCTCGAGATCACCTTGCGGATGATGAAGAGCCGCCGCTCGAAATCGGCCTCGTTCTCGATCAGCTTGCCGCGGCCGATAAAGACCTGGCGGTGGAAGGGCTCGGTCGCGGCGATGGCCGGCGCCTTGGAAAGGGTCGAGTTGTCGACGGGCACGGTGCGCCAGCCGATGAGGACCTGGCCCTCCTCGGCAACGACTTCCTCGACGATCCGCTCCATGCCGGCGCGGATTTCCGGGTCCCGCGGCAGGAACAGGAAGCCGGCGGCATAGTGACCCGGCTCCGGCAGAGCAAAGCCCAGCCGCTGGGCTTCCTCGGAGAAGAAGCGGTGCGGGATCTGCACCAGCATGCCGGCGCCGTCGCCCATCAGCGGATCGGCGCCCACGGCGCCGCGATGCGTCAGGTTGCGCACGATCTCAAGGCCGCTCTCGACGATGCGATGCGACTTCTCGTTCTTCAGATTGACGATGAAGCCGACGCCGCAGGCGTCATGTTCGTTCTTCGGATCGTAGAGGCCGACGCGGCCGGGGCTGAGGGTCATTGCCGATGTATCCTTGGCCGCAAGGTTCCTTGCCGATATGTCGTTGGCGCGCGCGGACGCGTCTTTGGCCGTGCGGCCCGCCGCCGCTCCCGCCAACCGCATCTGCGCTTCGCTCATGACCTTCGGCATAGGATTGCCCTCGCTCTACAGAAATCCATTTCGTGGCCCTCGGCGAACTCTCGTGATTCGCCCGACGACCCGTTCCTCCCATACAAGGCCAGGTCGCGGCCTCCCCCGCGTCTCTCGCCAAGCAAGTTCCGTTCCCGCATCGGGCGAACTGCGCTATGTCCGTTCGCCAACCCTCGGGGTGCTTAAAATGGGACAGCAATACTGTCCTATCAAAAGCGCGCCAAAATGCCAGACTTCGCCCGGCGGTGCAAGCGTTCCCGCAGGCGCCGGCATTATGTTTGTTTCGGGCGACCCGTGGCAATCGTCGTTACTGCGATAGGCGCGCCCCGCCCACGCAACAATCTTTCGTCTCACGCACCTGCGTGTCGGCGAGCCCTTGCTGATCCCGCCCCTCGCATAGCATAGGACGACTATGATCTTCACCAGCGACAATTGGGCCGGCGCCTCCGACCGCGTGGTGGCGGCGCTCACCGACGCGGCTTCCGGCGATTTGCCGGCCTATGGCGGCGATTCGCTCACCCGCGAGGCCGAAAGGCTGTTTGCCGAGGTTTTCGAGCGCGAGGTCTTCGTCTTCTTCGTCGCGACCGGCACGGCCGCGAATTCGCTGGCGCTGGCGCAGGTCGGCATGGCGGGCGGCGTGGTGTTCTGTCATCGCGGCGCACATATCTTCGTCGACGAGGGCGGCGCGCCGGAATTTCTCGCCGGCTGCCGACTGCATCCGATCGATGGCGAGGGCGGCAAGCTGAAGCCGGATGCGCTGGCCGCGGCGATCGGCCGCTATCCGGCGACGGCCATCCATCACGGACGGCCCATGGGGGTTTCGATCAGCCAGCTGACGGAAGCGGGCACGGCCTATTCCCCGGCGGAAATCGCCGCGCTCGCGACGATCGCGCGTGAGGCGGGGGTGGCGCTGCATATGGACGGATCGCGCTTCGCCAATGCGCTGGCCGGATCCGGAACGAGCGCGGCCGATCTCACCTGGCGAGCCGGGGTCGACATGCTCTCCTTCGGCGGCACCAAGAATGGCTGCTTCGCCGCCGAGGGGGTCGTGTTCTTCGATGCGGCGCTGGCGGATGGCTTCGCCTTTCAACGCAAACGCGCCGGCCATCTCTTTTCCAAGAGCCGTTTCGTCTCGGCCCAGTTCGCGGCCTATCTGACGGATGGGCATTGGCTGGAACTGGCTAAGCACGCCAATGCCATGGCGGCGCGCCTTGCCGCTGGCATCGAAGGCTCAAGCCAGGCGCGGCTGGCGTTGCGTCCGGACGGCAACGAGGTTTTTGCCGTCCTTCCCCTCGATATGGACCTTCGGCTGAAGGCGGCGGGTGCTCTCTATTATGAATGGCCGGCGGAGACGCTTTCGCTGGCGCCGATAGACGGCACCGTGCTGGTCCGCCTTGCAACGAATTTCCGCACGCGCGCCGAGGACGTCGATCAGTTCCTCGCTGTGCTCAGCGAATAGGCAGTCAGGCCGAACCGCCCGGCCGACACGCCGAATGCGCAGACGAAATCGCCCGGCGACGCTGCTGCGCGGCCGGGCGATTTGAAAATTCGCAGTCAGACGTTTCAGGCGGCCGCAGCGACCAGCTTCTTGGCGATCTGGCGCTTCAAGAGCTGCGCCTTCGCCGAAAGCTCGCTGGCGTCGGCCTTGGCGAGGAAGGCGTCGAGGCCGCCGCGATGCTCGACCGAGCGCAGGCCATAGGCCGAAACGCGCAGCTTGTAGCTCTGGCCAAGCGCGTCGCTGATCAGCGTCACGTTGACGAGATTCGGCAGGTAGCGCCGACGGCTCTTGTTGTTGGCATGGCTGACGGTGTTGCCGGTCATCACCGCCTTGCCGGTCAGCTCGCAGACACGCGACATGGCAAAAGTCCTTCTGTTCCGCCGCGCTCGGTCGGCATCCGACATCGGTACGGCGGGGGCATGGAAAAGTGGGCCTTCTCTTAGTCACCGAAGACACCGCCGTCAAGCCGAAGCGGAGCGAAGCGTCTCATCCGTGGCGGGCGGGGCTCGAAACGCCGCCGCGATCACGGTAGCAATCCGGTGCCCCATGCGCCGGGGGCCCCCGGATACGCCCTTCGGTCGCCCCGTGCTAAACTCGGCGCGTTGAAGGGTAACACTTTAGTCAGAACCCCGCGTCATTATGGTTAACAAATGACGACGCCCTCTGTACCCCTGCGACGGAAGAGGCCGATGACCGGATCTCTGTTTTTCTCCCTGCGGCGTGCCGCCACGCTGACATCCGCTTTTCTCGCCATGGCTATCATGGCGGGCGAGCCGGCGCTTGCCGGCCCGGCCGCGACGCGGAACGGCTCGCTTGAGGCGAGCTATACGATGCTGCTGAACGGCGTCACCATCGGACGTTTCAACCTCGATGCGACGCTGGATCGATCGAGCTACACCATGACCATCCGTGGCAAAACGGCGGGTGTCAGCGCGGTGGTTTCCGATGGAACGGGACTGCTGAAGAGCAGCGGACAGATTGCCGGATCCAAGGTGTTGCCGGGCGACTACTATCTCGACACCACCGAGAACGGCCGCATGAGCAGCAATGTCTCCATGCGGATGAAGCTGGGGACGATCGTCACCGTCGCCGCGCTCCCGCCGCTGCCGATCAAGGCCGACCGCGTGCCGCTTCTGGCCGCGCACAAGCACAATATCGTCGACCCGCTGAGTGCGATGATGGTGCCGCTGTCGCGCCAGAACATGGGCGCGGTCTGCAACCGCTCGATCCCCGTCTTCGATGGCTGGCAGCGTTTCGACGTCAAGCTCTTCTACAAGTCTACGGCGCAAGTGCAGGGCGAGGGCGGTTCCTATTCCGGCCAGGTCGTCGTCTGCGGCGCGCGCTATGTGCCGGTTGCCGGCCATCGCCCTTCGCGCGAGGCCGTGCAGTTTATGGAAAACAACAAACAGCTCGAAGTCTGGTTCGCCCCCGTTGGCGACCTCGGTATCATGATGCCCTATCGCATGCAGATCGGCACCGAAATCGGCGTGCTCACGATCCATGCCTCGCGCTTCGTCGGCCAATCCGCCAGCGTGCGCGCCTCGCTGGAATAAGTCTCGTCGCCGAGGTTGATGCTGGCGGCGGGCTGCTGAACCCGCGTTCCGATTGAGAGCCTCCCAAATCGCTTCGACTTTCCCCCCACGCGGGGAGAGTGCGGAGCGTTATGCGTTTTTCGGCTTCGCGGCACATCGATGGACACTGATCTCCCCGGATGCCGGACGGGCGCGAAAGCGCGTTTCGGTGCGGGGCTCCGCGCGCCACGCTTCAATCCCGATCTGCTACATTTCACCGAGCCAAAGCCTAACGCTCCGACAAACCGCTGAGCGGCGGGGCCTGCATGCGGCGTGATAAGGAGCGCGGGTCTTGCGGCTCGGCGAGCATTGGACGCAAGCCGTAGCGTGTACGAACCAGGAACGTTGGCATTCGTCTGATTCGTCGCCGATTCGTTCCGCGTTCGGCCCGTTCCTTAAGCCTGGTACAGAAAACTCGAACGATCCGATTTACCCAATGTTTACTGTGTTCCTGCGCGTCCGTCCCATGGGAGGCGTTAACGGTTGCGCGACAATGGGCGCCCGCGGGAAGGATCCATGCGAGCCTCTGGTGCATATTCGCTGCAACGACCCCATATATCGCCGTGAACAGAACGCGGACTCGCTCGAGTCAGCGATTCGGGCCTTGTTTGTTCCGGACTCGTTCCGGTTGTTAAGGAGGGGCGTCGGAATGCAGCATGACCCTTCCTTCCTGTGCCGGCATGGTACAGAACGCAGAGCGGATCGGGCCCGAGCGAGCTGTCTTCCCTGATGAACGAATTTTCGAAGCGCCCGCGCGGTCCCGCCGACGGACACAAGGTGTTCGCGGTGCTGGGGCCGACCAATACCGGCAAGACGCATTATGCGATCGAGCGCATGCTCGCGCATTCGAGCGGCATCATCGGGCTGCCGCTGCGCCTGCTGGCGCGCGAGGTCTATGGACGGGTCGCGGCCCGCGTGGGAACGGATGCGGTCGCGCTGATCACGGGCGAGGAAAAGATCGTCCCGCCGCATCCGCGCTTCCGCGTCTGCACGGTGGAAGCGCTGCCCTCCGAGACCGATGCTTCCTTCCTGGCCATCGACGAAGTCCAGCTCGCCGGGGATTTCGAGCGCGGGCATGTCTTCACCGACCGCATCCTCAATCTGCGTGGACGTGACGAGACGCTTTTCCTCGGCGCAGGTACGATGCGCGGCATCCTCGAGAAGCTTCTGCCCGGCATCACCATCGTAACGCGGCCGCGCATGTCGATGCTGACCTATGCCGGCTCGAAAAAGATCACGCGCCTGCCGCGCCGTTCGGCGATCGTCGCTTTTTCGTCCGACGAGGTCTATGCGGTTGCCGAACTCATCCGCCGCCAGCGCGGCGGCGCGGCGGTTGTGCTGGGCTCGCTCAGCCCCCGCACGCGCAACGCCCAGGTCGAACTGTTCCAGTCGGGGGATGTTGATTTCCTGGTCGCTACCGACGCGATCGGCATGGGGCTCAATCTCGATGTCGACCATGTCGCCTTCGCGCAGGAGCGCAAATTCGACGGATTTCAGTACCGCCGCCTGACGGCGCCGGAACTCGGCCAGATTGCCGGACGCGCCGGCCGGCATACCCGCGACGGCACGTTCGGGGTCACCGGTCAGGTCGATCCCTTCGAGGACGATCTCGTCGATGCGCTGGAGAATCACCAGTTCGGACCAGTGCGCACGCTGCAATGGCGCAACCGTGCGCTCGATTTCCGCACGCTGGATGCGCTGCGCCTGTCGCTTGACCGCCCCCCCGGCGTGGACGGCCTCAGCAAGGCTCCGCCCTCGGTGGATGTGAACGTCCTGGAAATCCTGAAACGCAATATCGAGACGCGGGAACTCGCCAAAGGCATCGACCGGGTGCAGCTTCTCTGGGACATTTGCCAGATTCCCGATTATCGTCGCATCGCGCCGGCCAGTCATGCCGAACTGGTTGGCGAGATCTTCTCCTTCGTCGTGCGGCAGGGAGCGGTGCCCGACGACTGGTTTGCACGGCAAGTGGCCTTCGCTGATCGCACAGATGGTGATATTGACACGCTCGCAAACCGGATCGCTCACATCCGAACCTGGACCTTTGCGGCCAACCGGCCGAATTGGTTGTCCGATCCCCGCCATTGGCAGGAGCGGACGCGCGCGATAGAGGATCGGCTGTCCGATGCGCTCCACGAAAGGCTGACCCAGCGTTTCGTGGACCGGCGGACTAGTGTGCTGATGAAGCGGCTCAGAGAAAACGCGATGCTCGAAGCAGATATCACGACCTCCGGCGATGTGCTGGTCGAGGGACAGCATGTCGGAAGCCTGCAGGGGTTCCGCTTCACGCCCGATCCCAAGGCCGATGGGCCGGACGCCAAGGCGATCGCCGCCGTGGCCCATAAGGCGTTGGCTGGCGAGATCGAACGGCGGGCCGAGAAGATCGGCCGTGCGCCCAATCCCGAACTCGTCCTTGCGGCTGACGGGACGATGCGCTGGCTCGGTGCTCCGGTCGCGCGCATCGTCTCGACCGAGGAAAGGCTGAAGCCTCGGCTGATCCTGCTCGCTGACGACAGCCTCACGGGGCCGTCGCGTGAACGGGTGCAGGACCGGGTCGACCTCTGGCTGAAGAGCCATATCGAGACCTTGCTGAAGCCGCTCTTCGATCTTCTGTCCGCACCCGAGCTCACCGCCGAAGCGCGCGGCATCGCCTTCCGCCTCGCCGAAGGGCAGGGCGTGCTCGACCGCTCGGAGCTTGCGGCGGAGTTGAAGGCGCTCGATCAGGAGTCGCGCGCCGGCCTCCGCAAGCTGGGCGTCCGGTTCGGCGCTTATCATCTCTATGTCCCCGCGCTGCTGAAGCCGGCGCCGAGCGCGCTCAACGCCCTGCTTTATGCGCTGAAGCATGGCGGGCTCGACATGCCCGGCCTTGCCGAGCTGCCGCTGCTCTCGGCGAGCGGACGCACGACGATCTTGGTCGATCCGACCTTCGCCAAGCCGCTTTACCGTGTCGTCGGCTATCGCATCGCGGGCAATCGCGCCGTGCGCCTCGACATATTGGAGCGGCTCGCCGACATCATCCGCCCGCTCATCGCCTGGAAGCCCACCTCCGACAATCTGGTCCCGCCGGAGGGCGCGGTCGATGGCAACGGCTTCACCGTGACGGTGTCGATGACGTCGCTGCTCGGCTGCTCGGGCGAGGATTTCGCTGGCGTGCTGAAGTCGCTCGGCTATCGTCTTGACCGCCGGCCCGCGCCGCCGAAGCCGGTTGCCGCCGTCGCTCCGGCCGCCGAGGCTATCGTCGTCGATCCGGTTGCCGCCGAGAGCGATGTTGCGGAAGCCGAGGGTGCGGAGCCAGTCGTCGTTTCCGAGGCGATGGTCGAGGCGCCCCTCACAGAGGTCGAAATTGCCGATTCGCCGGCGCAGCCGGATGTAGAGACCGCGGCGACCGAACCGGCAGCGGAGGCAGTCGCCGATGCGGCAGATGCCGGGCTGGAGGGTTCGGAGCCCGAGGCCCTAGAGTCCGATGCTTTGGAAGCGGAGGCCACCGAACCGGACGCCGCCGAGCCGGAAGCGACCGTTGCCGCCGAGGCGGGTGTTGAGGCTGGGTCCGACGACAGCGCCGTGCCGGCCGTTCCTGCCGAGCCGGAAATGATCGATGTCTGGCGGCCCGGCCGTCCCGACCGTCGTCCGCGCGAGCGGCATGAGCGTCCGGATCGCGGCGATCGCCATCATGGCAACCGTCCGCGCCAGGGCGCGGCGCCGGAAGCGGCAGCGGCCGGCGAGGCCGTCGCTGCGCCGCGTGAGGAGAACCGTCGCCCCGGCCGCCCGCATCGCGATGGCGAGCGACAGGAAAAGCGCGGGCTGCGTCCCGATCGTCCGCATGGCGGCGGTCGCTCCGGTGGTGAGCGCCATGATGATCGTCCTCGTGGCGATCGGAACGGTGAACGCTCCGGCGAGCGTGGTGCCGATGCCCGCAAGGGCGCGCCGCCGCCGCGTCGCGATGAGCCGCCGCGGCGTGAGCGTCCGATCGATCCGACTTCGCCTTTCGCGGCGCTCGCAGCGCTGAAGGCGGATCTCGAAGCCAAGAAGCGGGGCGGCTGACAGCGACGCCGCGCCGTATCGGGAAAGCGAGCATGAGCGAACCGGGCCGCCAGCGCATCGACAAATGGCTCTGGTTCGCGCGCTTCGCCAAGACCCGCACGGCGGCGCAGCGGCTGGTCGAGGATGGGCGCGTGCGCGTCAATCGCGACAAGATCGACGCGGCGAGCCGGCAGGTGAAGCCCGGCGACGTGCTCACCCTGAGGCTGGAGCGGCAGATCAAGGTGCTGAAGGTGCTGGATCCGGGGACGCGGCGCGGTCCCGCTCCGGAGGCTCAGGCCCTCTATGAGGACATGACACCGCCCGTCGAGCCGGGCTCGGAGGGCGGTGTTCCGGCCGGCTTTCCGCTCAGCGGCGGCCCGCGTCCGACCAAGCGCGATCGGCGTGAAATCGACGCCTTTCGTGCCGTGTCGTCGCTACGCGAAACAGCTTTTCGCGATGACGAGGAAGATTGAACGGCGATGTCGGACAGGTCGTCGCGGGCGAACTTCGAATCCTTGCGCGCCACGGCCAAACCGTTTACCCCATCGCACGGCCCGGGAACCTGCAATCCCCGCTCCAGGAGGCTGATTTGCCCTATGTCGTGACCGATAACTGCATCCGCTGCAAGTATACGGATTGCGTGGAAGTATGTCCGGTGGACTGCTTCTATGAGGGCGACAACATGCTCGTCATTCATCCCGACGAGTGCATCGACTGCGGCGTCTGCGAGCCCGAATGCCCAGCCGAAGCCATCAAGCCGGATACCGAGCCGGGGCTCGAGAAATGGCTGAAGCTCAACGCCGAATATTCCGAGAAGTGGCCCAACATCACCGTCCGCAAGGAGCCGCCTGCCGATGCGGCCGAGTTCGACGGCGTCGCCAACAAACTCGAGACGCTCTTTTCGGAAAAGCCGGGCGAAGGCGACTGATCAACGCTTCCGGCAGACCGCATATGGACGTGCCGCCACGCGCGGCTGCGGTAAGACTTTGATTTTTGGGTATTTTGTGATATATACCGAACACAGTCGGTAAAAGCTCTACGGCATCGCCGCACCGTGTTGGTGTTTGGTTCGTGATCAGCCCCCTTTTTTCAGACGATTGACGTGTCGGTGCAACCCTCGGGTTCGCCGTCGTCCTGCGTTTGATTGATTTTCGGCAGATCATCCCCATCTCTGCGGGCTGCAGCGGTCTTCCCATCGGCTGAAGTTGCAAATGCGCGGGCCGGCCGGTTCGCCGCCGGGGTTTTTTGCCTCGGCATCGGCCAGGAACGCGAAAGCGATGCTTTGGACGGGTTTTTACCGAATTCCGGCCTCCGGCTTGGCGACCGGGACCGTAACCGCAAGGGAGTCTATACGCGTATGGCCGTAATCAAGAAGACCACCCATCGTTCCGATTTCAAGACCGGCGAAAGAATCGTCTATCCGGCGCATGGCGTCGGCGAGATTGTCGGTCTCGAGGAACAGGAAGTGGCCGGCATCAAGCTCGAACTCTTCGTCATCGCGTTCGAAAAGGACAAGATGAAGCTTCGCGTTCCTGTCGCGAAAGCAAATGCCGTCGGCATGCGCAAGCTTTCGGATGAGACGATCGTGAAGAAGGCGCTGGAGACGATCCGTGGCCGCGCGCGCGTCAAGCGCACCATGTGGAGCCGCCGCGCCCAGGAATATGAGGCGAAGATCAATTCGGGCGATCTGATCGCGATCTCCGAAGTTGTTCGTGACCTCTTCCGTTCGGATTCGCAACCCGAGCAGTCCTATTCCGAGCGCCAGCTTTACGAGGCGGCACTCGACCGCATGTCGCGTGAGATCGCTGCAGTCAGCGAGATCTCGGAAACCGAGGCCATTCGCCAGATCGAGCAGAACCTCGCCAAGAGCCCCCGCCGTGGCGCCAAGGGCGAGGAAGAGTCGGTCGCTGTCGTCGAGGGCGAGACCGCCGAGGACGACGAGACGCATGACGAGGCAGCCTAGCCTCTCCTGTGCAATTTTGACGCAGCCCCTCCTGCTGCGCCCATAGTGATCAACGCCCGGACCTCTGGTTCGGGCGTTTTGCTGTCGCCGTCACCCTGAACGGCGGTCCCGACGATGTGCATGGTGAAACCCATCTTTTCCGTCGATGAGCTTCATTCACAATTCGCTCGCCTTACTATCACGGCAATTTGTGTCCCGTTTCTGAAACGGAAGCATAGGCTCGTTCGTATCCGGGGCGTCTAGATCGCATCGACGAACGGGGAGTGGCCATCATGGGTACAGCGGCAATATCGGGACGCAGCTTCGTCAGAACGGCGATGCAGGCGCCTTATCTGGAACGGGACGAGGAGAAGGATCTCGCGACGCGCTGGCGCGCCGAGCGTGACTCCGGGGCGCTGCATCAGCTCGCGGCGTCGCATATGCGGCTGGTGATCGCCATGGCGGCACGCTTTCGCCATTACGGCTTGCCAATGCCCGACCTGATCCAGGAAGGCAATGTCGGGCTGCTCGAAGCCGCCGCGCGGTTCGAGCCGGAGCGTGACATCCGCTTTTCGACCTACGCGACCTGGTGGATCCGCGCATCGATCCAGGACTACATCTTGCGCAACTGGTCGATCGTGCGTGGCGGCACGAGTTCGACGCAGAAGGCGCTGTTCTTCAATTTGCGCCGGCTGCGCGCCAAGCTCTCCCGCAATGGCGAGGGATTGGGAACGCGCCAACTCTACCAGCAGATCGCGGTGACCATCGGTGTCAGCACGGATGATGTTGCCTTCATGGATGCGCGGCTCTCCGGATCAGATCTTTCGCTGAACGCGCCGGTGCAGGACGGCGAGTCGAGTTCGTCCGACCGGCAGGATTTCCTGGTCGACAATGGGCCGCTCCAGGACGAGATCGTCAGCGACGAGATCGATACGGCGCGCTGGTCGGGCTGGCTGCGGGAGGCCATGGCGACGCTGTCGCCGCGCGAGGCTCGCATTCTCAAGGAACGGCGGCTGCAGGACGAGGGCGCGACGCTGGAGGCGCTCGGCGAGCAGCTTGGCATCTCCAAGGAGCGGGTGCGCCAGATCGAGAACCGGGCGATGGAGAAGCTCAAGGTCGCGCTGATGCGCGATCATCCCGAGCAGCGCCCGAACGCTTGAGCCGCAGCCCGAGGGCAGTCCCAGCTTCCGCGTTTCTGCGAAACGCGGAAGCTCTTGGCAGTATTACGCAGTCCAGACTTCGGCGCGGGCCTCGCCGGTGCCGAGTTCGGCGAGGAATTCCTCGATCACGGTCACGACCAGCTTGTGATCCTCGGCCTGCGGCAGTCCGGAGACGGTGGCGGTACCGACGACGCCGACCCCGCGGACGATGATCGGGAAGGCTCCGCCATGGGCGCGGAAGTCGCGTCCATCCACCAACTGGCTCGTGGCAAAGTCGACGCCGCGGACGCGGGCGCGTTGGCCGACATAGAAGGACGAATGGCCGAAGCGCCGTACCACGGCGTTCTTGCCGGCCACCCAGAACTCATTGTCAGCCGAGGTACCGGCGAGCGCGGCGTAGAAAAGGCGCTGTTCGCCGCGCGAGACATCGACGGCGACGGCGAGCCCGTCCTGGCGCGCCCGCGCGATGATCTTCGTCCCGAGCGCGATCGCCATGTCATTGTCGAAGCGGTCGAAGACGAACCGCTTTTCCTGGTCGAGCAAGTCCTGCAGCAAGGCTTCGTCGTCGCTCATCGCATCCCCCAATCGGATTGCCGGATCGCTACGCGCCTCAGGCCCATTCGATCACGATGTCCTGCGCACCCTGCCACAGCGTCATCTTGCCGAGCGCCGCCAGATTCTCGCGGCCTTCGGTGATCGTAATGAAATGGTTCCCGGCGAGCTGGCCGACCTTGGAGGCGAAATCGACGCCACCATAGGCGAGCAGGATCTCCGTCTCGCTGATGCCGCCCGGATAGAGAATGAACTCGCCGGGGGCCGGGTGGCTGGTGTGGTTCTCATAAGACAGGCCGAGATCGAGCTCGCCCAGCGGGATCCAGCAGCCTTCGCCGCTCCACCGCACATGGATCAGCTTCTCCTTGTAGGGCAAAAGCGTCTTGAACTTCGCCACCGTCTTCGGCGCCGCCTCTTCCTCGAACTTGCCGTAGAAGGTGAAAGGGCCGGCGGTGATCTTCAGCTTGCTCATTGCGTGTCGCTTGTCCTGTCGGGCGCGGGGGGATCTCGATATCGGCACATTGTTGGGCCGGCGCTGCGAGGTCAAGGCTCCATCAGGCCCAGATGGCCATTCGCAGGCCGCGTCCGTCACGCTCAGGCTCCTCGGGGAAGGAGCGGGCCTCGCCGGAGCGGATCCGACGGGCGATCCAGGCGCTCGCCGCCGCATCCACCAGATCGTCAGGGGCCGCGCCGCGCGGGATGGCGGCCAGGAACGCGGGATCGAAGCCGCGGGCTTCCAGCAGGCGGCGCCGTTGCTCGACGCCGGGCCAGGACGTTTCGCTCCGTATGGTCTTCGGCAGGCTCATCGGCTGCTCGCCGTTCAGGCGCCAGAAGGCAAGTTCGGGATGGACCTCGAAGACGCGCTGCTCGAGCGCCGGCGTCATCAGGGCGTCGATCTCGCGAATTTTCGGGAAGAGGCCGTAGCATTGGCGGGAAACCTTGCGGGGCGGGCTTGAACTCGCCGCCGCGACCGAGCAGGCCTCGCGGTAGTCGGACGTGAACACCGATGCTCGCGATGGGACCGCGAAGACGGAAGATTGCCGCGCGCCGAGGTGCCTGCGCACCGCCTTCTCCGGGCCGCGTCCGTTCGGGCCAATGAAGTCGGGCAGGCCGATCGGCATATCGACGGCGACGATCTGTGGTCGCAGCCAGTGGTCGAGAATATCGGCGAAGCGCGCCGTGACGAGGACGATCGCCTCCGGCGGGCCAGTCTCGGGCACGATGACGGCGATCCAGCCGCCCTTGCAGCCATCGACGCCGGCCACATGGCCGGTCTCAGCCATGGATCGTCACAGTGCCGCGAGGCGTCACCAGTTCATCCTGCATCGCCGCGAGCGGCAATTCGTCGGTGCCGAGCCTCTGCGCGGCTTCCAGCGCCGCCAGCACGCCACCCGTCGCCAGGCGAAGCGCCTCCCTGTCGCTATTGCCTCCGAGGAGTCGGCCCAGCAGCAGGGCGGCGAAGAGGTCGCCGGCACCTTTCGGGACGGCGCCTTCGATCCGCGCGTGATGGGCGGCGACCAGCGCCTGGTCCGAGATCAGCAGCGTCTCCGTCGCATCGGCCTCGGACGCCGCCGAGGTCACGGCAATCGTGGGACGGTGGAGCGCGCGGGCCGCTTCGATCAGCGCCTCCCGCTGTTCCAGCGATCGTCCGGTCAAAAAGGCGAGCTCCGTCCGGTTCGGCGTCAGGATGTCGGCGCGGGGAGCCAGCTGGTCGCGGATGGCCTCCGCCGTCGCCTGCGGCACATAGAGCGCGCCATTGTCGCCCATCACCGGATCACAAAGGTAGAGGGCGTCGGGCCGTGCGGCCTTGACCGCATCGATCAGCCGCACGAGGGCGGCGGCCTGGCTCGCCGCGCCCAGATATCCGGTCAGGATACCGCCGATCTCGCCGAGGCGGGGCGAGGCGACAAGATCGTCGATCAGCGTCGCGAACGCGGCCTCATCCGGGATGACACGACTGGCGCGGCCCTGGCCGGGATGCCAGGGGAGGGTGACGGTCTGGATCGACCAGACCGGGAAGCCGAGCCGCTCCAAGGCGAAGACGGCGGCGCGGCCACCGACCGAGCCACGGACGACCGTGCTGGTGGCGACGAGGATGGCGGGCTTCGAGGAAAGCGGCATGGTCGGCTCCGGAGGGCGAGGCGAAGCTAGCCGATTCGCATGACATCCGCCGCAGCCCTTATGATCGCAGTTCCCAGATGCCGGAGTATCCCATGAAGTCCGCCATTCCGCGTCGTACTGCGCTCTATGTTCCCGGATCGAACCCGCGCGCGCTGGACAAGGCCACGGGACTCGACGCCGATGTCGTGATCCTCGATCTTGAAGATGCGGTCGCGCCGGAGGCGAAGTCCGAGGCGCGGGCGCGCGTTGCCTCGCGGCTCGGTGAGTGGGTCGGCCAGCCGGGGGCGCCGGAATGGGTGGTGCGGATCAACGGGCTGAGCACGCCTTTCGGCCGCGACGATCTGGCAGCGATCGTCCGCGCAGCGCCCGACGCCATCCTGCTGCCGAAGGTCTCCGTCGCCGCGGATATCGAGCGGCTGCGCGCTTGCATCGTCGATCTGGGCGGCGTCCCCGAGCGGACGCGCCTCTGGGCGATGATCGAGACGCCGCGCGCCGTGCTCGATCCGCTGGCGATCGTGGCGGCCGCCGCCGGCGAACCGCGGCTAGAGGCGCTGGTGCTCGGGCTCAACGATCTGTCGCAGGAGACGGGCACGCGCCAGATCCGGGGCCGGGGGCCGATGCTGCCCTGGATGATGAGCACGCTGGCCGCGGCGCGGGTCGCGGGTCTCGCCATACTCGACGGGGTCTATACGGATCTGGCCGATATGGCCGGCTTTACCGAGGAGTGCGCCATGGCGCGCGATTGCGGCTTTGACGGCAAGACGGTGATCCATCCTTCCCAGATCGCCCCGGCGAATGACGCCTTCTCGCCGACGGCTTCTGAAATTTCTGATGCCCGGCAGATCGTCGATGCCTTCGCGGATCCGGAGAATGCCGGTCGCGGCGTGCTCACGGTGGGTGGCAAGATGGTCGAGAGGCTGCATGGCGAACTCGCCGCGAGGACCCTCTCGTTCGCCGCCGTGATCGATTCGCGGACAAAAGCGCGTCGCAAGTCCTGAGGACCAGCATGCGCAAGATCGAAAGGCAGGATAATTATTGTATCAGCTTATAATGAGGATCGCTATTTTGTGAACGCAGCCATGCGGTTTGGTGAACAGTAGGCACTCAATTCGGAATTTCATTCCTATATATAGCCATTTTTAGGTATAAAGTACTAACTTAACTCATTCTGACGCAATTACCAATCAGTCACATGTTTCAATAGGCGGTGCTTTGACATTTCTGTGAATTGAGCTGGCGGCTGCAGGGTTCCATATCAGCGTCACCGGAGACGGACACTCGGATGCAAAACAATCGGTCCGAGCCGACGTCGTCCCGGTCGCTGAAATCTAGGAGTTGCATTATGCGCAAGCTCATTCTCGCCGCCGCCTCGCTCGCCTTCCTCGCTTCGGGCGCCTCGGCTTTCGCCGCTGACCAGATCGAAGGCACCGTTCAGAAGGCCGACCCGGCCTCCGGCACGCTCGTTCTTCAGTCGGGCCAGAGCTTCCAGTTCGCCAATGGCTCGGTGCTCTACGGCCTGCTTCCCGGTCAGCCGGTCGGCGTGACCTATAATGGCACGCAGGGCGTTGGCGCTTTCAATCCGCATCCGGCCAGCGCCGACAACAGCGACGCCAACTAAGCCGCTGCCATCCGGCGGGCCCTTCAGGCCCGCACCCATGGGACGGCGCGCGGAACCGAACCGTCGATCCGCACGACGTCGTCCCCAAGTCACCTACATTCAAGGAATTCAACTATGCGCAAGCTCATCTTCGCCGCGGCCTCGGTCGCTTTCCTCGCTTCGGGCGTCTCGGCCTTTGCCGCTGACCAGATCGAAGGCACCGTCCAGAAGGCCGACCCGGCCTCCGGCACGCTGGTTCTTCAGTCGGGCCAGAGCTTCCAGTTCGCCAATGGCTCGGTTCTCTATGGCCTGCTTCCGGGCCAGCCCGTCGGCGTATCCTATAACGGTACGCAGGGCGTCGGTGCCTTCAACCCGCATCCGGCCAGCGCCGATAACAGCGACGCTTACTAGCAGCCGCTGACCGGCCGGCAGGTCCGTCCGGGACTTCGTCAAGCGGGACAGGCGCGCGGACACAAACGGTCCCATCCGCGCCGTCCCGGCAGTCACAAGACTTCAAGGAATTTTATCATGCGCAAGCTCATCCTCGCCGCGGCTTCGGTCGCTTTCCTCGCTTCGGGCGTCTCGGCCTTTGCCGCTGACCAGATCGAAGGCACCGTCCAGAAGGCCGACCCGGCCTCCGGCACGCTCGTTCTTCAGTCGGGCCAGAGCTTCCAGTTCGCCAATGGCTCGGTTCTCTATGGCCTGCTTCCGGGTCAGCCCGTCGGCGTGACCTATAATGGCACGCAGGGCGTCGGCGCCTTCAACCCGCATCCGGCCAGCGCTGACAACAGCGACGCCAACTAAGCCACTGCGGATCGGCCGTTTTTTTGAGGCCGATCAACGAAAACGCCGCCCGGATGCCCCGCCGAGCGGCGTTTTTCTGTGTCCGACAGCCGGATGTCGCGACCCCGGATCAGGCCCAGGGACGCGCCGCCGTGGTGGCTTCCTCGAAACGGGCGATTTCCGGCGCCTTGACCATCGTGGTGCCGATATCGTCGAGACCGCTGAGGAGCTTCTCCTTGCGCTCGGAATCGATGTCGAAATGGACCACGCCTCCATCCGGCCCGCGGATTTCCTGCGCCGCCAGATCGACCGTGATGCGCGAATTGGCGCCGCGATCGGCGTCGTCGAACAGATTGTCGAGGTCTTCCTTCGATACGCGGATCGGCAGGATGCCGTTGTTGAAGCAGTTATTATAAAAGATGTCCGCGAAGGACGTGGAGATCACGCAGCGTATGCCGTGGTCCAGCAGCGCCCAGGGCGCATGTTCGCGTGAGGAGCCGCAGCCGAAATTGTCGCCGGCAACGAGAATGGTCGCGTCGCGATAGGCCGGCTTGTTGAGCACAAAATCCGGGTTCTCGCTGCCATCGTCGAGATAGCGCATTTCGGCGAAGAGGCCCTTGCCGAGGCCGGTGCGCTTGATCGTCTTCAGATAGTCCTTCGGGATGATCATGTCCGTGTCGATATTGATCAGGGGCAACGGCGCCGCGATCCCGGTCATTGTCGTAAACTTTTCCATGAAACTTGCCTCTTCAGCTGGCGGGCCGGACGCCGATTGATGCGCCGAAACCCGGTATCGTTCAATGATCCCGCGCGTTGCGGTCCGCGCGGTCAGTCCGTGGCTTCTTCGATGGCTTCCATGTCGTCGTCGGAGAGGCCGAAATGGTGGCCGATTTCGTGGATCAGCACATGGCTGATCACCGCGTCGAGCGTTTCGTCGTGTTCGGCCCAATAGTCCAGGATCGGGCGGCGATAGAGCCAGATCCGGTTCGGCATCGAGCCGGTGTAGCCAACCGCCGAGGCGTGGGCGAGGCCGACGCCGTGGAAGAGGCCCATCAGGTCGAACTCGGATTCGATACCGAGGCTTTCGAGGACTTCCTCGGTCGGGAATTCGTCGACGCGAATCTCGATGTCGCCGATGAGGCGGCGAAATGCCTCCGGCAGCGAGGCGAGCGCTTCGCGGCCGAGCCGCTCGAAATCATCGAGCGAGGGGGCCTTCAGTGAGCGCAGATCGTCGCCCTTCATCCCAGCCTCCGCCTGTCGCTTGAAGTTGAACGGTCGATGAACGTGAACCTCAGGCGGGGTTCATGCGTTGGGTGATCATATGGCTCCCAGACGAAGCCGATTGGCTTCGGCGTGAAAGAAGGAAACGAAACCATGATGAAACCGACCCTCCTTGCTCTCGCCGCCACCCTCGCGATCACTGCAGGCACCTTCGGCGTCACCACCGGAACCGCCTCGGCGCAGCCCTATCATGGCGGCCCCGGCTATAATGGCGGCTGGCACGACGGCCCGCGCGGTCCCGGCTGGCATCATCCGCGCAAGATCTGCAAGCCGATCTTCCGCAAGATCAAGGTCCATGGACCCTATGGCTTCCGCTGGAAGACCGTCGCTGTCGGCGAGCGTTGCTTCGTCGCGCCGCCGCGCCACTGGTAAGCCCACCGGCCGGGTCGGCTTAATGCTGGCCCGGCCGCCGGACTGGGTCAGCGCCAGTCGCGAATGTCGACGAAATGGCCGGCGATCGCCGCCGCCGCCGCCATTTGCGGCGAGACGAGATGGGTGCGGCCCTTGAAGCCCTGCCGGCCCTCGAAATTGCGGTTCGAGGTCGAGGCGCAGCGTTCATGCGGTTTCAGCCGGTCGTCATTCATGGCCAGGCACATCGAGCAGCCCGGCTCGCGCCATTCGAAGCCGGCCGCCTTGAAGATTGCGTCGAGACCTTCGGCTTCTGCCTGTTCCTTCACGAGACCGGAGCCCGGCACCACCATGGCGCTGACGCCCTCGCGCACCCGCTTGTCGCCGATCATGGAGGCAGCCGCGCGCAGATCTTCGATACGGCCATTGGTGCAGGAACCGATGAAGACCCGCTCGATCGGGATATCGACCATGCGGGTTCCCGGCTTCAGGCCCATATAGTCAAGCGCACGCCACTTCGAAGAGCGCTTGTTCTCGTCGGCGATCTCGTCCGGGTTCGGCACGACGCCGGTGATCGAGACGACGTCCTCCGGCGAGGAGCCCCAGGTAACGATGGGGGGCAGCTTGGCCGCGTCGAGGCGGATCTCGGTGTCGAAATGGGCGCCCTCGTCGGAAACGAGCTTCTCCCAATAGCGCAGCGCGGCATCCCAGGTCGCGCCCGTCGGCGCCTTCGGCCGGCCCTTGATATAGGCGAAGGTCTTCTCGTCCGGCGCGATCAGGCCGGCTCTGGCGCCACCCTCGATCGACATGTTGCAGACCGTCATGCGGCCTTCCATGGAAAGGTCGCGGATCGCCTCGCCGGCATATTCCATGACATGGCCGGTGCCGCCGGCCGTGCCGATCTCGCCGATGATGGCGAGGATGATATCCTTGGCGGTGACGCCGTCCGGCCGCTTGCCGTCGACGGTGATCCGCATGTTCTTCGCCTTCTTCTGGATCAGCGTCTGCGTGGCGAGCACATGCTCGACCTCCGAGGTGCCGATGCCATGGGCGAGCGCACCGAAGGCGCCATGCGTCGAGGTATGGCTGTCGCCGCAGACGATCGTCATGCCGGGGAGGGTGAAACCCTGCTCGGGGCCGACGATGTGGACGATGCCTTGGCGGTGATCGAGCTCTGAGTAATATTCGACGCCGAAATCGGCGGCGTTCTCGGCCAAGGTCGCGACCTGCAGCGCCGATTCCGGATTTTCAATGCCGTGCGAGCGATCGGTCGTCGGCACGTTGTGGTCGACCACGGCGAGCGTCTTGCCCGGCTGGTGCACCCTGCGGCCCGCGACGCGGAGGCCCTCGAAGGCCTGCGGGCTGGTCACTTCATGCACGAGATGGCGGTCGACATAGAGGATGGCGGTGCCATCGGGCGTCTGCTCGATGACGTGGTCATCCCAGATCTTGTCGTAGACGGTGCGCGGTTTGGCCGGGTTGGTCATGATGTCATTCCAGAAGATAAGGGAGCGAAAAGGCGGAGTTCGAGGGGCCAGCGCCCCGTCAAAGTCGGCCGGATCCACGATCTTCCGTCGCCTGCAGGCGCGCGAAGAACCGCCACGGCAGGCGCGCATGATCATCCAGCGCCGCGAAGTTGGCGGTGGTCGGACAGATCTCGGCTGGTTGCGCGATCAGCTTCATAACGGTTCTAAATAGCAGTCCGCCAAGCGCAGAACAATGCTCTGCGATCACGCCTCACGCGATCGCGATATCCTCAATCCTTGCGGGTCGCCTGCAGCGACAACGCCAGCGGCATGCGCGGAATACCAGCCGGCAGGGCGAACATGCGCTCGCCCGCATCGATCATCATCGGAAAGAGCTTGAAGGGCAGTTGCTCGTGCTCGCGCAGGAAATCGAGCCGCATGCCAGCCTTGAGCAGCGAGCCGACGACGTCCGAGACGCCGCGCATCCATTCAAAGGTATGGGCGACCTTGAGAGGCGTGTCGTCGCCTGTATAGGTCGTCGGCGCGTCGAAGCGTTCCGGCCGCTCGCGAAGCGAGCGCCAGTCATAATGCGGGCGGATGACGTCGCCGATCTGCTCGTGATTCATGATGCCGGGATGGCTATCGGCGAAATAGAGCCGGCCGCCGGGCTTCAGGACGCCGGCAATGGCGCGGGCCCAGGCGTTGATGTCGTCGAGCCAGGTGATGGTGCCCCAACTGGTGAACACCATGTCGAAGCCGGTGCCGATATGCTCGGGTGCGTCATAGACCTCGCCCTCGACGAAATCGGCCGCGATGCCGGAGCGCTGCGACAATTCCCGTGCATGCTCGATCGCGCGCGGCGAGAAGTCGAGGCCGGTCGCGATGGCGCCGCGGCGGGCAAGGCAGAGCGTGTCGATGCCAATATGGCACTGGAAATGGGCGAGCTTCAGGCCGGAAATGTCGCCGATCTCGCGGCTCTCGATTGGATAGAGAACATCGCTTCCGGCGAGAAAGGCATCGACGGCATAGAAGCCCGTGCGGTCGAGCACGTGGACATCGGCGCGCTCGTTCCAGTTCTCGCGATTGCTTCGCTTGAAGGCGTCCATCGGGTCCCCCAAAGAAAAAGGCGGATCGCAGACCCGCCTTCCATTCGTCGCGAAGTGCCGAAGGCGGATGCCTCAGGCCATGGCCCGCTGGGCTCAGACCTTGGCCTTTTCCTTGCGCGGCTCTGTCTTCTCGACGATGCGGGCGGACTTGCCGCGGCGATCGCGCAGGTAATAGAGCTTGGCGCGACGGACCTTGCCGCGGCGCACGACGTCGATCGAGTCGATCAGCGGCGAGTAGACCGGGAAGACGCGCTCGACGCCCTCGCCATAGGAAATCTTGCGGACGGTGAAATTCTCGTTCAGGCCACCGCCGGAACGGGCGATCACCACGCCCTCATAGGCCTGCACGCGGGTGCGGGTACCTTCGACGACCTTGACGTTCACCTTGACGGTGTCGCCCGGCGCGAAGGCCGGAACGGCGCGAAGGGCGGTAATCTTGTCGATCTGCTCTTTGTTGAGCTGGTCGATGATATTGGTCATGATCTCAAACTCCTGCCGATCGGCGCCTTGCGACGCCAGCGTTTCGGTGCGCTGTTTTCAGTTGTTTCCCGCGATCTGGTGCCGCGTGGTGGCGCGCATATAGAGGATATGCCGCCGAAAGTCCATGGTCCGGGTTCAGGCCGGGGACCAATCCGGCGGGGCGAGCTCGAAATTCTCGAAGCGGAACCCGGGCGCGACCGTGCAGCCGACCAGCGTCCAGTCGCCGAGGCTTTCGGCCGATTGCCAGCGGAACGGCGGCACGACGCCCTGCGGCCGCTCGCCGGCGAAAAGATCGGGTCCGAGGCGGATCGTCTCGATCGGCCCGCCATCCGGCGCGATGTCGAGGCGCAGCGGCGCGCCTGCATAGAAGTGCCAGATTTCGACGGCATCGATCCGATGCCAGTGCGACCGCGTTCCGGCCTTCAGAAGGAAATAGATCGCGGTGGAAGCCGGCCGTCCGGCCTGTGCCCCATCCGCGAAAGTCTGACGATAGAACCCGCCTTCGGGATGTGGTTCGAGGCCGAGCAGGGCGATGATCGCCTCGGCGGTGGGCGTTTCGCTCATCCCTTGAAATTGTCCTTGGCCGTCCGGATCGCGGCGAAGACCTCGGCCGGCGTTCCGTTCGGAAGGTTCATCGACTGGCGCAATTCCGCCGTCGCGGCGCGCAGATAGGGGTTGGTCGCCCGCTCGATCGCGACATTGGTCGGTACCGTCGGCTTGCTCTCGGCCCTGAGCTGGCGGATTACCTCGCCGCGCGCGATCAGAGCCTGGTTGGTCGGATCGACGGTCATCGCGAAGCGCCAGTTCGATTCGGTATATTCGTGACCAACATAGAGCTTCGTGTCGGCAGGCAGCGCGCCGACCTTCTCGACCGAGCGCCACATTTCCTCAAGCGTGCCCTCGAAGACGCGGCCGCAGCCGAGCGCGAACAGCGTGTCGGCGACGAAGGCAACCTCGTCCTGCGGGAAGTAATAGACGATATGGCCGAGCGTATGGCCGGGCGTCTCGAAGATCTCTACAGGGTGACCGGCGAAATCGATGACGTCGCCCTCGCGCACGGTGCGGTCGATGCCGGGGATCTTGTCGGCCTCGCGCGCCGGGCCGGTGATGACCGCGCCGGTCGCGGCCTTCAGCTCCAGATTGCCCTGCACATGATCGACATGGTGATGGGTGGTGAAGATGTCGGTCAGCCGCCAGCCCTTCGCCTGCAGGGCGTCCAGAACTGCCTTGGCGTCCGGCACGTCGATGGAAGCGGTCCTGCCGCTGACCGGATCATGGACCAGCACGCCGTAATTGTCGGACAGGCAGGGGAACAGGAAGATGTCGAGGGCCATGGCCAGCTCCGGCATTGGAATGTCGTTTCGGGAATGTGCGACCGACGCTGGCGCTTCCCGCTGGCGTTTCCTACCATCAGCGGCGACGGATCGACAGGGGAGGCTTCAGCTTTGGAGGAAGGGCATACGATCTCGCCCGACGTGGTGGATCTGCGCAGCTTCTATGCCGAGCGGATCGGCACGGTGGCGCAGGGCCTGATCGCGGCGCGGATCGGCGCGCTGTGGCCGTCGACCAATAGCGACCGCGTCGTCGGCATCGGCTATGCGACGCCGTTCCTCTCTGCCTTTGCGGGAGGGTCCGAGCGCGTCCTCGCCTTCATGCCGGCAGCGCAGGGTGTGATGAACTGGTCCGCGGACGGCGGCAATCTCGCAGCCCTGGTGCATGAGGATACGCTTCCGCTCAGCGACGCTTCGGTCGATCGCATCCTCGCCGTACATTGCCTGGAGACGACGGCGAATGTGCGGGATCTATTGAAAGAGCTCTGGCGCGTCCTGTGCCCTGGCGGCCGGCTGATCATCGTCGTGCCGAACCGGCGCGGCATATGGGCCCGCGTCGAGCGTACTCCCTTCGGCTATGGCCGCCCGTTCAGCCGCAGCCAGATTTCCAGCCTGCTGCGCGAGACCCTGTTCAGCGAGATCGCCTGGTCGGGCGCGCTGTTCGGGCCGCCGCTGAAGAGCCGCCTCTTCCTGCGCAGCGGCCGCAATTGGGACCGGGTCGGCCGCCTGCTTTGGCCGGCTTTTCCCGGTGTCCTCATCGTCGAGGCGACCAAGCTCGTCTATCAGGGGCTGCCGGCGCGCCGCACCAGCCGCAAGGTCGCGCTGAAGCCGGCGCTGATCCCGGCGGGAAGCGGCGCCGGACAATTGCGGCGGACGCGGTGATCCCTACGGGCCCGTGGCGTCGAGGCGGGCGATCTGCTCGCTGGTCAGCGTCAATTCTGCGGCTTTGGCAAAATTCTGCAATTGCGCCACGCTCGTGGCGCTGGCGATCGGAGCCGTGACGCCGGGCCTGGCCATCAACCATGCGAGGGCGATCTCCGTGGCGTTCGCATGATGTGCGGCGGCGACCTCGTCGAGAGTGGCCAGAATCGCGAAGCCTCGATCGTTCATGTAGGACGCTATGCCGCCGCCGCGTGGGCTCTGGCCGAGATCGGCTTCCGATCGGTATTTGCCGGTCAGGAAGCCGGAGGCGAGGCTGTAGTACGTGACGACGCCGATTTCCGCGGAAAGGCAGAGGTCCTGCAGCGTGCCTTCGAAGCCCGAGCGGGCGAAGAGATTATATTCCGGCTGCAGCACGTCGTAGCGCGGCAAGCCGTTGCGCCCGGCGACGTCGAGCGCTTCGGCAAGTTGCGCCGCGTCGAGGTTCGAAGCGCCGATCGACCGGACCTTGCCGGCCGCGATCAGCTTCTCATAGGCGCGGAGCGTTTCCTCATAGGGCGTCGCGGCGTCCGGCCAATGGGAGAAATAGACGTCGATCCGGTCGATGCCGAACCGGGCGAGCGATTCCTCGGCAGCCTGCAGAATCCATCGCTCCGAGAGGCCCTTCTTGCCGGGTTGACCAAGGTCGGAGCCGACTTTGGTCATGACCACAACCTTGTCGCGGATGCCTGGCCTCGCCTTGAGCCAATTGCCGATGATGGTCTCGGATTCACCGCCCTTGTTGCCGGGCGCCCAGGACGAATAGACATCGGCCGTGTCGATCGCATTGAAGCCATGATCGATGAAGGCGTCGAGCAGGCGGAAGGCGGTCGGCTCGTCGGCGGTCCACCCGAAAACATTGGTTCCCAGGACCAGCGGGGCGATGTCGATGCCGGTCCGTCCAAGCGCGCGCTTCTTCACGTGGTCTTCCTCCTGCCAGGCGTCCTGGCTTGCCGATCGACAAGCCGAACGCCACCCATCGATAAGGGATGCGGACTATATAGCGCGCGGCCTTCAGCGCGACAGCAGGAACACCGCTTGCTGGCCGAAAAGGTTCCAGAACCACCATGGCGCGTTCAGCGTCATGCGCTGGCCGCCGGCCCCGAGCGCCACGGCCTTCTCGATATGCGCATCGATGTCGCGGCAAAGATCGACGAAATCGCGGATGGTGCAGAAATGGATGTTGGGCGTGTCGTACCAGCTATAGGGCAGGTTCTCGGTCACCGGCATCCGGCCCTTGAAGCCGAGCGAGGTGCGCACGCTCCAATGGCCGAAATTCGGGAAGGACACGATGGCCTTGCCGCCGATGCGCAGCATCTCGCCAAGCACGCGGCGCGGATTCTGCGTTGCCTGGATCGTCTGACTCAGCACGACATAGTCGAACGCATCGTCGGGATAGTCGATCAGGTCGGTGTCGGCGTCGCCCTGGATCACGGAAAGGCCGCGGGCGAGGCTTTCATTGACCCCGTCCTGCGATATTTCGATGCCGCGGCCATGAACGCCGCGCGTATCGATCAGCAGCTTCAGAAGCTCCCCGTCGCCGCAGCCGACATCGAGGACGCGGCTGCCGCGCTCGACGAGTTCGGCAATGACCAGAAGGTCGACGCGTGGCGAGTGGCCGCGAGGATTGGATCCGCTCGTCATGGCGATCCGTCTCCGTTCGCTGCCGTGGAGAGAAAGCCGCGCACCGTCGCGAATAGGACCGGCTCGTCGAGCAGGAAGGCGTCGTGGCCGCGGTCGGTCTCGATCTCGACAAAGGACACTTCGGCGCCGGCCGCATTCAGCGCCCGCACGACCGATTTGCTCTCGATGGTGGGAAACAGCCAGTCGGAGGTGAAGGAGACGACGCAGAAGCGCGTCTTCGTCCCGAGGAAGGCGTTGGCGAGCCGGCCGCCATAGTCGGCGGCGAGGTCGAAATAGTCCATCGCGCGCGTCACATAGAGATAGGAATTGGCGTCGAAGCGCTCGACGAAGGAAAGGCCCTGGTGGCGAAGATAGGATTCGATCTGGAAATCCGCGTCGAAGCCGAAGGCAATGTGGTCGCGATCCTGCAGCTTGCGGCCGAATTTCCGGTGCAGGCCTTCGTCGGACATATAGGTGATATGAGCGGCCATGCGGGCGACGGCGAGGCCCTTTCTCGGGCTCGTCTCCTCGGCGAGATAATGTCCGCCACGCCAATCGGGATCGGCCATGATCGCCTGCCGGCCAACCTCGTGGAAGGCGATGTTCTGCGAGGAATGGCGTGGTCCGGCGGCGATCGGCAGCGCGTTGCGCACGCGGTCCGGATAGCGCGCCGCCCATTGCAGCACCTGCATGCCGCCCATCGAGCCGCCGGCGACGCAGAAGAGACGCTCGATGCCGAGCGCGTCGATCAGCATCGCCTGGGCGCGCACCATGTCGGGGATGGTGATGAGCGGCAGGTCGAGACCATAGGGTTGGCCGGTGGCCGGATTGGTCGAGGCCGGACCGGTCGTGCCCATGCAGCCGCCGACGACATTGGAGCAGACGACGAAGAAGCGATCGGTGTCGATCGGCTTTCCCGGACCTACCATCGTCTCCCACCAGCCGGGCTTGCCGGTGACCGGGTTCTCGCTCGCGACATGCTGGTCGCCGGTCAAGGCGTGGCAGACGAGGATGGCGTTGGAACGATCGGCGTTGAGCGATCCATAAGTCTGGTAGGCGATCTGGAGCTGCTCGATCCGGCTGCCGGATTCGAGGATCAGCGGCTGCGCTTCGCCGAATCGCATGATGCGACTGGAGGGGGTATCGGCTTCGCTTCGCGCCTGGCTCGCGCCGGAGGGCGGCGCCGGTTGCCGGGGAGTGGCCATGGTTCGGTTCTGGACCGCTAGGAAAGGGGCGATTAGCTAGGGTCGGGGGTTCGGCACTGTCAATGTTTTCTTTGATTTCGCTCCGGCGCTTGCCTATGAATCGGCCCCCGCCGGTCGCCTGTGCGATCCCTTCCACCTAGCTGCAGATGACGAGCCATGCCCCCCCGCGATCCAGGCCCTGCGAGCGAACCCGACGCCATGAAGCTCGCCGAAATCCGGGCGACCATCGACCGGCTGGATGGCGAGATGCATGCCTGCCTGATGGAGCGCGGAACGGCGATTTCTTCGCTCATCCGCGTCAAGGGCACCAGTCGGCCGGGCGCCGCGTTCCGCCCGGGGCGCGAGGCCGACATGATGCGCCGGCTCGTTGCCCGCCACGAGGGCGCGCTGCCGCTCTGGACGGCCGAGCATATCTGGCGCGAGATCATCACGACGTTCACGCGCATGCAGGCCTCGTTCGACGTCGCCTATGATGGCGGCGTGCATCCGGACCAGACGCGCGACGTAGCGCGGTTTCTGTTCGGCTTCACCGTTGCGCTGCACCGGCAGGGCGACGCGCTCTCGACCATCAACCACATCAAGGAAAGCGGCACTGATCTCGGCGTCGTCTCGCTTCACCAGCCTGCCTCCGCCGGCGCCTGGTGGCGCGCGCTCGGACGTCCGTCCGCGCCGCGGATCATGGCGCTCTCGCCGTTCATCCGTGTCGGCGGCCGTCCGGCGGAGCATCCGGCGCTGGTGATCTCGCCCGAGCTTGCTGATCCGACGCCGCCCGATCTCATCCTGTTTGCGGCGGCAGCCGTCGGGTCCGATCCGGATGCGGCGGTTCGCGCGGCGGGCGGCACGGTGTTGGCGAGTTCCGGGCGCGAGCGGCTGGTCGCCTTCCCGGCGGGTGCGCCGGTGGCGGCGATCGCCTCGCGCGCCGGCCTTGAGGATCTAGCGCGGGTCGGCGCTCTGTTTCGCGGCATCAGCCTTGGCGACGAGGCGGCCGATCCGGTTCTCTATCAGCGCCTCGACGAGGCGGGAGTTCTTCCATGACCAAGAATTCGACGGGCCTACCCCCTGCGGCGCGGCCGACCGATCGGCCGAGCCCACGCGCCGGCATCCTTGAGATCGCGCCCTATGTGCCTGGCAAGTCGAAGGCGACGGGCGGCACCAAGGTGTTCAAGCTCTCCTCGAACGAGACCCCGCTCGGGCCGAGCCCAGCCGCGATCGCCGCGTTTCAGGACGCAGCGTCGTCGCTCGAAATCTATCCCGACGGTGCGGCGACGGCGCTGCGCGAGGCGATCGGCGAGGCCTATGGCATCAACCCGGCCCGGATCATCGCCGGCGCCGGCTCCGACGACGTGCTCTATATGATCGGCCATACCTATCTGGGCCCCGGCGACGAGGCGATCCACTCGCTACACGGCTTCAACGTCTATCCGATCATCATCCAGGCCGCGGGGGCGACGCCGGTCGCGGCGCCCGAGAAGGGTTTCACTACCTATGTCGACGCGATCCTCGATCGTGTCAGCGAGAAGACGCGCGTCGTCTTCGTCGCCAATCCCAACAACCCGACCGGCACCTATCTGCCCTTCAGCGAGATCCGCCGCCTGCACGCTGCGTTGCCGCCGCATGTCCTGCTCGTGCTCGACGCGGCCTATGCCGACTATGTCCGCCGCAATGATTATGAGAGCGGCATTGAGCTGGCCGGCGCGGCGCCCAACGTCATCATGACGCGCACCTTCTCGAAGATCTTCGGGCTTGCGGGCCTGCGCCTCGGCTGGGGCTATGGTCCGGCGGAGGTGATCGATGCTCTGAACCGCGTGCGCAGTCCGTTCAACGTGTCGATCCCCGCCGCCGCCGCCGGTGTGGCCGCCGTCAAGGACAAGGCGCATATCGAGGCGGCGGTTGCGCATAATGAGGAATGGCTGCCGCGCGTGACGCAGGCGATCGAAGGGCTTGGCCTCGAAGTGACGCCGAGCGTCGGCAATTTCGTGCTGATCCATTTTCCGGCGACGCCGGGTCGGACAGCCGCCGAGGCCGACGCGTTCCTGATGGGGCGGGGCATCATCCTGCGCCGCGTCACCTCCTATCATCTGCCGGACGCGCTCCGGATGACGATCGGCTCGGCAGAAGCCAATGAGGCGGTGATCGCCGGGCTGAAGGCCTTCCTGCACGGGGCGGCCTCCTGATGGCGGATCCACTCTTTCAACGGCTGGCACTGATCGGCATCGGTCATATCGGCGCTTCGATCGCGCTTGCCGCGCGCCGGGCTGGAGTTGTCGGCGAGATCATGGTCTCGACGCGCAGTCCGGCAACGCTGCGGCGGGCCGAGGAGCTCGGCCTGGGCGACCGCTATTTCGCCGAAGCGGCCGATGCCGTTCGCGATGCCGATCTCGTCATCGTCTGCGTTCCCGTGGGCGCATCGGGCGATGTCGCCAAGCTCATCGGACCGCATTTGAAGGCCGGCGCGATCGTCTCGGATGTCGGCTCGGTCAAGGTATCGGTGATGAAGGCGATGGCGCCGCATCTGCCATCGGCGGTCCGTTTCATTCCCGGCCACCCCTTGGCTGGCACCGAGCATTCCGGCCCCGATGCTGGGCTGGTGGATCTGTTCCAAAATCGCTGGTGCGTGCTGACGCCGGCCGAGTCGGTGGATCGCGCCGCCGTCGACAAGCTCATGGCTTTCTGGCGGGCGCTCGGCGCCAATGTCGAGACCATGTCGGCGGAGCATCACGATCTGGTGCTCGCCATCACCAGCCACCTGCCGCATCTTATCGCCTACAACATCGTCGGTACCGCGTCGGACCTTGAATCCGGCATTCGCTCCGAGGTGTTGAAGTTCTCGGCCTCGGGCTTTCGCGACTTCACCCGCATCGCCGCATCCGACCCGACCATGTGGCGCGACATCTTCCTTGCCAACAAGGATGCCGTTCTGGAGATGCTCGGCCGGTTCAACGAGGATCTGGCGCAACTGACGCGAGCCATCCGCACCGGCGACGGCGATACTCTGTTCGAACTGTTCACTCGCACCCGCGCCATCCGCCGCTCGATCGTCGCGATCGGCCAGGATACGGCGGCACCGGATTTTGGGCGTCGGGCGACGGAAGATCCGAAGGCCTGATCGGCCAGCTTAGGCTCACCAACCCGCGGCGCGGATCGCGTCCGCCACGCGGGCGGCGATCTTGCGATGGCCGTCCCGGTTCAGGTGAATCGCATCAAGCCGGTCACTCCTGCCGATATCACTATTCGGATTGAGGAAGTGCCGGCCGAACCGAAACTCGAGCACGGCATTGAGTTCCGCGAGGTCCTGGCGCGCCGGCTCCCCCGGCTGCTCGCTGGGATAATCGCCGGCGGGCACGGCGAGCACCAGATAGCGCTGCGTTTCGGCTGCCTCCAGCACAGCCTCGATATCCCAGGCCACCGACCAACCATCCGAATAATTATTGCGTCCCGCCCAGATGACGATCGGATGGCCGAAGAATTCCGGCATGCGCAGGAAGCGCTGCCGGATATCTCTCGACGTCTCGCCGCCGACGCCGAGATTGACGAAGCGTCGATGGCCCAGCCGTTCGGACACGAGCGCCGGGTAGGCGGCCGGGAAGGGCAGGCCGGCGCCGGAGGTCAGGCTGTCACCAAGAAAGACGATCGGTTCGCCCATCGACCCGCCGGAGCGGATACGCCCGAACGCCCATAGCGCCGGACCATAGGCCGGCGTCGCCGGCAGCTTTTTCATGGCGAGCAGCGGGAGTTTCGAAAGCGCTTGTCGCATGAGTTGTTCTCCGTGGAGATACAACTATTGAGTTATGCGCTGACAATGTGCAAGTCTGGATTGCGGTCGGATTCGTCTTCCCGCCTGTGCCCGCGCGACGAGGTCGCGCGGGATCGATCCAGCTCTTCTCGGGCATCTGGAATGAACTTCGCGATCTGGCTGTCGATCGGGCTGCTATGGGTGGGCACGGCCGCGGTCGCTCGCCCTACCGGGCGCGGACGGTCGGCCTGGGCGTCCGCCTACTGCTGGTTCGCCCTGTTCTGGCTGGTGCAGTTCACGCTGCTGCAATTCGGATTGCTCGACTATTTCGTCGAGATGCAGGGTGAGACGGCGATCTTCATCGTCTCGTGCCATGCCGCCTTTGCCGTCGGCGCCATGATGGTGATGATCCTCACGCCCGTTCCGGCGCCTGTTGTCGCGGTGAAGCGCTCGGGCGCGCCGAATGACCAGCGGAAGCTGACGGGCATCATGCTCTGGGTCGGCCTTGCCTGTCAGATGCTGCTAGCCCTGGACCGGCTCGCCATCAACGGCATGTCGTTTTCCGACGCCCTCGACGTCTCGAACATCAGCGAGGTACGGGCCGCCAATTTCGCCGCCGCCACCTCGAATCTCGGGCCGCTCTATCTCGTCGCGGCGATCGGGGCGTCCTGCAGCTATGTCGGGCTCGCGATGTTCTTCTACAATCGGGGGCTTGCGTCGCGCTGGACCGTGGGCCTCAAGGCATGGGCCTTGCCCATCATGGCGTTCGGCATGATTGGCGTGTACCAGCTTCTTCTGCTCGGCGGGCGGGGCGGACTGCTTTTCGTCCTGATCATCGCTGCAGTGGCCTTCTTTCTTGGCCGGAGCCTGGTGCCGGCGGCACGCATATCTTCGGCCCGTAGGGCGGCGGAGCGGCGGCTCACCATCATCGCGATCCTCGTTCTCGCCCTACCGCTTTCGATTGCGTCCGCCTGGTTCCAGGTCCAGCGCGACGGCGCGGGGAGCGATCCCTTTAGCCTGCTCTATATCGTGCATGCCGCGAAGCCGTCGGATCTGGTCCTTGACGCTGCCGTCAATGACCGCTTCCTGGCCTTCTATCTTCTGCAGTTCAGCTATCTCACCAGTTCGTCGCAGTTGCTGAACTTCTATGTTCCGCTCGGCTCCTATTTTCCGGGTCCCTATTATGGATCCTACAATTTCGCCCAGCCGTTCCTGGTCCTTGGCAAGATATTCGGCGGCTCGCAGTCGTTTGCCGATATCCGGTATGAGCTGTTCGCGCCGCTGATTTCGCAGGGGCATCATGGGAATGTCTGGACCACGCTCCTACGGGATCTCTATGCGGATTTCGGCTACGCCGGGACGATCCTCTTCCTGTTTCTCTTCGGTGCCCTAGTGCAGGCGGCTTCCGATTCGATGCGGAGACGGCCGACGGCGGCCAAGGCGTCCTTCGTGACCATGCTGCGGCTGATCTGCATCTGGTCGGCGTTCCACAGCCTGTTCTTCATCGAGGCCATCTTCTGGGCGACCGTCCTCTCCGGCGGGCTCGCGCTGGCAAGCCGTGCCGGAGCGCCGACACGGCGCCTCGTCCATGGCCGATATCCGAGCCCCGAAATCGGGCTGTCCATGCCATGGGGCGACCCGGCAGGCATCGAGCCGTCGCAATGGTCCGGCGCGGTGGTGGCCGTGCCGCGCTCCCAAGGTCCCGATCTCGGCGCGATCGAGCCGCGCCTCGTTTCTCAGGATAGCTGACGTATCCTACCGCATCCGCGTCAGCACGTTCCTCCGAAACGCCGCCGCGCGCCTCGCGGCGTAATAGGCGCTGCCGAGATCGGAGGGGTGGGTCTTGTCGGAGCCGCTAGTGTTGGTGAAGGCACCGGAATTTGCCGATGTCGTCTGCGTGCCGTAATTCCACGCCCCCGTCACCCAGGCGCCGACCGGATCGTTGCGCACGGGCACGAACCAGCAGCTCGCATCGCCGAAAGCGGTGACCGCGTCGGCGACGGCCTGCTCGACATAGGCGATCTTCTGCGTCGAGACGGCGGCGCTGTCGTCGATCGAGACGAGTCCGAAGACGACGATCGGGCCCGCGAATCCCAAATTACGCAGCGAACGGAACGATGCCAGCGCGGCGGCAGTGATGTCGCCGGCCGTCGCGGCATTGCCGAGCACCGTGCCGCGATCATTCGACGAGCCGGCGAAGAACGCGATGTCCGGCTTCAGCGCGGCGACCTGGGCAAGGCGTTCGCCATAGGAATAGGAAAGTCCGTCCGTGTCCTTGGCGAGATAGCCGGTGCCGCCCTTGGAGAGCGACCAGGCGTCCCGGATGCCGAGGAGGTCGGCGATCTGGCGATGCAGCGTCCGGCCGGCGAGCCAGGGACCATAGCTTGATCCCGCGCCGATCGAATCCTCGATAAAGACAGCGCGGACGATGTCGTCGGCTGGCGGGGCGTAGACCTGGCCGGTGGCGGAGAGGCGCACGCCGCCGAAATACCACCCGCGTCGGTCGCCCCGGATCTCGATCCTGTGCGTCCGCCGGCCGCCCGGTATGGTCACCTTGATCCATTGGTCGGTAGCGGCGGAGACGATCGCATCCGCCGACAGGAAGCGGCCGTCCACCAGAATCGCGATTCCGTTGGTGGCGGCGATCTGCTCGATCTCGAACTGGCCCTCGTCGATCATGAATTCGACGCTGGTGGAGAGGCCCTGCACCGTCGTTCCCGCCTTCGACTGAAACACATCGAATTGCCAGCGCGACGTCAGATAGGCCGAGGGGCTGGCGCCGAGGACGCGAAAGCGGTCGGGATGGGCGTTCGGCCGGTAGAGATTGGGGAGTGTCGGGCTCGCCGCGATCGAAAGGGTCGGCGCGGCCGCGTCGTCGGTCGCCATCTGCGCCGGTCCGCAATAGGACCAGAGCGTGCCGGTCGAGCCGGATCCGTCAAAGACCGGATCGGCGGTCGCGTGGGTCGGCCCCGCAGCGCCGACACTGGTCGAGGTATTGGCGGCGACATACCAGTTGCCGCCGGAGGCGACGACATTGCCGGGCTTGTAAGCCGTGCCCTGGACATAGGCCCCGGGCGCTTTCCACGGCAGGTTCGCCGTCGGATTGCCGCGATCGGCCCCTTGCGCAAGGCGGCGAAGCTTCGTGCCGAGCGTTTCGGCAAGGCGGGTCGGCGGGGTCAGGATGGCGTCCATGATCAACCCCGGAATTCGATTGAGAGGACCGTGTTTGACGGCGCGATCAGCCGCAACGTCGCGAAATCCCCGAGGCGGAGCGGATATTGCGCCCCTTCGAACAAGACCGTGCCGATGCCGGTGGCGTCGGTCGCCAGAGTCGGCACCGTACCGCCATGGGCATAGCGGATGCCATCAGCGCGGGGCTGGAGATAGACGAGCTTCGTGCCGGCGGGAATGGCCGCGATTGCGCCGCCGGCAGCTGTCAGTAGCGCCGCCAAAGTCTGTGCGGTGCTGGTCACGATGACCGACTGATGGCCATGCGGCACGAAGGCGGCGTCAGGCGCCGGCAGTGCCGCCAGCGAGGCAACGACCCGGTCGGCGGCGGCCTCAACTGCTCCCGACAGTGCCTCGAACAGGGCGGCGAGGTCGATCGGCAGGCCATCCTCCGGCCCTGCGATCGCCTGCACCGGCAGGAAGGGGCCGGCGCCGGTGCCCGAGGCGTCGAGCACGCGCTGGAGGAAGGGATTGCCGACGCCGTCGCGGATCGGCCGGGTGGAGAGCGCTGTACTCATGCAAGCCATCCAAGCAGGAAGAGGGGAATGTTGTCGGGATCGGCCGCGTCGAGCATCGTCGCGCCGGCCGGCGAGCCGGCATCGGAATTGCCGCCGCCAAGGCCCGTGATCGAGCCGAAGACCAGGGTTGTCTCGATGTCGCCGACGCGCTGTTCGATCTCGTAGGTCGCGACGCGGCCGGCGGGAACGAGGCGGGATTCGGCGAGGGTCGGCGTCCAGCGAAGCTCCTTCGCCTCGGTATCGAGTCCGAGCGAGCCCGAGGGTGTTTCGCGCGAGAAGAGGATCTGCCCGCCCGCGGCGACGGTGAGGGAATAGCTGGCGCCGGAGGGTATGGTGTCCGGCAGCGTCCAGATGAGGTCGGGCGCATTATTGCCGCGCCACAGCGAGATATCGGTTCGGATCGGCATCATGATCTCTGGGGGAGGGGCGTCCATCTGAGGATGACGCGTACAACTCTGATATACAACCAAAGATTGCATAAGTCACGTAGATTCGATCGGGAAGGGCTTCGGCCTGGCTGCTGCATTATCGCTTGCGGTCGCCTAGCGTCGTTGACTCGCGGAACATGATAACGCTACCATGCGGCAAAACGGGAGGAAGAAGCGTGTCGGAGGACCAGAAGAGGGCGGTCATTACGGGGGCCGGTGCCGGGCTTGGACGGGAACTGGCCATGGGCTTCGCGGCGCGGGGCGTCGCCGTGGCGCTGGTCGACCGCGACGCGGCCGGAATCGAGGCGACGCGATTGGGGCTGCCGGCCAGTGCCCGCAGCCTTTCCATCGCGCAGGACCTCACCGCGGATGGCGCGGCCGAGGCCGTGATCGGCCGGATCGAGGCCGAATGGGGCGGGCTCGACGTCCTCGTCAACAATGCCGGCTTCGGCGCGATCGAGCCGTTTTTCGAGATGAGCGCGGCGCTCTGGCAGAAGACGCTGGCGATCAACGTGACGGCGCTGGCGATGATGACCAAGGTCGCCGCTCTGGTGTTGAAACGGCAGGGCGGCGGCCGGATCGTCAACATCACCTCGCCCGGTTCGCGCATGGCGCTGCCGAACTACGCGGCCTATGCGGCGTCGAAGGCCGGCGTCGATTCGATCACGCGGTCGAGCGCTATCGCGCTGGCGCCGTTCGGTATCACGGTCAATTCCGTCGCGCCCGGCATGATGGATACGGAAATGCAGCGCTCCACCGAGCGTGATCTGGCGCGCGCCGAGGGTCGCGAGGATTTCGACGCCTTCATTGCCGAGCGCACGCGCCGCGCGCCGCTCGGCCGGCGTGCCCGGATCGACGAGGTCGCCGCCACCGTCCTGTGGCTGGCGCTCGATGCCCCCGACTACATCACGGCCGAACGGCTCAATGCCTCCGGCGGCATGGACAGGGACTGAAGCATGGCTCTTTCGACCAACCATCCGCCGGAAACGGCGGATTTAGCGGCGCTCAAGGCCCATGCGCAGGCGATGCGCCGGCACATGCTGGTGATGGCGCGCGGGCCGGGGCAGGGCTATGTCGGCCAGGGCCTCGGCATCGCCGATACGCTGGCGGCGATCTATTTCCACGAATTGCGCTGGGATCCGGCCGACCTCCATGCCGAGGACCGCGACCGCTTCCTGCTCTCGACCGGGCATTATTCGATCGCGCTCTGGGCAGCACTCGCCGAGGCCGGGATCTTCGCGCCTGAGGAATTGACCAGTTACGGCGCCGATGACAGCCGGCTCGACATGTCGACGATCGATACGACGCCGGGCGTCGAGATGATCGGCGGCTCGCTCGGCCATGGCCTCGGCCAGGCGATCGGCATGGCGCTCGGCCTTCGCACCAAGGGCTCGACGGCGCGCATCTTCTGCGAGCTTTCCGATGGCGAGATGCAGGAGGGCTCGACGTGGGAGGCGGCGATGTCGGGCAGCCATTTCGGCCTCGACAATCTCGTCGCCCTCATCGATTGCAACGGCATCCAGGCCGATGGCGCCCTGGTGCTCGACATGGAGCCGGTCGCTGATAAATGGCGCGCCTTCGGCTGGGCGACGCAGGAAATCGACGGCAACGACATGGCGGCGGTCGTCGAGGCGCTGCATCGCGCGCGGGCACGAGCGGGCAAGCCGCATGCGATCGTGCTGCGGACCAAGCCCGGCTTTGGCATTCCGACCCTGATGGCGCGCGAGAAGGCACATTTCATCCGCGTCGATGGCGGCGAATGGGATCAGCTGATGGTCGAACTCGAGACGGAGGCGGCCAAGCATGGCTGAGGCAGCACGACATCCGGAGCGCGTCTTCACGCGGGCGATGGGCCGCGACGAGGCGACGGGCAGCCGTCCAACCGTCGATGCCCCCTTCGGCCTGGCGCTCGCCGCGCTGGGCGCCGAACGGTCTGATATCGTCGGGCTGACGGCGGATCTCGGCAAATATACCGACATATTGCCGTTTCGCGACGCCTTCCCGGATCGATTCTTCAATATGGGCATGGCCGAGCAGAATCTGATCGCGGCGGCGGCGGGGCTGGCGCGCACCGGCTTCACGCCCTTCGCGACCACCTATGGCGTGTTCGCGTCGCGGCGGGCCTATGATTTCGTCGCCATCGCCTGTGCCCATTCGAATCTGCCGGTGAAGATCGTCGCCGGTCTTCCGGGCCTCACCACCGGCTATGGCGGCACGCATCAGGCGATCGAGGATACCGGGCTGATGCGGCTCATCCCCGGGCTCGCCGTCATCGACCCGTGCGATGCGACCGAGATCCAGGCTGCGACCCGCGCCGCTGCCGCCCATCCGGGGCCCGTCTATATGCGGCTGTTGCGTGGCAAGGTGCCGGTCGTGTTCGAGCCGGAGGGTTTCGAATTCGAGATCGGCAAGGCGCGGCTGGTGCGGGAGGGCGGCGATGTCGGCTTCATCTCGACCGGCTTCATGACCGAGCGGGCGATCGACGCGGCGGCGGCGCTGGAAGCCAAGGGCATTTCCGCGGGCGTGCTGCACGTGCCGAGCCTGAAGCCCTTCGATGCCGAAGCAGCGGTCGATTTTGCCGGCAAAGTAAAACGTGTCGTCACGGCGGAGAACCACGTCGTCTCCGGCGGGCTCGCCTCGCTGGTCGCCGAGGCTCTATTCGAGGGCGGTGTCTCGAAAAGGCTGACGCGGATCGGCCTGCCGGATCGCTATATCGAATGCGGTGCCGTGCCCACGCTGCAGAAGCGCTATCGCATCACCACGGAAGATCTGGTCGCCGCCGGGGAGGGCAGGGCATGAAGATCACGGAGATCGAGACCTTCCTCGTCGGCGCTGGCTGGAAGAATTGGCTCTTTGTTCGCCTCCATACCGATGCCGGCATTACCGGCCTCGGCGAGGGCACGTTGAACGGCTTCATCCGCACCACCGAAGCGGCTGTGCGCGAACTGGAGCATCTCGTGATCGGCGAAGATCCGAGACGCATCACGGCTCTGGCGAAGAAGATGCTCGACAGCGTTTCGCTTGACGGCGGCCATATCCACCGCACGGCGATCGCGGCGGTCGAAGTCGCCTGCTGGGACATTCTCGGCAAGTCGCTCGGCGTGCCGATCCACCAGCTTCTCGGCGGAAGGGTGCGCGACAGTGTGCTCGGCTATGCCAATGGCTGGTACCGCACCGAGCGCTCGCCGGAGGCCTTCCTGAAAGCGGCCGAGGGCGTGATCGCCAAGGGTTTCCACGCGATGAAGCTCGATCCGTTCGGGACGGCGCAAGGGTTCATTTCCGAAGCCGAGCTCGATCTTTCCTACGAGATATTGAAGGCGCTGCGCGACAATCTCCCGGCCGACACCCGCATCCTGATCGACGTCCATGCCCGCTTCACCGAGATCGAGGCGATCCGCGCGGCGCATCGTCTTGCGCCGCTCGGACTCTATTGGTGGGAGGAGCCGACCAGCCGCGACCGGCAGGAAACGGTGCATTCCGTCGGCAGGGCGAGCCCGATCCCGGTCGCGACCGGTGAAATGTATGACACCGTCGGCCAGTTCTACACGCTGGCCGAGCGAGGCGGCGTCAACATCTTCCAGCCCGAGCCCATGTCGCTTGGCGGCATCGGCAATACGATGGCCGTCGCCAATCTGGCGCTCGCCCACGGCAGCTATATCGCCCCGCATCAGAGCGGTGGCCCCGTGGCCACCGCTGTATGCCTGCAACTCGCCGCCTGTGTCCCCAATTTCCTGATCCAGGAACATTTCGACGCGTTCAACGAGCCCTGGACGCAAGAACTCGTGACCTGGCATCCGGTGATCGACCCGGAGACCGGCCATCTGTCGCTCCCCGATGCGCCGGGCCTCGGGCTCGAACTCAACGACGCCGTGGCGCTCGCCCATCCCTATGATCCGGCCGCCTATCTGAACGTCCATGCCGAGGGCTGGGAGAAGCGCCTTGGTTCGCGCAAGCGCGGCTGACGCCGGCGGGGCGCAAGTCGCTTGATATCTTTATAATAGTATGTTCGTCTTATGAAGAACGCCCGGCCTGTTGCGTACCGGGAGTTGAGCAAGAAGAGATGCGGCGGCTTTGCCGGACCAGCATCCGATACCGCACCACGAGGAAACGCCGAGCCCGGACTCCGCCAGACGCGGGCCGGGACCCAAGGGAGGATTATCCATGCTGAACCGACCCCGCCGGGCCGTGCTGCGCGGCGCCATGATGGCCTTTGTCGGGCTCGCCGCCCTGGCCGCTCTGCCCGCCGCCGGCTTTGCCGAGACCACCACCGACAGCATCATCTCGAATGGCAAGGTGGTGATCGCCGTCGATACGACCACGCCCCCCTATGGCATGATCGACGACCAGATGCAGCCGACCGGCTTCGACATCGAACTCGCCCAGCTCATCGGCAAGGCTCTCGGTGTTCCGGTCGAATTCGTCACGGTGACCTCGCCCGGGCGCATTCCGGCGCTGCTCACCAACCGGGCCGATCTCGTCGTGTCGATCTTCTCGATCACGGCGGAGCGGGCGCTGCAGGTGGCTTTCACCATCCCCTATGCGTCGCAATCCTCCGTCGTGCTGGCGCCGAAGAGCGTCAATATCAAGTCGGCGAAGGATCTGGTTGGGCTCAAGGTCGGCGTGACGCGCGGCACCGGCGAGGATGGTCTGCTGACCGCCGCGGCGAAGGATAATCCCGGCATTGAGATCCTGCGTTTCGACGATTATGCCTCGATCTCGCAGGCCATGCTCTCCGGTCAGATCGACGCGATGGGCGGAGGCGACTATGGCGACATCTATCTGAAGAAGAGCGCCAAGGGCGATGATTTCGAGCTGAAATACGTCCTGAAGACGTTCTACTTCGGCATCGGCGTGCGCAAGGACAGCCCGCAGCTGCTGCAATGGCTGAACACCTTCATCTTCACGCTGCGCCAGGACGGCACGCTCGATCGTCTGTCGCAGAAATACCGCAAGACACCGCTGCCGACCCTGCCGACGTTCTGACGCCCTAGCTAGCCGCGACAGGGCCGCCTACGGCCTTATCGCTCCTCCTCCTACGCAGCGGGAGCCGGAATGAACTACGTCTTTCAGTTCGGCCCGATCCTGGCTCGCTGGCCGGAGTTTCTTTACGGCGTCTGGCGAACGATGGAACTGACCGCGGCCTCGGTCGCGGTCGGCTTCGTCATCGGCGTTCTCGGCGCGCTCGGGCGCAGCTTCGGTCCGCTCTGGCTTCGCGCTCTGATCGGGGCCTATGTCGAGATCATCCGCAATACGCCGCTGCTGGTGCAGCTCTATTTCGTCTTCTTCTCGTTGCCGCTGCTGGGCTTGCGCCTTTCGAGCGATCAGGCGGCGATCCTCGCCCTTTCGATCCATCTCGGCGCCTATGCTACCGAAATTCTTCGCGCCGGCATCCAGTCAATACCGGGCGGCCAGATCGAGGCGGCGAAGTCGCTCGGCCTGTCGCGCCGCCAGATCATCCGCCATGTGATCATGGTTCCGGCAGTGCGCGCCGTCTATCCGGCCCTGACCAGCCAGTTCATCCTGCAACTTCTCGGCACCTCGATCGTCTCGGCGATCGCGGCAGAGGAACTGACAGCCATTGCCAACAACATGGCGATGCAGACGTTCCGCAATTTCGAGATCTATATCGTCATCGCGGTGATCTACTTCGTACTGGTGCGCGTCTGCGATCTTGTCTTTCGCCTCGCTTCCCGATTCCTGTTCCGGTGGAAGACATGAGCCTGCGAGAATTCGGTCCTTCCGAGATTTATTTTCTGCTGCTTTCCGCCCGGTGGACACTGCTGCTTTCGGTCGTCGCTTTTGCCGGCGGCGGTGCGCTCGGCCTCCTGATCGCGGCGCTCCGCGTCGGGCCGTGGCCGTGGCTGCGGCATCTGGCGGCCGGCTATGTCAGCTTCATGCAGTCGACGCCGATCCTGATCCAGCTCTTCATGGTCTATTACGGCTCGTCCTTCATCGGCCTCCGGCCCGATCCATGGCCGGCCGCGGCCATCACCTTCTGCCTTAACAGTGCTGCCTTCTTCGGCGAGATCTTCCGCGGATCGATCGAAGCCGTGTCCAAGGGTCAGTGGGAGGCATCGACCTCGCTGGGCCTGCGCTATCTCGCAACGCTGCGCCTTGTCATCCTTCCGCAGGCCGCGCTGCTCAGCCTGCCGCCGACGGTCGGCTTCATGGTGCAGATCGTGAAGACGACGTCAGTCGCCTCGTTGATCGGCCTCGTCGAACTGTCGCGCACGGGAACGATGATCAACACGGTGACGTTCCAGCCTGTGCTCGTGTTCGGCACCGTGGCCGCCATCTACTTCGCGCTCTGCTGGCCACTGTCGCTGCTCGGCCAATATCTGGAACGCCGTCTGATCACGGGGCGCGAACGGCGCGTCGCCCTGTGACGTATTCAGGTACTTTCGCGGTCGATGATCTCAAAGCCGATCGGCGTGATCCTCGGGACGTCCGTCTCGCCTTTGAGGCGTCGCAGCAATTGCTCGACCGCCTGGCGGCCCATGTCGTAGCGCGGGACGCGAACGGTGGTGAGGCGGGGGAAAAGCTGCGCGGCGAGGTCCATGTCGCCATAGCCGGCGATGGCGAGGCGCTCCGGGATCTTCCAGCCCCGACGATGGCATTCCTGCACGGCGCCGATGGCCAGCGTGTCGCTGGAGCAGAAGACGACATCCAGCGCCGTATCGCGCTCGACGAGGGCGGTCAGTGCCTCGGCGCCGCCCTGCGGCGTGATCGGCACCTCGATCTCGAGGCTTTGCGGATAGAGGTGGCCGCGATCGGCGAGCGCCGCCTGATAGCCGATGCGCCGCTGCTGCAGGCGGTCATTGCCGTGCATCGGCGTGGATACAAAACCGATCCGCCGATAGCCCCGGTCGACGAGATGGACGGTCATCGCATAGGCGGTGTCGAAATTGGAGACGCCGACGGCCATGTCGATCGGCTCGCGGCCTTGGATTTCGCTGATCTCGACGACGGCATAGTCGCCTGCTGCCAGCAAGTGCCGCGCCGCTGGAGACTGCACGAAAGCCTGGAGAATGAGCCCCGCCGGCTGCCAGCCGAGCAGGGAGCGGATCGCCCGGTCCTCGGCCTGCTCGTCGAAATCGCCCTGGATCAGCAGCAACTGGTAGCCTGCCTCGTGGCAGGCGTCGGTCATGCCCTGCACCTGCTCGGCGATGCCGGAATTGATCAGCGGCGGCACCATCGTGCCGATGATGCTGCGGCGGCTGCGCAGCGAGGACATGGAAGAGGCGAGCTGGTTGCGGATAAAGCCCTCGCGCTCGATCACCTCCATGATCCGCGCCCGCGTCTCGGGCGAGACCTTTTCCGGATTGGCCAGCGCCCGCGAAACCGTCATCGGCGCCACCCCGGCGCGCCGGGCGATCTCCTTCATGCCAAGGCGCGGACCTCCGCTTCCGCTCTTGCCCCCCGCCGGCTTGGTCATCGCGTCCCGTTCCTCGTTTGTGAATCCTCGCGGAAGCATAGTCCGAGGGCGGGCTGCCGTCGCGGGTCACCTCGCGAGGGCGTACCGGCGGCGCCTGTGGGTGCGTCACGACGGCGCCGCAGCGGTTCGTTGTTGATAAAAATATAATAGCATGATGTTATGTGAATAAGCCCGGTAAGAAGGGTGTCGTCCGGATCATCCGAGGAGGGGTGACTGTGGCGGAGGAGGAAAAGATGGATAGAGCCGCCGCGCGGGAAGCCGCGCCGGAAGGGTCGGGGCGTGCGCTGCGCGACCGGTTGACGAGGTTTGTCGCGGTCGGCGAGGTGGGGGTCCTGCTGGCGCTCATTCTCATCGTCATCTTCTTCTATGCGATGGAGCCGGCCTTCCTCTCCGAGCGCAACGTGCGCGCCATTCTGCGGGTCGTCTCCTTCGTCGGCATCATCGCGATCGGCCAGACGATCCTGCTGGTCGGTGGCGAATTCGATCTTTCCGTCGGCGCGGTTGCCGGCCTCTCCGCCGTGGCGAGTGCCAAGCTGATGACGGCGCTTGCGCTTCCCGTTCCGCTTGCGCTTCTCGGCGGCGTTCTAGTCGGCGGCGGCGTCGGTCTCGTCAACGGCCTCGCGGTCGTCAAGCTGAAGATCCCGGCTTTCATCCAGACGCTCGGCATGCTGTTCATCGGCCAGGGACTCATCCAGGTCGTGACCAATGGCTATCCGGTCTATCCGCTGCCGAAAGTGATCAGCGAGATCGGCATGGCCGATTTCGTCTTCGGCCTTGGCTGGAGCTTCGTCTTCTTCGTCGTCGCCGCAGTGACCGCCGATTTCGTCCTGCGCCGCACCGTGCTCGGCCGCAACATGTATGCGACCGGCGGAAATCCCGAGGTCGCGCGCCTCGTCGGCATCGATACCGCCCGCTACAAGATCGGCGCCTTCATCGTCGTCGGCATGCTCGCCGCGGTCGCCGGCATGTTTGTCATGGCCGACTTGGCGTCGGGCACGACGTCGATCGGCTCCGGTTGGGAGCTGACCGTCATTGCCGGCGTTGTCGTCGGCGGCGTCAGCCTGTTCGGCGGCGCGGGCACGATGGCGGGCGGTCTTATCGGCATCCTGCTGCTGCAGGTCGTCACCTCCGGTCTCGTCGTCATCGGCGTCAATGCCAACTGGCAGCAGATCGCGGTCGGCCTGATCATGGTGATCGCGGTCGGGCTCGACGTGCTGCGCCGCCGCTACTTCATCGCCGGCTCCAGCGCGCAGCCGGCGAGCGAGCCATCGGGCGGCAATCCGGCCTGACAGGAACCGAAGGTGAAAGCGCCTCGGCAGGCCATCGACTCCGGTCCAGGACCGGCATGAGAGACCGGCAAATGCCGGCAATCGAAGAGGGAGGAACTGACATGACGAACCACAAGACGGCGCTCGGCAAGGCGCTGCTCATCGCACTCACCGCCACGGCGGCACTCGCCGGCGGCACGGCGATCAGCAACGCTGCCGGCAAGAACATTCTCTGGGTCCAGCCGATGCGCGATCACCCGGTGCACCGGCTGATGCAGGCGGGCTTCCTCGCCAAGTGCAAGGAACTCGGCGACACCTGCGAGGTGGTCGGCAATCCGAGCGCCACGAATTACGATGTCCCTGCCTCGATCCCTCTGGCGGAAGCCGCCATGGCCCGCACCAAGTTCGATGCGATCGCCGTCTATGGCCCCGGCCCGGAAATCTATCCCTTCATCGGCAAGCTCGGACAGGAAGGCTTTCCGGTCGTGACCTGGCACGTGCTGCCGGCCGAAGGCAGCGTTCCGGGTCTCAAGGCCGCGACGGGCGAGGATATTCCTAGCGCCGGCAACGCCGCCGCGATCGCCATGGGCGAGAAGCTTGGTGGCAAAGGCACGATCGCCCTGACGCAGGGCTCGTCCAACGACACCGAGAACGTCATGTCGGACTCGTTCCGCAAGACGATGGCCGCGAAGTTCCCGGACATCAAGATCCTCGATACGCAGATGGAAGGCTTCGAGCCGTCTGCCGCCGAGGGCAAGGCCGTCGCGCTGCTGCAAGGCAATCCGGACGTCAACGCCGCCTTCTCGACGACGGGCAATGGTATCCAGACCTGGTCGGGCGCGGCGCGCAAGGCCGGCCGCGAAGGCCTCGTCATCATCGGCATGGACTATATCCGCCAGAACCTCGATATCGTTAAGTCGGGCGCGGCGTTCGGCGTCGTGGCACAGCCGCTCTATGAGGAAAGCGCCAAGACGGCGGAACTCGCCAATGATCTGGCCGAGGGCAAGACGGTTCCGTATCTGAACCCGCTGCCGGCTTCCGTCCTGACCGCCGCCGACCTCGATCCCTACTACAAAATGCTCGACAGCGCCGGGCAGTAAGACGCTAACCCTCGTCCGTCATCCTCGGGGAAGCCCGGGGATGACGGCGGGGAAGCGGAGGCTTGGGCGTCCATGGGGAGCGAGGCAGGACCGAAAATGGTGGACGTGACCGGGCTTCATCCCGTCATCGAGTGCCGCAACATCGTCAAGAGCTTCTCCGGCGTCCAGGCGCTGCGGGGCGTCGATGTCACGGTTCATGCGGGCGAGATCCATGCACTGCTCGGCCAGAACGGCGCGGGGAAGTCGACGCTGGTCAAGATTCTGAACGGCGTCCATGCCGATGGGTCCTTCTCCGGCGATATCGCCATCGAGGGCAAGCCGGTGCGCTTCGGCTCGACTTCGGACGCGCGCGCCCATGGCGTCGGCTATGTGCCGCAGGAAATCGAGGTCCTCGAACAACTGAGCGTGGCGGAAAATGTCTTTGCCGGCCAGACGGGGCTCGGCAAGGGGCCGCTTGTTCGCCAACGGGCGCTCGAAGCGCGGACGCGGGAACTTTTCCGCGATCTAGGCCTGTCGATCGATCCGCGCGCGCTGGTCGCCAGCCTGACCTCGGCCCAGCGCCATCTCGTGATGATCGCCCGGGCCCTTTCTTTCTCACCGCGGGTGCTGATGCTCGACGAGCCGACTGCATCGCTCTCCGGCGCTGAAGTCGACCGGCTTTTTGCTGTGCTGAGGCGGCTCCGCGCGCAGGGCCGCACCATGATCTTCATCACCCATCGCTTGCCGGAAGTGCTGGCGCTCTGCGACCGCGCCACGGTGCTACGCGATGGACGCGTCGCGGCGGAAATCGAGCGATCCGAATTCGACGCCGACCGCTTCATCTTCGCGATGTCCGGCCAGCGGCTCCAACGGCTCTATCCGCATCACGAGGCGCCGCCGGGGGGCGCCGCGCCGCTGCTTTCGGTTCGCGATCTGGCCGTCGCCGGGCGGTTCGGCGTCAATCGGGGCGTCTCCGGCGTTTCGTTCGATGTGCGCCCCGGCGAGATTCTCGGGCTCGCCGGCCTGCTCGGCTCGGGACGCACCGAAATTCTCCATGCCATCTATGGCCGCATCCCGTTCACCGGCCAGATCCGTCTCGCCGGCCAGAGCGTGCCGATCCGAGCCGCGCGCGATGCAAGGCGGGCTGGCATCGCGCTCCTGACCGAGGATCGCAAGCAGGATGGCCTTCTCTTCAACCTGCCGGTTGGCGCCAACATCACCATCGGCAATCTCGGTCCGCTCTCGGCCCATGGCATGGTGCGCGGCGACAAGGAAAAAAGCGCCGTCCTGGCGGCGATGCGGGCGCTCAACGTCAAGGCGCGCTCGCCGCAGGCCTCCGTCGCGCATCTCTCCGGTGGCAACCAGCAGAAACTGCTCTTTGCCCGCGTGCTGATGAGCGCGCCGCGCGTCCTCCTGCTCGACGAGCCGACCAAGGGCGTCGATGCCGGCACGCGGCACGAGATCTATCGCCTGATCGTCGATCTGGCCGAGACGGGCGTGGCGCTGATCGTCGTTGCCTCGGAACTGGAGGAGGTGATCGGGCTGGCCGATCGCTGCCTCGTCGTTGCCGATGGCCGGATCGTCGATGAGTTCGGCCGGGCCGAGGGCAGCGAGGACCGCGTGCTGCGCGCCGTCGCGGCGGCTCAGGCGGCGACGAGCCGGGCTACCGCCGGCGCCGGGGCGCGGGCATGAGCGGAAAGTTCGCCGGCAAGAGCATCTTCATTACCGGCGCGGCGACCGGCATTGGCCGCGCCACGGCGGAATATCTCGCGCGTGAAGGCGCCTGCATCTATGGATTCGGGCTCGATGGCGCCGAGGGCCGGGAGCTCGATCGCTCCATCTCGGCGGAAGGCTGCGCCTTCATCTTCGAGGAAGGCGATGTCACCAACGATGCGGCGGTGCGCGCGGCCGTGGGATCTGCCGTCAAGGCTTTTGGGCGGCTCGACGCCGTCGTCAATTGCGCCGGCATCTATGCGACCGGCAAGCGTCTCGAAGACGTTACCGATGCGGAGTGGGACCTGACACTCGCCGTTAATCTCACCGCGATATTCCGCGTCTGCCGCGCGGCCCTTCCGCATATCCGCGCCTCAGGCGGCGGGTCCGTGGTCAACCTCGCCTCGGTGCATGCGCTCGCCACCGTCCCCGGTGTCCCGGCCTATGCCGCGACCAAGGCGGCGGTGCTCGGCCTCTCCCGGCAGATGGCGCTCGACTATGCGGTGGACCGCATCCGCGTCAACGCGGTGATCGTCGGCTCGGTCGCGACCCGCATGACGCTCGGCGAGGCGCCGGACGCGCGCGAAAAGGTCGAGGCCGCCGGTCTCTATTTCGACGAGCGGAAGGTGCCCCGCGTCGCCGATCCGGCCGAACTCGCCAAGGCGATCGGGTTTCTTATCTCGGAGGACGCGTCCTTCGTCACGGGCAGCGGGTTTGTTGTCGACGGCGGGCTGACGGCGCTCTTGTTGTAGGGGCGCGTTCGCGCCGCCCCTACACCGCGAACGGCGTCAACCGGATCGTCCCACCTGCGCGGTCGCCCGTCGCCAGCACGATCGTGCCGAGACCCGTCTCGCCGGCCTCCGCCTTGTTGAACGCGCAGGGAACGTTGGTCTGCGGTTCCAGGCAGAAGAAGTTCTTCTTCGGATCGGCATAGAGCATCAGATTGCCGAAGACGGGGTCGGCCTCGATGCGCAGGCCGGCGCCGCGTGACGGCCAGCGGAGTTCGGCAACGCCGTCCCAGCCGCCGTAATTATTGTTGCGCCAGCTTCCGGGCAGTGGCGCGCCGCGTGAAAAATCGAGCTCGGGCGGCAGGCTGATGCGGTCGCCGGCGACGCCGTCCGGGGCCTCCAGCCAGAAATCGCGGGCCCGGAAGGTCAGCGTCACGTCGTCGTCGCGGATGAACCAGGGATGATGGCCGAAGCCGAAGGGCATGGCGCGGGTGCCGGTATTCTCGATCGCCGTCTCGAGTTCGAGCCCCTCGGGCGAGAGGCGGAAGATCTGGCTGGCGCGATAGTCGTAAGGATCGTTCGTGCTGCCATGATCGAGCGTCAGGCGGGCGGAGTTTTCCGTGTGATCGAGAACGGTCCAGGCCGATTTCCACCCCGATCCATGGACGTTGAAGCGCTCCGGATGGTTGTTCGATTCGACGCGGTATTCGCGGCCTTCAAAGACGAAGCGGTTGCCGTCGATGCGATTGGCATAGGGAATCATCGGGAAGCTCGCGACGCCGAGGACGTCGCCAGCGGCTTCGGCTTCTGCCGTCAGCGGGCGCATCAGGTCGATGCCGCGCCAGCGGAGATAGGCGATGGACCCGCCGATTTCCGGGACGAGACCGAGTTGGAGGTCGCCGGCGCGAAGTTCGATCATCATGGGCTCAGAAGTTCCGGCCATAGCCTGTCGTCCAGCCGCCATCGACGGCGAGCACCTGCCCCGTCGTATAGCTGTTCATGGGATCGCTAAGGAAGAGGATCGCATTCACGACCTCATCGACCGCGCCGCCCCGCCCGAGCGGAATATGGCTCAGCATCGCCGGATCGGCGGCGCCATCCGACGCATCGACGAAGCCAGCCGCCACCGCATTGACCAGCACTTTGGGTGCTGCCTGCATGGCCAGGGCGCGCAAGCCGGCGATCGCGGCGGCCATCGACGCGGATGCGGCCTCGTACCGGCGCATCGGGACGAGGCCGATGGCGGAAACGATATGGATGATCCGGCCCGCGCCGCGCCGGCCCATTTCGGCGGCAGTATCGCGGGCGAGCGTCGCCAGCGGCTCAGGGTCATGCGAGCCGAGATCCAGCGGATGCGACAGCAGCAGGATATCGGGCACGCCCGCCGGCCGGCCCTCGCCATGGACCGACAGGCTGGCGCCGTTGGCAGCCAGCCCGGTGGCCGCGGCATCGGCGATCGCGTGGCATGCGCCCGCGAGCACGGCCGTTCGGCCGGCGAGGTCGATCTTCATCTCATTCCTCCCGCGACCGCCTCCGCAATTTCGCTTGCGAGATCCTGGCTCACCAAGATTTGCGCTTGGCAAGCCGCCGGTCGATAACATAACATCATGCTATTATAATTATTGAGTGCGTGTCCATGTCGTTCATGGGTCACGCGCCGCCGCGGCAACGCGGAGATAAGGGAGGAATGATGAGCGCAGCCGCATCGGGCCGCAAGGCCAAGGCCGACAAGGCGGGCTCGCTGCCCGCGGAGCTTTCGCGAACCGCCCTCCTGGATCTCTATGAGCGCATGGTGCTGTTGCGTCGCTTCGAAAGTGTCGCGCAGACAGCCTGCCGCAAGGGCGAGACGCCCGGATTCCTACATCTGTATATCGGTGAGGAAGCGACCGCGGTTGGCGTGTGCGCCCATCTACGCCCGACCGACTGGATCACCTCGACTCATCGCGGCCATGGCCACGCGCTTGCCAAGGGAATGGATCCGAACATCCTGATGGCCGAGCTCTTCGGCAAGCGCGACGGCTGCTGCGGCGGGCGCGGCGGTACCATGCATCTTTATGACCGCTCGGTCGGCCTGTTCGGCACCAACGGCATCGTCGCGGCCGGCATCAGCCATGCCGTCGGGGTCGGCATGTCCAGCCGCGCCAGGGGCCTGGATGGCATCGGCGTCGCCTTTTTCGGCGACGGCGCCACCAATCATGGCGGCTTCCATGAATCGTTGAATTTTGCCGGCATACAAAAGGCGCCGGCCGTCCTCGTCTGCGAGAACAATCTCTATGCGACGGCGACGCCGCTCGCCTCGGCGACGCTGAACCCCGAAATCGCTTCCAAGGCCGCCGCTTATGGCATTCCCGGCGTCGCGGTCGATGGCAACGACGTCATCGCCGTCTGGCAGGTCATGGCGACCGCCACGGCCCGTGCGCGCGCCGGTGATGGGCCGACGCTGATCGAAGCGAAGACCTACCGGACGGTCGGCCACCATGAGGGCGATCCCGTCACCGGCACCTATCGCACCCAGGCCGAGGTCGACGCCTGGGCCGCGCGCGATCCGGTGACGACGTTCCGCGCTCGTCTGACCGACGATTTCGGGATTGCGTCTGCGGATGAGCTGGACGCGATCGATGCGCGGATCGACGCTGTCGTGCAGACCTCGCTCGAATTTGCCCGCAATTCGCCGGAGCCCGACGCGGCCACGTCCGGCCTGCATGTCTTCGCCGAGCCGATCAATCCGCCGGAGGCGTTGATCCAGTCGGTCCCGACCGCAACACAGACCCAGAGCTGGCTGGATGCGGTGCGCGACGGTATCGCCGAGGAGATGCGCCGCAATCCGCATCTGCTCTATCTCGGCGAGGGTACGGGCGAGCGCGGCGGCACCTTCGCGCATACCAAGAACCTCTATGCCGAGTTCGGCGGCAAGCGCATGGTCGATACGCCGATCTCGGAACAGGGCTTTACCGGCGCCGCCATCGGCGCCTCGGCTACGGGCGCACGGACGATCGCCGATCTGATGTTCGCCGATTTCCTGTTCGAGGCGGCCGGGCAGATCGTCCTGCAGGCCTCGAAGCTTCGCTACATGTCGAACGGGCAGATGAATGCGCCGGTCGTGGTGCGCGTCGGCTCCGGCGCCGTGCGCTCGGCCGGGCCGCATCACAGCGGCACCTATCATCCGTCCTGGGCCCACATTCCCGGCCTCATCGTCTGCATGCCCTCGACCCCGGCCGATGCCAAGGGGCTGATGAAGTCGGCGCTCCGCGCCGGTGACCCGGTGCTGATGCTGGAGCCGAAGGCGCTGTTCGCCACCAAGGGCGAGGTGCCGACGGGCGAGCATTTTGTGCCGTTCGGCCTGGCGCGCATTGCCCGGTCGGGCCGCGACATCACCATCGTATCGGCCGGACAGCTCGTGCACCGTTCGCTGGAGGCGGCTGAAAAGCTTGCGGCCGAAGGCATCGAGGCCGAAGTGATCGACCTTCGCACCATCATGCCGCTCGATGTCGGCACGGTCGCGGCGAGCGTCGCCAAGACGCATCGCCTGCTGGTCGTCGATGAAGGCTGGGGCGCGTTCGGCGTCGGCGCCGAGGTGGCGCAGGCGATGAACGAACTGGCTTTCGACGAGCTCGACGGCCCGGTCGGCCGCCTGCATACCGAGGCGCAGCCCCATCCGCTCGCTCCTGCGCTCGAACGCGCCATGCTGGTCGACGCCGACAAGATCGTCGCCGGGGCCAGAAGCGTCCTCTCCGGCACCTCGCCGGTACCCAGGCACTGGCGGCACCTCGGCAGCCGCGCGGCGGCGTCCTCCGCTCCTCCTCCTCCGGTCGCGACGCCCGTCGCCCCGGCGCCGGCCGCCAGTGCCCCTCTCCCTGCTGCGGCGCCCGCCGCTGCTTTGGGCGGAGAGCCGATCACCATGCCCTTTGGCGATCTCACCATCAGCGAAGGCACAATCGTCGGCTGGCTGAAGGCTGAGGGCGATCTCGTCAAGGCCGGCGAGATCGTCGCGGAAATCGAGACCGACAAGGCGGTGGTCGAGATCGAGGCGCCGGTCGCCGGCAAGCTTGGGCCGATCGAACAGCCAAAAGGCGCCGTCGTTCCGATGGGCGGGCGCATCGGCAGCGTTGTTCCGGGAGCGTCGGCATGAGTTCTCCGGCCTCCCGCAAGGCTGCCTCGCCCTATGCGCGGCGCCTCGCCCGCGAACGTGGCATCGCGCTCGCCGAGCTTTCCGGCAGCGGACCCAACGGGCGCATCGTGGCCGCCGATGTGCCTTTGCAGGCCGTCGCGGTTTCGCGGCCGGGGCCGGTTCCCGCCCCGGCGATTGTCGCCGATCGTGTCCCGTCCTCTGCAATGCCAAGGGCCTTGGGCGCGTTCTCGGCCAGCATCGTGCTGACGCCGCTGCGCGATCTGATCGCCGCTTCTGGTACCGATGTCCCGCTCGACGCGTTTCTGGCCAAGGCGGCGGCGAGCGCCGCCGGCAGCTATGGCGAGAGCTTGCGGCTGGTGGCGGAAGACGGGACCGCTACGCTCATCACCGCCCCGGCGCGTCTGGCGCCGTCCGAGATCGCGCGTCTCGCCGCCGCCGGGAACGGAACGCCTTCCGGCCATCCGCTCGTCCTGTCACGGCTGCACCTGTCCGGGGTACGTCCGGTGGCGGGCCCGCTTCCGGCCGATTGCGACCTGCGCATCCTGGTCATTGCAGCCAACGACACGGAGATCGCCGAGGCGATGCTCGTGCACGACAGCGCGACGATCCCGGAAGCGGAAGCCGCACGGATTCTGTCAGCCTTCCGCGCGGCGCTGGAGAATCCGCTGCGATTGCTGGTGTAGGCCGGACTTTCACCTCTCCCCGAGGGGGAGGTGAAGCAAGCCGCTCCCTGCTGTTATATCATGTAGCCGGCGGTCCAGCCGCCATCGACGGTCAGGACCTGGCCGTTCACATAGCTCGACTCGGGCGATGACAGGAACAGCACCGCCTCGGCGATCTCGGCGGGCGTGCCGGGGCGGCCGAGCGGGACGTGGCGCATGAAGGCGGCCGCCTTGTCATGGAACTTGCCGCTCTCGCCATAGAAGAGCTGCTTGGTGCCCTCGGTCATCACCGAGCCGGGCGCCACGCAATTGGTCAGCACGCCCTTGGGCCCGAGTTCGAGCGCCATGGACCGCGTCAGATGAATGATGCCGGCCTTGGCGGCGACGAAGGGGCTTTGCAGGCGCATCGCCGCGAGCCCGACCACGGAGCCGATATTGACGATGCGGCCGCCGCGCCCGCCCGCCAGCATCGGCCTCAGCGCGCCGCGGCTCATCAGGAAAAGCCCGTCGAGGTCGATGCCGATGATGCGATGCCATTCCTCGGTCGGGAAGGCGTCGATGTCGACGCGGTGGGCGAGCGTGTTGACACCGGCATTGTTGATCAGGATATCGAGGCGGCCGAACCGTTCGATCGTTCGCTCGACGGCACGGTCGATTGCCGTCTCGTCGCGAATGTCGACGACGGCGGCCATGGCGCGCGGCAGCGAAGCGGCGACGGCCTCGGCGCCTTCGGCATTGACGTCAGCGACGACGATCGATGCCCCATTGGCCGCCAGCCTGTCGACGATGGCCCGGCCGATGCCGCCCGCAGCGCCGGTAACGAAGGCGACGCGCCCGGAAAGATCGCACTGCATGGTACCTCCACCCGCTCCGCCGGCGCGGAGTCGATTTTCTTTCTATTATGATACTATAATCGATGGGTACGCCTGGGCAATCGCCGATAGCGCGATCCGGCGGTTTGGTCCCGCGCGCCAATTCCGGTAAGTTCCCGGAGGAAACAGCGATTCTGGAGGCGGCTTGAGGTCTGGCAGTCGAAAGCAAGAGGTGGTCGAGGATATCGTCGAGGCTTCGGATCTCGCCGATGTCTTTCCGCCGCGCATCCTGTCGCGCGACGACGGGCCGCTTTACCGTCAGTTGCTCGCGATCCTGCGCGCTCCGATCGCTGCCGGAGAGCTCGAAGCCGGCGCTTCGTTGCCGCGGGAGGCGGATCTCGCCATCCGGTTCGGCGTCAGCCTGATCACCGTCCGCCAGGCGCTGCGCGACCTGGAGAGCGAGGGGCTGATCAAGAAGCGCGCGGCGAAGCCAGCTGTCGTCACCGCGCCCGAGGCTGGTGACGGGGGGAGTTTCGCGTTCAAGAGCTTCGCTGAGATCGCCGCGTCGACAAAGGATCGCCGGCTCGAGATTCACTCCTATCGCAAGGAGCGCTCGGCGACGGCCAGCAAGGCCTTCGGCTTGCCGGTCGAGGAGGCGCTGCCCTGCCTCCGCGCCACGCTCTACATGAAGGACGTGCCGACCGGCCAGACGACGTTCTATTTTCCGCCGGCCGTGGGTGCCCGTCTGAAGCGCACCGATTTCGACGATGTCGTCGTCTTCCGCGCGGTGCAGCGCCATCTCGGCATCAAGCTCTCCGGGGCGAAGATCACGGTCCGGGCCGACGTCGCCGACGAGAAGCTGGCCGAGGCGCTTGATTATGAGGTTGGCGGGCCGATCCTGGTGATCGAGATGCTGTACCGCTCCGCCGATGGCGAGCCGGTCGAACTCACCATCAACCGCAACCGCGCCGATCTGTTCAGCCTCTCTTACGATGCGCCGAACGACCTCGTCTAAGCGCTATCGACTCGACCATAAGATTATAATAGCATGATGATGTTTGGCGCTTGGCAGATTGCCGTAGGCGCCTGCTGGGAGTCATGATAGCGTTACCATACACCGTCGCCACCCAATGAGCGTCGGATGAACGCCTTTAGGACAGCTTCAAGGGAGGAAAAATTGAAGCGAGGAGCCATTCTCTCCGTCATGGCCGTTGCGGCTATGGCGCTCTCCGCGGCGCCGCCGGCGTCGGCCGAGGGCAAGACCTACAAGATCTATCTCTCCAACAATTTCATCGGCAATGACTGGCGCCAGCAGATGGAGCGCGTCGCCGAGGTGTCGGTGAAGAAGGGTCCGCTTGCCGGCCGCGTCGATCTCAAGATCGAGAATGCGGAAGGCACGGTCCAGGCGCAGATCAATTCGCTGAATAACATCATCCGCTCCAAGCCCGACGCGATCCTGATCGACGCGGCCTCGGCGGAGGCGCTCAATCCGACCATCAAGAAGGCCTGCGATGCCGGCATCGTCGTCATCTCCTTCGACCAGGTGGTGAGCGAGCCCTGCGCCTATGCGCTGGAATCCGACTGGACCCGCATCCCCGCCGTGCTGGCGGAATGGATGGCGAAGCAGTTGAACGGCAAGGGCAAGGTCTTCGTCGACCGCGGCCTCGCCGGCGCGCCGATCTCGGCCCAGCTCGAGAAGGGCTATCTCGACGTCTTGAAGAAATATCCGGATATCGAGGTCATCGGCAATTACAACGGCGAATACGCGCTGGGACCGGAGCAGGCGGGCGTCGCCAGCCTGCTCGCCGCCCATCCCGAAGTCGATGGCATCCTGACGCAGGGTTATGGCTCCGGCGCCATCAAGGCGCTGCAGGACGCTGGCCGCAAGGTCGTTCCCGTCACGGCATTCTCCTATAATGTCGCTGCGACGACCTGCGCCCAGACGGAAGGCGCCGCCTGTATCCTCGGCTCCAACCCGGCCTTTCTCTCGTCCGAGGCGATCAAGCTCGCCGTCGATATTCTCGACGGCAAGCCGAAGCCGGCGGATCGGCACATCCTCGTGAATGGCGATTTCCTCGCCACCAATGGCGGGGATTGGAAGTCGGAACTCTACCCGACCGCCACGATCCAGAAGATCGAGATCGGCAAGAATGCCTGGCCGGATCGCCCGCCGGGACTGACGCTGCCGATCACGCCCGACTGGGTCGAGATCACGGCTGAAGAGGCCGCCGGCTGAACGGCGGAGGGAAAAGCCGGCGGGCCTGGGGGCCGCCGGCACCTGAGCGGGACGACTCTCGTCCCGCTCCTTTCTCATGATCCATGACAGCCGCGGTGCCGATGAACGATTTTCTCGAGGCCGTTTCCGTATCGAAACGCTATGGCGGCATCGTCGCGCTCGCCGATGCGACGCTTCGCGCCCGCGCCGGCGAAGTCCATGCGCTGCTCGGCGAGAACGGCGCGGGCAAGAGCACCTTCATCCAGATCCTCGCCGGGGCGGTCCGGCCGGATGGCGGCTCGATCCATCTGGGCGGGCAGCCCTTCGGCGTGCGCAATCCCGAAGAGGCACAGAAGGCCGGCATCTCGGCCGTCTTTCAGGAATTGTCGCTGATCCCCGACCTGACCGTCGCCGAGAATGTCTGGTTCCGCCGCGAGCCCCTGACGCCGCTGCGCACGGCCCGTGCCGCCGCGATGCGCGAGGCGACGGCCGAGCTTTTCGATCGCTATCGCTTTCCTTCGATCCGGCCGGATCAGGAACTGCGCCGCCTGACATTGGCCGAGCGGCAGGTGGTGGAGATCGCCAAGGCGTTGTCGCGCGATCCACGCGTGCTGATCCTCGATGAGGCGACCTCGGCCCTGGCGCCCCGCGAGACGGAATGGCTGCTCGATCTTGCGCAGGGCCTCGCCAGCGCCGGCAAGCTGGTCATCTATATTTCCCATCGCCTCGGCGAGGTTCGGAAGATCGCCGACCGCATCACCGTTTTCCGCAACGGCGCGACGGTGGCGGCCTATGATACCGCCGCCGTCGATGACGACACGATCATCGCCGACATGCTCGGCCGGCAGATGGACCGGCTCTATCCGGAGCGGCGGGATACATCGACCGGCCGCGTTGCCCTCCAGATCCGTGGTCTCACCGTCCAGAACCGCCTCGCCGATCTCGATCTCGACCTTCGCGAGGGCGAGGTACTCGGCGTCGCCGGATTGCAGGGCCATGGCCAGCGCGAATTGTTCCAGGCGCTGTTCGGCGCTGCCAAGGCTTCGGGATCGCTGGAGGTCTGGGGCAAGCCGCGAACGATCAAGAACCCGCGCGATGCCCTATCCGGCCGCGACGGCCTCGCCCTCGTCCCCGAGGATCGGCGCAATCATGGCCTGCTGCTGGCGAAGAGCGTGCGCGAGAATCTGACGCTTTCCGTCATCTCGCGCTTCACCCGCTTCGGCCTCACCGATCCGAAGCGCGAGGCCAAACTCGTCGACGAGATGATCGCGCAGCTTCGCATCAAGGCCGGAACGCCCGAGCAGGCGGCGGGAACGCTCTCCGGCGGCAATCAGCAGAAGGTGATCTTCGGCAAGATGCTGCTGACGGAGGCGCGCATCCTGCTGCTCTATGACCCGACGCGCGGCATCGATGTCGGCACCAAGGGCGAGATTTTCGCGCTGATGCGCGACCTGGCGGCGAAGGGCTATGCGATCCTGTTCTATTCAAGCGACCTGGCCGAACTCGTTCATGTCGCCGACCGCGTCGCGGTGCTGCGCTATGGTCGGCTCGCGGCCATCCTCGAAGGCGAGGACAATTCCGAGCGCCAGATCCTGCGGGCCACGATGATCGAGAGGGCCGCATGACGATGACCGCCAGCGAACCCGGCGAGCGCGCTCCTTCAAGGACCGACCCGGCCGGCGAATGGAAGGCCCGCCTGCTCGGCCATGCCTCGCTGCTCATTCCCTGCCTGATGCTGCTGGCGCTGCTGGCCGTCTATGGATCGCTGCGCGAGGGCGTATTCACGCTCGACGAGCTCAATCTCGACACTGCCGCGGCGATGACGCTGATGCTGGCTGCCACCGGCCAGACCATCGTGCTGCTGCGCGGCGGCATCGATCTGTCGATCGGCGGCATGATCAGCCTCGGCACCGTGATCGCTGCGACCCGGTTCGGCGACAGCGGCCTCTCGGTGCTCGTCTGGAGCCTTGCGATCGTCGCGATCGGCGCGCTGGTCGGCCTCGTCAATGGCGTGCTCATCACCGTGCTCCGCCTGCAGCCCTTCCTGGTGACCCTCGCCACCTGGTCGATCCTGTCTGGCGCCGCGCTTCTCATCCTGCCGACCGATGGCGGCAGCTTGCCTTCGGCCTGGATGGCGTTCGGCTCCTCGTCCTTCCTGGGCCTTTCCAGCTCGGTCTGGCTGCTTGTCGCGCTGATTCTCTTCTGGGTCTGGTTCAGGCGCACCCGGACCGGGATCACCATCCGCGCCACCGGCTCCAATGAGCGCTCCGCCTTCCTCTCGGGCGTCTCGCCGCTCGGCATCAATGTCGCGACCTATGCGCTCTCCGGCGCCTTCGCGGCGCTGGCCGCCCTCTATCTGACGACGCAGACAGGCGCCGGCTCGCCGACGATCGGCAAGGACTACATCCTGCCCTCGGTGGCGGCCGCGGTGATCGGCGGCATCAGCCTGTTCGGCGGCCGCGGCGGCCTGGTCGGGACGATCGTCGGCGCCTTCATCCTGACCATCATCGGCAATCTCGTCTTCGTCCTGTCGATTTCCAGCTATTGGCAGCCGATCGCGTCGGGCGTGATCCTGCTCGTTGCCGTACTGGCGAGTTCGCTGGCCGAGAAATCATCGAGGCGGAACCTCTCATGAATCTGCGCCGCCACCGCTCGATCCTCTTCGCCTATCTCGGCCTGATCGTGCTGCTCATGCTGACGAGCGTGGTCGCGCCGGGCTTCCTGTCGCCGATCCATTTGCGCAGCCTCGTGGTGCTCGCCGCCTTCATCGGCATCGTCGCGCTCGGGCAGACCTTCGTCGTCATCGGCGGCGGCATCGACCTCTCGGTGCCATGGGTGCTCAACTGCGCGGCCGTGCTGATGACGCTGGTCGCTCATGGCCAGGACGCACCCCTCGTCTGGATCGTGCCGCTGTTGCTCCTCGCCGGGGCGCTGGTCGGCGTCGTCAACGGCCTCGGCGTCGCCCTGTTCGGCGTTCCGCCGATCATCATGACGCTCGCGGTCAACGTCATCCTGCAGGGCGGCATCCTCGTCTATACGGGCGGCGCACCGCCGGCCTCGGCCCCGCCGATGATCCAGTTCCTGGCCGTCGGCAGGGTCGGCGGGTTCCCGATGATCGTCATTCTCTGGATCGTGCTCGCCATCGTCGCGACCGTGTTGCTGTCCAAGACCGCGTTCGGGCGTCATCTCTACGCGGTTGGATCGAGCGCCACGGTCGCCGAATTTTCCGGCGTACCGACGTTGCGCACCGGTGTCGCCGCCTATGCGCTGTCCGGCTTCACCGCGGCGCTCGCCGGCATGCTGCTCACCGGCTATACGGGCCAGGCCTATCTCGGCATGGGCGATCCCTATCTCTTCACCTCGATCGCGGCGGTCGCCATCGGCGGCGCGTCCATCCTCGGCGGCAGCGGCCATTATGTCGGCACGATCGCTGGGGCGATGGTGCTCACTGTCTTGACGGGCCTGCTGCCGGCGTTGAACCTCTCCAATGGCGCGCTGCTCATCGTCTATGGCGTCGTCATCCTCGTCACCGTGGCGCTGGCGAGCGAGGCGATCACCGATCTTTTCCCGCGCCGCCGCGCGCGGCAGGCTTCCTGAGGATATTTCCATGACCGACATCGAATGCGTGGTCGACGCCAAGGCGCTGCTCGGCGAGAGCACCTATTGGGACCCGGATGACGAAGTGCTGTGGTGGATCGACATCTATGGCAAGACCGTCCATTGCTACGATCCGGAGACTAGCACCGACGAGACGATCACTCTGCCGGAATATCCGGGCTGCCTCGCCGTCCGCGAGATCGGCGGCCTCGTCATCTCCGACGTCAATGGCTTCCATTTTCTCGATACGGCGACCGGCAAGCTGGAGGCGATCGTCGATCCGGAGGCGAACGAGCCGGACACCCGCTTCAATGATGGCAAGACCGACCGGCAAGGCCGCTTCTGGTCGGGTTCGATGTTCGAGGCGCCGGGCAAGCCGGTGCGCAAGGTCGGCGCGCTGTACCGGCTCGATCTCGATCTCACCTGCCACAAGGTCGTCGACGGCGTTGGCTGTTCCAACGGGCTCGCCTGGAGCCCGGACAGCCGGACGATGTATTATACGGACAGCCACGGGCCGGTGGTCTGGGCGTTCGATTTCGATGCCGTCTCGGGCGAGGCCGAGAACCGCCGTCCCTATGTCGACCTCTCCTTCATGGACGGTATCGTCGACGGCTCGACCGTGGACGCGGAGGGCTGCTACTGGCTGACCGTGCCGTTCAAGGGCAAGGTGATGCGCTTCGATCCGGCCGGCAAGCTGATGCGAACGATCGAACTGCCGACCGATCTGCCGACCTGCTGCGAGTTCGGCGGCCCCAATCTCGACATCCTCTATGTGACCACGGCGACCTTGCGACGCTCGGCGGAGGCATTGAAGGACCAGCCGCTCGCCGGCGGCCTCTTCGCTCTCGATGTCGGCGTCAAGGGCCTGCCGCTGGTGCCGTTCCGCGGGTAGGGTGGAGCGGCCTTCGTCAGTTGACCGCGCAACGCTTCACGCGCGGAACGGCGGCGGCGATTTCCTGGACCGCATCCAGCGCTGCCTTGTTGGCCGATGGGCCGGACGGCGCCGGCGCGGGTGACGTGTCTGCCGCCGGCGGCGCGGCTTCCGCGGCAGGAGTGGCCGGCTGGATCGCGGGCGCCGGAACCTCTGCTACCTGGTCCGAAGACGGTGCAGGCGCTCCCGGCAAGGCAACGGGCTGCCCGCGCAGCAGCGACGGAATCTGGCCAAGCGGGATGAAGCCGAGCGTCGCGCGTCCCGCTCTGACGGTGATGCGCGCCTCGCGCCAATCCTTGCCGTCGGCATTCACAGGCCGCAGGAAAGCCGAGACCGGCCCGATCAGCCGTGTCAACCGCTCGCGGCTGCCGGGGTGGAAGCGCTCGACGAGGTCTGGCAGGCGGTCCAGCGCCGAGAGGCGTACCGTGAAATCGCCCGAGAGCATGCCGTTCCCATCGATGGTGGCATCGCCTGCCAGCGCCGTCGAAAGCCCGGCGACATCGATCTCGGCTCGGTAAATCCGGATCGGCTGGCCCGAAGCGATCCAGGCGGCGACGGGGTTGTCGCGCTGCTTCAGGACGGATTCCGGCAGGCCGATGGCGACGTTGGAGGTAACCGGCGGCAATTCCGGTCGGCCGGGCACGCTGGCGAGACCGTTCTGGACGGTTGTGAAAAGGTCGATCATTCCGGCCGTGTCGGGATCGGGAACGAGATGCAGTTCGGCGTGGTCCGCCTTCAGCGTCACCGTGCCGGCAACGCGCGACGGTGCGTCCAGCGCGGCGTCGAGACCGTCGGCGACCAGCGAATAGCGTTTCAGTCCCGAAAAGCCGATCCGCACGCTCGATTCGAGCGAAGTCCAGTTGGCGGTGACCTGATTGCCGTGGCGCGCCTTCAGCGCCAAGGGCCCCTTGGCGGCGAAAAGGGCGTGGCCGGGATTATAGAGGAGGCCCATCGCCTCGATGCCCGCCAGATCGACGGAGAGATCCTCGGCGGGGCAACTAGCGGCGACCGGCGTGCAGGTGATGCCGAGCCGGAAGGGGAAGCCGGAGAGCGATTGGTCGCCGCAGGATAGAGTCGCGCCCTCGTCGGCGGCGCGGGCTTCGATCGCGGCGATCTTGCCGGCGACATAGTGGCGGGCCGCGAACCAGCCGCCGGTCCATAGCACCACGATGGCGATGACGATGCCGATCAGGATCTGGAACCGCCGCTTGGTCTTTTTGCGGGGCGCGGGTGCCGCCGGGGCTGTCATGGATGCGGGGCTCCGTTGAACTCGGCCGATCGGGCTGCTAGGCAATCCTCGCCTGCCGCGGGACGACACTCAATGTCCGATTTATGGGTCTTTGGCTATGGCTCGCTGATGTGGCGGCCTGGCTTTTCCTTTGCCGAGGCGCAGCCTGCACGCCTTTTCGGCGAGCACCGCGCGCTCTGCGTTTATTCCTTCGTTCATCGCGGGACGCCGCAGAAGCCTGGCCTCGTATTAGGGCTGGACCAAGGCGGGTCCTGCCGCGGCGTCGCCTTTCGCGTCGAGGCGTCGGACGCCGCTTCGACGATCGATTATCTGCGCGAGCGTGAACTCGTCACGCATGTCTATCGCGAGGTTCGGCGGCCGGTTCGCTTGGAGGATGGAAGCGCGAGAGCGGTCACGGCGCTCGCCTATGTCGTCGACCGCGCCCATGCGCAATATGCGGGCCGGCTCGAACCCGAGGCGGTTCTCGCCCATGTCCGCGATTCCGAGGGCCTTTCCGGGCACAATCGCGACTATGTCCTCGCGACGACGCGCCATCTCGAGCAAGCAGGTGTGCGCGATCCGCTGCTCGCCTGGCTCGCCCGCGAGCTGGAAGAGGACGCCGTCAGCCCGTCTTGAGGGCTGCGAGGCGTGTCGCGGCCTCCGGCGGCAGCGGGGGATGGTCGGCTTTGGCCGTCGCTTCCTGCAGCAATCGGTCGCTCGCCGGTTCGATCGTGCCGATGAGGCGGGCGAGGAAGGTTTTGGAATCGAGCCCTGGCGGAATCGGATCGAGCACCTCGATGATGATCGTGCCGGGATAGCGCAGGAAGCTGCGCCGCGGCCAATAGAGCCCGGCATTGAGCGCGATCGGATAAACCGGCACTTTCAGCTCACGATAGAGATGGATGATGCCGAATTTGTAGTCCGGCTCGGCGCCGACAGGGCGCCGCGTGCCTTCGGGAAAGAGGATGATCTGCTGGCCGGCGGCGATCGCCACCTTGGAATCGGCCGCGAGCTTCCGCAATGCCTTCGATCCGCCGGCACGGTCGACCGCGATCATCCCGGCCTTCCAGGTGTACCAGCCGAAAAGCGGGATCAGCATGAGCTGCCGCTTCATGACGAAGGTCGGGTCGTTCAGCATCGGAAACAGCGCCATCGTCTCGAAGGCGGATTGGTGCTTCGGCGCCAAAAGCGCGCCGCCCTTCGGCAGCTTGTCGAGGCCGCGCACTTCGATATGCGTGCCGGCGAGGACGCCGAGCGCCCACATGGTCGACGCGGTCCAGAACTTCACCACCGCGATCGCGGCCCGGTGCGGGAGAAAGAAATAGAAGGGCAGCGTGACGAGGATGATCGCCGCCATGATGGCGTAAAATGCGATCTGGAACAGGATCGAGCGGAAGATCAGCATGGCCGGGCTCTGCGGAGGCGTCGATGGATCGGCGTCAGCGCAGAACCTCGGATGTCGCCGCGGTGGCGCTCGCCGTTTCCGACGGCCCGGAACCGAGCAGCCCCCGTGGCGACTCGAAGACAAGCCGCGCCCTTGCGAGCGTATACTTCAGGTACTCCGCCAAGAGAAGCCTGACCGACGCCGCATGCCGCCACCAGTGGTCCATTTCGAGCTGGGGGTTGGAAACCGCATAAGGGATCAGTTCAATCTTCGGCATGGCGCTCGCCAGTTCGACCATGCTGCGCGGCATGTGGTAGTCGGACGTCACGACGATCAGCGAGCGGAAATTATGGTCCTCGGCCCAGATCTTCGCCTCGTCGGCATTGCCGATCGTGTCGCGAGCCAGATGGCCGAGATCGACGCGCGGATCGAGCGCGCCGGCCAATTTCGTCTCCAGTGCCGAGGCGATCTCGCGCCGCCCGACCGATGGATTGACGCCGGAGATCAGCAGTCGCTCGGCCCGGTTTTCGGCGAGCAGTGCCAGGGCGCCGTCGATCCGCGCGGCGCCGCCGGTCAAGGCGACGATGCCTTCGGCCTTGGGCGCCAGCGGGTGGTAGCTATCGCCGACCTGATCGACGAAGCGGACGAAATCGATGCCGATGCCAATCGCGGCCAGCACCAGGATGAGCAGAAGCCCGGAGATGATACGGCGGAGCGGCGACCGTCGCCGGGTTCCGCGTCGGCGCAAAATCCCCGCCCGTCCCGCTCCGTGAACGGGCCGGGATCCGTGAAGTTCGGACGGAATCGCATCGGTCATCGCACCAAGATGGTAGCAGATTGGGGCGGGGACTTGGCAAGATGGCGCGCGAGGGCCGCCCCTCGCCTCTATCAGCCGGCTTATTCGATCGAGGCGAGATGCCGGTAGACGGTGAGGCGTGACGTCACGGCCGTCATCAGCGCGATCAGCACGGCAATGAACAAGGCGCCAAGATAACCGGTCGGCCCAATGGCGAAACGGCCGAAGAGAGCGGAGACTTGGTCGCCCTCCGGCGTCGCGATCGAGCGGCCGATGAAGAAGGAAAGCACCGCGAAGAGCACGCAGGCGGAAGCCGCGCCCAGCAGGCCTCCCTTCAGGCCGAGGAGCAGGAAGTGGCGCTGGAATTCGCGCGCGATGAAGCCGGCCTCCGCGCCGACATAGTACAGCACCGAGACGATGTCGCGATTGGAGGACATGGCGCCGCGCGTCGCGAACACGACCGACAGCACGGTCGCGACGAAGACCAGCGCCAGGATCGAGAAGCCGATGATGACGGTTGCATTCGCCATCGCCTTCAGTCGGTCGGTCCAGGTCCTGTGGTCATCGAGGCTCGCCCCCTTCACCTCCTGCGACAGGCGCGCCGACAGCGCCGGCAGATTGACGGCCTCCGGATCGGAGAGTTCGACGACGATCAGATGCGGGATCGGCAGGTCGCTCATGTCGAGGCCGCTGCCGAGCCAGGGTTCCAGCAGCTTGGCGTTTTCCCAATCGGCGAGCGCCCGGGCCGAGGCGACGCCCGGCGCGGCGGTAGCGATATCGATCGCCTTCTGGGCCTCCCCCGCCGTATCGACGCCTTCGACCGGGCGGACCTGAATGGTGATTTCGCGCGTGATGTCGGACTGCCAGTCGAGCGAGGCATCGCGCACCAGCGTCACCGCACCGAGCGTCAGGCAGGCGAGGAAGCTCATGATCGCGACGACGATGGTCAGCGAGCGGCCGGCGATCGATCCGGCCGGGACGATCGGACCCGCCACTTGCGAGGCGGCGCCGCGCCGGCCGCGCTTCAGCAGGCGGCCGAACAAGCCGCTGCGGTCCTTGAGAGGGAAGGGATCGAGGCGCGTTTGGCGGGGATCACTCATAGATCGAAAGCCGCCCTTCATGCAGCACCATGCGGCGCGCATCGAACTGGTTCATGAGCCCGATATCATGGGTCGCGATCACGACCGAGGTTCCGAGCCGGTTCAATTCGACGAAGAGGCGCAGCAGCCGCTTGGCGAGCGGGGGATCGACATTGCCCGTGGGCTCGTCGGCAAGCAGGATTTCGGGCTGGCCGATGAGGGCACGGGCGATCGCGGCGCGCTGCTTTTCGCCGCCGGAGAGAATGGGTGGCAGGGCGTGGACGCGGTCGCCGAGCCCGACCCATTTCAGGAGTTCGATGACGTCGGCGCGGTAGCTTATCTCCTCGCGGCCAAGCACGCGCAGCGGCATGGCGACGTTTTCGAAGGTGGTCAGATGGTCGAGCAGGCGGAAATCCTGGAACACCACGCCAATGCGCCGGCGGAGCGCAGGCAGCTCGGTCTTGCGGATCGTCCCGACGTCACGGTCGAAGACGGTGACGAGGCCGCGAGTCGGCTTCAGCGACAGGAAGAGCAGCTTGAGCAACGTCGACTTGCCGGCGCCCGAGGGGCCGGTCAGGAACTGGAACGATTTCGGCGCGATCTGAAACGACAGATCGCGCAGGATCTCGGCACCCATTCCGTAGCGAAGGCCGACATTCTCAAAGCGGATCAATAGAGATTCCCCGTTCCGCCCCTGTGCCGCCAGACGCTGTCATGAGCCGTCGTCGACGGTAGGCTCGTGGCAACATGTCCGGAGCAGCGTTAACGACTTTCCAATCCCCGATGGTTCATGACTTGGAAATGTCATCCGATCAAGGCAAAGACGCGGCGCCGCCGACACTGTGCCTTCCCACGGATCGCGAATCGGTTTGATATCGTTGTTTTCCGGCGCCTGGCGTCGATCGGGGAGGTTCGGCAGTCTTGGCGGGAGCGGTTCCAGCGCGCGGGGCAGGGATTGGCAGACGCGACTGGCGCGATTCGGCCTCGCTGGTCCTGCTCGTCCTCCTGGTCCTGGGCTTCGTCGTCCTGCGAACGCCGATCGTCGCCGCGGCGCCGGGACTGGCAAGCCTCTATACGCGCCTTGGCCTGCCGGTCAATCTGCGCGGGCTCGAATTCCGTAACGTCGCGACGATGCGCGACAATGTCTCCGGCGCGCCGGGGCTGGTGGTGACGGGCGAGATCCTTGCCCAGGCCGGCGGCAATCGGGGCCTTCCGGCGCTTGCCTTCACGCTGTACGACGATCGCGGCCGCGAGGTCGGGGGGTGGTCGGCGCCGATCGACCACCGCCCGCTAGCTGCCGGCGAGACCGCGTCGTTCCGGTCGAGACTGGCCGATCCACCGGATTCGGCCAAGACAGTCAAGCTGCGCTTCGAAGGCGCGGCCGAAGGGAAATCCTGATGCCCGTAGTCCGCGGCCGGAACATTCGCGTCCTTTATGACATCGCCGATATCGACGCCCGCAATCGCGAACTCTCGGCGGAGATCGCCGCCAGCGGCTATGAGAACCTACTTGTCATCTCGATCCTGAAGGGCAGCTTCGTCTTTGCCGCGGATCTCATCCGCGCGCTGCACGATTCGGGGCTGGAGCCAGAGGTCGAGTTCATCTCTCTTTCCAGCTATGGCGCGGGATCGGCGTCGAGCGGCCAGGTCCGCGTCGTCAAGGATATCGAAAGTGACGTCGCCGGGCGTGACGTGCTGCTGATCGACGACATTCTCGAATCGGGGCGCACGCTCGCCTTTGCGCGCCAGCTGATGGTCGAGCGCGGCGCACGCCGCGTCGGTGTCGCCGTGCTGCTTGAAAAGCCGGGCAAGCGCGCGATCGAGATGGAGGCCGATCATGTCGGCTTCGTCTGCCCGGATCTGTTTGTCGTCGGCTATGGCATGGATGCGGCTCACGCTTTCCGCGAACTGCCCTTTGTTGGCGTGGTCGAGGACTGAGTTTTCAAGGGTTTTCGGGGGAAGATCGGTAATGGCGCGAATTCTGGTCACGGAAGACGACGATTCGGTCCGCAGCTTCGTGGCGCGGGCGCTGACGCTCGACGGCCACCGTATCGTCACGGCAGAGGACGGCGCCGATGCGCTGGAGACGCTCCGCCGGGAGGAGGGCGCGTTCGACCTGCTGCTTTCCGATATCCGCATGCCGATGATGGATGGCATCGCGCTCGCCAAGGAGGCGGCGCCGGAATTCCCCGATCTCACCATTCTGCTCATGACCGGCTACGCCGATCAGCGCGAGCGGGCCGAGGGGCTCGATCGCATCGTCCATGACGTGGTCCAGAAGCCGTTCTCCTTGGCCGAGATCCGCCACGCGGTCCAGGTGGCTCTCCGCGCGGCGATCGCCGCCTGCGAGCCGGCTTCGCCCGCCGCGGCCTTCGCTCAATAGCGCTGCAGCAGCCTTTCGAGATAGTCGCGTTCGATCAGCGGCCGGGCGGCATCGCCCAGCCGGCGGCGGATCGCGTCGAGAATCTCGCGGGCGCGCTGGGTATCGATCGCGTCCGGCACCTTCACGCTTGAGCCGAGGTCGTTGCCGCGGCCGACCTGCTGGCGGCCGAGCGGATCCTGTCCGGGCATGGTGCCGCCCTGCCGTGTTCCGGTGCTGCCTTGGCGGGCCATGCGCTCGGCAAGGCCCTTGGCGCCGTCGCGCAGCGCCTGCAGGGCCTGGCCTTGCGGGCCGACCGCCTGGCCGGGCTGTCCCCGGCCGAGCTGGTCCGTCGCCTCGCCCATGGCGCGTCCCGCCTGGCCGAGCTTGCCGTCCGGCTGCATGCCCTGGCCCTGCATCTGCTTCTGCAGATCTTCCAGCATCTTCGAGAGGTCCTGCTGGCCTTGCCGCAGCGCGTCCATCTGCTTCTGGCGCTCCTCGGGGGTCATTTCGGGCGGAGGCGGTCCGCTGCCATCGGTGTCGGGGTCCATCTTGAAGGTCTGGTCCATGAGCTGCTGCTGGCGGCGGATCATCTGGCCGAGCTTGTCCAGCGCCTGGCTCATCTCGCCGCCATCGCCTTGCTGGGCCTGCTGGCGGCCGGCCTCCATGTTCTCCATCATCTGCTGCAACTCGCTCAGCATCTGCTGTGCCGCCTCGCGCGAGCCGGTCTTGGCGAGATTCTCGATCTGGTCCAGCATCTTTTCGAGGTCCTGCTGGCTCATCACCCGCGCATTCTTGTCCATCGGCTGGGGGCTCGCCGACGGGTTCTTCTGCGCATTCTCGGCCAGCGCCTGCAGATATTTGTCCATCGCGGCGCGAAGATCCTTCATCGCCTTGTCGAGTTCTGCGTCGGAAGCGCCGTTCTCGATCGCCTGCTTCAGCGCCTCCTGCGCGGCGCGGAGATCCTGCGCGGCCAGCGACAGATCGCCGTCTTCGATGCCGAGCGCGATCTCCCAGAGGAAATCGACGACGGAGCGCAAATCATCGTCGTCACGTGCTCCGGTGATGCGGTGATAGGCGGCGCGCAGCGAGAGATAGACGCCGTCGCTGTCGAATTTGGAGGGATCCATCGTGATCGCGTCGAGGGCGGTCGCGACATAGCCGGCCCGATTGGCGTCGAGGGCCAGATTGCGGCGCTGTTCGACGACGGCCTTGGCGAGCGGGTTGGTGAACTGGCGGACGGGCAGGGTGAAATCGACCGGCGCGCTGCTGCCGGTCTGGCCGGCCTCGTCGGTCGCTTCCAGGCTCATGCGAACCTTGGCGCCGGCCCAGGGATGGGCGGAGAGATCGCGGATGGTCTCGCCGGTTCCCTCGCGCATGCGGAGGCGCGGCAGGTTCAGCGGCAGTTCCGGCGGTGCCACGAGCGGACGCGCCGCGTCATTCCCCGGACCTTCCGCCTTCGCGATGACGGCCTTGGCGGAGAGGACGCCATAATCATCGCTGACGGTATAGGAAAGCTGCAGGGCGCCTGACAGCGTCGCGCCGGGCTCGCGCGTCAACTCGATTTTCGGTGGCTGGTCGGGCGTGACCGCGAAATTCCAGGCGAGCAGCGGTCCGCCTCGGCGGTTCACCGCGACCTTGCTATCGGATCGGAGAACGACGCGGTGCTCGCCCAGCGTCATGGCGGCGGTGCCGTCCTTGGTCGCCAGCGGCGCAGCCGCTTCGAACGGCACCGAACCGCCCGTCGCGTTTTCGGCGGTGACCGAGAGATCTGCGTCGTCCGAGATGCGCACGGTTACGACCGATCCGAACGGTACGCGGATAGCGCTGCCCTCATTGGGGGCGCGGGCCGCATCGCCGGTGAGGAAGATCGGCGGCTGGCCGGTGTAGGTCGGCGGCGTAACCCAGGCATCGATCCGCGCCGCGGCCTCGGCGACGGGCAGGGTGGGCCGCAGGGCATCGCTGAGCCGCACGGCGCGGTCGGCGCCGGCTGAAAGAAACGTCATGAACAGCAGTAGCGGCACGAGAAAGCGCAGCGCATAGGGATCGCGCGCATTCATGCCGGGCGACGGCCAGCCGGCGCGCACGACGCGAAGGCTCTCGACCAGGCGTCGGCGATGCGCGCGCCAGAGCGCCAATGTCAGCGGATCCTCAGTCGGCGGCAGCTTGTCACCGAAGGCGACCGCTGGACGATGCGGCTCCGGGCTTTCCCGCGCGATGCGAGCCAGCGCCTCGTCCGCCGATGGCATCGCGATGCCGCCGAGGCGGATGACGAGGAACAGCAGGACGGTGCCGAAGAAGCCGAGCAGGCCGAAACGGGCCAGATCCGGCAGCCGCGACCAGAGACCGAACCAGGACAGGATGAGGAAGAGGCCGATGACGCAGAAAATCGGCACAAGGCGCGGCCAGAACCGCTCGAACAGCAGGACGAGACGTGCACGATCCGTCGCGGCGTCGATCCGCCGTCGGGCCTGCGTTTCAGCCGGGTGCGGCATGGCCCGCTCCCCGTCCGATCCGCTCAACGACGTTTCGCCGGCCGGCTCGGTCATCCACGCCCCGTTTATCCGTTTCGCCCGCCCAGCCGATCCGTGTCGTCAGTCTAGCAACATAGCTGGGGCGGGGCGAGCCCCGCGGCAAGGCTTCACCTGCGCCGATGCCGGACGTGGGGTGCCGCTAGTCCAGCCAGGGCGCGATATCGTCCATGCCGATCAGCGCTTCGTAGCTCTGGCGCGGCCGGATGATTGCGAAGCGGTCGCCGTCGACCAGAACCTCGGCCGCGAGCGGGCGGGTGTTGTAGGTCGAGCTCTGCACCGCGCCATAGGCACCGGCCGTCATCACGGCGATCAGGTCCCCGGGGTTCAGGACCGGCATGGTGCGGTCGAGGGCGAGATAGTCGCCCGTCTCGCAAACGCCGCCCACGACATCGGCGCGCATGGTCGGCGCATCCTCGGCCGGCAGGCGGACGGGGCGGATGTCGTGATGCGCTTCATAGAGCGTCGGGCGGATCAGGTCGTTCATGCCGGCATCGACGATCAGGAAGGTCTTGGATGAGCCTTCCTTGCGATAGACCACCTCGGAGACCAGGATGCCGGCATTGCCGACGATCAGGCGGCCGGGTTCGAAGAAGATGCGGGCGCCGAGATTGCCCAGGCGCTTCCTGACGATCGCGGCGAAGGCGACCGGATCGGGCGGGGGCGCATCGTCGAGGCGGTAGGGGATGCCGAGTCCACCTCCGCAATCGACATGATCGATGGCATGCCCGTCCTCGCGCAGCGCCAGCACCAGTTCGGCGAGCAGGCCATAGGCCGTGTCGAAGGGCTCCATATCGGTGATCTGGCTGCCGATATGCATGTCGACGCCGGCAATGCGCAGGCCCGGCAGCTTGGCGGCGCGGGCATAGACGGCGCGGGCATGCTCGAAGGGAATGCCGAACTTGTTCTCGGCCTTGCCGGTGGTGATCTTGGCGTGGGTCTTCGCGTCTACATCCGGGTTGATGCGCAGCGAGATCGCCGCCACCTTGCCCATCGCCGTCGCGATCTCGGAGATGCGGGCGAGCTCCGGCTCGGATTCGACATTGAAGCAGCCGATGCCGGTCTCCAGCGCCAGGGCGATCTCGCGCGCCGTCTTGGCAACGCCGGAAAAGACGATCTTCTGAGGCGCGCAGCCGGCGGCGAGCGCGCGGCGCAGTTCGCCTTCGGAGACGACGTCCATGCCGGCGCCTTCGCGCACGAGGAGCTTCAGCACGGACTGGTTCGAATTGGCCTTCATGGCGTAGCAGACGAGCGTATCGAGCCCGGCGAGCGCATCGCGGAAGACGCGGAAATGCCGGGTCAGGGTCGCCGTGGAATAGCAATAGAACGGCGTACCGACCGCCGCCGCGATCGTCGGCAGCGGCACGTCCTCGGCATGGAGCACGCCGTCCTGATATTCGAAATGGTTCATGGTGCCTGAATCCCGCCAGATCGCTCGCGCACGCTTACGCTCATGCGCTTCCGATTGGCGGACTAAGAAGAAAAGTTCAAGCGCCGCGCAATCGGCGAGGCGCCGGTCGGGTCAGACCGTGGTCACAGCAGATAGTCGAGCCACAGTTTCTTGTCGGGCTTCAGCGGCTGCGAGGTGTCGACCTTCTGGCCGGCTTTCGCCGCTTCGGCGGCCATGGTGGCCTGAACGCCGCCGGGCGGCGGCTCGGGCGGACCCTTGACGCCGCAGCCGGCGAGAGCAAGGGCGGCGAGGACGAGGGCAAGGCGGGTCGCGGCGGCCAAGATCGGCAACTCCTCAGGCTCTTCGGTGCGGCGGTGCATCATATCCGATCGTCATGCGGCGTCACCCCCGTTCCGTGCGCCGCGACGCTTCTCTTGCCAGCGCGCGTTGCCAGCGCTTTGCCTGCGAGCGGACGTTCTTCGGCGATGTTCCGCCATAGCTGGTACGGCTCTTCACGGATTTGTCGACCGTCAGGACCGAATAGACCGCGTCGGTGATCGCCGGGTGCACCGAACGCATGTCGTCCAGCGGCACGCGCGACAGCTCGACGCCGCGTTCGGCTGCGATCGCCACGATACGGCCGGTCACGTGATGGGCATCGCGGAAGGGCAGCCCGGCCACGCGAACCAGCCAATCCGCGAGATCCGTCGCTGTCGAGAATCCAGAGCCGGCTGCCTTCTTCAGGGTCGCCGCTTCCGGCTCCATGTCGAGCACCATGCCGGTCGTCGCGGCGATGGCGAGCTCCAGGCTTTCGAACGCATCGAAGGCCTGTTCCTTGTCTTCCTGCATATCCTTTTGATAGGCGAGCGGCAGGCCCTTCATGACGATCATAAGCGCCGTCTGCGCCCCGATGATGCGCCCCGTCTTGGCCCGGACCAGCTCAGCCGCATCGGGATTGCGCTTCTGCGGCATGATCGACGAGCCGGTGGTGAACTTGTCGGAAAGCTTGATGAAGCGGAACTGCGCCGACGACCAGATCACGATCTCCTCGGCGAACCGGGAGAGATGAATGGCGCAGAGGCTGGCGGCGGCCAGCGTCTCGATGACGAAATCGCGGTCGGAGACGCTGTCGAGCGAATTGGCGGTCGGGCGGTCGAAGCCAAGCGCCGCCGAAGTCGCGAAGCGGTCGATCGGGAACGAAGTCCCAGCCAGAGCCGCCGCGCCGAGCGGGTTCTCGTTGAGGCGCCGCCGCGCATCCTGGAAACGGCCACGATCGCGCGCGATCATCTCGACATAGGCGAGCATGTGATGGCCGAAGGTGACAGGCTGCGCGCTCTGGAGATGGGTGAAGCCCGGCATGACCTGACCGGCATGGGCGAATGCCTTGTCGGCGAGGGCGACCTGCAGCTGGTGCAGCGAGCCGTCGATGGCGTCGATCGTGTCGCGCACATAGAGCTTGAAGTCGGTCGCGACCTGGTCGTTGCGCGAGCGGGCCGTGTGCAGGCGGCCCGCCGGTTCGCCGATCAGCTCCTTCAGGCGCGATTCGATGTTGAGATGGATGTCTTCGAGCGCGCGCGAGAACTTGAACGTCCCGGCCTCGATTTCTCGCAGGATCGTGTCTAGACCCCCCACGATCTTTTCGGCATCGTCCGCGCCGATGATGCCCTGGCGGGCGAGCATGGCGGCGTGGGCCTTGGAACCTTCTATGTCCTGGGAATAGAGCTTCTTGTCGAAATCGATCGACGCGTTGATCTCTTCCATGATCGCGGCCGGACCTTCCGAGAAGCGGCCGCCCCACATCGAATTGCTCATGACCCTCGGAAACCTCTTCAAAGGCAGGACGAAATGAACGAAGCGCGCGACATGTCGCGACCCCGAAAGACGCGTCTGTGGCCGGTGCTCGTCCTGGCGGCGGTCCTCGGGATCGCGGCCGGGATTGGCGTGCTATACGTGAAGGAAGGCCGGAAAGGCAATCTCGGCACCGATGTCGCGGGTGTCGATTGCGCTCCCGCGGTGAAGGCGGCCGGCCTTCTGGCGCCGCTGGCGCGCGGCGAGGTCGCCGCTTTCCAGGTCGCGACCGAGCCGGTGTCGCTCGCCCATCTCGCCTTCGCCAAGGGCGATGGCAGCGCGGTGACCCTCGCCGAATTCTCCGGCAAGACCGTTCTCCTCAATCTATGGGCCACGTGGTGCGCGCCCTGCCGCAAGGAAATGCCGGCGCTCGACGCCCTCGAGGCGGCGGAGGGTAGTGCCGATTTCGCGGTCGTGCCGGTCTCGATCGACACGCAGGGCCCCGAGAAGCCGAAAGCCTTCCTGGCCGAGATCGGCGTCAAGGCGCTGCCGCTCTATGCCGACCCGACGACGAAGATCTTCACCGGCCTCAAGTCGCAGGCGATGGCCGTCGGCCTGCCGACGACGGTTCTCATCAACGCCAAGGGCTGCGCGCTCGGTGTTATGTCCGGCCCGGCGGAATGGAATTCCGAGGATGCGAAAGCGCTGATCGCCGCGGCAAGGAAGAGCGTCTGAGGGCTCTCGGCGGTTCGGGCAGGTTCAGGCCCTGCTTCCCGGATGAGAATCTTCAGCCGTCCGTTCCAGCAAGTCGTCGCGGCGGCGTCTGTCGGAGCGCGACGAGCACGATCATGGCGAGGCCGGTGAGAAGCGCCCCGCCCAGCGCAAGCGGCCATAGCCCGAGCGCAATGAAGGGGGCGATCAGCGCCGTCCCCGCTGCGGCCGTGCCGAGGATGCCGGCGACGACGAGGGCCGCGCCGCGTGAATGATCGCCTTCGGCGGCGAGGATTGCCTGGTGGAAACCGATCGGCCCCCGGATGCCGAAGCCGAGATTGACGAAGATCCAGATCGATACGATTACGGCGAGGCTGGTTCCACCCGTCGCCGCATAGATCAACAGGAGAAGAAACGCCGTTGCCAGAAGCGAGGTGCCGGCGAAAATGATCCGCTCGGTTCCGAAACGATTGGCCAGACGGCTCGACAAATTGGCGCCGATGATGAAGGCGACGATGCCGACGGCCTGCAGAATGACGAACGCTTCGATTCCCAAGCCGAGCGGACCGGCGAGGACCGCCGGCGCGCCGAAGACAAACACCAGCAATCCGCCCAGCGCGAAGGACTGGCTGAGCGCGTAGCGCAGGAAATTCCGGTTGCCGAGGATCGTCCAATACGTCTGGTTGCTCTGCAACGCTTCCGTGCGGGCTGGCAGTTCTTTGCCAAGCGCCCACAGGACCAGCGTCAAGGCCAGTCCCAGGCCGCCGAGCACGAAGAACGACACCTCCCATCCGCCCAGCGTCAACAGATAGGCGCCAGCGATGGGCGCCAGCGCCGGCGCCAGGGACTCGATCGAGCCCAGCCGACCGATTGCGGCGGCCGCTCGGTCATCCGGGAAGATGCCCTTGATGAAGCCGGGGGCGAAGACGGCCGGTCCCGCCCCGAACGCCCCTTGCGCCAATCGCAGCGCGATCAGTCCCTCCATGGAAGGAGCAAAGGTCGCTGCGATCGATGCCACCGTGAAAAGGCCGAGCGACCAGATCAGCAACCGGCGCGGATCCCGGCGTGCACCGAGCTCTCCAAAGGCGATGAGGCCGACAAGGGTGCCGAGCGCATAGGCGGCGAGCACCATCTGTGCCTTCTCGACCGAGCTGTCGAAGGCATGCGGCAGGCTGGGGACGGCCGGCAGCACCAGATCCGTCCCGGCGATGCCGAGCAGGGTCGAAGCGGCGACGAGGCCAAACAGGGCATGGGGATTGAGCTTCCGGGTCATGCCGGGCGTATATCATCGGGGATGGCGAAGCTGAAGCTCGGCCAAGGTGGATCGCGCCCGCCATTTCGTTCGGAAGGCTGCACCTTGGGCATTTGCGGAGCGTAGCTGCCAGCCCGCTCCCACCCTGCGCTTGAATACGATCTCGGCGAACTTAAGCTAGATAGGCTGGATCAAAAGGAGCATCTCGTGCGGGAAGTCGGTGCCTTCGACGCCAAGAATCGACTTGGTGCTCTGCTGGACCTTGTCGAGGCCGGCGAGGAAGTCGTCATCACGCGGCATGGCAAACCTGTCGCCCGCCTCGTGTCCGAGGCGGGACGATCCGACCAAGGCAAGGCGCGAGCGGCGGCGGCGCGGATTCTGGAGGCAAGCAAGGGTGTCAGGCTCGGCGGGCTCGAGATTGGCGATCTGATCGATGAAGGCCGGCGTTGACCTCGTCATTGACGCGTCGCTGATGCTTGCCTGGCATTTCGAGGATGAGCACGAGCGCCGCAGGTTGCCGCGCGACGCTTGATGACGCACTGGCGCGCGCGGCGCGGAAAGCGGCGGTCGAAGTATTGCCGTAACCCGCCTACCGCGTCGGGACCGGGACCTCGCCGCGATAATCGTAGAAGCCGCGATGGGTCTTGCGGCCGAGCCAGCCGGCTTCGACATATTTCACCAGCAGCGGGCAGGGACGGTATTTCGAATCCGCCAGCCCCTCATAGAGCACCTGCATGATCGAGAGGCAGGTATCGAGGCCGATGAAATCGGCGAGCTGCAGCGGTCCCATCGGATGGTTGGCGCCGAGCCGCATCGCAGCGTCGATCGCCTCGACCGAGCCGACGCCCTCATAGAGGACGTAGATCGCCTCGTTGATCATCGGCAGCAGGATGCGGTTGACGATGAAACCGGGGAAATCCTCCGAGACGGTGACGGTCTTGCCGAGCGCCGCGACATAGGTCTTCGCCGCGTTGAAGGTCTCATCCTCGGTCGCGATACCGCGGATCAGCTCGACGAGCTGCATCACCGGAACCGGATTCATGAAGTGAATGCCGATGAAGCGCTCCGGCCGGTCTGTCGACGAGGCGAGGCGGGTGATCGAGATCGACGAGGTGTTGGTGGCGAGCATCGCCTCGGGCCGAAGGGCCGGACAGACCGAGGTGAAGATCTTGCGTTTTACCTGTTCGTCCTCGGTCGCCGCCTCGATCACGAGGTCGCAGACGCCGAGTTCGTCGACGGTGATGGCGGGCTTGACCCGGGCGAGCGCCGCCTTGCGGTCTTCCTCCGAAATGCGGCCGGAATGAACCTGGCGCGACAGGTTGCCGTCGATCGTTGCGAGCCCCTTGCGGACCCGCTCCTCGGCGATGTCATAGACATAGACGTCGAAGCCGGCGAGGGCCGTTACATGGGCGATGCCATTGCCCATCTGCCCGGCGCCGATCACTCCGACCGTCGAAATCGCGCTGCTCATGGTTCCGACGACCCTCCATCCGCCGTCCTGTCCGGCAAGGACGGCAATCTAGACCAAAGAACCATGGGCGTCTAAGCGAAAGGCGGACTATCCGTTGCCCAGCGCTTCGACGAGCGCCGGCACCGCGGTGAAGAGATCGTCGACCAGCCCGAAATCGGCCACCTGGAAGATCGGGGCGTCGCCATCCTTGTTGATCGCGACGATCACCTTCGAGTCCTTCATGCCGGCAAGATGCTGGATGGCACCCGAAATGCCGACCGCGACATAGAGATCCGGCGCGACCACCTTGCCGGTCTGGCCGACCTGGAGGTCGTTGCCGGCATAGCCCGCATCGACCGCCGCCCGGGATGCGCCGATGGCGGCCTTCAGACGATCGGCCAGCGGCACGAGGACTTCCTCGAACTTCGCCGCCGAGCCGAGAGCCCGGCCGCCCGAGACGATGACCCGGGCGCTTGCCAGTTCCGGTCGCTCCGAGACGGAGAGATCCGCGCCGACGAAGCTGGAAAGATGCGCGTCGCCGGGCGCTCCGACGGTCTCGATCGGCGCCGAGCCCTCGGCTTCCACCGCCGGGAAGGCCGAGATGCGGACCGTGATGATCTTCTTCGGATCGAGCGAGCGGACCGTCTCGATGGCGTTGCCGGCATAGATCGGCCGCTCGAAAGTGTCCGCCGACACAACCCTGGTGATGTCGGAGACCTGCATCACGTCGAGCAGGGCGGCGAGCCGCGGCAGTACATTCTTGCCGAAGGAGGTGGCAGGCGCGACGATGGAATCATAGCCGTCGGCGAGCGATACCAGCAGCCCCGCCACCGGTTCGGCACGCCGATGGGCGAGCGAATCATCGTCGGCGAGCAGGACCTTGTTGACGCCATGGAGCTTCGCCGCGGCCTCCGCGACGGCGCGGCATCCCTGGCCGGCGACAAGAATGTCCACCGGCGCTCCCAGCGCGGCGGCGGCGGTCAAGGCGCGCGCGGTCGCCTCGTTGAGGCTCTTGTCGTCATGTTCGGCGAGAAGGAGCGTTGCCATGTCAGAGTACCCCGGCTTCCTTGAGCTTCGCCACCAGTTCGCTGGCCGACGCGACCTTGAGACCGGCGGTCCGCTTCGGCGGTTCCTCCAGCTTCAGCACTTCCAGCCGCGGCGCGATGTCAACGCCAAGCGCCTCGGGCGTCGTCTCGTCGAGCGGCTTCTTCTTGGCCTTCATGATGTTGGGCAGCGAGGCGTAGCGCGGCTCGTTGAGGCGCAGATCGGTCGTCACCACGGCGGGGAGCTTCAGGCGCAGTGTCTCGGCGCCGCCGTCGATCTCGCGCGTGACTTCGACATGGCCATCGGCCAGGACCAGCTTCGAGGCGAAGGTCGCCTGCGGCCAGCCGAGCAAGGCGGCGAGCATCTGGCCAGTCTGGTTGCTGTCGTCGTCGATCGCCTGCTTGCCCAGTATGACCAGGCCGGGCGCCTCGTTGGCGATCACGGCCTTCAGCAGCTTGGCGACGGCGAGCGGCTCGACGCGCGGGGCGTCGGTCTTGACCAGAATGCCTCGATCGGCGCCCATGGCGAGGCCGGTGCGCAGCGTTTCCGCCGATTTTTCGGTGCCGATCGACACGACGACGACTTCGCTGGCGCCGCCTGCCTCCCGAATCCGGAGCGCTTCCTCGACGGCGATTTCACAGAACGGGTTCATCGCCATTTTCACATTGGCGAGATCCACGCCCGATCCGTCGGGTTTGACCCGGACCTTCACATTCGCGTCGACGACCCGCTTCACGGGCACCAAAATCTTCATGGCGACGTGATTCCCCTCGCGCTATCGAGCCATTGCGGCGCGGGACCGTATCGGCGGGTCCTCACCAAGTCAACGCGCCGACGGCAGGCCGGAAGGGTTCAAATCACGGGTTCGGCGGCGATCAGCTCCGGCTCCTCGCGGGCCAACAACGGCACGCCGCGCCGGCGCATGACGAGGATCAGCAGGCCGCCCGTCACCAGCCCGCCGAGATGCGCCGCCCAGGAAATCTCGCCCGGTGGCCCGAAGAGAAAATTGTAGATCTGCAGCAGGATCCAGAAGCCGAGCACCCAGATCGTCCGGAGCCGCAGGGGAATGCGGAACAGGAGCAGGATCCAGATCTTCACCCGCGGATGGAGCAGGAAATAGGCGGCGATGACGCCCGCGACGGAACTCGACGCGCCGATCAGTGCCAGGTCCGAGCCTGGCGCGACCGCGACATGGGCGAGGCCGCCGCCGATCGCGCAGAGAAAATAGAACAGGATGAATCGGTAGTGACCGACCGCATCCTCGACATTGTCGCCGAACACCCAGAGGAACAGCATGTTGCCCGTCAGGTGCCAGATGTCGCCATGGAGGAAGCTCGATGTGATGAAGGTCAGATATTCCGGTGCATGGAAGACGCCGGGCGTGCGGATATGCACGCCGGTGAGCGTTGAGGGGATAAGTCCGAAGGACATCACCGACGCCGCTTCGGCATCGGCGTTGCCACCGCGCTGGTAGAACAGGAAAATCAGCACGTTGATGACGACGATCGCCCGGGTCGCCCAGGGAAAGCGAATGTATTTCAGCGGGTTCTGGTCGTGCAGCGGAACAAACATCCGGGCCTTCAGCGATTCTGGCCGGGCACCCACAAAATGTCGCCGGCGCCCCGATCATTCACGAATCGGGCCGCGACGAAAAGGAAATCCGACAGGCGGTTCATATAGCGGATTGCCGCCGGGTTGGTGGCCTCTCGCGCGGCGAGCTCGACCATCAGCCGCTCGGCCCGGCGCGCGACGGTGCGGGCGACATGGAGATGGGCTGCCGCCGGGCTGCCGCCAGGCAGAACGAAGGAGCGCAGCGGCTCCAGCGAGGCGTTGAGCGCGTCGATCTCGCTTTCGATGCGCACCACCTGCGCCTCGATAATGCGCAGCGCCTCGCGCCCGGGCTTCATGCCGGCCTCGGGCAGCGACAGGTCGGCGCCGAGGTCGAACAGATCGTTCTGGATACGCAGCAGCATGGCGTCGAGCGGATCAAAGCCCGCTGTATGCAGCCGCGCGACGCCGATCACCGAATTGGTCTCGTCGACCGTGCCATAGGCGTCGACACGCAGATCGGATTTGGACCGCCGCTCGCCGCTGGCGAGCCCGGTCGTGCCATCGTCTCCCGTCCGCGTGTAGATCCGATTCAGAACGACCATGAAAGCCTCAACGGGAGGAGAAGTAGAGCGCGAGCATCATAACCACGACAGCCACGAATTGCAGCAAGACGCGCATCTGCATCAGTCGCTGCGATCGGTCGGGGGAGCCGCCACGCAGCATGTTGAAGAGGCCCAGGAGGAGCACGATCGCCACGGCCCCGAGCGCGATCGGTATGAGGAAATGGAAAATGCCGGTCATCGTGTTGCCGTCCTGCAAATGTGAACGGATCCATCCTAGTCCCGAAGCCATTGCGAGCGCGCCCTGCGAACTGACGCATGGGCGCGCAGGAGTCCTTCCGGCCTATCCGTTCAACACCCAGATGGCGGCGTTAAGCACGGAGGCAAAGCTCACCCACGCGAGATAGGGCGCGAGCAGCCAGGCGGAGAGGCGATCAATGCGGGCGAAGAGGACGATGGTTGCGACGATGGCAGCCAGCAGCGCCAGGATCACGACAAGGCCGCCTCCGGGGGAGTGCCCGGCGAAGAAAGCTGCCGACCAGGCGACATTGAGCACAAGCTGCACCGCGAATATGGCTGCGGCCCGGCTTCGCACCGTGCCACGCGACCGTGTCCAGACCCGGCAGATCGCAACCGCCATCAGCACATAGATCAGCGTCCAGACTGGTCCGAAAATCCAGTTGGGCGGATTGAAGGATGGCTTGGTCAGTCCGGCATACCAGATTGGAATTTCCGGTACGGTCAGCGCGGATCCGATCGCGGCGGCAGCGAGACAGACGACGAGAGCAATCAGGAGAACGACGAGCGACTCCGGCTTGCTTCGTCGGGCCATGGTTTCGGTCATGCTCGGTATCCTGCCTGCAACAGGCGTTCAACGCGCGGACTTGGCGATCGTTCCCTCAGGAATTGCGGGCGATCAGCGCGTCGAGGACCCTGTCCGGCAGCCAGCGCTTCAGTAGGGCCGCGCCTTTGGTCAACGTCGTCACGCGATATCTGGTCTTCGGCCGCGGACTGTCGAGGGCATGGAGCAGCGCCGCCGTCACTGCCTCGGGACCGAGCTTGAAACGCGAGGGCGCACGCGAGCCGGTAAGCCGCGCCAATTGGCTTTCATAGTCGGCGCGATGCGGCGACGCGTCGATATCGATCGTCTGCCGAAAATGGACGAGGGCGTTCTCCTGAAAGCGGGTTGCGATCGGGCCGGGTTCGATCAGCGTGACATGGATGCCGGTTCCGGAAAGCTCGAGGCGCAGTGTGTCGGTAAGGCCCTCGAGGGCGTGTTTGGAGCCCACATAGGCGCCGCGATATTTGCCGGCGACGAAGCCCAATATCGACGAGCACTGCACGATACGGCCGGCGTTCTGGCGTCGCATGACCGGTATGACGCGCCTTGTCAGGGCATGCCAGCCGAAGACATTCGCCTCGAACTGCCGGCGCAGGAGATTCGTCGTCAGGTCCTCGATCGCTCCGACCTGGCCATAGGCGCCGTTGTTGAAAAGCGCATCGAGCCGGCCGCCGGTGGCGGTAAGGACCTGATCGGCGGCGGCCTCGATGGAAGCCTCGTCGGCATAATCTAGGAACACCGATTCGATGCCGGCACCGGCCAGGCGGGCCAGATCCTCGTCCTTGCGCGCCGTGGCAAAGACACGCCAGCCGCGAAGCTTGAGCGTCGCCGCCGCGTTTTCGCCGATGCCGGACGAGGCGCCGGTGATCAGGATCGTGCGAGGTTCAACCATATGTCGTCCGGTGCGGCCTACCGCCGGTCGGAACGGGCGGCTCAGTGACAATAGCGGCTGTCACCATGCTGGCCGCGATGGCGCATGTCGAGATGGAGATGGTTCTCGTGATAGCCATCGGAGCCGGGCCCGAGCACGGTCATGAAGCGCGAGCAGGCTTCCTGCCGGACCGTCTGGATGAAGTCTGTGTCCTTGTCGGTGTGGTCTTTGTCCTTCTCGACCGTCACCCAGCGGTCGCCGATCTTGAAGGCGCCGACATCGATGGCGTTCATGAAGGCGTGCTCGGAGAGGGGGGCGCCGACAATATTGTTGCGGCCGCGGCAGCTATAGGAATCCAGTACTCGAACCGCCGTGACGCGGCTGCCATAGGCGGAGAGGGCGGCCGACTGCACATCCTGTGAAATCCAGCTCGACAGCATGCTTGCCGTCTCGCAGTTGATCGTAGCCGCGGGCTGCAGCGCGACCCTGCCATCCTGCAGAGCACTGACCTGAAAGGGGTCCGGCGCACCGCAGGCTCCGTCCTGTTCCGGCGGCAGGGGCTTTGCGGCGATCTGAAGCGCCGTCATCGCCGAATGGCAGGCCGTGAGCACTTCCGGAACGAGCGGCACGCGCGGCGGGATGATCGCGGCCAGGATGACGCCGGGCTTGCTGCGCGGCAGCGGTGTGCCGTCGCCATGGGCTTCGGTCTCGATCTCCTCCTCGGGGACGGGATCGCTCGGCACATGGTCGATGCCCGGAGGGGGCGGCAAAGAGCCGTCCGGCGTCAGGACGATGCCCAGCGAGGAACGGGATGGATCGAGTGGCGGAACGGGCTCGGGAAGCAGCGGTGAGGCGCTGATCGGTGCCGCAAAGGCGAGTTCTTCCGCCGAAAGGCTCTTTGAAAGCGTCCCGACGGGCCGTGCGGTAGCGGCCAGCTCGCTTGAAGCCGGCAACGGCTCAGATGGTGCCGCAACAATCTTGTCTGGCTTCGCGGTGGAGGCGGTGATGGCCTTGGCCTCGACCGCCGGTTCCTCGCCCGCCGGCTTCGATCGCGGCGTCGGCATGCCGGGGACAGCGGTGACCGGAGCCGGCGTTACCGCCTTCGGCTTGCGTTGCCCGGTTGCCGGCTTTTTCGTGCCGTTGGGCGGGACGCGGGGAATGATCTTTTCGAAAAGCTGTTCAGCCGTCAGGGCCGTTGCGGGGAAGGGTAGAACGCCGAGCCACAGCAAAGCGGCGAGCGCGGCGGGAAGAGATCGTCGGACGGCCTTCGAAAGCCTCATCGCGTTTCCTCTCCACCGCTGTCCCGACGATCAACGCCCGACGGCGCCAAGAGTTGCTCTCGCTGTCGATCTCCCCGTCTGCCCCGCGCTTAGCCTACCATTCGAACGGATCGGTCGCGAGCCGCTTGCCGACCATCAGCGCATCGGCGACGAGGCGGAGTGGGCCCGCATCGACATCGCTCTTCCGCTCAGCCAATAGGTCGGCGAAGCGGATGTAGATGCGCTCATATTCCTCGCTCGGCGCCTCGGCGACGAGCTGGCCGTCGATCGAAAGCGCGGCGCCGCCCTTGAACAGCCGAGCGCTGCGGCCGTCGCCGGTCTCGATCATCATGTGCCATTTCTCGTCGCCCTGCTCGCGCCAGTCGAAATCGGCCGAGAGCAATAGGGCGCCGGTGATGTTGCTCGAAAAGGCGAGTTTCGCCGCGATCGGCGTCTGGCGATTGGCAGGGTAGGTCAGATCCGCGCTCTTCACGAAGGCGCTTCCCGGCAGGATGCGCACGAAGATCGACAGCGCGTTGATACCGGGATCGAAGACGCCGAAACCGCCGGGCTCGAACACCCAGTCCTGGCCCGGATGCCATTTGCGCACATCCTCGCGCCATTCGATGCGGAGCGAGCGCAGCCCCGCCGCGGCGATGAGCGCGCGTGCCTCGTCGACGGCAGGATTATACTGCGAGTGCCAGGTGGCGAAGAGGACGCGGCCGAGGCGCTGCGCATGGCTGACCAGATCCTCGAACTCGGAGAGGGTCGCGGCCGGCGGCTTTTCCAGCATCACATCCTTGCCGGCATCCAGCGCCTCGATGGCGATGGCGTGGCGGACCTCCGGCGGCGTGCAGATCGCCACGGCGTCGATATCGGGGATCGCCGCGTACATTTCGGCTGGCGTGCGGAAGCTCGGCACGCCGCCATGGCCAAGCCCGCGCTGGCTGGTGACGGCGACGAGTTCGAAATCGTCGCTCTTGTCGATGACCGGCAGATGCTGATCCTGCGCGATCTTGCCGAGGCCGATGATGGCCATGCGCCGTTTCGTCATGAGTTGGCTCCTCCCGCTCCATCCTGCGGCGTATCGGCCGCGCTTTCCTCTTCTCCTAGGGAGAAATCGCGCTTTGGTCCATCGCCAACCACGACGAGGAAATAGAGCCACGCGCCGGCCATGCCCGGGTGGCGGGCGCTCTTCTCCAGCCGGTGGCCGTCCTCGACGCACAGATGCGGGATATCGATCGCGGCCATGGGGTCGCTGGCCGCGACGAGCAGTCGCTCGCCGGCCTGCATGCCTGCCAGGATCTTGCGCGCCTTCAGCACCGGCAGCGGACAGGCGAGGCCGATCGCGTCGAGCGTCCGGTCCCTCTGCCAGGCTTCGATCTCTTCATGCATTCTTAGCGACGAATCCCGTTGCGGCGGCACACAAAGCTGGACGTGCCACGTGCCGAACGCTTTCTTAAAGCAGATAATTGTAGCGACGAATGGCGGCGCCTTTGCCGACGTTCAGTCTGGAGCTTGGAATTGCGGGTTTCCTTCGCCGGATTCGTCGAGCGCTTCGCGCCGGCTCCACTCCGCCGGAGGCTGGCCCGTCCGGCGGACTGGGCCGACAGCATAGCGTTCGGCACTGGCGAGCGGGCCGTCACGCAGCGCATCGCGCTTACCGCCTTCCTGATCCGCATCGTCTCCGCCGTCATCGCCTATGCGAGTCAGATCCTGCTGGCGCGTTGGATGGGCGATTTCGAATATGGCGTCTATGTCCTCGTCTGGGTCGGCGCGGTCATCATCGGCGGCCTCGCCTGCTTCGGCATCCAGACGGCGGTTGTCCGTTTCGTTCCCGAATATGCCGAGCGCGGCGATCACGACCTCCTGCGCGGCATCATTCTCGGCAGCCGCCTGCAGGGTATCGCCTCCGCGACGGCGCTGGCCGGGCTGGGCGTGCTCGGCATCTGGCTGCTGCAGGATAGGCTCGCGAGCTACTATGTCATGCCGCTCTATCTGGCGGCGATCTGCGTGCCGATGCTGGCCATCGGCGAAATCCAGGACGGCCTGGCGCGCGGCTTCAACTGGCCGGACCTCGCGCTCTGGCCGACCTTCATCGTCCGCCCGATTCTCATCATCGCGCTCACTTATGGCGCGATCCTGCTCGGCGCCGTGCCGGACGCGGTCACGGGCATGGTCGCGGCAATCCTCGCCACCTATCTGACAGCGCTCTGGCAGATGCTCGCCATCAGCCGGCGGGCTGGCCACGTCGTTCCGGCCGGGTTGCGCCGGTACCGTTCGTTGAACTGGATCGCCGTGGCGCTGCCGATCTTCCTGGTCGAGGGCTTCTTCAATCTCCTGACCAATGTCGACATTCTGATCGTGGGGCAATTGCGCCCGCCGGAGGAGGTGGCGGTCTATTTCGCGGCGGTGAAGACGCTGGCGCTGGTCCATTTCGTCTATTTCGCCGTCCGCGCGGCGATGATGCCGCGCTTCTCGCAATATTATACGTCCGGCGACCGGATCCGCTTCGAGGCGGTGATCCGCGATTCGCTGCACTGGACCTTCTGGCCCTCGCTCGCCGCCGTCCTTCTCCTGCTGCTCTTCGGCAAGCTGCTGCTTTCTATGTTCGGGCCGAGCTTCGCCAGTGGCTATCCGCTGCTCTTCATCTTTTCCGTCGGCCTGCTGCTGCGCGCCTCGATCGGGCCGGCGGAGAGCATCCTGACCATGGCCGGCGAGCAGCGCATCTGCGCCGCCGTCTATGCCCTCACCTTCCTCTTCAATCTGGGGCTCAACTACGCCCTGATTCCGCGTTTCGGGCTCTATGGCGCCGCCTTCGCCACCGCCTCTGCTCTGACGCTGGAGACTGTCGCGGTCTATCTCGCCGTACGCTGGCGCCTCGGCCTCAATTGCTCGATCTTCCATGTCACCGGCTCCCGCTCCATGCCGCGCGGCAGGCCGGACGAGGGGGATCCAACATGACGGCGTTGGCGGGCGGGACCCTGGGTGCCGCGGTCGCCGGCTGGGAGATCCTTGCCGGGAAGTCCGTCGAGGCCAATCCGTTCTTCTCGCCGGCGATCACGACGGCGGCGGTCGCGCATCTGGGCGACGAACGCGTGCATCTGGCTGCTCCTGAAGTCGGCGGCAGGTTGCTGGCTCTGGCGCCGATCATTTCAACCCGGCTTGGCCGGATCGCTCCGGCTGTCTCGGTCTGGACGCATCGCTACGGCCCACTCGGGACGCCACTCCTCGATGTCGAGGCTCCGGACGAGGCCGTCGAAAGGCTGGTCCGCGCCATGGCCCCGAAAGACGCAAGCACCGCGATCCTGCTCTTCCCGGATCTGCCGCTCGACGGCCCGTCGGCCGCCATCCTCCGGCGTTTCGCAGCGGCGGAGGGTCGGCCCGTTGCCGAGATCGGCGCCTATCGCCGGGCAGCCCTGCGGCGTGGCTCGAGCGGGGAAACGCCATTCCGTCTGCAAATCGAGCGGCGCCGGCGCAAGGAATTCGCCAGGCAGCGGCGCCGGCTGGCCGAGAGCGGCCATCTCGTGGCGCGACGCGTCGGTCCGGGGCCGGATCTGGAATCGGCAGTGATGGCGTTCCTCGCGCTGGAGGCCGAGGGCTGGAAGGGTCGTCGTCGCACCGCGCTCGCCGCCGATCCGGCCAGCCGCGCTTTTGCGCTCGCCGCGATGCTGCGATCGCCGCAAGGCTCCGTGACGATCGACTGCATCGATCTCGACGGCAGCCCGGTCGCCATGCTGGTGAGCTTTCGCATGGCTGGACTCGTCGCAACATGGAAGATCGCCCATGACGAAGCATTCGCGCGGTTCTCGCCCGGCGTGCAGGTGATGCTGGAGGCGAGCGAGGCGTGGCTCTCCGATGCGACGGTAACCAACCTGGACTCGCTCGCCGCCGCCGATCATCCGATGATCGACGGGCTCTGGCCGGAGCGGATCCGCATCGGCGTCCTCGCTGTCGGTCCGGTCGGGGGATCGCCGCTGTTTGATCTCGGCGTCGCCGCGGCGCGGGCAGAGGCGGAGGCGAGGCGGCGCTACCGGGCCTGGAAGCACAGCCGCGGACGGTCGCGTCCGGCAGAGGAGACGGCGGCATGACGAAATTGGCACGCGAAGTCCCAGCGGGTGGGCCGCTTCTGACATTCGACAGCGGCGTCCTCGGTGCGCATTTCCCGCTGGAGCCCTTCACCTTCCGCCACGATCTCGCGGAAAACGCGGTGTTGCAGTTGGAAGCGTTGGCGGCACTGGCGACGCAGCTGCCGCGCGACCGGATCGAGTTCAATTCGGGCCGCCTCCAGCCGAACCAGCGGCCGGACGAGACGCCGGGTGTCGATCTTGAGCCGGAAGAGATCGTGCGGCGCATCGAGACGGCCGGCGCCTGGCTGGTGCTCAAGAATGTCGAGACGATCCCCGCCTATCGAGCCCTGATCGACAGAGTGCTCGCCGAGGCGGCGGAGGCAGCCGGTATCGAGCCGGGAGCAATGGCCGAGCCGATGGGCTTCATCTTTGTGTCCTCCGCGAATTCGGTGACGCCGTTCCACATCGACTATGAGGAGAACTTCTTCGTGCATCTGCACGGCCAGAAGTTCATGCACGTCTTCGACAATCGCGATCGTTCGATCATCGACGAGGAAGGTCTGGAGACCTATCCCGGCAAGCACCGCAACCATGCGTACCGCGATGATTTCGAGGCCAAGGGCCGTGTCTTCACATTCGGGCCCGGCGACGGGCTCTTTCTGCCCTACACTTGGCCGCACTGGGTCCGGACGGGTGGTGACTGGTCGATCTCGATGGCGATCACGTGGAAATCGCCATCCGATCGCCGCCGCAACAAGCTCTATTTCGCCAATGCCGTCTTAAGAAAAATGGGCTGGTCGCAATCGGCGCCCGGCCGCCGGCCGGGGCTCGATACCGCCAAGGCCGCCGCCTATGATCTCGCCCGGCTGCCGCTGGAACCGCTCCGCCGCAGCGAGGCCATGCGCCGAAGGCTCCGGGCACTCCTTTTCGGCAGTAAGGCCAATTATTTCTATGGCAAGCCCGGCGACGGCTCGTCGGGCAAGAAGACGGATGGGGCCTGACGCGCGGCCAGGTGCCCCGTTTCCAGGGGCCGTCAGCCCTTGTTCTTGTTGTAGACGTCGAAGATGACAGCGCCGAGCAGCACCAGGCCCTTGACGACCTGCTGCCAGTCGACATTGACGCCCATGATCGACATGCCGTTGTTCATCACGCCCATGATGAAGCCGCCGACCACGGTGCTCATCACCTGGCCGACGCCGCCCATGGCGGAGGCGCCGCCGATGAAGACCGCGGCGATGACGTCGAGCTCGCTGCCCAGGCCGGCGGCCGGCACAGCCTGGCCGAGGCGGGCGGCGATGATGAGGCCGCCCAGCGCGGAGAGCATCCCCATATTGATGAAGACGAGCAGCGTGAGCCGCTCCGTCTTGATGCCGGAAAGCTGCGCCGCCTTGATGTTGCCGCCCATCGCATAGACGCGGCGGCCGATGGTCGTCTTCCGGGTCAGGAAGACGAAGAGCGCGATCAGGATCGCCATGACCACGAGGACGATCGGGAAGCCCCGATAGACGGCGAATTGATAGACGAGGAACAGCGCCAGCGCGGCGACGACGAGCGTCTTGATGACGAACAGGCCGAAAGGCTCGGCCTGATAGCCGCGCGCCTCGCGCGTCCGGCGCGTGGAGAGCCCGGAGATCACATAGGCGAGGACGCCGACAAGGCCGAGCACCACCGTCGTCATGTGGAGCACGACGCCGGAGCCGACGATCGTCTTGCCGGCCGCGTTGATGACCGGATCGATCAGCACGAGCGGTCCGATGATATCGGGCAGGAAGCCGGAGGAGAGCTGCTTGAAGCTGTCCGGCAGGGGGCCAACCGACGAGCCGCCGCCGAGCAGGCCCTGGCACAGGCCGCGGAACACCAGCATGCCGCCCAGCGTGACGATGAAGCTGGGGATCCGATGATAGGCGATCCAGTAGCCCTGCGCGGCGCCAATGGCGCCGCCGATGATGATGCAGATGATCGAAACGACCAGCGGGTTGCCGAAAAAGCTGCCGAGCGGCCAGATCACCATCATCATCGCCGCCAGCGCGCCGATGAAGCCGGCGACGGAGCCGACGGAGAGATCGATATGGCCGGCGACGATCACGAGCAGCATGCCGAGCGCCATCACGATGATGAAGCTGTTCTGCTGGACGAGATTGGAGAGATTGACCGGCTTGAACAGCGTGCCGGTCGTGAGCTGGAAGAACACCATGATGGCGATCAGCGCCAGCACGAGCCCGTATTCCCGCAGGTTCGACACGAAGGACGAGACGGGGACGCGCTGCGTGGTGGGCACGTCCTGGGCAACGCCCGACTGCGGTGTGGGAACGCTGTCGCTCATGATGCTGCTTTTCCTTCTCCGCGCACGATGGCGCGCATGATCTTCTCCTGGCTGGCGTCGCGCGCCGCCATTTCGCCGACGAGCCGGCCTTCGTTCATGACGTAGATCCGGTCGGAGATGCCGAGGAGTTCCGGCATTTCGGATGAGATGACGATGATCGCCCGTCCCTCGGCCGCGAGGCGCGCGATGATCGTATAGATTTCGTATTTGGCGCCGACATCGATGCCCCGCGTCGGTTCATCGAGGATCAGTACTTCGGGGTTGGCGAAGAGCCATTTCGACAGCACCACCTTCTGCTGGTTGCCGCCCGAAAGATTGCCGGTCTTCTGGAAGACGCTCGACGAGCGGATATTGGTCCGGCCGCGGAAGTCGTTGGCGACGTCCAGTTCCTTCAGATCGTCAATGACGCCGACGCTGGAGACGCCCTTCAGATTGGCGATGGTGATGTTGTTCTTGATGTCTTCGATCAGGTTGAGACCGAAGATCTTGCGGTCCTCGGTGACATAGGCAAGGCCGCGATCGACGGCCTTGCCCACCGATGAAACGTCGATCGGCTTGCCATGCAGGCGGACTTCGCCGGTGATCTTGCGGCCGTAGCTGCGCCCGAAGACGCTCATCGCGAACTCGGTCCGTCCGGCGCCCATCAGACCGGCGATGCCGACCACCTCGCCCTTGCGGACATTCAAGTCGATGTTCTTGATGACCTGCCGCTCCGCATGCAGCGGATGGTAGACCGACCAGTTCTTCACCTCGAAGATGACCTCGCCGATCTTGGGGTCGCGCGGCGGATAACGGTCTTCCAGCGAACGGCCCACCATCGAGGTGATGATCCGGTCCTCGCTGATGTTCTGGCGGTCCAGCGTCTCGATCGTGCGCCCGTCGCGAATGACGGTGACGTGGTCGGCGACGCGGTTGATCTCGTTCAGCTTGTGGGAAATGATGATCGAGGTGATGCCCTGGCGTTTGAATTCCAGCAGCAGGTCAAGCAGGGCCTGGCTGTCCTTCTCCGACAGGCTCGCCGTCGGCTCGTCGAGGATCAGGAGTTCGACTTCCTTGCTGAGCGCCTTGGCGATCTCGACCAATTGCTGCTTGCCGGTGCCGATATTCGTGATCAGCGTCTTCGGGTCCTCGCTGAGGCCCACCTTCTTGAGGAGTTCGCGGGTCCGCGCCTCGTTGGCGTCCCAGTCGATCACGCCCCATTTCGCATGTTCGTTGCCGAGGAAGATATTCTCGGCGATGGACAGCATCGGCACCAGGGCGAGTTCCTGGTGGATGATGACGATGCCCTTGTGTTCGCTGTCATGGATGCCTTTGAAGTGGCATTCCTCGCCGCGATAGATGATCTTGCCTTCGTAGTCTCCGTCCGGATAGACGCCCGACAGGACCTTCATCAACGTCGACTTGCCGGCGCCGTTTTCGCCGCATATGGCGTGGATTTCGCCTTCCTCGACCTGGAGATTGACGTTCGACAGCGCCTTGACCCCCGGGAAGGTCTTGGTGATGTCGCGCATCTCGAGAATGTATGAAGGCATGGAGAGCCGCTCCCGCACGAATATACGGAGTGAGGCGACGTTAGCCGCTCGCTCGCACGACGAGAAGGGGCCCCGCCGTAGCGGGGCCCCTCATTTTAGTCGCGATTACTTGAGTTCGTCGGCCTTGATGTAGCCCGAGTCGACGACGAGCGCCTGGTAGTTCGACTTGTCCACCTCATGCGGCGTCAGCAGGATCGAGGGAACGACCTTGACGTCATTGTTGTAGGTGGTGGTGTCGAGGCCAGCCGGCGTGCCGCCCGACAGCGCGGTGTCGACCAGCTCGACCGTCGCCTTGGCGAGATCGCGCGTGTCCTTGAACACGGTCGAATACTGCTCGCCGGCGATGATCGCCTTGACCGAGGCGGTCTCGGCGTCCTGGCCGGTCACGATCGGCCAGGGCTGGTCGGCGGTGCCGTAGCCGACGCCGCGGAGCGAGGCGATGATGCCGCGCGACAGGCCGTCATAGGGCGAGAGAACGCCGTCGACGCGCTTGCCGTCCGAGTAGTTGGCCGAGAGCAGGTTGTCCATGCGGGCCTGCGCGGTGGCGGCGAGCCAACGCAGCGTGCCGACCTTGTCCATGCCGGTCTGGCCGGACACGATCTTGATGGAACCGTCATCGATCAGCGGCTGAAGGACCGACATCGCGCCATTGTAGAAGAAGAAGGCGTTGTTGTCGTCCGGCGAACCGCCGAACAGCTCGACGTTCCAGGGCTTCGTGTTCGGGAAGCGCTCCTTGAGGCCCTTGACCAGCGAATTGGCCTGGATCACGCCGACGCCGAAATTGTCGAAGGTCGTGTAGTAGTCGACATTCGGCGTCTTCTTGATCAGGCGGTCATAGGCGACGACGACAACACCTGCGTCGGCGGCCTTCTGCAGCGCGTCCGACAGTGTCGTGCCGTCGATCGAGGCGATGATCAGAGCCTTCGGGCCCTTGGTGATCTCGTTCTCGAGCTGGCTGAGCTGGTTGGGAATGTCGTCCTGCGCATACTGCAGATCGACGGTGTAACCCTTGGCCTCGAGCTGGGACTTGACGGCGTCGCCGTCATTGATCCAGCGCTGCGAGGTCTTGGTCGGCATCAGGACGCCGACGATGCCCTTGTCGGCGGCATGAGCCACCGGCGAAAGGGCGACTGCGCCGAGCGCGAGCGCGGCGAGCGCGGACTTCAAAAGGTTCACGATATCTCTCTCCCGAATTGTACGACGTTTGCCGTCTCGCTGCTGGCGAGGCGCATCGCACTTCCTAATTACTTCGACTCCCGATCGTTTTCCAGACCCATCGAGCGAGACAATCAGCTTGCGATGCGTCCTTCACCTCCATGAGGCCGATCAGGCCACCACGCCCCGTTGGTATCGGCCCGCATCCGTTTCCGTCAATGGCGATTTTGTGGCGACACGCGAAAACGCCGCGCCCGACCGGGAGCCGAGGGGCTCCGGGTCGGGCGCGGTTAATAATACGACTATAGTACGATAGGGCCAGGCGCTCAGCGTCCGACGACGGCGCCGCCGATCTGCACGACCGTGCTGCCATCGGCCGGAAGGGCAGGGCCGCTCATCGATGCCGGGGGTTCATAGGGCTTGGCCAGGATCAGCGACCAGTAGACCTTGTACTTGCTGTTCGGCGCATAGGCGGTGCCGATGCCGAGGCGGGTGACGCCGGGCTTCAGCATATTGGCGTTGTGGGGCTTGGAATCGCGCCAGCCCGAAAAGGCCTCGGCGAGCGTGCGATAGCCGGCGCCGACATTCTCGACGGCGATGCCGGCGTCGAAGCCGGAGGCGGCGAGGCGCTTCTCAAACTTGCCGCCGCCGCGTACGTCATGGCTGACCTGATCGACGGCAGCCATGGCGCGGGCCTGGTCGGCTGCCATCTTGTTCAGCCGCGGATCGACCGTGACGGCCGAGAGGCCGCGGGCCGTGCGGTAGCCAGTGATCATGCTGGCCGCGGCCTCGGGGCTCACCGTGGCGCCGGAGGAATCGAGCCGATCGTAGAACACCGGCGTTGTCGGTGTCTCCACCGTCTGGGTGCACCCCGCCAGCGCGACGATCGCGACGGCGAGAGGGGCAAGGGCCGTCATGCGGCGGAAATTGGCGATCATGGTGCTTGGGTCTCGGCGGTCAGGCTGTCAGGAAAGTCGGCTGCGGCGAGTGTTCGCCGATTTGCCGAGGCGACGCAACATGGCGGGCCTTACGGCAGGCGAATGCCATGCTCCGCGAATTGGGCAAAACAGCGGAAGCGGATCTCGGAGCGGACGGTGCCACTCTTGCCATTGTCGGAGATGTAGCAGCTGAGCTCGAAATGCAGCGCAGCGGCGTCGAAATCGACGAAAAGAACCGACGGCTCCGGGAAGGAGAGCACCAGCGGGTGCTCCTTGGCGATCTTCAGCAACAGATCGCGCACGATGGCCGGGTCGGAATCCTTGGCGACGACGATCTTCAGATTGGCTCGCCCCGACCGGTCATGCAGCACCATGTTCTTGACGATGCCCGTCACCAGGCTCGAATTCGGAATGATCACCGTCGAGCGGTCGAACGTCTCGATCTCCGTGGCGCGGATATTGATGCGCTTGACGATCCCTTCCTCGGCGCCGACCGCGATCCAGTCGCCGGCTCGGATCGGCCGTTCCGCCAGCAGCACGAGACCCGAGACGAAATTGTTCACGATGCCCTGGAGGCCGAGGCCCACGCCGACCGAAAGCGCACCGGCGACGATGGCGATCGAGGAGAGGTCGAGGCCGGCATAGCCGGAGGCGATCGCTGCGGCCAGGATCCAGCCGAGATGGCCGATGACGGTGCCGATCGAGTTCCGCAATCCTGAATCGAGCCGGGTCGTCGGCAGGAAACGGGTGTCGAGCCATCGCTCGAATGTGCGGGTCGCAATCAGGACGGCGACGAAAACGGCGAGCGCCGAGAAGATGGTGATCGGCGAAACGACGATCGAACCGAGGGTGAACCCGATGAGAAGCTGCCGGAAGCTGCTCATGACGGAATCGGAATCGAAGCCCCAGGGCGCGAAGATGGCGAGGACCGCGAGGCCGATCAGCGCTAGGCGAACGACACCGTTGAAGACGACGCCGAGCTGGGTCAGCGAGCGCGGCGCGAAACCGACCGAAGCGATCAGGCGGCTGCCGACGATACCCTCGCGGCGGAACCAGGCCGTCGTCAGTTCGTCGGTCAGCATGGTCAGCAGCACCAGGAGGCTGACGACGATCGTCGCCCAGCAGATCTGCGTCGTTACGAAACGGCTGAGGGCAACGTAGCCGATGAGGCTGGCGAAGATGGCTGCCGCGGCGGTGACGCCGGCCAGGATCAGCGCGATGCGCTTCAGAACCGATTCGTCCTCTTCTTCGTCTTCCTCGGCGGCGGCGCTGGAATGTCGATTGACGATCCGGACCGTCCGGATGATGAGCGCGGCGCTGGCCACGGACAGGAGGCCGTCGAATGCGATAACCAGCGGCAGCGAGGTGGGGACGACGCGCGTCAGCCTGTCCATGAAAATGACGAAGGACTGAAGGATGGCAATCGTGACGACGAGGTTGAAGATGCGCCTGGCGAGCGCATCGTCGATCGTCACCAGACGAAGGGCGGGCCGGGCCGGGTCGAGCAAGGCGCGGGCGATGCCGGAGGCGAGCGAGAACAGGACGATCGCGGAGGCGATGCCGAACCAGATGACGCTGAGCCGTTCCGGCGCCAGGCGGAACGCCGTGAGGATCGAGTGGCCGACGAACATCACGGCGGCGGGTACGATCGCGTTGGTGGCCACCGTGGCGGAGGCGGCCACCACCTTCGACCGCATCGAATAGGGCTTTGCCTGGGTGCGCTTCGCCAGATGCCGGATGAGCATCCGGCGTCCGGGCATAAGGCCGATCAGGACGAGAAGGATGATGCAGACGACGGCGACCGCCGTCCAACGTTCGGCCGTGTTGCGGAACGAGTCGAACCATTCGACCACGATGTCGGCAGCGCCGGATGCCAGAACCGGCAGCTCCGCGGCGGCATCGACCCAAAGGCCCGGGTCGGCCAGGCTCTGGCTCCGTTCCAGCAGGCGCGCGGTGAACATCGCGCGCCGCCGGTCGTTGATCATGGATTGTGTCGACGTTCCATGCGCGACAATCGCGATGGCCTGCTTTTGGCTGCCGAGCAGGTCGCCATAGGTCTCCTGGGCGGCGGCGAGGTCGGTCTTTACCGCGTCCGAGATGGTCTGGTCCGCTCCCTCCACGGGGGAGAGCGCCTTTACCTGCGCGGAGGCGGCCGCCACCCTCGGGGTGAGGCCGGCAGCGAACGCGCTGGCATTGGTCATTACGTCCGAGACCTGGTCGAACAGTCCCCGCAGCTCCGGATCAGTGATCTGTACCTGCTTGATAGCGGTGTCGACGTGCTCCAGCGTCGCGTTCCAGGTGTCGATCCGCGACTGCTGGTCGTCCTGGGCCGCCGCGATTCCCGGCCAGAGCGAGACAAGGAGAAGGGTTGCGGCGAGCATCCAGGACAGGATGGACGGCCTTGGTTTCTCTGCAATTGGCCGTCCCGAAAAACGCGTCACGTCGATCTCCCCAATGGCCCGGCCGCGTGGCCGCCACCCTTGAACTTGGCGCCGGTGATCACGACACTAAGCGGCGCGATTTCGCAATATGGTCGTTGATCGCATTGCAGTTGGGCCTTGCGATCGGCTCGCCCTGTTGCCGCTTCGACGGGGTCCCGGCTCTGTTGTATCGTTCCGCTGTCCTAATCCCGGAGGTAGCCTTGCCGACGCACGATCCTGCGCCCGCGGCGGCCGGCGACACGCGCTCCGAAGCCGCCGACCGCGTTCTTCGGTCCGGTTCGGCGTCGACAATTCTATCCAATCTGGGAATTGTCCTGCCGCATGACCGCGTGACGCTCGGCGAGATGGTCGATGCGCTGGGCGGTGCCGGCATCGGCCTTACCCTATTGATGCTGGCCTTGCCGTCCTTCATACCGATTCCAGGCCTCCCGACCGGTGTCGTGTTTGGCGCGGCACTGGCGATCCTGTCGGTCCAGATCATGATGGGTGCCGAGAGCCTCGTCCTGCCGGAAAGGCTGCGACGATTCGGACTGCCACGCGGACCGGTCGTGAAGGGCGGGCTCTGGATCGCGCCGTGGTTCCGGCGCATCGAATGGCTGCTGCGGCCTCGGCTGCCGGCCCTCTCCGGACGGGTTGCCCGCTTCGTGCTGGCGGTCCCTATCTTCGTCCATGCGATCATGATTCTCCTGCCGATCCCGCTCGGCAACCAGCTGCCCTCGCTCGCCGTCATCGCCTTCGCCTTCGGCCTCATCGAGCGGGACGGTGTCGCGATCCTCGTCGGGGCCATGCTTTCGATTGTCGCGCTCGCCTGGAACACCGCGATTGTCGTCTTTGGCGCCGAGCTTAGCGTCCTCGCCTATCGCTGGGCGGGGCGTGTGATGGAGGCGTTCTGAGCCTTGCCGGAGGTTGAAGGCATGTCGCCACAGAGCGGCTTGCATCGATGCCACGTCGCGTGTAGCCTGATCTGAGAAAAGGGTTTTTCAAACGGTTTGAGGCGATGGCTTGGGTCACCGCCTTTTTTAGCCGGAATTTGAGAAAACCTTTTCTCAATCAGGGCGAAGCGCCAAAGGCGCGCCCACGAGGAACGTGCTTGCGGAGTGGCCATGTCGGTCGAGGGCGAGGGAGAGACGCGGAGTGGCTGGCGACGGCCAGTTACGCTGCGCGATGTCGCGTTCGCCGCCGGCGTCAGCGTCGCCACGGCCTCCAAAGCCCTGAACGACCAGGGCCGCATGACGGCCGAGACGCGCCTCCGCATCCAGGAGACGGCTCGCCGTCTCGGCTTCCGCCCGAACAGCCTGGCGCAAAGCCTGTTGCGCCAGCGCAGCTTCACCGTCGGGCTGCTGACCAACGATACCTATGGCCGCTTCTCGCTGCCGGTCATGGCTGGCATTTCCGACGCGCTGGTCGATAATGGCGTTTCGGTCTTCCTCTGCAACATCGAGGACGATCCCCGGCTCGGCCAGCTTCACGTCGAGGCGATGCTGGAAAAGCGGGTCGACGGCATCATCGCCACCGGCAAGCGCGTCGACCGCAAATTACCTGTCGAGCTTTCCGGCCTCGGATTGCCGATCATCTATGCCTTCACCGAACCAGCCCAGGATTCGGTCTCCTTCATCTGCGACGAAGAGGGCGGCGCGCGCCTCGCCGTCGAGCATCTGGTTCGCCTCGGCCGGCGCCGGATCGCGCATATCACCGGCCCGACGACTTTCGCCGTTGTGCACCGCCGCGCCGCCGCCTATCACGCCGTCCTCGCCGAAAGCGGCCTCCCGGTGCTGCCGCCCCTGCTCGGGCCCTGGAACGAGGGCTGGGGGCACGAGGCCGTGGCTCACCTTTTCGACAATGCGGCGGAGCGCCCCGACGCGGTGTTCTGCGGCAACGACCAGATCGCGCGCGGCGTGATCGATGCACTCCGGGAGCGCGGCATCCGCGTGCCCATCGATGTGGCGGTGGTTGGTTTCGACAATTGGGAGATCCTCGCCAATGCGTCGCGGCCGCCTCTCACGACGATCGACATGAACCTGACGGAGCTCGGCCGCGAGGCAGGGCTGACGCTGCTATCGCTCGTCGATGGCAAGAGAATCGAGCCGGAAATTCGCAAGCTTCCGTGCCGGCTTGTGGTGAGAGAATCCTGCGGCCAGCCGCCGGATGGGTGAAGCAAAGTGACAGCCGCTCGCGGGAGGAGCCACGGGCGGTCGTTTCATAGAGGGAGGAGACCCCATGAGCAGAATGAAGAGCGTGATAGCCGCGACCGCGGCTTTGCTTTCGATGACGGCGCTCGCCTCGGCGGCGGAGACCGCCAATATCTGGGTCCGGGCCGACGGCTCGAATTTCATGCCGCAGATCGTCGAGGCCTTCAACAAGGGCCATGAGAACCAGATCAAGCTCGACATCATCCCGAATGCCGAGATCGTCCCGAAATATGCGACCTCGGTCGCGGGCGGAACGGCTCCCGACGGCTTGTCGCTCGACCTGATTTACACGCCGGCCTTCGCGGCGGCGGGGCAGCTCGAGGACATCACCGATTGGGCCAAGTCCCTGTCATATTTCAAGGACCTGTCGCCGGCGCATGTGAAGACCGGTACCTATAAGGACCGGATCTATGGTCTGCCGTTCTCGGCCGACAGTTCGGTGCTGATCTGGAACAAGAAGCTGTTCAAGCAGGCCGGACTCGATCCCGAGAAGGGACCGACGAACTGGGCCGAGATCGAGGCCGACGCCGAGAAGGTCAACGCGCTCGGCGGCGACATCAAGGGCTTCTACTTCTCCGGCGCCTGCGGCGGCTGCAACATCTTCACCTTCACGCCGCTGGTCTGGGCGTCGGGCGGCGAGATCCTGTCGGAAGACGGCTCGAAGGCGATGCTGACCGATCCGAAGCTGCGCGAGGCGATCGACTTCTATCGCTCCATGGTCAAGAAGGGCCTCGTGCCGGAAGGCGCGCAGACCGACAACGGCGCCAATTTCTTCGCGGCCTTCGCCGCGGGTAATATCGGCATCGCTCCGTCGGGCGCCTTCGCCATCGGCGCGCTCAACACGCAGTACAAGGACATCGACTACGGCGTCACGTTCCTGCCGGGCAAGGATGGCGGCTGGTCGTCCTTCGCGGGCGGCGACAATTTCGTCGTCACCAAGGGCACCAAGAAGCTCGCCGTCCTGAAGGAGTTCCTCGACTACGCCTACTCGCTCGAGGGACAGGCCCTTCTGGCGAGCCGCGGCAGCCTGCCGGTGCGCGGCGACATCGCCGCCGAGGCGTTGAAGGGGCTTGATCCGCGTTACGCGGTGGCAGCCGAGGCCATGGCCAAGGGCCGCACGCCCTATTCGGTGGTGTTCAACGACATCATCAATTCGGCCAACGGCCCCTGGGCGCAGATGATCAGCGAGGTCTTCTTCGGCGACGACGTCGACGGCTCGATCGCGAATGCGCAGGAAACGATGCAGGGCATCATCGACCAGGCGAAGAACTAGCCTGCTCCAGGGCGGAGGCGCATCGCGCCTCCGCCTCCCAAACCAGCATGAGGGCAGCCGCCATGTCGTCGATCTCCGCCAAGGCCGGAGCCGCGACGATTGCCGTTCCGCGCCGCAAGCGGGCCGTCGATCGCAGCCAATGGGCCGGATATCTCTATATCGCGCCGGCGATCGCGCTCGTCGCCGTTTTCTTCGTGCTGCCGCTCGGCATGACCGCCTGGATGTCGCTGCACAATTGGCCGCTGATGGGCGCGCACAGCTTCATCGGACTGGACAATTACGTCGCCATCACCAAGGACGTGCGGTTCTGGAAGGCGCTCAACTTCACCTTCTACTATACCGTCATCGTCACCATCGCGATCTTCGTCGTCGCCTTCCCGCTGGCGCTGTTCGTCGAGCGGCCGCGGCCGATGATCGGCGTCTACCGCACCGCCTTCTTCATGCCGGTCGTGGTCGGCTTCGCCTCGGCAAGCCTGCTCTGGGCCTGGCTGCTCAATGTCGATTCAGGCTTGTTCAGCCCCGCCGCCTACCAGCTCGGGCTGACGGAGAAGAAGGTCAATCTGCTCGCAACGTTCAATCCGGCCTTCTGGTCCATCATCGTCATGGTCGTCTGGAAGGTCGCGGGCTTCACCATGGTCATCCTGATGACCGGGCTGCAGTCGATCCCGACCGAACTCATGGAAGCCGCCAAGATCGACGGCGCCTCGGCGTGGCAGCGCTTCCGCTCGATCACGCTGCCCCTGATGCGCCGCACGCTGGCGCTGTCGCTGATCCTCTCGGTCGCCGGCTCGATCCTCGCCTTCGACCAGTTCTACATCATCCTGCGCGGCGGGCCGCGCAACCAGACGCTGACGGCGGTCTACTGGATCTTCAACCAGTCCTTCGTGTCGTTCAAGCTCGGCTATGGCGCGGCGCTGTCCATGGTCCTGCTCGTCATCCTCGTCATCATCAGCCTCGTCCAGCTGAGACTGCTGCGCAATCCGGAGGGAATGTGATGGCATCCGCCCGCCCGCGCGAGCGCTCGCTCGCCACGCTTCTCGCCGAGCATGGCACCGGTGTGGTGCTGTCGGTCATCTTCGTCGCGCCGATCCTGTGGGCGGTGCTCTCGACCTTCAAGCCGCCAAGCGAGGCGCGCCAGCCGCCTCTGCCGCCCTGGCCGACGACCGGGTTCTCGCTGCAGAACTATGTCACGCTCGACAGTTTCGGCGCCGGGCTCTGGCACTCGGCCCAGAACAGCATCTATGTCGCCGGCATGAGCGTCCTGCTCACCGCCGTGATCAGCGTCTTCGCCGGCTACGGGTTCTCGCGCTTCCATTTCCCGTTCAAGAACTTCTTCTTCCTCATGATCCTGGCGACGATCATGATCCCCTTCCAGTCGATCCTGACGCCGATCTTCCTCATCCTGACGTGGCTAGGGCTGCAGAACACGTTGTCCGGGCTGGTTCTCGTCTATGTCACGCTACAACTGCCGTTCTCGATCTTCATGATGCGCAACGCCTTCGACGCGGTGCCGAAGGAGATCGAGGAGGCGGCAAGGATCGACGGGGCGAAGAGCATCGCGCTGCTCGTGCGCATCATGATGCCGCTCGTCTGGCCCGGTGTCGTGACGGTCGCGATCTTCGCCTTCCTGAACAGCTGGAACGAGTTCCTGGCCGCCCTCGTCCTGATGACGGACCAGTCTCAATTCACCCTGCCGATCATGATGACGGCCGTTCAATCGGGGCGGTTCGGTGCCGTTGACTGGGGCGCAGTCCAGGCCGGCGTTACTGTCATGATGATCCCCTGCCTCATCCTCTTCCTGCTTCTCCAGCGCTTCTATATCCGCGGCCTGACCGCGGGCGCGGTGAAATAGGCACCCCGACAATCCATCGATCCATCTAGGAGACGACCATGAGTGCCATGCCCTCCCCCGCGACCGCCGAGAAGCCGCGTGCCCGCTTCCGCCCGCCGGCGACACCGCAGGTCGATGTCCGCGGTTTCTGGGGCGCGCGCGTCGATGCGGTCGCCGACAAGACCGCCGATATCCTCTATGAGCGCTGCGTCGAGGCCGGCATGCTCGACCAGCTCGACCCCGACCGGCCGGTGCCGGCGCTGCGCATCCCGTTCATGTCGATGTCGCCGGCAGCGGTCGGCAAGCCGGGCTTCACCGCCTCGACCGTGACGACGCAGATGTTCTGGGATTCCGACCTCGGCAAGACGATCGAGACGGCAGCCTATTCGCTCTATCGCCGCAAGAATCCGGCGCTCGAAGCGAAGATCGATGCCGTGATCGACATGTTCGAGAAGCTGCAGCAACCTGACGGCTATGTGTCGAGCTGGTACCAGCGCATGCAGCCGGGCCTGCGCTGGACCAATCTGCGCGACTGCCACGAGCTCTATTGCGCCGGCCATCTGATCGAGGGCGCCGTCGCCTATTTCCAGGCGACGGGAAAGCGCAAGCTGCTCGACGTCATGATCCGCTACGCCGATCACATCGACACGATGTTCGGTCCGGAGCCGGAAAAGAAGAAGGGCTATTGCGGCCACGAGGAGATCGAGCTGGCGCTGGTCAAGCTCGCCCGCGTTACCGGCAATGATCGCTATATGAAGCTGGCTAAATACTTCATCGACCAGCGCGGCCAGCAACCCCATTATTTTGACGAGGAAGCCCGCGCGCGCGGCGCCGACCCGAAGGACTTCCACTTCAAGACGTATGAATACAACCATTCGCACAAGCCGGTGCGGGATCAGGAGAAGGTCGTCGGCCACGCGGTTCGCGCGATGTACCTCTATTCGGGTATGGCGGATATCGCGACCGAGTTCGGTGACGACACGTTGCGCGTGGCGCTGGACAAACTCTGGGACGATTTGAACGGCAAGCAGCTCTATGTCACTGGCGGCCTTGGACCTTCCGAGGCCAATGAAGGCTTCACGTCGGACTACGATCTTCCGAACGAGAGCGCCTATGCCGAGACATGCGCCTCCGTGGCGCTGATCTTCTGGGCCAATCGCATGCTCGGCATGGGACCCAACGCCCGCTATGCCGACGTGATGGAGCGTGCGCTCTACAATGGCTCGATCTCGGGTCTCTCGCTCGATGGCTCGCTGTTCTTCTACGAGAACCCCCTCGAGAGCCGCGGCAAGCACAATCGCTGGAAGTGGCATCGCTGCCCGTGCTGTCCGCCCAATATCGGCCGCATGGTGGCGTCGATCGGGTCCTACATGTATGGCCAGGCCGATGGCGAGGCCGCGGTGCATCTCTATTGCGACAGCACGGCGCGGCTCGATCTCGGCGGCACGGCGGTGACGCTGACGCAGACGACGAACTTTCCCTGGGACGGCGCCATCCGCATCGACGTCGACGTCGATGCCCCGGCCCGCTTCACGCTGCATCTGCGCATTCCGGCCTTCGCCCGCCGCGCCTCGCTCAAGCTCAATGGCGAAGCGGTCGATCTCGGCTCGGCTGCCGAGAACGGCTATGCCGCCTTGAACCGTGAATGGGAGGCAGGCGACCGGATCGAACTCGATCTCGACCTTCCGATCGAGCAGCTCCACGCCCATCCCGATGTGCGCCAGGATGTTGGCCGTGTCGCGCTGAAGCGCGGTCCGCTGGTCTATTGCCTGGAAGGCGTCGACAATTCTGTCGGACTCAACCGCGTCCGCGTTCCTCAGCCGGCCGAATTCAGCTCGGCGTTTGAAGCGGACCTGCTCGGCGGCATTGTAACGCTGTCGGCCGAAGCGGAGAGCGATTCCACGGCAGACTGGGACGGCCAGCTCTACCGGCAGGCGCCGCCGAAGCGCGAGAACGTCTCCATCAAGGCCGTGCCCTATTTCGCCTGGGACAACCGGACTCCCGGCGAAATGCTGGTCTGGCTCCGCGGCGGCTAATCCCCTCCCGTTCGTCGCCAGCGGCTGGCGCCGCGCCGTGGTTCGAAAGGATCGCGGCGCGGCGACTTTTCGTGGCCCTGGAAGCCCGCTGGAGATTGCGTTGGCGACGTTCGCCGGTCACGATCCGGCGCTGCCGATTCCCGGGAGATCCGAGCGATGTCCATCCTGCGTCTGCTGATCGTCTATCTGCTCGCCGGGGCCGGAATTCTTTACGTCCAGCTCACCAACACGCCGTGCCAGCGGCCGCTGGTGCTCGACGACGGCCAGGGTGCGATCGCGGCGCCGATCGATCTGACGCGGCTGGGAACCGATCCTGCCTATCAATGGGATGTGGGCTTGGACGTCGTGTTCTGGCTACCGCGAATGCTTCATTTCGTCGTGCTCGGCGACGTGTCGATGAAGAACTTCCTGCATGCGCGCGACTGCGTGGCGGTCAAGCCTGCAACCGCGACGGCGGGTTGAGGCCCTGCGGACCGCCCTGTTCGTCGGCATAATGCTGCCGCTTGGCCTCATACATGGCGGCATCCGCCCGGCGGGCGATATCCTCGATTCGCTCGCCGTGCGTCCGGGTTGCCGATCCCATCGATAGCGAGACGGGCGCGCCGACATAGAACTGGTTGTTCAGATCGAGCAGGCGGCGCACGTTCTCCATCGTGTTCCTGGCCTCGACCTCATCGGCTCCCGGCAGGATGATGGCGAATTCATCGCCGCCGATCCGGGCGGCATTGCCTGGCTTCTCGACCGACTTGGCGAGGACCTCGCCGACACGGCGCAGCAATTCGTCGCCCGCCGCATGTCCGAGCCTGTCGTTCGTCTCCTTCAGTTCGTCGAGGTCCACCATGATGATGGAGACGGGGAAGGGTGAATTGCGCTGCAGTCGCGCCAGCTCGTCGATATAGAAGGATCGGTTGTGCAGCTTCGTCAGGGCGTCGTGCTTGCCGAGGAATTCCAGATAGGCCTCGGCGGCCCTGCGCGCCGTGATGTCGGTGAGGGCCACCTGGACCAGGGACCAATCATTCTCATTACCCGGCAGAACTGAAAATTGCAGAAGAAGGTGCAGTTCCCTGCCGTCCAGGCTGTAGTTCACCACCTCGCGCTGCTGGAACAGTTTACCGTTCCACAGATCGATCAGCTGTTCGCGAAAATGCCTGGTCATCTCATCGCGGAAAACGTCGCCGAGCCGCTTCAACAGCGTCGGCTTGTCGGGCGCCGCCAATAGGTCGAGCGTCTGCTGGTTGACGTCGATGACGTGGATTTCGCTCATGCAGCGCGTCACGAATTCCGGATGAACGTCCGTGAACACCCGGAAGTCCGTGATGCCGCGGAACTTCAGATCGTCGATCAGCCGTTTGACGGCGCTGAAATCTTCCACCCACAAGGATACCGGCGAATGATCGAACAATCCGCGGGCATAGGCATTGCTGTGTTCCAGCTTACGAAAGGCGCCTTCAAGCTCCGTGATGTTTTCCGTCGAGACCAGAAGACGGTCCCAGCTCTCTTCCGAACCCGGCAGCAGAACCGCGCGGAGCTGAATGTCGATGCGCTCGCCGGTCAGCGTATAGTTGACGGTATGGCTGAAAAATCCGGCTTCGCCATTCCAGAGCTGCACGAGCTCGCCAATATGGTTCTCCAGCATCTCGCCGCGAAAGACGAGATCGAGATTGGCTTCGAGTTCGGCCACGTCGGAAGCGCCGTAGAGCGCGAGGGTCTGCCGGTTTACCTTGACCAGGCGGATCCGGCTTGAGCAAAGCTCCACCCGCGACGGGTCATCCCGGAGATAGGCATAGAGATCGGTGATCCCCGCGGCACGCCATTCATCGAACAACAGGCGCAGCGCGCTGTAGTCCTCGAGCCAAAGGGCAACCGGTGCCAACTCGAAGGTCGCATCGTTGACAGACAGGGTCTCGATCGGAATATCCATCGGAATGGCCGTTCACCAACAATGAAATCGACAATCTATCGGCGTGAAAACCTTCGCGCTCGTAATTGCGAGACGATTCAGGCGATCACGATGAGAGTGGCAATACAAGGTTCGCGGGTCGAAATAAAGGCCGAACGCAATCCAACGTTTATGCTGAAAATCGACGTCCGGCCCGTGACGTTTCGTAAAGCCTGTCTGCCGCGGAACAGCCCCCAGGCGAGCTTAACCGCGCCCCGTCAACGGCATTTTTGTCGCCATCACCGTCAGATTGAGGACATTGGCATCGAGCGGCAGGGAGGCCATGTAGAGGACGGCGTCCGCAACGTGCTTGACGTCGAAGGTCGGCTCGACCTTGATCGACAGATCGGGCTGGAGAACCCCGCTCTTCATCTTGGCGGCCATCGGCGTCTCGGTATTGCCGATATCGATCTGGCCGCAGGCGATGTCGTATTTGCGGCCATCGAGCGAGGTCGATTTGGTCAGCCCCAGAACAGCGTGCTTGGAGGCGGTATAGGGCGCGGAGTTCGGACGCGGCGTCGTCGCCGAGATTGAGCCGTTGTTGATGATCCGCCCGCCACGCGGCGACTGGTCCTTCATGATGCGGAAGGCTTCCTGCGTGCAGTAGAAGACGCCGCTGATATTGGTGTCGACAACGGCCTTCCACTGCGCCGGGGTCAATTCCTCCAGCGGGATCGGCGGGGCATTGGTGCCGGCATTGTTGAAGAGCACGTCGAGGCGGCCAAAGCGCTGCTTCACCGCGGCAAAGAGCGCGGCGACGGAGTCGGGATCGGTGAGGTCCGACGGGATCGCGACCATATTGCCGCCAGCCGAAGCGACGACCTCGTCCAGCGCCGCCTGACGGCGTCCGGTCACCACAACCTGATAGCCGGCGCCGGCCAGAGCCAGCGCCACCGCCTTGCCGATGCCCGTGCCACCACCGGTGACGAGCGCGATCTTCCCATTGTCCGACATGCCTGCGTCTCTTCCCTCGATCATTCTTTTCGCCTCTTGGAAGGCGTCCTTCCCTATGCCACAGGCGCATGCCCCAACGCAAAACGCCGGAGCAGGGCTCCGGCGTTCCATGTGCGAAAGAGCGCTTTCGGCGTCAGCCGAACACGGCCAGCAGATCCTTGGCGTCGATCTGGCTGCCGGGGTGGACGAGCACCTCGGCGAGCGTGCCGTCCCGGTCGGCGTGGATGGCGGTTTCCATCTTCATCGCCTCGATCGAGAGCAGCACGTCGCCGGCCTTCACGACCTGGCCCGGCTTGACGGCGAGCTGGGAGATGACGCCCGGCATCGGCGCGGCGACATGGTTCGGATTGCCTTCCTCGGCCTTGCGCTTGGCGACGATCTTGCCGGCATTGGCCCGGTCGGGGACTTTGACGACGCGGGGCTGGCCGTTCAGCTCGAAGAAGACGCGGATGAGGCCATCCTCGTCGGCTTCGCCGATGGCCTGCATGCGGATCACCATGGTTTTGCCCTTTTCGAGCTCGACCAGGATCTCCTCGCCGACCGGCAGACCGTAGAAATAGACCGCGGTCGGCAGCACGCTCGTCGGTCCGTAGGTGTCGAGCGCCTTGGCGAAGTCGGTAAAGACCTTGGGATACATCAGATAGGAGGCGAGGGCGAAATCGTCGATTGCGCCGTTGCCGGCCTTCTCCTGCGCCGAACGCCGCTCGGCCTCCAGATCGGCCGGCTTGATCAGCGAGCCGGGGCGCGCCGTCGATGGCGTCTCGCCCTTGAGGATCTTGGCCTGGATCGCCGGCGGCCACCCGCCCGGCGGCTGGCCGAGATCGCCGCGCATCATCTGCACGACGGAATCGGGGAAGGCGATCTCCTTGGCCGGGCTCTCGACATCGGCGACCGAAAGGTTCTGGCTCACCATCATCAGCGCCATGTCGCCGACGACCTTGGAGGAGGGCGTGACCTTCACGATGTCGCCGAACATGCGATTGACGTCGGCATAGGTCTGCGCGACTTCGTGCCAGCGCGTGTCGAGGCCGAGCGAGCGCGCCTGTTCCTTCAAGTTCGTGAACTGGCCGCCCGGCATTTCGTGGAGATAGACTTCGGAGGCTCCCGCCCGGAGATCGCTCTCGAAGGCCACATACTGGGCGCGCACCGCCTCCCAATAGAACGAGATCTTGCGGATCGCGGCCGGGTCCAGCCCGGTATCGCGCTCGCCGCCCTTCAGCGCTTCGACGATCGAGCCGAGGCAAGGCTGCGATGTGAGGCCCGATAGCGCATCCATCGAGGCGTCGACGGCATCGACGCCGGCGTCGACGGCGGCGAGCACGGTCGCGGCCGCGATGCCGGACGTATCGTGGGTGTGGAGATGGATCGGCAGGTCCGTCTCCTCGCGCAGCGTGGCAACGAGGAGGCGCGCGGCGGCGGGCTTGAGCAGCCCGGCCATGTCCTTGATGCCGATGATGTTCGCGCCGGCCGCCTCAAGTTCCTTGGCGAGGCCGACATAATATTTGAGATCATATTTGGGGCGGCTGGAATCGAGGATGTCGCCCGTGTAGCAGATCGCCGCCTCGAGGATCTTGCCTTCCTCACGCACCGCGTCCATCGAGACGCGCATGTTCTCCGTCCAGTTGAGGCAGTCGAACACGCGGAAGAGGTCGACGCCGCCCGCTGCCGCCTGCCGGACAAAGAACTGGACGACGTTATCGGCGTAATTGGTGTAGCCGACCCCGTTGGCCCCGCGCAGCAGCATCTGGAGCAGGATGTTCGGCGCCCGCTCGCGGATCATGGCGAGCCGCTCCCACGGATCCTCGGTCAGGAAGCGCATCGCTACGTCGAAGGTGGCGCCGCCCCAGCATTCGAGCGAGAAAAGGCCCGGCAGCGCCCGCGCATAGGCATCGGCGATGCCGACAATATCGTGGGTGCGCATGCGCGTCGCCAGCAGGGACTGGTGGCCGTCGCGCATCGTCGTGTCGGTGACGAGCACGCGTGTCTGCTCGCGCATCCAGCGCGCCACGGCTTCGGGGCCGTGCGATTCCAGGATCTGCTTGCTGCCCGGCGCCGGGTCGGCCGCGTAATGCGGGATGACCTTGGCCAGCGCGTCGGCCTTCGGCTTGGTCCGGCCGCGGGTCTCCGGATGGCCATTGACGGTGACGTCGGCGATATAGGTGACGAGCTTGGTAGCCCGGTCGCGGCGCCGGACGGAGGCGAACAGCTCCGGCGTCGTGTCGATGAAGCGCGTCGTGTAGGAATTGTCGCGGAATTTCGGGTGGTTGATGATGTTGGCGACGAAGGTCAGGTTGGTCGCGACGCCGCGGATCCGGAACTCGCGCAGCGCGCGGTCCATGCGGGCGATCGCCTCTTCCGGCGTCGGCGCCCAGGCGGTGATCTTCTCCAGCAGCGGATCGTAGAATCGGGTAATGACAGCGCCGGAATAGGCCGTGCCCCCATCCAGGCGGATGCCAAAGCCGGACGCCTCGCGATAGGCGGTGATGCGGCCATAGTCCGGGATGAAGTTCTGTTCCGGATCCTCGGTCGTGATGCGACACTGAAGGGCGTTGCCGTTCAGGCGGATATCGGCCTGCTTCGGAACGCCGGATGCGGCCGTCCCGATCGCCTCGCCCTCGGCGATATGGATCTGCGCCTTCACGATATCGATGCCGGTCACCTGCTCGGTGACGGTATGCTCGACCTGGATGCGCGGATTGACCTCGATGAAATAGAACTTGCCGGTATCGGCATCCATCAGGAATTCGACGGTGCCGGCGCCATAGTAATTCGCGGCTTTCGAGATCTTGACGCCGTAATCGGTGATTTCCTTGCGCTCGGCCTCGGAAAGGTAGGGCGCGGGCGCACGCTCCACCACCTTTTGATGCCGGCGCTGCACCGAGCAGTCGCGCTCGAACAGATGTACGATATTGCCATGCTGGTCGCCGAGGATCTGCACCTCGACATGACGGGCGCGCTCCACAAGCTTCTCGAGATAGATCTCGTCCTTGCCGAAAGCCGCCTTGGCCTCGCGCTTGGCCGTCAGCGCGTCCTGCAGCAGCGTGTCCTCGTCGCGGATGACGCGCATGCCGCGGCCACCGCCCCCCCAGGAGGCTTTGAGCATCAGCGGATAACCGATGCGGAGCGCCTCGGCCTTGATCTGGTCGGGATCATCCGGCAGCGGATCGGTGGCCGGCATGACCGGGACGCCGGCGGCGATCGCGAGATTGCGCGCGGCGACCTTGTTGCCGAGCATGCGCATCGTCTCGGGCGACGGTCCGATGAAGGTGATGCCGGCATCGGCGCAGGCTTCGGCGAATTCCGGGCTCTCGGAGAGAAGGCCGTAGCCGGGATGGATAGCGTCCACCTTCGCCTCGCGGGCGATGCGGATGATGTCGGCGATGTTGAGATAGGCCTCGATCGGGCCGAGCCCCTTGCCGACCTGATAGGCCTCGTCCGCCTTGAAACGATGGAGGGCGAGCTTGTCCTCCTCGGCAAAAATGGCGACGGTCCGAAGACCCAGTTCGTTGGCGGCTCGGAAGACGCGGATGGCGATTTCAGAGCGGTTGGCGACGAGAATCTTCTTGATGGCCACTCAATCCCCCGATGTCGGTCCCGACCAGTTCCTGGGACTCTGCCCTATTCTTAGCCGGTTTGTGCGGTTGCGAAAAGATCAGCCATCATTCGCATTGCATCGCGGTATTTTTGCCTCAGGCAGCGGGCAGCGCCACCAGGCGGGCGAGCAGGGCCGGCGTGGCGAGGACCATGGATCGCTCCGACGACGTCATGAAGGAGACGGCCTCCTCGACGTTGTCGGCCTCGTCGATCTTGGCGGCGGCCATGGCTTCGATCGGGTCGATATGGCCGCGCGGCCGCTCGGGAATGCGGTCGACGAGGGCGAGATGCCGGGTGCGCGCCGCATCGTCCTCGGCGAGGGCGGCGAGGCTGGCCCGGGCGGCGGTCGCCCTCTCATAGGCGGGGCGGATCGCGGCCGCCGCCCGCACAATGGCCGGCGGGTCAGCCTCTTCGGGCGTCCGCAGCAGGCCGAGCCGCCGGATGAACCGGCCGACGCGGGTCGAGCCGGTGAAGCCGGAGACCGGCACAGCGAGCAGCATGCCCAGGATCGCCGGCGACAGCCAAGCGACCAGCACCCAGGAATCGAGCGAGGCGGCAAAGAGCAGCGCCAGCCCGATCAGCATGTGCCAGCGATGGCGCACGAAGAGCGCCGAAAACGGCACGCCGCCATCATCGCGGCGCTGCGGCTTCCAGCCGGAATCGCGGCCGATCAGGATCGAGAAGATCGCCCCGGTATGGACCAGCATCATGATCGGCGCGATCAGCGCCGAAATCACGATCTCGAACACGAAGCTGACCAGGGTGGGTACTATGCCGACTTTGCGTCGGGCATCGCCGTCGCGCAGGAAGGCGATGAGGCCGATGAGTTTCGGAGCGAACAGCACGGCGAGTGTCAGTGCGAACAGGCGGAGCGCCAGTTCCGCGTCGATCACCGGCCATGTCGGGAAGAGCTGGAATTCCTCGGTGAAATATTCCGGCCGGATGAAATGAGCTTGCAGCGACAGGGAGAGGCCGGCGAGGATCAGCATCAGCCAGAGTGGCGAGGCCAGGTAGGAACCGATGCCGGTCAGCAGGTGAATACGGCTCACCCAATGCAAGCCCCGCGCCGGCAGCACGAAAAGATGCTGCAGATTGCCCTGGCACCAGCGCCGGTCGCGAACGGCGAGATCGATGATGGAGGGTGGGCTCTCTTCATAGGAGCCGGCGAGGTCGTCGGCGATGCGGACGGTCCAGCCGGCGCGCCGGATGAGGGCGGCCTCGACGAAATCGTGGCTCAGTATATGGCCGCCGAAGGGCGGGCGGCCGGGAAGATCCGGCAGGCCGGCGGCACTGAGAAAGGCCTCGGTCCGGATGATCGCATTGTGGCCCCAGTAGTTGCCCTCGGAGCCGGTCCAGAACGACAGGCCGGAACCGACGATCGGGCCATAGACGCGGCCAGCGAATTGCTGCAGCCGCGCGATGATGGTCGTGCCGTTGACCAGCGCGGGAATCGTCTGGATGAGGCCGGCATCGGGATCTTCTTCGATCCGCCGCGCCAGCTCGATGATCGTCTCCGGCGCGATCAGGCTGTCGGCGTCGAGCACGAGCATGAAGTCGTAGCGGCTGGCCCAGCGCGTACAGAAATCGGCGACATTGCCGGATTTGCGCGCCACATTGCGGCGTCGGCGGCGATAGAACAGGCGGGCCTTGTCGCCAAGACGCGCGCGCGCCGCGACCAGCGCCGCCTCCTCGGCGAGAGCGATGTCCGGGTCGGTCGTGTCTGCGAGAATGAACCAGTCGAAGGCCGGACCCTGGCCCAGCTCATAGAGGCCCAATGCCATCGCCTCGATGGCGGCGAAGACCCGAGCCGGGTCCTCATTATAGGTCGGCATGAGGCAAGCCGTGCGGCAGGCGAGCGGGCCGGCCGGCGTGCGCTTCGCCCGGCGCAGGCGCCCGATCACCGTGCCATACCCGGCGATGGCGCTGACGAACGCCATGGCGATCCAGCCGAAATTCAATGTGAAGAGGACGAGGACCGCGATCTCGATCGGCGTCAGCCCGCCAACCTCCAGCACCTGTTCCATCTCGAAGACGGCAAAAGCGGCCAAGGCGAAGGCCGAGCCGAGCACGGCGACGCGGCGCATCGCCGAGGAGCGGGAACGCGCCGGATCGACGAAAGCGCGGCGGCTGCGCCGGCGGAAGCGCCAGAGCGACTGCCGCGGCATATCGGCGGGTGTCTCGGGCGGCATGCCGCGATCCGAATGGACCGTGGAGGCACGCAACTCCGGCAGGTGATCCGCGGCGGAATCGGGTTCGGAGGCGAGAAGCGCCCGCTCCGCCGGAAATGCGATCACGCCGTCGCCGTCCATCGATAGACCCAGGTTTCCGCCGGACGGCCGTCCGGGAAGGTGAGCACGATACGTAACTCGACGAGGTTGGCGCCCTCGGGGTCGAGCTCGAAATTGACGCGCCAGCCCTGGCCCTTGCCGATCTTGGGATTGGGCATGACGACGATATTGGAGATCTTCCCCTTAGAATTGGAGACCGTTGCCTTCGGCTGCTCAGCCGGCTTGCCCTCCAGGAGTTGTTGCGGCGCGAAGTCGACCACGAAACGGCGGAGCGGGCTGTCGCCCTCCAGCGTGGCGCGCCCGATCATCGTGTCGGAAACGACCATAGCGCCGTCGGCGGTTGCCGGGTCGCCGCCCCAGGAGAGGCGATAGGCGAAGGAATATTCCGAGCCCGCCGGCATCGGGTCCTTCGGCTGCCAATAGGCGACGATATTGTCGTGAATTTCCGAATTCGTCGGGATCTCCACCAGCGTCACCGCGCCCTGGCCCCAATCGCCGACCGGCTCGACCCAGAGGCTGGGCCGCCTTTCATAGGCGGCTTCGAGATCCTGATAGGTGACGAAGTCGCGGTCGCGCTGGATCAGGCCGAAGCCGCGCGGACCGGCGTCGACAAAGGCGCTGATCTGCAGCGTCGACGGATTGGAGAGCGGTCGCCATAAGCGTTCGCCACGGCCATTGACCATGAGCAGGCCGTCGGAATCATGAACCTCGGGGCGGAAATCGTCGACATCGACCCGGTCATTGGGCCCGAAGAAGAACATGCTGGTGCCCGGCGCGAGGCCGACCTTGGCGAGGTCGACGCGCGGGAAGAGATCGGCCTCGATATCCATGGTCGTCGGGAAGCCGGGGCGAATGGTGAAGCGGTAGGCCCCGGTGACGCTCGGGCTGTCGAGCAGGGCATAAAGCACCATCGTGTCGCCGTCCTTGAGCGGTGTCTCGACCCAGAAGGCGCGGAAGATCGGGAATTCCTCGCCTTCCGGCTCGGCGGTCTTGACCGCGAGGCCGCGCGCCGAAATGCCGTAGACCTGACCTTTGCCGAGCGAGCGGAAATAGCTGGCGCCCTGGAAGACGACGATCTCGTCGAAATAATCGGGACGGTTGAGGGCACCATGGATGCGGATTCCGGCGAAGCCGAGATCGGTGTTCGGAATGCCCTTGGGAACGAGCGGGCCGAAATCGAACAGATCGGTCGAATAGGGCAGGTGCTTGGCGACGCCGTCCTGGATGATCGCGACCTCGATCGGATCCTTGAAGTAGAAGCCGGGGTGGAACAGTTGCAGCTGGAAGGGCAGTCCCGCATCGGCCCACACCGCCGATGCCGATTTGAAGCGGATGTCGCGATACTGGTCGTAGGTCAGGTTCTGCAGCACGTCGGGCAGGCGCGAGGCCGGGGCCGCGTAGGGGACGCGCGAAAGACGGCGCGCAATCTCCGAGACCGTGGAACGGGTGAAGGGGCCGTCGGTCGCCAGCGACGCCGGGACCGCGGCGGCCTGGGCGTTCGCCTCGCCGGGATAGAAATTTCCGAGCACCGTCGCGGCGACGGCGGCACCGGCCGTGCCGAGCAGGCGGCGGCGCGTCAGGGAAAAGGCGGATTTCATCATGTCGGTTACTGTCAGACCCCGGCGATTCGGCGCATTTGCACTAGTTAACTCAAGGAAACGGCGATCGGTTCAATCGTCCATGGCGTAGCCGATTTGACCATCCGCGTCGATGGCCGCGACCCTATGGGCCAAGCTCGGCAGTCCCTCCATCTGTTGGCTCGTCCGGCTTGCTGCCGTCCCTCTCCGACGCTTCGCGAAAGCGTGGACAGCGACACATGAGATTGGCAGTCAATCTAGCCATTTTTGTGCGTCCGCAAAACGACATGGGGCGATTGCGGAAGGAATATTTGCGGCCCGCGTCCCGGGATCCTTCGGGACAAGGCGCGCAGGCCGCCGTGCGGCGCTTGACCCTTGCGCCCGTCCGCCGCAATCCTTCGCTGAAGAGCATCGAAAAAGGGGAAGCGCCGATGATCGTCGTGTTCGGGTCCGTCAATATCGACTTGGTCTGCCGGACGGATCATCATCCGCGGCCGGGCGAGACCGTTCCGGGCTCCGATTATCAGCTCATCCCCGGCGGCAAGGGCGCCAACCAGGCGCTGGCGGCTCGCCGCGCCGGGGCCAGCGTTGCCATGGTCGGCGCGGTGGGCGACGACGACATGGCCGCGGCCGCACTCGCCGAACTCACCAGCGCGGGCGTCGATCTCTCCGCGCTGGTGCGGCGCGGGCCGACGACCGGCATGGCGATCATCACCGTCGACCGGCATGGCGAGAACACGATCGTGCTCTCGCCCGGCGCCAATGCGCGCCTCGCCCACACCGATCTGGCGGCGCTTAGCCTCGGTGCGAACGACATCGTGCTGCTGCAGATGGAGGTTCCGCTGGCCGAGAGCCTCGCCGCCGCGCAGGCGGCGCGGGCGGCGGGCGCGCGGATCATGCTCTCCATCGCGCCGTTCCTGCCGGTCGAGCGCGAGGCGCTCGCCATGGCCGACATCATCCTCGTCAACGAAACCGAGGCGGCCGACCTGGCGCGTCATCTCGGCCTTGCCGCCGGGCCGGACGGCGCTGCCACCGTCGCCACGCTCGCCGCCAGCCTCGGGCGGACCGTGATTGCGACGCTCGGCGCCGATGGCGCGGTCGCGGCCGGTGGCGGCGAGACCATCGCCGTGCCGTCGCTGCCGATCGAGCCAGTCGACACCACCGGCGCCGGGGATACCTTTGCCGGCGTCCTCGCCGCCTATCTCGATCGCGGCGAGAGCCTGGAGACGGCGATGCTCTATGCCGCCGTCGCCGGCTCGCTCGCCTGTACCAAGATGGGCGCGCAGCCGAGCTTTCCGCAGAAGGACGCAATCGAGGAAGCCGCCGACCGGCCGCCCTCCGCCGCGTGACAGTCCGCCAGGATCATTGTAAGACCGCTGATAGCCTCGATCACCAGTGAATGAAGATTTCAAATAAGTACTTGTGATCGTTGCTTCCGACGACCGGCCGTCCCACATGCAGCCGGAAACGCCAATCGTCCCGTCCCCTTGCCGAGATCATCATGAGCGCCACCACCGCCGCACCGCCCCGGACCCTCCGCCTGAATGTCAAGGACAATGTCCGCGTCGCCGTCGACACGATCATGCCGGGCACGACCATCGAGGGCGTGACGTCGGTGCAGCGCATCCCCAAGGGCCACAAGATGGCGATCGCCGGGATTCCCGAAGGCGGCGCGATCCTGAAATTCGGCCAGATCATCGGCTTCGCCAAGATGCCGATCGCGCCCGGCGAGCACATTCACGAGCATAATTGCGGCATGCATGATTTCGACCGCGACTATCAGTTCGCGGAAGGCGCGCATGATGACGGGCTGCTGCCGGAAGATCAGCGCCGCACCTTCGAGGGCTATGTCCGCCCGAACGGCAAGGTCGGCACGCGCAATTATATCGGCGTCCTGACGAGCGTGAACTGCTCGGCGACCGTGGCGCGCCACATCGCGGAAGGGTTCAACCGCTCCGGCCTGCTCGAAGCCTTCCCCAATATCGACGGCGTCGTCTCCTTCGTGCATGGCACGGGCTGCGGCATGGGCGGCTCGGGCGAGGGCTATGAGACGCTGGAGCGCACGCAATGGGGCTATGCCACGCATCCGAACCTCGCCGGCGTCCTCGTCGTCGGCTTGGGGTGCGAAGTGTTCCAGATCCCGCGCCTGATGAAGTCCTACAACCTCGTCGAGCATGAGGGCTTCCGCACCATGACCATCCAGGACATTGGCGGGACCAAGAAGACGATCGAGTGGGGCATGGACATGATCCGCGAGATGCTCCCGGCCGCCAACGCCAAGACGCGCACCACCGTCCCCGTCTCCGAGATCATGGTCGGCATGCAGTGCGGCGGCTCGGACGGCTATTCCGGCATCACCGCCAACCCGGCGCTCGGCTATGCCTCGGACCTGCTGGTCAAGCATGGCGGCACCACGATCCTGTCCGAAACGCCGGAAATCTACGGCGCCGAGCACCTCCTGACCCGCCGCGCCGCCGACCGCGTCGTCGGCGAGAAGCTGGTCGACCTGATCCATTGGTGGGAGGATTACACCGAGCGGAACCAGGGCGAGATGAACAACAACCCCTCGCCGGGCAACAAGGCCGGCGGGCTCACCACCATCCTGGAAAAATCGCTCGGCGCGGCGGCCAAGGGCGGCACGGCGACTTTGCGCGGCGTCTACAAATATGCCGAACCGATCGACGCGCATGGCTTCGTCTACATGGACAGCCCCGGCTACGACCCGGCTTCGGTCACCGGCCAGGTGGCGTCCGGCGCCAACATGATCGTCTTCACCACCGGCCGCGGCTCGGCGGCGGGCTACAAGCCCACCCCCTCGATCAAGCTCGCCACCAATTCAGACCTCTACGCCCGCATGACCGACGACATGGACATCAATTGCGGCGACATCCTCGAAGGCGTCAGCCTGGAGAAGAAGGGCGAGGAAATCTTCGAGGAAATCGTCGCCGTGGCGTCGGGGAAGAAGTCGAAGTCGGAGATGCTGGGGTATGGGGATGCGGAGTTCGTGCCGTGGCAGATTGGTGCGGTGATGTAGGGGGGGGCGACCAAGCAAAAGTCTATCACATCTCGCCCCCGAGGTGCGACTAAGACGATAGCGCACTTCTCACCCGATGCCCATCTTGCGACCAACATGCCCTATCAGGGCATGGCGGCGTGGCTCAGTCGATACTATAAAATGAACGCGCCCCTCGATTGGTGCGAGGTCAGCGTGGTCGCTGAAAGTTCGTTCGACGCCGTTCTGGTCACGAAAATGGACTAGGGCCAGTCGAGTCTTGCTTTCCGGTCTGACGTTGAATGGGAACATCGGATGGGGCGCTTTGGTTGCATCCCAAGCCGCGATTGCCCGATCAATTCCCGCTAACTTGATCCAAACCTGTTCTAGGAAGGGATTTCCGGTGAGGATGGACTCGATCTGCGCTTTAGTTCGGGGAATGAACTCCAGATTGGGAAAGAGTTCGGCTCTTTGAGCCCACATCTCCAAGCCGCTGTTAAACGGTGGACGCAGTTCTTCGCGTAGCTCGGGTTCATGAATGAGAACGCTATGTGGTTCGGCAGCATTCCGCGCCCAGACGACCTTTTGAGATATCTCGCCATCCGCCGCGAGTATTAGCAGGTCGAGTTGCACGCTTGGGGATCGCCATAGATCGTTTGTGGCCAGGCTGATTCCAAGGCCCTTCAGAAGATGGGCGAGTCCCAGAGAATTAGCAACCGCACCACCGGGAACAGTATCATTTGCGCAAATTCTGTACTCGAATTCGCTTGGATCCGGCCCACCACCCTCCGCGAGCGCGTAGTCTAGCGGGGCCCTATTGTTGAGCGCCTTAAGGTATTGGCTCTCTTCGACGCATATACCATCATTGCGTACAGACGCGACGGTTGTCTCAGGACCCAGTAGTAGTTCGTTAAGCGGTAAAGCGCAGTTTAGAACTAATCGGCTATCAATCCTGCGCGCGGCGCGAATCGTGGCGACAAGTCCCTTCAAATACGCGATCGCTTGTGCACGAGGCGTCGCTTCGGTAGAGCTAGAGAGGTCATTGAGAAACAGTTGCAGAGGCATTTTCAGCTCAACCTAGAAGATGATCAAGACTGGATTCCCACTGATCAAAAAAACCAACTGGCCAATACGATAATCTACCTTCTGAGCTCAGCGTCGGCGTTTCATAATTGCTCGATCTTCCTGGATTCCTCGAAAAGAAATGAAGATTTACTTTATTCGGATCAAGTAATCCATCTTTCACAGCCAAACGAATTCCGTTAAGTACATGATCGCTGTGGCTCTCAACGATAACCTGAACATTATTTGCCGCTGCCAACGCCAGTAGTCGGCCGATCGAAACTTGTCCCCGCGGATGAAGTTGCGCCTCGGGATTTTCGACAACCAAAATCGTATCGGGACGAGCTGCAAGGCATGCCGTCACGACTGGCAGCGCATGTGTCAGGCCAAATCCGACGTTGGTCGGACGCAATGGCTCGCTATATGCCGCGCCCTCGCCCTTGTACGAGAATACAAGTCGAACCAGGTCGGTCATCGGCACCGGCACAGGCTCGACTCGCACGCCTGGACTGAATTCCTGCATCCAAGCGTTCACCTGGGCGATTAAGCTTGTCGCCCGTCGCTCGTGAGGAGACCGGAGGATATCAGCTGTCGCAATCTGCTCACCGAACTCCAAAAGGAAATGTGCGGTATATTCGCCCTTCGGTCCGAGAAACCTCTGCTGGCGTACGGCGTTCTGCGATTTGGGTGACGTTACCGATGGCGTAATTCGATCTGCTCGCAGAAACTGGAACCCCCGATGAAAGAGATCGGGTAGCGGCAATATATCGAGGTCTGGCTTCACGGAGCAGGAAAGGACGTCAGCTTCGGGACTCGCTAAAGCCTGCCAGCGATAAAATATTTCTGCTCCCTGCTTTGTCTCGGAGAGCGATATCGCTATTTCAGGCGTACTGAAGCCCTGGTATAGCGCATCACGACCTGTGCCGATATCAACCAACTCTCCATTCAATGCGATGTCACCATCGAGTAGAAATTTGCTGTCGAACGATTGACGAAGTACCCCTAGAGCTTGGAGGACTGTGCTCTTTCCACTGCCGTTGAGTCCCGAGAGTAAGGTAAGGTGGCCTAAACTCAGATCGATCTCGTCGAAGGCCTTGAAGTTTTCGAGTCCGATGTTGTCAAGCATCGTTGAGAACTCGTGTGATCAGATCGCCGATCGCGGAGAATCGACGATTCACCTTGCGGATATCACCTGTTCCTTGGGAGATAGCGCTCTCGAAGGACCTATCATGGCATAGCGCGATGAAGCCGTCTCTCATCAGTTCTCCTCGCTGTTGCAGGGTGACGAGCTCTGTCGCCGTAAGGCGCGCAAGGTTAACGGAAAGCGCCTCAAAGATTGCCTTGTTAATAGGTAGCCTACCGGCGCCCTTCTCGAAGCGTTTTCGAAACGCATCGCGATCGAAGATCCCAAAAGCTGCTTGTAGTGCGCTTACGAACCGACTTTGGATCGTCGCGAGTTCACCGTCACTGGTCATATTGATGGCTTTCATAGCGCCAATTAGGAAGCCGTCCATGTCCGGCTGCCTGTAGCTCTCGAGGCCGAGCAGAAAGAAGGCGATAAAACGCAACACGAGTTCGCGATCGTCCATCCTAATCGGCTGAACGCTGCCGTCGGTGGCGCGAGCAAACCATGGTAGAGTTGCCCAAGTCTCTAGGACATGACGCGCTTTGCCTGGGGTAATGGCGTGACGCAATTCTTGAGCCGAGAGCGCCATCCCCCCCGTGTTGATTCGAGCGAAGATGTTAAATTTCACCTCCGGTGGTGTCCCTTTTCTGATAAGATGAATAATGAGTTCAGTTTCGCGAAGCCTCATTTTTAGGCGTGGGCTGAGACCTTCGAAGTCTTTGCCCTCATAGTCGTGAAGGTATTCTAATCCTGTTAGGATAAGGGGCTGACCACCGATAATTTCTGGCTTAATGAATCGCGCGATTGTCGAAAGACGTTGAATGCCGTCGACGATCTCCCATCGCTCATCTTCATCCTCAGCAGCATAAAGGACCGGCAGCGGAATCCGTAGGAGTAGAGATTCGATGAGCCTGCTTTGCCTGCGCGGATCCCAAACTCCCCACCGCCGCTGAAAGTCAGGTTGAAGATCGATCATTTCCGATTCGGTGCGTGACAGTAGTAGGTCAACAGTCATCGAACGAGTAACGACATCGATATCGTCCGGATCGAAGGGTTCAGCGATCTTCTCGTTGCTGTCCGCCGCTGGTTGGTCGTCTTCGATCCCCGTCGCGCGGCCAAACATGTCAACATGCTCGATCACAGCTGACGATTCTTCCATTTTGGCACCCTGCAGTCTTTCGAGTCTCCGTTAGCAGTACTCTAGCTGAGCCATTGAGTGCGAGCTACAGGGGGGGGGTGGCTCTATTAGCGGAGCGTGGTGCGCTTGCCGAAGCGTGCCTGGCGGCGGGGAGAACATTGCCGTTGAGGCCGGAGACCGGCGGGTCCGCCTCAGCCCCCGCCCCGAAAACGCAATTGCGTTTTCGACCCGCCCTCCAGGGGCGGGTTAAGGGGAGTGTGGGGCGGGCGTCGTGCACGTGCTCCGTCCGCCTGTGACCCCTCCCCAAATCCGCTTTGCGGATTTGACCCTCCCGCAAGGGGAGGGTTCAAGCGGAGGCGGGTCCTGCGTCACAGCGACGTTGTCCGCCGCCGCCTCAGCGTCGCTTTGCCGTCGCCGCCAGCACATAGCCGAGCGCCATGGTCATCGCGGCGGCGGCGATCCCTGAGCAGATCACGCCGGCCGGCGTGATGCGGGCGTGGCCTTCGAGGGTGATGTGCTTGCCGATCCTGAGTTCGAAGCTGGAGCGGATTTCCTCCGGATGCGTCAGGATTTCGGGCGCGGCGGCTCTCTCGGCGTCGGTCATGGCGGTCCCTCCGGTTGAAAGGAGGCTAACGCCTGCGGCGCGGAAAGGGCAAGGGCCGGCGGGTGGGGCTCTCTTCCTTCCCTATGGCGACGTTGCCGCCGGCCTCCCTCTTGAACCCGCCCCTGGAGGGCGGGTCGAAGGCGCGTAGCGGCTTCGGGGCGGGGGTAGCTTCGGCGCCTGCCGAAGCGTGCCTGGCGGTCGGTCTGAGTGCGGTGTTGGGTTTGCTTTTGAGGGCTGGAGACGGCTCCATCCGCCTGTACCCCCGCCCCGAAAACGCAATTGCGTTTTCGACCCGCCCGCCAGGGGCGGGTCAAGGGGAGCGTGGGGTGGGTGTCGTGCGCTTTCCGGCGGTCGCCGGGTGCCGTACGAAAAACAATCTATCCCCGCCAGATACAACCTGTGATATATGTAAGCGATCCCCGTCCGAGGAAGAGGGCGAACCGGTCGTTCCGATCGTGGGCGGGGATGCGGCGGTCCAGCTGGTGAAGGTGTAACGAACCTTCTCCTGCCGGCGGCCGAAGCGTGATGCGCCTACTCCGTGACACCGGGGCAGCGGCGGCGCTGCCGCTTCTTGAAGCGGAAGCGTGGAATTCGCCGCCGGGTGGCCTAAAGCGAAAGCAACACCCAGGGTCCATTGCGCGGGGCTGAAGCTTCTGCCGCGCGCGGGGCGCCGGATGCCCGGAGCTCGGGCGGTTCGGGCACCTCAAACCATCATCTTCGAAGCCGGCGCGCCGCCCGCGCCCCGGCCCCGGCCGCCCCGCGCGCCTCTTCCCGTCCCCTTGCTGCGATGCGCCGCGGGGCGAAGAAGGCTGCGCGCTTTTTCGTCGGCGCCGCGTGCCGCTACGCCGCCTTCTTCTTCGGCTGGATCAGCTTGCGGTTGACCAGCACTTCGGCGATCTGCACGGCGTTGAGCGCGGCGCCCTTCCGGAGATTGTCGGAGACGACCCACATGTTGAGGCCGTTTTCGATCGTGGCGTCCTCGCGGATGCGCGAAATATAGGTCGCGTCCTCGCCCGTCGCCTCATAGGGCGTGATGTACTGGTTTTCTTCCGGATTATCGATGACGAGGCAGCCCGGCGCCTCGCGCAGGATATCGCGGGCCTCGTCGGCGGTGATCGGCTTCTCGAATTCGATGTTGACCGATTCCGAATGCGAGATGAACACGGGAACGCGGACGGCGGTGCAGGTCAGCTTGATCTTCGGATCGAGGATCTTCTTGGTCTCGGCCATCACCTTCCATTCTTCCTTGGTGTAGCCATCCTCCATGAAGACGTCGATATGGGGGATCAGGTTGAAGGCGATGCGCTTGGTGAACTTTTCCGAGACGATCGGATCATTGACGAAGACGGCGCGGGTCTGGGTGAAGAGCTCGTCCATGCCCTCCTTGCCGGCGCCGGAAACCGACTGATAGGTCGAGACGACGACGCGCTTGATGACGGCGATGTCGTGCAGCGGCTTCAAGGCGACGACGAGCTGCGCGGTCGAGCAGTTCGGATTGGCGATGATGTTGCGCTTGGTGAAGCCGACAATCGCGTCGGCGTTCACTTCCGGCACGATCAGCGGCACGTCGCTGTCATAGCGCCAGGCCGAGGAATTATCGATCACGACGCAGCCCTGCGCGGCGATCTTCGGCGACCATTCCTTCGAGACGGTACCGCCGGCCGACATCAGGCAGATGTCGGTGTCGGAGAAATCATACTGGTCGAGCGGCTTCACCTTCAGCGTGCGGTCGCCATAGGAGACTTCCGTGCCCTGGCTGCGGCGCGAGGCAAGCGCCACGACGGTGTCGGCGGGGAAGCCGCGCTCGTCGAGAATGTTCAGCATTTCCCGGCCCACATTGCCTGTGGCGCCGACGATTGCGACCTTGTAGCCCATGTTTGTCCTACTCCTTGTCCGTCTCTCCCACGCCGCCGGCACGCGCTTGTCGCATCCGGCCGGCCTCTCCTCCCTCGATGCGCCCCGAGGGAGAGAGCGGGGAAGCGAGGGCGATCAGGCTTGGGTCGTGGTTTTTGGCGTCGGGGTGGTGGTGGCGCGGGCAACAAACGTCGCGCCGGCGTGGTTCGCCAGCGTGATCGGCTTCGAGACGGAAGGAGCCCGCGCGGTCATCGGAAAGCCCGAATGTTGATGGCGGTCTTCTGACGGCAAAAGGCCGTGAAGTCAACTGAAAGCCGCGAAAGCGGGCGGCGCGGGGGAGGGCAGGAAATGGGTGCGGCAAGGCTTCGCCGGGGCGCGCGGGTCGGTGCTATGCTGGCGGCGCTGCTGGTTGCCGGCGCGGCCGGCGCGGGCGAGCGTGTGCCCGAGAGCGAGATCGAGCGGATCTTCTCGGGCATGACGCTCGACGGCACCTATGCCAATGGCTCGTTCTTCAGCGAGACCTATAACAGCGACGGCACGATCCGCTATCACGATCCCGACGGCGCCGACTCCGGCGAATGGTCGGTCAAGGACGGCAGGTTCTGCACCTTCTATGAAAATGCCGAGGGCGCCTGCTTCGCCGTCGAGCGCGACGGCGCCAATTGCTTCACCTTCTATGCGCCGAGCGGCACGAGCAGCGACGCGCCGCTCAATCCGGACTGGACCTCGCGCGGGTGGGACACGACCCTGCCGCCAACCTGCCCCAAGGCGCCGGAAGTCCAGCTATAGGGCGTACCGCACCCGGCAATTCGCGTGACTTCCTGGCAAAATCCCGCTATGGTTGTAGAAACATGTGGGGTTAACCATGCGGATTGCCTTCTTGGGTGGCCTCAGCACCAAGCCCCAGCGATCCTTTCGAGCGGAGACGGGTCGGATGACCCCCCTACGCCGCCTTGTCGAGGCTTCTCCTCTCGCAGACCTCGTCGACGATGCCCCAGGCCATGGCCTCCTCCGCATCCATGAAATGGTCGCGGTCCAGCGTGCGCTCGACCTCCTCCAGCGAGCGGCCGCAATGGCGGGCATAGAGCGTGTTCAGCCGCTGCTTGGTCTTGCGGATATTCTCGGCGTGGAGTTCGATGTCCGAGGCCGAGCCCTGGAAGCCGCCGAGCGGCTGATGCAGCATGATGCTGGAATTGGGTAGCGCGATGCGGCGCCCCGGGGCGCCGGCCATGAGCAGGAACGAAGCCGCCGAACAGGCTGAGCCCATGCAGAGCGTCGAGACCGGGCTCGAGATGAACTGCATCGTGTCATAGATCGCAAAGCCGCTCGACACGACGCCGCCGGGCGAATTGATGTAGAGCGCGATCTCGCGGTTGGGGCTTTCCGATTCCAGGAACAGCAACTGGGCGCAGATCGTCGCCGAGACATTGTCGTCGATCGGGCCGTTCAGGAAGATGATCCGCTCGCGCAGCATGCGTGAATAGATGTCGAAGGAGCGCTCGCCGCGGCTGGACTGCTCGACGACCATGGGGACGAAGTTCATCGCAACGATCCTTTCAGGCGGCGAGGCGCATAAGGGTAGGCAGCGAGCGACGGGCGAAGGTGGCGCGCCGGGGCTTGCGGATGCGGCGGCGCGCGATGGCGGCCGGCGGGAGGAGGACCACGATTTCGGGCTCTTCGGCCGGGAGGTCGAAGCGGTAGTCAGAGGCGACGACGAAGCCGTCATGGACAAGGCGCAGATGCGTCCGGCCATCCGCGGTCGGTTCCAGTTCGAATGTTACGACCGTGTCGAGCGTGTCCTGCGTGCCGTCGGCTCGGGTCTCGCTCGCCCGCCAGCTGAAGCGCAGATGGCGCGGCGGGTCGCTTTCCAGGATTTCGCAGTCGATCGTGCCGCCCTGATCGGCCGCGCCGGCCCGCGTGAAATGCGCGCCGGTCTCGGGCGCAATATCGTTCGGGAGCAGCCATTGCGCCAGCAGCGCCGGCTCGCTCAAGGCGCGCCAGACCTTCTCGATTGGCGCGTCGAGATCGCATTCGAGGTGGAGCGACGCCAGCTTTGGCGCCGGCATATCTGGCTGGGTCATGGGTCCATCTCCTTGAGGACGGTCTTCAGTTTCTCGATCCGCTCGGGCCAGAAGCGGCGATAGCGGTCCACCCAGTCGGTCAGCGGCGCCAGGCCATCGGGAGTGATGCTGTAATAGGCAAAGCGCCCGTCGCGTCGCTCCTGCACCAGGCCGGCGGCTTTCAGGGCGGCCAGATGCTGCGAGATCGCCGGCTGCGAGACGGCGAAGTTGGCCTTCAGTTCCGAGACGCTCATCTCGCGCGCCGCCAGCCGTTCGAAGACGGCCCGGCGGGTCGGATCGGCGAGGGCGCGGAAGATGTCGGGCTCGATCATGAGCAATATATAAGCAATAGCTTATTCGATTCGCAAGGCGACGTTTCGAGCCTTTTGGGCCTGCCATTGACATCGGCACTCCGCCATTCCTAAATGCGAATAATTCGCATTATCAAAAAGGATGCGCGATGCGCGGCGTGGACGAGGTTGCGGGCGAGGGCGGTGGCTGGCGTCGGTCGCGGGGGCTACCGTCGCTGTCCGAGGTGCATGGCTCGATCGCCGTCGCGCCGGGTGCGCCGAGCTGGCGCAAGGCCGCGGCGTTTCTGGGGCCGGGCTATCTCGTCGCCGTCGGCTATATGGATCCGGGCAATTGGGCGACGTCGCTCGCCGGCGGGTCGCAGTTCGGCTATGCGCTGCTTTTCGTCGCGCTGCTCTCCAACATTATGGCGATCATCCTGCAGGCGCTGGCCGCCCGGCTCGCCGTCGCCACGGGGCGGGATCTCGCGCAAGCCTGCCGCGACGCCTATCCGGCGCCGGTCGCCTTTTGCCTATGGATCCTCGCCGAGATCGCCATTTGCGCCACGGACCTGGCGGAAGTGATCGGCACGGCGATTGGCCTCAACCTGCTCTTTGGCATTCCGCTGGAGATCGGCGTCATTTTGACGGCTTTTGACGTTTTCCTGGTGCTCTATCTGCAGGCGAAGGGCTTCCGCTGGGTCGAGGCGCTGGTCATCACGCTGCTCGGGGTCATCGCGGTGTCGTTCCTGATCCAGATCCTGATGGCGAGCCCGGACTGGAGCGGCGTCATCCGCGGCTTCGCGCCGACGACGGATCTCCTGACGAACCCGAACATGCTTTATCTCGCGCTCGGCATCATCGGCGCGACGGTCATGCCGCATAATCTCTATCTGCATTCCGGCATCGTGCAGACGCGCGCCTATGCCACAGACGAGACGGGCAAGCGGGAGGCGATCCGGTATGCGACGCTGGATTCGACGCTGGCACTCATGTTCGCCCTCACGATCAACGCCTCGATCCTGATCCTCGCCGCCTCGGCCTTCCACGCTCATGGCCAGCATGATGTGGTCGAGCTCGACAAGGCCTATGCGCTGCTGCACCCGCTGCTTGGCTCCGCGCTGGCGCCGACTCTGTTCGCGGTCGCGCTGCTGTGCTGTGGCCTGAATTCGACCGTCACGGCGACGATGGCCGGGCAGATCGTCATGGAGGGCTTCATCAATATCCGCCTGCAGCCCTGGCTGCGCCGGCTGATCACGCGTGGCATCGCCATCGTGCCGGCGGCGGCGGTGACCATCCTTTATGGCGCCAGCGGCACGGGCAAATTGCTGATCCTCAGCCAGGTGATCCTGAGCCTGCAACTGCCCTTCGCGGTGGTGCCGCTGGTGATGTTCACGGCGGAGAAGCGCAAGATGGGCGTCTTTGTCGCGCCGCGCTGGCTGACGGCGATCGCCGCAATCACGGCGGTGATCATCATCGCGCTCAACATGAAGCTGCTCTACGACGTCGCGACCGGCTGACCGCTATCCGTCAGCTGGGCTACAAATGGCGACCTGGATGTCTGGGTCGCCATTTTCGTCGCAGCCTAGACCTGACAGCTCCGCGCCGATCAGGCCGTCTCGGGGATCGAGAAGCGGCCAGTTTCGGCGTCGAGCAGGTAGAGCTCGCCGGTTGAGATGTCGAACCACGCGCCGTGCAACTCGATCTCGCCGATTTCCTCAAGGCTGCGGATCGTCGGGAAGGTGCGCAGATTCTCGACGGCCTTGCGGATCGAAGCGAATTCGAGTGCCCGCTGCGCGTCGTCCGTCTCCTTCGGATCGTCGCAGACGAGCGCTTCGGCCGGAGCGATCAGCGTGATCCATTTGCCGATGAAGTCGCTGGAGGCGAGGCCGACGCCCTGGCCGTCGCGGGCCGCCATATAGGCCTGCACGCCGCCGCAGCGGCCATGGCCGAGCACGACGATATGCTGGACCTTGAGGCCCATGACGCCGAACTCGATCGCCGCCGAGGTGCCGTGATACTCGCCGTCCGGATCATAAGGCGGAACCAGATTGGCGACGTTGCGCACGACGAAGAGTTCGCCCGGCGCGGCGTCGAAGATGGTTTCCGGCGCGGCGCGGCTGTCGCAGCAGCCGACGATCATGGTGCGCGGCCGCTGTCCTGCTTCGGCAAGCACGCGGTAGCGCGAACTTTCCTGCGGCAGTCGCTGCTCGCGGAACGCCGCATAGCCGCGAATGAGACGGTTCGGGAACCTCGCAATCTGCGCCATCGGATTGAACTCCACGCCATGGGATCGAACGACATCATGCAGTGCAGCAAGCCGCGCGCCGACGCAAGACCCCGCCTGCCGGCCAAACCCTTGGGCACTCGGTTGCCGCCTGGTGATCCCGGGCGGAGGTGTGTCCGGCTGTCACGGGCGCGACATTCCTGCAACCCCCTGCCAAGTTCTGGCGGCAAGCCGAGGCCGAACCTTGGAGCTGCGGGAACGAGGCTGTATTTTCATGTGAGCTGAATGTGAGATTCAGATCGACAGCGGATGCGACCGCGGGGGCAACGCGATGGCTGCTGGTGGGGGGATACCGAGATGAAGAGCCTTATCGTTGCCGGAAGTCTTGCGGCAGGCCTCCTTTGCGGACCGGCTTTCGCGGCTGACATCGCCGAAGTCCCGGCCGCTCCGATGGAGTCGGCACCGACGAATGACTGGCGCTTTCAGGCGACGATCTATGGATGGCTCTCAGGGGTAAACGGCGATGTCGGCGCCAAGGGGCTTGGACCATTCGGGATCGACGTGACGCCGATCGACGCTATCCAGAACCTCGATGGCGCGGTCATGGCCTCGTTCGCGGCGCAGAACGACCAGTGGCTGATCCTGACTGATTTTATGTGGACGCAGATCAGCACCGACAAGACGATCGGCACGACGGGCATCAACTATTCTCAGGACCAGATAACGGTGCAGGGGGCCCTGGGCTATACGCTGCCGATCAATATCGAGCGGCTCAAGGTGAGCGCCACGGTTGGTTTCCGCTATCAGAATCTCAGCGCCGATCTGTCGGCCGGCCCGGTTTATTCGTCGGTATGGAAAAGCGCTTCCGGTTCGGAGCAATGGATCGATCCGACCGTAGGCGTCTATGCCCATTATGATTTCAACGACAAATGGTTCATCAACGCTCTTGGCGATGTCGGCGGCTTCGGCGTCGGGTCGAACCTGACCTGGCAGGCCTTTGGCGCGCTCGGCTACAACTGGACCAAGACGATCTCGACCTCGATCGGCTACCGCGCCATCTATGAGGACTACGAGAATGGCGGCTTCGTCTACAACACGACGCAGCAGGGCGTGTTCGCCGGCCTCGGCATTCACTTCTGAGCGTTGAGGACCGGGCTACTCGGTCTCGCGCGGCGATACGCTGATCGGGTCGCTGGCCGGGAAGCTCTCTTCCAGCGCCTCGTCGAGCCGTTCGTCGAGATGCTCCGGCGTCTCGTCCGGCAGCGACGGCAGGATGTGCGTCTCGATCACCGATCCCTGCTTCAACGCCAGAGTCACCGGCGTCTTCTCGGCGATCTCGGCAAGGCGGGCGATCTGATCCGGCGTCAGCTCGGCGCCGAAGCGCAGATGGCGCAGGATGTGGTTGTCCTTTGCCGTGCGGCTGTGCTCGATCTCGGCGTGGATCGTGCCGAGTTCCCAGCCCTTGCGCGCGGCATACATGCGCAGCGTGATGATGGTGCAGGCGGCAAGGCCGCTCATGACGAGATCGAACGGGCCGGGCGCCGTGCCACCGCCGCCCCGTGCCACCGGCTCGTCGGCGGCGATATTGTGCGGTCCGGCGGTCATGGCAACAGCGAAGTCCGCGCTGCCCAGCGTTGCCTTGATGGTCGGCATGGTCGTCTCCATGATCGTGTCGACGATCTATCGCGCGACTACCACTGGACTCGCAAGCCGAAGTTGCCCGACCAGGCGTCGCCGCTGTCGAGGGCCGAGGCGTAGCTCGCTTCGCCGTAAAGACTGGTGCCCGCCGCCAGACGCAGCGTGCCGCCGAGCCCGATCTGGCCGGTGAGCCGCCCCGGCTCCTGGGCCATCGTGGTGCCGCCGACTGCGACGTCGGTGTTGCCGACAAAGGCGTAATAGAGATTGGCGATTACGTAGGCGTTGTAGCGCATCGCATCCAGCGCGATGGCGTCGATGAACCCGGCATGCTCCAAGCGCAGGCCGGCGCGGCCGATCAGGCTCTGCCCATTGATGCTGGTGACGGTGGTTCCGTCCGCATCGGTCCAATCGTCTGCGCCGACCGAGGCGTAGAGAAGCTGCGCCTGCGGCACGATCGACCACGTCGGCGCCGGCTCGAAGCGTTTGCCGATTTCGAGGCTCAGCGCGGTTCCGAGGGCGGAATTGGCGCTGGCAAGCGTCGCCGCGTCGCTGACGGAGATGCCGGTGTCGAAATAGGTGACCTGCCCGACTGCGTCGGCGTAGAGGCCATCGCGGCCCCAATAGGTCAGCGTCCCGCCGAAGCCATAGGCGTCGCTGTCGATCCGGCCGGTGCCGGCCGTTCCATGCGAGCGCGTATCGACGGTCACCTGCGAGCGGCCGAAGGTTGCCGTCACACCGGCCGTGACCAGTCCCGGCACCGCGAGCGGCAATTCGCCTGCAATTCCGGTCTGCCCGAAGGCAAGGTCCTGCTGGTAGGGCGATCCTGTTTCCGGGCTCGCGCTCGCCGTCAGGCCCGCGCCGCGCACGAAAGCGCCACCGGGGACGGTGGTCGTCGCCGACCCCACGCTCCAGCCGCCGGTGCGCTGCTCCAGCGTGCCGATACTGGCAGTGCTATAGGCGAGCAGGGCCGACGGGTAGGCGCGATAGGTCTGCGCGGCGGCGGAAAGGTCGCTGCGAAGGTACCAGCTGCCATTGCCGGAATCCGCGCCGGTGCCGCCCTGATAGAGACGATAGTCATAGGCACCGGCGATGGTGCGGCCGAGCGTGAAGCCGTCCGCGGACGAACTGCCCGCCACGCTGACGATCTCGATGCCGTCGCCGGTCGTCTGTGCACCGAGGCCCCCGAGATTGACGACAGCCAGCCGCGTCGAACCGGACACGTTACCGCCGATGGCCAGCCGATCCGTCAGCGATGCATCGCCGCCGAGCACGGTACCGAGTGCGACGGTTCCCGTGCCCTCGTAATCGCCTGCTACCGTGAGCGTCGTGCCGGCGCCGCGGCCGAGAAGGGAGATCGTCCCGGCATTGGCGAGGCTCGCTACCGTCTCGTCGTAACCGGCGAGGTCGAGGATCGCTCCGGCCGATACGCTGAAGTCCGATGCCGGAGAGAAAGCGTCAACGGCGCCAGCGGCGAGCGTTCCCGCCTCGACGCGGGTCGTCCCGGCATAGAGATTGGTGCCGGTCAGGATCGTCGTGCCGCTGCCGGCCTGGCTGAGCGAGATCGACCCGGTGATGTCCGGGGCGAACACATAGGCCGCGTCGGAGTGATCGAAGACGAGGCTCGCCATGCCCGCACCGCCGGTCACCTCGCTGGCCAGCAGCGTTCCGGCGCCTGCGCCATTGCCGATCTGCAGCACTCCGGTCGATCCAGCGGCGCTGGCGAGCGTCACGATGCCGGCCCCATCGCCGACATCGACCACGCCGAGGCCGGAGAGGAAAAGCGTGCCACTGCCTTCCGCGCCGATCGCGAGGCTGTCCGATACGGTCCAGAGCGATCCCAGCCCGTCCACCGTGACGAGGCCGACGCCGGTTGCCGCTTCGCCGATGATGGCGGCGCCGCTTTCCGCGGTCGCGCCAGCCGTCACCTGCAATTCGCCATCGCCGGCCGCGCCGATGGTGATGTCGCCGGAGACGGCAAGGTCCGACCCCTCGGCATTGACCACGACAAGACCGCTCCCGGTTTCGTCGGCGCCGAGGATCACCTCGGTCGCCGAAGCCGTGCCACCCGCATCGAGGACCAGAGCGCCAGCACCGGCCGCGCCGACCGTCAGCGAGCCGGAGAGGGTAAGGGCCGAGCCGTCATTGCCGACGAGAACCGCGCCGGCTGCCGTTTGCGCCGCGCCGACGATGGCGTCCGCAGCGGAGACGGTACCGCCATTGGCGATCTCGAGCCCGCCCGTACCGGCATTGCCCACCGTCAGCGTGCCGGCGACATCGAGACTGGAACCCGCATCGGTGACGAGCAGCGCCCCGGCCCCGGTCGCTTCCGCGCCTAGTGTTGCCGATCCGGCGGTGGCCGTGGCGCCGAGCGAGATCGTGGCGGCGCCATCGCCGGAAGCACCGATGGTCAGCGCATTGGCGACGTCGAGGCTGGAACCGGTGCCCGAGAGCGTGACGAGGCCGGACCCGTCTTCCGAGAGGCCGATCGTCGCCGAGCCGGCGGAGGCGGAGCCAGCAGAGTTGATGTCGAGCGATCCGGTGCCGGCGTCCCCGACGACCAGCGCATCGGTCACAGTGAGCGAGGACAGGGCGCCGGTGACCGCCACCGAACCCGTGCCGCCCGCGCTGGCGCCAAGGCTGGCGCTACCCGTCAGCACACTGCCGGCGGCCTCGACGGTCAGCGTCGCGCTGCCTTCCTCGCCGATTACCAGCAGGCCGTCATTGGTCCAGCTCGATCCGTCGCCGGTAACGAGTGCGATGCCGACGCCCGTCGGCTGGTCGCCCAGAGCCGCGCTGGCGGAGATCACGCTGCCGCCGGATTCGACCGTCATCGAGCCCGATCCCGCCTCGCCCAGGACGAGCGCCCCCGTTATGGTCAGGGTCGAACCCGCTCCGGTGATGCGGATCGTTCCGGTGCCGCCCTCCAGCGATCCAGCCGTCGCGCTTGCGGTGTTGACGGTACTGCCGGCCTCGAGGAAGAGATTGCCCGTTCCTGCCGCGCCGATGGTCAGGCTGCCGGCATTGGTCCAGCTCGAACCGTCGCCGTTGAGCGTAACCGTCCCGCTGCCGCCGGCTTCGCTGCCGAGGGTCGACGCCAGGCTTGAAAGCGTGCCCGAGCCCTCAATGCGCAGGCTCGCCGTGCCTGCGCCGCCGAGGACCAGCGCGCCCTGCACTTCCAGCAGCGAATCCGCGCCAGTCACGAGGACCGTGCCCTGGCTACCGGCGAGCGAGGCCGCCGTGAGATTCTGCGTATCGACCGTGGCGCCGGACGAGACGGTCAGGAAGCCGGTTCCTTCGTTGCCGACCGTCAGATCCTTGTTGGCGGTGACAAGCGTACCCGCGCCATCGACCGACAGCGTTCCCGTCGATCCGGCGCTGTCGCCGAGGACGACATCGCCGCCAAGCGTCGCGGTTGCCGACATGTCGACGGTGAGCGTGCCGGTGCTGCCTGTCTCGCTGCCGATGATGACGTCGCCGCCGGAGGTCCAGTCGGAGCCGAGCCGCGTGACGGTAACGGCGCCGGTGCCGAACTGACCGATGATGGCGGTGTCGGTCGACGTCGTTAGCGTGCCGCCGCTGGTGATCGAAAGCGTGCCGGATGTCGTCTCATCCGTGCTGCCGAGGATGATGGTCGCCGCCGCCGCTCCGGGCGTGGTGATCTGCGCCTCGCCGCCATTGTCGATGACGACGATGGTGGCGGCGGTCGGCTCACCGGCCGGCGTCCAGTTGCTGCCCGTGGTCCAGTTGTCGGCGCCGGTGTTGTTCCAGATGCTTTGGGCGGAGGCGGCCGTGGAGGCGAGGAGCGAGGCGAGGATCGCGAGGCCAGCCCGTCGGACGATTGGTGATCCAGGCGAGACAGCCCGAATCCCTCTCCATCGTCGCGCCGCAGCCGACACTCGCGCCCCCATCATGCCCCGAAAAGCGGTCCGCCGAACGCAACACCAGATGCGACGGATCCTGGAGGTCACTGTGTCGAATCGAGCTTAATGGCGGGTTAACCATAACCCTTCGCCATCAAGCTCTTGCGTGAAACAGTGGACAAAGGAGTTGCGGAAGTATCGAAGCCCGCCGGGCTGTCCCAATCGCGGCGGGGGGGCGCCGCGACGGCCTTGCGAGGGCGGAGAGACGCGTTTCAGAGCTTTGCCGTCTTCCGCCACAGGCCGGCCCCGCCTTCGATGCCGGCATCGTTGGAGGCGACGGAGACGGAGGATGGCAGGTCGAACTCGACATGCTTGGAGTTGCCGCCGCCCAGATAGAGATGGTCGTAGTGGAGCAGGGTGTAGAGAATGCCGACTGTCTTCTCGACGCGGTGGTTCCAGTGCTTCTTGCCCTCGGCTTCGAAGGCAGCGTTGCCGAGATATTCGTCATAGGTCTTGTCGTCATGCAGCGGATGATGGGCGAGTTCCATATGCGGCATCAGATCGCCGTCGCGAAACAGAGCTGTTCCGGCGCCGGTGCCGAGCGTCAGCACCATTTCGAGGCCCTTGCCGGCAACGATGGCGAAGCCCTGCATCTCGGCGTCGTTGATCATCCGCGCAGGATGGCCGCCGAACACCTTCGAGATCGCGTCGGCGAGCGCGAAGCCCGACCAGTCCTCGGTGCCGAGATTGGGAGCGGTCAGCACCGTTCCGTTCCGGACGACACCGGGGAAGCCGACCGAGATCCGGTCGAAGGCGGGGAAGCCATTTGTCAGCCCCGAAACCGCATCCAGGAACGCCTTGGGCGGGCAGGGGTGCGGCGTCGGCACGCGTGCCCGTTCCGTCAGCATCCGTCCGCTCTCGTCGATTACCGCCGCCTTGAGGCCCGTACCGCCGACATCGATCGCCAATATGCCCGCCATGCTCGTCTCCTTCTTCGGCTCGTCGCTCACAGCGGCGCCTTCAGGGCGCCGCTCGGTCCCAGCGGACGCCGCACGGGCGGCGGCGACCGCGCCGGATCGACCGTCACCGCGAAATCGGCATTCTCCCAGCGATCCGCCTGAGGCCAGTAAAGCGTGAAGCGGATGATGGTTCCGACCGCCGCCTCGCTCGTTGGCAGGGTGACGAGATCGATGCCGAAATCGTTCGGCGCCGTCGGCGTATCGTGGATCGTCGCCCAGTCATCGGTCGTCCAGTGCACGATCGCCGGCGCCTGCAATTCGATCCGGAGCGATTTTCCGCCTGAGATGGTGCGGATCTTCTGGCAGAAGCGCCAGGATCGCACTGGCGAGGTGACGCCGCGTTTCTGGTAACGCTCGACGGTCTGCGGCGGCATGTCGAATACGGCGCCGTCGCGGAGCGAACGCAGCAGCTTGATGTGCTCGGAATGGGCCCAGACCAACGGCATGGCGCTGCCGGAGGGGCGGCCGTGGAAGAGCTCCCGCTCGGGAATGTCGGTCGCGTCCCATACCTGCTCGGGCAGCAGACCGCCGATGCTCGCCGATTCCTCCAGCGTCGTCAGCAATTGCTCCGCGACCTCGATCCGTCCGGCGGCGAGTTCATAATGCGCCCGCTCGCCTGAGAGCAGCGGCCAGGGTCGGCCGATGCCGACGCCGTTGAAGGGGGCGCCGTCCTCGTGCTCACCATAGCCGTCGCCATTGTAGCGATACCAGATCGGCCCTTGGGGTAGCTCAGCCCGCAGCGTCGCGTCGATCGCGGCAATTGTGTCGAGGATACGCGGATCGTCCGGCGCGCGCAGCCCGAAGCGGACGAGCGCCAGGGCATCGGGGCTGATCAGCATCGCCGCCAGCTGGCTCATCTCACTCGGCGGGCGATTCTTGACCGGTACGAAGCCCTCCAGCGGCGAGGCGGCATCGGCTGTCTCCGGCGCGGCGATGCGGACATAGTAGCCGGAGATGCCAAGTCTCTGGGCCAGCTCCGTGTCCTTCGCGAAGGTCCAGTACTCGATGTCGTCGTTCCAGCTGTCGGCTGTCTCGCGCAGATAGCGAGCCGCCCTCTTGCGGCCAAAGGTATCCATAAGGTCGGCGGCGGCCAGCAGGCCGGCAATCTCGACGGCGAGCGTGAACGGCGAATAGCCGGCATCCTCCTCCCAGCGATCCTGCGCCGTGACCGGGCCGTTGACGGCGACATAGCGCGCCGCCTTCTCGATCATCGGCAGGAACCGCGCAAGTTCGTCGCGCTCCAGATGCCCTGAGCGATGGAGCATGTCGGCGAGGAGCAGCGGGAAGGCGCATTCATCCATCTGCACGCCGCTCCAATAGGGCGTGCCGTCGAGCCAGACATTCTGCGACCAGTGTCCGTCTTCCTCCTGGATCGACATGAGATAAGCGAGGATGTCGCGCGCATAGGCCGTGGCGCCAGCGGCGAGAAAGCCTCCCGCCGTCTCGACCAAGTCGCGTGGCCAAACGAGGTGATAGCCGCCGAGATCCTCGTCACCCTTGGAGAATCCCCACGGAATCGAGAGGCTGGCGATCGCCGCGCCCGGGAAGGAGGTCGGCTGGTGCGTCGCCAGCACTGCCGTCGAGATGCGATAGCGATTCAGGTTCGACGAGCCGGCGGGGCGGTCGAGCGGGAGCAGGCTGTCCTGCCAGGCGCGCCAGCCATGAGCATAAAGCTTGCGGGCTGATTCGAAACCGTCCTGCAGGCTCGATAGCGCGCGATAACCTGCCTCGTCGGGCCGGACGCCAAAGCCGAGAGCGAGCAGCGCGTGGCCCTTGCCAGGCGTGAGATCGATCTCGCCGGATAGCGCGACATTGCCATGCTCGGCAAGCTGATAGGCCTGGTTCAGTGGCTCACCGCGTGACAGGTTCTGCCAACCGTCCGATGCACCGACGAAGCCGACCGATCGGGCGAGCCAGGGCACGCTGCAGGCCAGCGCCACCGAGACGCCGCGCGGCCCGGAGGCGAACAGCATCGGCGTACCCTTGTAGTCGCCGACCCAGGCCGTGTTGTTGGCGCCGGCATTGACGAGATGCGGCGAGAGCAGGGCGTAGAGACGATAGTCGGCAAGTTCGCCTTCGAGCGCCTCGAAGGTGATCCGCTGCAGCAGCGCCTCGCGGCGCGGGTCGGTCAGGATTTCCTTTTCGATCCGGTAGCGACGGTCGCGGGCGGTATTGGAGAGGCGGAAGGCCGGAACGCCTTCCTCCATCATTGAGACTTCATGATCGGCGTCGCGTTTCTCCTCGGAGAAATAGCCGTCCGGCCCGGCGACGACGAGGCCGAAATCGCGGGTGCAGGCGGCATCGACGCGCGGGTAATAGATTTCGTTCAAAATGCCGTGGGATAGCGTGAACCAGATGCGGCTCGCCGCCGTCATCGCCGTGCCGACGCCGCTCTTGGCGCTCGAGGTCCAGCGCGGATCGAGGCCCGGAGCGCCGGGCGGCAACTCGCTAGTCGAACTCATGGTCGTTTCCCCCTGGGAGCATTCCGTCGCGCTATCACGCCCGAAGCTCGATCTTTACTCTCGCCCAGAAGAGGCGATGAAGTCATAACCTGACGTAAATTCGGCCGCCGTCATCATCCGGTCTTCCGATCTTAATCGAATTTCAGCATGGTTCCGGCAAGAGCGGACGGCAATGCGCCGATGAAGAAGAGGACGAACATGACCGACGCCAGCAGCTCTAAGCCTGCCAAGGACGATTCCGGGCCGGCGCCCGCGTCGACGCTGTTCATCTTCGGTGCCTCCGGCGATTTGACCAAGCGCCTCGTCATGCCGGCGCTCTACAATCTGGCGCGCGAGGGCGCGCTGGATCCTGCCTTTCAGATCGTAGGCGTCGACATCGTCCCGCATACTGACGAGGACTACCGGACCTTCCTGACCGAAGCGGCCAAGGAAGTCGCGGTCGGCACCGGTGCGACGCCGAACCCGACCGCCTGGTCCTGGCTGATGGAGCGTGTCCATTACATTGTCGGTGATTTCGACAGCGCCGAAACTTACCACAAGGTCCGCGCCTGGCTGGACCAGCGCAAGACCGAGACCGGACAGGCCAATGCCGTGTTCTACATGGCCGTCACGCCGCGCTTCTTCGCGTCGATCGCGCAAAAGCTGGGCGAGAACGGCCTGTTCGAAGAGAGCGAGAACGCCTTCCGCCGCATCGTCGTCGAAAAGCCCTTCGGCACGGATCTGGCTTCGGCCAAGGCGCTCAATGCGCACCTGCTCCAGTCGGCAAGCGAGCATCAGATCTTCCGCATCGACCATTTCCTAGGCAAGGAGACGGTGCAGAACGTCATGGCGATGCGCTTCGGCAACGGCATCTTCGAGCCGCTGTGGAACCGCAATTTCATCGACCATGTCCAGATCACCGCCGCCGAGACGGTGACGGTCGAACAGCGCGGCAAGTTCTATGACGCGACGGGCGCGTTGCGCGACATGGTGCCGAACCACATGTTCCAGCTTCTCGCCATGGTCGCGATGGAGCCGCCGAACTCCTTCGACGCCGATGCGATCCGCACCGAGAAGGCCAAGGTCATCCAGGCGATCGGCCAGATGACCCCGGAAGAGGTCGAGCGCGATACGGTGCGGGCGCAATATCTGGCCGGCAATATCGGCGGGCGCCACGTCAAGAACTATCCCTGGGAGGACAATGTCGCCCATGACAGCCGCCGCGAGACCTATGTTGCGTTGAAGCTCAATGTCGACAATTGGCGCTGGTCGGGCGTGCCCTTCTATATACGTACCGGCAAGGCGCTCGCGGTGCGCCGCACCGAGATCATGATCCAGTTCAAGCGGCCGCCGCATCGCCTCTTCGACGAGACGCCGACGGACGCGGTCGAGCCCAATGCCCTCGTCATCCGTGTCCAGCCCAATGAGGGTATCTCGCTGCGCCTCGCCGCCAAGATCCCCGGCCGCCAGGTCCGCCTCGCCGAAGTCGACATGGATTTCCGCTATTCGGACTACTTCAAGGCCGAGCCCTCAACGGGCTACGAGACACTGATCTATGACTGCCTGACGGGCGACGCGACGCTCTTCCAGCGCGCCGACAACATCGAAGCCGGCTGGGCCGTGGTCCAACCGATCCTCGACCAGTGGGAAGCCGGCCAGGGCGAACTCCACCACTACAAGGCCGGCAGCGCCGGCCCGGCAGCGGCGGACCGGCTGATCGAGCGCGACGGGTTCAACTGGCTGCCGCTGGCTTAAGCGGGAGTGCCCGCTCCTCGTCTTTTTAGGCGGAGGGCAGCCATGCCTTGATCTGTTGATCCGTGAGGTTGGCGCCGCATAGCATCGTCGCGATGCGGCTGCCTTTCAGCGCGGAGGCGTTTGCGAGGATGGCGGCCAGTCCTGCGGCGCCGGCGGGCTCGACCAGACGGTTCCAGGTTGCATGGGCGAACCGCATCGCAGCCAGAATCTGGTCGTCGTCTACCAGAACGATGTCGTCGATCGTGTCCTTGAGCCAGTCGACTGCCGAGGGCACGGGAATCCGCACGGCGATTCCGTCGGCGATCGTGCGGGCCTCCGGAGTGGGAACCGCTTCGCCGGCCTTCCAGGACAGGGCCATGCAAGGCGCGCCGCTCGCAGCGACGGCGACGACCTTTGTCCGCGGCGATCTCGCCTTGAACCAGCAGCCTATTCCGGCTGCCAAAGCGCCGTTGCCGAGTGGAATGAAAATGGCGTCGATGTCGTCGACCGCTTCCGTCAGTTCCGCCGCTATCGTTCCTGCCCCTTCGGCAATGGCCGCGCTCGCGCCATCCTCGACGAAGGTCAGGCCCCGCTCTGTCGCGTAGGCCCGTCCGGCCTCCTTGGCTCCGTCAAAATCCTCGCAGGCGAGCACGACCTCGGCACCGAACCGGCGCATGGCCTCGATCTTCAGCGGGTTGGCGTTCAGGCTGGCGAAGACGGTCAGCGATCGTTTGTGCCGCGCGGCATTATAGGCGAGTCCCTGACCGAAGTTCCCGGCGGATGCCGTGACCAGAGGGGGCCCGTTGTCAGCCAGATTGGCGAGGAAAAAGCCCGTCCCTCTTCCCTTGAAACTTCGGATCGGGTTGTCGGTCTCGTCCTTGGCGAACAGCGACAGCGCGAGCGCATCGGAGCGCAGCAGGCCTGAGTTCAGGAACACGGGATCGATCTGCTGGCGGGCATGGTCGATATTGATGGCGGAGAGGGGGGCTTGGCTCGTCATGGCGTGATGGTATGAATTTAGCGCGCGGAAAAACCGTGATAGATCTCTAAAAATAGCGGAAATTCCGCGAAAGGGAGCGGATTGGCGCCGTGGATGACATTGATCGAACCATACTTTCGATGCTGCAGGAAAATGCGGACGTTCCCGGCAAGATCATTGCCGACGCGGTCCGCCTCTCCACCTCGGCCGTCGAGCGCCGGATCGCCAGACTGAAGCAGGATGGGTTCATCGAGAAAATCGTGGCGGTGGTCAGCCCGAAGGCCGTCAATCGCACCTTGTCCATTCTCGTCGAACTCGAAATCCAGAACGAACATCGACACACGCTGGAGCAATTTCAGCGATGGGTCGACCGTGCGCCTGAAGTTCAATCGTGCTGGTATGTCACCGGCGATATGGACTTCGTGCTTCTGGTAGTCGTCCGCGACCTCGAAGAATATAATGCCTTCATTGAGCGGCTCATGGGCGAGCAGCAGGCGCTGGTGCGGAAATACAAAAGCCTGATCGCGCTCAAGACGGTCAAGCATGGCTTGGGGCTTTCCATCCAGGCGTGAAGGCTTCCGCGTTCGACCGGCCTTTCGATCTCAGGAGGAACCATGGCACAATACTGGGTCGCTATTCACCACCCCGACGACTACGATCCGTTCGTCTCCGAAGACGAGGCGATGGCGCGTGCTATCGATGCGCTGAACGACGAGATGGTCGCTGCCGGCGTCCGGGTCTTCGTCGGCGGACTACAGCCGGCAGGCCGCGCCATGTCGCTGCGGGCGCGGCCCGATGGAGATTTGGTCGTCGCCAGCGGACCCTATCTCAAGACGACCGAACATGTCGGCGGCTTCTGGGTGCTGGATGTCGAGGATATGGACGGGGCGCTGGCCTGGGGACAAAAGGCTGCCATCGCTTGCCGGGCACCCGTCGAAGTCCGACCGTTTCACTGAGAGCGCAGCGAGACAGTGGTCCAATCCGTCAGCCGCGCCGGGCGGCTTCGATCGCGGCGACGTCGATCTTCCTCATCTCCATCATGGCGGCAAAGGCGCGCTTGGCCTCGTCGCCCCCGGCCGCCAGCGCCTCGGTCAGCACGCGCGGCGTGATCTGCCAGGAGAGGCCCCATTTGTCCTTGCACCAGCCGCATTCGCTTTCCTGACCGCCATTGCCCACGATGGCGTTCCAGTAGCGGTCGGTCTCGGCCTGGTCATCTGTGGCGATCTGGAACGAGAAGGCTTCGGTATGGCGAAAGGCCGGACCGCCATTGAGGCCGAGGCAAGGTATGCCGGCGACAGTGAATTCAACCGTCAACACGTCGCCCGCCTTGCCGAAAGGGTAGTCGCCGGGAGCTTTGTGCACAGCAGTCACCGTGCTGTCCGGAAATGTCTCGGCATAGAAGCGCGCTGCGGCCTCGGCGTCTTTGTCGTACCATATGCAGATCGTGTTCTTGGCGGTTGCCATAGCTCGTCCTTTCGTTTCTGTAGCCCGTTGCGTTCCTGCTTCGTACGCCGAAGGTGCCGCTCGCGGTTTGCCTTGATGGCACAGCATGAACGCAGAATGGCCGCGTGCCAAATCGGGTTCCGCCAGTCGCCGCTGAAGAGGGCCGCCCATCATGCCGATTGTCACTCCCGAAGATCCAGGCATCTCCCCCTCCGCCCGCATTGACGCCCATATCGCCGAACTCGGCGATTGGCGCGGCGCTATGCTGGCCCGTGTCCGGGCTCTCATCCGTGAGGCCGATCCGGACGGTGTCGAGGCATGGAAATGGGGAATCCCAGTCTGGGAGCATGGCGGGATCCTCTGTACCGGCGAGACCTACAAGAAGGTCGTGAAGCTCACCTTCGCGAAGGGCGCATCACTGGCCGACCCGTCCGGCCTGTTCAATTCCAGCGTGGACGGCAAGGTACGGCGGGCCATTGATATTCGGGAGGGCGCGGAAGTTGATGAAGCGGCGTTCAAGGCGCTGATCCGCGCTGCCGTGGCGTTGAATCGGGCCGCTCCGGCCGATTCTGGACCCGTGCGGTCACGCAAGACGTCAGGTAGCGCTTGATGCCAGCCGGCCTCAGGGTTGCGGTGCGAGCATATAAGAAAAGAATTTGCATCTGTAAAAAATGAGGCTATCGTTCTCCTCAAGCTGGTGCAATCCGGCGCTGATGGGAGACGACGGAATGACGGCCACGCTGCGGGGGCTCGCCTGGGATCACCGACGTTGCTGGGGACCGCTCGATGCGAGCGTCGAGCCCTATCGCGCCGCCCATCCGGGCTTCGACATCGCGTGGGATCGCCGCAGCCTCTACGAGTTCGGCGAGGGCCGGCTCGAAGACGTGTTGCAGGATTATGATCTGGTCGTCTTCGACCATCCCTTCATCGGCGACATCGCCGAGGGGGGGCTGATGGTGCCGTTCGATCCCTATCTTTCCGCCGAGGAGCGCGCGCGTTTCGCCGCCGACAGTGTCGGCGGTTCCTGGCGCTCCTATCAGGCCGACGCGAGGCAATGGGCCCTGCCGATCGACGCGGCGGCGCAGGTCGCCTCCTACCGGCCCGACCTGCTCCCCGCCTTTGCCGATGCCCCGCCGCAAAACCATGCAGAAATCGTCAAGCTTGGCAATGCGCTTCGCCGCGATGGGCGCTGCATTGGCCTTCCCTTCGTCCCGACCGACGCGATGTGCCTGGTGTTGACGCTCGCCGCCGGCGCCGGTGATGCGATTGGTGAGGGCGGCCGCTTCCTGCCGCAAGAGGCGGTCGAGCGCATTGTCGGCGAGCTGGCCGAACTTGCGGCGCTCGCCCATCCGATGTCTGCCCAGTGGAACCCGATCCGCTGCTATGACCACATGGTCGCACAGGACGACGTCGTCTATGTCCCCTACGCCTTCGGCTATGTGAACTACGCTTCCCGCGCCGAGACGCCGCGTCTCGCCTTTACGGATATCCCGGTCGAAGGTTCCCGCGGCGCGCTGCTTGGCGGGGCTGGGATCGGCGTCAGCGCGTTCTCCAAGCACCGCGAGGCGGCGATCGCCTATGCGCTGCATCTATGCTCGGCCGATTATCAGCGCGGTGACTACGTGGCCTTCGGGGGGCAGCCCGGCTCGCTCGCCGCATGGCGCGATCCGGCCGCGAACGAGGCGACGCGCCATTTCTTTGCCAATACGCTGGCGACGCTGACGAATTCCTATCTCCGGCCAACCCATCCGGGCTTCATCTCGTTCTTCCGCGACCTGACCCATCCCGCCCACGAGGCGATCGCCGGGCGGCTTCCAGCGAAGGAACTCGCGAAGCTCCTCGACCGCCGCTATGCCGAGACCCTGCCAGCGCCCGAACTCGGACGGAGGGCGGTATGAGCGTCGCGGAAGGCGATTTCGCCATCGAAGGCGAGGACACTGACGCCGCGGGCGAGGCGCGGCGCGACTACAAGGTGCCGGCGGCCGAGAAGGCGCTGGACATCCTCGAATATATGGCGGCGCGCAACGAGGATCTGACGCAGACCGAAATCTCCGCCGGACTTGGTCGCTCGATCCATGAGATCTACCGCGTCATCCAGCTGCTCGAGGGACGCGGCTATCTGATCCGCACCCGGGCTGACCGCTACCGCCTGTCGCTGAAGCTGTTCGAGCTCGCGCACATGCATCCGCCGGTCAATCGCCTCGTCGATGCCGCGCTGCCTGTGTTGCGCGGGCTCGTCGGCGGCACGGACCAGAGCTGCCATCTCGTCGTGCTGCGCGGCTCGACCGTGCTCGTCGTACTGCAGGTCGATTCGCCCCTGCCCATGCGCTATTCGGTGGCGCTCGGCTCACATTTCCCGGTGCTGGAGACGAGTTCCGGCGCCGTGTTGCTTTCGGCGCTGCCGCCGGCCGAGCGCGAGGCACTCGTCAGCGAGGTGCTGGCTTCGGGCGAAGCCGGCGCCGGCCGCGAGGAAATCGCCGCTCGCCTCGGCGAGATCGAGCGTCTCGGCCATGAGATGCGCGCGTCGCTCGCCGTCGAAGGCTGCACCAATATCTCGGTGCCGATCCGCGATCATATCGGCGCGACCGTCGCCGCGCTCACCGTTCCCTATCTGCCGCAAAAGCAGGCCCGCTTCGACAAGGCGAGCGTGCTTGCCTCGGCCCGCGCGGCAGCCAACGAGATTTCGCGCGCGCTCGGTGCGCCGGAAGCGGCGGGGAGGAACCGCGCCGTTCGCGCGGAGAGTTCCTAGTCGAGACCTGACCGCCCGGGAGGGGCGGATCGCTTTTAGAAGAGGGAGGAATGCACCATGAAGAAACTGCTGATCGGTCTTCTCGCCACATCCGCTTTCGCGGTGATGGCGGCCAGCTCGGCCATGGCGGCCGAGACCATGCCGAAGAAGGTTGGCTACGTCGTCAACTATGCGACGCATGAGTGGTACCAGAACGTCATCAAGGGCATGAAGGACCGCGGCAAGCAGCTTGGCATCGAGGTCGAGGTCAAGGACGCCAATCTTGACGCCGCCAAGCAGGTTGCCGCCGCCGAGGACTTCATCTCGCAGGGCGTCGACGTGCTGATCATCACGCCGGTGAACGAGGACGCCGTCGCGCCGCTGCTGCGCCGTGCCAAGGAAGAGGGCGTTCCGATCGTCCTCGAAGGCAACCCCGTCAAGGGCATGACGACACTGGTCGCGATCTGCGACTATGACACCGGCTATCATGCGGGTGTCGAGGCCGGTAAATATGCCAAGGCGCATCTCGGCGGCAAGGCCAATGTCATGAATGTCGGCCTGCCGCTGCTCTCGGCGACGGTGCTTCGTTCCAAGGGCTTCATGGACGGCATCAAGACGGAGATCCCCGGCGCGGTGATGGTCCATGACCTCGATGGTGGCGGTAACCCCGACCGTTCCTTCGAGGTCTCGGCCGCGGCGCTCGCCCAGAACGGCGACATCAACGTGATCTACGGCATCAACGATAGTTCGTCGCTCGGCGGTCTGCAGGCCTGGAAGGCGGCTGGCAAGTCGCAGGACAATCTGCTCGTCGTCGGCACCGGCGGTGAAGGCCTTGCCTTCATCAACGCGATCGAGAAGGAGCCGTCCTACAAGATCGAAGCGGCGATGTTCCCCGAGAAGGTCGGCTTCACTGCGATGGACGCCGCCGTCAAGCTCTACAACAAGGAAGAAGTCCCGACCTGGATCGTCTCCCCGACCACGCCGATGAATGGCGAGGACTGGAAGAAGTTCTATTCGGTCGAAGGCACCACCCGCACCATCAACTGGGACAACGTCAACAAGGTCGTCGCCCCGGACAAGTGCATGCAGACGGCGGCCGATCTCAAGAAATAAGCCGTCAATTCCTGCCGGGGGCGGCCCGCCGTCCCCGGCGAATCTTCCGAATTGCGAAGCGACCCTTTCTTCAGCTCTCCCTCAGAGAGAGGCAAAGGGGCAGCGGCCCGTCTTGCCACACTGAACGAGACCCAATGTTCCGAGCCGCCCTATGACCAGCGAAACCCTGCCGGCGCGCAAGCGCGACGTCTCCTTCCGCGCGCTGACCGACAACAGTCAGATCGTGCTCATCGGCCTGCTGATCGGGCTGTGCCTCGCCATCTCGCTGGCGGCGCCGCAATTCTATTCCGCCGACAACGCCATCGCGATCCTGAGGCAATGTTCGCTGGTGCTGATCGTCGCTGTCGGCATGACCATGCTGCTCGTCGCCGGCGAGGTCGATCTCTCGGTCGGCGCGTCGCTTGCCTTTACCGGCTGCGTCGCGATGGACGTGACCAACCGAACCCATTCGGTGGCGCTCGGCACGATCGCCGCGCTGGCCTTCGCCGGAGCGGTCGGGCTCTTCAACGGCCTCGTCGTGACCCGCCTCCGGATCAACTCGCTGATCGCCACAATCGCGACCATGATGATCCTGCAAGGCGGTGTGTTCCTCTATACGCGCGAAGCCGTGCAGAACGGCCACCAGCTCGATGCCTTCACGGCGATCGGCGCCGGCTATGTCGGGCCGATCCCGATCCCGGTGATCCTGGCGATCGTCATCTTCGTCATCGGCTTCATCGCGCTGCGCTTCACGCTGTTCGGCCGCTATCTCTATGCCGTCGGCGCCAATCTGAAGGCGGCGCGGCTCTCGGGCCTCCGGGCCGAGCGGCTGAAGCTGATCGCCTTCGTCATCACCGGCCTGCTCGTCGGCGTCGCCGGGCTGATCCTTTCCTCGCTGATGAATGCCGGCCAACCGACGGCGGGGCGGGGCTTCGAGCTGACCGTGATCGCCGCGGTGATCCTTGGCGGCACCTCGCTTGCTGGCGGGCGCGGCACGCTGATGGGAACTCTGCTCGGCGTGCTGCTGCTCAAGGTCATCGACAACGGGATCATCATCCTGCGCTGGAACCAGGATCTGCAGATGGTCGTGCCCGGCCTCGTCATCATCCTCGCCACTTGGCTCGATCTCGTGCGGAGGCGCGGCGATGCTCGCTGAACCGTCGCAGAAGCCGGCGATCTCGCTGGATGTTCCCGCGCTCGACATGCGCGGCATCGGCAAGCGCTTCCCCGGCGTCGTGGCGCTGGACGGCGTCGACCTGACGCTGATGCCCGGCAAGGTGCATGCGCTGATGGGCGAGAACGGCGCCGGCAAATCGACCCTGATCAAGATCCTGGCCGGGGTCTATGGAAAGGACAACGGCACGATCGCCATTGCCGGAGAGGAGACCGAACTGAAGACGCCGCGCGATGCGCTGAAGAAGGGCATCAAGGTCGTCTTCCAGGAAATCGCGCTGATCTCCGAATTCACCGTCGCCGAGAACATCGTCCTCGAGGAATACCCGAAACGTCCCGGCGGCTCGATCGACTGGAAGACCATCCGCACCGAGGCCAAGGCGTTGTTCGACCGCATCGGCTTCGCCGTCGATCCGGCGGCGCGGACCGGCGATCTTCCCGTCAGCCAGCAACAGATGGTCGAGATCGCCCGCGCGCTGGCGCATGAGGCAAAGATCGTCGTCATGGACGAGCCGACCTCGTCGCTGACGCCGAAGGAAGTCGAACTGCTCTTCGTCGTCATCCGGCGCCTGACCTCGCTCGGCATCGCCGTCCTCTATGTGAGCCACAAGCTCGACGAGGTGTTCGAGATTTCGGACACGGTGACGGTGCTGCGCGATGGCCGCCATATCTCGACCAAGCCGACCTCCGAACATACGAATGACAGCCTGATCCAGGACATGATCGGCCGGCGGATCGAAAACCTCTTTCCGCGCTCGCGCCAGCATGCGACCGGCAAGGTTGCGGTGAAGGTCGAAGGACTTTCGACCGACGCCAAATTGAAGGACGTCTCCTTCGAGGCGCGGGCCGGCGAGGTGCTTGGCTTCTTCGGGCTGATGGGTGCCGGGCGCACCGAGCTTGCCAAAGCGATCGTCGGCTATGACCCGATCCGCACCGGGACGATCACGATCGACGGCGCTCACCTGAAGCCGCACGATACGCGCACCGCTGTCTCGCTGGGCATCGGCCTCCTGACCGAGGACCGCAAGCTCGAAGGGCTGATGCTGGAACTCCCCGTTCAGCAGAATATGAGCCTCGCCGCGCTTTCATCTTTCGCCAAGGCCGGCTTCGTCGACGAGGGTCGCGAGCGGAGCGCGGTGCAATCCTTCGTCGACCGGTTCCGAGTCAAGACGCCGAGCCTCGCCCAGCCGATCAAGAACCTCTCCGGCGGCAACCAGCAGAAGGTGCTGCTGGCGCGCTGGCTGATGCGGGGCCTCAAGGTCATTGTCGTCGACGAGCCGACGCGGGGCATCGATGTCGGTGCCAAGTCGGAGATCTTCGCGCTGATCGACCGCCTCGCCGGCGAGGGCCTCGCCGTCATCATGATGACCTCGGAAATGCCCGAGCTGCTCGGCCTCTCCGACCGCATCGCGGTCATGGCGGAGGGGCGGCTGACCGCGACCTTCTCGCGTGAGGAAGCGACGCAGGAAAGGATCTTGAATGCCGCGATCGCCTAGCCTTTCCGCTGCCGGCTCGTCGCCGGGCATCGCCCGCCTCTTCTTCCGCCGCAGCGAGGTCGGCCTTCTTGTCGCTCTGCTTGCCGTGATCCTGTTTTTCGCGCTCGCCTCCGACACGTTCCTGACCGTGCGCAATATGACCAATGTGCTCGGCCAAGCCTCGCTCGCCATGATCGCCGGCATCGGCGTCGCGATCGTCTTCATCTCGGGCGAGGTCGACGTCTCGGTCGGTTCGCTGGTCGCCGCGGTGGCGATCCCGCTGATCACGGTGATGAATGCGACGGAATCGCTGGCGCTCGGCATCGCGGCGGCGCTGGCGCTCGGCCTTGCCATCGGCATCGTCAACGGCTTTCTCGCCGCCTATCTCGGCATCAATTCGCTGATCGTGACGCTCGGCACGCTCTTCATCCTGCGCGGCGGCGTCTATCTCTATACGGGTCAGAAGGCGATCCCGGACGATGTGGCGCTGGAGAGTTTCTTCCAGCTCGGCAATGGCCGCCTGCTGGGCGTCGTGCCCTGGCCGGCGGTGATCGCGCTCGTCCTGCTGCTCGTCTTCGCCTATGTGATGCGCCACCGCAGCTTCGGGCGGAAAGTCTATGCCGTCGGCGGCAATCCCGAGGTGGCGCGCCTCGCCGGCTATGATGTGAAGCGGGTCAAGTTCACCGGCTTCATCATCTCCTCGCTGCTTGCCACCGTCTCCGGCATATTGCTCGCCTCGCGCCTCGGCTCGGCCGTGCATGTCGCCGGCATCGGCTTCGAATTCCAGGTGGTGGCGGCCGTGGTGCTCGGCGGCGTCAGCCTTTCCGGCGGCGTCGGCTCGCTGTTCGGCGCCGCGCTCGGCGTGCTGATCCTCTCCTTTCTGTCGAACGGGCTGGGCATGCTCGATCTCGCCACCGAATGGCAGCTCGTCATCACCGGCTTCATCATCATCGCCGCCGTCGGTTTCGACGAGTGGAAGCGGCGCCAGCCATAGGAGGGCGGGTCATGGGACGTCTTGAAGGCAAGACCGCCGTCGTCACCGGCGCCGCCGACGGGATCGGCAATGCCATCGCGTCGGGCATGGCGCGTGAGGGCGCCCGCGTCTTCCTCTCCGATATCGACGATGCGAAAGGCGAGGCGGCAGCACAGGCGATCCGCGCCACCGGCGGCCACGCCACCTATGTCCATTGCGACGTCGCGGTCGAGGGCGATATCGCCGCGTTGATCGAGAAGGCCGTCGAGGAGACGGGCCGGATCGACGTGCTCGTCAACAATGCGGCGATCGCGATCGGCGGCATGCCGGTCCATGAGATGACCGACACGCAATGGCATCGCCTGATCGCGGTCAACCTCACCTCGGTCTTTCGCGGTTGCAAGTTCGTCCTGCCGCACATGATCCGCCAGAAATCCGGTTCGGTGATCAACATGGCATCGGCGCAGGGCCATGTTGGCCTCGATGGCTGGACCGCCTATGCCGGCGCCAAGGGCGCGGTGCTGTCGATGACGCGGCAGATGGCTGTCGAGTTCGGGCCCGCAGGCGTGCGCTTCAATTCGATCTCGCCGGGCACGATCGCGACGCCGATGAACGAGAAGGTCATCGCCGATCTCGGCGAGCATGTGGCCCGCGCCTGGGTCAAGATGCACCCGATCGGCCGCATCGGAAAACCGGAAGAAGTCGCGGAAGCGGCGATCTATCTGGCGAGCGACGCAGCCGGATTCACAACTGGCATCGATCTCAAGGTGGATGGCGGCCTGACCGCCGCCCCGCGCTTCGTGCCGGACCTCGTCTGACGCCAGACTCAACGAAAGCAGGAACCATGGAAAAGGCCCTCTCCGGCGTCACAATCCTCGATTTCAGCCATCTGCTCCAGGGGCCGTTCGCGACGCAATTGCTCGCCGATTTGGGCGCCGATGTGATCAAGATCGAGCGCGCCGGCCCCGGCGATCTGTTTCGCTCCATGACCTTCTTCGCCAAATGGGTCGGCGGCTCGGAAAGCCCGAATTTCCTCGCCTGGAACCGCAACAAACGGTCGATCGCGCTCAATCTGAAGAGCCGCAAGGTCCATTCGATCATCATGGAAATGGCGAAGAAGGCCGATGTCGTCGTGCAGAATTTCCGCCCCGGCGTGCTCGACCGGCTCGGCTATGGCTATGAGGATTTCAAGGCCGTCAATCCGCGCATCGTCTATTGCGCCGGCTCCGGCTATGGCGAGGAAGGCCCCTATCTGGATCGCCCCGGCCAGGACATGCTGATCCAGGGCCTCGTCGGCCTCCAGACCAATACCGGCCGTGGCGATGGCCCGCCCATCCCCGCCGGCTCGGGCCTTGCCGATCAGATCGGCGCGATGAACATGGTCTATGGCATCCTCGCCGCGTTGCTCTGGCGCGAGAAAAGCGGCAAGGGCCAGAAGATCGAGGTCAATCTCATGGCCGGCATGCTCGCCCATCTCGGCCAGGAATATTGCGCCGTGCTGAACCTCGACGAAGATTTCGTGCGGCCGAATTCCGGCATCGGCCATCCAGGCATGCAAGCGCCCTTCGGCGTCTATGAGACGCGCGACGGGCGCTATGTCTCGATCGCCATGAGCCCGTTCAAGACGCTCTATACCGTACTCGAAGCCCCGCATCTGGCTAGCTATGACGATCTCGAAACACTCTTCAAGAAGCGCGACGAGGTCTGGGAGAAGGTCAACGCCGAGACGACGAAGTTCGACATGGACGATCTGCTGGAGCGCATGCTCGGCGTCGACATCTGGTGCGCGCCTGTGCAGGACATCCGCGCGGCGAGTGAGGACGCGCAGGTCGTGCACATGAAGATGATCTCGTCCTACGAGCATCCGAAGGCTGGCACGGTCAAGGTCGTTGCCCCCGCGATCCGCATGAGTGAGACGCCGCCCTCGATCGATCGCCCCGCGCCGATGGTCGGCGAGCATGGCCGCGAGATCCTCGCGGAGTTCGGGTTCGCCGCCGAGGAGATCGACGCGCTGGAGGCCTCTGGCGACATGACGATCGAGCGGGTCTAGCGCCATGGCCGACGATTACGAGACGCTGACGATCGAGCGCGCCGACCGCGTGGCGCTGGTCACCTTCCGCCGCGCCGACCAGCTCAACGCCATGAACCGGCGCATGCAGGCCGAGATCACCGAGGCGTTCGAGCGGCTCTCGGAGGATCGCAACGTCGGCGCGATCGTCGTCACCGGCGAGGGACGTGGGTTCATGGCCGGCGCCGATATCAAGGAATATGCGGCGCAGACCGGCCCTGAATTCGATGCCTTCCAGAAGGCTGGCGGGCGGATGTATGCGGCGATCGAGGACAATGCCAAGCCCATCATCGCGGCGGTGAACGGTTTCGCTCTCGGCGGCGGCTTCGAACTGGTGCTCTGCTGCGATCTGGTGCTCGCCTCGAACTTTGCCAAATTCGGTTTGCCGGAAATCAAGCTCGGCCTCGTCCCCGGCGGCGGCGGCACGCAGCGCAGCGTCGACAAGCTCGGCCGCAACCGCGCTAATTTCCTGCTGATGACCGGCGCGATCCTGCCCGCCGCCGATTTTGTCGCGTTGGGCCTCGTCAACGAGATCGTCGAGGCGCCCGCTCTCGTGCCGCGTGCCCTGGAACTGGCGCGGACGATCGCGGCGGAGCCGGCCGACGCGGTCGAAGGGTTGAAACGGCTGACCGCCTTCGCGCTGTCGGGCGAACGCACGCTCGGCCTCGAACTGGAGCGTGAACTGGTATGCTCGCTCTATCGCAGCGACATCGGCCAGGCCCGCGTCCGGGACTTCGCTGCGAAGAGCATCGCGCGGGCCGTGGAGAAGGCGAAACAATAATGAGCGAAGACCGGGGAGACTCCTATCGCGGGCTCGGCTGGGCGCATGGTGCGCTGACCGTGCAGCGGCTCGGCGCCATGATGGCGCCACTGACCTTCGTGCTTGCCGACGGACGGCAGGTAAGCCCGATGCATATAGCGCCCTGGGCCGGGGCGCCCGGGACGGAGGAATTGCCGGGCATCTTGCGGCGCCTTCGAGGCGACTGGTCCTGCGCGCCCTTCGGCTACGCTGTTCCGGTGCCGGATGCCGCGCCAGACTGGGCGGCTCTGCTCGGTACGCCGGAGCCCGGCGAGGAACTGCACGGCCATTCCTCGAATGCCGAATGGGAGTGGGACGAGGGCGAGGACGGCACGCTGGCGCTGCGCCTCGTCTATCCGCCGGAAAGCCCGATCGAGCGCGTCGAGCGGCGGATCGAACCGGACCCCGCTGCGCCGGCCGTCGACATCGTCTTCAGCATCCATATCCGCGAATCCTGCCGCTTGCCGATCGGCATCCACCCGACCTTCCGCCTGCCGAAACTCGCGCAGGCCGCGCGGCTGGAGCCGGCGGCCTTCGCCGAGGGGCGCACCTATCCGGGCACGGTCGAGCCGGCCGCGCCGCTCTTCGCCATCGACCAGTGTTTCTCCGATCTTGCCGCCGTGCCGCTGCGCAGCGGCAGAACCTTTGACGCGACCCGTCTTCCCTTCGTCGATGATTCCGAGGAACTGGTTCAGCTGAACGGCATCGAGGGCAGCTGTGCGCTCGTCAACCGCGCCGAGGGCTATCGCGTCCGCCTCGTCTGGCAGAAGGAACATTTCCCAAGCCTGCTGCTCTGGTATTCGAATCGCGGACGGAAATTCAGCCCCTGGAACGGCGAGCAGGTGTCGATCGGCATCGAACCGCTCTGCTCGCCCTTCGGCCTCGGCCCGGCAACTGCGCGCGCCGACAACCCGATCGCGCGATCGGGCACGCCCACGGTCCGCGAATTCGCCGCCGGAGAGATCTTCACGACGCGCTACCGCATCGAAGCGGAAGCGATTTGAGGATGGCGTCGTCGATGATGATCGCCGCCGGAAAGCAAGACCCTCACCCCAACCCTCTCCCGCAAGCTGGCGAGGGAGTTCCGATGGCGTTCGCCCCAGTCTCCACGATCTATCGTTGTCGCCCCCTCTCCCGCATGGCGGGAGAGGGTAGGGGTGAGGGTCCTTCTGCCCAATGACGCGACACAACCTCACCAAGTCCAACAGCCCCGCCTTCGTTGACCTCCCGACTCTTGCCGGGATGGTCGAGGATGGCGATCGCTTTGGCGTCGGCGGGCATCATTTCGCCCGGTTGCCGATCGCTTTGCTGCGCAGCATTGCTGCGCTGCACAAGACGAATCTCACCTACACCTCCTGGGCTGGCGGGCTGGCGCTCGAAATGCTGCTGGAGGCCGGCTGCGTCGGATCGATCGACCTTTGCTTCTCAAGCCTCGACATTTTCGGCCTGCCGCCGCGTTTTCGTGCCGTCGCCGAGGCCGGCGAGATCCCGGTGCGCGACTGGACGGCGCTCGCCATGATCGAGGCGCTTCGTGCTGCGCAGCAGAACCTGCCAGCCGGGCTTTTCCAGCTGCCGCTCGGCTCGGCGATGATGGAGAAGGTGCCGGGCGCCCGCGCCGTCGACGATCCGATCGCCGGCGAACCCATCGGCGCGATCCCGCCGCTCGTCCTCGACACGGTCGTGCTGCACGCGCCGCGCGCCGATGCCAGCGGCAATGTCCAGATCATCGGCGCGCGGGCGCTCGACCTTGCGATGGTCGGCGCGGCACGCAGGGTGCTCGTCACCGTCGACGAGATCGTGCCGGTTGGCGGCCTTGCCGCGGCCGGGCGGCAGACCGTTCTGACGCGCAACCAGATCAGCGCAATCGCGCTCGTTCCCGGCGGAGCCTGGCCGACCTCCTGCTTGCCCTTTTATGCGACCGACTATGCCGCGCTCGCCGCCGCCTTTGCCGACGAGGCGCCTCTTGCCGACTGCCTCGCCCTGCCTGAGACAGGCCTGCCACCTCATTTGAAGCGCGCGGTCCGTATCCGTGCGGCGAAGCTGCCGGAACGCTTCCCCGCGATCCATGCGACTCCTGAAGTGCCGACGATCGACGAGATCCTGGTCGTCCGCCTCGCCGCCGAACTGGACGACGAGAGCTTCGCCTCGGCCGGCGCCGTCTCGCCGCTCGCCAATGTCGCCTATCGTCTCGCCAAGGCGACGCATGCGCCGGGGATGATGCTGGCCACGCTCTCCTGCGGCCATATCGACATCGAGCCCTCGCCGATGCTGCTTTCGGCGCTCGAAAGCCTCGACGCCGAGACGGCCGCCGGCCATGCCGGCGGCGACGATACCTATTCGACCTATTATCAGGCCGGCTCGGTGACGCATGAGATCATCGGCGCGGCGCAGATCGATCGCTTCGGCCGAGTCAATAATCTGGCGATCACCAAGAAGAGTGGCGGCATGCTGCGCCTGCCGGGGCAGGGCGGCATGGCGGACGTCGCCAACATGCATCGCGACTACGCGCTCTATGTCACGCGCCATTCGCGGTTGTCGCTGGTGGAGCGCGTCGACTTTGCCAGTTCGGGCCGCGGCCTTCTCGGCGCGGCCGAACGATCGTTAGCCGGCTATAGAACGGGCCGGGCACAGATCTTCACCGATCTCTGCGTCTTCCGACTCGACGAAGCAACGGGGGAACTGGTTGTCGCCGAGATCATGCCCGGCGCCAGTCGAGAGGCGATCGTTGCGGCCACCGGCTTCGAGCCGCGCTTCGCCGCCGATTGCCGCGAGGTGCCGCTGCCGGACCGCGATGGACTGGACATACTGCGCCACCGCATCGATCCGCTCGGCCTCCGCCGGCTCGAATTCGTCAGTGCCCGCGATCGCGGCGGATTGATCGCCGAGATTCTCGCCGCCGATCGCTCGCTCATCGATCAGCTGGGAGGAACCACATCCTGAAACCGCTTCTCGAAATCTCCGCCGCGCGCGTCTTCTTCGACGGCATCTTCTCCGAACCGCGAATTGCGCATCCCGAAGGTGTCGCAATCCATCCCGACGGCTCGGTCTGGTGCGGCACGGAGACCGGGGATCTGATCCGTATCGAGGCGGATGGTTCCTCGGCACGCCGGATGGGCTCGACCGGCGGCTTCCTGCTCGGCATAGCGTTCGATCCGGCGGGCAATGTCTTCGCCTGCGATCTGAAGCACGCGGCGATCTTTCGGTATGACGCGGCTTCCGGAGAGATGGCGCGCTTTGCCGCGTCGGGCATCGGGGTTCCGAACTATCCGGTGGTCGATGCGGCGCGGGGCGTCCTCTATGTCACCGACAGCCGCGGCAACAACAATGTCGGTCCGGGCGTCTTCCGTTTCGACCTCGTCACCGGGAAGGGCGGCGTCTGGTGCGAAACACCGATGGATTTCGCCAATGGCTGCCTGCTGGCGAAAAATGGCGGCGGACTCTACGTGGTCGAGAGCGACGTGCCTTGCGTCTCGCTCGTCGAGATCCGCGCCGATGGTTCAGCCGGCACCGTCCGCCGGATTTCCGAGCCGATGAATGTTCCGGATGGTCTCGCCTTCGGTCCGGACGGTGCTCTCTATATTTCGTGCTACGAGCCGAGCCGGATCTATCGCCAGAAAGAAGGCGGCGCATTGGAGCTTCTGATCGAGGACCCGAAGGCAACAATGCTCGCCCATCCGACCAACATCGCCTTCAAGGGCGACAAGCTCTACACCGCCAATCTCGGACGCTGGCACATCACCGAGATCGACCTGTCCGGCGTCGCCGGCTTTTGAGGATCATCATGCAGGATCAGGATCTCTTTGCGCTCGTTCGCGAGAAACTCTTCACCGCGGTCATCGGCGACGTCATGGATGCGGCCGGCCTGACGCGGCAATTCCTCCCGCCGGACATCCGCGCCCTCGTGCCCGAGACGGTGCTGGTCGGCCGCGCCATGCCGGTCCAGGAAGCCGACTGCGCTACCGAGACGCTCGGCCATAGCGGCGGCAACGATGCCTTCGGCCTGATGTTCAAGGCCCTCGATCAGCTCTCCCCCGGAGAGATCTATATCTGTACCGGTTCCTCGCCGCGCTATGCGCTCTGGGGCGGGCTCATGAGCACGAGGGCCGAAAAGCTCGGCGCCGTCGGTGCGGTGCTCGACGGGTATCATCGCGACACGCGCGAGATCCTGAAGCTGGGTTTCCCAGTCTTCTCAATGGGTTCTTATGCGCAGGACCAGCGCGTCCGCGGCCGCGTCATCGACTATCGCTGCCCGATCGAGTTCAAGAATGGCTGCCGCGTCGAGCCCGGCGACCTGATCGTCGGCGATATCGACGGCGTCCTGACGGTGCCCAAGGCCCATGTCGGCGACATCATCCAGGCGGCGCTCCGCAAGGTCGCGGGCGAGGACGTCGTCCGCGACATGATCCTCGCCGGCCGCGATACGAGCGGGATCTTCGAGGAAACCGGCATCATGTGACGGCTTGCGCCGTCACTTCAGACTGTCGAACCAGATCTTCCATTGCGGCACCGATTTGGCGAAGGTGCCGCGATGGGTCGTCGGGCCGGTTGAGATCGCGTCGACGACATTATTGCCGTTGCCGATGGCATTTTGATAGGTCATCACGAGGCGACCAAGGCCCTGGGAAATTACTTCGTCGGCCTCGCCATAGTAATTACGGACCGGCGTCTTGATAATCCAGCGATAGGATTGCGTCGCCGCAACGAGGCGTCCATAAGCCGACGCCGCGAAGAACTGCGGATTGAAATATTCGGGGCGGATGAGCTTCCTGATATTCGTCGGTATATCCTTCGGATCGTAGTCGGCGCGGTCATAGGCTCTTTTCGAGATGTCGTAATATTCATCATTGATCAGCGAACGCGCGAGGCCAGGCACACCGTAATAATTCTCGAAAGAGAACGACGACAGGATGAAGAGAGTCGTCACCCAGTCCGCGTCGATCTTGCGCGGAAAGTCTAAAAAGCCGCTAAGCGCGACAAAGATATCGACCGGAGCGCTGGCCGTAGCGGCCGCATCAACCTTGACGCCGGTATCCTCAAGCTTTTCCAGCAACGCCATGGTGACGAAGCCACCCTGCGACCAGCCGCCGATGAAAAGCTTCGGTGCCGCGATGTTCATCTTGGCGAGTACAGCGCGGCTGGCCATCAGCATGTCGTAGGTAGCCTGCTGGTGGCTAGCCTTGACCATATACCCCTCAGGGTCCTTCGACGTCCCCAGGCCGAAATAGTCGCTGCCGATCAGAAGGTAACCCTGCCCGGCGAACTGGGCGACCATCAGCTGTGTCTCGGCGGACTGGTCCGGAAAGGACGGGACCTGGTCGTGACCATAGACGGTGCCGTGCTGGTAGGAGACGAGCGGGAAACTGCTGCCGTCCGTGTCGGGAACGGCGAGGAGGCCGGACGCCACGGTCGGCTGGTTGCCTCGCTCCGGGATGACGGAGGTATAGGAGACGCGGTAGAGCCGGACGGCATTCTTTGCCGGCGTGTAAGCGACTGTAATACCGAAGAATTTCGGCGTATCGACGGACAGGATCGCATTGAGCTTGTCGGTGTCCCAGCGCCCGATCAACGTATAGCTGATCCCGGATGCGACCTCGACCGGTTCGCTTTCCTCGGCGTGCAGCCGGGTGGTGCCGATCGCCCCAACAAGGAGCAAAGCGAGCACCAGGAGGCGCATGTGGAGACGGGGCATGAAGATCTCCTGGCTGGCCTTTGGTCATGGCCGGCAAAATGAAAGGGCACGGGCGCAACGCCTGCCGCTGCGGGCCGGACGATGGAGCCTTCCCCTTGTCACGGTCAAGGAGCTGCGCTGGTGATCCTTCGCGACTGTGCTGCCCTGCGGGCTCGGTCCGTACGTCGCACGTCGATCCGGCCTCTGGCATGTGGATTGCTTTTGACAGAACCGAAGTTTGACCGTTTGATCAAGGCGAACCCAACGGTCGGTTCACCACAAGAAGGGGACGGGTAATGAAGAAGCAGGGAACGGGCGGGGCATTCGGCAATCCGTCGCGGCGCGACTTCCTGATGGCCAGCGCCGGGGCGGCGGTCGTTCTGTCGCTGGCGGGCCTTGGCAACGCTCAGGCGGCCGGCGGACTGGTCGCGCTCGTGCATACGCAGGCGGCAGGCGATAATGGCCCGATCGATGGCATGATCGCGGCGCTGAAGAAGCTGGCCTCCGAAGAAGGCTTCGAGACGCGCACGATCTATGCGCAGGACCCGGCGACCTTCGAGACGATTTTGCGCGGCCTCGGCACGGCCGGCGCCAAGATCGTGATCACGACCTTCCTGCAGATGGGCGCGCCGGTTAAGGCGGTTGCCCCGGATTTCCCGGATACACGCTTCGTCGAACTCTATGCCGATCCGCTCGATCCGCCGCTGCCGAATGTCCGCACGATCTCCTACAACTATCACCTTGGCTGCTACCTTTCCGGCCTGTTTGGCGCGAAGTTCAGCACGTCGAAGTCCATTGGTTATATTGGCGGCGTCAGCATTCCCGGTCTGAACGCGGATCTGAACGCCTTCAAGCTGGCGGCAGCCAGCGTCAGCCCCGATATCAAGGTGACGGGCGCCTTTGCCGGCTCGTTCCAGGATCCGGCCAAGGGTCACGAGATTGCGGCGCAGATGTATCAAGATGGCGTCGACTACATCCAGACCGACGGTGCGGCGACCGATATCGGCGTCATCCAGGCGGCGACCGAGGGCGAGGGCCGCTTCGTCTCCGGCGGCTCGCGCGACCAGATCAAGCTCGGCCCGAAGCAGGTCGTCTCGCTGGTGCTCGCGGACTTTGGCCAGTCGCTCTACAGCCAGGTCAAGGCCGCGCTGGCCGCCGACTGGAAGGGCAGCCACTATGCGACGGGCCTCAATGAAGGCGTGATCGACTTCATCCTCTCGGAGGAGTTCCTGAAGGTCGCCGACCCAGCTGTCGCCACCAAGGCCAAAGAGATCTTCGCCGAGGTCGACAAGGTCAAGGGCGAGATCGCAGCCGGCAAGATCGAGGTTCCGTTCAACCCGAACCCGTAACCTTCATCATGGCGGACGAGAGCGAGATCGCGCTGGCCTGTGCTGGCGTGGACGTTCGGTATGGCACCGTGCTGGCGCTTTCAGGCGTCAGCGTGGCCTTCCGGCGCGGCATGATCCATGCGGTGGTCGGCCAGAACGGCGCCGGCAAGACGACGTTCGCGCGCGTTGCGTCCGGCCTCGTGCGGCCGACTTCCGGCACGCTGCGGATCGGCGGCAGGCCTGTGGCGCTCGGCAGCGTCGGGGCCGCCCGCGCTGCCGGCATCGAACTCGTCCACCAGAGCTTCGCGCTTCCGCCATCCTTCACGGTGGCGGAGGCTATGGAGTTCGGCTCGACGCGGCCGGACTTCCCGCTCTATACAAGGCGCGGTCTGCAGGCGCGCTGGCGCGATCACCTCCAGGGTCTCGGCGTCGACGTGCCGCTCAGCGCGCGGATCCGCGACCTTCCCGTCGAGACGCAGCAGGCCGTTGAGATTGCCCGGGCGCTCGTCTCCAACGCCAAGGTGCTCATTCTCGACGAGCCGACGGCGGTACTCTCGCCGGTCGGCATCAGTTTCCTGTCCGAGCGCGTCCGGCGCCTGCGCGACCAGGGCGTGACCATCCTTTTGATCCTGCACAAGATTCATGAGGTCATGGCGGTCGCCGAGACCGTGACGGCGCTTCGGGGTGGCAGGCTTGTCGAGGGTCCGACCCCGATCGGATCGATCACGCCGGAGCAACTCGCGACCGCGATCATCGGTTCGGCCGAGGCGGCGGCATTGGCGCCCGCGGACCTCGCCGCCGCCACCGGCGAGGAGCCTGTCCTCCATCTGCCGATTTCGGGTCCGCATGGTCGGCTCGTCCTCTGGATGCGCAGCGTTTCGACGCTTCCCGATCCGGACGGCCCGGCGTTGGACGGCGTCGATCTTCATGTCGAGGCCGGCCGCATCGTCGGCGTCGCCGGTGTCGAGGGCAATGGCCAGCGGGCGCTCGTCCGGGCCATTTCAGGCCTTGCCGATGTCAGCGTTGGAAATATCGAACTGGCCGGCGACGACGTCACCCGTGCTTCGCTGGCCGAGCGACGCTCGAAGGGGCTGCGCATCATCCCGTTCGAGCGCAATGTCGAGGGCCTCAGCCTCACCACGTCACTTTGGGAAAACTGGTCGGCGCGCGATCTCGTTCTCCGATCGGCGCTGGGCTTCATCGATCCGAAGGCGTTGAAGAAAGCCTGCCGGAGCGCGCTGGAGCGCTGGAGCGTGCGCTTCAACGCGGTCGAGCAACCAGCCGGCTCGCTCTCGGGTGGCAATGCTCAGAAAGTCATCCTCGCCCGCGAAATCGACGATGCGGCGGCGCTGATCATCGCGGCCCAGCCGACTCGCGGCCTCGATATCGGCGCCACCGCCTTCGTCTGGCAGTCGCTCCGCGCCGCCCGCGCGCGCGGCGCCGGGGTGCTGGTGATCTCGTCCGATCTCGACGAACTCTTCGATATTTCGGACAGGTTGGTGGTGATGATGTCGGGCCGCGTCGTCGCGGAATTCCAGCCGCCCTATGATCTGGAAGCCGTCGGATCGGCCATGACGCGCGCCCGGGCGGAGGCAGCTTGATGAACAGTCGCCTTGTCGTCGTTCTGCGCGCGCTTGCCTATGTTGTCGTCGCGCTCGTGCTTGTCGGCATCGTGTTCGAATTGATGGGCTTTTCCAGCCTCCTGATGTTCCGCAGCATTGCCGAAGGCGCGTTCCTGTCGAAATCGGCGCTGCTCGGCAGCCTGCGCTGGGCCGTTCCGCTGTTCCTGTCGGCGCTCGGCGTGCTCATCGCTTTCCGCGCCGGTTTCTTCAATGTCGGCACGCAAGGGCAGTTCTATCTTGGCGCCATCGGCGCGGCGACGGCCGTCCATTGGCTGGACGGCGCCCCGGCCTTCATCGTGGTGCCCGCGGCGCTCATCGCCGGGGCTGCCGGTGGCGCGCTCTGGGCATTCTGGCCCGGTTTGCTGCGCGTCCGTTCCGGCACCGACGAGGTGCTGACGACGCTGATGGCAAACTTCATCGCCGGCCTGTTTCTCATCTATGTCACCTCCGGTCCGCTCAAGGACCCGACAGGAACCGGCGAACTCTCCGCGTCGAAGCCGGTCGCCGCCGCCTATCGTATCAGCACATCGAGCGGGCTCTCGCCGCTCATCATCGCCATTGCCGTTGCGTCGGCGGTGCTGGTCTGGGTGCTGATGAACCGGACGGCCTTCGGCGTTCTGTCGGGCCTCGCCGGCCGCAACCCGGTCATGGTCACCTGGCAGGGCGCGCGGCTCTCGCGGCTCGGCCTTGCGGCGTTCCTGCTTTCTGGGCTCTTCGCCGGTCTCGCCGGAGCGGTCGAATTCATGGGGCCGAGCGGACGGCTCGTCTCCGGCTTCATGCCGGCGCATGGCTTCACCGCCATCCTGATCGCGCTGGTCGGCGGGCTCTCGGTCGTCGGCGTCGTCGGGTCCAGCCTGTTCTTCGGCGGACTTGCCTCGGCGAGCCTTTATCTGCCGATCATCGCCGGGCTTCCCTCCGCGGCGATCGATGTCATCAACGCGGCCATCGCGCTCTTCATCACCGCAAGAACAGGACCACGCCTCCGCTTCCTGTCGCGTTTCCGGCGCAAGGAGGCCCAATCGTGATCGACTTCCTCGTCGCCGTGCTGCGGTCGGGCACTCCGCTTATCTACGCTGCCATGGCCGGCATGCTGGCGCAGCGCGCGGGCGTCTGGCATCTGGGACTGGAGGGCCTGATGATCATGGGCGCCTGCGCTTCCGTGCTCGCCGCGGCGGCGACCGGCTCGATTCCCTTGGCTCTTCTGGTCGCGATCGGCGTTTGCCTCGTCTTTTCGCTGCTGTTCTGGGTGGTGATCGAAAAGCTGCGCGCCAGCCCGATCATCGCCGGTCTTGGGCTGACAGGCCTTGGCCTGGGCGGTACGGATCTGGCTGTACAGGCGGTCTATGGCACGCAGGGTTCTGTCCGCGCGCCGATCGGACTGCCGCATCCCGAGGGTTTCGGAGCGTTCTCCTCGCTCTCGATCCTCGTCTTCGCCATGCCGGTCGTCGTGTTCGCGCTCTTCCTGCTGACGCGGCGCACGCGCTTCGGTCTTCGGCTGGCCGCCTGCGGCGAGCATCCGTTTGCCGCGCGCAGCGTCGGCGCCGATCCGGGGCGCATGCGGCTCATCGCGCTGCTGCTGGGCGGGGTCCTGTGCGCGCTGGCCGGGGCTGAACTCGCGCTGGGCAGCTTGCAGATCTTCTCGATCAACATGACCGCCGGCCGCGGCTTCATGGCGTTCTCGGCCGTGATCTTCGGTGCCGGTCATCCGATCGGCTCGGCGGCGGCGGCGGTCTTCTTCTCGGTCGTCGAGGCGCTCGGCATTCGCGCCCAGCTCAGTTTCGGCAATGCCGTTCCGCACCAGCTCCTACAGATGCTCCCCTATATCGCGACGATCGCCGGCATCTGGCTTTCGGGCCGGCTGCGCGGCGGCGCGAGGGCGCCAAGCGGCCTCGGCGAACTTCGCGACGCCTGATTGCTCAAGAGAGAGACCATGACGCGCAAGATCATCATCGACACCGACCCCGGCCAGGACGACGCCGTCGCCATCCTCCTGGCTCTCGCCTCGCCCGAACTCGATGTGCTCGGCATTACTGTGGTGGCCGGCAACGTGCCGCTCTCGCGCACCGTGTTGAATGCCCGCAAGATCCTGGAACTGGCGGGGCGGACGGATGTCCCGATCTATGCCGGCTGCTCGCGCCCGATCCGCCGTCCGCTCATCACAGCCGAACATGTGCATGGCCCAACGGGGCTTGATGGGCCGTCGCTGCCGGAGCCAACGGTGGCGATCCAGCAGCAGCACGCCGTCGATTTTCTGATCGACAGCCTCCGCGCGGCGGAGCCGGGCGAGATCACGCTGGTGACGCTGGGCCCGCTCACCAATGTCGCCTTGGCGTTGATCAAGGCGCCGGACATCGCGGAGAGGATCCAGGAGATCGTGATGATCTTCGGTTCCTTCTCCGAAGCCGGCAACATTACGCCGGCAGCCGATTTCAACAATTATGTTGATCCCGAAGCTTCCGAAGTGGTGCTGAAGAGCGGCATTCCGCTCGTCATGCTGCCGATGGACGTCACGCATCAGTGCCTCTCGACCCGCGAGCGGCTGGAGCGCATTCGCGCGCTTGGAAACCGTTGCGCCGTCGCCACCGCCGATATGCTGACCTTCTCGGAACATTTCGACATCGAGAAATATGGCTGGGAGGGCGCGCCGCTGCACGATCCCTGCGCCATTGCCTATCTGCTGAAGCCCGAACTCTTCGCCGGGCGGCTGGTCAATGTCGAGGTCGAGACGGCGAGCCCGCTGACCGTCGGCATGTCCGTCGTCGACTGGTGGCATGTGACCGACCGGCCACGAAACGCGCAGTTCATGCGCACCGTCGACGTGCCGGCCTTCTATGAATTGCTCACCGAGCGCCTCGCGCGCCTGCCCTGATCATCGGAGACACGCCATGGCACCGCGCAAGGTCATCATTCTCACCGATCCGGGTCAGGATCAGGCCGTCGCCCTGCTGATGGCCTTCGCCCGGCCCGATCTCTTCGACGTGCTCGGCCTCGTCGCGACGGCGGGCAATATCGACCTTTCCTACACGGTCGGAAATTGCCTGAAGCTGCTGGAACTCGCCGGCCGGCCGGAGATCCCGGTCTTCGCCGGCTGCCTCCGGCCGATCAAGCGCGATCTCGTTACCGCCGCCCATGTGCATGGCCCAACGGGCCTTGACGGCTATGATTTCCCCGAGCCGGCGATCCGGGCGCAGTCGAAGCATGGCGTCGACTTCATCATCGAGACGCTGCGGGCTGCCGAACCCGGCGATATCTCGATCTTCTCGCTGTCGCCACTGACCAATCTCGGCGTGGCGCTGATCCAGGCGCCGGAGATCGCCGGCAGGATCCGCGAGATCGTCATGATGGCCGGTGCCTATTTCGAGGTCGGCAACATCACGCCGACGGCCGAGTTCAATGTCTATGTCGATCCCGAAGCGGCGGATGTGGTGTTGCGCAGCGGCATTCCGATGGTGATGCTGCCGCTCGACGTGACACATCAGATGCGCTCGACGCGGGCGCGGCTCGATGCCTTCAGCGCGATCGGCAATCGCTGCGGAGCGGCCGTCGATGGCATGATGAGCTTTTCGGAAGCCTTCGACCTGCAGAAATATGGCTGGGACGGCGCGCCGCTGCATGGTCCCTGCGTCCCGGCCTATATGATGAAGCCGGAGCTGTTCGAAAGCCGGCTGATCAATGTGACGGTCGAGACCGGCAGCGAGCTGACGCTCGGCATGACGGTGGCCGATTGGTGGCAGATCACCAACCGTCGGCGCAATGTCACCTATGTGCGCAACGGCGATCCGGTCGGCTATTACGATCTGATGGTAGAGACGATATCGCGACTGCCCTGAGGGCTCGGAGGTGGCGGCACGATGAAGCTCCACGACGTCGATCTCCGCCTCCTGCAGATCTTCGTCGAGATCGTCGAAAGCGGCGGATTCACGCCAGCGCGCGTGCGTCTCAATCTCGAGATTTCAACGCTCAGCGTCCACATGAAGCATCTGGAGACGCGGCTCGGCCTCACCTTGGCGCGGCGGGGTAGAGCCGGTTTCCAGTTGACGCCGCAGGGCGAGGCGGTGTTCGCGGCGACGAAGAAGTTGCTCGAGGCGATCGACATCTTCGAGACCGAGACGGCGAGCCTGAAGGGCGAGACGGTGGGAACGCTGGTGCTCGGCGCCAGCGAAAACCTGATCTTCGAGGAAGAGGCGGCGTTTCAACACGCGCTCACCCGCTTCGTCGCCGCCTGCCCGGAGGTGCGCCTCACCTTCGTCATCGATACGCCCGAGGTGCTGGAGCGGCGGCTGATCGAGGGCACGGTCGATGTCGCCGTCTGCCCGTCGCGGCGGCACATCGATACGCTCGTCTATCGCGAAGCCTTCCGCCAGCCGACCGGCATGTATGCCGGGCGTGGCAATGAGTTGTTCGAGACGGACGACGATCGCCTGCCGATGGATCTGCTGCGCACCACGCGGCTCGTCCGCAATGGCAGCGCCGCCATGCTGTATGACGGCGCGCTTACGACCGATAATGACGTCGCCGTCGCCTATAATACCGAGGCGGTCGCCGCGCTGATCCGCACCGGCAATTATATCGGCTGGCTGCCGGTCCATTATGCGCGGCGCTGGGTCGAGCGCGGCGAGTTGCGGCTGATCAAGCCGGCTGTGACCGTTTATGAGGCACACTACTTCGTGATCACGCGCAATGACCGTCCGACCGGCGTTCGTGCCGCGTTCCTGGCCGCCTGGGATGGCGTGCAGGATAGTTCTGTCGACTGACCGCGTCCGGCCCTTGTCGCCCCGATCGTCAGCTTTCGGCCGTTACTCTGGTTCACTTTGATAAATCCCGAAGTGAAGTTTGGTCGAATCCTGCGGCGTGAATCCGAAATCTGGCCCGTCTGGTCCTCTGCTTGCTTTGGTCTCCTCGTCGACTTTCGCAAATCGGCGCTGATGCCGAAACCAGAGGTGGCGCATGACCAAGAAACGGAACGGGAAATCCAGTTTACCTGGCCTGTCGTCGAGGGCGGGCCTTTCGCGGCGCGACGTGCTCGGCGGAATGGCCGCAGCGGCCGCCTTCGGCACGTTCACGATCATCTCCAAGCGGGCCGAGGCGGCGGATGCGTTGCGCATCCTGTGCTGGCCTGGCTACGAGGAGAAGGATGTCATCGAGGAATTCGAGGACACCCACAAGGTCAAGGTCGAATTCAAGATCTATATTGGTGGCGAGCAGATGCTGCAGTTCTTCGGGCAGACGCAGCCCGGGACCTTCGACGCCATCATCTCCGACGCCGAATATGTGCAGAAGTTGCTGGCGCGGAAGGCGGTCGAGGCGTTCTCGACGGCGGACATGCCGGAACTGGCCAACTACCATCCGAAATTCCGCGATTTCGCGCCGATGCGGGCCGGCGAGGGCAAGGTCTATGGCATCCCGACCCGCTTCTCGTTCTACGGCATCTCCTACAACACCGACTATCTGTCCGCTGACGAAGCTGCCGATTGGAACTCGCTGTTCCTGCCGAAGCTGACGGGCAAGGTCGGCGTGTTCGACTGGTATCTGCCGACGATGGGCAATGCGAGCCTCGCCGTCACGCCCGGCAACCAGACGCCCTATGATATTTCCGACGCGCAGCTTGCCAGCGTCAAGGAATGGCTGCTGAAGCTCCGCCCGCAGGTCTCGATGTTCGGCTCGTCCAGCCAGCCGATCGTGCAGGCCATGATTGCCGGGGACGTCTATGCCTCGCCCACGGGCGACCTCGACGTCGATCTGAAGCTGGCCGGCTATGAGAACTTCTCATCGACCATTCCCAAGCAGGGCGGCATCCGCTGGCAGGAAGTGGCGACGATCTGCACGGATTCGACGAAGAAGGATCTCGCCAAGGAGTGGGTCAAATACATGACCGGCCCCAAGGTGCAGTCGAAGCTGGTCTACACCAAGGCGTTCAAGGCCCGCGGGCCGAACATGAAGATCGTCGACTACTGGGATGCGGACCAGAAGAAGCTGCTTTCCTATGTCCCCGACCCCGAGCATCCAGGCCAGATGATCGTCGAGACGCTGATCGACCGGTCCATGCCGCGTGGCCTGCCGGCCCAGCAGCCGGATACGCAGTGGATCGAGATCTTCAACGAGTTCAAGACCACCTGACCAATCTTGCATCGTGCCCGTCCCGCGGTCCCGCCGCGGGACGGGAAGCCCGTCCAAGGCAGGGAACGAAGGAATGACCGGAAGGGCCGACTACGACCTCGAACTCCTGGCCGTGTCCAAGAGCTTCAAGGATTTCGTCGCCGTCGAGCAGGTTAACCTCGCTGTCAAGCGGGGCGAGTTCGTCGCGATCATGGGGCCGAGCGGCTGCGGCAAGACCACGCTGCTGCGCATCCTCGCCGGCCTCGAGACGATGAATGCCGGCCAGCTCCATATTCGCGGGCGCGACGTTTCCGATGTTCCGGTCAATTTGCGCTCCACCCGGCTGGTCTGGCAGAACTACGCGCTCTTTCCCCATCTCGACGTCTTCGACAACATCGCCTTCGGCCTGACGCTGAAGCCCTATGACCGCGCCGTCGTCAGCGGCAAGGTCAAGGCCATGGCTGAACTCGTAGGTATGACGGATTTCCTGAAGCGCCGCATTGGTCAGCTCTCCGGCGGGCAGAAGCAGCGCGTCGCGCTCGCCCGTGCGCTCGTTACCGAGCCGGATATATTGCTGCTCGACGAGCCGCTCTCCGCGCTGGATGCGCATCTGCGCATCCGCATGCAGGGGGAACTCCGCCGCATCCAGCAATCGCTCGGCATGTCGTTCATCTATGTGACGCACAACCAGATCGAGGCCTTCTCGATGGCGGATCGCGTCGTCGTCATGAACAAGGGCCGGATCGAGCAAATCGACACGCCGGAAGGCATCTATAACCGCCCGAAGACGCATTTCGTCGCCAGCTTCGTCGGCACCAACAATCTGTTCGCCGGCCGAATCCTGTCGAGCGTCGATGGCTTCACGACGGTCCATTGCGAGCATGGACCGGTCATGGTCGCTACCGGCGACGCGCCGCCGCCAGTTGGGGAACTCGTCACGGTCGTCGTCCAGGCCGACAAGATGACCAGGGCGCCCACCGGTCTCCCGAATGAGAATGCCGTCGCCGCCGTGCTCCGCGGGCGCGAATATGCCGGCTCGCAGAATGTCTATCTGATGGACCTCGTCGACGGTACCGAGATCAAATTGGTCGCACAGGGCGGCATGAGCGAGAGCACGGCGCTCGGGATCAATGATCCACTGACCGTCTATTTCTCGCCCCGGGACGCGTCGCTGATCGCCGGTGGCGGGGAGGCGAGACATTGAGCGATGGGACGGCCCTGAACGGAGTGGTGGAGGGGAGGGCGCGGCGGCTTCGGACGCCGAATGACAGCCCGCTGAAATGGCTGTGCCTCGCGCCCGTTGCCGTCTGGTTCGTCCTGCTCTTTGGCCTGCCGCTGGCCTTTCTCGTCTGGATCGGCTTCTGGCGGATCGAGGATTTCCAGCAGGTCCCGGATTTCTCGCTCGACAATTACCGCGAGATCGCCGGCAACCTCTTCGTGAAGTCGCGCTATGGCCTTGCCATGCTGCAATCCTTCTGGGTGGCGGCGACCACAGCGCTGGTCGCTGTCGCCTTCGCCTATGGCATAGCCCTTGCTATCGCCTTCGCGGTCCCGGCGAAACGCCAGCGCTTGGCGCTCCTCTTCGCCGTCGCGCCGTTCTGGAGCAGCTATGTGCTCCGTCTCTACTCCTGGCAGACGATCCTTTCCAAGAATGGCGTGGTCAATTCGGTGTTGAAGGCGGCCGGTATCGATGTCGTTCGTCTCGACGTCATCTACACGCAGATCGCGACCCGCATCGGCCTGGTGCATTACCTGACGCCGATCCTGGTGGTGATCCTGTATGTGACCGTCGCCAATATCGACCGCACCCTGATCGAGGCGGCGCGCGAACTGGGCGCCACGCGCTGGCAGGCCTTTCGCCGGGTGATCCTGCCGCTTTCGAAGGTTGGACTGATCACCGCCGGCTCCTTCGCGGTCATCATCGCGCTCGGCGATGCTCTGTCGGGCAATCTGCTTGGCGGGGGCACCGGGCGGTCGCTGATCGGCAAATATCCGCTCTTCGCCAGCATGCTGATGACCGATTATTCGAGCTCGACGAACCTGCCGCGCACTTCCGCGCTCGCCACGATCCTCATCCTGATGATGATCCTCGTTCTGGTGACCGGCGCGATCTTTGCCGGAAGGGCGCAGCGGAGGATTTCGGGATGAGCCGCAACCCGTGGCCCTTCATCGGGCGCCTCTATCTGGCCACGACCTATCTGTTCCTGTTCCTGCCGATCGTCGTCCTCATTCTCTTCTCGGTCCAGAAGAACCGTTTTCCAGGGTTCCCGCTGCAGGGCTGGAGCCTGCAATGGTACGAAAAGCTGTTCCACGAGGGCACGTTGATCGCCGCGCTTGGCAACAGCCTGATCGTCTCGCCGACGGCCGCGACGGTCGCGACGGGGATCGGCTTTCTCGCCGCCTACGCGCTCAACCGCTTCGAGTTTCCGGGGAAGGCATTGCTGTCGGGCATCATCGTCCTGCCGATCCTGATCCCGCCGCTGATCCTCGGCGTCGGCTTTCTCGGCCTGCTGGCCCGCGTCAATCTGAACGGGTCGCTGTTCTCGGTTTTCCTGACCCATGTCGTGTTGCTGACAGCGCCAGCCATGGCGATCATCCAGCTACGCCTCGCCCAGATGCCGGCCTCGATCGAGGAGGCCGCCTGGGATCTGGGAGCGACCGAATGGCAGACGCTCCGGCGCGTCGTGCTGCCCTTCGCACTGCCCGGCCTGCTCGGCGGCTGGCTGCTCGCCTTCACCTTTTCCTTCGACGAATTCATCATCGCCTGGTTCGTCTCCGGCTTCGATCAGACACTGCCCGTGGCGATCTATTCCGTGCTCGTCGCGGCGATGGACCCCTCGCTGAATGCGATAGGGACGATCGTCTTCGTCATTTCCGGCCTGATCCTGCTGGCCATCGAACTCGTGCTGCTGCCGCTCATCTTCGGCCGCGACCGCGCCGATGCCTGACCCTAAACCATGAAGGAGGACCAAATGACCCCGAAAGAGATCATGGCGCATGCGATCGACATCAGCCGCCGCGAACTGCACGCTCGTGGCTACCGGCCGTTTGCCGCCGTCATCGTCAAGGATGGTGAGATCATTGCCGAGGGCTGCAACGATACGGTCGAGAGCTTCGATCCGACCGGCCATGGCGAGGTGGTGGCGATCCGCAACGCGACACGAAAGCTCAAGACGTCCGACCTCTCCGGCTACGAGATCTATACGACCTGCGAGCCGTGCTCGCTCTGCGTGGCCGCGATCTGGTGGGCGAAGCTTGACAAGATGTACTACGCCAACACGCTGGCCGACTGTGCCACGCTCGGCCTCGACTGCGCGCCGCTCGAGAGCGAGGTCAGCCTGCCGATTGCCGAGCGGAAGCTGCCGACGGAACGGATCCTCGCCGAGGAGGCGCATCTCGTCTTCGACGAATGGGTGAAGTCACCGGGCTTCAACGCCTGAGCCTACCCCTTTTTATCCGGAAGAGCCCCATGTCCATCTTCATCCGTAACGCTACCCTTCTGACCCTCGATGGCCCCGATGGCACGGAGCCGTTCACCGGCTCCGTGCTCATCGAGGGCGACCAGATTGCGGCCATAGGACCCGATCTTGTCGCGCCGGAGGGCGCCGAGATCATCGAAGGGCGCGGCCGGCTGGTCATGCCGGGCCTTGTCAATTCACATTTCCACTCGTCGGAGACCTTCTTCAAAGGCCGCTACGAGCATATGCCGCTCGAAATCTGGATGCTCTACGCCTATCCAATCCTGTCGAATGGCCGGATTCCCGAGCGCCTACTCTATCTGCGGACCCTGATCGGGGCCATGGAATCGCTGAAAGGCGGCGTCACCACCATGGTCGACGACTTCTTCGACCCGCCGTTCCAGGATTTCGAGCGCCACAAGCTTGTATTCGATGCCTATGAGGATGCCGGCATCCGGGCCCGGATCTCGAACAACGTCATGGACAAGCATGTCCTCGACACGATGCCGTTCCTGCGCGAACTGGTGCCGGCCGAGTTGCAAGCCGAAATCGGCGGCCCCGAGGTGACGATCGCCAGCCATGAGGAATATTGCAAAGCCGCCTTTGCAGACCTGCATGGCCGCGCCGGCCGGCTCTATTTCATGGTTTCGGCCTCGGCCCCGCAGCGCGTGACGCCGGAGCTGATGCAGGCCAGCAGCGAACTAGCGCTGCGCTATAATTCGCCGCTGCACACCCACATCCTGGAGACCAAGACCCAGGCGGTCACCGGTGATGAATTTTACGGCAAGACACTGATCCGCTACATGCACGATATCGGCGTGCTCAAAAGCAACGTCACCATCGCGCATTCTGTCTGGGTCACGGATGACGATATGGCGCTGATGGGCGATGCCGGCGTCTCGATCGCGCATAATTGCATCTCGAACCAGAAGCTTTCCGCCGGCATTGCGCCGATCCGGCGGCTGATCGATGCGGGGGTGAATGTCGGGCTCGGCACCGACGGCATGTGCTCGAACGATACGGCCCGCATCTTCGACGTCATGCGTGCCGCCGGGCTGATCCATGCCGTGGCCACGCCGGAATATACCCGCCTCGTCTCGTCGCGCGAGATCCTGAAGGCGGCGACCATCGTCGGCGCGCGCACCGCCCTGCTCGATCAGGTGACCGGCTCGCTCACCGTCGGCAAGAAGGCCGATCTCCTCGTACTCAAAATGTCCGGGTTCAACTGGACGCCGCTCAACGACATCTGCCATCACCTCGTCTATTGCGAGAACGGTTCCTCGATCGAAACGGTAATGGTGGCCGGCAACATAGTCGTGCAGGACGGCAAGCTGACCACGATTGACGAGGACGCTATCCTGGAGGAGGTGCATGAGCTCGTTCCCGCCTGGCTGGCGCAGCATGCCGAGGTCGAGAAGCGCAACCAGGTGTTCCGGCCCTATTTTGCCGAGATGCACCGTCGCGCGACGTTGCGCGACATCGGCATAAACCGCTACCAGGGCGACCTCCCGCTCTGGCAGGGCCAGAACCGTCCGACCGTCTGACGTCATGACCCGTTTCTTTCCGCAGGAAGTCATCCGCAAGAAGCGTGATCGCGGCACGCTGTCTCCGGAGGAAATCGCCTTTTTTGTCAAAGGCATCACCGATGGATCAATCAGCGAAGGCCAAATCGGTGCCTTCAACATGGCCGTCTATCTGAACGGCATGGAGCGGGACGAGACGACGGCTTTTGCCCTCGCCATGCGCGATTCCGGCGACGTCATCGATTGGAACTCGATCGGCCTTTCCGGCCCGACGATCATCGACAAGCATTCGAGCGGCGGGGTCGGCGACGAGAAGGTCAGCCTCATCCTCGCACCGCTTGTTGCCGCCTGCGGCATCCATATGCCGATGATCTCGGCGCGCGGGCTCGGCCATACGGGCGGCGAGGTCGATCTGATGGAAAGCATGGGCTGCCACATCGGCCCACCGTCGGAAGTCTTCATGAAGACGGTTGCGGATGTCGGCTGTGCCATCATCGGCCCGACCGGCCGCCTCGCCCCCGCCGATGCCCGGATCTACTACGTGCGCGATGTCACGGCGACGGTGGAATCGATCCCGCTGATCACCGGCTCCATCATGTCCAAGAAGCTCGCCGCCGGCATCAACGGGCTGGTGATGAGCGTCAATTTCGGCTCAGGCGCCTTCATGACCACGATCGAGGATGCACGCGCGCTGGCACAAAGCATGCTCGGGGTTGCCGAGGGCGCCGGCGTGCCGATGGTCACGCATCTTGGCGACATGGACGAAGTGATGGGCGACGCGGTCGGCAGTTTGCCGCAGATCCGCGAGGTGATCGCCTTCCTGACCGGCGGGCCGCGCGAGGCTCGGCTCGAGATCATCGTCATGGAACTCGCAGCTGAGGTGCTGGTCATGGGCGACCTTGCGCCCGATCTGGGAACCGCGAAATCAATGCTCGCGGCGCGCCTTGCCGATGGCAGCGCGGCTCAGAGGTTCGGGCGCATGGTCGCCGCTCTTGGCGGGCCGGTGGACCTCGTCGGGGCTCCCGACGCGCATCTGGAGCGCGCACCGTACATTCGCCCTGTCTTTGCATTGGGCGAGGGCTCCGTGGCGCGCGTCGATGCCCGTGCCGTGGGCATGGCTCTGCTGTCGATCGGTTCCGGCCGCACGCGTCCCGACCAGTCCATTGACCATGCTGTCGGGCTGACGGGCATGATCCATGTCGGGGATGTCGCCGGCCCGGAACGGCCGATTGCGATGCTTCATGCCCGTGACGAGGCGGCATGGGATCGGGCCGCAGCCGGGCTGCGCGCCGCCGTCACGCTCGCCGACGCGGCCGTTCCTGCCCGTGCCGTGCTCCACGATCGTCTTGCAACCGCTCTCTAGTCAGGGATTCTCCGATGTCGCCCGCAACCGTCTTCGCCCAGCGTCACGCCATCACCGATGTCTGCGTCCTTTGCAAGGACGTCGAGGCGTCAGTCGCCTTCTATGTCGACAAGCTCGGCTTCAAGCTGCGCCGCCGCGCGGAGGGCTTTGCCGATTTCAAGGGGGCCGGCCTGACGCTGGCGCTATGGGAAATCGGCCATATCAGCCAGCACACGGGCGTCTCGGCCAAGCGAGCGACCGGTGGGCACAATGTCGCCATCGCCGTCGAACTGGCGACGCCCGCGGAGGTCGATGCCGCCTATGACGAACTCACCGGCCGTGGCGTCGCCTTCATCGGTCCGCCCGAGGACTATGTCTGGAACGCGCGCTGCTGTTATTTCGAGGGCCCGGATGGCGAAGTCTGGGAACTCTATGCCTGGCTCTCCGGCGGTGCGATCGGCGATGTCGAGGAGGTCGAAGCGCCAGCGTGACTATTGCCGGGGAGGGTGCATCCAACCGCCGTCCTCCCGGCTATTCCAATACACGGCATGTCGCCGTCGCCAATGCTAGGGCAGGCGATCAGGCCGTAGGGACAGGGGCGGTCGGCTCAATAAGCCCGGCCGCCTTGAGGTCCGTCCACAAGGCTGGCGGCACAGGCTCCTTCAGAAAGGCCAGATTCTGTTCCAATTCGCCCACGGATCGGGCGCCGGGAATGACGCTTGCAACGGATGGATGCCCAAGCGGGAATTGCAGGGCCGCCGCGGGGAGCGAAACCTTGTGGGCCGCGCAGATCGCCTCGATACGGCGAACGCGTTCCAGAACGGCCTCTGGCGCCGGACGGGTGTTGAAGGTGGCACCCTCAATAGCGCCGGTAGCGAGGATTCCTGAATTGTAGGGCCCGCCGATGATGATCCGGGTTCCCCGCTGTTCGCAGAGCGGGAACAGCGTCGCCAAGGGCTCCTGCTCAAGCAGCGTGTATCGGCCCGCCAGCAGGAAATAGTCGAACGTACCCGCCACGACGAAATCGGACAGCATCTGCCATTGGTTGATGCCGACGCCGACGGCCTTGATGACGCCTTGCGAGCGCAGCGCATCGAGGGCGGGATAGGCGCCTTCCATCGCCTCCCTGAAGCGACTTCTGGCGAAGGGATCCTCTCCGGGGCCGAAATGAAGGGCTTCGTCGGGATCGTGGATCGAAACCATGTCGACATAGTCGGTGCCGAGGCGCTGCAGCGTCCCCTCGATCGAGCGCATCACGGCGTCCCGCGAGTAATCGAAATCGGCACGGAATGAGCCAGGCTGCTCCCAAAGCGTGGGCTTCAATTCATCCGGGGGGATCGGGACGAGATCGTATCCGACCTTGGAGGAGATCACGATATCGGCGCGTGGAAGTGACTGGATAGCCAGCCCGAGCCGCGTTTCGCTCACGCCGAAGCCATAGACCGGCGCCGTGTCGAAATAGCGGATGCCGCTTTCGTAGGCCGCATGTACCGTCTGGACCGCAGCTTCCGTATCGACGGCACGGTACATATTGCCGAGGCCTGTTCCACCAAGCCCGATGGTGGTCACGTTCAGGCCGTTGCTGGCGACGGCCCTGAATTCGATCTCTGCCATTTGCTATCCCCGCCTTCCTGTCGCCGCGATTCCGGCCATGCCGCGGCTTTGTCAATGTGCCGCCCATTCTCACGGCAATCCCCGCCTGAGCGGGCATTTCGAATGAGGATTGACACATAACTTGTCATATAACAATGTAACCGCACAATAGATTTTGATGGCGCTGTAGGCGGCTTGAAGTTCCCGTTGCAGGTGGATCTGACGCGTGCCGCATGGCTTGGATGGCGCGATATCGGGCGGCGATTCCGTCGATCCGCGCCATCGTCCTGATCATCACCGCCCGTGCGACCGGCTGATCTGGTCGCACAGGTTTCGATATGGAGTATTCGACGTGACGTTCTCGCCTGCCGAATTGACGACCTCGCTGGCTCGGGGGCTCCTGTCGTTCCCTCTCACATTCTTCGATGGCTCCGGCGCCTTCAACGAAGAGGGCTATCGTGCCCATGTTTCACGCCAGGGTGCGGCGGGAGCGTCGGGTCTCTTCGCGGCCGGCGGGACGGGGGAGTTCTTTTCGCTGACGCTCGATGAATACAAGCGGGTGGTCCGGGCGGCGTCGCAGGAGATGCCCAGTGATCTCCCGCTTCTGGCCGGCGTCGGCTATGGCACGCAAATGGCGATCGAGTTCGCCAAGGCGGCCGAGGCGAATGGCGCCGACGGGCTGCTGGTTCTGCCGCCCTATCTCGTCCGCTCCGAGCAGGATGGGCTGCGCCAGCATCTGGCCGCGATCTGCCGTTCGGTCGATATCGGCGTGATCGCCTATAATCGCGACAATGCGATCCTTGCCCCGGATACGCTGGAGCAACTGGCTGATGAGTGTCCGAATCTTATCGGTCTCAAGGATGGTGTGGGGGACATCGAACTCTTGACCGCTCTACGGTCCAGGATGGGGGAGCGCCTGATCTTCATCGGCGGGATGCCGACGGCCGAAGTCCATGCCAGCGCGGCCATGGCGATCGGCATGACCACTTATTCCTCCGCGATCTACAATTTCGCTCCTGAGATGGCGCTCGGCTTCTTCTATGCGCTGCGTGCCGGCCACACAGCGGAGATCGAAGCCCTTCTGCGCACGTTCTTCCTGCCCTATCTCGCGATACGAAACCGGCGGGCGGGCTATGCCGTCTCGATCGTCAAGGCGGGTGCACGCATCGCAGGGATCGATTGCGGGCCGGTCAGGCTGCCGTTGCTGGACCTCGCGGGCGATGAGGAAGAGCGGCTCGCGGCACTGATGCGGTCATGCGGCCTGCCGGTCGCAAGGGCGGCGCACGCGGCGTAACGCCGACCGCGCGAGGTCGGGCGCATGAAAGGACAGGAATTGCCAATTCTCGACAGGCCGGTGTTGCTGACTGGCGCAGCCGGCACAATCGGAAGCTTGCTGGCCGAGAGGCTGTCCGCTCTCGGCTGGACGCTGCGGCTGACGGATCTCGTCGATCTTCCCATCCCGGTTCCTACCGGCTCGACATTCGACCGTCTCGATCTTGAGGACTTCGATGCCGTCCACCGCCTCGCCGAGGGCTGTGGCCTGATCCTGCATTTCGGCGGTGTCTCGACGGAACATCCGTTTGAGGCGGTGCTGGGCCCCAACCTGCGCGGCGTTTTCCATATCTACGAGGCAGCGCGCCGCCAGAAGGCGCGTGTCGTCTTCCCGTCCTCGGTGCATGCGGTCGGCCTCTATGATCGATCGGCGGTTCTCGATCAGGACTGCCTGCTGCGGCCGGACGGCTATTACGGCCTGTCAAAGGCCTATGGTGAAATGCTGGCGCGGCTCTATTGGGACAAGCACGCCGTGGAGAGCGTCCTGATCCGTATCGGGTCGGTGCTTCCGGAAGTGGGAGACGAGCGGCATCTCTCGACCTGGATCTCGCATGATGATTTCGTTCGCCTGATTCAGCGCTGCGCCGAAGCCGGGCAGGTCGACTGCTCGGTGATCTGGGGTGCGTCCAACAATAGCCGAAGCTTCTGGCGGCACGATGCCAGACGAAAGATTGGCTGGACGCCGCTGGACTGCTCGGATGATCAGGCCGAGCGGGTGCGGGGCAAGGTAACCGACGACCCCGTCGTGGAGCGATACCAGGGCGGGAAGTTCGTCGTCGACGACTATAGCCGGGCGGACTTCCCACCCAGCGCCATGTTTGACGACGACTGATACGCCGGACGGCTAAGCCGCTGCCGGCACGGTCCCTTTGATGAGGTCGGCTGCCTTTTCGGCGATCATGATTGTGGCGGCGTTTGTGTTGGATGAGATCAGGCGCGGCATGACCGAGCTGTCGCAGACACGAAGCCCTTCAATGCCCCGCAGCCTCAGCTCCGGATCGACGACGCTGTCGGCGTCGCCGCCCATTCGGCAGGTTCCCACCGGGTGATAGGCGGAGCGTGCGTGCTCGCGGGCGAAGGCGACATAGTCGCTCTTGGTGCGCACGCTGTCGCCTGGCAGATGGAGGCGCCGGATGAACGGCCTGAAGGCTGGCTGGGATAGGACCTCCTGGCTCAGCTGGATGCCTTCGACCGTCCGCTCGAGATCGTAGGGCTCCGCGAAAGCGTTTGGATCGATGGCGGGAGCCATGCGCGGATCGACCGAGCGCAGCGTGACGGCTCCGCGCGAGCGGGGTCGCACATGATAGGAGTTCAGCGTGCAGCCATGGCCCCCTGGGACTCCGCCGATGCCCTCTTCGAGCCCGGCGCCCGGCAGGAAATGGAACTGCAGGTCCGGTGTCGCCTCGCTGCGATCTCCCCACCAGAATCCGCCGGCCTCGACGATGTTCGATGCGACGGGTCCCTTGCCGAACAGGAGATATTCGAGACCGGCCATGGCCTGCCAGCGGCGCTTCTTGTAGCGATCAATGCCGAAGGATCCCGACAGTTCGGCCAGGACATCGACGTCCATGTGGTCCTGGAGATTCTGCCCGACCTCCGGCACGTCGTGAACCATGTCGATCCCGAGGCGTCGCAGGGGTTCGGCAGGTCCGATGCCAGAAAGCATCAGCAGCTTCGGCGAACCGATGGCTCCGGATGTCAGCACGACCTCACGGTCGGCGCGCAACGTGACGGGACGGCCGTCCTCGACAATCTCGACGCCAATGGCCCGTCCCGAAACGACGACGATGCGGTTCACGAGAACGCCGGTTCGCACGGTCAGGTTGGGGCGACCGGCCGCTGGGCGCAGATAGCCGACGGCTGTACTGCTGCGTCTCCCTGCGCGCGTCGTCGTCTGGTAGAAGCCGGCACCGGCCTGATGGCCGCCGTTGAAGTCGGCATTGTAGGGCAGTCCCGCCTGTTGCGCCGCGCGCACGAAGACGCGCGTCAGCGGGTGCGGGCTCGTCGAGCTCACGCCGAGCGGCCCGTCATTGCCATGATGCTCGCCGCCAAAAGTATCGTTGCCTTCGGATTTCCTGAAATAGGCCGAGACGTCGTCATAGCCCCAGCCGGGGCACCCTTCGGCGTCGCGCCAGGCGTCATAGTCCTCCGGGCATCCGCGCGTGAACACCTGGGCATTGATCGAGGATCCGCCGCCGAGAACGCGCGCCTGCGGATAGACCATTCGTCTTCCGGCGAGCTCGCTGCCCGGCTCGGTCTCGTATCCCCAGATCAGCGGCCCGGCCGTCATCTTGAAGAAGCCGACCGGCAGATGGATGTAGAAATTCGTGTCGCGCGGCCCGGCTTCGAGGAGCGTGACCGTGACCGAGGGGTCCTCGCTGAGACGTGCGGCTAGCACGCAGCCGGCTGATCCTCCCCCGACGACGATATAGTCCGGCATGCGTCTCCCTCCGACATCGCGGCTAGGCATTTCTGCCGTCTACGCCGTCTTTTCGCGGTCACATTCGCAAGCCCCTTGCCGACGGTCAAGACTATGCATATGGTGAGCTTCTTGAAGGGTTGTCGTACAAATAAGATCACATGACCTCTTCTGCGTTCAGATGCCGGGGAAAAAGGGCGGCATCTGTTCCGGCTTCATTCAATGGGAGGAATACGAATGAACAACCGATTTTCGCTGCGCTTCGGCGTCATGAATCGCAGGTCTTTCCTGACGACGGTCGCTGCCGGCGCCACGGTGGCCGCGCTGCCGACGAAGCTGTTCGCGGCTGACAAGCCGACGCTTGTTACGTCCATCCGCTCTCTATCCAACCCCTATCACGCGGTGTGGAAGGCCGGCGCCGAGGCCTTCGCTTCGTCCATCGGCCTCGATCACGTGACGCTGGTTTCCGAAGGCAACAGCGAAAAGGGCATCGCCGATATCAAGGCCCTGCTCGCCAAGACCGGCGGCAACATGGTCCTGAATTCGGACCCGAACGATACGCCGGATGCGCGCCCGATCGTCGAGGCCTGCGCCAAGGCCGGTGCCTATGTCGTCACCCAGTGGAACAAGCCGAAGGACCTGCATCCGCAGGACTTCAATCCTTTCTACGTCTCCCATATCGAGTTCGACGGCGTCGCCAGCGGCAAGCAGATCGCGGAGATCCTGTTCAAGTCGATCGGCGGCTCGGGCGGAATCATCGCGCTTGGCGGCCAGATCTCCAATACCGCCGCGATCGAGCGCAAGAAGGGTCTCGAGGAGGCGCTTGCCGCCAATCCCAATATCAAGCTGCTCGATTTCCAGGTCGCCAACTGGAAGTCTTCCGAGGCCTATGACCTGACCGGCAACCTTCTCACGCGGTTCGGCGATCAGGTGAAGGGCGTCTGGGCGGCGAATGACGATATGGGCACCGGCGCGCTTGAGGCGCTGCGCGCCGAAGGCCTTGCCGGCAAGGTGCCCGTCGTCGGGGTCGACGGAATCAAGGCGGCCGTCGATGCGGTTCGCAACGGCGAATTTGCCGCCACGGTCACGTCCGACCCGTTCTGGCAGGGCGGAATGGGCCTGTCGATCGCGATGCAGGCGCTTCAGAAGAAGTTCGATCCCACGACGCAGCCGGCAGATCACCGGGAATTCTACGGCAAGGCGGTCCTCATCGCGAAGGACAATGTCGAAGAATATTACAAGAACAACATCGAATCCCAGCCCAAGGTCGACTGGAACGATCTCTGGGGACGGGTGACGGGTCCGATCAGAACTTAGTTTCTCTTGTAAAAGATCGCGCGAAGCGCACTGTTCCGTCCGCGCCGGCGAAATCGCCGGCGCATTTCGGCAGCTGCCGGCACGCTCCGGCCATGAGCGGGACTTCGTTTGTTGACCGCAGATATCGACAATCTCAAAATCGCCAGATCGCCCGAACGAACGTCGACGATCCTTAGAGCCGTGCGCGGGCTGGCGAACCGGCGGGCCGCGCCGCTCTTCGTGCTGCTGGCCCTTTGCGTTCTCATCACGCTGGCGAACCCCAGCTTCATCGAGCCGCGAAATCTCGTCCGTATCGCCAATTCCGCCGCGGTGCCGCTGACGCTGGCCATGGGGCTCACCTTCATCATCCTGCTTGGAAGCATCGATCTCTCGGTCGAGGGATCGCTGTCGATCGCCGCCATGGTGGTGGTGCTCCTGGCAACCAATGACGCCAACACCAACCACTATGGCTGGTTGGCTGTCATCGCGGCGATCGCTGCCAGCACGGTGATGGGCTTTGCCAGCGGGCTGATCCAGACGCTGCTGCGCATACCCTCCTTCATGGCGACGCTCGGGGTCTGGTTTATCGGGCTTGGCATTTCCGTCTATATGCTGGGCGGCTCGGCGGTTCGCCTCATGGATCCGTCAATCCGCGACCTGGCGCTGGCGCGCTTCGCTGGTCTGCCGCTCGGCGTGTGGGTGGCGCTGGCCGCTTTTGCTCTGGCCTGCACCGTCCAGTTCTACACGCGCCTTGGTCGCCATATCGTGGCGGTTGGCGGCGGCGAAGATCTGGCGGAGCTTTCCGGCGTCAATGTCCGCCGGGTGCGCATCCTGGCTTTCGGCCTTGCCGGCTTCTTCTTCGGGATAGCGGGCGTGCTGTCGGCTGCCCAGCTTGGTCGCTCGGATGCCGTCATCGCGGATGGACGGCTGTTCGCGGCCGTTACCGCCGTTGTGGTCGGTGGCACCGCGCTGACTGGCGGCGAGGGCGGCGTCATCAACACGCTGATCGGCGTCCTGATCGTGACGATCCTCGGCAACGGTATGATCCTGCTCGGGGTCTCGCCCTATGTGCAGCAGACCGTGCAGGGATTGATGATCATCGCTGCCGTCGCGCTGTCGCTGGACCGCCTTCGCCTCCAAATCGTGAAGTGACGCGATGCTCTCAGCGCATTCGATCAGCAAGTCATTTTCAGGCGTTCCTGCGCTCAAGGGCGTCTCGCTGGAGATCCGCCCCAACGAGGTCGTTGGCCTGATCGGCGAGAACGGTGCCGGCAAGTCCACCCTGATGCGGATTTTCGCGGGTACGCATCAGCCCGATGGCGGGACGTTGATGCGGGATGGCGAACCGGTACGCCTGCGCCATGCCCGCGATGGCGCCGCCCATGGCATCGGCATGGTGTTCCAGGAGCAGTCGCTGCTGCTCAATCTGTCTGTCGCCGAGAACATCTATCTCGGCCAGGAGAGCCAGTTCGTCCGATTTGGGCTCGTCGATTGGAAGGGGATGCGTTCCGCCGCGAAGCGACAGCTGGGCAAGATCGGCGTCGATATCGACGTGACCGCGCGAACCTCGGAGCTGACCTTCGCCGCCCGCCAGATGGTGGAACTAGCCAAGGCGCTGACGCTCGAGGAGACCGTCGAGCGACCCCTCGTGATCCTTCTGGACGAACCGACTTCGGTCCTGAGCGGCGGCGACATCGAAATACTGTTCAACCGGGTCCGGTCGTTGAAATCGCGCGCAAGCTTCGTCTTCGTGTCCCACCGTCTCGACGAAGTGCTCCGCATTTCCGACCGGGTCTACACGATGAAGGATGGGGAAGTGGTGGCGGAGCATCGTGCCGCCGATATCACCGGTCCGGAACTCCACAAGATCATGGTCGGCCGCGGCTTGCAGACCGCTTACTACAAGGAAGACCGGCAGCTTCCGCCCCGAAGCGAAATCCTTGTCGAAGCCGCGGGCCTCGGCGCCATCGGCGCGTACAGCAAGGTCGACCTTGCGATCCGGGCCGGAGAAATCGTCGGGATCGCCGGCGTGGTCGGCTCGGGTCGCGAGGAGGTGACGCGCACCATCGGCGGCTTCATGCCCCATAGCGAGGGCACGCTGACTATCCTGGGCGAAGCCGTCCATTTCCGGTCCCCCGAACAGGCCGTGCGCCGTAGTGTCGGCTATGTCCCGCGCGAGCGTCGCGTCGAAGGACTCGTGATGTTTCTGTCTATTGCCGAGAACATCACCCTCGGCGATCTCTCGGCCGTCATCCAGAATGGCGTGATCAATTATCGGCGCGAGCGGACCCTCGCGACGGAATGGATCCGCCGCCTCCATATCAAGGCGCCCGGCCCGGATATCGCCTGCCGCAAGCTCTCGGGCGGCAATCAGCAGAAGGTCGTGCTGGCGCGATGGATGACGGCCGGCTCCCGCGTCCTCATCCTCGATCATCCGACGCGCGGCCTCGATGTCGGCGCCAAGGAGGAGGTCTATGAGCTGGTCCGCGAGCTTTCGAGCCAGGGCGTCGCCATCCTGCTGATCTCCGACACGCTGGAGGAAACCATCGGGCTTTCCCACCGGGTGATCGTCATGCGCGACGGTGCGGTCACCGCGCGGTTCGACGCCGAGCCGGGCCACAAGCCCGACCAGGTCGATGTCGTCAGGGCGATGGTGTGAGGATCCGATGAGAACCGCTTCCGATATCCGATCGCTTCTGGCCGCCGGCTGGCTCCAAGGCGCCATTCCGCCTTTCCTTCTGGTCGTCCTCGTCCTCCTCATTGAGATCGCCGCCCCCGGATTTCTCTCCGGCGAGACGCTGATGCTGCTGCTATCCAACACGGCGGTCCTCTTCATTCTGGCGGCCGGCGTCACTTTCGTCATCCTGATCGGCGGCATCGATCTCTCGATCCAGGCGGTGGCGTCGCTGGCCAGCGTCATCCTGGCGCAGCTCCTGCCGAGGCTGGGCTTGTGGGCGTTCCCGATCGCCATCCTCGCGGGCACGGTCTTCGGTGTTCTTTCCGGCTATGTGCATGTCCGGCTCAAGGTCCCATCTTTCGTGGCGACGCTGGCAACCGGCGGTGTCGTGGCGGGTATCGCGCTCTGGATCGCGGATGGACGGGCGATCACCATCGAGGAAGGTGGCCGCGCCAATACCGCCTGGATCAACGGAACCGTCGGCGGCATCCCGTCCGTCGTACTGATTGCGACGCTGATCGGGCTCATCGCCTTCTTTGCGCTGCGTTACACCCGGTTCGGGCGCTACAGCCTGGCGGTGGGTGCCGGGGAGCCGGCCGCGCTCGCCGCCGGCATCAATGTTCCCCGTACGAAGATCATCGCCTTTGCGGTCTCCGGGACGCTGGCCGCCATCGCCGGGGCGATCCTCGCGGCGCGACTCTCAAGCGGCTCGCCCAATCTCGCCAATCAGCTTCTGTTGCCCGCGATCGCTGCCGTCATTGTCGGCGGCACGGCCATCACCGGCGGCCTCGGCGGGGTTGCCCGCACGGCGGTCGGCGCCCTTATCATCTCGATCGTCCGGATCGGCATGACCTTCGTCGGCATCAACATCTTTGCGGAAAATGTCGTCTTCGGCAGCGTGCTGATCTTGGCGGTCGCGATCACGATCGACCGCAGCAAGATCGCGATCATCAAATGAGGAACGATCGTCACGGGCACAGCGAACCGGCCGCCAATGGAAAGCGCCGCGCCTGGCGGCGCGGCCTCTCTCAAACGGCCCTGTCAGGACATGGTGGCGAGGTCGATGAGCTCGATCTTGTAGCCGTCAGGGTCCTCGATGAAGGCAATATGCGTCGTGCCGTGCTTCATCGGGCCCGGCGGACGGGGAATCTTGACGCCCTGCTTTTCGAGCGCGGCGCAGACGCCATAGATGTCGTTGACGCCGAGTGCCAAATGGCCGAAGGCGGTACCGAGATCGTAGGCTTCTTCGCGTCCCCAATTATAGGTCAGCTCGACGACGGTATCCGTGTCCTCGGGACCATAACCGACAAAGGCGTTGGTGAACTTCCCTTCGGGGTAATCGTCCCGACGAAGCAAGTCCATGCCGAGCATCTCAGTATAAAAGCGGATCGATTTGTCCAGATCGAGCACACGGATCATCGTGTGCATCATTCTAAATTTCGTGGGCGTGTCGCTCATGATCGAGAATACTCCTCCAATTCGTCGAATTCGGCCGATTTTTGAGTGGAACGATCGCATGGCGCAGGCCGCGCCTTGATGTTCAAGATCAGCGTTGTATGATAACCATGCAAGTGATGCAATTGTCTAGTCGTTTTGGATCCCCGTCAGGTTGATGCCGATGCATGCCGTTCTGCCGCTTCAGGAAACTGCGCTCGCCGCCCTTCACGCCGCGATGCCGGCAGGCATGCTGCTGACGGAGGAAGCCGATGTCGAGCGCTACAGCCGCGACTGGACGGGGGATCATCATGGCCGGCCTGTGGCCGTCGCGCGGCCACGGTCGGTCGAGGAAGTCAGCCTTTTGATGCGCTGCTGCCATGAACATCGGATCCATGTCGTGCCACAGGGCGGGCTGACCGGTCTCGTCGGTGCCGCGGTACCGAGCTATCCCGGCGGCGAGGTCGTGGTGTCGCTGGAGCGGATGAACAAGGTCCGGTCGGTCCATGCTATCGATTTCGCCATGGTCGTCGAAGCGGGCTGCATTCTGGAGGAGGCGAAGCGCCAGGCCGAGGCAGTCGACTGTATACTGCCCATCACCTTTGGCGCGCAGGGAAGCTGCCGCCTGGGCGGCAATGTCGCGACCAATGCCGGCGGGTTCAACGTGCTTCGCTACGGCATGACCCGCGATCTGGTCCTGGGGCTTGAAGTCGTGCTGACGGACGGGCGCATCTGGAACGGGCTGCGCACCCTGCGCAAGGACAACCGCGGCTACGATTTGAAGCAGCTCTTCATCGGCAGCGAAGGCACACTTGGTATCATCACGGCCGTTTCGCTGAAGCTGTTCCCCAGGCCGACCCAGATCGAGACTGCGCTTGTCGGTCTGGACTCGGTCGAGGACGCGATGGCGCTCTATGCTCTCGCGCGGCGGGAATGCAGCGACCTGCTATCGGCGTTCGAGCTTATTCTGCGTGGCGGTATCGAGATCGCGATCAATGCCCGTGCCGATCTTGAGGATCCGTTGTCCGAGGTCTATCCGGTCTATGTCCTGCTGGAGGCTTCGGCTGGCGGGCGGGTCGATCTCCGGGCCCTGATCGAGGATTTCCTGGCGGGCGCGGGCCAATGGGTGCGCGATGGCGTCATCGCTTCGAACCGGACCCAGGGAGAGCGGCTCTGGCTGCTGCGCGAAATGATGGTCGAGGCCCAGGGGCGTGGCGGCCGCTATCTGAGAACCGACGTTTCCGTTCCGATATCGAGCATCGCCGCCTTCGTTTCAGACAGCCTCACGGCGCTCGCCGCTGCCCATCCAGCGGCCCTCGTGGTAACCTATGGGCATGTGGGCGACGGCAATCTCCATATGAACGTAGTCCCGCCCGAAGGCATGGCGGCGTCGGAGATGGACAGGCTTTTCCATGCGGCCGAGACCATCATCTTTGATGCCATCGACCGACATGGCGGCTCCATCAGCGCCGAGCATGGTATCGGCCGGGTCAAGCAACGGGCCTATCTCGATCGTGCCGACCCCTTGACGCTCGAACTGGCGGGCCGGATCAAGGATGCGTTCGATCCGCTGCATCTGCTCAGCGCGGGTCGGATCCTGCCCCTGCGAGACGTTTGATGGAGATAACGGCGTGACTTTGAAGCTCGACAAGGTGAGCCGCGGTCCCAATCTCTCGACCTTGGTTGCGAGTTCGATTTCACGCGAGATCGCCCAGGGCCGGTTGAAGCCGGGCGACCAATTGCCCACCGAGCAGAAGCTGGCATTGACCTTCGGTGTCAGCCGCAATGTCATCCGCGAGGCCATTGCCAGGCTTCGCTCCGAGGGTCGTATCTGGTCCCAGCAAGGTCGCGGCGCCTTCGTTGCCGATGAGCCGAACGCTACCGTGCTGACGATCGACTACGACGCCTTGCAGCAGGCGTCGGCGTTTCGCAGCCTGTTCGAATTGCGCGGAATTCTCGAGGTCCAGGCGGCGGCGCTGGCGGCCCAGCGGCGGACGGACGCGGATATCGCCGCGATGCGCGAGGCGCTCGAGACGATGACCAACGTCCCCTATGGCAGCGTCACGTGGCTGACGACAGACCTCAATTTCCACAAGACGGTCGCCTCTGCGACCGGCAATGCCTACATGCTGCAATTCCTGACCTTCGTCTCCGAACGCGTTCGGGACAGTATCCTAGCCTCGGGCAACCAGAAGAAATCCGAGGAACTCGCCCGCGTGACGATCGGCGAGCACCAGCTCATTCTCGATGCGATCGAAGCGCAGCAACCCGATGCCGCTCGCCAGGCCATGCTGGCTCATCTCTCGGGTGCGGCACGCCGCGTTGGGCTCTCCGATGAGCCGATCGGATAGCGCTCCGGACGGCAGTGAGAGCCCACGCGGGCGCTTATGAAAAGCTGCCCAGCATCCGGATCGCCGCGCAGGCAGCGCCATAGCCGCTGTCGATGTTGCACGTCACGAGGCCCGGCGCGCAGCTCGACAGCATGGCGTTGAGTGCCGTCCGGCCGTTCTCCGCTGCGCCATAGCCAACCGATGTTGGGACACAGATGATCGTACTCCGCACCAATCCGCCGAGGACGCTGGCGAGGGCGGCGTCCATCCCGGCAACGGCGATCACGATGGGAAAACGCCGGATTTCGTCGATCCTGTCCATGAGGCGCCATAGGCCGGCGACGCCCACATCCGTAATCAATGTCGCCTCGATCCCGGCATGGCGGAGGGTTCGGGCCGCCTCGCGTGCCACGGGCGCATCTGACGTGCCGGCAGCGACGATGGCCACCTTGCCCCTCGAAATGACCGGCCGTAGCGCGCCGAAGAATGCCGTCCGCGAAAGGCTGCAATAATCGAGCGCCTGCTGTTGTTCAGGTGGCAGTTGTTGAAGCTTGTCGTTTTCGAGACGGGTCAGCAGCAGCCCATCGCCCCGCGCCGCGACTTCGTTCAGGATCGACGAAATCTGCCCTGCGCTCTTGCCCTGGCAAAACACGGCCTCGTCGAGGCCGATCCGCCCGGCCCGGCCGTGATCGAAGACAATATCCTCCGCGCTCACGATTTGGCTCCGACAAACGCGCTGCCTTTGCGATAGGCCTCGAACGAGATCCGCTGGCCAGCGATCGACGCGGGCAATAGCGCGGCGATGGCTTGGACAAGCTCCTGGCTTCCCTCTGCGGCCGCCAAGGATGACGGATCCAGCTCGATGACGACGCCGGCGTGGCGGACACGGCATCGGACCGTCTCTGGCGCCAGCGACCTGCCCACCAGCGTCTCGATGGCGTGGATGGCGGTCAGGGTGGCTGGGTCGATGCGAATGGCGGTCTCGACCCGGCTGGACAGGCAGGGCGAGGCGGGTAGCTCGGCGAGGTCGCCCAGCCCCAGTTGACGGGCGAGGTTGCGGACGCCTGCCTTGTCGACCCCTGCTTCCACATAGGGGTGGCGTACCCCGACAGCCCGCGCGGCGTCGAGCCCGGGGCGATATTCGCCAAGATCGTCCATGTTGGCGCCCGATACGATCTGTCGCCGCGAGAGGCCTGCGATCGCGCCATAGAGATGACCCTTGCAAAAGAAGCAGCGGTTCACGGGGTTGTCGAGATAATTGCGATCGCCGAACTCCCCGGCATCGAGGGTCACGAGGGTCCAGCCTTCGCGCTGTGCCCAAAGCCGGACACGTTCGGTCGCTTCCGGCTGCACGGCGGGGGAAACCGCGTGGGCCATGTCGACGGCATGGGTGCCGAGCAGGCGGCCCGCGACGATCGCGAGCGTCATGGAATCGACGCCGCCACTGACGGCGATCGTGATCGGGCCGAGGGACGAGAGCACCTCTTCGAGTGGGGTCGGTATCAAGGCTTCTCTCCCTCCGTCCTCAGCGCAACATCCAGCCGGGCGCGCAGGCGGGCGCGGGCGCCGGCTCCTCGGGTTGAGGCGAGGTCATCGGCCTCGATCTTGGTGGTCTGACCCGATGGCCGTTCCGCGGTCTTGGCATGGAATACCCGGCCCTCATGCTCGATCGCTGTCGCCTCACGCCGCAGGATCGCCCGGTCCATGATGCAGTGCCGGATGCCGAGGGTCGTGGTCTCATCGAATGTCGCCGCGAGGACGGCATCGCGGCGCGCCGGGAGAGCCAGGATGCGCAGCTGTGTCATCACGCGGCCCTTCTTGCCGAACACTTGCGCCTGCACGACGTCGAGAACGCCCGGCAGGGACCTGATATGTGTCACAGCCTCGGCGAGGTCCTCACCGGTCTGGTCGTCGATTTCGCATTCGAGCACCGCCACGTGATCGGCCAGAAGATCGCTTGCTGCAGGCGCTTCAAAGGCCAGCACACGCAGGCAATTGCTGATGCCCGGAAGGCGCCTCGTTCCGAAGCCATGGGCGGAGGAGCGCAGAACCCGAGCGCCGGCTCGCGGTTTCGGCTCGCGGCAGAGATAGGACAGGATCGCCGCCCCCGTCGGCGTGACCCGCTCGCCCTCGATCCCGTCATCGATCATCGCGAAGCCCTCCAGCAGCAGCGCGGCGGCCGGGGCGGGAACCGGCAGAAGCCCGTGGGCCGTTCTGACGCGTCCGCCACCCAAGGGGATCGCGCCCACCGTCCAATGCTCCGCGGCCAGCTGCGCCACCAGCCAGGCTGCCGAGACGACGTCGGCAATCGAATCCCAGGCGCCGACTTCGTGAAAGACGACATCGTCGATCGCCCGCCCATGGACGCGCGCCTCCGCCTCGGCCAGGCGGGTGAAGATGCCGATCGCATGGGTCTTGGTCGCGTCGTCGAGCCGCGATTGCGAAAGAGCCAGGCGAATCCGCCGCCAATCGACGTGGTCATGATCGTGATCGTGATGACCGTGATCACCGGGATCGTGCGGATCTCCATGATCATGATCATGATCATGGTCGTGCCCGTGACGATGGGGCCGCGGGGGCGGGGCATCGCCGCCAAGCTTGCGCACCAGAAACCGGCGTCCGGTCAGTATGCCGTCATCATGGGGTAGGAGGCTGCATTCCACGGTCTCAATCAGCGGGCAAAGGGCCAACGCTGCCTTCAGTCCCTCTTCCAGATCTGGCCTGAGATCGAGTAGCGCGGCCACGAACATGTCGCCGGCCATGCCGCCGACCGGATCCAGATGAAGGTGAAGCATTCTGATGTCCATTCACTTCGCCACGGGTGTGGGTTCGAAGAGTGTAGTCCCGTTGGCGGCGCCGATCACGTCGAGAGCAGCGGGATGAGCCGTCCGAAAGCGACGGACTGGCGGTCTCTGGCCGCAGGGCCCGCCCTGAATCATCGGCCGAGCCGGAAGGTCTCTCTACGACATGCAATTCCTTTGTTTCTACGAGCTTATCCTGCTCGGACGATCATTTTTGCGTTTGCCGTCCGGTTAGGCTAGCAACAACCTATATGCGCTGGCGGCAGCGCCTTTATGGCGGGATTTCGAGACCAGATGGCGGACAAGGACGACGTCGTATTCGGCGCGATCCAGCAGGTGCCCAACCTGCGGAGCGGACTCGCTGACACGCTGATCGCCCAGATCGAATCCGGTGCGCTGAAACCGGGGCAGCGCTTGCCCACCGAGCAGGCCATCGTGCAGGCAACGGGCGTCAGCCGGACGATCGTCCGAGAAGCGCTGGCGACGTTGCGCGCAAAGGGCCTCATCGCGACGCGGCAAGGGCTTGGTGCCTTCGTTTCCATCAACCCACCGCTGCGGTCCTTCAACATTCCGCCGGACGACCTCGAATCGATCGACGACGTCCAGCGCGTGCTCGAATTGCGGATGGGGATCGAGTGCGAGGCGGCGAGTCTGGCCGCGCTCCGCCGCACGCCGGAAGACATCGAGCGGATGCAGTCCTGTCTCGATGCCCTCGACCAGGCCGTCGGCGAGGGCGGCTATGGCGCGCAGGAAGACTTCGCCTTCCATCGATCCATTCTGGTGGCGACGCACAATTCCTATTATGGCCGCCTCTTCGACACGTTTGGCAGCAGCATGGTTCCGCGCCAATGGGCGAGGCTGGACCGGATGACGGCCTCGGAGCGCAAGCTTCACGCGGCGCGCATGCGAAGGGAGCATCACGCCATCTTCGCGGCCATTCGCGATGGCAACGAAACGGCGGCGCGGCGATCGATCCGAAGCCATCTGTCGAAAAGCGCGGCGCGCTTCGAGGAAATGCGCGACGCGAAGATTTCTCCCTGAAGCGGCGGTCCCAACCTCCCCGATGCTATGGGGTGTACCGAGGCACGACATAGGGGCCTTCCGGAATGACGGCGACATCGCGATCTCCGCTTGCCGCGATACTCTCGGCAATCGCGGTCTCGATGTCATCGATCAGAGTGACGCCGGTCAGTCGGCGGTCGTCGCCGGCAAGGCCTGTCGAATAGAGCGCCACCTTGCCCAGACGCATGGGCTTCAGCTGCATCTCGGTCTGCCATTCGTCGATCTCGGCCAGCGTCTTGGCGGTTAGCGTCGCCAGGAACCTCTCGGGACCCAGCGCAACCAGCCGCGCCTGCGCGTCGCGGAATTCGGGCGATCCGAAGCCTTCCGAGCATTCCGATGCGATGATCAGCGTGCCGCCCGGCTTCAGGATGTCGAGCGGCGTCACCATGCCCTTGATGGTCTGGTAGTAGGTCTTGTCGAGCGGATAGCCGGCCGACGAGGTAACGACGGTCGAGAACTTCTTGTCGAACGGAACGATCGTCGCGGCGGCGACGAAATCCACCGCAGCCTGGTGGCTGGCGATGATTTCGCCGAAGGTGATGCAGACCAGATCGCGGTCCTCATCCAGAACCGTGTTCAGCGCATAGACCTCGCCCAGCGTGCGGACGATCTCCAGCTGCTCCTCATGCAGAGGGTTGCCGACGAGATTGCACTGGACCGCCAGCGGGTCCTCCATGAAGCGTGCCGAATGAAAGGTCCGGATCGTCTCGTGATGGGCAACGCCGGGCGCGATGACCTTGCGACCACCCGACCAGCCGGCCATGAAATGAGGCTCGACGAGACCGGTCGCGATGCGCAGGTCGGCCTCCACGAACAGGCGGTCGAGCTTGACCGGCGTGCGGCGCGTCGTCGTATAGCCGAGATCGACATGCGCCGCCTCGTCGCGCGCGTCGTGATTGACGACCCGGACATTCTCCAGCACCCAGGGGTCGCCCACCAGCTCGGCGAGTTCGTCGCCGAGATTGGGTCGATGCAACCCGGTCGCGATCAGCACGGAGATCCGATCGAGCGGGATACCGGCGGCGATCATGGTCTCGATCATCGGCCGCAGGAAGAGCCGGTTGGGCACGGGCCGTGTTATGTCGCAGATGAGGATGCAGGCGCTGCGCCGTCCTTGGGCGAGCTCGGCGAGCGGCTTTGCCGCGATCGGTTCGGTGAGCGCCAGGCGAAGCGCCTCCGCCGGGTCGGCCAGCTTGGGTAGCTGCCGCTTGCGTACCAGCGTCGCCTTTGCTTCCGGCGGAAGGCGAACCGGCAAGTGGCCGCGCCCATAGGAGATTGCAACCGAGTCCTGGCTCATCAAGCCTGTTCCGTTATTCCGCCGAGGTAGAGCTCGCGCATCAGGGACATGTCCTTGAGCTCCGCGATCGGGCCCGAGGTGACGATCCGTCCATTCTGCATGAGATAGCCGCGGGTCGCGACAGACAAGGCCAGTCCGGCGTTTTGTTCCACAAGCAGGACCGATGCGCCGAACCTCTCGCCGATGCCAAGGATGATCGCCTGGATCTCCTTGACCAGCAGAGGTGAGAGGCCGAGCGAAGGCTCGTCGAGCAGCAGGACGCGCGGACGTGCCATCAGGCCGCGCGCGATCGCCAGCATCTGCTGCTGGCCGCCGCTGAGTGAGCCGCCCTTCTGCTGGCGCTTGGTGGCGAGGATCGGGAAGAACGCCTCCATGGTGCCGACATCGGTCTCGATGGCTTCACGGTCGCTTCGCGCATAGGCGCCGAGACGCAGATTTTCTCCGACCGTCATATCCGCGAAGATGCGCCGACCCTCGGGAACGAGGACGACCCCCCGCTTGGCCAGCACATCCGGGGTCTTCCCGGTGAGGTTCTCACCGTCGAACACGACACTGCCGCCGCGCGGCTTGACGAGCCCGACGATCGTGCGCAGCAGCGTCGACTTTCCCGCTCCGTTGGGGCCCAGGATCGTGACGATCTCGCCGGCGGCGAGAGACAGGGAAACGTTGCGGTTGACGACCGTCGGTCCGTATCCGGTCGTGACGTCCGTGATCGAGAGCAGCGTCACAGCACGCCTCCGAGATAGACTTCCAGAACCTTCGGGTCGTTCAGCACGTCATGGATGGGGCCATCCGCGATCTTCGATCCGAAATCGAGCACCACCAGCCTCCGGCAGAGCATCTGCATCAGCTTCATGTCGTGATCGATGACGCAGACGCTGATGCCGTGCCGGGGGAACTGCTTTACGAGACCGACAAGGGTCTGGGTCTCCCGGTCATTGAGGCCCGCCGCCGGTTCGTCGAGCAGGATGAGTGACGGCCGCGTCGCCAGTGCCAGCGCTATGCCGAGAAGACGGAGATTTCCGAAGGGAAGGACACCGGCGCGCTCGGCTGCCAGCTCCGAGAGGCCGACGAAGTCGAGCAGCGCTTCCGGTGTCGTCCAGAGATAGGGCCGGGCCGATTTGCGCGCGTGCTCGCAGGCGATGCGCACGTTCTCGATGACGGGCAGGCCGGGAAAGGCCATGGCCTGCTGGAACGTGTGGCCGATGCCGGCGCCGGAAATCTGGTACGCCGCCAGTCCCGTGATGTCGCTTCCGCGCCAGGTGACCTTGCCGGCGGTCGGCTTGTGGACTCCGGTAACGACGTTGAACAGCGTCGTTTTGCCGGAGCCATTGGGGCCGACGACGCCGAGGATCTCGCCCTCCTCGATGGAGAGGTCGACGCCTGACAGCGCGGTGACGCCGCCGAACTGCTTTCGCAGACCCTGGATATCGAGAATGACGCTCATCGTCCCGCCCCGGATGCATGGCTGGCGTCGGCCGTCGACTTTCGGGTCGCCGAACCGGACAGGCGCTGGAAGACGGACTGAATCCCCTGCACCAGGCCGGCGATCAGGCCGTTCGGCAGCAGCAGGATCACCGCGATAAGGCAGACGCCGTAGAGGATGCGCGATTCCACCGGATCGAGGTTGAGCATCTCGGGCAGGAAGGAAACGAGAATGCCGCCGGCGATCGGGCCGAGCAGCAGCCTTGCGCCGCCGATCATCACCATCAGGGCGAGATAGATGCTGGGGAAGGCCGAGAACTGGTTCGGCGAGATGTGGCGATAGAAATAGGCAAGCAGGACGCCCGAAACGCCCGCAAACAGGCCGCTGACGACGAAGGCCCCGATCTTGTGGCGACCGACATTGATTCCGAGCGATGCCGCGAGCTTCTCGTTCTCTCGGATCGCGCGGAGCGTGCGGCCATAGCGCGAATGGATGATGGCCCAGCTCGCGATGGCGCTGATGGCAACAAAGGCGACGACGATGAAATAATAGGGCACCAGGTCTCCCGCGGCATGACCGAAGAAGGTGACCGGCAGTTGAAGATCGAGGCCGGTGGCAGCGCCCGTGAAGTCGCCGCCATTGGTCAGCACGATGCTGAGCAGTTGGCCGAAGGCAAAGGTCATGATGACGAAATGGTGGCCGCTCACGCGCAGGGAGGGAACGCCCACGACCGCCGCCGCCGCCCCGGCCAGGAGGCTGCCGAGCGGAAGGGCGATCCAGAAGCCGATGCCGGCATCGCGAGCGATGATCGCCGCCACATAGGCGCCGACCCCGACCAGCGCCGCATGGCCCATGGAGAGAATGCCGGTCTGCCCGAACAGGACCGCAAGTCCATAGAGCGCGACGATGTTAATGCCGGCGGAAATCGCGAGCGACAAGGTGCGATTGCTGGGGCCGAGGGCCGGGACCAGCATGAGCACACCGATCACGAGCAGGGCTGGCAGGAGCGAAGCGACAGGCGACGAGCTATATTTCATGACGTTGAGGGCTTTCATCACGGCTCAGGCCATCTTCGGGCCGCTGGTGCCGCCGAAGAGGCCGTTCGGCTTGACGAGAATGACGAGGATCATGAGGCCGAAGGAGTAGGCGTCGGTCCATTCGGAGAAGCCGTAGCCAGCGCTGAAGCCTTCGACGATGCCGAGAATGAGGCCCGCGACGACAGCTCCGGTCAGATTGCCGAGGCCGCCCATCAGCGCGACGGCGAAGCCCTTCATGACCATGGTACCGCCGGTGAAGGGCGTGATCGGGAACAGCGCGATGAGCAGCGCGCCGCCAAGGCCAGCAAGCGCGCTGCCGAGGACGAAGACGCCGGTGATGTAGCGCCGCACGGGAATGCCCATCAGCGCCGCCGTATCGCGATCCTCGACCGCGGCGCGGAGTGCCCGTCCATAGCGGCTGCGGGTGATCATGACGAAGGTCATGGCAACGACGGCGATGGTCACGAGGATGACCATCACGCGCACGGATGCGATGCGAACGCCGCCCACATCCCAGACGCCTGAAAGCGGACGCGGAATGCTCTTCTGGTTGGGCCCGAAGAGGAAGATGACGACGTGCTGAAGCACGATGATCAGCCCGAGCGAGACGATGAAGCCGTTCGTCGGGCGTGACAGGGTGAACTGAAACAGTCCGCGCTCGAGGGCGAAGCCCATGATGGCGACGGCAAGGATCGCGATTACCATCGCTGGCAGGAAGCCGAGTCCGGCCTGCACGGCGATCCAGGTAACGATGGAGCCGATCATCAGGAACTCGCCATGGGCGAAATTGATGATGCCCGTCAGTCCGAAGATGAGCGTGACGCCGACGGCAATCAGCGTGATGACGCTCGCGATCGACAGGCCGTTCAGCACCTGCTGTATGAGGATATCCACATCGGTCTCCGCCGGAAATTGATCCTGCCGGGACCGGCGGACGGCGCGAGGGAGCACGCCGTCCGCCGGTCCATTCAGCCTATTTCGGCTCTTCGGCCGGGGGCTGCTGCATGGCGCAGGAGATGGCCCCGCCTGGCGCGGCGGCGCAGACTTCCGTGGCGTGTGTCACCTGATGCGAGGCGTTGAAGGAGAGATCGTCGGAGACGACGCCCTTGTGGTGCAGGCTTTCGAGCGCCGCCACCGTCGCGTCCGGATCGAGTGTACCGGCTTTCTCCCAGGCGTCGGCGAGGAAGTGGACGTAGTCGTAGTAAAGAAGCGAGACCGACGAGGTCACGCCTTTCGGAGCGCCGGCGGCGAAGTAGTTCGTGAAATAGGTCTTCGCGTTGGCGTTCGACGATTCGCCCCAGCAGATCGGCACGCAGCTCATCGCGACCGGGACGTCGGTCGTCAAGCCGCGCTCCTTCCATATGCCCGGATCGACGCCGAACAGGAAATAGCTCGGCGCCACGCCCAGTTCGAGCGCCTGGGGCAGGGCGGTCAGCGTTGAGTCGCCATTGTACCAGAAGTGCACGACGTCGGGATTGAGGCTCTTCGCGCGGGTCAGGAACGGCGAGAAATCGGTGGTATCCGGCGGATAGGAGATGACTTCCGGAACTTCCTGCCCTTCGGCCTTCAGCGCCTTGACGTAGTAGGACGTGAGGAACTGGCCGGTCGCATCATTGCCGACGATGACGACCGACTTCTTCAGCGGGTGGCCGACAAGCGGCGTCAGCAGGCTGAGGACACCGCGGGCGGTCGAGCCTGAGCGCTGGAATTCCTGCGGTTCCGACTGGAAGAGGTAGTGGTCCTCGCCGCCCTTGGCGACCGACTCGGGATTGAGAACCTTGGCCAGCGTGCTGTTGCCGGCGAAGTGGATCACCTTGGCCGGCTGGGTGATCTTGGCCATCGCCAGCGTGAAATCATGCGATTCTGAGCCAAAGATCGCCACGACCTTGTCGTCGCGCACCAGTTCCTGCGTCGCGGCGATCGCGGTGGAGATGTCGGTGCGATCGTCGCGCTTCAGCAGCTCGATCTTGTAGGTCTTGTCGCCGACCTTCACGCCGCCGGCCTCGTTGATCTCCTTGACGGCCAGGCCTACGCCGGCGGGCAGGGTGTGACCGGCCGAAACGAACGCTCCAGACTCGGCAGCGACGACGCCGATCTTGATGGTGTCGGCGTCCTGCGCCGCTGCCGCATAAGCGGATGCGGCGAGGCAGAGCGCAACGGACGCGCCTCTCAATAACAGTGAGCGCAAGGTTTGATCCTCCCAGAGCAAATTTTGCAGTCTAACCGGGTTGTCGTACAACTCTATTTCCTGATAATGGCATGAATTCGGGATGTCAAGCGAGGGCGGGGACGCCCCGTCTTGCTGACGGATCGGCGGATCAATGAGGAGAATGGAATGCGATCGAGGGAATTCGGCAGGACTGGCCGCAAGGTGAGCGAGATCGGCTTTGGCGCCTGGGCGATCGGCGCGTCATGGGGCGAGGTCAATGACGACGAGGCGTTGGCTGCCCTGCACGCGGCGCTCGATACCGGCGTCAGCTTCATCGACACGGCGGACGTCTATGGCGACGGGCACTCGGAGAAGCTGATCGCCAAGGTCCTGCGCGAGCGCGGCGGCGAACGGCCCTTCATCGCCACCAAGGCCGGCCGACGGCTGCCGGAGCAGACCGTCGCTGGCTACTCGCTCGAGAACCTCACGGCCTATGTCGACCGCAGTCGTGCCAATCTCGAGATGGACACGCTAGACCTCGTCCAGCTCCATTGCCCGCCGACCGATCTCTACTACCATCCCGAGGTCTTCGAAAACCTCGACCGGCTGAAGGAACAAGGCAAGATCCGCGACTATGGCGTCAGCGCCGAGCGCGTCGAGGAGGCCTTGAAGGCCGTCGAATATCCGGGCGTCGTGAGCGTCCAGATCATCTTCAATGCCTTCCGCCAGCGCCCGATCGAGTCCTTCTTCAAGCGTGCGCAGGAACGGAACGTGGCGATCATCGCGCGCGTGCCGCTCGCCAGCGGGCTGCTGTCCGGCAAGTTCACGAAGGACAGCCATTTCGCGGCGAACGACCACCGCCTGTTCAATCGCAAGGGAGAAGCCTTCGACGTCGGCGAGACGTTTTCGGGCGTGCCTTACGAGGTGGGTCTGGAGGCGGTGGAGCGAATCCGGCCGCTCGTTTCCGGCGACACGACGATGGCCAAGTTCGCGCTCCGCTGGATCCTGATGTTCGATGCCGTGACGGTAGCCATTCCGGGTGCCCGCAATCCGGCGCAGGCTCGCTCCAATGCCGAAGCGGCCGAACTGCCGCCGCTGGCGGAAGGCGTGATGGGCGAGATCCGGGCGATCTATGACGACGCCATCAAGCCATATGTGCATCAGCGCTGGTAACCGAGAACATCCATGTCATCCCCAAGGATCGATGCGCATCACCATTTCTGGGACCCGGCCAGCGGCGGCGACTATGGCTGGCTGAGCGGGCCCTTCGACCCGATCAACCGCCGCTTCGGCCCGGACGATCTGCGCCCGGCGCTTGTCGAAAGCCACATCGATGGAACGGTGCTTGTCCAGACGTGGAATGATCTCGGCGAGACGTGGGCGTTCATCCGAACCGCGGCGGCGACGGATTTCGTCGATGGCGTCGTCGGCTGGGTCGACCTGACCGATCCCGAAATTGGCGCGACGCTTGCCGCCTTGCAGGCCGCGCCAGAGGGAAAGTGGCTGGTTGGGATACGGCACCTCATCCAGACGGAGGCGGATCCGAACTGGCTGTTGCGGGCCGACGTGAAGCGCGGACTGCAAACCATCGGCGCGGCTGGTCTCGCCTATGATCTCGTGCCCAACCTGCCGCAGCTTCCATCCTGCGTTCAGACCGTTGCCGCCTTTCCTGAACAACGCTTCGTGCTGGACCACATCGCCAAGCCGGAAATCCGCAATCGCGGGTTCGACGAATGGGCGGTGCTGATGCGGGGCTTTCGTCCCGAGCGCGGCCATGTCTGGTGCAAGCTTTCGGGCATGGTGACCGAGGCGAACTGGCAGCATTGGACGCCCGAGGATCTAAGGCCCTACGTGCTGGAAGCGCTGGATATCTTCGGCGTCGATCGTTGCCTGTTCGGCAGCGACTGGCCGGTCTGCCTCGTCGTCGCCCGCTATAAGCGGGTCGTGGACGCCTTGCAGGAGTGCCTGAAGGATCTGACCAGCGAAGAACGTGACCAGATCTTCGGCCGCTCGGCGATCGAGGCCTATCGGCTGCCTCGCTACAGCTCCGCGACTTCGCAGGAACTGCCGATATGACCCACCCCTTCGGCCATGCGGGCCGCATCAATTTCCGCTCGCGCCTCGGTTTTGGCGCCAGCGGCCTTGGCACGCTCTACCGCGATGTTTCGGAGGACCAGGCCGCGGCGGTCCTGTCGGCTGCCTATGAGCAAGGCCTGCGCTACTTCGATACGGCGCCGCTCTATGGCCATGGCCTCAGCGAATTGCGGGTCGGCCGGTTCCTTCGAACCATCGCGCGCGAAACCGTAACCGTGTCGACCAAGGTCGGTCGCTACATGGTCCCGCCCTATGGCGAGGCCGTCGACTATGGCCTCTGGGCGTCGCCGCTGCCGTTGAAGTCGGTGTTCGACTACAGCTATGCGGGCACGATGCGCTCGCTGGAGCAATCGGCGAACCGGCTCGGGATAGCGGATTTCGATCTGATCTATATCCATGATGTCGATCGCTTCACCCATGGCGATGCCTATGAGCGGCGGTTCAACGAGGCGATTGAAGGTTGCTTCCGCGCGCTCGACGATTTGCGCAAGGCGGGTCATGTGAAGGCGATCGGCGTTGGCGTCAACGAGAGCGATGTCGCGACACGCTTTCTGAAGGCGGCGACGTTCGACGCCGTGATGATGGCAGGCCGCTATACCCTTCTCGACCGGCAGGCGGAAGAGGATCTCCTCCCCGAGGCAGCGAGACAGGGAACCGAGATCGTGGTGGCCGGGGTGTTCAATTCCGGCATTCTCGCCACGGGGCCCGACCGCGCCGGCGCAACCTATGACTACGGCGCTCCGCCGCCGGCGGTGATGGCCCGCGCGCAACGCATCGCGGCGATCTGCAGGGCGCATGAGGTTCCCATCCAGGCGGCGGCGATCCAGTTTCCCTTTCGCAATCCGCTGGTATCCGCCGCGGTGCTGGGCATGAGCCGGCCGGAGCGAATCAGCCAGAACATCGCCTGGTCCAGGCACGAGATTCCCGAGGCATTCTGGCTGGAGCTGTAGTCGCGGCCGAATCGGCTCCGCTGCCTCGAAGCGACGGCGTCACTGCGAAACGGCGATCGAGCCCGTCTGGGTTAGAGGGTCGACGGTCTCGGCCTGATAGGGATCGGCAAGGGCTGCCTCGGGACGACTGATGGGAAAGCCGTCCGACGTCAGCTGCGAAAGCCGCTCCGGCCCGGACGAGCGGAGAACCTCCTGGAAGGCCCGGTTCATTCCCCCGTCCGAATAGGCGAGCGGCTGGCCGATATCCATGGCTGCCATCGCATCCATCTGGGCCCGATCCTTCGCCTCTTTCGCCGCGACCTTCGATGCGACGGACGGGTCGACGCCATAGGCAGGGCAGGGCGCCAGCGGATCGAACACGGCGCCTGGATCGGCGGCCTGTGCGCCGAACACGTAACGCCGTCCGCAGGCATCGACGCGCGGCGGCTGCCTTGTGACGTCGAACTGGTCGGTGCCTTCCTTCAGGTTTAGCCAGAAGGCCATATTCGGATCGCTTCTGTGACGCGCCAGATTGCGCGGCGTCATGCGGAACGGCAGCGATTGAACCTGAATTGCCGCTTGCCCGCCAACAAAGGCCTCCCTCGCCATGGCATAGATTTCCGCCACCCCTTCATTGGTCAGGGCGTAGCAACCGGAGGACGAACAGGCTCCGTGCACCATTAGCGCCGCGCCTTCATATCCCAGCGCTTGTTCCAATTTGTTCGGGAAGCCGAGATTGAAGGAGAGGTAGAATTGCGACCGCGGGTTCATCAGCGCGGGTGTCACCGAATAGAAGCCTTCCGGGGCTTGCCGGTCGCCCTCGCGCGTCTTGGGCCCGAGCTTTCCGGACCAGCGGCAGATGGGATAGGTCTTCAGCAGGGCGTAGTTGCCGCTGCGATTGCGTTTCCAGACCTCGAGCTCGCTCTCCTGCTTGTAGATCCGGATCAGAATCGGATCCGAAGGCTTCATGCCTTTCTCGCGCATCTGGGCGACGAGCTTTGCCGGGAGCGGCTGCACGCCGCGGCTATCCTGGCCCGAAGTCGTGCAGGCGGCGAGGCCGAACGCCACGAGTGCGAGGATCAGGAGCGAGCGAAGTCCCGCCATTCATTGCCATCCAGATCAGGATCGCGGGCATCCGCCGCGACCAACGCATTACAAAAGATCCGCACCTAGACAGCGCAGGCCAAGACGAACCTCTCCGGAAACGCCGAGCAGGAAAGCCGGGCCATGCTGACTCAGCTTGCCTGACGTCTGGTTAACCCGAAGTCACAATTCGCCTAGCCTCCAGACTAAGCGCCAGGATCATGGCGGATCCGTGCTTCGCCTATCTCCGCGTCTTGAGATAGCCGGCACCGGCGAGAAGCGCGAAAAGCACTGCCAAAGCGAGGCTGATCGTGGATATGACGCCGTCGGTCAGCGCCGCCGGTTGGGCGAGAGCCTGGATCACCCGGAGCGGAATGAAGCCGATGGCAAGGCCGATCACGAAGCCGACCAATCCATAAAGGATCGTGAGAGCGCCAACCGACAGCGAGTGGAAGATGGATGCCATGGCGTCTTTCAGTCTATTCCCGACAACAACGTTGGAACACGGCTGGCGCCTCCAGCCCATGGGGGAGCCAGCGAATTTTCAATGAGCCTCGTGCTGGCACTGCGCGTGATCGCCGAGAATCTGGATGACTCGGCAATCGCAGATCCGGCCGTGACCGCATTCGTCGACCATGCGCTGCAGCTCCGATTTCAGGGCCGTCAGCTGTTCGATCCGCCGGTCGACATCCTTGAGGCGTCGTTTGGCGAGGCTGTCCGCCTCGTGGCAGGAACTGTTCGTTTGCTCGGTCATGCCCAGCAATTCACGAATATCGTCGACGGAAAAGCCCAGCTCTCGGGCGTGCCGGATGAAGGACAGGCGCTTGAGATCGGCCGCGTCATAAACGCGGCGGTTCCCTTCCGTCCGCGCCGCTGCCGCGAGCAGTCCGATCTGCTCGTAAAAGCGGATCGTCGTGATCTTGACGCCGCTGGTTCGCGAGGCCTCGCCGATCGAATATTCCGCGCGCTGCATTTTCCGCTTGCTCCTACAGTCACTGGAGGAAGTAGCGTCGGCATAGTGCTTCTTCAAGGATGGCCGTCATGCCCGCTATTGTCTCCAGCAGCCGCTTTCGTATCGATGAGATGGACTGCGCATCCTGTGCGCGGAAGATCGATACGGCTGTCCGGCGGATCGGCGGCGTCGACGAGGTCAATGTCTCCGTCACGGCGGGCACCATGACGGTCCGCCACGACGGCGACGAGGCCATCCGCGCCAGGATTGAAGTCCAGGTGAGCCGTCTTGGCTATGGCGTCGCCTTCATTCCTGCGCCGGAAGAGGCTACGGCTACCGCCACGGACGCCGCTTTGCCCGCCAGCGACCACCATCATGATCACGATGGTCATGGACACGCGGAAGATGGGGCTGCGCATTCGCACGAGGGCCACGATCACCGTGATCATGGCGGCCATGACCGTGGCCCGGCGCCCGAGGCCGCAGCGGTGGAGCGAGCCGGCAAGGCTGAGCCAGTCGGCCTGCACAGCCACTTGCACGAGCACGGATCGAGCGACGGCCCCTGGTGGCGCCAGAAGCGAGCGCTGCTGACGATCGGCAGCGGTGTGGCCCTTGTCGCCGCCTATGGCCTCGCGCAGATATTCCCGCAATACGACGCCTGGCTGTTCAGCCTGGCGATGCTGGTCGGGCTCGTGCCGATCGCGCGGCGGGCCGTGATGGCGACGCTTGCCGGCACGCCGTTCTCCATCGAAACGCTGATGACGATCGCCGCCGTCGGCGCCGTCATCATCGGCGCGGCCGAAGAAGCGGCGGCGGTCGTGTTTCTCTTCCTCATCGGCGAATTGCTCGAAGGGGTCGCCGCCGGGCGCGCGCGGGCGAGCATCCAAGGCCTCGCGGCGCTCGTTCCGAAGACGGCGCAGCTGGAGCGCGGCGGCAAACTCGTGGAAGTCCCGGCGGAAAGCCTGGCGGTCGGCGCCGTCATTCTGGTGCGTCCTGGCGATCGGATCGCCGCCGATGGCAGGATCATCGAGGGTTCGAGCGAGATCAACGAAGCGCCGGTCACGGGGGAGAGCACGCCGAAGCGCAAGGAGGCCGGCGATGACGTCTTTGCCGGGACGGTCAACGGCGGGGCCGTTCTGCGCATAGAGGCTACGGCGGCCAGCGCCGACAACACGATCGCCCGGATCGTCAAACTGGTCGAAGAGGCGCAGGAATCGAAGGCGCCTACCGAGCGCTTCATCGACCGGTTCTCGACCTATTATACACCCGGCGTGATCGTCGTCGCCGCCTTGATCGCCCTCGTGCCGCCGCTGTTCTTCGGCGGAGGGTGGGATGAATGGATCTACAAGGGCCTCGCCATCCTGCTCATCGGCTGCCCCTGCGCCCTCGTGATTTCGACGCCAGCGGCGATCGCGGCTTCGCTTTCCGCCGGTGCGCGCCGTGGCCTGCTCATGAAGGGTGGCGCCGTTCTGGAGACCGTCGGCAAGGTGACGGCGGTTGCCCTCGACAAGACCGGCACGCTGACGGAGGGCAAGCCGAAGGTGACCGATGTCCTGGCCTTCGGCCGGAGCGAGGCCGACGTGATCCGGCTGGCGGCCGCCCTCGATCAGGGGTCGAGTCACCCCCTCGCACTGGCGATCCTCGGGCGGGCAGCGGCCGACAAGGTCGAGATTCCAAAAGCCGAGGCGGCGCAGGCGGTGGGCGGCAAGGGCGTTACGGGTCTGGTGGACGGCGAGGATCTGCTGCTCGGCTCGCCCAAGGCCGCATCCGAACGCGCGCCGTTGACGGAGGCGCAGCTCGCCCAGATCGCGACCCTCAACGACGAGGGCAAGACAGTGTCGGTACTGGTCGTTGGAACGCAGATTGCCGGCGCCATCGCCATGCGCGATGAGCCGCGCGACGACGCGGCAGCGGGGCTGAAGGCACTTGGCGACCGGGGCGTCCGCATCGTGATGCTGACCGGCGACAACCAGCGCACTGCCGAGGCGATAGGGCGCGATCTCGGCATCGAGGTTCGGTCCGAACTGCTGCCCGAGGACAAAAGCCGGATCGTCGGCGAGCTTCAAGCAGAGGGGCATAAGGTGGCGAAGGTCGGCGACGGCATCAACGACGCGCCGGCGCTGGCCGCTGCCGATGTCGGCATTGCCATGGGCGGCGGTACCGACGTGGCGCTGGAGACCGCCGACGCGGCCGTGCTGCATGGCCGCGTCATGGACATCGCCGCGATGATCGATCTGTCCAAGCGCACGATGTCGAATATCGGTCAGAACATCACCATCGCTCTCGGCCTGAAGGCTGTGTTTCTCGTGACGACGGTCATCGGCCTGACGGGGCTCTGGCCGGCTATCCTCGCCGATACCGGGGCGACGGTCCTCGTTACCGCCAACGCCATGCGCCTGCTGGCTTGGCGCCCGAAAGGCGCCTGACAACGGCAGCGAGGAACGTCCGCGGTATGGCCCGATACCGGCTGCCCGGCTGGCACGATCCCGGCCGGGAGTGCAACCTTGAATCAGCGGAGGGCACAGGAGGCGCCCGCCCCCGGCCATGTGCCGGGACCCTGATTGAGGAGGAACACCATGCGCAACGTCACCATCGAGAACGTCACGGACGTCGTCACCCAGTCCCTGGGCAAGCATCAGGCGATCCCGGCGCGCCAGCGCGAGATCATGACGAGCCTGCTCCATCACCTTCATGATTTCTGCCGGGAGGTGAACCTGACCCACCCGGAATTCCTCGCGGCTTGCGACTTCCTGGCCCGCGCCGGCCAGACCTGTTCCGACAAGCGCCAGGAGTTCATCCTCCTCGCGGATATCGTCGGCGTCGAAGTGCTGGTCGACATGCTCTCCAATCCGATCGCGGGCAGCGAGACGACGTCGACGGTGCTCGGCCCGTTCTTCCGCGACAACGCCCCGATCCTGCCGAAGGGAGCCTCGACGGTCCAGAAGGCGTTCGACACGCAGGAAACCGTCTATGTCGAGGGCTACATCCGCGACGTCGACGGCAAGCCGATCCCGGGCGCCATCGTCGATGTGTGGGAGGACGCGCCGAACGGGCTCTACGAGAACCACGATCCCGACCAGCCGGACTATAATCTCCGCGGCCGCTTCGAGAGCGACGAGCACGGTCACTATGCCTTCCGTGCCATCCGCCCCGTGCCCTATCCGATCCCCGGCGACGAGACCGCGGGCGAGCTGATCCGCTATATGGGGCATCATCAGATGCGTCCGGGACATCTGCACATGATGGTGACCCGCGAAGGCTATCGGCCCCTGATCTCGCAGATCTTCGACGGCGAAAGCCCCTATCTCGACGAAGACTCGGTCTTCGCCGTCAAGGAGGAGCTGATCGGCGAATTCCGCAAGGCGCCGGCGGGCGCGGACACGGATCTCGTGCTGCGGTTCGACTTCACCCTGCCGATCGCCGCCGAGCAGCGCATGGCCGCCGAATAGCCGGCAACCCGCGACGTCGCGCCCCTGCCGAGGTGCGGTGTCGCATTCTCTTCCTCCAAGCCGCCATGCATGCGCACACACCAGGGACGATCATGATGCACAAGCCGGACACAGCGGAGCTCGCCTTTCCGGTCTCCGTTGCCGAGGCGCCGCGGGGCCATGCGATTGCCGCCGTCGAGACGGTCATCGTCGATTGTCCGACCACGCGGCGGCACCGCCTGTCGAACACCGAGATCAGCGTCCAGTCCTATGTGATCGTGAAGGTGGTCCTCGCGGGCGGCACGGTCGGATATGGCGAGGCGTCGACGCTCGGCGGTCCGCGCTGGGCCGAGGAGAGTGTCGAGGCGATCAAGGCGAACATCGACACCTATATCGCCCCGGCGATCCGTGGGCGGAGCGCGCTCGATTTCGAGCGCAACGCAATGCTCATGGCCAAGGCCGCGAACCGCAACAATGCCGCTCGCGCCGGCGTCGATGGCGCGCTGTTCGATGCGGCCGGCAAGGCGCTCGGCCTGCCGGCGAGCCAGTTGCTCGGCGGCGCGGTCCGCGACCGGATCGAGGTGTTGTGGGCGCTGGCCTCGGGCGATGCGGAACAGGAGATCGAGGAGGCGAAGGCCAAGCTTTCGGCGCGCGAGCATCGCCGCTTCAAGATCAAGCTCGGCTTCCATTCGCCCGCCGACGACATGATCCGCCTGGCGAAGATCGCCGAGGCGCTGCCGGGCTGCGAGATCGTCTGCGACGTCAACCAGGGCTGGACCGAGGCGACCGCCATTCGCTTCCTGCCGCGCCTCGCCGAGCTTGGTGTCGTGCTCATCGAGCAGCCCTTGCGGCCGGGGCTGATCGCGGCGACGGCGCGCATCGCGGCCCGTAGCGCGATCCCGATCATGATCGATGAAGCGGCGTTCACCGGCCCGGAAATCGTCGCCAATGCCATCGGCGCCGCCGGCAGCGTCTATTCGCTGAAGCTCGTGAAGAGCGGCGGGTTGCTCAATATGAAGCGCGCCGCGGCAATCGCGCAGGCCTGCGGGCTCGAACTCTATGGTGGCTGCCTGCTGGAGACCGGCATCGGCGCCGCGGCGCATCTCGCCGTGTTCTCGACGCTGCCGCAGCTCGAATGGGGTTGCGAGCATTTCGGCCCGAAGATCCTCAAGACCGACCTCACGCAGGGCGAGATCGTCTTTCGGGACTTCCATATCCACTGCCCCACCGGCCCGGGGCTGGGCGTGACCATCGATGAGGACGTCCTGCGCGCGGCGCGCCGGAAGGGCTGAGCCATGCCGCTGCTGCACTGGTCGCCGCGCTCGCCCTATGTCCGCAAGGTGATGGTCACGCTGCACGAGAAGGGTCTGGCGGACGAAGTTCGCACCGTCCGGACCCATGCCGACCCGATGATCCCGCATGCAGGGCTGATGCGGCTCAATCCGCTGTCCAAGATCCCGACGCTCGAACTGGACGACGGCCAGGTGCTGTTCGACAGCCATGTCATCTGCCGCTGGGCCGACGAACAGTCGCAGGCGGGACCGCGCCTGTTTCCGCCAGGGCCCGGCCAGGTCGAGGCCGAGCGCGACGAGGCTTTGGGAAATGGCCTGCTCGACATCGCGCTCGCTTGGCTGGTGGAGACGCGCATGCGCGCCGAAGCCCAGCGCTCGGACGAACTGGTGAGCGTCTACCGCCTCAAGCTCGTCCGCATTGCCGACTGGCTCGAGGCGCATGTGCCCGATCTGGAACAGCGCCCGTTCGACATCGGGCATCTGACGATCGGTGTCGCGCTCGCCTATCTGGATTTCCGGTTCGCCAGCGAGACCTGGCGCGACGGGCGCCCCGCGCTCGCTACCTGGCACGCCGCATTCAGCGCGCGGGCCTCGGTTCCGCCGACGGCGTTCCGCGACGATCCGCGCCCGGCGGGCTGATCCGCCGCGTCATTGCTTGCGGGCGAATTTCCGCGTGATGTCCATGAAGTTCATCACCTGTGGCGCGCGGTTGTCGAGCCTCGCGTGCACCGTCAGCGCCGTGCCCGGATTATAGCCGACATAGGGACGATAGATGACGCCAGGGCGCTGGGTGCGGCCGACGGATTCCGGGACGACCGACAGGCCGACGCCGACCGAGACGAGGCTGATGGCGCTCTGGAAATCCTGTGTCAGTTCCAGACCCGCCGGCTTGAAGCCTTCACGCTCGCAGATGCCGAGCACGACATCGGCATAGCTTGGCCGCGGACGGCGTGGATAGAGCACGAAGGTCTGGTCGGCGAGATCCGTCAGCTGCACCTCGGTCTGGCCCGAGAAACGCGAATTGTCGGGCAAAGCCAGGATGAGACGCTCGCGGCACAGCAATTCGCGCCGGAACTCCTCGTCCTTCAGCTCGGGCCTCGCCACGGCGATATCGATCTCGCGGCTCACCAGGGCGTGCTGCAATTCGGCGTTGTTCATGGCCGACAGCGCCAGCTCGACATCGGGATAGAAGGATCGGAAGGACTTGATCAGCGTCGGCAGGAGGCCGTGCGAGGCCGAGCCGACAAAGGCAATGCGGATGCGCCCGGCGCCGCCCGAGCCGATCAGCTTGGTCTCGCGATAGGCCGCGTCGAGCCGGTCGAGGATCTGACGGGCATGGTCCTGCAGCACCGCTCCGGCCTGCGTCAGGCGGATCTGGCTGCGGCTGCGGTCGAAAAGCTGGACGCCGAGTTCGGCCTCGAGTGTCGCGATCTGGCGCGACAAAGGCGGCTGCGCCATGTCGAGGCGTGTCGCCGCGCGGCCGAAATGCAGTTCCTCCGCCACGGCCAGAAAATATTTGAGACGCTTGAACTCCATCCCGTCCTCCCCGAGCGGAATGCGATCGAAGCCGCATCATAGCGCGGTGTGTGATACCTTTCAGGTATCAGACAACACGTCAGGGCGCATTGTCACCCTTGGTTTCGCGAGGGCTTCCTTGCGGCCCCACAGGAGAACGCACTCGATGCTGATGGTTCGCGCGCATGGCACCTGCCTGCATGTGAAGGTGGATGGACCCGTCGGGGCGCCGACGGTCTTGCTGCTGAATTCGCTCGGAACCGAGCTGCGCATGTGGGACGGGGTCGCCGATGCACTGGCTGGCCCGTTCCGGGTGATCCGCTTCGACAAGCCCGGCCACGGTCTGTCCGAGGCGGCCGAGCGACCTTATTCCATCCGCCAGCTCGCTGCGTATGCGCTGTCGGTGCTGGATGCGTTCGGCGTCGAGCGTGCCCATGTCGTCGGCCTGTCGATCGGCGGGCAGATCGCCATGGCGCTCGCCGATGCGTATCCCCGCCGCATCGACAGGCTGGTCCTGTCGAACACCGCTGCGCGCATCGGCTCGCCGCAGATGTGGTCGGACCGCATCGGTGCACTGGAGCGTGGCGGCATCGCGTCGATCGCGGATCCGATCCTTGAGCGCTGGTTCTCCGCCCGCTGGCGACGCGATCATCCGGAGGAACTGGCCGGATGGCGGGCGATGCTGACCCGCTGCGATCTCGCGGGGTATCTCGGCTGCTGCGAGGCACTGGCCGGCGCGGACCTGACCGCCGCCTGCACAGCGATACGGCAACCCGTCCTCGTCATTGCGGGCAGCGAAGATGGTGCCACGCCGCCCGCGTTGGTCCAGTCGACGGCGGCGCTGATCCCGCAAGCGGCGTTTGTTTGTATCGAGGGCGCCGGCCATCTGCCCTGCATCGAGCAGCCGGATGCGTATCTGCGCCTGCTCAGAGGTTTCCTCGGCGCGCCGAGCGTTTGAAGGGCGCTGCGCTGCGAGGATCTCCGGCGGCTGGTGGGTATCGCAGGATACCTCCCGCGCCATTGCGAGCATCCGGGCCGCCGCCTCTTATCCATGGGCAGGCCCGCGGGCCTCGGGAGGATCGACCGCCGTTGCCGGCCCCGCATGCGCGTGGGCCGCGCCTCGGCAGAGGAGGTCGGATCCATAACCCGGGGATCATACCGAAGCACCTGCCGGCCCATCGACCGGTCCCGGACCGTCGGCCGCATCCACACGGGGGAGGAGACCCAGATGACCGATTTCGCCGCCGATGGCAGGAAGCCGCGGCCGATGATGATAAGCCGGCGCAGCTTTGGCCGGGCGGCGCTGGCGCTCGGCGCCGCGGCTGCGCTTCCGCGCCTGTCGTTTGCCGCGGACCGGGTGATCCGTGTCGGCTTCGTCACGCCCCAGACGGGACCGCTCGCCGTCTTCGCCGAGCCCGATGCTTTCGTGCTCGAACAGTTCCGCAAAGGTCTCGCCGACGGCATCGACATCAATGGCGAGAAATGGGCCGTCGAGATCATCGTCAAGGACAGCCAGTCGAGCTCGAACCGCGCCGCGACCGTGGCACAGGAGCTGATCTTGAATGACGCGGTGCATATCCTCACCGCAACCTCGACGCCCGACACCACCAATCCTGTCGCCGACCAGGCCGAACTGAACGGCGTCCCCTGCATCACCAACGATACGCCCTGGCAGCCGCATTTCTTCGGTCGCGGCGGCGATCCGGCCAAGGGATTCGAGTGGACCAACCACTTCTTCTGGGGCCTTGAGGATGTGATCGCCACCTTCACCGGCATCTGGGAGAAGGTGGAGACCAACAAGGTCGTCGGCGCGCTGTGGCCGAACGACCCGGACGGCAATGGCTGGGGCGATCCCAAGATGGGCTTTCCCCCGGTTCTCGCCGAGAAGGGCTACAAGCTGGTCGATCCCGGCCGCCATCAGGTGATGTCGGATGATTTCACCGCCCAGATCACCGCCTTCAAGAATGCCGGCGTCGAGATCGTGACGGGCGTCGTGCCGCCGCCGGATTTCGCGACCTTCTGGACCCAGGCGGCCCAGCAGGGCTTTCATCCCAAGGTCGTCACCTTCGGCAAGGCGCTGGAATTCCCGCAGGTGATCTCCAGCCTCGGCGAACGGGGCGACGGCCTCTCCGTGGAAGTGTGGTGGAGCCCGAGCCACCCCTTCAAGTCCGGCTTTACCGGCCAGTCTTCGAAGGAACTGGCCGACGCTTATGAGACCGCGACCGGCAAGCCCTGGACGATGCCGCTCGCCTTCAAGCACTCGCTGCTCGAGGTCGTGGTCGACTCGCTGAAGCGGTCCGGCGATCCGACCAAGCCGGAGGCGATCCGCGATGCGATCCGCGCAACGAACTACGATTCCATCGTCGGCAAGGTGAACTTCACCACCGGTCCGGTGCCGGGCATCTCCAAGACGCCGCTCGTCGGCGGCCAGTGGTCGGTCGCGGACGGCAAGCCTCAGCTCGCGATCGTCGAGAACGGCGCCCATCCCGAAATCCCGACCAGCGCCGCGATGCGCCTGATCGGCGGCTGACGGCGAACGGGGCTGCCGTCAGGCGGCCCCGCCCGCGCATGCCGGGGAGGGAACCATGCTTCTCGAAGCGACCGGACTTGGAAAGAGCTATGGCGCATTGAAGGTCGTCGACGACGTGTCGATCGCCGTCGATGCGGGCGACGCGCTCGGCATCATCGGTCCGAATGGCGCCGGCAAGTCGACGCTGTTCAACCTGATCGCCGGCTCGGTTCGCCCGAACCGTGGCACGATCCGCCTCGCCGGGCGGGATATCACCGCGCTGCCGGCTGCCGCGCGCTGCCGTGCCGGGATCGGCCGCAGCTTCCAGATCCCGCGGCCCTGGGTCGGGTTGACCGTCTATGAGAACCTGCTGGTCGCCGCGGAATTCGGTGCCGGCGAGGCGGCGGCCATGGCGGGCAGCGATTGCCTCTCCATTCTCGACCGGCTCGGCCTCGGCCATCTCGCCGACGTGCCCGCCGGCCGGCTGCGCCTCCTGGAGCGCAAGCGTCTCGAACTGGCCCGCGGCCTCGCGACGCGGCCGCGTGTCCTGCTGCTGGACGAGATCGCCGGCGGGCTCACCGATCTCGAATGCGAGAGCCTGATCGAGGCGATCCGCGACATTCGCAAGGAGGGCGTCGCCATCATCTGGATCGAGCACGTCGTCCACGCGCTCTTCGCCGTCGTCGATCGCTTGGCGGTGATCTCGTTCGGCGCGAAGATCGCCGAAGGCGATCCCAGGGAAGTTTTCGCGAGCCGGCAGGTGCAGGAGATCTATCTCGGAGTTCCTGCATGACGAACCTTCTGTCGGTCCGAAACCTCGATGCGTTCTATGGCGATTTCCAGGCGCTGTTCGGCGTCGATCTCGAAGTCGAGGCGGGCGAGGTGGTGGCGCTCGTCGGTGCCAACGGCGCCGGAAAATCGACCTTTCTCGCGAGCGTCACCGGCCTTCTGCCGACCCGGCCGGGTTCCATCCTGCTGCGCGGCAGCAATATCGCGGGCGAGCCGGCCTTCCGGATCGCCAGATCCGGCGTGGCGATGTCGCCCGAGGGACGCCGGCTCTTCGCCTCGCTTTCGGTCGAGGAGAATCTGCGCCTCGGCGCCACGGGCGGGCGCAGAGGGCCGTGGTCGCTGGAGACGGTGCAGGCTTTGTTCCCGATCCTTAAGGAGAAGCGCCGCCAAGGCGCGAGCGAGCTCTCCGGCGGACAGCAGCAGGCCGTCGCCATCGGCCGCGCCCTCATGGCCAATCCCGAACTGCTGCTGCTGGACGAGGTCAGCCTCGGCCTTGCGCCCGTGGTCGTCCGCGACATCTATGAGAGCCTCCCGGCAATCCGTGCGGCAGGAACGGCGGTGATCGTCGTCGAGCAGGATATCGGCCGCGCGACGGAGATTTCTGACCGGCTCTATTGTCTGCAGGAGGGGCGGGTGAACCTCGCCGGCCGCTCGAAGAACCTGACGCGCGACCAGATCGGCGCCGCCTATTTCGGACGAACGAGGTCAGCCGCATGACCGACCTGCTCAACGCCATCCTGCAGGGCGTTCTCCTCGGCGGGCTCTACGCGCTCTTCGCTGCGGGCCTCTCGCTGATGTTCGGCGTCATGCGCTTCGTCAACCTGGCGCATGGCGATTTCATCGTCGCCGCGGCCTTCGGCGCGCTGCTGCTCGTCGATAGGCTCGGTCTGCCGCCGCTCCTCGCGGTCGTAATCCTGGTGCCGGCCTTTGCCGCCTTTGGCTATCTCGGCCAGCGGCTGGTGCTGAACCGCGTCATGGGTCGCGACATCATGCCGGGCATCCTGCTCACCTTCGGCTTCTCGGTCATGCTGCAGAACCTGATGCTCGAAGGCTTCAGCGCCAATTCGCGCCGCCTCAATGCCGGCTGGCTCGACACCGCTTCGCTCCCGCTCGGTCCATTCCAGATCGGCTTCGTGCCCCTGCTTATGTTTGTAGCGGCGCTTGTCGTGCTGGGCGGGCTCGGCCTGTTCATGTCGCAGACCAATACCGGTCGCCTGATGCGCGCCACGTCGGATGACGCCGAGATCGTCGGGCTGATGGGAGCCGATCGGCGGCATCTCTTCGCGATCGCGACGGCAATCGCCTCGGGCGTCGTCGCGCTGGCCGGTATGCTGATGGCGATCAAGACCAATTTCGATCCCTCGTCCGGCCCGATCCGCCTGCTTTTCGCCTTCGAGGCGGTGATCATCGGCGGGCTCGGATCGCTCTGGGGAACGCTCGCCGGCGGCATCATCCTCGGCGTCGCGCAAGGCCTCGGCGCGGCGATCGATCCGGGCTACCAGATCCTCGCCGGCCACGTCGTCTTCCTCCTCATCCTGGTCCTGCGTCCGCAGGGGCTTTTCCCGAGGCAGCGCCCATGACCATGACCGTCGCCATGCCCGGCCACCCACGGCGCAGCGTCATGCCGCTACGCCTCGCCATCCTCGCAGCCATCGTTCTTGCGATGGCCAGCGTGCCGCTCTGGGCGTCGGGCGGCTCGCAGCGGCTTCTGGTCGAGTTCATGACCTATGTCGCGCTCGCGCAGCTCTGGAACCTGATGGCCGGCTATGCCGGTCTCATCTCGATCGGCCAGCAGGCTTTCGTCGGGCTCGGCGGCTACACGCTGTTCTCGCTGGCCATCCTGGCCGGGGTTCCGCCGCTTCTGGCCCTGCCTGTCGCCGGACTGGTCGCGGCGCTCGCCGCCTGGCCGACGGCCCTGGTCGCCTTCCGCCTGTCGGGACCCTATTTCGCCATCGGCACCTGGGTGATCGCGGAAGTGTACCGCCTTGGCTTCGCGCAGGTCGGGGCGCTCGGCGGCGGCTCCGGAATCTCGCTCCCGGTTGGCTTGGTCAAAACGATCTCGGCGGATCGCGGCACGCGCGACAGCATCATCTACTGGATCACGCTGGCCGCCTGCGTCGCCGTGATCGGTTGCATCTGGGCGCTGATGCGCTCGCGCCTCGGTCTCGGGCTCGCCGCGATCCGCGACGACGAGGTCGCGGCCGAGAGCGCGGGCGTGGTCACACGCCGGCTCAAGCTGCAGGTCTATGTCATCTGCGCCGGCGTCACCGGTTTCCTCGGCGCGCTGATCTTCCTGCAGAAGCTGCGAATCTCGCCGGAGGTCGCCTTCAGCGTCAACGACTGGACGGTGCTGGTGATCTTCATGGTCGTCATCGGCGGCATCGGCAGCATCGAGGGACCGCTGATCGGCTGCCTGCTGTTCTTCGTCCTGCGCGAGCAGTTCTCGGATTGGGGCAGCTGGTACATGGTCGGCCTCGGCGCCCTGTCGGTGGCGACCATGTTGTTCGCGCGGGGCGGGCTCTGGAGCCTGATCGCGCCCCGGATCGGCTTCCGCCTCTTTCCGGTTACGCGATCGGCACCGCGGCGGCCATCCTCGGATGGCTGATGGCAGCCCACCAGCCGCTCCGGGGCTCGCCAGGCGGGCGAAATTTCCTCAGGCGGCCGATTTCAGTCGCTCTCGTGACCGCGTTGCAGGTACAGGCGCATCATCGAGCACGCGGCATGATGACGAGACTCGTGCCACGCCGCCTTAAGATGATTCCGCTAGCGCTTGGCAATGTCGTCCAGACGGAAAACTTGTTCGATCCCGACAGGCGTGTCGGCATCGCACGGCTCATAGGCCAATGTCGTGAATACGCGATGCCCGTGAAACCAGAAGCGGGAAATCCAGCGGTGCTTGAAGGGCACGTCGCCTGCCAGATCGAGATGCTGGGTACTGACGCCGACGATCATGGCGATATCGCCTTTGATGACGCTGCTTCTTGTTTCGATATCGTCGAGGATGATCCGGCTCTCTCCGATCATCCTCGACTCGAAGGCGCGACCCGCCAGCCGCGAAAACAGTGGCCACGCGCGTATGCATCCCGACGAAGCCGCCTGGAGGCGAATGCCATCGATATCGAAAATCGCCTGAACCGACGACAATCGCTCGACAAACCGGCTCTCGATCATGAGTTCATCGCGAATTCGAGTCGCGACCAGATCGGTTATCCGGCGCGATGTCTCGATCGACGGCATATCGAGCCCGCCTTCCCATCGCGACACCGTGGCTTGCGAAACGCCGAGCGCGGCCGCAATCGCGTCCTGCTTGATGCCGTTTGATCGGCGCCAGCTCCGCAGCTTCTTGCCAATATCAGAATTACGCATGGATCACGGAATTTCCCGGCGCGTATATGAGCGTATATTTTCGGTACCATGGCGGATAATTTTGTCATAGCGCTGTTGGCGCGATCTGGAATAACTTGTCGTTCGAAGGTGGGGGAGCGTGCTCATGTCGCGGGCAAAAGACAGAAGTCTAGTCGTGTAAGTAGTCGACAGACCGCCGAGCAACATTTTTGAGGCTTGCCTGGCGATCGGTATGCATGCCGATGCTGGACGAGTTCCGCGGCGTCGACATTGCGATTGGCGGTGGTCGGAAGTCGTCGATGTCCAATCCACGGCCGCGCGATCGAAAATGTCTTTGCAAGGACCGACTAGCGGACTGCAACGCGAGAGCGTGAGGCGGTTCGCACGCGAATATGTGCGCTAACCATATCCATCCTCCGAGACGGGTTGCTCAACGGCGAGCCATATGAAAATCCGAATACCGGAGATCCCGCAGGAACGTGAGATGAATACCGCAAATGCGATCGAGATCGACAAACAGATGATGAATACATCGAAGTTGCGCCTTGTTGCTGGCCTTGGTTTCGCGGCAATGCTTGTCGCCGGGCCTGTCGGGATCGTGCGGGTCGCTGCGGCGCCTGCGGTCGTCTATACCGCCGTCATTGATGCGGGCAGCAGCGGATCGCGCATTTTTCTGTACGAGATCGTCCCCGGCCCCTATCCGCTCATCAAGGAGATCGCCAAGCACAAGGGTGTGGCAGGCGACGAGGGCATCGACGATTTTCTCAACCATCTCGGAGGAACGACGAAGGATCTGGGCCCCGATGCCGTCGGTGACGCCGTGATCGGGCCGCTTCTCGATGCCATCGCTCCGACCCTGAAGGCGCGAGGCGTGCATGACGGCGATGTCGTCGTCGATCTCCTCGCCACAGCGGGCATGCGCAGCACGCTGAAGCCGATCGGCAGCCATGATCCGTCGGAAGTCGATGCCTATTATGACGGTATACGCCGCTTCATCACGAAGAAGGGTTTTGCGGCCGGAGAGGTCCGTACCACCGACGGAAGCGCCGAAGAGGGGCTGTGGACCTGGATCGACGTAAATAACCGCTATCGCGACGCCTTCCGGACGGAGAAAGCGCCGGTCGGCGTCGTCGAGGTCGGAGGCTCGTCCATGCAGGTCAGCTATCCGACCACGGCTGCGCCCGATCCGTCCAAGAATATTTATGCGGTGACGATCAATGGCAAGACGTTCTCGGTCTTCGATCGCACCTATATCGGGCTCGGGCAGGACGATGCCCGCAAGACGATGCGCATGGAGAACCCGCCCGCCGATGGCGGCGTGCGCTGCTTCCCGACCGGCTTGCAGCCGGCGGAGGATTCCGGCGACATCATCGGGGGCAAGCTCGTCAAAATCGCGGGACCGGCGACGTTCGATCCGGCCCAATGCGAGGCCTCCTATTCCGCGCTGCTGGCGAAGCGCTTCGCGGATCTTGGTGATCCGGCCGTTGCCAACAGCACCGCGCCCTTCTACGGCATCGCTGCGGTTCGCTATGCGTTCGAGTCCATCGGCGCGGCGCCCCAGCTTCCAAGCGCGACCGCCTTGTCGAAGGCCATCGCGGAGAAGTGCGTTCCCGACGGGTCTGTCGCCAATTTCAAGATCAGCAAGAAGTATGAACAGCGCGCCTGTTCCGCCGCCGCCTATGTGAATGCGCTGCTTTACGGGCCCAGCGGCCTGTTCCACGCGAATCCGGACCAGTTCAAGACGACAGTTGCCGATCAGGTGGTCGTCGACGGCAAAGTCTCCGGCTCCATCTCGTGGACGACGGGATATTTGCTACAGAAATACGCCCGATAGCACCAAGCCGGGACCGCGACGGCGCCGCCCCGTCTATCGCGCCGGGCGGAGTGTGCGCAGAGGCCAAATCGGGTTGAACGGACTACGACCACAAGGCCGCCTGTAAGGCGGCACAAAGCCGGCGCCGCCGAAAGGAGACAGGCATGTCACGTATTTTTGGGCTCCTCGCGGGCCTCGCCGGCAGCGTGGCCATCGCGCTGGCCAGCCCCGCGGTGGTCCTCGCCGCGGAGGCGACCCCCGCCGCCCAGGCGGCGCCGATCGCCGTTCCATCCGGGGTGAGCTATGAACTGATCGGCCACTGGGACGTCGACAAGCTCAACCAGATCCTTAACGCCGATGCGCCGAAATTCTTCAACATCGCGGTACCCTATACGCCGGCAAAGAATGCCGTCAGCCTCTATCGGGTCACCTATTCCTCGGTCGTGCCGGAGCAGAACAACCGGCCGATCGTCGCGACCGGCCTTCTCGCCGTGCCGGATACGAGTGCGGCCAGCTTCCCCGTCATGTCCTACCAGCATGGCACGGTCTATCTGAAGACGCAGGTGCCGTCGTTCCCGGACCAGTCGCCCGAGACGCAGCTCATCCTGGCCCAGTTCGCCGGCCAGGGCTATGTCGTCATCGGCGCCGATTATTTCGGCATGGGCACGTCGACCGAGCCGGAAGGCTATGGCGTCATCGGCAGTCAGCAGCAGGCGAGCCTCGACATGCTGCTCGCCTCGCGGGCCGTGCTCGACCAGATGAAGATCGCTACCGGCAAGCTCTTCATCGGCGGTTGGTCCGAGGGTGGCTTCGTCACGATGGCCTTCCTCGAACGTCTGGAGAAGGTGGGCGTCAAGGTCGACGGCGCGGCCACGGCGAGCGGTCCGGCCGACATCTTTTCCCTCCTCAGCGGCTTCCTGGACTTTCCGCGCCAGAACGACGCCACCTGGGCCAATGTGCTCTATATCCTGTCGGCCTTCTCCTTCGAAAACTACTACGGCCTGCCGGGTCTCGCCCGCACGGTCATCACCGACGAATATTACGACCTCGCCAAGAAGGTCTACGAGCGCCAGCCGTATAAGTTCGAGGAGATCCCCGCGGACCTCCACAAACTGGTCCGTCCTGAGTATTTCGATGCGCAGTTCCTGGCCAATTCGGCCTATGGCAAGATCGCACTGGCGACGCAGGCCTATCGCTGGATCATCAAGACGCCAGTGCGCAACTATTATGGCGAAGCCGATGAGATCGTGTCTGTCGGGCTTGGCAAGCTGGTCATGAACTACCAGCAGGGCATTGGCGGCGGCAACAACAAGGTTGAGGCGATATCGACAGGCCAGACCGACCATCGCGGCACCTTCGCTACGGCCGTCCCGCTCTGGAAGACAGGGTTCGATGGCGAATAGAAATCGCTCGGATCGGGACGCGCGGTTCCTTCCAGCTTTCCGTATTCTCGTTTTGTCAGCAGCGGGACCTAGCTGAGCATGATGCTTTCAACCAGCGCGGCGTTTGATCGTCTCGACATGCAGTCGGATCGTGATCGCAGTGAATTCATCGCGATCACGAAGGAATATTTCGAGTGGATGAATGGCGAGTTCGTCAGGGTCTGTCAGTTCTCCATTCCAGATCTCGTCGGTATGACCATTGACGAGTATGTCGGCTACACGACCGACATCGCTGCCGAGATCGGCCCTGAGGACGGCGGAATCCATGTTCGCAGAAGCCCGTTCGGCGAGATCATGGCGATGGGGGGGCTGCGGCGTCTTCCCGATGGAGCGGCGGAGATCGTCCGCATCTTCACGCGTCCGGATTTCCGCGGCGAAGGCCTCGGCTTCCAGACGGTCAACCATCTCGTCGGAGAGGCGGGGCGGCTGGGTTACGGCGTTCTGCGGCTCGACACCGGCATCTTCATGAAATCTGCCCAAAAGATCTACCAAGCGGCCGGGTTCTCGCCATGCGAGCCCTATGCTGGCGCGGAGCCGCCGCCCCGGCTGCTTCCGTTCTGGCTGTTCATGGAGCGCGGGGTCTGAGGGCTCCGTCCCCGTTCTGATCCAAGTCGAGTGACCGCTTCTGTCCATCGGCACGACCAGACGCATCACACCTTACCAGCGGGAGAGCCATCATGGCGTGGTTGATGAAAACGGCGAGGCCGGATCGTGGCGCGCTGCCGCGCAGGATATCAGCCTGCATCATCGCCGCGTTTGCATCCGCCCTGATGGCTGCGCCGTCTCTCGGCGCGGGTGTCGCCGCGAGCCCGCCCGAGATCAAGGCGCGGGCCATCTTCCTGCCCGAGGCGCCCGATTTCGACGTCGTGCACCCGATCTATGCCGCCGGTTCCGCAATCGTCGAGGACATCAAGATCGGCCCCGACGAGGTCGTTACCAAGGGGCAGGTGCTGCTGGCGCTGCGCTCGCCGCTGCTTGACGAGAAGATCGCCACCACGAAAGCGTCGCTGCAGCGGCGCAGCGACTATCTGCAGGAGCTGACGGGGCTCGCCGACCAGTATCAGAACGCCATGCTGGCACTCGAAGCCGAGCATCGGCGGGAGATCGGCGAGGCTATCGCGACGATCGAGAGGGAGCGCGACGGCTACAAGAAGATCCTGGAGGGCAAGACCGAACTCCGCAGCAAGGGCTTGGAGACCAGCGGTTCGGCGTTCCAAGCCCAGGTGCAGTACGATCAGAGCGTCAACGAACTGATGAAGCAGAAGCTGGCTCTGCTGGAAGTCGATTCGCGCATCGCCCAGATGCAGAAGCAGCGCTATGAGCAGTTCGCGCCGCTGTCGCGCCAGATAGAGGATCAGCGGATCGCGCTCGGCGAACTCGAGAGCCAGTACGAATTCCTGCGCACCATCCACGCACCCAGCGACGGCATCGTGAATTCGATCTTCATCACGCGTGGCGCATCCATCGACGCGAAGGATGTGCTGATGACGCTGTCGAACGCCAATTCGACGCTGCAGGCCTATGCCTTCGTCGACATCGCGGATGTGCCGCTGCTCAAGCAGGGCATGACAGTCTCGCTTCTGCCCGCGCATGCCCGCAAGGATGTCGATCAACCCCTCGCCGGAACGATCCGGTCGATCTCGAAGACGCCGCTTTCGCGGGCTGAAGCCAGGAACCTGTTTTTCGACGACGATGCCGTCGCCTATTTCATCCCCGGCAGCATCGTCTATCTCGTCCGCATCGCGCTTCCCGCGAACGCGCCCGAAGGGGTAGTCGGCTCCGGCGATCTCGCGACCCTGCAGATTCAAACTCCGGCGGCCGGCGCTCCAGGCGCTATGGTGGAGGCGCGTCCGTGAAAGCCTGTGCTCGCCAAGCCGCCGAGGCTGTCGGCGTTTCCCGCCTCGAGCGGTCCATCTTGTCCCGCCTGCTCGGCTTCGTCGGCTCCCTCGCCGTCGCCCTGGTCGCCATATCGGCAAGCCCGGGCGCCGCTTGCGCGGCGGACGTGGCGCCGATTGCCGTTCCCTCGGGGGTGAGCTATGAGCTGATCGGCCGCTGGGATGTCGACAAGCTCAACCAGATTTTGACCGTCGATGCGCCGAAGCTCTTCAATATCGCCGTGCCCTATACGACGGCCAGGAATGCGGTCCGCCTCTATCGGGTCACCTATTCCTCGGTCGTACCCGAGCAGAAGAATCGGCCGATCGTCGCGACCGGCCTGCTTGCCGTGCCGGACACCGGTGCGACCAACTTGCCCATCCTGTCCTACCAGCACGGCTCGGCCTTTCTGAAGACGCAAGTGCCGTCGTTCCCGGACCAATCGGGGGAGACGCAGCTGGTGGTCGCGCAGTTCGCCGGCCAAGGCTATGTCGTCATCGGCGCCGATTATTTCGGCATGGGCGCATCGACCGAGCCGGAAGGCTTCGGCGTCATGGCCAGCCAGCAGCAGGCGAGCCTCGACATGCTCCGCGCCTCCAAGGCTGTGCTGGGGCAGATGCAGATCTCGACCGGCAAGCTCTTCCTCGCCGGCTGGTCGCTGGGGGGCTTTGCGACGATGGCCTTCCTCGAACGTCTGGAGAAGGATGGCGTCAAGGTCGACTGCGCCGCCATGGCGAGCGGTCCGGCCGACGTCTATTCGCTGCTGAGCGGCTTTCTGGACTTTCCGCGCCAGAACGACGCTGCTTCGACCAATCTCCTCTACATTCTCTCGGCGTTCTCCTTCGAGACCTATTACGGCCTTCCCGGCCTCGCCCGATCCTTCTTCACCGACGAATATTACGACATAGCGCGGCGCGCCTATGAGCGCCGACCCTATGAGTTCAACGACATTCCGACGGATCTCACCAAGCTGATCCGCCCGGAATATTTCGATCCCGATTTCTTCGGCAACTCCGCCTATGGCAAGATCGCCCTGGCGACGCAGGCCTATCGCTGGATCATCAAGACGCCGGTCCGCAACTATTATGGCGAGGCCGACGAGGTTGTCTCCGTCGGGCTCGCTAGGCTGGCGATGAACTACCAGCAGGGCATAGGCGGTGGTAACGATCGCGTCAAAGCCATATCGACTGGCCAAACCGACCATCGCGGCACCTTCGCCACAGCCGTTTCCCTCTGGAAGACATGGTTCGACCGCCAGTAGTCTCAGGGTTGCCCCAGAAAAGGGGTGCTGTTGAAGCCAAGAAAGGATGGGGCGGGTGGTCGGCACCGAGCCGACACGAGCAGTCCGAGGACTTGAGGAATCGCGCTTCCCCTGCCCCTCCGTCTTCGACCCCATCCTGCCGACGTCAAAGCAACCCCCTTCCCAAGTCTGGCGGCGCATCCTTGGGAGTGCGGGGCTGCGGCGTATTGTAACGCACGATATCCGGCTGCCTCGGCGACGTCGGCGGTTCCGACGTCGATCTCGCGGCTGCCGCTGATAAGGGGGCTGAGAGTATAGGCGGCCGATCGCTCGGCCAGCGCCACGGATCCTCCCTTGGTCAGGATCGGCGCTTGGGCGATCCGCCGCTGCAGCGGTTCGATGTCCGTCATCGTGCCACCATGAAGCCGAGGCCATGCATCGCGGCATGGTCCAGACAGTAGATCATCTCCCGCTACGCCTTGGGCGTGCCGGCAGCGAAACTTTGCAGCGTCGTCATCCCGACACACGAAAGGAGATGGCCGACGAGGTGGTCCCCGCCACGCCCCGTGGGTCGTTCAGGAGCGGGTGGCGACCAGGCCATTCATCACAAGGTCGATATGGGCGCGAATATAGCGGGGCACGTCGCCGTCGCGGTGATGCCCGAAGATCAGCGTCTCGACCATCAAGGCCATAAGGGGCCCGACGACCACGGGGGCCAGCGCGGCCGGAGCATCGCGGAATTCGCCGGTCGCAACGCCTTCGTCGAGCAGAGCCTGGGTCAAGTTGAACAGCGGCTCGATGAGCTCGTCGTGATGGTGGGCAACCACAGGCGGAAAGCGCATTCCTTCCGAGATGACCAGACGGACCAATTCTCGCGTGTGGCGATCATCGGATACTCGCTCGTAGAGCAATGTCAATAGATTTTGAAGGCGACCAACGCAAGAACCTGTGAGATCCATCGAATCTCGAAGCAATTCCTCGATCGGATTCGAAATATGGCGAATCATCTCCGAGAATAATTCTTCTTTGGTTTCAAAATAAACGTATATTGTTCCTTTTGTCACGCCGACGCGATCTGCGATATCCTCGAGGCGGGTTGCGGAAAAGCCCTTGGCGACGAATTCTTCAAAGGCTGCGTCCAAGATCTGAGTTGGCCGCCGCGCCTTCTGCTCGGCCCGGGATAGTTTGTCGCGCCTCGGCATGGTCGCCGCCCTCAGAATTTCATTGACTAACCAGTCATTCAAAAATAATCTATTCGGGTCATTGTTCAAGAGGCCCACCATGCGACGCGCATCTGCAGCCGCACTGTTCGCGTTCTTCCTGCCGGCTCTGGCCGCTTGCTCGCCTCGCGAGGATCCGCCTGCTAACGCGGTGCGTTTTGTAGAAACGGTGGTCGTAGCGGCCGAGCCGGTGTCGGAGGCCATTTCGACAACCGGCGAGATCAAGGCGCGGGTTCAGTCCGATCTGTCCTTTCGGGTCAGTGGACGCATCACCGACCGTTTGGTGGATGTCGGTGACCACGTGAAGGCCGGGCAGGTCCTCGCGCGGATCGACAACCAGGAACAGACGGCCGATCTGCAGGTCGCGATGGCCAGCCTGCTTTCTGCAGAGGCGCAGCAGACGCAGGCGCAGCGGGCCTTTGATCGCCAGGACAGCCTGTTCAAGGCCAGCTTCTCGACCCGCGCAGCGCTGGATTCGGCCAAGGAAACCTTGCTCAGGGCGACGGCGACCGTCGAATCCGCCCAGGCCGCGGTTGACACAGCCCGCGATGCCCTCGACCAGGCCGACCTCCAGGCGGATGCCGATGGCGTGATTACGGCCCGCAGCGTCGAGGTTGGGCAGGTGGCGCAGGCGGCTCAACTCGTGTTCACGCTCGCGCATGACGGCCCCCGCGACGCCGTCCTCAGCGCGGACGAGACAGTCCTGCTTGGCCGCGAACTCGACAACGAGGTCGAGGTACGTCCGATCGCGGGCGGCGCCGCCATGAAGGCGAAAGTGCGCGAGGTCTCGCCGACGATAGACAAGAGCACCGGCACGGTCCGGATCAAGCTCGGATTGGAAGGTGACCCCGATGTCAGGCTCGGCAGTCCGGTCATCGCGATCGGACACTACAAGCCGATGAACATGATCGAGCTGCCCTGGTCGTCCATGACGTCGGATGCGGGGCAGCCGGCCGTCTGGGTGGTGGATCCGAAGACGAATGCGGTGTCGATCCGTCCGGTCGAGGTCATGAATTATGGACGCGGAAAATTTGCCGTGCGCTCCGGTGTGAAGCCCGGAGAGATCGTCGTCGCCTCGGGTTCTAAGTTCCTGAGCGCCGGGGAAATCGTGGCGTTTGATGGAGCCGCCAAGTGAAGAACGCACTCACTCTCGCCATGCTTCTCCTGGCTGTCACGCTGCTCGCGGCCTGCCAGAAGCAGGAGCCGGCGGCGTCCGAGCCCCGTCCCGTCCTCTCCATCGTCGCCAAGGCGGAGCCGGCGCCGCGGTTGACGTTTCCTGGGACGGTGGAGGCGCGCGTCGAGACCGAGTTCGGCTTCCGCATTCTCGGGCGGATCGTCGCCCGCAATGTCCAGATCGGCGATTTGGTCAAGAAGGGCGACGTCCTCGCTGCGATCGATCCGCTGGCGCTTGAGCTTGCGGTGCGCAGCGCCCAATCGGACCTCGCCAACAGCCAAGCGCAGCTTTCCAATGCCGTCGGCAACGAAGACCGGCAGAAGGCGCTCTATCAAAGGCAGTCCGCCACGCAGGCTACATTCGAATCGGCCGAAGCGGACCGCAAGACGTCCGAGGCGGCAGTGGCCAAATCGCAGGCTAATCTCGACAAGGCGAACGAACAACTCGGCTATTCGCGCCTCCTGGCAGAGTTTGACGGCGTGGTCACCGCAACCTCGGCTGAAGTCGGGCAGGTCGTGGCGGCGGGGCAGAGCGTCGTCACCGTGGCTGATCCGCAGGCGCGAGACGCGGTGATCGACGTTCCCGAGGCCCTTGCCGATCAGGTGCGGCAGGGCACGGTCTTCGATGCTTCGCTGCAGCTCGCCCCGGGTATCCACGCCAAGGCGATCGTGCGTGAGATTGCGCCCGAAGCCGACGAGGCCACGCGAACCCGTCGCACGAAATTGACGCTCGTCGATCCCCCCGAAGCGTTGAGGCTCGGCTCGGTCATCTCCGCGACTGCGGCAGGAAAGGACGGCACCACCATCCAGATCCCGGCTTCCGCCATCAAGACAGAAGGCTCCAAGACTTCGGTCTGGATCATCGACCCAGCGACGAAGACCGTCTCTTCCCGACCTGTCGTTCTCGATCTCTACCCGGTGCCCGGCGGTACCGTCACCGTGGTGGACGGCGTCAAGCCTGGCGACCGCGTCGTCGTTGCGGGCGTGAATAAACTCGAAGAAGGCCAGGCTATCCGCTTGGACCAGGAGATGACCAATTGAAGTCCTTCAACCTCTCCGAATGGGCGCTCAGCCACCGTTCGCTCGTCTGGTACTTCATGATCATCTTCATTGTGGCCGGAGCGTTCTCCTATATCAATCTCGGGCGGGAGGAGGATCCTGCTTTCACCATCAAGACGATGGTGATAAGCGCCCAATGGCCGGGCGCTTCCGCTGAGGAAATAACCAAGCAGGTCACCAACCGGATTGAGAAGAAGCTCGAGGAACTCGGATCCCTCGACTACACCCGCAGCGAGACCATCGCCGGCAAGACGACGATCTTCGTCGAGCTCTTGTCGTCGACAAAGGCGAAGGACGTCACGGAGAATTGGGTCCGCGTCCGCAACATGGTCAACGACATCAAGGGGGACTTCCCGAGCGGCGTCGTGGGCCCGTTCTTCAACGACACGTTCGGCGACGTCTTCGGCAACATCTATGCCTTCACCTCCGACGGGCTGTCTCGGCGCCAGCTCCGCGACCTCGTCGAGGATGCGCGGGCCAAGCTGCTAACCGTTCCGAATGTCGGCAAGATCGACATCATCGGCGCCCAGGACGAGGTGATCTATCTCGAAATCTCGACGCGCAAGATCGCGGCGCTCGGCATCGACCAGCAGACCATCATCAACACGCTTCAGGCGCAGAATGCCGTGACGCAGTCCGGCATCGTCGAAGCGGGACCCGAGCGGATCGCGCTTCGCGTCAGCGGCCAGTTCACGTCGGAGGATAGTCTCAAGACGATCAACCTGCGGATCAATGACCGCTTCTTCCCGTTGACTGATATCGCGACCATCAAACGCGGCTATGTCGATCCGCCGTCCTCTCTGTTCCGCTTCAAGGGCGAGCCGGCGATCGGCCTCGCCATCGGCATGAAGACTGGCGCCAACCTCTTGACCTTCGGTGAGCAACTCGATGCCCAGTTGAAACGGGTCGTTGCTGATCTGCCCGTCGGTGTCGATGTCGAGCGCGTCTCCGATCAGCCGGCCGTGGTCGACGAGGCGGTGTCCGGCTTCACCAAGGCGCTGTTCGAGGCGATTATCATCGTCCTCGCGATCAGCTTCATCAGCCTCGGCATGCGCGCCGGAATGGTCGTCGCGATCTCCATTCCGCTCGTTCTGGCGATCACCTTCTTCTACATGGAATATTCGGGAATTTCGCTCCAGCGCATCTCGCTCGGCGCGCTCATCATCGCCCTCGGTCTGCTCGTCGACGACGCGATGATCGCGGTCGAGATGATGGTGTCGCGGCTGGAGGCCGGCGACAATCTCCGCTCCGCCGCAACCTATGTGTACACGTCGACCGCATTCCCGATGCTGACCGGAACGCTCGTGACGGTCGCCGGCTTCATCCCGATCGGCCTCAACAACAGCGCGGCGGGCGAATTTACGTTCACCCTCTTCGTCGTGATCGGCGTTTCTCTAATCGTCTCCTGGGTCGTGGCGGTTCTGTTCACGCCCTTGCTCGGCGTGACGATCCTGCCGGCGACGATGAAGTCGACGCATGAGAAGAAGGGACGGGTCGCGAAGGCCTTCTCCTGGCTGCTCCACCTCGCGATGCGCTGGCGCTGGATCACCATCGCGGCGACCATCGCTGCCTTCATGGTGTCTGTCGTTGGTCTTGGCCATGTGCAGCAGCAGTTCTTCCCGTCCTCGGACCGCACTGAGCTCATCATCGACTGGAACATGCCGAACAACAGCACCATCGCCGAGACGAACCGGCAGATGGCGCAGTTCGAGCATGAGAAGCTTGCCGGCAATCCCGACATTGATCATTGGTCGACCTATGTGGGGGAGGGCGCGCCGCGCTTCATCCTATCCTACGACGTTCAGTCGCCAGCGCCGTGGTTTGGGCAGATCGTCATCGTCTCGAAGGACCTGGACGCCAGGAACCGTCTTCGCGCCGACCTCCAAGCCTATCTGCTCAAGACCTTCCCAGGTACAGATGCCTTCGTGAAGCTGCTGGATATCGGACCGCCTGTCGGCAAGCCTGTGCAGTATCGTGTCAGCGGGCCCGACATCCAGAAGGTGCGCGAACTGGCACTGCAGCTCGGCGGCATCGTCAACCGCGATCCGCTGCTGAGCAACCTGACTTTCGACTGGAGCGAACCGATGCGGGTCGTGAAGGTGGACGTACTGCAGGACAAGGCGCGCCAGCTCGGGATCTCGTCTCAGGATATCGCCTCGGGTCTCAATGGGATCGTCGAGGGATCGTCGGTGACCAAGGTCCGCGATTCGATCTATCTGATCGATGTGCTGGGCAGGGCGCAGGATTCCGAGCGGGGCTCGATCGAGACCCTCCGCAACCTTCAGCTCCCCAGCTCGGGCGGAAAATCCGTGCCGCTCTCTGCGATTGCCCAGTTCCGCTACGAACTCGAGCAGCCGCTGATCGGCCGCAGGCACAGGATCCCGACTATCACGATCAAAGCCGCGGTCGTCGGTTCGACGCAGCCGGCCACGATCGTGGAACAATTGAAGCCGGAGGTGGCGAAGTTCGAAAGCGCTCTGCCCATTGGCTACAAGGTCGAAATCGGCGGCTCCGTCGAGTCCAGCGCCGAATCCCAGGGTCCCATCGTCGCGGTCGCGCCGCTCATGCTGCTCGCCATGGCAACGATCCTGATGATCCAGTTGCAGAGCTTCAGCCGGCTCTTCCTGGTGTTTGCCGTAGCACCGCTCGCCTTGATCGGCGTGGTCGCAGCTCTGCTCCTCAGCAATGCCCCGATGGGCTTCGTGGCGATCCTCGGCGTGCTCGCCCTCATCGGCATCCTGATACGAAACTCGGTCATTCTGGTCGTGCAGATCGAGAAACTGCGAAGCGACGGGATGCCGCCATGGCGCGCCGTCGTGGAGGCGACCGAGAATCGCATGCGGCCCATTTTGCTCACTGCGGCCGCGGCGACCCTCGCCCTGGTCCCGATTTCGCGGGAGGTGTTCTGGGGGCCGATGGCTTATGCCATGATGGGCGGGATCGTGGTCGGTACGGTGCTGACGCTCCTCTTCCTCCCCGCCCTCTATGTGGCCTGGTTCCGGATCCCTCGCGAGGAGCATTCCTGAACGGGTCGATGATGCCTAAATGGGGGCGCCGGTCGGCACCCCCAACCGACCCTTGCCCTGATGTTACCAGCCCATGTGCTGCCGAAGGAGGACCTGAGCTGCTGGCTAACTTGGATCGTCGGCTATTGGATTTTCCGGCCGCGTGATCTGGTCCTAGGGCCCTGATCGAGGGCAGTCTGTACAAGCGGGCCGACCAACCCAAGGCGATTGCCTATGTGTCGCTGCTCCTGGCCGACGACGAGTCCAGCTACATGACCGGCACATCGCTGGTCGTCGACGGAAGGTATTTCGCTCCATAAGGCGAGACGAGCTTCGCGGGGCGGCCCGCAACTGTCCCGCTCGCTCCAATCAACAGGTCCCCATCGTTCAGGCATACCGCTCGGGACCGAGATCGCGGATGTCGATGTCGGGCTTTGTGCCGGAGATCAGGTCGGCGACCACACGGGCCGAGCCGCAGGCCATGGTCCAGCCAAGGGTTCCATGGCCGGAATTGATGGTGAGATTGCCGAGCTTGGTTTGGCCGAGGATCGGCGTCCCGTCCGGTGTCATGGGCCGCAGGCCGGTCCAGAAACTGGCCTTGTCCGTGTCGCCTGCGTCTGGGAACAAATCGTTGACGCAGAAGGCCAGCGTATCGCGCCGCTTCGGCGAGAGATTGTTGTTGTAGCCCGAGATTTCGGCCATGCCGCCGACGCGGATGCGATCTCCCAGCCGGGTGATCGCGATCTTGTAGCTTTCGTCGAGGACGGTCGAGACCGGCGCCTTGGCGTCGGCAACGACCGGCGCCGTGATCGAATAGCCCTTGACCGGATAGATGGGCAGGCGAAGCCCGACGGTCCGCCCGAGGATCGGCGAGAAGCTGCCCATGGCCAGGACATAGCGATCGCCGCGGATCGTCCCGGCGCTCGTCTGGACGCTGGCAACCTGTCCGCCCTCGACGCGGAGACCATGGATCGTCGTGCCCATCCGGAAGGTCACGCCGAGCGCCTCGGCCATCGCGGCGAGCTGCGTCGTGAACATCTGGCAATCGCCGGTCTCATCGCCGGGAAGGCGAAGCCCGCCCGCGATCGTCGCTGCCGATCCCGCAAGGCCGGGCTCTACGCGAAGGCAGCCTTGGCGATCCAGCACCTCATAGCCGACGCCGTATTGCTTGAGGACGGCAATGTCCTTGGCGGCGGCCTCGACCTGCTTCTGTTCGCGGAAGAGCTGCAGCGTGCCGCCGGTGCGTTCATCATAGGCGATGCCCGTATCGGCGCGGAGCGCTTTCAGCACGTCGCGGCTATATTCGGCCACCCGGACCATGCGGGCCTTGTTGATCTCATAGCGGGGCGCCGTGCAATTGGCGAGCATGCGCACCAGCCAGTCGAGCATAGCCGGATCCGCCTGCGGGCGCAGGATAAGCGGCGGATGCTTCATCATCAGCCATTTGACGGCCTTCTGCGGAATGCCGGACGCGGCCCAGGGCGATGCATAGCCTGGCGAGACCTGGCCGGCATTGGCAAAGCTGGTCTCCAGCGCCGGACCGGCTTGGCGGTCGATCACCTCGACCTCATGGCCCGCCTTGGCGAGGTAGTAGGCCGTCGTGACGCCGATGACGCCAGCGCCGAGCACGATGACTTTCATGAAAGGGACCACCCACTATAGATCTTGTGATGACGCTTGCCGAAGCTGGTCAGGATTTCGTAGCCGATCGTCCCTGCGGCGCGGGCGACATCGTCGGCGCTTTGATGCGGTCCGATGAGCTCCAACCGGTCACCTTCCTTGAGCGCCTCGCCCGGCAGCGCCGAGACATCGACCGAGAAACTGTCCATGGAGACGCGCCCGACGATCGGCAGGCGCCTGTCGCCGAAATAGGCTGCGCCGCTCTCGGCAAAGCGTCTCGGCCAGCCATCGGCATAGCCGACGCCGACCGTCGCGAGCCGCATCATGCGGGATGCCCGAAAGGAATAGCCATAGCCGACCGCCGTATCGCGCTCGATCGTGCGGATCTGGATCACTGGCGCCGTCAGGCGCATCACGGGCCGGATCCCCGTCATGCGTGGGCCGGACTCGATGCCATAGAGCGCCGCGCCCGGCCGGCAGAGATCGAAGTGATAGTCCGGGCCGAGAAATAGCCCGGCGGAATTGGCCAGCGAGGCCGGCACGCTAGGGAAGCGCTGGCGCGCTGACTGGAAGGCCTGCCATTGCGCGACATTGCCTGGATGGTCGGGTTCGTCCGCGATGGCCAGATGGCTCATGATCAGGCCAAGGTCCAGTTGCTCCCGCAATCCGGGCGTCGCGATAAGCTGGGCCTGTTCGGCCACCGAGAGGCCGAGGCGCGACATGCCGGTATCGACCTGCAGCACCGCCTTCCGTCGGCCTTGCGCGCCTGCCGCTGCCCAGGCTTTGGCTTGGACCAGACTGTTAAGCACGGGCGTCAGGCGAAGTGCATGACAGGCGGCGATATCTGCCGGCGCAACACCGTTCAGGATCAGGATTTCCGGCGTGCTGCCAAGGACGCGGCGAAGCGCGACGGCTTCACCGAATGTCGCGACGAAAAAGAGACCGCAATCCTCCTCCAACAGGCGCCGCGCCACCGGTTCGGCGCCGATGCCATAGGCATCAGCCTTGACGACGGCGGCAATGGTCGCGGCCGGAGCCAGCCGGCGGAGCGCTCTATGGTTCTGCGCGATCGCGTCGAGATCGATATGCAGTACCGGGCCGCTGATGCGTTCTACCGGGGAATGATGGATCGCGGAAAGGGCGGTCAACGCGCTCATCGGGAGCTCCTGTGGGGACAGGAAACGATAAGCGCAACACCATTCGAAATTCTCGCATGTTTGGCGCAGAAGATTGCGATCTTTGGCTCTTGGCGCAATAATATGGCGCTCAACAAAAGAAAATGGCATGGCCCTCGATTCGATCGACCGACGGATGCTTCAGCTGCTGCGTCAGGACGGGCGCATCAGCAATTCCAAGCTTGCCGAGGCCGTCGGACTATCCCCCTCGGCATGCCTCCGCCGCCTCCACACACTGGAGACGAGCGGCACGATTCGCGGCTACACGGCGATCATCGACGATCCCGGCCCGGACGATGCGTCCATCGTCATCGTGCAGATCTCGCTCGACCGGCAGACCGAGCCGGTCATGAGACATTTCGAGGCAGCTGTGCGGCGGGCCGTCGAAGTGCGGGAATGCTATCTGATGACCGGAACGACGGACTATTTCCTGCGGGTTGAGGCCAAGAACATGGCCGACTATGAGCGCATCCACACCGACGTGCTGTCGCGCCTGCCGGGCGTTGCCCGAATCCAGTCGAGCTTCGCCATCCGCAATGTCATCCGGCACGAACGGCAGCCTGGCTGACGACAGATGGTCAGGCGGCATTCTGCAGGATGCTGGGTGAACCCGAGCGATCTAGGACGCAACCGTCGAACACACCAAAGGCCTCAAGCCGAAGCCTACCCTCACCGTTGTTCCCGAGATGAGCGCAACCGGGGAATGAGGCGCTCGATGTCGGATCAATCCTGATCCGCGACCCTGTCTCGTGCGTCCCAGCGGCGTCCACTCAGAGATGATGGTGCGGGTGGTCGGAATCGAACCGACACTCCTTTCGGAACCGGATTTTGAGTCCGGCGCGTCTACCAGTTCCACCACACCCGCACGGTGCCGAGCCCCTGCGTGCAGAACGCCCGAGGTTGGTTCGCAGCTCCTATACAGCACCAAGGAACGCGTTTCTAGATAGCAAGAGGGCCAATCTCAGCCGCGTTTTCAATGGCCTATGCTTCTCTCTCCACCTTGCGTATCCGTCGATACGCCGTCTGCCATGCGCGAGCGACACGGGCTCCCAAGCGAATGTTTCCGGAGCATCCCGTCGGCCACCGGCATGATGACTATTCTGCATTGGAGCGGCCCTGTTGCCGGATCTGACAGCCTTCTGCTGGGCGAGCCCATGTGGCGCTGGACCTGATGCTCAGAAACCCGACCCGGCTGGATGTGAAGCGCCTGCGCGTGGGGCTGACATTCCCTCTTGGTGATCGATGACCGTGGAGAAGCCCGATGCTATCGGGTACCCGATCGCCGCTTCTGTCACCGAACTCATCGTCGATGCGTAGGCGCCGTGCCGTTGATTGACCGGGTCTTCCGCCGACCCTAGTGTTCGGCTTCCCTAATCCGAGGCGGACCATGCTTCCCTCCTTGTTCCGCCGCAACCTGCCGCTTGGCGTTCCGTCATGATGGGGCGGCTTGCCGATATTGCCTTCATCGTGCTGCCGATCTTCGGCCTGATGGGCGTCGGCTATGTCGCGGGATGGACGAAGCGGCTCAGCGAGCGGGCTGCCGATGGGCTGTCGGAATATGTCTTCGGCATTGCCGTCCCCGTTCTCATCTACAAGACGCTTTCGGAAGCGAAGATGCCCGCGGGTGGTCAGCCCTGGGGCTATTGGATCGCTTATTTTGCCGGCGCCTTCCTCGTCTTCGGGCTCGGCTTCCTGGCGGCGCGACGGATCTTCGGACGCAATCATCTCGAAGCGGTGATGCAGGGCTTTGCTAGCGGGCAGGCGAATACCGTCTTTGTCGGCGTGCCGATCATCCTGAAGGCGTTCGGGGAGGCGGGCGCCGTGCCGCTGTTCCTCTTGATCGCGATCCATCTGCCGATCATGACGACGGCGGCGACCGTCATGGCCGAAGGGGCTGAGCAGGGCGTCTCGCGCGCTTCGCTCCTTCGCCTCGCCAAGGCGCTCGCCCGCAACCCCATCCTCATCGGCATCTATGCCGGCGCGATCGGCCAGATTTTTGGGATCCATGCGAGCGGCGTCGCCGCGCAGGTCATCGACATGGTCGCCGCTTCGTCCGTGCCATGCGCCCTTATTTCGATGGGGCTGGCGCTGCGTCGCTACGGTTTTGCCGGCGATGTCGGCCCTTCTCTGGTCATCAGCGCGCTGAAGCTGATCGTGCATCCGATGATCGTGCTGGGCCTGACGCAAATCCTGCCGATGCCGCCGGTCTGGGCCGGGGTCGCCGTGGTGTTCGCGGCCATGCCCTGCGGCGTCAACGCCTACCTGCTGGCCGGCCACTACAAGGCCGGCGTCGCCGCAGCGGCGAGCGCCGTTTCGCTCTCGACGATCCTGAGCCTCTTCACCATCACCGTGTGGCTCTACGTGCTCGGCGTCGGCTAGGGCCGCAAGAGACCGATGCGGCGTCGGATATCGCCGGGACTGATGCCCGCCTCGCGCAGTTCGGCAAGGCCCGTATCGCCGTCGGATTTGGAGAGCTTGCGTCCCGGCGCGTCGTAGATCAGCGCGTGATGGCGATAGGTCGGTTCCGGCAGGCCGAGCAGGACCTGCAGCAACCGGTGCACCGCGGTTGCGTGAAATAGATCCTCGCCGCGAACCACGTCGGTGACGCCCTGCAGTGCATCATCGACCACCACGGAGAGATGATAGCTGGTGGGGATCTCCTTGCGGGCGAGGATAACATCGCCCCAGCGTTCCGGCCTTGCCTCAATCCGACCGGTCTCGCCGGAAGGGCCGGCACCGGTTTCGAAGAAGGTGAGGGGACCGCCTCGCCGAAGCGCTTCGGCCATGCGCAGCCGCAGCGCATAGGGTTCGCCGGCCTCGATCCGGCCCAGCGCTTCAGCCGGCGAGAGGTCGCGGTCGTCGCCCGGGTAGAGCGGGGCGCCATCGGGACCGCGCGGCCAGGCTGGATCGGTGGTCCGCTCGCGGATTTCGGCGCGGGTCAGAAACGAGGGATAGACGAGCCCCATCGTGTCCAGCCGATCGAGAGCGGCGCGATAATCATCGAGATGCTCCGATTGCCGCCGCACCGGCTCCTCCCAGGAAAGGCCTAGCCAATGGAGGTCCGCCGAGATCGCGCGCTCAAATTCCGGCCGGCAGCGCGCCAAGTCGATGTCTTCCATGCGCAGCAGGAAACGTCCGCCGGCCGCGTCGGCGAGATCGGCATTGAGGCAGGCCGATAAAGCATGGCCGAGATGCAGCGGCCCGTTCGGGCTCGGGGCGAAGCGGAAGATGCGCATGGGAGTAAGCGGCGGATGGGGTTGGCGGGGCGATCTCCTGCCTTCTAGCATAGTGCCGATTCGATGTTTCCAAGAGGAGGGCACGCATGCTCGACGGTCCGCGGCTCGCGCCACTATCGGGAGAGAAGCCCCGCAAGCTCGTCGTTCTTCTTCATGGCGTCGGGGCCGACGGCAATGACCTGATCGACATCGGCCGCGCTTTCCAGCCGGTCTTTCCCGATGCCGCCTTCGTCGCCCCCAACGCGCCCGATCCGTGCGACTGGGACCCTACGCGCTATCAATGGTTCCGCCTGACGGTGCGCGATCCGCATGAATATCGCCTCGGCGTGGCGGCGGCGGCGCCGCTGCTCGACGCTTTCCTCGACGCAGAGCTCACACGCCACGGGCTTGTCGACGCCGATCTGGCGCTGGTCGGCTTCAGCCAGGGAACCATGATGGCGCTGCAGGTCGGCCCGCGCCGCCAGAAGCCGATGGCCGCGATCCTCGGCTATTCCGGCCGGATGGAAGGTCCGGAGCGGCTCGCCGCCGAGACCATCAGCCGTCCGCCGGTACTTCTCGTCCATGGCACGCAAGACGATGTCATTCCTGTCGCGGACATGGCGGTGGCCGCCGCAGCGCTGCGCGGCGCCGGCTTCAGCGTCGAGACCGTGGAGCGGCCGGGACTTTCGCATGGGATTGACCCTGCCGGGCTAACCCTGGGTGCGCGTTTTCTGCAACGGGCGTTCGCAACCGAAGCCAGCTGAGCATCGCGCCTGCGACAGCAACGCACGCCCCGCTTCACAAGGATGACACACAGCCTATAGATTAATTGAACGCGTCTGGATCTGCTCGACTCAAGAGGAGAGGTAGCCAGTCTTGACGATAGCCGTTTCTGCCGGCGCCCATCCGGCCCTCGTGCTCAATGCCGACTACCGGCCATTGAGCTATTACCCTCTTTCGCTCTGGTCCTGGCAGGACACGATCAAGGCGGTCTTCCTCGATCGCGTGAACATCGTTTCCGAATATGACGTCGCGATCCGCAGCCCATCGTTCCAGATGCGCCTGCCCAGCGTCGTGTCGCTCAAGAACTATGTGAAGCCGTCGCGCAATCCGGCCTTTACCCGGTTCAACGTCTTCCTGCGCGATCGCTTCCAATGCCAATATTGCGGTTCGCGCGACGAACTCACCTTCGATCATGTCATTCCCCGCGCCCGTGGCGGCCAGACGACATGGGAAAACGTGGTCGCTGCCTGCTCGCCCTGCAATCTGCGCAAGGGCAGCGCTCATCCGCACGATATCGGCATGTGGCCACACCAGATGCCGTTCCAGCCCTCGGTGGTCGACCTGCACAATAATGGCAGGGCCTTCCCGCCGAACTATCTGCATGAGAGCTGGCTCGATTATCTCTACTGGGATACCGAGCTCGATCCTTAGGGCCGGTCGCTTTCCCGATGTGACGGGATGCTCTATCTCCAGGCGATGTCACGGTTTGCTGCCGCGAGCCGTCCTTCGCATCGCCTGAAGATATGCTCTTGCCAACGCCCATCTCGATCACCGATCCAGCGGATCCGCGCATCGCCCTCTTTCGCGATATCCGCGAGCGCGACATTGTTGGCAGGCAGGGCCTCTTCATCGCCGAGGGCGAAGTGGTGCTGCGTACGCTGCTTGCGTCCGGTCGGCACCGGCCGAAGATGGTGTTGATCGATGAACGGCGGCTGGCTGCGCTCTCGCCTTTGCTTGACCGGCTCAGCGATGCGGTGCCGCTCTATGTCGCGTCGCGCGAGGTTCTAGACGGTATTGCCGGCTTTCCTCTGCATCGCGGCATCCTGGCGGCCGGCGAACGCGGACCGCCGCTCGCCCCGGCCGAACTGCTCGTTCCGGCGGGGCCGCGCGTTGTGCTGGTCCTCTCGGGGATCGCCAATCACGACAATCTCGGCGGCATCTTCCGCAATGCGGCCGCCTTCGGCGCGGCCGGCATCCTGCTCGACGCCGATTGTTGCGATCCGTTCTACCGCAAGGCGATCCGCGTTTCGGTCGGGACGACGCTGACGCTTCCCTTCGCGAGGCTCGTGCCGGGCGACGACATCGTCGATTTGCTGCGCGGCTTCTCTTATGAGCTGCTGGCGCTTAGCCCGGCGGGACGGGAGGCCCTCGCCGCCGGCGTCGGCGCGCCGCGAACGGCTGTTTTGCTGGGTGCCGAGGGGCCAGGGCTTCCGGCGGAATTGCTGGCGCGCGCGCGGAGCGTCAGTATTCCGATGGCTGCGGGCGTCGATTCCCTCAATGTCGCCACGACAAGCGGCATCGTCCTGTTCGCCTTGTCGCAGCGACCGCGCTGAGGCGTCAGCGGCGGAGGGCCCCTGCCAGCGACAGGCCAGCGACGATCAGCGAAACCACGACGTTCCAGCCGGCAAAGGAAAGGCCTAGGAGGCGCCAGGCTGCCTCGGTGCAGCTAACGACCTTGGTATGCCCGATCTGGCTCAGCAAATCGCCGGCATTGCCGGTGGTCGTGACACCGCCGCCGCAATCGGACGGCCCGAGCCAGAAGCCCCACTCCACGCCGGAATGATAGACGCCGAGCCCCGCGCCGACGAGGAAGATCGCCGCGGCGAGGATGAGCGCGACGCGCGACAGGGGAACGGAACGGCCAGTGGCGATCAGGGCGATGCCGGCCAGTAGCACGGGAAGGCCGGCATAGTAGGGCAACCGCTGCTCGAGGCAGAGCTTGCACGGCACATAGCCGCCGATGAGCTGAAACCCCCAGGCGCCAAGGATGGCGGCGAGGCCGAGGAGGAAGGCGGCGGAGGCAGGCAGGAGGCGACGAGTGGATGCCACGGTGGAGGCTCCGGGGGAAAGGTGCCCGCTTCTAGCCGCGGGCCTCCGCACTGTCGATGTCGGGCGCATCACTTCCTCGTGCGGGTTCTGCAGCCTTCAGGTCAGGCGGCCATCGTTCAGTGCCGTCAGGATCCACTCGCGATATTTCGGATCGGCGGCGTTGCTGGCCGGCACGACCTTCGAGGCCTCGTTCATGAAGAAGGCATAGTCGCGGCCCATCTCCTGGCCGCGACGGGTGTGCATGTCGAGCGCGACGTCGATGATCTCGGGCATCAGTTCGCCCAGTTGCGTGCCGCGCATCGCCCAGTTGACCATGTCATCGCTGGTCCTCTCCTTCGGGCTGGTGGCAATCAGTCGGACGGCATGGGCCGCGAAGAGAAAGCGGTCGCCCTGTGGGCGGGGGTAGCGCTGGTGCATCTGGTAGAGCGTCTCGACGAGGACCGGCGCCTGCGGATTGCCGAAGCCGACGTCCTCGACCGAAATGACGCAAAGCCGCGCCCAGAGTTTCTCTTCCAGTTCGGGGCTGGTGATGAACATTTCCCAGGCCAGCAGCAGCGCGTTGTCGACCAATCCGCGCCGGAGCGATTTTTGTAGCGCGGAGATGACCTCGTCGGCGGCGAAGCCGTTCTCCGTCACCGTGCGCTGCCATGGATCGGGCGGGGTAGAGACCTTGGTCAACGCGAACTCCATCTAAAGCGGCGATCTGCCGGGCACCAGACTCTGCCGCGTCACGCGCGCCCCGTCCACTTTCTTTGGAAATACCCAGCCGGGCGCGGCATTTTGCGCGTGCGGAACCCAGTCAGATCGACGGCGTTGTTTTCCGCTATGCCTGCGGGTGATATGGAGAGGCCGAGTTGCTTCGCCGCTTCGCTCTCACGGGGCCGCGCGGGCTGATTCATCCGCATCTGAACAGGAGAAGATACCGTGGCCAAGTTGTCCTCGCGCATCGCGCTCGCCTCCAACGTCAAGTCCGCCATGATCGAGCTGCTCAACGCCCGCCTGGCCGACGCGATCGATCTGGCGCTCATCACCAAGCAGGCGCATTGGAACCTGAAGGGTATTCAGTTCATCGCTGTGCACGAGATGCTCGACGGCTTCCGCAGCGAGATCGACAATCATGCCGACACGATCGCCGAGCGCGCTGCCCAGCTTGGCGGCATCGCCCTCGGAACGACGCAAATCGTTGCGGGAGCCACGACGCTGAAGCCCTATCCGACCGACATCAGCTCGATCGTCGATCATCTCAAGGCCTTGACCGACCGCTACGCCGATACGGCGAACCTGGTTCGCTCGGCCATCGACGCTGCCGACGAGGCGGGCGACACCGATACGGCCGATATCTTCACCGCCTATTCTCGCTTCCTCGACAAGTCGCTCTGGTTCCTCGAATCCCATCTTGCTTGAGTCGGCGGTTGCGACGCTGGAAGCGTCCTGGGAAAATAGCTGGCTCTGGGGCGTGCCGTTGGTGGTGGCCACGGTTGTTTTCCATGTACTCTGCCTCGGTCTCATCGACCGGGGCGTGACGATGGTCCTGGATTCGACGGCGTTGGGGCGGCCCTCCCTCCTTCGGTTCGTGCTCGTGATGGGCTCGGTAGCGTTCCTTGCCACCTTCTTGCATGCCGCCGAGGCAACATTCTGGGGCCTCGCTTATCTTGTGCTCGGCGCGCTCCCTTCCGTTCCTTCAGCGATGCTATATTCGTTGAACGCGTTGACGAGCTTTGGACATGACAATCTATACCTGCTTGGCCACTGGCAGTTGCTCGGCGCCATCGAGGCCTTGAACGGCATCATGTTGTTCGGGATGACCACGGCGTTTCTATTTGCCATCATGCAACGTGTATGGTTCCTCGGGCATCGTTGATCCGCGTCGCATGTCGGGATCGTTTGGTAACGACGCTGTGATAGAAGACAGCCGCGCACTGATCTCGATTCGCGGGAAACTGGAGGTTTTCATGAAGATCTTGGGCTACGGACTGTTCGCTCTGGCGATGGCGCTACCGCTTGCCTCGCCGGCTTTCGCCGAGAAGGCTGCCGTCGGCAAGCTTGAATGCGACGTATCGTCGGGCATTGGCCTGTTCGTCGTCGAAAAGCAGACGATGAAGTGCAAGTTCACCCCTGTGAACAGCAACGCCGTGGACTATTATACTGGCAAGATCAACGAATATGGCGTTGCCCTCGGTGAGATCCAGAAGGGTGTACTGCTCTGGGGCGTGGTCTCGGCTACCGACACGGTGCCGGGACCTGGTTCACTCGCGGGCGACTATGCCGGTGCCGGGGCGGATGTAGCGTTCGTCGGCGGCCTTGGCGCCAATGTCCTGGTTGGCGGTTCCAGCAAGTCGATCGCGTTGCAGCCGCTGTCGGTGGAGGGCGAAGCCGGATTCAATGTCGCGGCTGGCGTGACCACCGTTACTCTCGTAGCGGCGCCCGCTCCCTAAAGCGGAACGGCCCCCTTCGCGACAGGCACCCAACGCTGCCACTTCGTGCGCAGCGTTGGTGATTCTGGGCTACATTGGCCAAACTCACTCGTCAAGCGAGGCTGATGCGAGTATCGAGGCTCGGGTTGCGGCGATCCGGGCGGCGGCTCGTACGGCTTGGCGGAATCGCTATTCCGATAGCCCGTCATGCAATGCAGGGTTGACGTAGTCATGTTCGCACATTCGAATATAGATCGCGTCGTCCGTTCAAAAGACTGCCGCCTGTCGGCCTGAGGTTGGGGATATTCGTTGCGTCAGCTGTGGAACTTCGAGCGCTGGCCCGGATTAGCGCTTATCGAACTGAAACTTGACATCGAGGTTCTTCGCTTCGCCGTTCGCCAGCGATGGGTGTCGCGGCGAATGAGCGCGCGCTTTCGCCGCTCTCTCGGCTGGCGAAAAGACCTCTATCAGTTGAGGCAGGACCCGTCGCTCAGCGATGATATGGGGTCAATCAAACCGGGGCTCTTGGGCTGGTCCCCTCCGGACGACACGCCCGTGGAAGCGACGGCGCGCAGCATAGCTGACGAGGTCCGCCGGTACGCTTCGCCGTCGGCTGATTTCGAAGAGTTGCAGGGTGATATTGTTGGCAACCGGCGCCGGCTAGCGAAGATAATCGCCTTCTACCTGCCGCAATTTCACTCCTTTCCGGAGAATGATCGCTGGTGGGGACCTGGCTTCACGGAGTGGACCAACGTCGCCCGCGCGGTGCCCCGCTTCCACGGGCATTATCAGCCAAGGATTCCTCGCGACCTTGGCTTCTATGATTTGCGTGACGACTACACTATGCGTCGTCAGATCGAGATGGCGAAGCGGGGAGGGCTGCACGGCTTCTGCTTCTATTACTACAATTTCGATGGCGCCCGCCTGCTGGAGCGGCCATTGGAGCGCTTTCTTGCCGATCCGAGCCTGGACATGCCCTTCTGCCTGATGTGGGCGAACGAGAACTGGACGCGGCGATGGGATGGCGCCGAGGCGGAAGTGCTGATGAAACAGTCCTACGACGAGGAGAACATTGATGCCCTCGTCGACGATCTCGCCCGCCATATGCTCGATCCGCGCTATATCCGCATCAATGGCAGGCCGCTGGTCATCATCTATCGCCCGAATGTCATTCCGAAGGCCCGGGAAATGGTCGCCTCGTGGAGGGAGATCTTCGAGGCACGCTACGGCCTTTCGCCGCTGATCTTTATGGTGCAGGCCTTCGGCAGCGATGATCCTAACGAGTACGGGTTCGACGGGGCTATCGAGTTCCCGCCACACAAGCTGCAGCACCGCACTGTTGCTGTTAATTCCGAGATGACGATCTACGACACGTCGATGACGGGACAGATTTTCCGCTATCGCGATTTCGTCGCCGCATCGCTCAGTTTCAAGCGTTCGCCCTATCCCTTGATTCGCACCATTTTCCCATCTTGGGACAATGATGCGCGCCGGCAGGGGCATGGCATGAGCACCACGGGATCGACGCCGTCGCTCTATCGCTTCTGGCTGGACAAGATGATTCACTACGCCAGCCGCTACCGCGTATTCGGCGAGAGCATGGTCTTCATCAACGCCTGGAACGAATGGGCGGAAGGCACCTATTTGGAGCCTGACCTGCATTTCGGTGGTGCCTATCTCAATGAGACGGCCCGCGCGGTGGTCGGACTGCGCCCGCCTCATCTCAAGCGGAAAGTGCTGCTCGTGGGGCACGATGCCAACCCGCACGGCGCACAGGAGCTGTTGCTCAACATTGGCGAAATGCTCAAGCTTGAGTTCGGATGCGAGATCGAGTTTCTGCTTTGCGGCGACGGTCCGATGCTGGAACGATACGAGGCCCTGGCGCCGACGCGCATCGTCAAGCGGACCTCGATTTCGAAGGTGTTCGCCGAGCTTTCCGAGCGGGGCTACAACGAGGCGATCGTTAACAGCCTCGCTTCGGGTTGGGTGGTCGAGCCGCTTCGCAACCACTTCTTCAAGGTCATCACCCTTGTCCATGAATTGCCCGAGCTCATTCGCGCATACAAGCTCGATAGCGTCGCCCGCGCCGTCGCAAAGAGCGCCAACGAGATCGTTTTTCCATCTTCGTTAGTCCTGGACGGCTTCCGGTCCATCGTCGGCGAGGCTGAGTTCGAATCCGCCGTTCGGCCCCAGGGTCTCTACAAGAGGCTCGAATCCTCGCCCCTGGATCGCGGCGACGTTCGCCGGGAGCTTGGGATTGGGCTGGACACAAAGATTGTTATCAATGTCGGTTACGGCGACAAGCGTAAAGGAATCGACATCTTTGCGGATGTCGCCCGCCGCTTCGCCGCCGACGCCCCGGAAGTGCACTTCGTCTGGGCCGGGCTGACCGAACAGCCGACCGTTGAGGCGCTTGGCCCGCTCGTAGACCTACCCAATCTGCACTGGCTAGGGCACCGCAGCGATGTCGGCCGTCTTCTGGCTGCCGCCGACGTCTTTGTCCTGACATCGCGCGAGGATCCGTTTCCCTCCGTCGTCCTGGAAGCGATGGCGAGCGGCCTACCGGTCGTCGCCTTTGCGGGGGCCGGCGGTTTCGTCGATCTGTTCGATAGCCCCGATGCAGGCGCCCTCGTGCCTCTGGCAAATGGCGAGGCCATGGCCGACGCCATTCGAACGGAGTTGGCTCGGCCGGCCGAGGAACGTCAGTTCGCAGCGGAACGCCGCAAGAGCAAGATCGCCCGAAATTTCTCTTTCCGCGATTATGTTTTCTGGCTACTTCAGAGGCTGGACCCGGAGTTGCTCCGCGTCTCTGTCGTGGTGCCGAACTATAATTATCGGCGTTACCTGGACCAGCGTCTGAGTTCGATCTTCGCCCAGACCTATCCCCTCTATGAGGTTATCGTTCTCGACGATGCGTCCACCGATGGCAGCATCGAAGAAGTCGAGCAGGTTACTGCTGCGGCCGGACGTGGTGTTCGCGTCGTCGCCAATGAGAAAAACTCGGGAAATGTCTTCCGCCAATGGCGCAAGGGCGTTGAGCTGGCGAGCGGGGACTTGGTCTGGATCGCCGAGGCGGACGATGCTTCAGAGCCTCAGTTCGTTGCCACTTTGGCGCGGAAATTCGAAGGTTCGCAGGTCGATCTGGCTTTTACCGATTCAAGCTCGATCGACGCCGATGGCAAGCGGCTCAGTTCGAGCTACCAATATTACTACTCCACGGTCGAGCGCGAGTCGCTGGCACACTCCTTCGCCGTCGACGGAACCGAATTCGCCGAGCGCTTCATGTCGGAGCGAAACCTCATCCTCAATGCTTCCAGCGCGGTCTGGCGCATGTCTAGCCTGGAAAGGGCGCTGGCCGTTGAGGAGCCAGACGTGACCGACTTTACTGTGGCCGGCGACTGGCTGCTCTATCTGCGCGTCTGCAGCATGGGTGGCCAGGTCGGCTATGATAGCCGGCCGCTCAACATCCATCGCCGGGCCCAGGGTGTCACGGCGAGGACTCGAGGCGAGACCCAGCTTCGCGAGATCGAGCGGCTCTATCAGATCTATGACCGGATGCTCCCCGTCAGCGATGCCGTAAGGTCGAAGCGCGCGGCCTATCTGGCGCAGCTGCGGCAACAATTCGCTGAGGCAGGCTGAGTGGACGTGCGTCGCCGCTCTGCCCGGTCACTCCAAGGGTGGCGTGGGCGCAGTATCATCCATTCGAGGGATATCGTCGCGCATTCGCGAGACGCGCTGGCCTTCTTCATAGACGGCGCGCGACGCATCTCGCCATGCCAGCAATAGCTGGCGATTCTCTGGGGTGTCGGCCACCAGCCGGTGCAGGCTGACCTTCTCGCGTTTGACGTTCTTGGGGTCTTCGACCCGGTTGATCACCCATGCGCTCTTGCCGTCCCGATCGGCGAGGACCACCGTGACGGGAACGATCGAGAAGCCGGAATGATCGAGCAGAAACGCCGTGACGTTCATCTGCCGGGCTTCAAGCTCTGCCTGGTCAATTATGCTGCGCAACGCCGAAAGGGTCGCAGCTTCCAGCGATAGCTGGCTGGCGCGCCAAAGATCGGTTGTCTCGTCGTAATGGATCTCGTAACCGCTGTGGTACGTCGAAATACGCATACTCTCGATTCTGCCGATTCAACTTGTCATCACAACCTAGCGCACAACGGCTGTCGCGGTCCAAGACTTTGTGTGCCGACAACTCCGGATTGCGGAAGCACCGCTCATGGCGGAGATAAGTCGATTTCCGCTACTTTCAACAACTAGGTTCTGCGCAATCCCGATCCCCTCGAATGATCGGCGACATTTGGGAAGAATTCATGACATCACCGGGCGGGCAAGGTTCGGGGCGCGATGACGGTCGCAGTGGCGTCGTGCCGCTTTTGATCGCGGCGCCGCTCGCCGGAGCGGTAGTCGGAGCCATCGGGGCGTGCTTTCGCTGGACGTTGGACGCCGCGGATCGCTGGCGCCTGGCCGCGGTATCGGCGGTGCAGCCGCTTGGCGTGCCCGGCCTGATACTGGTTGTGATCGTCTGCGCCTGCGCCGCGGCTCTCGCCGCCTGGCTGGTGCGCCGATTCTCGCGCGAGGCTTCCGGCAGCGGCATTCCCCATGTCGAGGCGGTCCTGGACGGCGAGGTGGCGCCGGCACCGTTGCGCCTCATCCCGGTCAAGTTCATCGGCGGCGTGCTCGCCATCGGCTCGGGACTGGCGCTCGGCCGGGAAGGACCCAGCGTCCAGATGGGGGCGACGGCGGCGCATCAGCTTGGTCGCCTGTTCCGGCTCAGCGCTGTGGATTGCCGCATGCTGCTGGCGGCCGGTGCGGGAGCGGGCCTGGCTACCGCCTTCAATGCACCGATCGCCGGTGCGATCTTCGTCCTCGAAGAACTGGTGCGCCGGTTCGAAACGCGGATCGCGATCGCGGCGCTGGGGGCGTCGGCGACCGCCATTGCCGTCTCGCGCGCCCTGCTGGGCGGGGGGCTCGATTTTCCTATTCCGCCTCTGACGTCATCAGCGGACTGGTCTCTTCTGCTCTACGCCGCGCTGGGTGGCGTTTCCGGGTTCGTCGCGATCGCTTACAATCGCTCCATCCTCGGCGCCCTCGCGATAGCGGATCGTTTCTCCTTTGTCGCGGCCGAATGGCGGGCCGCCGGCGTTGGTGCCGTGGTCGGCCTGCTCGCCTTCTTCGCGCCGGCCATCGTCGGCGGCGGCGATTCGCTGACTCAGACCGCGCTGCTGGGCCAGGCGAGCCTCGCCGTGCTGCCGCTGCTCTTCCTCGTCCGCTTCCTGCTGGGCGCGGCGTCCTATGCGGCGGGGACACCGGGCGGGCTGTTCGCGCCGATGCTGACGCTCGGCTCGCAGCTCGGTCTTGCCTTTGGACTTGCCGCGATGGCGTTGATACCGGGCCTTCCGATGGATCCGCGCGGCTTCGCGCTGGTCGGCATGGCCGCTTTCTTCGCCGGCGTCGTCCGGGCGCCGCTCACAGGGATCGCACTCGTCATCGAAATGACCGGCGATACCGGCATGCTGCTGCCGGTGCTCGCCGGCTGCTTCATGGCGATGCTGGTGCCGACCTGGCTCGGCAACCCGCCGATCTACGATTCGCTGAAGGAGCGGACGTTGCGCGACACGACTGTCCTGAGAAAGCCCTCGCCGCCCGCCGCTTAGTGGGCCTCATCCCAATTGTCGGCGGCGCGCGCGTCGACCTGCAGCGGAACATTCAATTTCACGGCGGGTTCGGGCGCGCGCTCCATGATACCCGCGACGAGCGGCACGGTGGCCGCCACCTCATCCTCCGGAACCTCAAAGATCAGTTCGTCATGCACCTGCAGCAGCATGCGGGCGTGCAACCCCGATGCGTCCAGGGCCGGCGCGACGCGGATCATCGCGCGGCGGATGATGTCGGCGGCGCTGCCCTGAAGGCGCGCATTGATCGCCGCGCGCTCGTTGAAGGCGCGGATGGAGGGATTCTTCGCGGCAATGTCGGGATAATGGCAACGCCGGCCGAACAGCGTGGTGACATAGCCATGCTCGCGGCAGATGCGCTTGGTCTCTTCCATATAGTCGCGGATGCCGGGGAAGCGCTCGAAATAGCGCTTGATATAGGCGCCGGCTTCTTCGCGGCCAATGCCAAGCTGATTGGCGAGACCGAAGGCGGAAATGCCGTAGATGATGCCGAAATTGATCGCCTTGGCGCGACGACGGATTTCCGGCGGCATGCCCTCGACCGGCACGCCGAACATTTCCGAGGCGGTCAGTGCATGGATGTCGAGCCCGTCTCGGAAGGCCTTCCGCAGCGCCGGTATGTCGGCGATCTCGGCGAGAAGCCGCAGCTCGATCTGTGAATAATCGGCTGAAACCAGTTTCTTGCCGGGTTCGGCCACGAAGGCACGGCGAATCTTGCGTCCGGCTTCGGTGCGAACCGGAATGTTCTGCAGGTTCGGCTCGGAAGAGGAGAGCCGGCCGGTGGTGGTCGCGGCCAGCGCATAGGAGGTATGGACCCGGCGCGTCTCGGGGTGCTGATAGGTCGGCAGGGATTCGGTGTAGGTCGAGCGCAGCTTGGAGAGCTGGCGCCAGTCGAGGATCTTCTGCGGCATCTCGTAGCCCTGCTCGGCAAGATCTTCGAGGATCGAGGCGCCCGTCGCCCAGGCGCCCGTCGCCGTCTTGGTGGCGCCGGGAAGGCCCATGACGCCGAAGAGAATATCGCCGAGCTGCTTGGGCGAGCCGACATTGAAAGGCTGGCCGGCCAGTTCCTGGATCTCCGCTTCCAGCGCCCCGGCCGATTGCGCGAACTCGCCCGAGAGGCGCGACAGGATCGAGCGGTCGATGGCGATCCCGGCGCGCTCCATGGTGGCGAGGACCGGCACCATCGGCCGCTCCAGCGTTTCATAGACGGTCAGCATGCCCTCGGCGGCGAGGCGGGGCTTCAACGTCAGCCAGAGGCGAAGCGTGACGTCGGCGTCCTCGGCGGCATAGGCGGTGGCGCGGTCGAGCGGCACGCGGTCGAAGGTGATGCGCGCCTTGCCCTTACCCGTGACGTCGTCGAAGCTGATCGGCGTATGGCCGAGCCATTTCTCGGAAAGCGGGTCCATGCCATGCGTGCCGCGGCCGGCATCCAGCACGTAGGAGATCAGCATCGTATCGTCGAAGGGCGCGATTTCGATGCCGTAGCGGGCCAGCATCAGCCAGTCATATTTAAGGTTCTGCGCCACCTTGAGGACGCTGCGATCCTCCAGCATCGGCTTCAGCACGGAAAGCGCGTCGCGGATCGGGATCTGGCCCGGCAGCAGGCCCTCGGTGAAGAGCCCGTCGCCGTCGCCGCGATGAGCGAGGGGGATATAGCAAGCCTCGCCGGGCGAGATCGCCAGGGAAACGCCGACGAGATCGGCCTGCATCGGATCGAGCGAGGTCGTCTCGGTATCGACCGCCACGATTCCTGACTGCGTCGCCCGGTAGGCCCACTCCATCAGCCGCTCGGTCGTTGTCACCGTCTCATAGGTGGAACGATCGACCGGCGCCCTGGCCGCCTTCAGGCGCGCCTCTACCAGCGCCGCTGGATGGAGGTCGCCTTCGGTGGGCTTGGCGGGCGCCACGGATCCATCCGGGCTGGCGGCCACGGGCGGCTCGTTCTCCGACACGGCTGGAGCGGATGTCCCAAGGGCCCGCGCGGAGGCGAGTTCGGGATCAGGGTCGATTGCCGAGGATTCGACGCCGGTTGCGCTGGCCACGCGGCCGGTCAGCGTCGTGAATTCCATCGCCTTCAGGAAGCGGACGAGCCGCGCGCCGTCCGGAAGCCTGACGGAGAGATGATCGATCGGGACGTTCAGCGGCACGTTCTGGTCGAGCGTCACGAGGCGCATCGAGATGCGCGCCTGCTCGGCGAAGCTGATCAGCGCCTCGCGGCGCTTCGGCTGCTTGATCTCGCCGGCGCGGGCCAAAAGCGATTCCAGATCGCCATATTCAGCGATCAACTGCGCCGCCGTCTTTATGCCGATGCCGGGAACGCCGGGAACATTGTCGACGCTGTCGCCGGCGAGCGACTGCACGTCGACCACCTTCTCCGGCGGGACGCCGAATTTCTCGATGACCTCGTCACGGCCTATGACCTTGCCCTTCATCGTGTCGAGCATGACGACGCCAGGCTGGATCAATTGCATCAGATCCTTGTCGGAGGCGACGATGGTGACATCGGCCCCGATCTCGACCGCCTGGCGAGAATAGGTGGCGATGAGATCATCCGCCTCGAAGCCCTCCTGCTCGACGCAGGCGACATTGAAGGCGTGGACGGCGCTACGGATCAGCTTGAACTGCGGGCGCAGATCCTCGGGCGGCTCCGGCCGCTGCGCCTTGTACTGGTCGTAGATCACATTGCGGAACGTCGAGGCCGAATGGTCGAGGATGACGGCGAGATGCGTCGGCTTGACGCCGACCTCGTTCGCCTCCTTCAGCAGCTTCCACAGCATGTTGCAGAAGCCGGCGACGGCGCCCACGGGCAAGCCGTCGGACTTGCGCGACAGCGGGGGCAGCGCGTGATAGGCGCGGAAAATATAGGACGACCCGTCGATCAGGAAGACGTGGTCGCCCTTCTGGACGGGGCGCGAGGCGGGAGTGTCGGACATGGCGGGACTATGCCTTCACCGCCGCGCTTTGGCTACAGCCGGGCCGAGCGATGCCGCGTGTGGAATTGGCGGCTGGTGCGTTCGGCGCTAGCGTGGTGCATGTCCGATTCGAACCGGCTCATCTCTCCCGAGCAAAGGCGGCTTGTCGTGTCGCCGCTGATGCTCTTTCTGGCGGCGTTGCTCGTCGCCTGGACGTTCTGCGTCTATGTGATGCGGAATATCGACTGGCCGCTGGAATTCCTGCCGCAATTGCTGCCGATCGTGCTCTGGAGCGCTGCGATCCTCGGCTGGCTGCAATGGCAGCGCATCGCCAAGCCGGCGCGATGGCTGGGTCTCGTTCCGATCTCTCGCCGCGCCATGGTTACGGCGGTGGCGGCTTTCGTCGTCGTCGTGGCGTGGAACCTTATCCGCGTCAGCCTCGTGCGCACGCCAGGCACGATCCTCGGGCAATTGCCGCCCGAGATCTATCTGTGGCTCATCCTTGGCGTCTTCCTCAACGAGGTGCTGTTTCGCGGCATCGTGCAGGAGCGGCTGGACGAGGCCTATGGCCCGGCGATCGCCATTCCCGCAGCGGCTTTGCTCGGCGTTCTCTTTCGCCTGCCGGCTTTCTTCACCAGCGCCGTTCAAGTTCCAATCGATCCCATGGTGCTGTTCGGCGTCCTGATCTTCGGCTGCATCGCCGGCCTGTTGCGCCACTTCACCCGGAGCCTCTGGCCGGCCGCCGCGCTGCAATGGGGCAATTCGCTGGGGTCGCTGTTTTAGTCGCCGCAGTGGGGAAACTCAGATGGTCTTGGAACATGCGCTGCTGAACGTGAAAGCGCGCGAGGTCGCTGCATTCGAGGCGGCCCTGTGCGAGGCCGCACCGCTGATCGCCGCCAGTCCGGGCTTTCTCGGCATCGAGGTACGGCCCTCGATCGAGAGCGCCGGGCTCTATCTGCTGCTCGTCCAATGGCGCTCCGTCGAGGATCATGATCCCGGCTTTCGTGGCTCCGACCGCTATTCGCGCTGGAAGGCGCTGCTCCATCCCTTCTATGAGCCGTTTCCCACGGTGGAGCACTTTGCCGAGCCGATCTCGTTAAGCCTCCCCTAACCCTGCCGGTTCTTACTGGTCGGCATGACCGTTGCCCCACTCGTCTTTGCCGCCCGTGATACGCTCGACCAGCTTGACGTGTGGGGTGAGCACCTGCGCGGCGAACGGCGGCTTTCGGCTAAGACGCTGGAAGCGTATTCGCGCGACGTCGAGCAGTTCCTCTCCTTCCTGACGATGCATATCGGCAATCCGCCTACGGTCCCCGACCTCGCTGGCCTGCGCATGGCCGATATCCGTGCCTTCATGGCTTTTCGTCGCAAGGATGGCGCCGGTCCGCGCACGCTCGCGCGGGGCCTTGCCGGTATCCGTTCGTTCATCGCCTTTCTGGAGCGCGACGGGCTCGTCAATGGCGCGGCCTTCCGCGCCATGCGCTCGCCGCGCCAGCCGAAGACGCTGCCGCGGCCGCTGTCCGCGTCGGACGCGCTGCGCGTCGTCGATAGGGATGAGCAGCTCGACGAGGAGCCTTGGGTCGCGGCCCGCAACGCCGCCGTGCTGGCGTTGCTCTACGGGTCGGGCCTGCGCATTTCCGAGGCACTGTCGCTGCGCGGAGCGGAGGCTCCGCCGGCGGAGGGTGGCGTGCTGCGCGTTACCGGCAAGGGTGGCAAGACGCGGCTTGTTCCCGTGCTGCCTGTCGTCGGCGCTGCGGTCGCGGACTATCTCCGCCTAGCGCCATTTGTACCGAAGCCCGACGGGCCGCTCTTTCTCGGGGTTCGCGGCGGGCCGCTGAAGCCGCGGCTGATCCAGCTGGCGATGGCTCGGATGCGCGGCGCGCTAGGCCTCCCCGACAGCGCGACGCCGCATGCGCTGCGCCATTCCTTCGCGACGCATCTGCTCGGCAATGGCGGCGATCTGCGCGCCATCCAGGAGTTGCTCGGCCATGCCAGCCTGTCGACGACTCAGGTCTATACCGCCGTCGATACGGAGCGGTTGCTCGCCGTCTACGAAAAGGCGCATCCGCGGGCATGACAAGCCTGCCTTACGATGCTAGGAAAGTCTCGTCATGATCCGTTCGGCCATCCCTTCCTGGCTTCTTATTCCTGGCGCCATGCGCGACCGGGACGGTATCTGACGTCATCCCCGGTCCGGCGCATGGTCGACGGACCACTCGCCGCCGCGACGCGTTCGTCTCCCCGCACCTTGCAAGACGAGAACGAACGCAATGACTGCCACCACCACAAGGATAACTCCCACCGACCGGGCGGCGCGCCGCAGCCGGCTGTTCGGTTATGGCTTCGCCGCCGCCGGCGCGCTGCTGTTCTCGTCGAAGGGCATTGCGATCAAGCTCGCCTATGCCGAGGGCGTCGATGCCGAGACGCTGCTGGCGCTGCGCATGATCCTCGCCATGCCGGTCTATGTGATCATCGGCGCCATCGCGCTGGCCGATCGCCGAAGGTTGCGCCGCCCGCCGATCGCCGGCGGACTCATCCTGCGCATCGTTCTGGTCGGACTGCTCGGCTACTGGGTGTCGTCCTATCTCGACTTTCTCGGCCTCGAAACCATCTCGGCCCAGTTCGAGCGGCTGATCCTGTTCACCTATCCGCTCTGGGTCGTTCTGTTCGGCGCCGCCTTCTTCGGCCAGAAGGTACGGCCACGGGCGTTGATCGCGTTTGGCGTCGCCTATGGCGGCCTGGCACTGATGTTCAATGAATTCGCGGCTGCCTCGCCCGTCGGCATCGTCTTCGGCGTCAGCGTCGTGCTCTGTGCCGCCGTTACCTTCGCCATGTACCAATTGCTGGCCAAGGGACTGATCGAGCGCATCGGGTCGGGGCTCTTTACCTGCATCGCGATGATCTCGGCCGGGGTAGCCGTCGTCATCCAGTTCGCGCTGACCCATCCGCTCTCGGCGATGATGGTTTCTCCGCGCATTTTCGCCATTGGCTGCTTCCTGGCGATCGGGGCGACGGTGCTGCCGTCCTTCTTCATGAATGCCGCCCTGCAGCGCATCCCCGCCTCGTCCAATGCGACGATCGGCATGCTGTCGCCGGTCGGCACCATCTTCCTCGCTATGATCGTCCTCGGCGAATGGCTGAGCCCGATCGAATGGCTCGGTACCGTGCTCGTCATCGCCGGCATCGCCTGGTTTACCATCTCGGACCGGCGTCAGGCGGCCAAATCGCCATAGCGGTTTGCCGCCTCGATGGTGAGACCCATGCCGACGGAGCCGAAGGTGTCGCCATCGACGACCTTCGCCTCCGGCGCCATGGCGAGGATCGCCGCGCGGACATGGGCAAGGCGTGTGGAGCCGCCGGTCAGGAACAGCGCATCAATCTGATCGGCCCTCAGGCCGGCATCGTTCAGGCAGTCGCTGATACGGGCCGCGATGCGATCGGCGAGTTCGCGCGTATGGCCGATCAGATCGTCACGTCCGATCGCGACCGCGAGGCCCCTTTCGATCCAGTCGAGCAGCACCTGGACCGCCGGTTCGGCCGACAGCGCGATCTTGGCGCCTTCGACGTCGATGGCGAGGCGGTGTCCGCCGCGTTCCTCGACGACGTGAATCAGGCGTTCGATCCGCTCGGGATGCTGCGCGTCGCGGCGAACCTCGTTGAGCTGATGCTGGACGCCACGCTCATAGAGCCGGTTGATCGTCGACCAGGTTGCGAGGTCGAAATAATAGCCGGATGGCACCGGCAGGCCGGCGCGGCGCATCGAACTCCTGAAGCCGAGCAACGGCATGACTGTGCCAAGGCTGAGCAGGCGGTCGAAATCCGTGCCGCCGACGCGAATGCCGTCATTGGCGAGGATGTCGGAAACGCGGTCGGGACGGCGCCGCCGCTCGGGCCCGATCCGCACGATCGAAAAGTCGGAGGTGCCGCCGCCGATATCGGCGATCAGCGCCACCTCTTCTCGGCTCACCTGCTGCTCGTAGTCTAGCGCGGCGGCGATCGGTTCATATTGGAACGAGACGTCGCGGAAGCCGGCTTCAAGCGCGATGGTGCGGAGCGACTCCTCGGCCTTTCGATCCCCGCTCGCATCGCCATCGACGAAATGCACCGGCCGGCCATGAACGACGGAGGTCAGCGTGCGGCCACTCGCCATTTCGGCACGGCGCTTCATCACCTGAATGAAATGGCCGATCACCGAGCGGAAGCCGACGCGCGCTCGGCCGACCTGCGTCGTCTCGTCGATCAGCGGATTGCCGAGAACGGACTTGAGGCTTCGCATCAGCCGGCCGTCGCGGCCCTCGACATAGGCGCGGATCGCCTCGCGGCCGACCAGCGGCGCGGCGTCGCGGGCATAGAAGATGGCGCTCGGAATCGTCACCTCTCCGCCTTCCAGCGGAACCAGATGCAACTGTGGCTTCGCCATGCCGAGCGTCGTATTGGACGTGCCGAAGTCGAGGCCGCAGGCGCTCATGGAAACGCTCCGGAAGGGGAGGGGAAAAGGGTTGGTCTGGTTAGGGGTTCGCTCGGCGGCGATCAAGCCCTAATGTTCGGCAGGGCGACGAGTCGGTGGCGCGAGGCAGGGCGATGGCAATACGGCAGATCACGGTCGACGAGGCACTGGAGGCGGCAGGAACCGGACGTTTCCAGCGCAAATTGTTCCTGATCTTCGGCTTGGTTTGGGCCGCCGATGCCATGCAGGTGCTGGCCATCGGCTTCACGGCGCCCTCGATCGCGGCGAGCTTCGGCCTCACTGTGCCGCAGGCGCTTCAGACCGGCACGCTGTTTTTCGTCGGCATGTTGATCGGAGCCGCGTTCTTCGGCCGCCTGGCTGACCGGATCGGTCGGCGCAATTTGCTGATCGTCACCGTGCTGATCGATGCGGTCTTCGGTCTCGCCTCCGCCTTCGCCCCGAGCTTCCCCGTCCTGCTGAGCTTCCGCTTCCTGACCGGCCTTGCCGTTGGCGGCACGCTGCCCGTCGACTATGCGATGATGGCCGAGTTCCTGCCGTCGCGGCGGCGTGGTCGCTGGCTGGTGGCGCTGGAAGGCTTCTGGGCAGTCGGCACCCTCGTCGTGGCGCTGGCTGCCTGGTACGCGGCGAGCGCCGGCTTCAACGAGACCTGGCGGTTCATCTTCGTGATAACCGGATTGCCGGCGCTGATCGGTCTCGGTCTCCGCTTCCTCGTGCCGGAATCTCCCTATTACCTCCTGCAATCGGGCGCTCCGGGCCCCGCCAAGGAAATTCTCGACCGGGTCGCCCGCGCCAATGGCGGCAAGGTTCTCGCCGGGGCGCTAGCCGAGCCAAAAGACATTCGCGAGCCGATGTCGGCGCTGTTCTCGCCGATCCACCGCCGCCGAAGCATCGCAATATTCGCAGCCTGGCTGCTGGTATCCATCGCCTATTACGGCGTCTTCACCTGGCTGCCGGGCAAGCTCGTCACCGAGGGCCATGGTTTCGTGCGCGGCTATGGCTTCCTGGTGCTCCTGGCGATCGCGCAAATCCCCGGCTATGCGCTCGCGGCTTACGGCGTCGAACGCTATGGCCGCAAGCCGACGCTGATCGCCTTCCTGCTGCTCTCGGCCGCCGGCTGCTTCCTCTACGCGGTCCTTTCGGATCCGGGCGCGATCGCCGGCTCCATGCTCCTGATGAGCTTCGCCCTGCTCGGCACCTGGGGCGCGCTCTACGCCTTCACGCCCGAACTCTACCCGACGACGCTGCGGGCAAGCGGCATGGGCATCGCGGGTGCGATGGCCCGGCTCGGCGGGCTGTTCGCGCCGACGTTGGTCGGGATCGTGGTCGGCTACAGCTTCAACGTTGCGCTCGGTGTCTTTTCGGCGCTGCTGCTGCTGGCGGCCATCGCGACCACGATGATCGACGTCGAAACGAAGGACCGGCCGCTCGCCTGAGCGAACGGCCTCGTCTCACAGGTGGATCGGCTTGGTCCAGGCGGCGAGCGCGGCTTCCTTGACGCTTTCCGACATGGTCGGGTGGGCGTGGGTGGTGCGGCCGAGATCCTCGGCCGAGCCGGCGAATTCCATCAGCACGACGATCTCGTGGATCATTTCGCCGGCGCCGGCACCGACGATATGGCCGCCAAGGACGCGGTCGGTCTTGGCGTCGGAGAGGATCTTGACGAAACCGTCCGTGGCCAGCATCGCCCGCGCGCGGCCATTGGCGGAGAACGGGAACTTGCCAACCTTGTAGTCGATGCCGGCCGCCTTCAGCTCCTCTTCCGTCTTGCCGACGGTAGCGATCTCGGGGCTGGTGTAGACGACGCTCGGTATGGCGCCGTAGTTCACATGGCCAGCCTGGCCGGCGAGGATCTCGGCGATGGCGACGCCTTCATCCTCGGCCTTGTGCGCGAGCATCGGCCCGGCGATCACGTCGCCGATCGCGTAGATGCCGGGAACATTGGTCTGGTAGTGGCCGTCGACCTTGACGCGCCTGCGCTCATCGAGCTCTACGCCGACCGCTTCGAGCCCTAGACCTTCGGTATAGGGACGGCGGCCGATGGCGATGAGGACGATGTCGGCTTCCAGCGTCTGCGCCGCCGCCTCGCCTTCCTTGGCCGGCTCGATGGTGACTTTCAGCGTCTTGCCGGAGGTGTCGACAGCTGTGACCTTGGTGCCGAGCTTGAAGGCGACGCCCTGCTTCTCCAGCATGCGCTGGAATTGACGAGAGACCTCATTGTCCATGCCGGGGAGGATGCGGTCGAGGAATTCGACCACGGTCACCTCGGCGCCGAGGCGGCGCCAGACCGAGCCGAGCTCAAGGCCGATGACGCCGGCGCCGACGACGACCAGCTTGCCGGGAACCTTGGGCAGCGACAGCGCGCCGGTCGAGCTGACGATACGTTCTTCATCGATGGTCACGCCCGGCAGCGGCGTCGAATCGGAGCCGGTGGCAATGACGATCGATTTCGCCTCGAGCGTCTCAGTCGAGCCGTCTGCCTTGGCGACGGCGACCTTGCCGGGAGCGAGGATCGTCGCGGTTCCGGTATAGCCGTCGATCTTGTTCTTCTTGAACAGATAGGCGACGCCGTCGACATTCGACTTCACCGTCGCGTCCTTGTGGCCGAGCATGGTCGGCAGGTCGAGCGAGGCGGCGTCGAGCTTTATGCCGAGCTTGCCGAGATGGCCGACTTCCTCGAAACGTTCGGAGGCGTGCAGCAGCGCCTTGGACGGGATGCAGCCAATGTTGAGGCAGGTGCCGCCATAGGTCCTCATCTTCTCGACCACGGCGACCTTGAGGCCAAGCTGCGCCGCCTTGATGGCGCCGACATAACCGCCCGGACCCGAGCCGATCACGATGACGTCGTAGCGATCCGGCATGTCTCTTTCCTCTTTGTTCCTTGCGGCCTCAGCGTCCGCCGGTCACGGCGATGGTCGCGCCGGTCACGTAGGAGGCTTCGTCCGACAACAGCCAGAGCACGGCGTTGGCGACTTCCTCCGCCGAACCCTCGCGCTTCATGGGAATCTGGGCGCGCATTTCCGCCACGCGACCGGGATCGCCGCCGCTCAGATGAATTTCGGTATCGATGATGCCGGGGCGTATCGCATTGACGCGGATCATCTCGTCCGCGACCTCGCGCGCCAGACCCGTGGTGAAACTGTCGATCGCGCCCTTGGAGGCGGCGTAGTCGACATTCTTGCCGGGCGCGCCCAGCAGGGCGGCGACGGATGTCAGGTTGATGATGGAGCCGCCCTTGCCGCCATGCCGGGTCGACAGCCTCCGGATCGCTTCGCGGGCGCAGAGGAAGCTGCCGATGACATTGACGTCAAAGGTGCGACGGAGCTGATCGACGTTCGTTTCGTCGACCCGACCCTTCTGCGTCAGGATGCCGGCATTGTTGACGAGCGCCGCCAGCTGCCCGAGACGGTCGGCCGCCTCGAAGATGCGCAGCACATCCGCCTCGACCGCGACATCGCCCTGCACCGCCTCGGCGGTACCGCCGGCGGCGCGGATCGCGCCGACCACGGAGGCCGCGGCCTCTGCATTGCCGGCATAGTTGACGAGGACAGAATAGCCACGACGGGCGGCGCCGAGCGACACGGCTCGGCCAATGCCGCGCCCGCCTCCGGTCACTATCACCACGCCCGCCATGTCAGCCCCCGCTTCGCTGAGCGCGCCGGCTCAGAGGTCCAGGATGATCCGCTGCGGATCTTCCAGGCTCTCCTTGACGCGGACGAGGAAGGTCACGGCTTCCTTGCCGTCGACGACACGGTGATCATAGGAGAGCGCCAGATACATCATCGGGCGGATCTCGATCTTGCCGCCGACGACCATCGGCCGCTCCTGGATCTTGTGCATGCCGAGAATGCCCGACTGCGGCGCGTTCAGGATCGGCGTCGACATCAGCGACCCATAGATGCCGCCATTGGTAATCGTGAAGGTGCCACCCTGCATCTCCTCGATCTTGAGCTGGCCGTCACGGGCGCGCTTGCCATAGCCGGCGATGGTCTTCTCGATATCGGCGAGCGACAGCTGGTCGGCGTCGCGAACCACAGGAACGACAAGGCCCTTGTCGGTGCCGACGGCGATGCCGATGTGGTAATAATTCTTGTAGACGAGGTCGGTGCCGTCGATCTCGGCGTTGACCGCCGGGATGTCCTTGAGCGCCTGGATCACGGCCTTCACGAAGAAGCCCATGAAGCCAAGCTTGGCGCCGTGCTTCTTCTCGAAGATGTCCTTGTACTGGGTACGCAGCGCCATCACGGCGCTCATGTCGACCTCGTTGAAGGTCGTCAGCATGGCGGCGGTGTTCTGCGCGTCCTTCAGCCGGCGCGCGATCGTCTGGCGCAGCTTGGTCATGCGCACGCGCTCTTCGCGCGAGGCATCGTCAGCCGGCGAGGGCGCCCGCATGGCGACGGGAGCGGCCGGTGCCGGTGCCGCGGCGACCGGCGCTGTCGCACCTGCCGCGATCGCGCCGATGAGATCGCCCTTGGTGACACGGCCATCCTTGCCGGAGCCGGCAACCGACGCCGTGTCGACGCCGCTTTCGGCAGCGAGCTTGGCAACGGCCGGGCCGTTCGCGTCCGAAGCCGCCGTCTTGGCAGGAGCCGCTTTTGCAGGCTTCGGCGCCTCGGCCTTGGCCGGTTCGGCCTTTACGGCCTCCGCCTTCACGGCACCCGCGCCGTTGCCGGCAATGGTGCCGAGCAGGGCGCCGACGCCTACCGTTTCGCCATCCTTGGCCGCGAGAGCCTCCAGGACGCCGGACGCCGGGGCGGGGACCTCGATCGTCACCTTGTCGGTTTCGAGCTCGACGATCGGCTCGTCGGCGGCGACGGTCTCGCCGACCTTCTTGAACCAGCGCCCGATGGTTGCCTCTGTCACGGATTCGCCGAGGGTAGGTACGCGGATTTCGGTGGCCATGACGGGGGTCTCTGCGGTTCGGTTCGGATGAGAGGAGGGCGGCGGATAGCGGCCTTGCGGCCGCTATCCCTTAAGCGAAGGCGTCATCGAGGAAGGCGTTCAACTGGGCCAGATGCTTGGACATGAGGCCGGTAGCGGTTGCCGCCGATGCCGGGCGACCGACATAACGGGCGCGCTTCGCTGAGCCGCCGGCCTGGCCGAGCACCCATTCGAGATTGGGCTCGACAAAGGACCAGGCGCCCATGTTGCGCGGCTCTTCCTGGCACCACACGACCTCCGCATTCTTGAAGCGGACGAACTCGCCGACCAGCGCCTTGAGCGGGAACGGATAGAGCTGCTCGACGCGCATCAGATAGACGTCGTTGATGCCGCGCTTTTCGCGTTCCTCGTAGAGGTCGTAATAGACCTTGCCGGAGCAGACGACGACGCGGCGGATCTTGTCATCGGTCGTCAGCTTGATCGGCTGGTCCGGCAGGAACTCGGCATCGTCCCAAAGCAGGCGATGGAACGAGGAGAGCGGCCCGAATTGCGCGAGATGCGACACGGCGCGCTTGTGGCGCAGCAGCGACTTCGGCGTCATCAGGATCAAGGGCTTGCGGATGTCGCGGTTGAGCTGGCGCCGCAGGATGTGGAAATAGTTCGACGGCGTCGTGACATTCGCAACCTGCATATTGTCTTCGGCGCACATCTGCAGGAACCGCTCAAGGCGCGCCGAGGAGTGTTCGGGGCCCTGGCCTTCATAGCCGTGCGGCAGCAGGCAGACGAGCCCGGACATGCGCAGCCACTTGCGCTCGCCGGACGAGATGAACTGGTCGAAGACGACCTGCGCGCCGTTGGCGAAGTCGCCGAACTGCGCCTCCCATAGCGTCAGCGTGTTCGGCTGGCTGAGCGAATAGCCATATTCGAAGCCCAGCACCGCCTCTTCCGAGAGCATCGAATTGATGACCTCGTACTGCGCCTGGCCTTCCTGGATGTTATTCAGCGGGATGAAGCGCTCTTCCGTCTCCTGGTCGTACAGCACGGTATGGCGCTGCGAGAAGGTGCCGCGCTCGACGTCCTGGCCGGAAAGGCGAACGGGGTGGCCTTCTACGGCGACCGTTGCGAAGGCGAGCGCCTCGGCGGTTGCCCAGTCGATGCCGATGCCGGTCTCGATCGCCTTGCGGCGGTTATCGAGGAAGCGCTGCACCGTCTTGTGGACGTGAAAATCCTTCGGCACGTCAGTCAGCCGCGCGCCGATCCGCTTCAGTTCGTCGAGTTCCAGGCCGGTCTTGCCGCGGCGGGGATCATCATCGGCCTGCGCGACCTTGAATCCAGCCCAGGCGCCATCGAGCCAGTCGGCCTTATTGGGCTTGTAGGACTGGCCGGATTCGAATTCGGCTTCGAGGCGGTTGCGCCAGTTGGCCTTGGCTTCCTCGACCTCTTCCGTCGTGACGAGGCCTTCATCGACCAGCTTCTTGGCGTAGATCTCGACGATCGCCGGATGGCTGCGGATGTTCTTGTACATCAGCGGCTGGGTGAACGCCGGCTCATCGCCTTCGTTATGGCCGAACCGGCGATAGCAGAACATGTCGATGACGACCGGCTTGTGGAACTTCTGCCGGAACTCGATCGCGATCTTGGCGGCGTAAACCACGGCTTCCGGGTCGTCGCCGTTCACATGGAAGATCGGCGCCTCGATCATCTTGGCGACGTCGGAGGGGTAGGGCGAGGAGCGCGAGAAGCGCGGATTGGTCGTGAAGCCAATCTGGTTGTTGACGATGAAGTGGATCGAGCCGCCCGTACGGTGACCCTTGAGGCCGGAGAGGCCGAAGCACTCCGCGACCACGCCCTGGCCGGCAAAGGCGGCGTCGCCGTGAATCAGCAGCGGCAGCGTGCCGGTGCGGACATAGTCCTTGTGGCCGTCCTGCTTGGCGCGCGCCTTTCCGAGCACGACCGGGTCGACGATCTCTAAATGCGACGGGTTCGCGGTCAGCGACAGGTGCACCTTATTGCCGTCGAACTCACGGTCCGACGAGGCGCCCAGATGGTACTTGACGTCTCCCGAGCCTTCGACGTCGTCGGGGGTGAAGGAGCCGCCCTTGAATTCGTGGAAAAGCGCGCGGTGCGGCTTGGCCAGCACCTGCGTCAGCACGTTCAGCCGGCCGCGATGCGACATGCCGAGCACGATCTCATGGACGCCGAGATTGCCGCCGCGCTTGATGATCTGCTCCAACGCCGGAATCAGCGACTCGCCGCCGTCGAGGCCGAAACGCTTGGTGCCGGTGAACTTGACGTCCAGAAACTTCTCGAAGCCTTCGGCCTCGATGAGTTTGTTCAGGATCGCCTTCTTGCCCTCGGGCGTGAAGGTGATCGCCTTGTCTGGCCCCTCGATGCGGCCCTGGATCCAGGCCTTTTCCGCCGGATCGGAGATGTGCATGAACTCGACGCCGAGCGTCGAGCAATAGGTCCGCTTCAGGATTGCCAGCATCTCGGGGATGGTGGCGAATTCGAGCCCCAGCACATTGTCGATGAAAATCTTGCGGCCGTAGTCGGCCTCGGTGAAGCCGTAGGAGGAGGGATGCAGCTCCTCGTGATCGCCGATAGTCGCCAGATGCAGAGGATCGAGATCGGCGTGAAGATGGCCGCGCATGCGATACGCGCGGATCATCATGATGGCGCGAACGGAATCACGCGCCGCCTGCTGGATCGCCGCCTCGGAGGGGACGGCGGCGGCCGTGCCATTGCCGATGGCCGGCGTCGGCGGCGCCTTCGCCTTCAGCTTATCGGTGACGATCTTCTCGACCTGGGCCCAATTGCCATCGAGAGCGGAGACCAGTTCGCCATTGGCAGGGATCGGCCAGTTCGGCTTTTCCCAGGTGGCGCCGCGCGCCTCGGCCGCGATCGACGTCGGGTCGTCCTGCAAAGCCGAAAAGAAATCACGCCACTCCGTATCGACCGACGAAGGATCGTTCTGGTAACGGGCGTGAAGGTCTTCGATATAGGCGGCATTGCCGCCATAGAGGAAGGAAGAGGTGGCAAAGGCCGAATTCGACGGCTCACGTGACATGATCTTGTGAGGAGCCCGGCCCCTCTCTCCCTGATTGCGCGGCGGCCTCGCCGCGCCTTGATGTTTATACCGAAATTCCGCCCCCGGAATGTCGGTAGTTTCGCCTATCCCTTCAAGACCTCAACCAAGGTCTTTCCAAGGCGCGCCGGCGACGGCGAGACACGAATTCCCGCCGATTCCATCGCCGCGATCTTGTCTTCCGCGCCGCCCTTGCCGCCCGAGATGATCGCGCCGGCATGGCCCATGCGCCGTCCGGGAGGCGCGGTGCGTCCGGCGATGAAGCCGACCATCGGCTTCTTCCGGCCGCGCTTGGCCTCGTCCTTGATGAACTGCGCCGCTTCTTCCTCGGCCGAGCCGCCGATCTCGCCGATCATGACGATCGAGGTCGTATGCTCGTCGGCGAGGAACATTTCGAGGATGTCGATGAACTCGGTGCCCTTGACCGGGTCGCCGCCGATGCCGACGGCCGTGGTCTGGCCGAGGCCTTCATTGGTCGTCTGGAACACGGCTTCATAGGTCAGCGTGCCCGAGCGGGAGACGATGCCGACGCTGCCCGTCTTGAAGATGTTGGCCGGCATGATGCCGATCTTCGACTGGCCGGCCGTGACGACGCCGGGGCAGTTCGGCCCGATCAGCCGCGACTTCGAACCGGAGAGCGAGCGCTTCACCTTGACCATGTCGAGCACCGGGATGCCCTCGGTGATGCAGACGATGAGCGGGATCTCGGCGTCGATCGCCTCGCAGATCGCGTCGGCCGCGCCGGGCGGGGGAACATAGATCACCGAGGCATCGGCGCCGGTGGCCTCGCGGGCCTCGGCGACGGTGTCGAACACCGGCAGGCCAAGATGAACCGAGCCGCCCTTGCCGGGTGAGGTGCCGCCGACAACCTTGGTGCCATAGGCCAGCGCCTGCTCGGAATGGAACGTGCCGTTCTTGCCGGTGAAGCCCTGCGTGATGAGCTTGGTGTTCTTGTCGATCAGGATGGACATGACTTCCTCAGACTAACCGAGCCGACAGCGGGCTGGAATGGTTGTGATCGGGACTCTCAGCGCCATTGTGTAGACTGCCTCAATCGAAAGAGTAGCCGACGAACAAGATGCCTTCGATCTCGTCATCTTTGTAGACGTTTAGGTAGACAGCACTGCCGCGTTCGATTGTGTTGGCAAAGGCCGTGCTGTCCTTTACCTGATTCCAGGTCGGCTTCTGGGTGCCGAAGTATTCTTGCACATCGCTCGGAAAAAGAGGGCGGGCCGTACAGATTGGTATGTCGTCGTCGCCGAGAGGCGAATCAGCGACGTTAAAGATATCGAGAATCGATCGGCTGCCATCTGCGGATCCGATTTCATTCAAAGCGTCGAACACAGCCTCGATTGATTCATGCTGCCGCCCAGGCGCTGGAGACTCGTCCGTTACGGGAAATTCCGGAAATTCAATAACAGGGTTATAGCGTCCCGCGTTGAATTCCCGTTCGCGCAGCTTCCCGAGAGCGGCGGAGACGTCGCTCTCGTAGGGCACGATATACCAATACGGATGCGCCCCCATTTTGGGTTATCCCCTCACAGCCTTGACGATCTTCTGGGCGGCGTCGTCGAGATCGTCGGCGGGGATCACGTTGAGCCCGCTCTCGCGGATGATCTGCTTGCCGAGTTCGACATTCGTGCCCTCGAGCCGAACGACCAGCGGAACCTTGAGCCCAACCGTCTTCACCGCGGCGATGACGCCGCGCGCGATGACGTCGCACTTCATGATGCCGCCGAAGATGTTGACGAGGATGCCCTTCACCTTCGGATCGGAGGTGATGATCTTGAAGGCTGCCGTCACCTTTTCCTCGGAAGCGCCGCCGCCGACGTCGAGGAAGTTGGCGGGCGATTCCCCATAGAGCTGGATGATGTCGAGCGTCGCCATGGCAAGGCCCGCGCCATTGACCATGCAGCCGATCGTGCCGTCGAGCGCGATATAGGCGAGGTCATACTTCGAGGCCTCGATCTCCTTCTGGTCCTCCTCCGTCTCGTCGCGTAGCGCGACGACGTCCGGATGGCGGTAGAGCGAGTTCGAATCGAACGACACCTTGGCGTCGAGCACCTTCAGATGCCCGTCCTTGGTGACGATCAGCGGGTTGACCTCCAGCATCGCCATGTCCTTGGCGACGAAGGCGGCATAGAGCTTGGAGACGACGTCGTAGGCTTCCTTGGCGAGCGGGCCGGAGAGGCCGAGCGCCTTGGCGACGGTGAGGCCGTGATGCGGCATGATGCCGGTCGCCGGATCGACGGAGAAGGTCTTGATCTTCTCGGGCGCCGAATGGGCGACTTCCTCGATGTCCATGCCGCCCTCGGTCGAAACGACGAAGGCGATGCGCGAGGTGGCGCGGTCGACGAGGAGGGAGAGATAAAACTCCTTCTCGATGTCCGAGCCATCCTCGACATAGAGGCGGTTGACCTGCTTGCCGGCCGGGCCGGTCTGGATCGTGACCAGCGTGTTGCCGAGCATCTGGCTCGCGAAGGCCTTGACCTCCTCGATCGACTTGGCGAGACGGACGCCGCCCTTCTCGCCAGCCGCTTCTTCCTTGAACTTGCCCTTGCCGCGGCCGCCGGCATGGATCTGCGACTTGACGACCCAGAGCGGGCCGCCCAGATCGCGCGCCGCTGCCTCGGCCTCGGCCGGCGTGAAGATGGCGACGCCGTTCGAGACGGGCGCACCAAAGCCCTTCAGCAACGCCTTCGCCTGATATTCATGAATGTTCATCGGTCACCTTCCGCCGTTCAGGCTAGTCGTTCAGGCCGGTCTTGGGCGATCAGGCGCCGAGCGCCGGGGCAATCTTCACGCAGGCATCGACCAGGCTCTCCACCGAGGCGACGGACTTGTCGAACATCGTCTTCTCGGCCTTGTTGAGCTCGATCTCGAGGATGCGCTCGACACCCGACGCGCCGATGACGATCGGCACGCCGATATAGCGCCCCTTGATGCCATACTGGCCGTCGAGATAGGCGGCGGCCGGGAGGACGCGCTTCTTATCCTTCAGATAGCTCTCGGCCATGACGATCGCCGAGGCTGCCGGGGCGTAGAAAGCCGAGCCGGTCTTCAGGAGGTTGACGATCTCGGCGCCGCCGTCGCGCGTGCGCTGGACGATTTCGTCGAGGCGCTTCTTCTCGATCCAGCCGAGCTTGACCAGATCGGTGAGCGGAACGCCAGCGACCGTCGAATAGCGGATGAGCGGTACCATGGTATCGCCGTGGCCGCCGAGCACGAAGGCGGTGACGTCCTCGACCGAGACTTTGAACTCCTCGGCGAGGAAATAGCGGAAGCGGGCGCTGTCGAGCACGCCGGCCATGCCGACCACCTTGCCCGTCGGCAGGCCCGAGAATTTCTGCAGCGCCCAGACCATCGCGTCGAGCGGATTGGTGATGCAGATCACGAAAGCGTCGGGCGCGTATTTCTTGATGCCCGCGCCGACCTGCTCCATCACCTGGAGATTGATGCCGAGGAGATCGTCGCGGCTCATGCCAGGCTTGCGCGGCACGCCGGCGGTGACGATGACGACGTCGGCGCCCTCGATCGCGGCATAGGAGGAGGCACCGGAGATCGATGCGTCGAAGCCCTCGACCGGCGAGGCCTCGGCGATATCCAGCGCCTTGCCCTGCGGAACGCCGTCGGCGATGTCGAAGAGCACGATGTCGCCGAGTTCCTTGAGGCCGGCGAGAAGGGCGAGCGTGCCGCCAATCTGACCAGAACCGATCAAGGCAATCTTAGCTCGAGCCATATGCAAGATCTCCCGATGGAGGTTTACCTAAACGTAAGGTCCACAGTCGGATGGCTGCCGGAACGAGGGCGGCATACCCCGATTGCGGCAACGGCGCAAGTCGAACTAAAGAGATGAGCCAAGGAATTCTGCCGTCGTTCGGGCAAGGTGACGTTTACGTCACGTCTCGACGATGAACCCGCGATGGCCCAAATTCGAATAGTCCTGCGAGCGCATTTCGGTCAGGCGCGAGGCGGTGCGGGCAAACTCGAAGGCCTCGGTTCCGCTGTCGGCGACATAGATCCCGTCCGGCTCCGCCGCGGCCGAAACCACCAGCTTCACCTGGCCGTCATAGAGCGCGTCGATCAGCGTGATGAAGCGCTTGGCCTCGTTGCGCCGGGCGGCATCCATGATCGGGACATGGTCGATGAGCACGGTATCGAAGGCGTGGGCGATGGCGAGATAGTCGCTCGGGCCCAGCGGCCGGGCGCAGAGATCGGCGAAGTCGAAACGCGCAATGCCCTTGGCCGCGCGCGGAACGGCAACGTCGCGGCCGAGCACGGCGAGGGTCGTCGGCGATCCCGGGTCGTCATTCGTCAGCCGCGCCCAGGCCTCGTCCATGGCCGCATCGGCATCCGGTCCGAGCGGCGTGAGATAGACCTTCAGCCGGCGTGTCTTTTCCTGCCGGTAATCCGTCCGCGCGCCGAGGCGCACGATCTCGACGCGCTCCTTCAAGAGGCCGATGAAGGGCAGGAAATGGTCGCGGTTGAGCCCGCCGCGATAGAGATCGTCGGGGGCGACGTTGGACGTTGCGACCATGATGATGCCGCGGGCGAAAAGCTGGGTGAACAGGCGGCCGAGGATCATCGCGTCGGCGATGTCGGTCACGGAAAATTCATCGAAGCAGAGCAGCTCGGTCTCGTCGGCGATCTCGCGCGCGACGATCGGGATCGGGTCGTCGCCCTTCACCGAGCCGGCCTTGATCGCCTCGCGCACCCGGAAGACGCGGCCATGCACATCGGCCATGAAATCGTTGAAGTGGGCGCGGCGCTTCTTCTCGATGACGGCATTCGCGAAGAACAGGTCCATCAGCATGGTCTTGCCGCGGCCGACCTCGCCATGGACATAGAGGCCCCGAATGTCGGTCGCCGCCTTGTCGCGCTTGCCGAACAGCCAGCCGAGCGAGCTCGATTTCCGTGCCAGGCGCCGCGTGGCGAGGCGCAGGTTCAGCGCGTCGAACTTATCGACGAGGGCGCGCTGCGCCCCGTCTTCCTCGACGTCGCCGGCCGCGATCAGCCGGTCATAGGCCGTGGCGACGAGCGGCGAAAGGTGCGCGTCCTGGCTCACGCGAGCCCTCCCGCAGCGGATGGCTCGATCAGCGGTAGAAGGAGATAGCCTGGGACGAAACCGTCTGGCCGTTGAAATGGTTGTTTCCGCCCGAGGACAGCCGGGCCACCGGGGCGCCGCCCTGTCCGGCGAGCACGACCTCGCTGCCGGAGAGGCTCCAGGCCGAAATCCCCTTCAACGACGGCGACTGGCAACCTCGCGTCGAGGCGCGATAGCCACCCGTCCAACTCGTCAGCGTCATGAAGAGCTGGCAATTGTCGGAGCCCGACGAAAGCGTCCATCCGCCGAGAAGGTCCGTGCGGCCGATTTCGGCGCCGGACGCGACAGAGGGGGTCATAGGAGCGGCCGGGGCAGCCGGGGTCGTCGCGGCATTCGGATCCGCCGGCGGAAGCGTCGCGACGGCATTCGGATCGGTCACAGGCGGGGGCAGGGCGGTCTTCTCGATCGGAACCGACGCGACCGGAGGCAGCGTGTCGCTCTCCGGCTGCGACCGGTCCATCGGACCGAGGCCGACGGCTCCGAAGGATCCGCAACCGGCAAGCGCCGTCATCAGCAGCAGCGGCGCGAAACGGCCGAGTCGCATGACCTTCTCCATTCTCGATCCCCTGATCCCTTTATCGGCCGAATCGAGCCGCATTGCGGCAGGCTAGTCCGGAAGGCGAACGACATCGTGTTCGCCGCGCATGCCAATTGAGGTGAAACCGCGCCATTTCGGGACGGCTCCGACGTTGGAGCGCGCAATAATCCATCTCGTCCGCAACGACAAGGCATTCGCTGCCACAGCGGGAGAATTTGCCGCCGGTGCGACTTGCCGGTCATTCCGGGTGGTGGCAGCACGCCTCGATATTGTGTCCGTCGGGATCGAGAACAAAGGCGCCGTAATAATTTGGATGGTACATGGCGCGGATGCCCGGAGGGCCATTGTCTGTTGCCCCGGCAGCGAGGGCCGCCGCGTAGAACGCGTCCACCGCCGCACGGCTGGAGGCGGCGAATGCCAAATGGAGATGAGGCGTCGTCCGGCCGCCTTCCCAGATCCAGAAGTCAGGCTTCCCGGACGCACCGAAGCCCGCGCCCTTCAGCTTCGCCTCCTCCGGAATGTGCATCACCACGGAAATTCCGAGCGGCGCCAACGCCGATTCGTAGAATGCGAGCAGCTTGTCAAAGTCGCTCACCTGCACGCCGATATGGTCGAATGTCGCCATCTTCACCCCCTTCGCAGAATCCGCTCCAGACCAACCGCTGCAATATACCGGAAACGGCGCTCGTTGCGTGGAGCGGCTGGCCGTGTCTACGATCCCTCGCGAATTCTCTGAAAAAGGGGCCGCCGCTCTACCGATGCGGCGCCGCTGGAGGCGGCATCCGTCAGAGGTCGCGTTCGGCGGGGTAAAGCGTCAAATTGAATTCGGCCGCCTTGGCGACGATCTCGTCCATCGGGCGGTGCATCGCCTGGCTGATGATCTCGGCCGGCACCCTGACGCCCGCCAGTTCGCGGAGCCGGTCGATCGCCTCGATGGTCCAGCGCGGTCCTGCGTCTACGATTTGCATGGTCTGTCCTCCGATCCGGCCCCCATCGAAAGCAAACGTTCGGTGGGCCGCAACGGTTCCCGGCCGATTGGCCGGACGAAGCGGCGTCAGACCCTTCTCTCGACCATCATCTTCTTGATCTCGGCAATCGCCTTCGCTGGGTTCAAACCCTTCGGGCAGGTCTGCGCGCAGTTCATGATGGTGTGGCAGCGATAGAGGCGGAACGGATCCTCGAGATTGTCGAGGCGCTCGCCCTTGGCTTCATCGCGTGAATCGATCAGCCAGCGATAGGCCTGCAGCAGCACGGCCGGACCGAGATACCGGTCGCCATTCCACCAGTAGCTCGGGCAGGATGCCGAGCAGCAGGCGCAGAGGATGCACTCATAGAGCCCGTCGAGCTTCTCGCGGTCGGCATGGCTCTGCAGCCATTCCTTTTCGGGCTCCGGCGTCGCGGTCTTGAGCCAGGGCTCGATCGAGCGGTGCTGGGCGTAGAAATTGGTGAGGTCGGGCACGAGGTCCTTCACCACCGGCATATGCGGCAGTGGATAAATCTTCACCGCGCCCTTCACGTCGTCGATGCCCTTGGTGCAGGCGAGCGTGTTGGAGCCGTCGATATTCATGGCGCACGAGCCGCAGATGCCCTCGCGGCAGGACCGGCGGAAGGTCAGCGTCGGGTCGACTTCGTTCTTGATCTTGATCAGCGCATCCAGAACCATCGGCCCGCAATCGTCGAGATCGACGAAATAGCTGTCGACGCGCGGATTGGCGCCGTCGTCCGGGCTCCAGCGATAGATGCGGAACTCGCGGACATTGTTGGCGCCTTTCGGCCGTTCCCAGGCCTTGCCTTCGTTGATCGTCGAGTTCTTGGGGAGCGTGAGCTGGACCATCGGCCTGCCTGATGATTGCGGTTCGGACTATTCGTATTTCGGATATTCGACGCAGCGCGGCTCTTTTTCGCCTGTCGTGACGACGACGTCATAGCGCTTGGCGGTGCGACGCGACGTATAGCGATAGACTGCGAAGCTGCGCCCGAGATGGTCGCGACCATCGCCCATCGGGCCGCGGATCATCTCGGCTTCCATGGCCGCAAAGTCGGAGTAGGGAATATCGATGCCTGCGCTCATCGACGCTCCTTCCGGATCACCAGTTTCAGCCCCGACCATATAGCGTCGACGGCGGCAACCTTGACATCGACGAGGTCGATGGAAAGCGCCGCAGCGCGAACGGTATCCTCGGTGACGTCGGTCGCAACCTTCGATGCCTTCTTGGGCCACGACACCCAGATCATTCCGTCACGGCGGATCGCGTCCTGCAGGCGGGGCAGGCCCGTCGTCAGTTCTTCAGCCTGTTTGGTGAAGGCATGGATCGCATCGAAGGATCGATCGTCTCCAAATCGTTCGGCCCAGGACGACGCCATGGCAACGCTGTTGAACGGAACGGAATCGGCAAGGCTTGCGAGTTCATCCGGCAGACCAATGAAGGCAACCGCCATCCCTGGCTTGAAGCCGAGCTTCTCGGGGAGCGAGCGCCCCGAATAACCAGCCTGAGGGATGGGTGCGGTCGCCAACATTGTCCTCAGTACACGCGAGCCTTGGGCTCGATATAGGCGATGTCGTTTGACATGGTGTAGGTGTGCACCGGCCGATCGTCGAGCGTCACCGTCTTGGCGTCGGCGTCGATCGAGGCGAGCGAATGCTTCATCCAGTTGACGTCGTCGCGGTTCGGGAAATCCTCGCGGGCGTGGGCGCCGCGTGATTCCTGCCGGTTCTGCGCCGAATCCATCGTGACGACGGCCTGGACGATCAGATTGTCGAATTCGAGCGTTTCGACGAGGTCGGAATTCCAGATCAGCGACCGGTCCGTGACGCGCACATCGTCGGACGCCTTCCAGACATCGTGAATCAGGCCGTGTCCTTCGTCGAGTACCTCGCCGGTGCGGAACACGGCGCAGTTCGACTGCATGACCTTCTGCATGTTGAGCCGGAGCTCGGCCGTCGGCGTGCCGCCGGAAGCGTAGCGCAGGCGGTCGAGGCGGGATATCGCAGCCTCGCCCACGGTCGGCCCGAATTCAGGCTGCTTCTCGCCGGGGCGTATCGTCTCAATGCAGCGCAGAGCCGCGGCACGGCCAAAGACGACGAGATCGGTGAGCGAATTGGAGCCGAGGCGATTGGCGCCATGAACGGAGACGCAGGCCGCCTCGCCAACGGCCATCAAGCCCGGCACGACTGTATCCGGATCGCCGCCGACCTTGGTCAGCACCTCACCGTGATAATTGGTCGGGATGCCGCCCATATTGTAGTGGACGGTCGGCAGGACCGGGATCGGCTCCTTGGTCAGGTCGACGCCGGCGAAGATCTTGGCGCTTTCCGAAATGCCGGGCAGACGCTCGGCCAGCAGCGCCGGGTCGAGATGGTCGAGGTGAAGGTGGATATGATCCTTTGCCTTGCCGACGCCGCGACCCTCGCGGATTTCCATGGTCATGGCGCGCGAGACGACGTCGCGCGAGGCGAGGTCCTTGGCGGAGGGAGCATAGCGCTCCATGAAGCGCTCGCCGGCCGAATTGGTGAGATAGCCACCTTCGCCGCGCGCTCCCTCGGTGATCAGGCAGCCGGCGCCATAGATACCGGTCGGATGGAACTGCACGAATTCCATGTCCTGAAGCGGCAGGCCGGCGCGCAGCACCATGCCGCCGCCGTCGCCGGTGCAAGTATGGGCCGAGGTCGCCGAGAAATAGGCGCGGCCATAGCCGCCGGTAGCGAGGATCGTCTTGGTCGCGCGGAAGCGATGCAGCGTGCCGTCGTCGAGGCAAAGCGCCACGACGCCGCGGCAAACGCCGTCCTCCATGATCAGGTCGATCGCGAAATACTCGATGTAGAACTCGCACGCATGGCGCAGCGACTGGCCATAGAGCGTGTGCAGGATGGCATGGCCGGTGCGGTCGGCGGCGGCGCAGGTGCGCTGGGCGATGCCCTTGCCGAAATTCGTCGTCATGCCGCCGAAGGGCCGCTGGTAGATCTTGCCGGCCTCGGTGCGCGAGAAGGGCACGCCGAAATGCTCGAGCTCATAGACGGCGGCAGGGGCGTGGCGGACGAGATATTCGATCGCGTCCTGATCGCCGAGCCAGTCCGACCCCTTGACGGTGTCGTACATGTGGAAGCGCCAATCGTCCTCGCCCATATTGCCGAGCGCGGCCGAGATGCCGCCCTGCGCTGCCACGGTGTGGCTGCGGGTCGGGAACACCTTGGTGATGCAAGCGGTCTTTAGCCCGCCCTCGCTGGCGCCGAGAGCGGCCCGAAGGCCAGCGCCGCCAGCGCCGACGACGACGACGTCGAACGTATGGTCGATGAAGGGATAGGCGCGGCCATTGGTGGCCGTCGCGCTGCCATTGGCTTCCGCCATGTCAGCCTCCGAAGCTGATCTTGAGGAGGGCGAGCGCGGTGGCAAGGCCGACCGCGACCGAGAAGAACGAGTTGGCGATGACGGCGGCGACGAGCGCGGCGCCATGGAAATAATCCTCGATGATCACCTGCATGCCGAGCTTCATATGCCAGGCTCCGGCGCCCACCATGAGGATCATCAGCAGCGCCACGAAGGGGTTGGCGAGCACCGCCACCACATCCGGATAGGGCCGTCCCGCGATCGCGATTAGCAGGATCAGGAAACCGGTGACGAGGATGGCGAGCGCGGCGCCGGTGACGCGTTGGTGCCAGAAATGCTCCGTTCCCGCCTTGGCCGAGCCGAGGCCACGGACGCGGGAGAGTGGCGTTCTCATCGACATGAAGGTCGCCTCTTTCAGTGGATGAGCAGGCCGACGATCCAGACGAGGACCGTCAGAATCGCGGATGCGATGATGTTGGCGTAGGCGAGATTGTCGCGCGCGCTCTTCGAGAAGCCGGCGCCAAAATCCCAGACGAAGTGGCGCAGGCCCCCGAGCAGGTGATGGATCAGGGCCCAGCTATAGCCGAACAGCACGAGACGGCCGATCCAGGATCCGAACACGGCATTGGCGACATCGAAATAGGCCGGGCCGGCGGCGGCGGCGATCAGCCACCAGGCCAGAAGAAGCGTTCCGAAATAGAGCGCGGCGCCTGTGACGCGATGCAGGATCGACATCGTCATCGTGATGGGCCAGCGATAGACCTGCAGATGGGGGGAGAGCGGACGGCCCGGCTTCGCCTCGGAATTCGACATATTTTCGACCCTCGATAGCTTACGTTTACGTAAGCTTCCTCCCTCAAGAGAATTTAGATCGGTTCTAGCGGCATTGTAAGGCGCGGTCAAAAACCTTTCGATATCCGCGTCGATCCAACGCTATAGCATTCGCTTCGCCGGGCGGGGTGCGGAGCTTTCCCAGAATCGTACTGGCCATCGGGACGAAGGAGGTAGTGACATGACGCGACGCCTGATTTCTACCGGCTCGACCTTCGAAAAAATCGCCGGATATTCCCGTGCCGTGGTGCAGGGACCGTGGTGCTTCGTCGCCGGTACGACCGGCTACGATTATGCCACGATGATCATGCCTGAGGCAGTCGAGGAACAGACGAGAAACGCCATGGCGACGATCGAAAAGGCGCTCGCCGAGGGCGGCTTCACGCTCTCCGACGTCGTTCGCGTCCACTATTATCTGAAGGATGCGGCCCTGGTTGATTCGGTCTTCGAGATCGTCGGCGGCTTCTTCGCCGATATCCGGCCGGCGGCGACCATGCTCATCTGCGATCTGGTCGACCCGGAGATCCTGATCGAGATCGAGGTCACCGCGCTCAAGAGCTGAGTCTCCCATGCAGGAGCAACTTGCATAGCGGCGCCCTCGGCTTTATCGCTCGTCGCCTATCGCCACGCTGCGCAGACATAGACCGACGAAAGAACCGTTCCATGACCAGCTATAACCTCCTCCTCCTGCCGGGTGACGGCATCGGTACCGAAATCATGGCCGAGGTGCAGACGGTCATTGACTGGTTTTCCAAGCGTGGCGTCGCCTCGTTCGAATATGAGCAGGACCTCGTCGGCGGGTCGGCCTATGACGCCCATGGCAAGGCTGTATCCGAGGCGACCATGGCCAAGGCGCTTGCAGCCGACGCCGTGATGTTCGGCGCGGTCGGCGGTCCGAAATGGGCCGACGTTCCCTATGAGGTGCGTCCCGAGGCAGCGCTGCTGCGGCTCCGGAAGGACCTCGCGCTGTTCGCCAATCTGCGCCCGGCGATCTGCTATCCGGCGCTGGCCGACGCCTCTTCGCTGAAGCGCGACTTGGTCGAGGGCCTCGATATCCTCATCGTGCGGGAACTCACCGGCGGCGTTTATTTCGGCGAGCCGAAGGAGATCGTGACGCTGGAGAACGGACAGAAGCGCGCCGTCGATACGCAGCTCTACACGACGCCCGAGATCGAGCGCATCGCCCGTGTCGCCTTCGATCTCGCCCGCACCCGCGGCAGCCGGGTCGCGTCGGCCGAGAAGCACAATGTGATGAAGAGCGGCGTGCTGTGGAAGCAGATCGTGACGCGGATCGGTAAGGAAGAATATGCCGATGTCGCGCTCGAACATGTGCTCGCCGACAATTGCGCCATGCAGCTCGTGCGCCGGCCGAAGCAGTTCGACGTCATTGTCTGCGACAATCTCTTCGGCGATATCCTCTCCGACGTCGCGGCGATGCTGACCGGCTCGCTCGGCATGCTGCCTTCGGCTTCGCTCGGCGCGCCGGATGCCACGACCGGCCGGCGCAAGGCGCTCTATGAGCCGGTGCATGGTTCGGCGCCGGACATCGCCGGCCAGGGCATCGCCAATCCGATCGCGATGATCGCTTCCTTCGCCATGGCGCTGCGCTATTCCTTCGGCCTGGTGGAAGCCGCCGACCTGCTCGACCGCGCCATCGCCGGCGTGCTCGGCAAGGGGTTGCGCACCGCCGACATCTTCACCGAGGGCACGACCAAGGTCGGAACCCACGCGATGGGTTCGGCGATCGTCGCGGAGTTGGATGCGCTCTCGGCTTGAGGACGCAGTCGCCCGCGAAGTTTTTGCGCGGTCCGGCTGGTCAAGCCGGGCCGACCTCTGTATAAGGCCGCATTCAAAATCCACTGCGATGCCCTGCCGGGCGGCGCGCCGCCGGTTTGTAGGCGTTGTGACGAAGGAAGACGAGAAATGGCAGTTCCGAAGCGAAAGACGTCGCCGTCGAAGCGCAATATGCGCCGTTCGCACGACGCCCTGTCCCAGCCGACCTATACCGAAGACAAGAACTCGGGCGAGCTGCGCCGTCCGCATCACATCGACCTGAAGACCGGCATGTATCGCGGCCGTCAGATCCTGACGCCGAAGAGCGAGAGCTGATCTTATCAGCGGATGCTGCTGAAGGCCGGCCTTGCGCCGGCCTTTTTGTTTGATGACTGTCCGGCTGCCGCGGGGGTGATTGCGGCGCGTTTCCTGACGTGAGAGTGTCGGCGCTCCAACGGAAAGTTGTGTTGCCGCCGCTTGGCTGCGACGGGTGGGGGCGTCGAATGCCGAAGGAGAGCCTGCCCGTCGAGCAGATCCTCGCGAGGATCGGTGAGGCTGCCTATCGCTGGTCGATCGCCGAAGACCGGATCGAATGGAGCGACGGCGCGGCGGCCGTGTTCGGGCTCGTCTCGATGGAGAGCCTCGCGACGGGAAGTGACTTTGCCGGCCTCGTCGAGAAAGCCAGCGGTGTTTCCCGCTCCGATCATATTCTCACCTCGTCGATCCAAGATCCAGGTGACGGGGTTTCCTACCAGATCGAATATTCGGTGCGTCCCTTCGGCCCAGACGGTCCCTTGCTATGGATCGAGGATTGCGGTCGTTGGTACGCCGATGGCGGCAGGCAGGCCGCGCGGGCCGAGGGCGTCGTGCGCGTCGTCAATGAACGCCACGCGCGGGAGGAGCGGCTCGCCTTCCTCTCGCGCTATGACGAGGAGACCGGCCTTTTCAACCGCTCGCACCTGCTCGATCGCCTTGATGAGGCAATCGAGCAGTCGCTGAAGCTTCGCGTTCCGTCCGCCTTCCTGGTGGTGGCAATCGACAATCTGCTGCTGATCCACGAAGCCTATGGCATGCATGCCGCCGATCTGGTCCTCGCTGCCGTCGCGCAGCGAATCCGTGGCCGATTGCGGGAGAGCGATGTCATCGGACGCTTTGCGCCGGACCGGATCGGCATCCTGCTCAATCATTGCGAAGAAAATGAAATGTCGATCGCGGCGGAGCGCTTCATCGCCGCCGTGGGCGAAGATGTCGTCACGACGGACGACGTATCGATATCGGTAACCATATCGATCGGGGCGGTTGCGATACCGCGCCATGCGCGGCGGCGGGAAGAGGCCATCGAGCGGGCGCTGGAGACGCTGGCGCTTGTCGGCGCCAGTGGTTCGGGGCGGTTCATGGCGTTCGCCTCGTCCCTTGCCCGGGCCGAGGAGCGCAAGGACAATGCCGAGCTATCGCGCCAATTGGTGGGCGCGCTCGCCGAAGGGCGGCTGAAACTTGCCTTCCAACCCGTGATCGATATAGCCACCCGCCAGCCGGTCTACCACGAGGCGCTGCTCCGCCTCGTCCAGCCGGATGGAGCCGTCGCTCCCGCGGCGCAAATTGTGCCGCTGGCCGAGCGGCTCGGCCTATCGCGCCTCTTCGATCTCGCCGTGCTCGATCTCGTCTTCGGCACGCTGGCGCAAGACGCGGAGGCGGTCCTCTCCGTCAATGTGGCCCCCGAGACGGCCGCCGGGCCGGACTGGCTGGCGAAGTTGGCTGATGGGCTCTCGCGCATTCCCGGAGCGGGGCGCCGCCTCATTGTCGAGCTCACCGAGGTGAGCGCGATTCGCAACCTCGACGACATGACGAAGTTCGTTGCGCGGCTTCACGATCTCGGCGTGCGCCTTGCCATCGACGATTTCGGCGCCGGCTATACCTCGTTTCGCAGCCTTCGGGCGCTCAAGGTCGACATCGTCAAAATCGATGGCAGCTTCGTCGAGAACCTGGCTTCCTCACCTGAAGACCAGCTCTTCGTGCGCCATCTCGCCGGTCTCGCTTCCGAACTCGGCATCGAGACGGTCGCCGAATGGGTGACGGATGAGGAGTCGGTCCGGATGCTGGCGGGCTGGGGCGTACAAAGGCTGCAGGGCGACGCCTTTGGCGGGGCCACCTTCACGCCTGTTTTTGGATAGGCGGCGACTCAGCCGGCCGCAAAAACGTCCATCCGGCCGGCCAGTTCGAAGTCCTTCGCCGTCAGGCCGCCGGCATCATGGGTCGTGAGCGTCACGGTGACGGTCTTGTAGGCATTCGACCAGTCCGGGTGGTGGCCGAGGCTTTCGGCCGCGAGCGCCACGCGGGTCATGAAGCCGAAGGCCTCGCTGAAATCTGCGAACACGAAGGTACGCGTGATGGCGTCGCCCGAATGGTCCAGCTTCCAGCCCTTGAGCCGGGCGAGTGCCGCGTCGCGCTCGGCGGCGCCGAGGCGTTTCATGCTGCTTCCGCCAGCGGATAGGTCTGTTCCACCAGATAGGGTCCGCCGCCGGTCGAATCCTTCGACGAGAGCAGGACGAAGCGGTTCACCTCGAAGGGGCCGGCGAAGAAGCCGCCGCGCAGGGCCAGATAGTCGGCGAGTTCGCGCTGCGGCGTCCCGCGGAGGCGCGCCAGGGTGACATGCGGCGTGAAGCGGCGTCCCTCCGGCGGAAGGCCGATCTTCTGGATGATCCGCTCATGCTCGGCCTGCAATTCGGCCAGCGCCCGCGACGGCGCCACTTTCGCGACCAGCGAATGCGGCTTCGACGTGCCGAAGGCGGTCAGTCCGTCGAATTGCAGCTCGATGTCCCGCCGCTTCACGCGCGAGAGGGCATCGACGATCTCGTCGGCGGTACGGAAGTCGATATCGCCGATGAAGCGCAATGTGACGTGGTAATTTTCCGCGTCGATCCAGCGGCCTCCCGGCAGGCCGCCCCGCAACAGGGACAGCCTGTCTCCCACTTCGGCCGGAACTTCGAGCGCGGTGAAAAGGCGCGGCATCGGCATCCCCCTTTGCAGGAATCGACGAAGGATGTCGAAAGCATTGCGGTTTGGCCGCAGCCTGTAAAGCCGCAATTGCCGCCGCGCCCTGTCGCCTCAGGGGCTGGGGTTGCCGACGAGCTGGTGAACGGCGTCGATCGCCGCCGCGATTTCGGGCGTGATCGCGACGTCCACCGAATCAACGTCGGCGGCGAGCTGCTCCATCGTCGTGGCGCCGATGATGTTGGACGTGACGAAGGGTCGCGTGGTGACGAAGGCGAGCGCCATTTGCGACGGATCGAGGCCGAAGTCACGCGCGACCTTCAGATAGGCGTCGATCGCGGCCTCGGTTCCGGGCTTCTCATAACGATCACCGCGCTTGAAGAGCGTGGTGCGGGCGCCAGCGGGACGCGCGCCGCCTTGGTATTTTCCGGAGAGATAGCCCTGCGCCAGCGGCGAATAGGCGAGGAGCCCGACCTGCTCGCGCTCCGCGATCTCGGCGAGGCCGACCTCGAAGGTGCGGTTCAGGAGGTTATAGGCGTTCTGGATCGAGACGACGCGCGGGCCCTTGCCGCTTTCGGCAGCGAACACGAACTTCATCGTGCCCCAGGCGCTCTCATTGGAAAGACCAACATGGCGGATCTTGCCGGCGCGAACCAGATCGTCCAGCACGCCCAGCGTCTCCTCGATCGGCACTTCGTCGACCGCGGGCTGCGGTGGGTCGTAGCGGGTCGGGTTCGAGCCCCAGAGCGAGACGTGGCGATCGGGCCAGTGCAGCTGGTAGAGGTCGATATAGTCCGTGCCGAGCCGCTTCAGACTACCCTCGATGGCGTGGAGGATGTCCTCGCGCACGAGGCGGGAGGAGCGGCCGCCGCGGAACCAGTCCATCGCGGTGCGGCCGACGACCTTGCTCGCCAGGATGACCTTGTCGCGGTTGCCGCGCGCCTTGAACCAGGACCCGATGATCCGCTCGGTCGAGCCATGCGTCTCGGCCTTGGGCGGGATCGAATAAAGCTCAGCCGTATCGAAGAAATTGATGCCGCGATCCAGCGCGTAGTCCATCTGCTGATGGCCTTCGGCCTCGGTGTTCTGCTGGCCCCAGGTCATGGTGCCGAGGCAGATCTCAGACACGGCGAGATCGGTTCGTCCGAGCGGGCGATATTTCATGAAGGGCTCCGTCAGGCCTGCGCCTGGCATGGTCGGTGGGAGGAGGGCGCCGTCAGTGCGGAATTTCCGCGATCAGGCGCTCCACGGCGGGAAAGATTCGCTTGACGATCACCGCAACGCCCGCCCGGTTGGGGTGGAGGCCATCCGCCTGGAGGAGGGCGGGCTGGCCGGCGACGCCGTCGAGGAAAAAGGGATATAGCATCGCGCCATATTGCTCGGCCAGTTGCTCGTAGATCGGCTCAAAACGCGCAGCATAGTCAGGCCCGAGATTGGGCGCGGCGCGCATGCCCACGAGCAGCACGGGCAGCTTCTTTGCCTTCAGCTGCTTCAGGATCGAGCCCAGCGCAGCCCGCGTCTCGGCTGGATCGAAGCCGCGCAGCATGTCGTTGGCGCCCAGCTCGACGATCACTGCATCCGCGCCCTCGCCGAGCGACCAGTCGAGCCGTGCGAGGCCGCCCGCCGCCGTGTCGCCCGAGACGCCGGCATTGACGATCTCTACATCCTGTCCCCACGATTTCACCGCTGCCTGCAACTGGTCGGTGAAGCCCTCGCCGGGGCCGAGGCCGTAGCCGGCCGTCAGACTGTCGCCGAGGGCGACGATCCGGACCGCCGCCGCGCGGGCGGGCACGGTAGTGACCGCGAAGGCCGCGACGACGAGGAGTAGCGAAAGAAGGGCTGGGGCCTTTATCATTGTTGCATTGCACCCATATGGAACCGATGTGCCGGGATCGGCGCGCACGCAATATAGGGCAGCCGATCGTGAGCCAACCATACCGAGACGCCTCTTTTGCCGTCGAAGTCGAAAATGTCGAGCTTTCGCTCGGATCGGGCGCGGCCCGCGTCCACATATTGAAGGGCGTTTCGCTCCAGGTTGCTTCCGGCACGTCGCTTGCCCTGGTCGGGCCGTCCGGATCTGGAAAATCGACTCTGCTCATGGTGATGGCGGGGCTGGAGCGGATCGATGCGGGGCGGCTTGTCGTGGCCGGAGAGGACCTGTCCGGGGCCGATGAGGACAGGCTGGCGCGGTTCCGGCGTCGCAATGTCGGGATCGTGTTCCAGTCTTTCCATCTCATTCCCAACATGACGGCGCTCGAAAACGTCGCCGTACCGCTGGAACTCTCAGGCGTGCGCGATGCCTTCGAGCGGGCCGAGGCCGAGTTGAAGCTCGTCGGGCTCGGCGCGCGGTTGCATCATTATCCCGGCGCGCTGTCGGGCGGCGAGCAGCAGCGCGTCGCCATAGCCCGCGCGCTGGTGGCGCAGCCGGCGATCGTCTTCGCCGATGAGCCGACCGGCAATCTGGATGAGGCGAATGGCCGGCAGATCGCGGAGCTGCTGTTCACCTCAGCCGCGGCACGCGGGGCGACGCTGATCCTCGTCACGCATGATCCAGCGCTGGCCGGCCGATGCGAGCAGACCGTCCGCGTCCATTCGGGCCGGCTGGAGGAGCCGCAGGTTCGTTCGGCCGCCGCCCGGAGTGCGGCCGAATGAACCGCGCCGCCGGCTCGGCCGTGTGGCTGCCGCTCCGCTTCGCCTTCCGCGAGCTGCGCGGCGGCCTTTCGGGCTTCGTCGTATTCCTCGCCTGCATCGCTCTGGGCGTCGCAGCGATTGCCGCGGTCGGATCGGTGTCGCGCTCGATGACGGAAGGGTTGGCGCGCGAGGGGCGGGCGATCCTTGGCGGCGACGTCGCCTTCACGCTGGTGCAGCGCCAGGCCAATCCGGCCGAACTCGCCTTCCTGCGTTCCAAGGGCGATATCTCCGAGATCGCGTCCCTGCGCGGCATGGCCCGCCGCGCCGACGGCTCGGACCAGACGCTGGTCGAGGTGAAGGCGGTGGATGCCGCCTATCCGCTCTATGGGGCCATTGAGGCGGAGACTGGGACGGCCACTCTTGATTCTGCCGCGCCGCTCGCCGCCCTGGCCGATCCCGAACTCTTTACTCGTCTCGATCTCAAGGTTGGCGACACGATCGATCTGGGCACTGCGCGGCTGACGCTCGTCGGATCGATTGGCAGCGAACCCGACAAGCTGGCGACCGGCCTCGGCTTCGGCCCGCGGCTGCTTGTCACGCGTGCGGCTCTGGATGCGGCGAAACTCGTCCAGCCCGGCAGTCTGGTGCAATGGAGCTACCGCCTGCGTCTTCCCGCCGATAGCGACCCGGCCGCTTTGGTCGAGGCGGCGAAAGTCGCGTTTCCCGATGCCGGCTGGCAGATCCGCACGCGTGACGACGCCTCGCCGGGCCTTCGGCGTAGCATCGACCAGTTCACGCAATATCTGACGCTGGTCGGCCTCGCCGCGCTGGTCGTCGGCGGCGTCGGTGTCGCCAATGCGGTTGCGGCCTTCATCGATCGAAAAAGGCCCGTGATCGCGACGATGCGCTCGCTGGGCGCCGAGTCGCGTTTCGTCGTCGCGCTCTATCTCTGCCAGATCCTGCTGATCGCCCTGGTCGGCATCGCCATTGGCCTCGTCGTCGGGGCGCTGGTGCCGGTGGTGGCGATCCGATTCCTGGCCGATGTGCTCCCGGTCGGGGCCGAGAGCGGGCTGCATCTCGCTTCGCTCGCCACGGCGGCACTCTATGGCCTCGTCACGGCGCTCGCCTTCGCGCTGCTGCCGCTAGGGCGTATTCCCGATGTCGCGCCCGCTTCCCTGTTCCGCGACATGAACGGATCGGAGCGTAGCCGGATCCGGCTTTCCTTCCTCGCCGGGGCGCTGGCCGCCAGCGCCGTGCTTGCCGCGCTGGCCGTGTGGCTTGCCTATGACCGGCGGATCGCGATCGTCTTCGTCGTCGCCATCGCCGCTTCGTTCCTGGTGCTGCGCGGAATCGGCTGGCTGGTGATGGCGCTCGCCAAGCGGTCGCCGCGGCCAGCCTCGACCGAATGGCGCTATGCGATCGGCAATCTGCATCGGCCTGGCGCGTTGACCCCTTCGGTGATGCTGTCGCTCGGGCTCGGCCTTGCCCTCATCGTCACGCTGGCGCTCATCGACGGCAGCCTGCAGCGGCAACTCAAGGGCTCGATGCCGGCCAACGGGCCGAGCTTCTTTTTCCTCGATATCCAGCGCGACCAACTTGAGCCGTTCTCGACCTTCCTGAAACAGGCGGCGCCCGGCGGGAGGATCGAGAGCGTGCCGATGCTGCGCGGGCGGATCACCCGCGTCGCCGGCACGCCGTCCGACCAGGTGAAACCGGCGGCCGACAGCGCCTGGGTGCTGCAGGGCGATCGCGGCGTCACCTTCTCGGCGACCCCGCCGAAGAACTCGCGCATCGTCGAGGGTGAATGGTGGAAGGACGATGCGAGGGAGCCGCTGGTCTCGATGGAGGCCGGCGTCGCGCGTGGCCTAGGCTTGAAGGTCGGCGACACAATCACCGTCAATGTGCTGGGGCGCGAGATCACGGCGAAGATCGCCAATCTGCGCCAAGTCGACTGGGAGAGCCTCGCGATCAATTTCGTCATGGTGTTCTCGCCGTCGACCTTTGCCGGTGCGCCCTATACGGCGCTGACGACGCTGTCGCTGCCCGGCACGCCGGATGCGGCGCGGGAAGCCTCGCTGATGCGGGACGTGGGCAAAGCCTATCCTACGGTTACGGCGATCCGCGTGCGCGAAGCGCTCAACCGGGTATCGTCGATCCTGGAGCAGCTCATGGTGGCGATCCGTGCCGCTTCTTCGGTCGCGCTCGCCGCTTCGGTGCTGGTCCTCGCCGGCGCGCTGGCGGCAGGGCTGCAGGGCCGGCTGCGCGATACGGTGATCCTGAAGACGCTGGGCGCCACCCGGCGGCAGCTTCTCTTCGCCTTCGGCTATGAATATGGCCTGCTCGGGCTCTGCGCCGCCGTGTTTGGTGTCGGCGTCGGCTCGCTCGCCGCCTTTGCCGTCGTGGCCGGCGTCATGAAGCAGAGCTTCTTCTATTCGCCGGCGGAAGCCCTTGCCGCCGCCGTGGCGGCGGTTGTGCTCACCGTACTGCTGGGTCTTCTCGGTACCTGGCGCCTGCTCGGCCGCAAGGCCGCGCCGGTGCTCAGAAACCTATAGGCTCCGCCGCCCGCTTCGTTTACGATCGCCCCCGAACCGACATGCCGTCCTCTTGCGCCTAGAGGGGGCAGGGGCCATATCGCGGGCATATCCCTTCCGATGCGGCTCAAGGGCAGGCAAGGGCGGGAATGCTGCGCCGATGGCGCGGGCAAGATTTTCGGAGAGGACTTCGATGGCAGATTTCGACAATCGCGTTTCACCGTTTGGCGCGGCGCGTGCCGGAACCGGTGTTATCGACCAGGGCCTGCGCTCCTACATGCTGCAGGTCTATAATTACATGGCGATCGGCCTGCTGATCACCGGCGCCGCCTCGATCGGCATGTTCAAGCTGGCCTTCGTCGACAATGGCGGCGTGATCGAGCGCACCGCGCTCGGACAGACGCTGTTCAGCGGCCCGCTGATGTGGGTCATCATGCTGGCGCCGTTCGCGCTGGTGATGGTGCTGTCCTTCGGCATCCAGAAGATGTCGGTGGCGACGGCGCAGCTGACGTTCTGGGTCTATTCGGCGCTAATGGGCGTGTCGCTGACGACGATCTTCGTCCTCTACACCGCCCAGTCGGTCACGCAGGTGTTCTTCATCACCGCCGCGACCTTCGGCGCGATGAGCCTTTATGGCTACACGACCAAGCGGGATCTGACCGGTTTCGGTTCGTTCCTGTTCATGGGCCTGATCGGCATCATCATTGCCTCGATCGTCAATATCTTCGTCGGATCGTCGGCCCTCGGCTTCGCGATCTCGATCCTAGGCGTGCTCATCTTCGTCGGCCTTACCGCCTACGACACGCAGAAGATCAAGGAGATGTACTCGGTCAATGACGACGGCACGCTCGCCGGCCGCAAGGCGATCATGGGCGCGCTGACGCTCTATCTCGACTTCATCAACCTGTTCCTGATGATGCTGCGTCTGTTTGGCGATCGCCGCTGATCCATCGTCACCGCAGAGACAAGAAGGGCGCGGTCTCGGCTGCGCCCTTTTTCTATGGGGCGGCTGGATGGGCTCAGCCCTCGACCAGCTTCAGCTGTTTGTCCAGGATGGTCAGCACCTGGCGCAGATCATGGCCGCGCTTCATGATGTAGCCCCCCGCGGCGATGACGGAATAGGCGCCTTGGCGGCGATCGAGCGAGGGGTCCTTCTCGACGCGGAACAGCGGCATTTCCGAGGTGCGGCGGAAGATCGAGAACACCGCTTTGTCCTTCAGATGGTCGATCGCGTAGTCGCGCCATTCTCCAGCCGCAACCATGCGGCCATAGACGCGGAGAATCTGGTTGAGCTCATGGCGGTCGAAGGCGACATAGCGGGGGGAGGGCGGAGCTCGTCCGGCGAGCGCGACCAGCGTCGCGCCGCCCCCGGCTATCGGCTCGTCGTCGCTTCCGCTCAATCGCGCCTCCCTTCGGCCGCTCGCAAATGCCCTGTCTTGGTCCTGTCATGATCGCGCCGAAGTCCCTGGCTGGCAAGGCTGAAGCCCTGTTGTCCTCGGCGCACCGCCAGGCGCCCGCTCTCACGAAGCCGTGAAGGTCGGGGCGCATTTTTCATCGTTTTGCCCTTTTTCGGCCCGCCACCAGCCGCAATGCGGGACGATTTTAGCATCATGGTTTCAGACGGTCCGGTTTGGCGGGAACTTCGGAATTTCTCAGCCCCCCAGCCCCCCGAGGTTCTCTTGCCGAACCGGACCACCTTTTGCCATCGGGCGGCAGAGTATCGCCGCCCGCTTGTCGACCTCCCCTGGGCCGGCGAAACCCCCGATCGCCGACCCTTCGACAAGAATGCGCGCCCTCGTGGCGCGCTTTTTGTTGTTGGATCAAGGCCGCCGCGGTCGCCGCTTCAGCTTGACACCGCAAGGCCTTGCAGCCAGTGTGCGCCCGCTTTCGGGGTGTCGGTCCTGCCGTCCCCGGGTCGATCTTGCCTCGTTCGCAGGTCTGGATGATAACCTTTCTCGAATTCGAAAAGCCGGTCGCCGACCTTCAGGGTAAGGTTCAGGAATTGCGTGCCCTCGGCGAGAGCGGCAATGCGGTTGCCATCGGCGAAGAGATCGCCAAGCTGGAGGCGAAGGCCGCCCAGGCGCTGGTCGATATCTATGGCAAGCTGACGCCGTGGCAGAAGACGCTCGTCGCCCGCCATCCTGACCGCCCGCATTTCGTCGACTATGCCGAGCACCTCTTCACGGATTTCACGCCGCTGGCCGGCGATCGGAAATTTGCCGAGGACAAGGCGATCCTCGCCGGTTTCGGCCGTTTTCGCGACCGTCCTGTGGCGATCATCGGCCAGGAGAAGGGCCATGATACCGAGACGCGGCTGCGCCATAATTTTGGCATGGCTCGTCCCGAGGGCTACCGCAAGGCGGTCCGCATCATGGAACTCGCCGAGCGCTTCGATCTGCCTGTGATCACGCTGGTCGATACGGCCGGCGCCTTTCCCGGCATCGATGCCGAGGAGCGCGGTCAGGCCGAGGCGATTGCGAGATCGACTGAGGCGGCACTGTCGCTGGCGGTGCCGAGCGTCTCGGTCATCATCGGGGAGGGTGGATCGGGCGGGGCCATCGCGATCGCCACCGCCAGCAAGGTCGTGATGCTGGAGCACTCGATCTACAGCGTGATTTCGCCCGAAGGCGCAGCGTCGATCCTGTGGCGGGATGCGACGCGGGCGCAGGACGCGGCGACCAACATGAAGATCACCGCGCAGGATCTCTATCGCTTCGGCGTTATCGACCAGATCGTGCCGGAGCCCGTAGGCGGCGCCCATCGCGACGCGCCTGCGGCGATCGCTGCCGTCGGCGATGCCATCGGCGCGTCGCTTGCCGCGCTGGAAGGTCTTTCCGGCGCGGAGTTGAAGCGCCAGCGCCGCGAGAAGTTTCTTGCGATCGGCCGCAGCCTTTGACACGATTCCGCCGGTCTTGCGGGTAATGCTCCGCGCGTCGATTCGGGGTATGGCGGGCCGTGGCGTCGCCGACCCTGTCGTGTCGCAGGCGCCTTCCACCCCGGATGGAGCGGCGATGCTTGAGGGAAGTTCATGCAGGCATCCGACCTGATCACGCGCATCTGCCGCGGGGCCTTGCTCCTGATGGCTGTGCTGCTGCTGGCCGCCTGCCAGGAATCCGGCATTCCGAAAGACCAGAAGCCCGTCTCGGCGAAGCTTACCGCCAAGATGGAAAAGCTGGAGATGGACCCGAAGTCGCCGATCTATATCCGCGCCTTCAAGGAATCCTCTGAACTCGAAGTCTGGAAGCAGCGTCGCGACGGCCAATATGCGCTGCTCACGACCTATTCGATCTGCAAATGGTCCGGCAAGCTCGGCCCCAAGATCAAGGAAGGCGACCGGCAAGCGCCGGAGGGCTTCTACACGATCACGCGCGGCCAGATGAACCCGAATTCGAGCTATTATCTATCGTTCAATATCGGCTTCCCCAACGCTTTCGACCGCTCGCTCGGTCGCACCGGCACTAACATCATGGTCCACGGAGCTTGCTCTTCGGCGGGCTGCTATTCCATGACCGACGAGGCGGCGGGCGAGATCTACGCTCTGGCGCGCGATGCCTTCTACGGCGGGCAGCGTGCCTTCGAGGTGCATCTCTATCCGTTCCGCATGACGCCCGAGAACATGGCGAAGCATCGCAACGACCCGAATTTCGATTTCTGGGTGATGCTGAAAGAGGGGAACGACCATTTCGAGGTGACCAAGAAGGTCCCGGTCGTCCAGGTGTGTAACAAGCGCTACGTCTTCGACGTGGATGCCGGCGGCGCGGCGCTCAACGCCAGCGCGCCCTGTCCGCCCTACAGCGTTCCGGCCTGGCTCGACGCCGCCGTGAAGCAGAAGCAGACGCAGGACAACGCTGCCTTCCAGATCGCCTCGGCCAGGTTCCAGGCCGAAGATCAGGCTGCCAGCGCCAAGGCCGCGGCAGACGCGCAGAAGAAGGCCGCTGAGGCCGAAGCCGCCGCCGCGAAGGCCGCGGCTCCCGCCGTCGCGGACGTACCGGCTGCGGAAGCCGCTCCGGCGCTTGCCGAGGCGGCCGGTGTTGCCACGGCGCCCGCCAGCGCCGAATCCCCTGACGTCGTCATGGCCGCCGTCGGCGGAGTGCCCGCGCCGGAAATGCCACTGCCTGTCCCTTCGCCGCTGCGCCCCGTGTCCGCGCCAGCGGCCGAGACGCCGCCGCCGGCCAAGGGCAATTTCCTGCAGCGTCTCAAGATCAAGATGCCCTGGGGCTAAGCGTCAACCTGGCGCCGGCAGGCGCACGTGCCGGCTATCTGACGATCTGGCGGTAAAGGTCGTCAGGCCCAAGCTTACAAGCCGTGACTGCCCGAATAGGCGTTTGAAGACGGCGGTTGCCAGGCGGCCAGCGCGTCTTTCGCCGGGCGATAGATTTCGATCCCGAGCGGGTAGCACAGCGCGATATCGTCCGAGTGTTTGGTGCCGCAATCTCCGCCCGGACAGGTCGACAGTGCGCCGAGAAGATCGATTTCGGCGAAGAATTCCAGAAAATCACCCGGCCGCACCGGACTTGCCTTCATGAAGTACTGATGTGTGTCGTGCGTGAAGCCGGTGCACATGAAGACATTGAGCACGTCATGGATATGCGACTCAGCCTCGGCCAAGGACACTTGCCGATCGAGCGCTAACGCCCGCGTCAGGTTCGAATGGCAGCAATGGTGGTAATCGGTGCCCTTCAGCAGCCGATTGGTATAGGGGTCGCAGCGCGTACCGATTACGTCGTGGACACCGCCGCCATCGGCGTCGAAACCATACCAGTCCAGCGTGTCATGGGTGATGGTGGCCATCGGCCTCAGTTTCGGCAACGTGCTCCACAGCCGATGGCCTGTGGTGACGTGCGTCGCATGCAGGGCGCGGGTCTTGCCACTGAAGAACCGTTCCGAAAGATCGTGCGCATTCCATAGATTGAGGTCGCCGACTTGCGGGCCATCGATGCTGACGATGCGCCAGACATGACCCGCCGGAACCGTGAAGGTGCGCGCCTCGCGCGGCGGAACCACAATTTCCGCGATCTTCGTCAGCCCGCTGCGTGCCCGTTCGTAGAAAGTAGCGTCATAGGGCGGCAGCCGGTCCACTTCGTAGCAGATGACAGGCGGAACCGAGCGGCGCTTGGCGGCATCGAGAGGCTCGGCCGATTGCGGCTGTCCAACCATGCCGCGCCTCCCTGGAAGCGCCTCGCCGTCAGGCGAAGCGGCCGTGGCAGTGCTTGAACTTCTTGCCGGAGCCGCAGGGGCAGGGCGCATTGCGCTGGACCTTGCCCCAGGTCGTCGGATCGTTCGGATCGACGGCAACCGCATCGAAGTCGGGCGCGGCGGCGAAGCTCTGGAAGAAGGCCTCGTCCATCTCGTTGCCGCCCGTGGTCGGGTCGAGATGCACGGGCTGGAGGTCTTCGGCCTCCTGCGGCATCAGCGGCGGCGACTGCATGATCTCGACGCGCATCATCTGCGACGTCACCGTCTGGCGAAGATTCTCCAGCATGGCTTCGAACAGCTCGAACGCCTCGGTCTTGTATTCGTTGAGCGGGTCGCGCTGCGCATAGCCGCGATAGCCGATCACCTGACGCAGATGGTCGAGCGTGACGAGATGCTCGCGCCAGAGATGGTCCAGCGTCTGCAGCAGCACGGCCTTCTCGACCTGCCGCATCACTTCCGGCGAGAAGCGTTCCGTGCGGGAGGCCGCGGCCTCGTCGCCGGCCTTCAGCGCGCGCTCGCGCACTTCGGCGTCGGCGATGCCTTCCTCGGCCGCCCACTCGACGATCGGGAGATCGAGATTGAGGACTTGGTTCAACTGCTCATGCAGGCCGGCCGCGTCCCATTGCTCGGGATAGGCCTTTTCCGGGATGTGCTTGGCAACGAGGTCGATGGTCACCTCGCGGCGCATGTCGTCGATCGTCGAGGCGACGTCGTCCTCGGCCATGAGCTCGACGCGCTGGTCGAAGATGACCTTGCGCTGGTCGTTCATGACGTCATCATATTTCAGAAGGTTCTTGCGGATGTCGAAGTTGCGGGCCTCGACCTTCTGCTGCGCCTTTTCCAGAGCCCGGTTGATCCAGGGATGGACGATCGCCTCGTCCTCCTTGAGGCCGAGCTTCTGCAGCATGCCGTCCATGCGGTCGGAACCAAAGATGCGCATCAGATCGTCCTGCAGCGACAGGAAGAAATGCGAATGGCCCGGATCACCCTGGCGGCCGGAACGGCCACGCAGCTGGTTGTCGATGCGGCGGCTCTCGTGGCGCTCGGTGCCGATGACGTAGAGGCCGCCGGCCGCGAGAGCGACCTTCTTCTTCGCGGCGATGTCGGCTTTGATCTCTGCCGTCAGGCGTTCGCGCTCGGCCTCGTCGACAATGCCTTCGAGATCGCGCTCAAGTCGCATGTCGAGATTGCCGCCGAGCTGGATGTCGGTGCCTCGGCCCGCCATGTTGGTGGCGATCGTCACGGCGGCGGGAACGCCGGCCTGGCTGACGATATAGGCTTCCTGCTCGTGATAGCGGGCGTTCAGCACCTGGTGCGGAACCTTCTCCTTCTTCAGCATTTCGGAGAGGAGTTCCGACTTCTCGATCGACGTCGTGCCGACGAGAACCGGCTGGCCACGCTCGCTGCAGTCGCGGATGACGCGGATGATCGCCTTGTATTTCTCCGCCGCGGTCCGATAGACCTCGTCATCATCGTCGATGCGAGAGACGGCGACGTTGGTCGGGATCTCGATGACCTCGAGCCCGTAAATGTCCATGAACTCGGCCGCTTCCGTCTGCGCCGTTCCGGTCATGCCGGCCAGCTTCTCATACATGCGGAAATAGTTCTGGAAGGTGATCGAGGCCAGCGTCTGGTTCTCGGGCTGGATCTGGACGTGTTCCTTGGCCTCCAGCGCCTGGTGCAGGCCTTCCGAATAGCGGCGGCCCGGCATCATGCGGCCGGTGAATTCGTCGATGATGATGACTTCGTCGTTCTTGACGATGTAGTCCTTGTCGCGCTGGAACAGGCGGTGCGCGCGCAGGCCCTGATTGATGTGGTGGACGACGGTTACGTTCTCGACGTCGTACAGCGAGTCGCCCTTCAGGAGGCCCGCCTCGGCCAGCAACTGCTCAAGCTTCTCGTTGCCGGCTTCCGTGAAACTGGCCGAGCGCTGCTTCTCGTCGATGTCGTAATCCTCGGGCAGCAGCCGCGGGATGAACGTGTCGATGAGGTTGTAGAGTTCGGAGCGGTCGTCGAGCGGACCGGAGATGATCAGCGGCGTGCGCGCCTCGTCGATCAGGATCGAGTCGACCTCGTCGACGATTGCGTAATGATGCCCGCGCTGGACCATGTGTCCGAGCTCGTACTTCATGTTGTCGCGCAGATAGTCGAAGCCGTATTCGTTGTTCGTGCCGTAGGTGATGTCGCAGCCATAAGCCGCGCGGCGCTCGTCATCGTCTAGGCCGTGCACGATAACGCCGACCGAGAGGCCGAGGAACCGATAGAGGCGCCCCATCCACTCGGCGTCGCGCTTGGCGAGGTAGTCGTTCACGGTGACGACGTGGACGCCCTTGCCGGTCAGCGCGTTCAGATAAACCGGCAGCGTCGCGACCAGCGTCTTGCCTTCGCCGGTTTTCATCTCGGAAATGTCACCGTCGTTCAGCACCATGCCGCCGATCAGCTGCACGTCGAAATGGCGCATGCCGAGCGCGCGCTTGGCGCCCTCGCGAACGGTGGCGAAAGCCTCGACCAGGATGTCGTCGACGCTGGCGCCGGCGGCGATCTTGCTCTTGAACTCCCCCGTTCTCGCGCGAAGTTGATCATCCGTGAGCTTCGAGAGCTCTCCCTCCAGCGCGTTGATCAACGCGACCTTGGGACGATAGCTCTTCACACGCCGGTCATTGGAGGATCCGAAGATCTTGCGCGCTAGAGAACCGAGACCGGCCATGGCTTATCCTTGAATATTCATACGGCGCTGCTTGCCCTCAATTGGGCGAAGCTGCGCCGGTTCGCTAGGGGCTCTCGGGCCGGAAACCGTGGGAAGCGCCGACACCTCGGTCGTCAACAGCGTTCTGGACGCCGAGACCCGAGACAGATAAGAGGGGGCACCCAGGATGTCAACGTGGCCGCGGCGGTGCCGGCTGGCCTGATAATGCAGCAACAGCAAGGAATCTGGGGCACCCGACCGCAGCGGTCGGACGCGCCCTGACCCACCCAGCGTCTGTAATGGAACAGGACAATTCGATGACGTCACGTCACTCACCGCGTCGGCTCGCACTGCGCGGATCGGCTCTGGCGCTTTTCGGTCTGATCGCGCTCGCCGCACCGGCTCATGCCGATGATGCGGCGCCGGCCGCAACCACGGCGCCGGCTGCTGCCGCCGCTCCGGCTCCAGCCCCGATCGACCCGAAGACGGTCGTCGCGACGATCAATGGCGAGCCGATCACCGAAGGTGATCTCGGCCTCGCCGCCCAGGCTTTCGGCGAGCAGATCGCCAAGGTTCCGCCGGAGGATCAGCGCCGGGCCGTTCTCGACGTTCTGATCGATCTGAAGCTGATGGCGACCGCTGCCACGGCGGCCGGCCTCGACAAGTCGGATACGTTCCAGAGCCAGCTCGCGCTGCTGCGGGCCCAGGCGCTGCGGAGCGAGTATTTCCGCGCCGAGATCGAGGGCAAGACCACCGACGAGGCGGTCAAGCAGCGTTACGAGCAGGAAATCGCCAAGGTCACGCCGCAGGAAGAAGTCCAGGCGGCCCACATCCTGGTCAAGACCGAGGACGAGGCGAAGGCGATCATCAAGGAGCTCGACGCCGGTGCCGATTTCGCGACGATCGCCAAGGCGAAGTCGCAGGATCCCGGCTCGGCCAAGATGGGCGGCGATCTCGGTTATTTCACCCAGGGCAAGATGGTCCCGGAATTCGAGAAGGCGGCCTTCGCCCTTGAGGTCGGCAAATATACCGAGACCCCGGTCAAGACCCAGTATGGCTTCCACATCATCAAGGTGACGGACAAGCGCAAGCAGCCGCTGCCGAGCTATGACCAGGTCAAGGACCAGGTGCGCCAGATGGTGCTGCGCGATCTGTTCGTGCAGACGGTCGCCAACCTGCGCAAGGACAACAAGGTCGACATCATCGATCCTGCCCTGAAGGCGCAGCCGGCGACGCAGCCGGCCCAGTAAGCCGATCCTCCGGCCATTGGCCGCCGCGGAATTGAGAAGGCCGGACAATGTTCCGGCCTTTTCGTTGAGCGGATGCCGCTGTGGTGCATCCGCGGCTTCCTCGCCCGTCGCCCGAAACGCCTTGCGTGTGACCAAGGCTTCGGGCAGGACGGTTTCCGCTCCGTGCCCGAACTCGCCGAGGCTTAGATGTCGACCGCCATTTCTCCGCTCGCCGTTCCCTTTCCCGACATGCCGTCCGTGGCCGGCGTCCGCTTCGCCACGGCGGCGGCGGGCATCAAATATCGTGAGCGGCGCGATGTCTTCCTGGCGCTGTTCGCCGAGGGGACCAGCGTTGCGGGTGTCTTCACGACGTCGAAATGCCCCTCGGCTCCGGTCGACTGGTGCCGGCAGGCGCTGGCAGGCGGCTCGGCGCGGGCGCTGCTCGTGAATTCCGGCAATGCCAATGCCTTCACGGGCAAGAAGGGCGTCGAAACGACGACGCGGCAAGCGGCGCTCGCGGCCCAGGTTGCCGACTGTCAGCCCGGCGAGGTGTTTCTGGCGTCCACCGGCGTGATCGGCGAGCCACTTGATGCGGCGAAGTTCGAGGCAGTGCTGCCCGAGACAGCGACCCGCGTCGCCGAAGGCCCATGGATCGATGCCGCGCGCGCGATCATGACGACCGACACATTCCCGAAAGGATCGACGCGGCGCGTTCGGCTCGGCGGCGCCGAGGTGACGATCAACGGCATTGCCAAGGGCGCCGGCATGATCGCACCGGACATGGCAACCATGCTGTCCTTCGTCGCGACCGACGCGGCGATCTCGGCGCCTGTGCTGCAGGCGCTGCTGTCGAAGGGCGTCGTCGGCAGCTTCAATTCGGTGACGATCGACAGCGACACTTCGACCTCGGACACGCTGCTCCTCTTCGCCACCGGCCAGGCGGCCGGCTCGGAGACGATCACCGATGCCGCCGATCCGCGTCTGGCGGGATTTGCCGAGGCTCTGGACGAGGTTCTTCTGGATCTCGCCGTGCAGGTTGCCCGCGACGGGGAAGGCGCCCGCAAGCTGATCGAGGTTCACGTCGCGGGCGCCGTCTCCGACGCATCGGCGAAGCGGATCGCGCTCTCCATCGCCAATTCGCCGCTGGTGAAGACCGCCGCCGCCGGTGAAGACGCCAATTGGGGCCGCGTGGTGATGGCCGTCGGCAAGGCCGGCGAACCGGCCGACCGCGACCGCCTGTCGATCTCCTTCGGCGAGACCCGCGTCGCCTTCGAGGGCGAACGCGATCCGGATTATTCGGAAGCCGTCGCCTCGGCCTATATGAAGAACCAGCACATCGTGATTACGGCCGAGATCGGCCTTGGTGACGGTCGGGCGACGGTCTGGACCTGCGATCTGACCAAGGAATATGTCGCCATCAACGGCGACTATCGGAGCTGATCGTGGCCGGCCTGCCGTCGACATTCCAGATCGAGACGGCCTGCCTGTCGGCCTGGCCGTCCGTCAAGACCATCTATGATCGGTCCTGGGTCTGGCGCTTCGCCCATGGCTATACCAAGCGGGCGAATTCGGTTCAGTCGCTCGACCCCGCCGATGATGGCGACGCCGAGCGGCGGATTGCTCGTGCGGCCGCCGATTTCGAACGGCAAGGTGTCCCCCCGATCTTCCGGGTGACGCCGCTCGCGGGACCGGGGATTTTGGCTGTGCTGGACCAGTATGGCTGGCAGCCCTTCGAGGAGAGCCGCGTGCTGGCCATGGAATTGGCCGGCGTGGCGCTGGATGTCGAGGCGGATGTCCGCCTCTTCGAGCCGACCGATCCTGCCTGGATCGATGCGCAGGCCCGGATGAGCGGTTATTCCCAGGAAACCCGGACCAATCTGGGGATTCTCGCCGGGCTGATCGCCCACGAGGCCAAGGGAATCCTGCTCTACGGCCCGGACGGCGAGCCGGCTGCGTCGGCGCTGGCGATCCAGGCCGGCGGCATCGGCGTCTATACCAGTGTGGTCACGCGCGCTGATGCCCGCCGTGCCGGCCATGGCCGTGCCTTGATGCGGTGCGCGCTGGCCTGGACACGCGAGGCCGGCGCAAAGGTCGCGGCGATCCAGGTCGTATCCGCCAACCAGCCGGCGGCGCGCCTCTATGAGCAGCTCGGCTTCACCGAGCAGTACCGCTATCATTATCGCCGGTCGGCCTGATTGCTCCTGACGCGGGAATGTGACGCCATGAAGCTGCTCCTCGTCGTTGCCTGCGCGCTGGTCGATGCCGATAATCGAATCCTGATCGCGCAGCGCCCGGAGGGGAAGGCGCTGGCTGGCCTTTGGGAGTTTCCCGGCGGCAAGGTTGATCCGGGCGAGCGGCCCGAGGACGCGCTGATCCGCGAATTGCGCGAGGAACTTGGCATCGAGACAAAGACCGCCTGTCTCGCGCCGCTGACCTTTGCCAGTCACGCCTATCCCGAGTTCCATCTCCTGATGCCGCTCTATGTCTGCCGGCGTTGGACCGGCATTCCCGAGAGCCGGGAGGGACAGGCGCTGAAATGGGTGCGGGCCAAGGCGCTGCGCGATTATCCGATGCCGCCGGCCGATGAGCCGCTGATCGCGCCGCTGATCGACCTGCTCTGACGATCAGGACGTTTCCCCGTCGTTCAGCGCTTCCTTGGCGGCGGCCTCGATCGCATCCTGCAGGCGCAGCTTTGCCGAACCCGGCTTCAGCGGCTTCGGCTGGCTGGCGTCCGGCGCCCAGCCGGAGAGCGAGATGAGGTCAAAGGTCGCGCGGATGCGCCCGTCCGGATCCGCGTGGCGCTCGGCATAGAGAATGGCGGCACGGGCGGCGATGTCGCGGGTGAGCGGGCGCGGATCGCGGTCGACCAGCACGCTGGTCGCACCCATCGCCCGCAAATCGCGGACCAGGGCAAACATCGTATCATAGCGCACGACGACGCGGTCGGTATCGGTGACGGGCAGGGCGAAGCCGGCCCTCTGCAACAGGCTGCCCATGTCGCGCAGATCGGCGAAGGGGGCGATGCGGGGCGCGGCGCCGCCGCGAATCTCGCTTTCGGCTGCGGTGAGCACGTCCCGCAGTTCCTTCAGCGCTTCGCCGCCCACCAGCACACCCAGGAAGAGGCCGTCGGGGCGAAGTGCGCGGCGGATCTGCGCCATCACGCCGGGAAGGTCGTTGACCCATTGCAACGCAAGGACGCTGACGGCGAGGTCGATCGAGCCTGGCTCCAGCGCCAACCGCTCGCCCGAAGGCCCGGCCTCGATGGTGGCCGTCTCGACCACTCCGTTCGTGGCATTCCCGAGTAAGGCCTGTAGAGCCCCGGTATCCGGCCCGATGATGGCGGCACGCGGGAACGCGCGCTGCACGGCGGCGAGCCGGTCGCCCAGATCGGCCACCGCGCGCTCGAACAGGAAATCGGCGCCAGGCACCGCGAGGCGGCGGGCACGGGCTCGCCGCGCCTCCAGGAGGCGGAGATCGAAGATGCGGGGGATCTTGTCCATTCGCGTTTCCGTGAGCTTCCGTCGCGCTGCGCTGAAAATTCCACTAGATTTCCGGTGGGCCTGGAGAAAGCCATGGACGAGACGGAATTCGCGCCGCGCCGCGCCTGGCTTCCCGAGGTCAGGGCGCAGGGTATGCACTGGCTTCGCCGCGCCGTCGACATTGTTCTACCGCCGGCCTGTATCGCCTGTTCGGAACCCGTGGCTGAGTCCGGTGCGCTCTGTGCCTCGTGCTGGAGCCGGCTGCGCCTGCTTGAACGGCCCTTCTGCGCCCGCCTCGCGCTTCCCTTCGCCTATGATATCGGCGAGGGCGCGCTCTCCGCCGAGGCGATCGCCGACCCGCCGCCCTTCCAGCGCCTCCGCGCCGTCGCCGTCTATGACGCGCTGTCGGGGCGCATCGTCCAGGGTCTCAAATATCACGACCGCACCGACATCGCGAACAGCGTCGGCACGATGATGGCGCGCGTCGCCTCCGAATTCGTCGGCGCGGTCGATGTGGTCGTGCCGGTTCCGCTGCATCGTCGGCGGCTTTGGCAGCGGCGGTTCAACCAGTCGGCCCTGCTGGCCGAAGCCGTCGCGGCTGCGCTCGGCCTGCAGCATGAGCCGCAATGTCTGCTGCGCATCCGTGCGACGCGCCAGCAGGTCGGCCTCAAGGCGGCGGCGCGCGCCGACAATGTGCGCGGCGCCTTCGCGCTCGCGCCGGGAGCCCGTCCTGCCATCGCCGGGCGCCGGGTCCTGATGGTCGACGACGTCTATACGACGGGGGCGACGGTGAAGGCTGCGACCCGGGCGCTGCTGCGCGGCGGGGCCGCCTCGGTCGAGGTCGTCGTCTTCGCACGGGTTGTCGAAGGGACAGACTGAACCCTATATTGTCGCGGCTGCCAGACAGTCAGGAACCATATATGGCTGAAGTCACGATCTACACCCGTCAGGGTTGCGGCTACTGCACGGCGGCCAAACGGCTGCTCGAGAAGAAGGGCGCGGCCTATGTCGAGCATGACGCGACGGGCAAACCGGAGCTTCGCCAGGAGATGATCGGGCGGGCGAACGGGCGCACGACGTTCCCGCAGATCTTCATCGGAACCGCCCATGTCGGCGGCTGCGACGACCTTTTCGCCCTCGACCAAGAGGGCCGACTGGAGCCGCTGCTCGCCTCGTGAGCGGCCGAACATCCAATAGAATCGGGGAGACAGCCTATGACCACGTTCAAGGCGGCCTGCGTGCAGATGCGCAGCGGGCGATCTGTCGATGCCAATGTCGATGACGCGGAAGCGCTGATTCGCGCCGCCGCCGCGGCCGGCGCGCAATATGTGCTGACGCCGGAGATGACCACGATCCTCGATCGCGACCGTGCGGCGCTGCTGGACAAGATCGGGCCCGAAGACATCGACCCCTCGTTGCAGCGTTTCCGCGAGATCGCGCGCGAGCTCGGCATCTATGTCCATGTCGGCTCGATGGCGATCCGCCTACCGGACGACCATATCGCCAACCGCTCCTTCCTGATCGCGCCGAACGGCGCGGTGACGGCGCGCTATGACAAGATCCACATGTTTGACGTCGATCTTTCCGGCGGCGAAAGCTACCGCGAATCGGCGACCTACCGGGCTGGCGACACGGCGATCGTGGCCGACCTGCCCTGGACGAAGCTTGGCCTCACCATCTGCTACGACGTCCGCTTCCCGGCGCTGCACCGGACGCTGGCAGCCGCCGGCGCCAATGTCATTGCCGTTCCCGCCGCCTTCACCAAGAAGACGGGCGAGGCGCATTGGCATGTGCTGCTGCGCGCCCGCGCGATCGAGACCGGTTCCTATATCGTCGCCGCGGCGCAGGCCGGCCATCACGAGGATGGCCGCGACACTTTCGGCCATTCGATCATCATCGATCCCTGGGGCAAGATCGTCGCTGAGGCCGGTGACCAGCCCGGCTTCATCATTGCCGAAATCGACCCGGCCTTCTCGTCTTCGACGCGGCAGGCGATCCCGGCGCTGCTCAATCAGCGCGATTTCGCCCTGCCGGCGATGCCGCAGGTCGGTTCGTTTGTCGCCTGATCTTTTCGCGACGGCGACAATCCTTATATTGGCAACATGATACGCTACGACCTCGTCTGTTCCTGCGGCCATGATTTCGACAGCTGGTTCCGCGACGCTTCCGCCTTCGACAAAGCGGCGGCGGCGAAAGCGGTGACCTGCCCCGTCTGCGGCGGCGGCGACATCCGCAAGGCGCTGATGGCGCCATCTCTGTCGACCTCGCGGAAGCGCGAAGCGGCGGCGCTCAAGGTGGCCGCGCCGGATCCGCGCCAATTGGCGATGCGCGAGATGCTGAAGCAGGTGCGCGAGCATGTCGAGGCCAATGCCGACTATGTCGGCAATCGCTTCGCTGAGGAGGCGCGCAAGATCCACTATGAGGAAGTCGAGCCGCGCGGCATCTATGGCGAGGCCTCTCCGGAGGACGCGCGCGCCCTGATTGACGAGGGCATCGAGTTCCACCCGCTGCCGGCGCTGCCCGAAGAGGGAAACTAGACGCCGATGCTCCGCGCGGCCGCGATCATGTAGTTGACGTCCATGTCGGACGAGACCTTCCAGCCGTCGCGAAGCGGGTCGTAGATGACGCCGGCTTCCGCGCTTAATTCGAGCCCTGCCTCTGCCAGCGCGGCGACAAGCTCTTGCGGCTTCACAAGCTTCTCGTAGGAATGAGTGCCGCGCGGCAGCCAGCGCAGGATATATTCCGCGCCCATGATCGCCAGCAGCCAGGCCTTGGGCGTGCGGTTGATGGTCGAGAGCACCATCAGCCCGCCGGGCTTCACCATCCGCGCCGTCTCGCGGATGAAGAGCGGCAGGTCGGCGACATGCTCGACGATTTCCATGGCCAGCACGATGTCGAAGGTCTCGCCGGTTTCCGCCAGCGCCTCGGCCGTCGTGGCGCGATAGTCGATCGCGAGGCCCCCTTCGTTCGCATGGAGCGAGGCGACGGCGATGTTGGTTGCCGACGCATCGGCGCCGATGACCTCCGCGCCCAGCCGCGCCATCGGCTCGGACAGGAGGCCGCCGCCGCAGCCGATATCCAGCACCCGCAGGCCGTCGAGTGCTCTGGCGCTGTTGGAACCGCGCGCGAAGCGCTTGCCCGCCTCGTCCTTGATGAACTGGATCCGGATCGGATTCAGCCGGTGCAGCGGCGCGAACTTGCCGCCCGGCGCCCACCATTCATCGGCAATCGCCGAAAAGTGCGCGATCTCGCGGTCGTCGACGGTGGAATGGGCGGGGATCGCTACTGGCATTGTCGGGCTCCTTCGCCGGGAAGGGTCGACGGGCAGGCAAGCAGAGTCAAGACCGCCGCCGGCTCGGTCACGACCGCAAATCCGACTAGCGGATAGAACCTAACGCTTGGTCACCACGTCCGATCGGGCTAACGATTTCGTTTGGGTCCTGAGCCAGGAGAAAGGCCTCCACACCCTATTGTGCTCGGCTAGGCATCGGTTGATGGCGGTTTGGAGATTGACGATGCTTTTGAAGGCGCTGCTTGTTGGATCTTCCTCATGCATTGCTGTTGCAACCGCGGTTTGGCTTGCTGCTTGCTCCGCTGCGCAGGCCGATGACGGCAGGCTCCCGGCTGATGTAGTCGATTTTGTCGGCCGTCGCGCCAGTTGTCTTGAATGGGCGCAAAAGGCAACAGATCCCAACCAAGCAGAGCAGATCGACAAAATCATGCAGTCTTTGAAGTGCGCGGATATCAAGGGGAATGATCATGCACTTCGGAGCAACTATGCCGACAATCCGAGCGTCATCGCTGCTCTTAACGCAACTTGGACCAAGATCGTCCAGCGGATACCGGTTCGGATACCGGTTCCGCCAGAGACAGGGATTATTCCGTCAGGTCCGAACCACTAGCGCAGACCCGCGAGGTTGAACCCGCCGCCGACGAGGCTCTGGCCGGTGACAAACGGGCCTCGTCGGTCGACAGCAAACCACCGCATCGGCGATCATCACCCGCCGCGCTCCAAAGCGGATGACGGGCCAACGGTCCGAACACCATTCGACCCGAAGGACATGCGCAGTTGGGAGGGAAGGCGGGTCGCGACCGCGACTGCCTTCTCAAATCTCTTCCGAAAACTCTGCCAGGACCCGCTCCGGCCTTGCATGGCGTTCTAGCGCCATACGTGCGCCGGTCGCGCTGCGGAAGCCGGAGGACAGTTTCAGCAGCTTGGTGTGGAAATGGTCGATGGCGAAGCGAAACGAGTCAACCCCGCCGCGCCTCTCATCGCCAGCCGGCGATATTGAAGCCCACGTCGACCAGCAGGCTCTGGCCGATGATGAAGCGCGCCTCGTCGTTCAAGAGCCACACGGCCCCATCGGCTATCTCCTCGGGGGTTTCGAGCCGCCCAAGCGCCGAATGGGCCGCGACCTGCTCCAACATCGCCTCGGGCAGGCCGTCACTTATCGGCGTGCGAGGAAGGCCGGGGCTGGCATTTTTCACTACTATCCCGGCCATCGTCTCGTGGTGCCACCGCTGCGGGCGCTGGTCGACATTCTGGTCGAGCGGCGAGGCGATGGCGCTGCAGTTGGAGGAGATACCTTGCCCAGCTCAAAATGGTAGGCTCTACTTGAGCGTGCATCAGTCAGATGGAGCGGGGCTATGACGGATAAATTGGACGAACCGGGCGATTGGAGTGAAGCCGCAGCATTTGCGGCGAGCAACCCCCCTTCGGTACTCGACAACTTCAAGGCAAGGCTCCGACCCGCCGAAGAGTTGGATACTGTGCTGGTCCAATTCGACCTGGCCTGCCGAAACTGCGAGGGTGAAGCCTTCCATGTCGGGGGCTATCCGAAGTCGATGGCCGAAGAAAACGACTATGGCCTGGCGCCAGGTTCCGTCCTCTTGCTGCCGCCCCACCGCCTTGTCTGTGTGTCGTGCCGCTCTTCGGTCCCGATCTTTGATCCGCGACGGGACGGTTATGATGGAGCACTTGGCAACGAGTATTTTGGGGAGGTCGGTGACGGAGGTGACGAAGTTTCGGCTGGCCAGTTCAAGGTTTCGGTTTCCTACTTCTACAATGTAGAGTTGGACGAACTGAACGAGATCGCGAGCGAAGACGGACTACGGCCGGCCGATTTGTATGACGCATTTGGTCTGTCGGCTGAACCGATCGATGATGGCGAGCCGATCGAACTCGACTACGAGTGCGCTTAGGCCTCGGTCGCATGCGGCAGGAGCGCGCGGGCGAGCGCTTCCCGCGGCGCGAAAATCATGAAATGCGTCAATGTCGATGGCACATAGATCGGGCCTCAAACCGTTTGCCGGGGAGGGATAGGCTGGTCGGCTTTGGCCGTCGATCGCTTTGTTGAAACACCCCCGGGCAGTGCGCCACGACTAGGTCAATGACCATCCCCATCGAAGCCACCGTGACCGCCGTCGCCACCCAGAAAGGCGTGCGCCTCGGTCCCCTCGTCGTTGTCGCCGAGGTTCAGCATGCGGCGCGCGCGCCGCGCTTCGGCGAAACGGCTCCAAGCCGTCGCCATGCTGATTGCCAGGACGATCACCGCGACGCCGGCCAGCAGGCCAACTGCAATATCCGACATGGACGATCCGATCTTCAGGCTGGATGGACCGAGGACGCATTCGCTCGCTTTCGAATGTATGCTTGCCGTGACTGCCGGTCGAGGGTTGTGGCACTCGTTCCTCCCCACCCGTTGCCCCCCGGCCTTCTTCCCGCTATGAAGGCGCCGCCCGGCGGTGCTTTGCCGGGTTTGTCTTGTTATCTGCCGCGTGACGGCGGAAATTGCCTCGCGAAGGTTGATGATGGCCCGGCTGGTGATGAAGTTCGGCGGTACGTCCGTCGCCGATATCGATCGCATCCGCAATGTGGCCCGTCACGTCAAACGTGAGGTCGACGCCGGCTGGGAAGTTGCCGTCGTCGTCTCCGCCATGTCGGGCAAGACCAACGAGCTCGTCGCCTGGACGCGCGCCGCCGCGCCGATGCATGACGCCCGTGAATACGATGCCGTCGTCGCCTCGGGCGAACAGGTGACGTCGGGCCTTCTGGCGATCTGCCTGCAGGAGATCGGCGTCAATGCCCGCTCCTGGCAGGGCTGGCAGATCCCGATCAGGACCGACGGCGCTCATGGCGCGGCGCGCATCCTCGATATTGACGGCTCGAAGCTGATCGAGCGGCTCGGCGAAGGCCAGGTCGCGGTGATCGCCGGCTTCCAGGGCATCGGCCCGGACAACCGGATCGCGACGCTCGGGCGTGGCGGCTCGGATACGAGCGCGGTCGCCATTGCGTCGGCGATCGGCGCGGCGCGCTGCGACATCTATACCGATGTCGACGGCGTCTACACGACCGATCCGCGCATCGTGCCGAAGGCGAAGCGCCTCGACCGCGTCTCGCATGAGGAGATGCTGGAGATGGCCTCGCTCGGCGCCAAGGTGCTGCAGGTGCGCTCGGTCGAACTCGCCATGGTGCATGGCGTGCGGACCTTCGTGCGGTCGAGCTTCGACGATCCGGCCGATCCGCGCCTTCTCGACGTCGACAATCCCCCCGGAACTCTCATTTGCGACGAGGACGAGATCGTGGAAAAGCAGGTCGTCACCGGCATCGCCTATTCCAAGGATGAAGCGCAGATCTCGCTGCGCGAGGTCGCCGACAAGCCCGGCGTCGCCGCGGCCGTGTTCGTGCCGCTCGCCGAGGCGAATATCAATGTCGACATGATCGTGCAGAACGTCTCCGAAGACGGCACGACCACCGACATGACCTTCACGCTGCCGACCGCCGATTTCGACCGCGCCATGGCGGTTCTGGAAGGCGCGCGGGCTTCGATCGGTTATGTCAGCATCCAGGGCTCGGGCGACCTTGTGAAAGTGTCGGTGATCGGCATCGGCATGCGCAGCCATGCCGGCGTCGCTGCTTCCGCCTTCCAGGCGCTGGCCGGCAAGGGCATCAACATTCGGGCGATCACGACGTCGGAGATCAAGATATCCATCCTGATCGACTCGGCTTATACGGAGCTTGCAGTTCGCACGCTGCATTCCCTATACGGGTTGGACGCGGCCTGAAGGCATCGCTCCTCCAGGTTTCTGGGGAGCGTTGGACGTTACGCCCAACTCGTGCCACGGATAGATTGAAACCTCTTAGCGGCGCGGCGAATCGGCCGTGACCGGAGGCCCCTCCCGATGGTCGGGGGAGGTCGGCAAGACCAGTTCTCGAGGAATGCGGACCATGCGGGGGTCTCTCGCCGGGCCGCGCGTCCTGCTCCGCCGCCTGCGCGAGATCATGGCGGAGCCGATCAGCGCGCAAGACCGGCTCGACAAGATCGTGGCGCAGATCGCGTCCAACATGGTCGCGGAAGTGTGCTCGGTCTATGTGCTCCGCGCCGATGACGTACTCGAGCTCTATGCCACCGAGGGCCTGAACCGCGCTGCCGTGCACCAGGCGGGCCTGCGTGTCGGCCAGGGCCTCGTCGGCTTGATCGCCGCCGAAGCGCGGCCGCTCAATCTTCCCAACGCCCAGAGTCATCCCGCCTTCGCCTATCTGCCGGAGACGGGCGAGGAGATCTACAACGCCTTTCTCGGCGTGCCGATCCTGCGCGCCGGGCGCACGCTCGGCGTGCTGACGGTGCAGAACCGGGCGCACCGGACCTATTTCGACGAGGAAGTCGAGGCGCTGCAGACGACGGCGATGGTGCTGGCCGAGATGATCGCCGTCGGCGAACTCGAGGGTCTGGCCCGGCCTGGCACCTCGCTCGACGTCAAGCGGCCGATCTCCTTGAAGGGCTCGCCGCTTTCGGAAGGCATCGCGCTCGGCCATGTCGTGCTGCATGAGCCGCGCGTCGTCGTCACCGCGCTGATCGCCGAGGACAGCGAAACCGAGCGGCTGCGGCTGGAGACGGCGATTGCGCATCTGCGGCTCTCCGTAGACGACATGCTGTCGCGCGACGACATCGCGCTGGCCGGCGAGCATCGCGACATTCTCGAAGCCTATCGCATGTTCGCGCACGACCGCGGCTGGGCGCGGCGCATGGACGAGGCGATCCAGAACGGTCTCTCGGCGGAGGCCGCGGTCGAGAAGGTGCAGAGCGACATGCGCGCGCGCCTGATGCGCCAGACCGATCCGTTCCTGCGCGAGCGGCTGCATGATTTCGACGACCTCGCCAACCGCCTTCTGCGCCAGCTGATCGGCAAGGAGGTCGGCGAGCGTTCCAACCTGCCGAAGGACGGCGTCATCGTTGCGCGCAACATGGGCGCGGCCGAACTGCTCGACTATGATCGCAGCCGCGTTCGCGGGCTGATCCTGGAAGAGGGCGGGTCGACGAGCCACGTGGCGATCGTCGCGCGCGCGCTCGGCATCGCCACGATCGGGCGGGCGGGCAATATCGTCTCGCTGGTCGAGAATGGCGATGCGATCATCCTCGATGGCGATACGGGCGAGGCGCATATCCGCCCGCCCGCCGATGTCGAGATTGCCTATGGCGAGAAGGTCAAGTTCCGCGCCAAGCGCCAGGCGCAATATCGCCTTCTGCGCAACAAGCCGGCGGTGACCCGCGACGGCGTGCGCATCGGCCTCCACATGAATGCCGGCCTGCTGGTCGACCTGCCGCATCTGGAAGAGGCAGGCGCCGAGGGCATCGGGCTGTTCCGCACCGAGCTGCAGTTCATGGTCGCCTCGACCATGCCTCGGATGAATGCGCAGGCGGCGCTCTACGCCTCGGTGATCGAGGCGACAGGTGATCTTCCGGTCACTTTCCGTACGCTCGACATCGGCGGTGACAAGGTGCTGCCCTATATGCGCAGCCATGCCGAAGAGAACCCGGCGCTCGGCTGGCGGGCGATCCGTCTCGGCCTCGATCGCCCGGGCCTGTTGCGCATGCAGTTCCGCGCCTTGCTGCGCGCGGCGGCAGGGCGCGAATTGCGCGTCATGCTGCCGATGGTGACGGAAATCTCCGAAATCGAGCGGGCGCGGGAGCTGCTAGACCGCGAACTGGCGCAATTGAAGCGGCACGGCCGCCCGACGCCCTCGAAAATCCGCCTCGGATCGATGGTGGAGGTGCCCTCGCTGCTGTTCCAGCTGGACGAACTCATGTCGATGGTGGATTTCGTCTCGGTTGGCTCCAACGATCTGCTGCAATATCTGACGGCAAGCGACCGCGGAAACACGCTGGTCTCCAGTCGCTTCGACGCGCTGTCGCGGCATTTCCTGCGGGCGCTGAAGCTGATCGTCGACGCGGCCAACGCGGCCGGCAAGCCGGTAACGCTCTGCGGCGAGATCGCCGGCCGGCCGCTGGCCGCGCTTGCGCTAGTCGCCATCGGCTTCCGTTCGCTGTCCATGTCGGCGGCCTCGATCGGACCGGTGAAGGCGATGCTGCTCGATTTGGACCTTGGCAAGCTCAAGGACGTCTTCGATCCCCTGCTCGCCGCTTCCTGCAGCGAAGACCGCATCCGCGACGCGCTTGTCGAATTCGCGGAAGCGGAAGGTTTGCCCGTCTGATGGCCATGCTGCCTGCCGGCCTTCCCTGGGACAAGATCGAACAGCTCACCGCGCGCGCCGAGGTGATCGACCAGAAACTCGCTGCGACCAGCGATGGCGAGGCGCTGGTGAAGCTCTCGAAGGAGCGGGCCGAATTACAGGATGTCGTCGAGGCGGCGAATGGGCTGAAGGCTCTTGCCGCCGAGCGCGAGGCGCTTGCGGAACTGGCCGGTGATCCGGACATGGCGGATCTCGCAGCCGAAGAAAAGTCACGGCTCGACGGCGAGATTGAGGCCGCGGTGCGCGAGGTGCGCCTGCTGCTGCTGCCGAAGGACGCCGCCGACGAGAAGAGCGCGATCCTGGAAATCCGGGCTGGCACCGGCGGCGACGAGGCGGCCTTGTTCGCGGGCGACCTGCTGCGCATGTACCAGCGCTATGCGGCCGTCCATGGCTGGAAGATGCAGGTTCTCTCCGAAAGCGAGGGCGATGCCGGCGGCTTCAAGGAAGTCATCGCCGAAGTCTCGGGACGGGGCGTGTTCGCGCGATTGAAATTCGAATCGGGTGTGCACCGCGTCCAGCGCGTGCCGGACACGGAGGCGAGCGGGCGCATCCACACCTCCGCGGCGACCGTTGCGGTCCTGCCCGAGGCGGAGGACGTCGACATCGATTTGAAGGCGGAAGATGTCCGCATCGATACGACGCGCGCTTCGTCCGCTGGTGGCCAGCATGCCAACACCACCGACACGGCGGTGCGCATCACCCATGTGCCCTCCGGCACGGTGATCGTCGTCGCCGGCCGTTCCCAGCATCAGAACCGGGCGCAGGCGATGACGATCCTGCGTTCGCGACTGTTCGAGGACGAGCGAGCGCGGCTCGACAGTGCAAGAGCTGCCGATCGCCGCGGCCAGGTAGGCTCCGGCGACCGCTCGGAGCGGATCCGCACCTATAATTTCCCGCAAGGGCGCGTTACCGATCACCGCATCAATCTGACGCTCTACAAGCTCGAGCCGGTCATTGCCGGCGAGGCGCTGGACGAGATCATCGAACCGCTCATCACCGAGCATCAGGCGGGTCTGCTCGCCGCGCTCGACCAATGAGCGGCGAGGCGCTGACCCTCGGGGCCCTGCGCCGCATGGCGGCCAAGCGACTTTCCGCTGTCTTCGGCAGCGAGGGCACGCCGGCCCTCGATTCGCGACTTCTCATTGCCGCTGTGCTCGATATCGAGCCGAACCGGCTGTCGCTCTTTGACTACCGCGCCGTTTCGGGGGCCGAGCGGACCCGGATCGAGGATTATCTCGACCGGCGCATCGCTGGCGAACCGGTGGCGCGCATCATCGGGACGCGCGAGTTCTGGGGCCTGCCGATCGGGCTTTCCGCGGCGACGCTGGTGCCGAGGCCGGATACGGAGATTTTGGTCGAGGCTGTGCTGGCCTGGTTCGACCGGCACGGCGGGCGCGAGCGCGTGCGCCGGGTCGTGGATCTGGGGACGGGCAGCGGCGCGATTCTCCTGGCTCTGGCGAGCGCGCTTCCCGAAATCACGGCGCTTGGCATCGATCTTTCCGAGGAGGCCGTCCGTACGGCCCGCGACAATGCCGAGCGGCTCGGGCTCGCCGATCGGTGTCTCTTCGTCCGCGGCGACTGGTCGCAGGCCGCCGCCGGTGCCGACATCGTCGTCTCGAACCCGCCCTATATCCAGAGCGGCGTCATGCCCGGTCTGCCGCGCGAGGTGCGCGACTACGATCCCTCGCTCGCCCTTGACGGCGGCGCGGATGGACTCGACGCCTATCGGGCGATATTGGCCGATCTCCGCCGTATTCTGGTGCCCGGCGGCGCGCTTTTCCTGGAGATCGGCTTCGATCAGGACAAGGCGGTGAGTGGGCTGGTCGAGGCGGAAGGTTTCGCGACGACGCTCCATCGCGACCTTGCCGGCTGGAACCGCGTGGTCGAGGCGGAACGGATATCCCGGGGGAGCGCCGCAAGCCTCCTCGGGAGAGCCTGAGGCTGGTGCTCGGCATGAATTTTACGAATGCACTTGGAAAGAGGATGCGAAACGGCTAGTTTTCGTGTTGCCGCAGATAGATTTGATGCGTTTTACGGAAGCCGGCTCGAAAGCCGCGTCCGGTATAACCGCGGCGAGGCGATCGGATGTCCGAGCGGGTGGGTACGGGAAACGCCTGCTGTCCGATAGTCGCGGAAATCATCTCTACTCGGTCATGGCGCAAACGTTTTGGATCCTTCGGCCCGTTTGGCTGAACCCGGTCTTCGCGATCCGCTTCGGCGATCGCGGCCGGCCTGATCCAGCGGATTGGCGTTCGGTACTTTCGCCGATTCCGGCGCTCCCGATCCTCGGCAGCGTCCGGCGGGCGGTTTGACCGGCTGGCGCAGGGCGCGGGCCGAAGGCCTTGTTTGACCATAGGGTCACAAAAGAGAAAGCTCATGCGACCAGGACAGCAAAACAACAACAATAATAACAACAACAATAAGCGGATGCGCGGGAGAAACCGGAAGGGACCCAATCCGCTTACCCGTTCTTTCGAGAGCAACGGCCCGGACGTCAAGATTCGTGGCACCGCCCTGCACATTGCCGAGAAGTATGTGACGCTGGCGCGCGATGCGCAGTCGTCCGGCGACCGAGTCATGGCGGAGAGCTATCTGCAGCATGCCGAACACTACTTCCGCGTGATCGCAGCGGCGCAGGTGCAGAACCCGCAGCAGCCTTCCTATCGCCCCGACATGGAGGAAGAAGGCCTCGACGAAGAAGATGATCGCTTCAGCGATCGCTTCGGCCAGCATGACCGCATGGCGCTTTCCGGCGAGGGCGAGGCATCCCAGAGCGTTGGCTCCGAGTCGCAGCCCTATGTGAACGGCAATGGCCAATATGGGAATGGCGGCGATCGCCCCGTTCGAGATCGCCAGGACCGTCCTGAGCGCCAGGACCGTCCCGAGCGCCAAGATCGTTCTGAACGTCAGGATCGCCCTGAACGGCAGGAAGTTCGGGCCGAAGGCGGCGAGCGGCAGGAGTCGCGTCCCGAGCGTCAGGACCGTCCCTTCCGATCCGGCCGCGATGATCGCGGGCCGAGGCCGGAGCGGGGCGAGCGCCGGGAGCGGGGCGATCGTCCCCCGCGTTCGGACCTGCCGCGCTTCGTCACGGGCGAAACGCCCCAGCCGGTGATCGAGACGGCGCCTGTCACCGCAGTCGAGCCGGTAGCGGTCGAGGTTGCGCCGGTGCCCGCGCCGGCCCCCGCGCCCGAACCGGTTGTGGATCCGACCCCGGCGATTTCGGTCGAAGCAGCCGTTCCGACGGCGGAGGAGGAGATGTTCCGTCCTCGCCGCCGCCGTGCCTCGCGGGCGAGAACGCGCCGCGACACGGAGGGCGGTGAAGCCGAGCCGCAACTCGCGATCGATACGGTCGACGAGGAATAGGTTGAAAGCGCCGCCAGATAGGCGGCGCTTTTCTTTCGAAATCCAATAGGTCTATGCCTGCCCCAGACCGCCGATGGCGGCCTTCGGATTATCTTCGCCTGAAAGGCGCGGAGCGTCCGTTTCGAGGTGCAGGCTGAGGGAAGTGAGTTCATGAGCGACGAAATCGTCCGAGACAGCAATGGTGCCCAGCTTAGCGACGGGGACTCGGTGACGGTCATCAAAGACCTGAAGGTCAAGGGGACGTCCGAGACGATAAAGCGCGGTACGCTGGTGAAGGGCATCCGCCTGACAGGAAATCCTGGCGAGGTCGAGTGCAACACCAAGCAGGTCAAGGGCCTGGTGCTGAAGACGGAATTCCTGAAGAAGGCTTGAGCGGTTGGACGCGGCGTCCCCGCCCCCTTTGGGACCGGAGCCGGTTCGTTCGACCTCCCGCCAGACGGTACTGGATGTCGGCGCCGAAAGCGCCCCGGCATCCCGCCCATGGATGCGGCGCACTGCGCCGAGACGCGATTCTTGCTGACGTGCCCTGCGGCTCCGGCGAAATCATTTCTCCGTTCTGGCCGTAATTTTCTCCCTGTCCACCCTCTTCCTGTTGCGCTCCGGCAACACCATATCCTCCTTGCGGCAGGCCGAAATGGCTGCTGGCGGCAGTGATGTTTGCAGTTTGAACGGTTCGCCATGCCTTCGGGGTGGCGGGTACGGGTCAGGAGGGACGATCTTGAATTTTGATAACTATTCCGAGCGCGCGAAGGGCTTCATCCAGTCCGCCCAGACGCAGGCGCTCACAAGGGGGCACCAGCAATTCGCTCCCGAGCATCTCTTGAAGGTGCTGCTGGACGACGAGGAAGGTCTTGCCGGCGGTCTGATCGACAGCAGCGGCGGGCGGTCGCGCGAGGTTCTGGCCGCGACCGAACGGGCGCTCGCTGCCATGCCGTCGGTCTCTGGCGGCGGCGCCGGACAGCTCTATCTGGCGCCGGCGCTTGCCAAGGTGTTCGCGCAGGCTGAAGCGCTCGCCAAGAAGGCGGGCGACAGCTTCGTCACGGTCGAGCGGCTACTGCTGGCGCTGGCGCTCGAAAAAGACGCCAAGACCGCGCAGATCCTCAAGGACGGCGGTGTCACCGCGGTCGGGCTCAATCGTTCGATCGAGGCGCTGCGCCAGGGACGCACGGCCGACAGTGCCGGCGCCGAGGGCCAGTATGACGCGCTGAAGAAATATGCGCGTGACCTTACCCAGGTAGCGCGCGACGGAAAGCTCGATCCGGTCATCGGCCGTGACGATGAGATCCGTCGCACGATCCAGGTGCTGTCGCGGCGTACCAAGAACAATCCGGTGCTGATCGGCGAACCGGGTGTCGGCAAGACGGCGATCGCAGAAGGGCTGGCGCTGCGCATCGTCAATGGCGACGTGCCGGAAAGCCTCAAGGACAAGCGCCTGCTCGCGCTTGACATGGGCGCGTTGATTGCCGGTGCGAAATATCGCGGCGAGTTCGAGGAGCGGCTGAAGGCCGTGCTCTCGGAAGTCACGTCGGCCAATGGCGGCATCATCCTGTTCATCGACGAGATGCATACGCTGGTGGGCGCCGGCAAGGCGGATGGAGCGATGGACGCCTCCAACCTCTTGAAGCCCGCTCTGGCCCGCGGCGAACTCCATTGCGTCGGCGCGACCACGCTCGACGAATATCGCAAGCATGTCGAGAAGGACGCGGCGCTGGCCCGCCGGTTCCAGCCGATCTTTGTCGGCGAGCCGACGGTCGAAGACACGATCTCGATCCTGCGCGGCATCAAGGAGAAATATGAGCTGCACCATGGCGTGCGGATCATGGACTCCGCTTTGGTGGCCGCCGCGACATTGTCGAACCGCTACATCACCGACCGCTTCCTGCCGGACAAGGCAATCGACCTGATGGACGAGGCCTCAGCGCGGCTGCGCATGCAGGTCGATTCGAAGCCGGAGGCGCTCGACGAACTCGATCGGCGCGTCATCCAGCTCAAGATCGAGCGCGAGGCGCTGAAGAAGGAGACCGACCAGGCCTCGAAGGACCGGCTGGAGCGGCTGGAGAAGGAACTGACCGACCTCGAAGAGGAATCGGCGGCCTTCACGCAGCGCTGGCATGCCGAGAAGGACAAGCTCTCCTCCGCACAGCGGCTGAAGGAGCAACTTGACCAGGCTCGCAGTGATCTCGAAAAGGCGCAGCGCACGGGCGATCTAGCCAAGGCCGGCGAGCTGGCCTATGGCACGATCCCCGCTCTGGAGCGCCAGCTCGTTGAAGCCGAAAAGGCACAGACGAGCACGATGATGGAAGAGGCCGTGACGCCGGAGCACATCGCGCAGATCGTCGCGCGCTGGACCGGCGTGCCCGTTGACAAGATGCTCGAGGGCGAGCGCGAGAAGCTGCTCCGCATGGAGGATGAGCTCGGCAAGCGGGTCGTCGGCCAGGCTGAGGCGGTGCATGCGGTCTCGACCGCGGTCCGCCGGGCGCGTGCCGGGCTGCAGGATCCAAACCGGCCGATCGGCTCGTTCATGTTCTTAGGCCCGACCGGCGTCGGCAAGACCGAGCTGACCAAAGCCCTGGCGTCGTTTCTGTTCGACGATGAGAGCGCCATGGTTCGGATCGACATGTCCGAATTTATGGAGAAGCACTCGGTCGCCCGGCTGATCGGCGCGCCTCCCGGCTATGTGGGCTATGAAGAAGGCGGGTCCTTGACGGAGGCGGTTCGCCGCCGGCCGTACCAGATCGTTCTCTTCGACGAGATCGAGAAGGCGCATCCCGATGTCTTCAACATCCTGCTGCAGGTGCTCGACGATGGGCGCCTGACGGACGGGCAGGGGCGGACGGTCGATTTCAAGAACACCGTCATCATCATGACCTCGAACCTCGGTTCCGAATATCTCGCCAATCTGCGCGACGATGAGGATGTTGATGCGGTCCGCGAGCAGGTCATGGCGGTGGTGCGGGGGCATTTCCGGCCCGAGTTCCTGAACCGGCTCGACGATATCATCCTGTTCCACCGCCTGAAGCGGGCCGAGATGGGGCGGATCGTTGAGATCCAGCTGAAGCGCCTGCAGAAGCTGCTGGAGGAGCGCAAGGTCGTGCTCGAGCTCGACGATACGGCCAAGGCCTGGCTTGCCGAGAAGGGCTACGACCCGACCTATGGCGCGCGGCCGCTGAAGCGGGTGATCCAGCGCTATGTGCAGGATCCGCTCGCCGACAAGATCCTCGCCGGCGAGATCGCCGATGGCACACGCGTCAAGATCACCTCGGGAACCGACAAGCTGCTGTTCCTGCCGAAAGGCGAGACCGCCAAGGCCGCGTAATATCGGTTGCCTCGTCCTGGGGGGATTCCCTTATGCTGAAAGCCCGGCGGCGACGCCGGGCTTTTCGCTGACTTCAAGCACGTCCATGGATCGTTGCCGTCTGGCTCGCACGGCGCCGGCGATTCGCAGCAGCCAAGCCGAAGCCTCGAGGGCGAAATGGAGCGCGTCGCGGTTCGGCCAGCCGATTGTGCCTGGGCTTCGTTGCGACACCAGTCCCGTGTTCAGTTTGCCTTTACCAAGACGACCCGCCGGTTCTTGGCGCGGCCCTCCTCGGAATCGTTGCTCGCAACCGGGGCCATCATGCCGGCTCCCGCTGCGGTCAGCCGCTTGGCGTCGATTCCGTATGTTTTGACCAGAGCCGTCTTGACCGCCTGCGCGCGCCGCTCGGAGAGGTCGACATTGTGGCCATAGTCGCCGTGATTGTCGGTGTGCCCAACCACCAGGACCGCCATCTTCGGGTCTTGTTCGAGCAACGCCGCGATCTCCTGCAAGGTCGGCGCGGACGCTGCCTTGAGGACGGCTTTGTCGGTGTCGAACAGGATGCCATAGAGGGATATCGAGCCAAGTTGGCTGAGGCCCGATTCCATCTGGGCGGACGTCACGACCACCATTTTCTGGTCGCGCGGCTTGGGTTCGACGACCTGCACCAAGGCGATCGTGCGGCCGTTGAAAGCCTTGCAATAGAGATCGTCGATCAGCGAAAACGTCTGGACGGTGACGTAGGCTTCGCCGCCGTCCTGCGGCAGTTTGGCCGCGAAGAAACGTTGGTCCGTGATCGTCGATGTCAGGGCGCAAGCGCCGTTGGAGAAATCCTCCAGCTTCAGGTCGCGCGCGTGGAAGAAGGTCATCATCAGGCTCATATCGCCGCCGCCGCCCTGTGACGCGCGATCTGCCGCGCCGCCGCAGGCTTCGGTCTTGCATTCGAAAAGCAGCGCGCCCCCCTGATTGGTGATCACCGTCTGGAAGTTGCGCAACACCTCAAGTGGCGATCGGCCCTCGGGAAGCAGATAGGCGATGCGGGTGAGCTTGCCCTCGACCGCCTGGCTCTTTTCCGGGGCATAGACGACGTTATTCTCGACATCGCGCTTGTCCGGATCCGCATCCGGCCTCAACGGCGCCAGCGGTATGGTGAAATCGGTATAGGCGGATTGTTCGTAGCTGACGATCCACGAGCCGTCATAGCGTTGCGTCAGAGGATTGTCCTTGGCGCCGTCAATGTCGGCGTCAGGAAGGGTGGCGTCGGCGTAGGCTACCGTGGAAGACATCACCAAGAGCAGAAGGAGAAATCCTGCCTTGAACATGTGTTTGTCCCTCATCTGCCAACGGAAATATTGATGCGATCGCGATATGATCGCCGGCTCCTGAAAAAATCAAGGGACGGGCCGCTTTCACTCGGCTGTTTGGCAAGCCGGGGCTGGGCGATGAGGTCGGCGCACTCTCCGTGCGTAGGGGGCGTCCCGACAAGCCCCGACTATCGGCTTTGGTCTGGCCCAGCCTCATTTCATGTCGCGGAAAGTTCTAGTTAGGGACCTGATCGTCCGGAATCGCGGCGACCTTGGCGCCGGCTGGAGCCCCGACGAGGCTGTCGATATGGGTGCGCTCCTTCTGGAAGGAGACCAGCATATCGCCCTGCAGGACGCGTCCGCGCGGCAGGCGCACGCGGAGCGGATCGACGGGCTTGGAGTTGATGCGCACCTCGTAGTGGAGGTGCGGTCCCGTCGAGAGGCCGGTAGAACCGACATAACCGATCACCTGGCCTTGGCGGACCTTGGCACCGGGAACGACGCCCTTGGCGAGCGCCGACTGGTGACCGTAAGCCGTCTCATAGCCGTTGGTATGCCGGATCAGCGTGAAACGGCCGTAGCCGGAGGTCCAGCCCGCCTTCTCGACGACGCCGTTGCCGGCGGCCGTGATCGGGGTGCCGCGCGGCGCGGCCCAGTCGACGCCCGGATGCAGGCGGACATAGCCGAGGATCGGGTGCTTGCGGTACCCGAAGGGCGAGCGGAGGATGCCGATCGAGATCGGCTTGCGCACGAGGAACTTCTTGGCACTGCGCCCCTCTTCGTCGAAATAATCGACGACGCCGTCATCCGGCGAGCGATAGCGGTAATAGCGCTTGGTCGTGCCGTCGATCGTGATCGAGGCGTAGAGAATCTCGTCGTCGACGTCACTGCCGCCATCCTCGGGCAGCGAATGGAATACTTCGATGCCGTCGCCGGGCGCCACGCGTGACTGGAAGTCGACATCGTACGAAAAGATGCGGATGAGCTCGGAGATCAGCGGCTCGGGAATCTGCTGCTCGCGCGCCGTCTCATAGATCGATTTGTAGAGCGTCGGCATCGGGCCGTCGTCGGACGGCGCCTCGTCGGCGGTCTCGAACTCGTCAGTCGACGTCTCGGGCTCGTCGGCGCGCACGAAGCTGTCGTCGTCGCGCCGCGCCACCGTCGCCTGATGCACGCCCTCATCATAGATCGAGACGCGCATCGGCCGGACGGTGTCCGCCTCAACGGAGACCTCGATCCGGATCTTCTGTCCCGCATGCAGGCCGGAGAGGTCGACGAGATCCGACATGGCGGTCACAATCGTGGCGCTATCGGCTTCCCCGACACCATTCTCGGTGAGGATCGACTGCAAGGTCTGATTCTTTTCGACCGTCGCGACCCGCTCCTCCGTCTTGGAGCTGGGCGCCGATTTGGCGATGAACGATACATTTTCCGGAACGATCCTCACGCCGAGGGCTGAGAACGGGTCGGCGGGATCGTCGACCGTGAAGCGGCCAGGATCGACATAGGGCATCGCTGCCATCAGCGTGCCATCGCCCTGGCCGGTGCCGGGCGTCGGGAAGGCGGCGCGCGCTGCCGCCTCGGCTTCGTCGTCGGCAAAGCCGGGCTCGTCATCGGCCGGCTTTTCATCGAGCGCCAGGTCGGAGGTCTTGATCGAAACCTCGCCCTCGACATTGGCGCCGTAGATCTGCTCCTGGCCGATGGCGCCGGAGGCGGGACCGTCAGGCGCCGCTGCGACAAGGCCTTCATCGCCGGAACTGCCATCGGCGGCGGCCGTGTCCGCGGTGGCCGCATCGGCGTCCTCGCTGTCGCCGGAGGTTCCCTCATCCTTGATCTCGGCGAGGCTGTCGGCGGCCACCGGGGCTGGCGCCGGATCGGCATCGCCGCCCGCAAGCTTCGCCGGGTCGAAGGGAGGAATATCGCCGAGCCCGGCGATAGAGGTTGCCAGCGTCGTCGTGATCTTGGCAAACGGCTTCATCTTGATGAGGTCGCGGTCGCCCTGGCGGCTCACCGTGCTGACCTGCAATACCTGCCGATCGGAGACGGGCTCGCGCGCCGGACGGATGCGATCGCTCTTCTGTCCCGTGCCGAGGCTATCGATGGCGCTCTGGATGACGCGGCCGATCTCCGGCGGCACCGCCAACTGGTGCCGGCCATCCAGTGCCGCCATCAAGGCGCCGCCCATCAGCACCGTCGACGTCAATCCGGTAAGAACGGTTCCGGTCAGCCAACGCACGCTGACGCTGCGCCGCTGCGGCACGCCGTCGGGCGAGTCGACGGTAAGGGCTGGCTCGCGGCCAAGGTCGATGCCTCCGCCTCCCGAGCCTGCCGCCTGACCGCGTCCCCATCCTCTCACGGTGTCTTCATCCCCGTTCGTCGTCGGCCTTGTGGCCGCCTCTCATCGCCGCTTTGTCGTCCCTGCCTCTGCCGGGGACGAAAACTTGCCGCCGCTCGCCGTTCAAGTCAACGAAGCGCGTCGGGTCTACCGCCGCCCGCCCGGCACCCATCGGCGCGTCGCCCCATAGGAAAGGCTTCGAATCCATCCGAGCCTACCCTCGTGACGTCGCCCCGTTTCATGTCATCAATAAGGCCAGCCTCACTGCATCGCCTCTGCCGCGTCTCTCTATAGAGCGGCAACATGGGCCGTCGCGGCGTCATCAAGGCCGAACCAAAGCGGTGAGGAAGCGCCTCCAGGGGGGGGGCGTACCTCGCGACAAGCCCAGGCGCCCGGCGATGGACCGGTGAGACGCGAAGACGCCCCCTTTCTGCAGAGCCATTGGGAGGACGTCTCGCCGCCTTCACTGGGAACGGAGGCTGAAAGCTGCGTCGCCCGGTTATCCACAGGCGCCAGGGCGCGGAAATGCGGGAATTTGAATTGGAATGTGAAAGGTCGTTGACAGCGGGAAGGGCCCTGTCTATATACCGG